>CAWEQW010000005.1:0-211166 GCA_963811365.1 uncultured Actinomycetota bacterium | reverse complement strand
ACGCTGGAGCAGTTGGGCTTGGGTGCCACCGCTGAGCCCCTTGAGGTGCTCACGGTGTCGGGCGGTGGTCGCAACGGCGACACCTACGAGCTGACTCCACTGCCCCAGCCGGGACCTGTCAGCCTGCCATTCCTCGTAGCACGGGATCCCGGAATTTTTCAAGGCGGATGAGGCCAACGGGTGTTAGGCAGCCGGGGTTTCGGCTGGCTGGTTGATCCAGGCGTTGTCGGGCAGCGCGAGGACCTTGGGATCGGTGCTGGTTGCGAACCGTTCGGGGTGCTGCTGGCGGGCCGCTTCGAGCGCTGCTGATCGCTGCGCGTCGACGTCGCTGGCGTGGCCGTAGTGGACGTCGGCGGGGGTGTGCAGGCCGATCCCGGTGTGGTGATGCTGGTGGTTGTAGGCCGTGGTGAAGGCGTCCATGAACGCTCGGGCCTCGCCGATCGAGCCGAACCGGTCGGGGAAGACCGGGGCGTACTTCATGGTCTTGAACAGCGACTCGGAGTAAGGGTTGTCGTTGCGACACGCTGGGCCGGGAGTGGGAGCGGGTCACGCCCAGGTCGGCCAGCAGGGTCGCGACCGACTTCGAGGTCATCGAGGTGCCGCGGTCGGCGTGGACCACGGTCGGGATGCCGTGGATCCCGAAGATCTCCTTCATCATCTCCTCGGCCAGGACACCGGCCTCGTGGGCGTGGACGTGGGCGCCGACGATGTAGCGGGAGTAGATGTCGATCATCACGTAGGCGTCGTAGTAGACGCCCGCGGGTCCGGGCCGGGCAGCTTGGTGATGTCCCAGGTGTAGACCTGCCCGGGTCCGGTCGCGACCAGCTCGGGCACCGCCCGGGCCGGATGCCGGGCAATCCGTCGTCGTTCGGTGACCTGACCGGCTTGGGCCAGGATCCGGTACATCGTCGAGACCGAGCACAGGTAGACGCCGCGTTCGAGCAGGGTGGCGTAGACCTGCAACGGCGCCTGGTCGACGAACTCCTCGGAGTCGAGGACCTCCAGGACCCGGGTCCGTTCGGCCAGGCTCAGCTTGTTCACCGGCGCCCTGCCCGGCAGCGGCACCGGTACCGATGCCGGCTCGGGCGGCGGGTTGTTCGCCCGGATGGCGGTGGCGCGCGAGACCCCGGTCAACGCCGCGGCAGCTCTGGTCGTGACTCCCGCGTCGGTGAGCTCGGTGTAGATGCCCCTCAGCGCTTCCTGCGCGGCCGTTCGGGCTGCTCGGTCTCCGCGCTCTCGGAGATCTGCTCCAAGAGCGCGTGTGCTTTTCCCATGATCTCCAGCGCGGTCTCGGTGGTGGCCAACCTCCGCTCGCGATCCGCGAGCTCACGACGCAGCCGGCCGATCTCGGCCTGCTCGGCACTCGGTCGCCCGACCTTCGCGCCGGGGTCCTTGCCCTCGAGCACGCCGGCATCGCGCAGCCGGCGCCACTCGGAGATCAGCGAGGAGTACAGGCCCTCGCGGCGCAGGTAGGCGCCGCCCTCGCCGTGCTCGCACGCCGCCTCGTAGGCGGCCAGGTGCTCGAGCTTCTGGGCCGGCGTGAACGACCGTCGACGCGACGGACCCCCGGCACGAGGAGACGAAGAGAACCACCCATCGCACCATCATCGGCGATGCTGATCGGGCTTGAAAGAACTGAACTGGACACGTGAATCGATCCTGATTCTCGCCCTGCGTCAGGCGGACTTGCTATGAACCACTGGACTCAACTCACCCTGACACGCAGGGTCCGACACCCGACGTCTGAGGAGCGCGCTGCCATCGACGACCTGAAACCAGGCGATCGTCTTCAACTGCAGCTCGAGACCGACAACGAGGTCAACGAGCGTGCCTTGCTTGTGAGGCAGAGCGGCGACCGTCTCGGATATGTCCCGGATCCACTGCTCGACTACGTGCACCGGATCATGGAGCGCCCGGTCGAGCTCGTTGTGGATCGGCTGAACCCAGTCGAGGCGGGCATGCACATGCGTCTGCTCGTCCGCCTCACCGGCGAACTCGTGCCGTAGCCGGCCTTCGGCCGCGCTGTGATCCGTTATGAATGGGGCTGTGTCAGGCGGCGCGTGCTGCCGAAGCCTGGGTGCCTGGGGCGGGCATTCGCGGCGGTACGCGCCTTCTGGGCTGCCTCTGCTTCCCTCACCGCGGCAAATCCGTAGAAGTTCAGGTCCCTGGCAGTAGGTGGGTAGAGACTGGGCGCATGACGCCCCGACTCGTCGCAGTCGTGCTGGCCCCTGGCTGCCGCGCTGCTGGCGTGCGTGGGTCTGACCGCGAGTGGCGAGCGGCGCAGAGGGCAGGCTGGGCTCTCACAGTTGCAGCGGGCATCTTCTTTCCAGTGACCTGGGTCGTCTGGTACCTGCGCGATGAACGGCCCAACCGCACCGCGTATCGCGCCTGATGACAATCGCTGCACGCTCGGTTCGCATCCTTGAGACAGATGCGATGATCCTTAGGCCGAGCGCTCACGATCAAGGCGCTCAAGGATCCAGGCGCGCACCAGGGTGGAGGCAGGAAGGTGCTGGGCGTCGGCGACGCGTTGCACAGCTTCCTGCTCCTCGGCACTGAGTCGCACCGAGTAGACCTTGGAGCGGTTGGGGCGGGCGACCTTCACGTTGTTCGGGTAGGGCTCGTCCTTGGTCTGCTCGGACTCCTCGCGGAGCCTGGCGGCCAGGTCCGGGTCAATCGTCTTGGCCATCGTCGTTTCCTTCCGTGTAGAACTTCAGGTCCATCCCGGTCGCGGGCCAGGCGTTGATGCCGTGCAGGTCGCCGTCGCGGTCGCGGTGTGCGATCACGACCAGTACCCGCCCAGCCGATGGTGAGTGACCGATGAACCGGGAGGCTCCCATCCGGGACTTCGGATCCGGCTCGAGTGCGACCAGATCCTCATCGGCCATTACCTCTTTGGTCCACTCCGGATCTATGTTCATGCCGTTCGGGTAGCGCTCGCCTCGTGAACGGATATAGGCTGCCGAGTCCTCGTCCCAGCTGAGTTCCTCACCCATTCGTTGAGTGTACTGCGGCGTAGCACGGTGTAGTACAGATGCGGCGTCCGACTTTCGGCTATGTCCGGGGAACGCAGTGAGGCGCTCTGGGGACGTTCGTCGTCGCGACCGCCGGCATCAGGGCAGCGCGGGGTCCGGGTGGTCGGCCGCGAAGTTCTCTGCGGCGGCGTCGTCGATGAGGCCTGTTCTTGGAGCCATTCGACGGCGCGGCGCTGGGCTCGTATGCCTCGCAGGGCGTGCCAGGCGGAGATGAGCTCGGGATGGTGCTCATCGAGCCGGTTCTTGAAGCGTCGGAACGCTCCCCTGAAGCGCCCTGGCTATGTCCCGGCCCGCCGCATCTTCGCTGATGCCCTCAGCGAAGTCGGCCATGTCCTGGTACCAGACGTAGGACGGGACGGGTCGATGGGAACGAGGTCCAGCTCCTCGATCTCAACGGGATTGTCCCCGTCGATGCCTGTGTCGCTGGCCCAGAACGCCACCCGGCCAGTCCTGGGGTCGAGCAGCCAGCGGTGCTCGTAGTCGGCCTGATCCGCGAGCGCGGTTGCGATCTCCTCAACGTCGATTCCGGCGAGGTCGAGCATCTGCTCGGGTTAGGGCCCGAGTCCAGCGTCCAGGAAGGCATTGAGGACTTGAACGAGCCCAGGTGCGAAGTCGCGGCGGAATGGGGCAGGCTTCCAACTGTCCTCCATCGGCAAATGAGACCAGATTGCTCCGCGGCACGGCCGGAGCGAGGCGGGCTGGCGATGTCCGGAGAGTCCCGCAATGTAGCTCAAAGCTCTGTGCACGTTGCGAGTGCGGTCAAGGCCCTTTCTGTTCGTCTGTTGTCTCGTTCTCGTGGTCGAGTTCGAGTGGGAGTTGGTCGACGAACTCCGCGGCGTCTTGGGGGTCACCGACTGGTCGAGTGAGGAGCGGGATGAGAGTCAGGATCATCCAGCCGAAGGTGTCATCGGGATAGAGGCCGGGCGTCAGGGAGGCGCGCATGGCGAGGCCTTGGCTCACACTGGTGATGATGGCGCCGATGGATTGCGTGGTGAAGGGTGGCCGGGGTTCGCGCCCGAGTAAGGCCATCAGCCCCTCGTATGTGTCGGCTGATCCTTCATCAAGGTGTGAATAGAGGGTGCGGACCAGGCCCTGGAACTCGAGGTCGTGGAGCGCGCGGTTCCACAGCAGCAGTTCTACGACTGTCTGAGGGTCTTGCGCGGTCCGATGAGGTACGTCGCGCCCGGCCGCGGTGAGGGCCTCGATGAAGGTCGACCCCTCCGCGATCAACGCGAGCAAGGTGTCGGTTGTCTCCTTCAGATTGACAGACATCTCCGGACGCAGCACGTAGCTCGCAAGGTCTCGAAGGTAGGCGTCGGTGCTCTCCCACTGATGGAAGAAGGCGCCCGTTGTCCGTCCGGCCGCGGTCGCGACCCGGTTGGCCGTGAGATGACCGAACGTCGCCGAGGCGGGCAGCGAGGTCAACAGCGCGACGCCGGCGTCCAGGAGTTCCTTCCTAGTAAGGGCTGAGGCCTCCGCGTGTGCGTTCCGCGCTACTTGTCGTCTCACGCGGAGACAGTAACAGGTCGCGTTGTTCAGAGTACGTACTACGCACCTCTTGACAAGCGGAGGTATCGAATCCAAAGTACATAGCACGTACTACGCACTAGGAGGGTTTATGGAGATCGAAGAGAAGCAGCTTGACGGGGCGGGTCACGGCAGGCGTTGGCTGGCGGCAGTGGGAAGCGCGGCGGTTGTCGCGGCTTCCGTGCTCGCGCTTGAGCAAACCGCTGCGGCTGCTGGCCCGACAGTGGCTTTCAGCTGGTCCCTGACCGGGTCTGACGGCCGACGCAGGTGGCGCGGTGCAGGAGATCGACTACGACAACGCGAACGAGTCGCCCCGAAGTCCGGTCACGCTTGATGCCTGCGCCACGAGCGCGGCCGCCGGGATCCGGACATACCGATGGACCTTCGCCAACGGCGACCCCCCGGTGTCGACGACGGCCTGCCGCGCGACCTGGAAGCGACCGCTGAGCGAGGAGTTCGCGCAGACATCGGTCACGCTGACGGTCACCGCCAACGACGGAACGACCGCGACAACTCACCCAGTCCATCGAGTACCGCGACCGCGTAATCGCCTCCCTGGGCGACTCCGCGGCGTCGGGCGAAGGAGCACCCGCGGATGGGCCGACGTGGCTCGCGGGGTACTGCGGTCGGTCGGGGTGGGCAGCGGCGGCGCAGGCCAGCCTGCAACTGCAGCAGTCACTGCCGAGCACGACCGTTCACCTGTGGGACCTGACCTGCGCGGGCGCTTCGATAACGTCGGCAGACTCTCGGCCGTGGTGGGACAAGAAGCACTCAGACTCGTCGTACTTCGGCGGCCTGCTCGATCCGTATCGTGGCACCTACGGCCACGTCCACCTGCCGCCGCAGTTGAACCGCCTTCAGGCGCTGCAGGCCCAGAGTGGTCTGTCGGTCGACAGGTTGCTGATGACAATCGGAGCCAACGACACGCACTGGTCCACTGTGCTCGGCTGGTGCCTGCCCGATGGGCTGGTGGACCCGACCGGGATCGCGCAGAAGGCGTGCATTCGCAAGAACGGCACCAAGACTAAGAACGCGGTCGACACGGTCCCAGCACACTTCCAGCTGCTGGCTCGCGGCCTAAGGAGTGTTCTGTCACCACAGGTTCCAGCGGATCGGATCTTCCTCAGTGGCTACTGGGACCCGATCGACTCACTCTCGCCGCAGCCGCTGAGTTGCGACGGCGAACCACTTGCGCAGCAGTTTCTGCGGGTCTGGGCTGCCGGACAGGTCGAAGATCCGCTGCAGCAATACGTGCGCGATGCAGCGTCCGCTTACGGCTGGCACTACGTCAGAATCCAGCAGGCCTTCCAGGGACATGGCGTCTGCCATCTGACCGGGCGGCTCATCAACACCGTCCTCGACTCCAAAATCACACAAGGTGACAAGTTCGGCAGCTGGCACGCCAATCGCCAGGGCCAGCTGGTGATGAGGGATCTTGTAGTGGCGGCCATCCAACCAGGGTTCGGTGATGAGCCAGAGAAGCGCATCGCGGTGCTCGACTCGACCGGGAAACTCTCTGTAAAGGAAGGTGGTCCCGCTGCCCCGTGGTTCACGGAGCTTGATGGAGGTGTGACGAGCTTCCAGATCGAGGGCGATCGCATCGCGGCGTTGGACACCAACGGCAAGCTTGTGGTCAAGGAGGGCGCGCTCACCGCGCCGTGGGTGACCGAGGTGGCGGGTGGCTCCCGCGACTTCCAGCTCGACGGGGATCGCATCGGTGTGGTGAACACCGCGGGTCAGTTCTCGGTCAAGCAGGGCGCGCTCACCGCGCCGTGGGTGACCGAGGTGGCGGGTGGCTCCCGCGACTTCCAGCTCGACGGGGATCGCATCGGTGTGGTGAACACCGCGGGTCAGTTCTCGGTCAAGCAGGGCGCGCTCACCGCGCCGTGGGTGACCGAGGTGGCGGGTGGCTCCCGCGACTTCCAGCTCGACGGGGATCGCATCGGTGTGGTGAACACCGCGGGTCTCGGTCAAGCAGGGCGCGCTCACCGCGCCGTGGGTGACCGAGGTGGCGGGTGGCTCCCGCGACTTCCAGCTCGACGGGGATCGCATCGGTGTGGTGAACACCGCGGGTCAGTTCTCGGTCAAGCAGGGCGCGCTCACCGCGCCGTGGGTGACCGAGGTGGCGGGTGGCTCCCGCGACTTCCAGCTCGACGGGGATCGCATCGGTGTGGTGAACACCGCGGGTCAGTTCTCGGTCAAGCAGGGCGCGCTCACCGCGCCGTGGGTGACCGAGGTGGCGGGTGGCTCCCGCGACTTCCAGCTCGACGGGGATCGCATCGGTGTGGTCAACACCGCGGGTCAGTTCTCGGTCAAGCAGGGCGCGCTCACCGCGCCGTGGGTGACCGAGGTGGCGGGTGGCACCCGCGACTTCCAGCTCCTCACTGTGCGGACACTAGGCCGCCCGGGTGGCCACCGCGACATCGCGGTGGCCACCGATGGGCGCGGGCCTCACAACCGACCTCACCAAGGACGCCGCTATCGAGCATAATGAGAGCGACCGGCAGCACCTGGGGCTGTCCTCGAGCCTTCGTGCCGGCACTTCGCCCAGGATGCCGTCACCGACTGGACCATCGCTCACCCGGGCCCGTGGCTCTCTCGCCTCTAGGAATCCGCCCTACGGCATGGTGGCGCTTCCACTGTCCGCGGCAGATCCGGATGCCGTCATCGCGGCTGTCGAAGTGGGCTACGTCGGCGAAGATCCCGCAGATCGGGCGGTGTAAGCCAGCGCTGGCAGCGGCGTTAGGGATGCAGTTCCATCCGATGCTCCGGAGGCTCGTCGACCGGCCATCCCTCGGGGATTCCGGTATCGACGAACCCAGCGCGTTCGTACGACCGCCGCGCGCGGAGGTTGTCGCTGCGAACCATGAGGTAGGTCCTGCGGTCTTGCTCAGCGGCCCAGCGCGTCACCGCGTCGATCAGTTGATGGGCGACTCCTGTACCTCGCGCTGCTGGAGCCACCCACATGGAGATCAGTTCAACCCAGTCCTCATCGACGGGCTGTCCGCTGGCGACACCGACGACCTCTGTCGCTGCATGCGCCAAGAGGGTCAGCGGCACCTGAGTGAGCCGGGACTGCCAGCGCTCGGCGGGGGCATCAACCCAGTCGGCATATCTCGAACCAAAGGCCGCTGGAGAGTCGGAAAGGGAGGCCAGCCGCACTTGTCGGCGTACGACCTCACATGTCGGTCGGGGTACGACCTGACGTGTCGGTCTCGGCACGGTGATCATGGCATGGGGTCACCTCCGGCGACGAGGTTGATGCGGTCTTTGAGCCGGTAGGACGGGCCGTTGATGGACAAGACGTCGCAGTGGTGCAGGAGCCGGTCGAGGATCGCGGTGGCCAGGACGTCGTCGCCCAGGACGCCACCCCATTCGGCGAAGGACTTGTTCGAGGTGATGATCATCGAGCCGCGTTCGTAGCGACGCGACACGAGCTGGAAGACCATGTTGGCCTCGGCTCGGTCCAGCGGGAGGTAGCCAACTTCGTCAACGACAAGGACCGATGGGCGTAGGAACGCGGCGAGTTGTCGGTTGAACCTGCCGGTGGCCTCGGCTGTCCGGAGTTTGCGGACCATGTCATCCAGGGTGGTGAAGTAGATGGAGAACCCGGCTTGGCAGGCCGCGACTGCGAGGGCGACGGCGATCATGGTCTTCCCGACTCCGGGCGGGCCGAGCAGGGCGACGTTCGACTTGGTCTTCACGAACTCCAGGGTGGCCAGGTCGCGGACCTTGCGGGCGTCGAGGTCGGGTTGGAAGGCGAAGTCGAACTCGTCGAGGGTCTTGTGGTGGGGCAGGCCTGAGAGCTTCAGGGCGTTGCGGAACCGGCGTCCCTCTCGCAGGCCCAGCTCCTCTTCGAGGAGCAGGTCGACGAAGTCGAGGTAGCCCATCTGGCCGGCCTCGGCACGTTCGACGAGCTGGGTGATCACGTCGGTCAGGTGGGTCAGGCCGAGCCGGGTGGCGTGGTCACGGATCCGGTCGGTGGTCAGGCTGCTCACGCCCACGCCCCCTGGTCCTGGCCGTCGGGGCGCTGCCAGTCCTCGCTGGGCGGCGCGGTGGCGGCGGGCAGCAGGTGGCCGAGGTGGACGCTGTTGAAGCCGAGCATGTCGATGAACCACGACGGGTCCGCCGGCGGCGCCTGCCGGTTCAGGTAGGCCCGCAGTTCGGCGTGCACGAGCGGGCCTGCGGTGCGCAGGAACTCCTCGCACATCGCGAGCAGCTCAGCCAGGCTGGCCACCGTGTGGGCCGTGACAGCAACGGTGTCGCGTCCCGGAATGGAGGTGAGGTTGCTGGGGGTGTTCATCGGTGGGCTCCATTCGGTGCGGCGTTCGGTGCCGCGTTCGGTGCGGCGTGAACGGTGGTGTGGGTGGAGGTCTCGTAGTCGGTCAGCGGACGGGCGGCGACCTCGATGTCGGCATGGCGCCGAGCCAGCAGCGAGGACAGCGGCTCGAGCCCGACACCCGGTGACGGTGAGGGCGTCGGTCGGGTGGGCTGGGTGATGTCGACGGCGCGGGTGTGGCCGTCGGGCAACCCGTCCCAGTGCGCGGGGTCGACGACCCAGCTGCCGCGCTCGCGCGCTCTGGGATGCGTGGCGAGCCAGCCGGCCCCGTCGGGGCCGAGAGCACGGATCGTGACGACTTCCCCGTCGACTTGGAGCTGGACACGTTGCCCGGCTCGGATCTGCCGGGCGGGCACGGAGTAGAAGCTGGCCTCAAAGGAGACCAGGCAGTCCTTCCCAACCCGGCGTAGGTGCTTGTCGGTGACCAGATACGGCTGCTCCGGGAGCGGCAGCAGCGCAGCCCGGTCAGACTCGGCGCGGACGCCGATGACTTGGCCGTGGGTGCGGTGGATCTGAGCCCTACGGATCGGCAACCATGCCGCGAAGGCGCCGTCGAGCTCAGCGATCGAGTCGAACATGCGTCCGGCGATCACGTGGTCACGCACGATCAGGACCTGGCGTTCGACCCGGCCCTTGCCAGTGGGCCGGTAAGCCGCCAGCACGTCGAGGGTGAACCCGTAGTGCTCGGCGAACGCGACCGCCTCGGGATGCAACGGGACCGCGACGCCGGGGGCGACGTGCTTCCTCACCACGGTCTTGGTGCGGTCATAGACGATCGTGCCGGGCACCCCACCGAAGTGGGCGAACGCGCGCCGGTGGCAGTCCCAGAACGTGGCCAGGTCCATGCTCGTGGTGAAACAGGTGAACGGGTCACGCGAGTGCGACAGCGTCATGTGGAACGAATAGACGGATATGATGCCGACGTGGCCGAGGAGGTCGCCCTCCTCGCCCCAGTCGACCTGGGCCTGGGCGCCGGGGACGACCTCGAACCGACGATGCAACCCACGCAGCGGATTCTCATCGGCCTCAGCCAGCTCCACCGCGATCCGCGGACGAGCCTCGGCGATGAACATCTTGGTGCGCTGGTAGTTGCCGGTGAAGCCGTGCTCGGCGACCAGCCGCTCATGGACCACGCTCGCCTTGAGCGTGATGTCGGCGCGCAGCGACGCCTCGATCACACCCTCGAACGGGGCGATCACCTTCGGTTGGGTGCCGGCCCGCGACGGGCTGGCCGGCGGGACCGAGGGCGCGTCCTCGGCCAGGTACTTCCTCACGGTGCGCCAGTCACACCCGCACTCGCGGGCGATCTCGGCATAGGTAGCGCCCGCGGCATGCAGGGCGCGGAAACGACGAACGTTCATCCAGGACTCCGTATCCAGGATCATGAGCAGGTCACCCTTCGGTTGCGTCTACTTGGCGGTGGACGAACCGAAGGGTGACCCCACTCAGGGCGAGAAGGGACTCAACTCGCCGAGACCGACCTACACGTCAGGTCGTACGGAGAACGACACGTGAGGTTGTACGCGGACAGCACTGTCCGGAAACACTCCCAATCCGCTGGCCCAACCCGCGTGATCTTCATGGGGGGACCATAGCGACGCAACGGGACAGGACGTGGAGCGCGCGACGGGCTGCCGTCCGTTGGTCCGGGTCATTGGGGTCGGGCGTCATTGCGCGCTGGACTGCGCGAAGCCCCAGGCGGCCCTCTTCGAAGGGCGCCGCCTCCTGCGTGTGCAGTGCTTCCGTCGTCGGCCTCGCCCAGTCGTCCTGGGGCCCCCGTTGCGTGAGCTCGCGGCGCCGCGCGGTCGGGCGACCGGCTTGGTCAGTCGTCGAGAAACGGGTAGTCCGTGTAGCCCTCGGCGCGACCGCCGTAGAAGGTGTCGGGGTCCGGCTCGTTGAGCTCGGCGCCGGTCTGCCACCGAGCGGGCAGGTCCGGGTTGGCCAGGAAGAGCCGACCGACGGCGACCGCGTCGGCGAGGTCCTTGTCGAGGATCTCCTGCGCCGACTCGCGAGTGGTGATCTCGCCAAAGCCGTCGTTGGCGATGACCACGCCGCCGAAGGAGCGGCGCAGGTTCTGGATCAGGTCCTGCTTCGGGTCGGCGAGGACGCTCAGGTAAGCCAGTCCGAGCGGCGCGAGGCCTTCGACCAGGAGCCGGTAGGTAGCGGCGACGTCGGACGGGTCCTCCTCGGTGGCGCCCTGAATGTTGTGGGCGGGCGAGATGCGGATGCCGACGCGTTCGGCGCCGATCGCGTCGGCCACCGCACGGGTGACCTCGAGGGCGAAGCGGACCCGGTTCTCGGGCGAGTCGCCGTACTCGTCAGTGCGGTGGTTGGAGCCAGGCGCTAGGAACTGGTGGATGAGATAGCCGTTGGCGCCGTGCACCTCGACGCCATCGAGGCCGGCCTCGACCGCGTTGCGGGCGGCCTGCACGTAGCCCTCGACGATCGAGGGCATCTCCTCGACGGTGATCTCTCGCGGAGTCGGGAACGGCTTCATCCCGTCGGCGGTGAACATCTCGTTCGGGGCGGCCACCGGGCTCGGCGCGATGATCTCCCCACCACCGGTGTTGTCGGGGTGGGAGATGCGACCGACGTGCATCAGCTGCGCGACGATCCGGCCGCCGTTCGAGTGCACGCCGTCGGCCACCCGGCGCCACCCGGCGAGCTGCTCCTCGGAGTGGAAGCCGGGGGTGTTCAGGTAGCCCTGTCCCTCGGCGGTGGGCTGGCTGCCCTCGGTGATGATCAGGCCTGCCGAGGCGCGCTGGGAGTAGTACTCCACCGCGAGGTCGCCAGGCACCGTGCCATCGGCACGGTTGCGGGTCAGCGGCGCCATCACGAGCCGGTTCGGCAGCGTCCACGCGCCAACATTCAGGGAGTCGAAGAGATCAGCCATGCCTCGTACAGCGCCTGCGCCTCCCGGATCTGTTCCGGGCCGCACCGGTGAGGAGACTCACCGTTTGACGTCGACAGCGGGCGGATTCACCATCTTCGGGCTCGTGACGCCAGGCCCGCGGCAGATCTGAACGGGCACGGGCCCGGCGAGTAGACGCAGCAAGCGCTCGCTCGGCACGGGGCGGCGAGAACACGCGGTCCTCGAGCGCCGGACCGACGCTCTTATGGACGTCGGCAGTCAGGTTACCCCCTGAACGAAGGCAAGACCTCCCATGGTCATTGTTGTCAGCTCCGCGCTCATCGCGGCATGTGCGGGCGCGCTTAGTGGCGACCGGCTTGGATCTTGGTCAGTCCTCGCGCAGGGCTCGGTGCTGGTCCACGTTCCGTCCCGCTTGAGGGTCCGGCACCGGCTCGGCATCGATACTGGCGACGGTCTCGTCAAGCCGCACGTTTGGCGGAAGGCTGCTGTAGTCCTTCGTGACCTTGGCTCCGCTCGGGCGGTTGTCGTCTGCTTGCATCCTTCGACCCTAGTCCTGCAGTCCGGTCTCGAATCGCATCTTCGGCACGCTCGCACATCGGCTGAGCGGACGCGCGGGTCGCGGTATGTCCGGACGCCTCAATCGAGGGGTGCTCGCTGCGAGGACTCGCGTCAGCCCTCTTCACCGTCAACGAATTGGGCCACTGCCTCAGCCTCCGCAGCCTTGGACGCATCGCGCTTCTCGCCGAGAAAGGCGAGAAGCGAGTCGATCACCATGAAACCGCCTCCGAGCAGGACCGCACCGATCGGTGTCGGCAGCTTCGTGCGACGGAGGGCTGTCGTGGCGGCCAGCATCGCGGTCGACCACGACGCCACGGCCGTCGAGAAGGACACCGAGCCGCGTTTCCACGGCTCGTCCGTGTCGGGGATGATCATGAAGACCTGCAGGCCGGGCTTGTTCACGAGCCAGCTGCTCGCGTAGGCCGCGGGCAGGATGGCCGAGCGCTTCGACGTGTCAGTCGCGAGGTAGGAGCCAGCCACGCCAACGCCCCGGATCACTGCCCCTGGTCGCACCTGCATAACCGCGCCCCCGCCTGGATCGTCTCTTATCCCTCGTCGTGCGGCAATGGGCCTCACCGCTCATCGGCACATGCGGGTGGCCGGTGAGGTGCCAGTGCAGGCCCAGCATGGTGACGAGCGCGAAGTCGCATCCGGATGGCGATTACGCCGCGCACGGTCAGCTGCCGATCACCGTCTCGGTGTCGGCATTGACGCGCCACCAAGGCCCTTGAGGTCGAACAGAAGTCCCCGACTACGCGGCGGCGTCACAGCTAACCTTGCGGCCGTGACGGGACATGACGTGCGACTGGAGCAGGAACACGATCACGCGGCGGTGCGGGAACTTCACGCCCGCGCGTTCGGCCATCCAAGACCGCGTGCCGGGCCTGGTCGACGACCTGCGGACCGCCCGAGCGCCGTTGCCGCCACTGTCACTGGTGGCCACCGTCGATGATTCGGAAGGCGATCGGGTCGTCGGGCACGTGATGCTCAGCGGCTGCCGGTTGGACGCGCCTGAGCGGTTGGTGCGCGTGGCTTCGACGACGCCGAGCGGCTGGGCGTCCGGCCGCCCACGCTGCGGTGCCCGCCGGGCGCGTTCCAGGTCGCCCGGCTGTCGACGTACGAGGACTGGATGCGCGTTGTCTACTCCGACGTCTTCTGGGCCCACGACTGCGTCGGCCTGCGCGGCGAACGGCTGCGCGCTCCAACGAGCCGGAGGCCGATGACCCATGGTGTCAGTCCGGTGACGCCGCGGTACGGCCGTCGCCAACTTGACCACTGATCGATGGTCAACAGCACGAGCTGGTAAGGATCAGCGCCGCGGCGGGCCGTCGGCCGTTTCTATCGGGCTCTCGACGCCCGGATCTCGCCAGATCCGGTAGCTCGAGCCCGCGCGGACAGGCGGCGATGTGACGCGTGGTGCGAACCGCCCGACGCTGCCGATGTCCGAGCGTGACCTCGCCCCACCATGGGCGCCCCTCTTCGCCAGCGTCTTGCATACCTCGCACTGTTGGGTATAGTACCTGCCAGTTCTAGGTATCCCTCCGTCGACAAGGTGAGACCAAGTGAAACTTGCCAAGGACCTCGTGGCCGCCTCTGCCACTCCACTCGCGCTCGCCGTGCTTCGCCGCGGCGACAGCTACGGATACGCCATCCTGCAGGACATCAAGGCGGCGTCGGGAGGACGGCTCGAGTGGACCGAGGGGATGCTGTACCCGCTGTTGCACCGCCTCGAGTCCCGAAGGTACATCGAGAGCTACCAAGCAACGTCGGACGCCGGCCGGGTCAGAAAGTACTACCGCCTGCTGACCGCGGGAGGCGACCACCTAGACGCCCAGTCGCGCGACTTCGACCTGATCTCGTCAACCCTCGCCGCCTTGCGCGGCCCGAACCCAGGAGGAACCCATGCCATCGCTTGAGGCACTCATCAGCCAGTGGACCGACCAGCTGCACGCCACCCACCCCGAACTCGCCCCCCACCTGGGCGAGCTCGCGGACCACGTGCGCTCCAGTGCACAGGACCGCATCGACCACGGTGCCGCCACAGGCGACGCCTTCGCATCGGCGCTGGGATCCTTCGGGGCGCCCACCGACCTCAGCGCGGAGTTTGACAAGAACTCCGTGGTCAGGACGCGCAAAGAGCGCCTGGCCGTGGGCACCTACCTGCTCATCACCGCGATCTTTACCGGCGCGGTGCTGCTCGTGGACAGGCGCTTCGACCTCGGCGACCAGGCACTGACTTGGTTGCTCGTGGTCTGGGTACTCACCACCGGACTGCGTGAGGTAATGCTTCGCCGCGCGCGCCACGGCCTTGTGCCCGCCTGAGCCAGACGCACCCGACGGCCGCGCGGCAGGAGCCTTCCGACTGTCCGCCCCTCAGCTGGCCTGCATCGCATGGCTACCGTGTCGTACGCCAGTCACACCCCACCCCGACCGGCCGCGCTGGGACGGCTCCACCGGGGAGTCGGCACGCGGCTGCTTGACACACCGCCACGTGCTGCTGGCCGTCGTGCGCCCCGGCAGTCGCTTGACCACACTGAGCGTCCTGAGGGAGTCTGGCGGGGCGTCGTCGAACGGGTCCGAGGCGCCGCGACGGTGGTGCTCGGGCCGAACGGGCGAGTTCAACCCACTGTCCGTGAAGGCAACATGAGCGGGGAGATGATTCGGTGCGGACACTTCTGGCGGTCCTCGCACTCGGTGTCAGTGCCCTCCTTCCCGCGAGTGTGCCGGAGGGATCGATCGACGACTTCATCGACAGCGAAATGCCTGCTTCCGGCGTACCCGGTCTGGCCTACGCAGTCGTGGCCGACGGCGGCATCACCACGGCGGGTGCGCGGGGCGTGGTGAGGCTCGGAGGCGAGGTGTTGGTCACGCCGGACACCCCGTTCGTGATCGGCTCGATCTCCAAGAGCTTCACGGCACTGTCCGTCATGCAGCTGGTCGAGGCGGGCAAGATCGACCTGGACAGCGAGGTCTCTCGCTATCTCGACGTGTTCTCGGGCCGGCCCGCCGGGGTCATCACCATCCGGCAGTTGCTCAGCCACACGAGCGGCTTCTCCACGGGGCAGGGCAACGCCGCGCATCCGGACCCGACCGGCGAGGGGGATGAACTTGCGCGCGGGGTGGAACAACTCGCGGCGGTCACGCCAGCAGGCGCACCCGGCACGCAGTGGGAGTACTCGAATGCGAACTACGAGATTCTTGGTCGCGTGGTCGAGGTCGTGAGCGGGCAGGAGTTCCAGGCCTACGTCGCGCAGCACATCCTCGAGCCGGTCGGGATGGAGCACAGCTTCGTCGCCGACGGCGAGGTCCACGAAGGCATGGCGACCGGGCACCGGCCGTGGTTCGGCACCAAGCGGCCGATGCCCGACGGACCGACCGACCGGGCAACGGCTCCGCAGGGGGGGATCGTGGCCAGCGCCACCGACCTGGCGCGCTACCTGCAGGTGATGATGAACGGCGAAGACGACGTGCTGAGCGCCGAAGGCAAGGCGCTGATGATGCGCCCGGCCAGCGCTGCCTCGCCGTCCTACGGCTTCGGCTGGAAGCTGGAGCCCAGCACCGGGGCGGTGTGGCACGACGGGTCCAGCCCCGGCGTCGAGACCCTCGCGATGATGGTCCCCGCCGAGAAGAAGGCAGCGGTCGTGCTCGTCAACGGCGGCAGTGGATTCGGCTTCGGAGAGACGGGCCACCTCCGCGTCGGCATCGCCGACCGGGCGCTCGGCCTCGACGACGACGTCGACGGATCCGGGTGGTCCCGAAAGGCCCTGTTCATCGGTCTCGTGGCCCTGCCGATCATCTACCCCCTCAGCATGGTCTGGGCCTGGCTTCGCCGCACCAAGGTTCGCGCCAAGGTGAGGTCGGGCTCTTCCCGGCCTGTTCAGCCTGTGGTTCCCACTGCTCACCACACTCGCCGCGGCGTGGGTCCTTCTCGGCCTGGTGTCGAACCTGTTCGGCACCCCGCTGGGCACGCTGCGCCTGTTCGCCCCCGACCTCGTGCTGACCCTGGTCGCCACCGCGGTGACGGGTGTGCTGTGGTCCGTGTTCAGGCTCGCAGTGGCCTACACCGGCAGGTCCGGTCCTACGTTGCGAGCCAGTCCCGCCGCGGACGATCGGACGTAGCCCTATCTGGGCGCAAGGTCGAAGGTTCTCGGCCACTTTCCATCCCGCAAGCCGAACGTCAAATGGGGATCCGAGGCGCCACACCATGTGTGCTCGGAGAAACCGGTGCCCAGCGAGGTTGGTCACCCGGGAAGCGGCAGGTGGGGTGGTCGCGCGCGAGGGCCGTTCACGTCACGGGCGCGTGGCGGCACCCTGACGCACTACTAGTTGGGGTGGCTCAGGGGTGCCCTTGAGCGTCGACCCGGCCGCTCTCGTAGGCCCAGATCACGATCTCGACGCGGTTGCGTGCCGAGAGCTTGGTCATGAGTGCGCTGATGTGGGTCTTGACGGTGCTGAGCGAGAGGTAGAGCTCCTCGGCGATCTCGGTGTTCGTTCGGCCGGCGGCGACCAGATCGAGGACACCCTCCTCTCGGTTGGTCAACGGCTCGACAGGCTCCGCCACTGCCTCGCCGCGGGACGAGGCGAAGGTCGCCAGGAGCCGAGCCGTGACGGCTGGCGCGATCAGGGCCTCGCCTGTCGCGGCGGATCGAACGGCACGGGCCAGGAGGTCGGGGTCGGCGTCCTTGAGGAGGAAGCCGCGGGCGCCGGCGCGCAGTGCGTCGTAGACGTACTCGTCCTGGTCGAAGGTGGTGATCACGATGACGGGAACCGGGTCCTCGACGTGGGGCCCGGCGACCTGTCGGGTGGCCTCGATCCCGTCGAGGTTCGGCATCCGGATGTCGAAGAGGCAGACGTCAGGACGCAGCGTCCGGACTTGTTGGACGGCCTCGAGCCCATCGCAGGCCTGCCCGACGACGTCGATCGACGGTTCGGCATCGAGGATCGTGGCGAGGCCCACGCGAACCATGTCCTGGTCGTCTGCGATCAGCACCCGCACCGGCGCCGTCATGAGCCGGCCTCGGTGTCGACCGTGGCGACCGGGACCGTTGCCTCGACAGTCCAGCCGCCCTCAGGATCGGGGCCGGCGCTGACGGCGCCACCCAGCAGCGACAGACGTTCCCGCATGCCGACCAGACCGTAGGACGGGCTCGCGCGTCGCCCGCGTCCCGAGGTCGCCGGGCTCCCGTCGTCGTGGACCCGCAGCCTCACCGTGCTCTCGTCGCCGCGTAGGTCGACGGAGACGATGGTGGGGTCCTGGGCGTGACGGCCGGCGTTCGTCACCGCCTCCTGTGCCGCTCGGAACAGGGCTGATCCCACGGGCGCCGGCAGTCGGTCGAGGTCGCCGGAGGTCTGGACGACGACCCGAGGGCCGGGGCCGTGCTCACGTGCGAGCCGCGGGATGTCCGCGATGCCGTAGGTCGGACTCCGGTCGTCGCCGGCCTGCTCGTCCTGGCGCAGCAGTGCCACCATCGCCCGCATGTCGTCCAGGGTCCGCGCGGCGGCGTCCTCCACCCCGTCGATCGCCTCGGCGGCGGCGCCGGGGTCGGTGCGGGCTCGGACCTTGGCAGCCCGAGCGTGCATCAGGATGCCGGAGACATGGTGGGCGACGGTGTCGTGAAGGTCGCGGGCCAGCCGTTCACGCTCGCGTGCCCTGATCTCCTCGCGGGCGCGCACCTGGGACCGAGCCCAGAACCGCATCAGAGCACCGATGGCGACCGGCAGCATCAGCGCGCCCACACCGACTGCCATCGAGGAGCCACTGGAGCCGTAGAGGGGCTCACGGGTCAGGTGGGCCACCAGCAGGAAGCAGCTGCCCGCGACCACCGCGCGCCCGCTGGCCCAGCGGCCCAACGAGTAGGCCAACAGCAGCACGACGGCGGTGACATCGAGCACGCTGTTCGGCTCCCCGGCAAGCGCGGGGACCACTCCGGCGACGGTCTGGGCGCCGAAGGCCACGATGAGCATCGCGAGCGGATGGTGAGGTCGCCACAACAGCGTGGCGACACACACCAGCGCCCACCCCGCGTGCCAGAGCGGCCACACCATGTCCTCGCGAAGCCCGGCCTCGAGCACCGTGACCGGGACCAACCCGGCGACCAGGGCACGGTCCCACCACGCTGACCCCGCGGGAGCGATCACCCGCGGTTCGTCCCAGAGCGCACGCAGCGCACCTCCGCCCATCGCGCCATCCTAAGCCGCCGACACCGGTGACCGGATGGTACTTTCGGCCAGCTCGGTCCGGCCTCAGGGACGAGACGACTGCGGCCCTGACTCCGATGTGGCGGCGCGCCAGTTCCCAGAGGATCGATGCATGAGACGACACACCGCTACCACCGCACTCGACACCGCCGCCACGGCCGGACAGGCTCCGGTCCCTCCTCCCCCCTCCTCGCCCCGAACGTCGCCCGGCTTGATCCGCGCCGGCGGCACCGCCGCTCAGGTCGTTGCCGGCACCTACGTCGTGGGCTTCCTCGTCATGGCCGCCTACCTCGTCCCTCGCGGATTGACCGGGCCCGTGGAGGACCCCGCGGGCTCGCTCGGCTTCCTCCTGGACCACCATGCCGTGCTGGCCGGCTGGTACCTGGTTCTCTACCTCCTCGGTGGAGTCGCGATGGCCTTGGTCTCGCTCGGCGTCGGCCAGCGACTGGCCGCGGCTCCCACGCTGGGCCGGTTCTCCACCGCACTCGGGCTGATCTGGTCGGGACTGCTCGTCGCCAGCGGGAGCATCGCCCTCGTCGGGCAGCACGCCGCGGTGACCCTCTACGCCCAGGACCAAGACCTCGCTCTGAGCACCTGGGTCTCGACCAGCGTGGTCCAAGACGCACTCGGCGGCGGCATCGAGGTCGCCGGCGCCCTCTGGGCGGCCGTGGTCGGACTCGCCGCGCTGCGGACCCGCGCCCTCTCGGCCGGGTTGGGCGGGCTCGCACTCGGTCTCGCGGCCGTCGGGATGGTCACCGTGATCCCGATCGCGGCCGAGGCCGCGACGTCCATCTTCGGGATCGGACTCATCGTCTGGTTCACCTGGCTCGGACTCGCACTGCGCCGACGCTGAGAGCTCAGCCGACACACCAACAGCCACGGCAGGCCCGCCGCCTCGCCAGCGGCGGGCCCGCCGCGGCCTCCTGACAGCTCATCCCACACAAGAACTCTCGAGGCACAATGAGAATGGCCACGCTCAAAGTGGGATCCATGAGCATGTGGCTCCACGTGAAGGCACCCCGGTCTCAGTCCGGTGCGGTAAGAACTCAGCCCGAGCCGATGCCCACTGCCCCCTGAGCGATGGGCTCGCGGAGCGACCCGGTGAGGATCGTCACGCGGAGCGTGACCACAGCGGGATCCGCTATCAGGACGGTGGCCGACCAAGGACCAGTCCAGCACCCGAGGTCGAGCCGCTGCTTCCAGTCCTGAGGTGGCAAGAATGTCGTTACGCCCTGGCAGACTTCCGCTCATGAGCGAAGAGACTTGGGACGGCCATCGGGCGGTCAGCGCGAACTCGGGTGAGACACGATTCCGCGTGCGCGGCAACCGGATGGTCGACACGAACTCTGGCGAAACGTCCTTCCGCGTCCGCGACGACGGCAGAGTGGTGGACGCCAACTCCGGCGAAACCCGATTCCGTGTACGTGATGACGGGCGCGTAGTCGACGCCAACACGGGCGATACGATCTACCGGCTCAGGGGCTGAACCCCGGCGACCGGTCGAGCATGCCGGAGCGGACTTCCCGGCGACGCGAAGGCGTTACGCGAGTTGCTTGCACGAGGGTTCCGCTGGACCACCCATGTCGGACAAGTCTTGAACCGATATAAGTACATCGGCCGGAACACCGAGGGAGTGACTGAGTGGCCTTCGCGGACACTTGGCCCGACAGACCGCAGCGCTGCGAGTGCACCATGTCAGTTCCCTCGGGGAACGGGGTCCGGCAGCCAGCTGGCCTGGAGGCATCGCCCCGGCTTCATGAGGATCTGCCCTCAGTGAGTCGGCTGCCTCAGTCAGTCGGCTGGGAGACGTCAACGAAGACGACCGCTCTCGTGGAGGTCCGGGCCTACACGTGGAGGCGAGCCTCGGCCCTTTGGACTATGCGCAGCAGCAGATCGGCCAACTGGAGCACTTCTGCTGCTTCCACCGGGTCGTCGAACTTGACGGCTCTGTGGCTGGCCGGGTTCTTGTAGGCGCCGATAGCGCCGGCGAAAAGATCAGCAGTTGCCTGTTGCTCGCCGCCTTCTGCCCCGGGATCGCGGAGGACACCGTCTTTAGGACTGAAGGCCTTCCGCATCAGGTTGACCCCCAACAACTCGTTCGGTAGGCCGGCGACCCGCCGTACCTCGACCTCAACGGCCTTCATGGCCGCGAACGACGCCGTCTCGTAGTCCCCGAGCGCGAAGTTGGATCGGGCCGAGGACAGCGCCGGATGCAGGTCACCGGCGAGTCGGTCGGCGGCCCACACCTTCGCGACGGCGTTGGGATCGCTAGCAACCTCGGCGCCGGCAGAGGTGACGCGCTGCCAACCACCCGGTGGATTCTGCGCAGACGGGCCGACGAGGGCGTGGGACTCCAGCCACGCCCAAGCGTCAGAGAGGCGGGCCAGCATGACGTTCATGTCAGACGGTTGTGGAGTCCCGTACCCCTCGCGTTGTCTGAACCCCTGGATGAGGTTGTTAAAGTTCGGCTCGGCACCGAGCGACTGGAGCAACCGCAAGCTCAGGTCGGGCAACGGGAGATTCCGAACGTCGTCGTACGCGAGGACCATGACGGTCACGGTAGGCCGACCGCTGACCACTGGGTCGATCGGCACGAAGAGCGTGCCACAGGCGGATCGTCACGCGAGTTGCTCGACTCGCGGCAGATCGGACGTCGCACACGGCGACTTACCGCGCGGACGCTAGGAAGGTAGCGTCGACGCCATCGTCAGCGAGGCAACCGAGGTGGGCATGACCCCCGTCGGGGTCTACGGCAATCGGATTGCGAACGACCCGCTCGTCGACAACACCGCCAAGCACGACCCGGCCTTCTTCGAAAACCTCCTGGCGCTCGAGTGGGAGCTCTGCGACCGGGAGCCGTTCAACCGTGTGGGATTCGCCTGGCAGCTGATCTTGCAGCGCTGAGTCCCCGTCGGCCTTGACGGCCGATAGGAGCATCACGCGCCGCTCTCGACAGCCTTTCCGGAGTCCCACATGAGGAACCCCAGCGAGAACCCGCAGGTCACGTGGCCAGGGCGGCGGGACCCGGTGGCCGCGCCTCCCGGATGGCCCGTCCGGACGCCTCCCCGGGACCCGGGGGTCATCTGGGAACGGCATCCTGACCCGCTCGGGAGGTAGTCCATTCTGGGCCGGTAGGACGCGGGCAGGCCCGGTACTCGAGAGGAACCAGACACGGGCGACCGCATCATCGTGTGGCTAGGCGACCGCGTGGAACTCGATCTTGAGGCCAAGCGCCTTGGCGACCTTCATGATCGTCGCGAAACTGGGGTTGCCGTCGGTCGAGAGCGCCTTGTAGAGACCCTCGCGGCTCATCCCGACCTTGCGGGCAAGCTCGCTGAAGTTCTGCGAGCGGGCGATGTTGCCGAGTGCCTGAGTCACGAACGCCGGGTCATCGCCCGCCTCCTCGAGGACGGCTTCGAGGTAGTAGCCGATGTCCTCGAGCGAGTTCAGGTAGTCCGCCGAGTCGTAGGGCTTGAACTCGGTCTTTGCCATTGTTCTCCCACTCCTTCGCGATCTCGTGGGCCTTCTCGACGTCCTTGGCCTGGGTGAACTTGTCGCCGCCGCAGAGCAGGATCTACAGCAAGTCGCCTTGTTGCCTGTAGTAGACCCGGTAGCCCGGGCCATGATGGATCCGTAGCTCCGAGAGCCCGCTGCCGATCGCCTCTGCATTGCCGGGGTTCCCGGCGACGAGTCGGTCGACCCGCATCTGGATCCGCGCTGCTGTGCGTGGATCCTTCCGCTTGAGCTTTCACAGCCATGTTTCGTAGACGTCCGTCGTGACGACGTTCATCGCTGTCAACTGTAGTTCACACTCCCGAGACTGCCAACGAAACGATCATGATCTGCGGTTCTTGTGCCATGCGTCATACGTTGCGCCGATCTTCTCCGCGAGCGCTTGGTCCCGGTCGAGGGTGGCGTGTTGGTAGATCGCCATCGCGGCCTGCGATGAGTGGCCGGCGCGAGCCTGGAGCTCTGCAGCCGTCGCCCCGTGCTGGCCGGCGAGGGTGAGCGCGGTGTGGCGCAGGTGGTGGATGGTCAGGTCCGGGCGACCGGCGTTCTCGCGGGCCGGGCGGTAGCGGTCCATCAGGTGGCGGACGCTCATGTGGTCGGTGCGGTCGCCGGGGAAGAGCAGACCGCCCTTCGCGCTCTTCATGTTCAGCGGCATCCCCACCGTCAAAGACGCCACGTCCGGCGCGTGGCTGATCGTCGGCGAATCACCTGGTTCGGCTTCCTGCTGGCCGTCTGATCTTCGTTGTCACGAGCCTGGCCGTCGTGGTCCGCCGCCTCGCGCATCGGCGCACGGCATGAGGCGGCGCGCCGCACTCATCGCCGTCACGGTCGCCGTCGCAAGCTCCCTCGCCGCGCCGTCGTACGCCGAAAGCGGTGTGCAGCACCTGACCTTCAGCTACGACGAGGACCCCGTCTTCACGAGCGTCAACGGCCTCGGAGCCGGCTGCCCCGACTTCACCGGCGCCCTCGAAGAGGACCGGCACCTGCAGCTCTCGGGGATCATGAAGGTCGACGGCAGCGCGCACGCCACCACCGACGTCACCGCGACCGTGACGCTCACACCCGATGACCCAGCGGCGGTGGCCTACGCCGGCAGCTACATCCAGCACCAGACCGGGTTCTTCCTCGACGACGGCCAAGTTGACCGGGTGGTCACGACCACCACGCACGGGAAGATCACTGGTTCAGACGGCTCGACGTGGCGAATCCAAGAGGTGGTCCACCTCTCCCTCGACGCTCACGGGGCACTGAGGGCCAGCTTCGACCGCTTCCGTTGCGAGGGCGCAGGGGGCAGGCCGATCTCACGCGCTGCCACGTGGCTGACAAGACGGTGACCTACTGCGACCATGTAGTCCGAAGCCCCCGCCGGCATGTCGTCGAAGGTGTAGTCAGGTCCGTCGACGAAGTCCGAGGACCCGATCGGCTGGCACAGGAACGACAGCCCGTCCTTGACGAACAGGTCCCGCACGGTCGCGTTGCGGCTCGACGGATCCGGCAGGTGGTCCTCGATGCCGGCCCCTCGTCGTACGGCTGGCCGAACGACGTCGTGCAGTCCCAGGACTACGCGCCTACCAGGTGTCGGTCAGCACGGACGGCACGCATTGGACCGTCTCGCGGGACGGCACCGGCAGCGGTCAGCTCACGACGCTCACCGTGCCGCACAAGCCGATCCGCTACGTGCGGGCGAGCTGACCGGGACAGCCACTGGTGGCAGATCGCCGACGTGCGGGTCTACCGGTAGCCGGGCCCGACTCGTCGGCGCCCTCACCGACGGGTCGGGTCGGCTCGTGGCAGCTCGTGAAACGTGACGTCCAAGAGCCGGCGGTCGTCGGCGGTCGCGGTGAGGTACGTCGCGTGCGGCTGGCGACGGCGGTCGGTGGGGGATCCAGGGTTCAGCAACCGCAGCCCGGTGGGCGTTGTGGTGTCCCACGGGATGTGGCTGTGACCGAAGACGAGGACGTCGAGGTCCGAGTACCGCTCCGCGCAGCGCCACTCTCGGCCGGCCTTCGAGCCTGTCTCGTGGACGACTCCGAACCGGATCCCCTCGATCTCGACCTGGGCCTCCTCGGGAAGGCGCTCACGCAGGACCCCGTGGTCGTTGTTGCCGTAGACGCCGACGAGCCGTGCGGCCCTGGCCTCGAGATCGTCGAGGACCGAGACGTCGACCCAGTCGCCCGCATGGATCACCACGTCGGCGCGGGGGACAGCCGCCGCGAGCTGAGGCGGCAGCCGCTGCGCTCGCCGAGGGATGTGGGTGTCCGCGATGATCAGCAGCCGAGTGGTCATGGGACCAGTCAACCCTGCTGGTCGTAGTCTTGCCGGATGGCGGATCCCGTGCGCTGGTGGGACATGCGCCCGGCAAGAGGCAGGCAGGCGAAGACCTACACGTGCCCGATCTGCCATGGCTACCTGCTGGCGATGCAGCCCAACACTCTGCTGTCCCCGGAGGGTGACCGCGACCGTCGCCGTCATGCGCATACCGAGTGTGTCGCGAAGGAGCGGGCGGCCGGCCAGCTGGTGACCAAGTCCGAGTGGGAGCGGGCAAGTCGACCGCCAGGATCTCCCGGGAGGTCGTGGTGGCGCCGGCTGTTCGGCTCGGGTTCACCGGAGGACGGCGGAGCGAGGTAGCGGGGGGATTCCTGCGCCTCCACCCGTTCGCCTCTACCGTGTCAGCGTGCATGAGGAGTCGGGGCGAGACGAGAAGCGGATGCGCCTTCGCTACGCCGGCACGTGCCGAGCCAACATCGACCATCTGGCCGTCACGCCCACCGGCGTCTACGTCATCGACGCCAAGAGGTACCGCGGCCGCCCGCACCTCGACGTACGAGGTCGACGGGTGCGCGCGCGAGTGGAGAAGCTCATTCTCGGGAGCAGGGACCGCACCTCCGTGGTCGACGGTTCCCAACAGATCGCGGTCGTCCGGGACCATCTCGACGGCTCCGTGCCGGTTCACGGCGTGCTGTGCTTCGTCGAAGCCGACGGCCTCTCATCGGAGCATCGTTCACCTCGCGCGGGGTCGAAGCGCTGTGGCCCGAGAAGCTCTACCCCGGCTCCGCTCGGACGGTCCGCTGGACGTCACGACCATCGCCACGATCCACCGGACCCTGGCAGCCGCCTTCCGTCTCGCCTGAGTCGCTTGACTGCTCAGGCTTCTCCATCGGGCTCGCGGGACTTGGTCGCCGTGCACAGGAAGATGCCGAACTCACGGTCGCTCTTGAGGATCGTCGTGACGTCGACGAAGCTGATGTCGGCGAAGCCGGCACGAGCCAACCGTTCGGCGAGGCGTTCCCTGTCGAACCCGTGGTGCCCGTCGAAGTCCACCTTGTCGGCGTGGAAGGCGCCATCGGGATCCTCGTCGAGGTCCGCGATGCACAGCCGGCTACCGGCGGCTAAGAGGCCCGCGAGGGAGCGCAGCAGTCCGTCCAGGTCCTGCACGTGGTGCAGCGCCATGGAGCTCCACGCCACGTCAAAGCTGCCCTCGAGCCGGTCTGTCGTCAGATCCGCCTGGACGGCGCGCAGCCGGTCACGGAACCCGGCCGCCCCGATCCGCGCCCGTGCGACCTGCACCATGCCGGCGGACGGGTCGGTGACGACCACGGAGCCCACCTGGTCGGCGAGCAGGATGCTCAGCCGACCGGTGCCGCCGCCGACGTCGAGAGCCTTCATTCGGGGGCCGAGGTCCACGGCCTCCTGGATCGCCTTGGCCACCGCGACCTGTCGCTTCTCGCGGCCGGGGTCGTCGTCCCACGTCGCCGCCGCGTCGTCGAATCGCTTGTGTTCGTGCACGTGCTCGACCTTAGCCCGGATACACCGATGAGGTGAGTCAGTCGAGCGTGGCGTAGAACGAGAATGCCCTTGCGTAGCGGGAGAATCGGAGCTCTTCAGGCAACGATTCGATCGAACGCAAGGGGCATCTCTGCCCGCCCAGGGAGCTCACGTCGAACCTAGCGCCGCCCCAGCCGTAGCAGTCCGCGCAACAGTCGCCCGGCGAGGAACAGCACGACGACCACCACGAGGACGAGGATGATCGCTTCAGCCGGTCCGACTCCGAACATGGCAAGAGCCTACTGTGACCTGGCGACACGACGTCAGGCCCGAGGAGCGACGAAGAGCGTCTAGTGTGGCAAGGGTGTCTGCACACCTTGTAGCAGTGGCCTTCGACGTTCGGGAGCCGACAGCCGTGGGCCGTTTCTGGGCCGAGATGCTCGGCCGGGAGGTCGTCGAAGAGGATGGCGGGGTGCTGCTGCCGGGCGACGAGACGCAGGTCGGGCTGCGCTTCGTGGCTGCGTCCGTCCAAGAGCCCGGGCCCAACCGACTGCATCTGCACCTCACCAGTACCAGTCCCGAGGGGCAGCGGGCCACGGTCGAGAAGGCGCTCAGCATCGGCGCACGCCACCGAGATGTCGGCCAGCTGCCCGAGGAGGAGCACGTCGTGCTGAGCGATCCGGGCGACAACGAGCTCTGCGTGATCGAGGCCGGCAACGGCTTCCTCGCCGGCTGCGGTCCTCTCGGTGAGGTCGCCTGCGACGGTTCCCGAGCAGTCGGGATGTTCTGGCACGAGGTTCTCGGATGGCCGCTGGTGTGGGACCAGGACCAGGAGACCGCCATCCAGTCGCCGTCCGGCGGTACCAAGCTGGCGTGGGGCGGCCCGCCTCTGGCTCCCAGACAGGGGCGGAACCGCCAACGGTTCGAGCTGTCCGTCGCCGATCTCGAGACCGAGATCGCGAGGCTGACGTCGCTCGGGGCGACGCGTCTGGCAGGCGTCCACGAGGGCGTCGAGCTCGCCGACCCGGACGGCAACGAGTTCCGCGTCATGCGAGCCCGCCCGACTGCGGCGGGGTGACCAGAGCTTCAGCGCCGGGTGCTCACGCAGCTGAGCGCCTCACCTGTCGGCGCAGTCGGCCAGGATCCGCGCGAGCTCTCGCGGCCGGGTGAACATCGGCCAGTGGCCAGACTCGATGTCGACGTACTCCAGATGGGAGGCCTTGGCCAGCTCGGGCACGTCGCCGCCCTCGACCCATTCCTTGGCCTGGGCGGGCGTGAACTCCGGGCATATCAGGCTGATCGGTACGTCGTAGCGGCGCTCGTCGGTGAGGTGCACGGTGCCTTGGGTGATGGCGGCCGGCACGGCGATCGCGCTCGCGGCCGTGCGCGCCTTCTGCTCGGGTGACATGTCGTCGGAGTCCGGACCCTCGAACGGCTCCCACCCTGGGAACGGCACGACGCCCTCCACCGGCTCGAAGAACCCGAAGTAGGTCTCCCCGTCGGGCTCGGGCATACCACCGATCAAGGCCACCCGCGCCAACTTCTCGGGTCGGGCGTCGGCCGCCACCCACGCCAGCGTCGCGGCCGCGGAGTGGCCGACCACGAGGGCGGGGCCAGCGGCGGCGTCGACGGCCGCCAGCACGCAGGCGACCTGGTCCTGGTACGTGGCGCCCTCGTTCCCGTCACCCTGGCCGGGCAGCGTGAGTGGCACCGGTCGGTGGCCGAGGCTCTCGAGCTCGGGCACGACGGCGTCCCAGGCGGAGCCGTCCAGCCATATTCCGGCGATCAGCACGATGTCCATCTCAGCTCTCCTGTGTCGTCGTCGTGAGCGCGTCGGTGTCGCGCTCGGCGTAGAGCCGGTGGTGCCATTCCTCGTTGACCACGATGAACTGGCACTGGGCCAGCGGGAAGTCCACGAGCCGCGGCCACCCCGGCTCGGTCCGGGTGACCTTCTCCTCGAGATGCTCCGCCACCCTAGGAAACATTGCGGACATTCGCCTTCCGGATCGCGGCGAGAACCTCGGGCTGTCGGATGGCGAGACCACGCCGTGGCGAGCGTGGTCAGCCGTCGCGGAGGCGGCCGCGCTTGCGCACGGGACCCGCCGCGCTCGGCATGCGGCCCAGCGGACGAGGGCGGCGTGCACCGCCGGGCCGAGCCGCCGCAGCACCTGCCGTCGTTCGGTCGAGGCGTGCGCGTCAGGTGTAGACCGAGCCGGTGTCGACGATGGCCGACGAGTCGCGCGGGCGAGGGCGACCACGTCCGAGAGGCTGCGGGCATCGGTCGATCGACTCGCCACACTCGTCGAGAGCTGACGCCCGTGTGCGACGTCGCGCAGGCGAGGTCGCTGTTCCGGTCGCGGACCCCGGTCAGTCGCGCACCCGTGTGGTGTGCGCGCGCCCGGGATGCCAGGACTCGATCACCAACCCATGGTCGAGATAGGTCAGCGCCACCTCGGAGATGTCCACTCTGAACCCGTCGACGGTCGGAACTGCCCGCCCGGAGATCTTGGCCTCTCCGAGCCATCCGCCGGGATCGTCCTCGGGCGGGTCGACCGAGGGACTGTGCAGCGCGAGCCGGGGGTCACGCTGCAGGTCCGCCAGCTTCCGTGAGCGTTCCATCGAGCCGAAGGTCACCTCCGTGTCGATCTGGGTCTCGATGCCGCTGATGCGAGGCGAGCCGTCTGCGCGCAGCGTCGCGATGGTCTTGTGCTTGCGAGCCTGGAACAGTGCTCGTACGCGGGCGGCGAACTCTGGCTCGTCCGCCTCCATCTCGTGCCATGCCACCATGGCGACAATCGTGGCAGGTCACACCGACAAGGCTCACCCCGCTCCACAACGGATGCGAGGCTACGGACATGACCACTCCCTTCGAGGCCTCGGTCACGTGGAGCCAGGCGCTCGCGTGGCGGTTGGAGCGTCACCTGCTGCAGCCGGTGGGCTCGGAGTCGGTGGCCGGCGTCGTACGCCGGCTCGGTGCGGTGCTGTCGATGGACGAGTCCCTCGCCGAGCTGGCCGTGAGGGTGCGCCGTACGACGTCGCGGTCTGGGGAGCTCGCGCAGGCGCTGGCGGACGGGACGGTGATCAAGGCGTTCGCCTTCCGCGGGTCGATGCACTACCTGTCCCCCGAGGACGGCGGCATCTACCTCGCCCTCAGATCGGCGGGGCGCCAGTGGCAGCTGCCGAGCTGGGTGGAGCACTACCGACTGACCGCAGCGGACTGGCCGGAGTTCCGGGCGGCGGTGCGCGAGGCGCTCATTGACGGGCCGCTGACCATCGCCGAGCTGGGTGACGTGTTGACCGGACAGCCTGCCTACCGACACCTGGGACCGGTCTTCGACGAGGGCGCGGGAACCCTCGTCAAGCCGCTGACCTGGCAGGGCGACATGAGCTTCGGGCCACCCCGCCACGGCCAGCACACCTTTCAGCGACTCGACCTCAACCCGAGGTGGCGGGGCATCCCCGAGCTCGACGACGCGGGTCCGCGGAGCATCACGGCGTACCTGCGGACCTACGGGCCGGCGACGCTCGACCACATCCACTACTGGCTCGGCAACGGCCTGAGCGCCGGCCGGAAACGACTCGACGGGTGGCTGTTCGAGCTCCGCGAGAAGCTCGTGGCCGTCGACGTCGACGGCACCACGGCGTACGTCGTGGGGGAGGACGTCGACTCGCTCATAGTGGAGCGGCCCTCGAACACGGTGCGTTTCCTCCCCGGGCACGACCAGTGGGTCATGGGCCCCGGCACGAAGGATGTCCACGTCACGCCGCAGTCTCGGCGCGAGCCCGTCACCCGCAAGGCCAATCCGGTGATCGTCGACGGTGTCGTCTGCGGGACCTGGGCCCGGAAGGGCGACGAGCTCAGGGTCGTCTGGCTCGACGAACGGCGGCCACCCGAGGGGGCCCTCGGGCAGCAGGTTGCCCGGCTCGCCGGCATCCTCGGCCGAGACCTGCACCTGACACTGACCTCGTAGCGCTTGCGGTTGGCTCGACCGGCGCCGCCGGGTGTCAGCCTGAGCCTCGCTGCATGTGCCGGGGACCCTGACCAGCTCATCAAGGCTCACCCGGCCATCGCCCGCGAGTACCTCGCCCGAGCACGCCGCCTCACCGCGTTGCCCGACGAGTCCTGGCCCGCAGAGCTCGAACACGCGTCCCTGGAGCTGTGGAGCAGAGAGCTCGGCAGCACCCTCGACGAGGCCCGCACGCAGGAATCGCACCTGGTCGAGTGCAGCCTGCACGCGGACGACCATCTCGAGTCGGACCGGCAACCGGTCCGCGACGCCATGCCCGGCTGGAGTGCTCTCGCCTTGTGCGGACCCCCTCCACTCCGCTGGCGATGGAGGGCCGGAGCCGCGCCCTGTATCAAACGCCCGAGTCTCGGCTCATTAATAGTGCGGCGCGGTGGCGCCGCACATCACTCATCAACAGGAGAAAGGAGTCTCGATGTCCGAAGCCAAGCGCATGTCGATCCAGGACTTCCTCGCCGAGGACGACGCGGACGAGGTCCGGGCCCTGGCGGCGAACTTCAACGCCGGCGCGTTCATGAACTGTCACTGCGCCGTATTCGCTCAGACAGGTGTCTGGGTGGACGAGCTCGTGCCCGTGTTCCAGAAGCTGGACGCCCAGCTGGCCGTGGCCAACGAGCGGAAGGTCGCTGCGCTCGTCAAGCGGTGACGTCCGTCAGGGGGCGGGCGGCGGATCGGGACCCGTCCGCCCCATCACGAGACAGAGGACCAGACATGTCCGTCATTGACTTCCTGCAGCCCTGGGCCACCGACGGCGACCGTCGCTTCACCTCTGCGCTGCGCCGGCTCGTTGCCCGTTCGAGCCTCCGCCCCGACGCGGTCGACGTGGAGAGCATCGACCCCGATCCTGCGCTCTTCGGCTACTTCGCGGCCGATCCTGCATCACGGAGTGCGACGCTGGAGCAGCTGGTCGTCGGGTCGCTTCCGTCGGATGCCCGACCCCCGTGCGTGTCGGCAGTGGTCGACCCGGCCGGCGTCGCTCACGTGCCTCGCGTGGGGTACGCCAGGGCCCTGCCCCGCGACGACCGTCGATCGGCGGTGGCACCGGTGTTCACCCATGACGTGGAGGCCGAGCGTCGGCTTCAGGACGGGCCTCAGTGCATCGTCCACGCCGTGCCCACCGTGGCGGACAGGCTCATGGCGGCGACCGGCCATGCTGACAACCGCGTGAACGAGTCGTGCGTGCGCTACTTCGACGAGCTCGAGGCGGCGTGGCGCGTGATCGGCGACCTGCAGCCAGAGCTGCAGGCTCTGCTCCGAACCTCTGTACGGCACGTTGTGCTGTTCCACGACGAGCGCTGCAACTCGTTCGCCGATGCTGCGTACTACGGCGGGGTCTTCTGCAACATGCACCTCGGTCGGGGCAAGGCCTTCATCGCCGAGGACCTGGCACACCAAGGCGGTCACAACGTCCTGATGGCAGCTGCGTCCCGTCCCGACACGTGGTTCGAGGTCGACGCGGCGAGCACCCCCGTCGACGGGGCAGGGGAGCACGGCCGCAATCTGTACGTGCTGTGGCACGGGACTGTCACCGAAGCGCTCATGTCCGAGCTGTTACGCCGTTGGCTGCGGTCATCTCTGGTCGAGCCGGAGCTCGAGCACGAGCTCGAGGGTAGGTACGCGTTCGTCTACAAGCGATTCGAGTCCGACCTCGCGACCCTCGTCCGTCACGCCGACGTCATGACGCTGACGGGTCGGGACCTCCTCCAGGATCTGCAGAAGGCACAGGCGCAGCAGGTTGACGAGAATGCCTCGTGGGTTGCCGACGTCGATGTCAGTAACCAGGGCTACAACTTCTCCTACGAGCGATTCTGTGAGAGGCATCCGGGCGGTGCCATGGGCGTGTCGCGGGCGGTCGCACGATGAGCCCGCCGGGCATCGCTCCGGGTTGGGTCGGGATGGGCACGTACCGGATGCGCGACACCAGCCCCGTGCACCGGACAGCCCTCGAGAGTGCCCTCGCAGCAGGGTGTCCAGTCGTCGACACCGCCAGCAACTACGGTGACGGAGCGGCCGAGCGGCTGGTCGGGCAGGTGGTGGCCGCTGATGGCGCAGCCGGAGCGTCCGTGTGGACCAAGGCGGGCTACGTGTCGCCCAGCCTCGCCCGCCGACTCGGCTCGTCCGTCGTTGAGCGACGGTGTCGTCGTCTGAGCGCCGAGGCGTCGTACAGCCTGGATCCGCTGGTGATCCGCACGAGCGTCGAGCTCTCCCTCGAACGACTGCAATCCGACCGGATAGACGTCCTGTTCGTGCACAACCCGGAACACGCCGCAGAGGGCGACGGACGCGCGGCCGAGGCCGCGCTGATCGGTGCGTTCGGCTGCTGCGCGGACCTCGTCCGGGAAGGTGTTGCCGGCTCGGTGGGGGTGAGCAGCAACGCCCTCGTGGAGGGCGGGCTGGAGCTGGGGGGCGTCGTCGAGCTGGCTCGTGAAGCCGGCGCGGAGGACCACCTGACGGTCGTGCAGGTGCCGATGAACATGCTGGAACCGGAAGCCGCTGCTCTGCGCGATCTGGCGCAGGCAGCGGGGCTTTCCCTGGTAGCGCAGCGACCGCTCAGCGCTCGGCTGGACGGTCGCCGGGTCGCGCTCGTTGACGGCCCAACGCCTGCCGAGGTGGCCGCCGCCCGCGCCGGAGGTGAGGCCGCGATCGGCCACCTCACAGCAGCGCTCACCGAACGCCTGGCCGCCCTGCAACGGCCGGAGGACGCGTTCGCGTTCCCGCTCGTGCGTTTCCTGCGCGACGCCTGGGCCGACATTCCCGACAACGACCTGCTGGACGACATCTGGCACCGGCGGCTGGCACCGTTCCTGGTGGCGGTCTTCGGCGACGTTCCGCAGGCTGTGGCTCGGGACGTCGCTGACCTCCACGCCTGCGCCGAGGTTCAGATCCGGCACCGCCTGAGCGTCGTCCCACAGCGCGGACCGGAGGAACGAGGCGACGGGCCACCACTCGAACTCGTCGCTGCCGAGTACCCGCTCACCCGCGGATTCGACGGAGTGCTTGTCGGCATGCGCCGGCCCTCGTACGTCGCGACGTTCCGCGAACTTCTGTGTCGCGTCTCTCCCCGTACTACGTCGTAGGGCTCGTGGCACCGGCCGTGTCGTGGTTCAGCCGCCTGCCACCCGCGTACCGGTGGCGTCAAGAGTCATCGCTCGCAGCAGAGCGGCGGCACGACACGTCCTCTGAGTGGTTCAGCTGGCGACGCACGCGTCGAAGGCTCCGGTCGCATGCTCACTTGTCCCTCTTCTCCGGCATCGTCTACATCGCGGCCACGTGGGCGCTGGCAACCGACCACCGCCGCATCGACTTGGCGACCGTGCTGACCGAGCTCACCGCGTCCTGGGTCGTCGGCACCCTGAGCCATACCAGCGATCTCCACAAGGCGAGCGTCTGGTCGGGCTATGGCCGGGGGGTCGCCGAGCATGGTCATCCCGGTGTGTGTGGGTCAATGCTGAATCCGCAGCTGCACCGTATTGGCGAGCTTCGACACCAGCGGTGACGGTGCACACGGCCGCGTTCTGGGCGGCCGGTCTGGTGCTGGTCGAGGGCAGAAGCGTGTCGACAGCCGTTTCGATGCCTTGACAGACCGACGTGTCGGCGAGCAGCGTCCTCATCATGAGGCGCCTCATTCTTGCTGCGGTGATTGCTGCCGCGCTCGTCGTCATTCCGTCGGTCGCCGTCGCGATGGTCAACGCAACGCCGGACTTCTCGCACCCTGAGGCCGGAGCGCTCTACTTCAGCGACACTGTGGACGGGCCCAAGCACTTCGCGTGCAGCGGCGCTCTGATCGACCGTACGGCGTTCCTGACGGCAGCCCACTGCTTCGCTGACTACTACCGTGCCAACGGTGACTTGCCCAACGCGTGGGTGACCTTCGATCAGAAGCCCACCGCCGCGAGCACCTACTACAACGGGGCGATCGCGATCGACCCGGCTTTCGTGCCGAAGCTGACGTCTCGTCAGAACGTCTATGCGAACGACACGGACGACATCGCCGTTGTCCATCTGTCAGCCGATCCCGGTATCCAGCCCGCGGCGTTGCCCTCGGCGAACGAACTCGGAACCGTCACGCACGACCAGACCTTCGATGTGCTGGGCTACGGCTCCACGGTCACCTTCGGTGGCGGCGCACACTCCTACCCGCCCACGGGCGAGCGGGAGGCCGCTCTGCTCGGGCTCAACAGCGTGACCACCGGCTGGATCCACGAGGACCAGAACTGGTCAGCTGGCTGGGGCGGGGCCTGCGGCGGAGACTCCGGTGGCCCCAACTATCTCCAAGGGACCCATGTCATTGCCGCCACCACGATCACCGGAGACATGGTGTGCCGCTCCACGAATGTCGCGCTTCGGTTGGACACCGCATCGGCTCGACGGTTCCTCGCAACCCAGGTGAGCTATCCGCTCCCCTGACCCGTCACGCGACGCTCGACGGATGTCGGTCGAGTCCGAGCGGCGGCAGACGCAAGCGTTGCTCGCGTATTCGAGCTCGGTAGGGGACCGTGGCCCTGGGCTCGCGCTCATTGGTCTGTGACCTGAGGGCCCTGCGGCCTGGCTTAGCCTCAGCTCAGACGCGGACCCCACACGAGAAGCGCGCTTCCTTGTGGTGATGACAATCGGCACCGACTCCCAGCAGTAAGACGCTGCCGCTTCGCGGAACCGAAATGATGCACCCTTCGTGCGGTCCTCGGCCAGGGCTTTCCCCATACGTTGGATACGTGCTTGACGAGACACACGCCGGTGCGGTCGCCGACCGATTCGGGCTGGGACGTCACGCGCGGTTGGACGGCCCGGTCGCCTACGGGCGTCTCGGTGAGATCTGGCAGCTGGTCACCGGGCGCGGTCGCTATGCGGTGAAGCATGCTCAATATGCGATCTCGGTTGAGGACGCAGAGTTCGACGCCACGTATCAGGACTTGGTACGTCGGGCGGGGGTGCCCATGCCCGCCGTGGTGCGTGCCGTCGATGGCAGCGTGGTCGCCGACGTGGGCGGCGCTCACATTCGGGTCTACGAATGGGTAGATGTGCTGCCGGCTGATCGTCGACTGGACCTCGGTGAGTTCGGGCAGCTGCTGGCGGTCATCCACTCGGTCGCGATGCCCACCGATGAAGCTGTTGACGGTTGGTATGTCGACCCGGTCGGCGTCGAGAGATGGCAGGAACTTCTTCTGCGTCTGCGTGAGGCCCATGCCCCCTTCGTCGACCGGCTCGCGGCCGTGCTCCCCGACGTTCTCGAGGCGGAGACCATCCTCACTTCACCGCGTCGGGTTCAGGTCTGTCATCGGGACCTGTGGGCGGACAACGTGCGGAGCACACCGGGCGGCGGCCTGGTCGTGCTGGACTGGGAGAACTGTGGCCCCGGTGACGTAAATGGCGAGCTTGGCTGTGCGCTCTTCGAGTACGGGCTGGGAGAGCCTGACCGGATGCGCACTCTGTACACCGCCTATCTCGACGCCGGTGGGCCCGGCCGCCTGGCCGATCGTGGAGACCTGACCATGCTGGTCGCCCAACTCGGCAACATCGCGCGGGTCGGCTGCGAACGCTGGCTGACCTCCCCGACCCAGCAGGAACGGGCACGCAATGCCGACTGGGTGGCCGAGTTCCTTGACGAACCGGTCACCGTGCAGACCGTCGATCGGATTCTTCTCGCGGTCCACGGCTGAGGACGCTTACGCGACCTCGTCCCGCTGAATCGCACCCCATTCGCCTCCTACCCAGATGGCGGCGGAGTGACGCTGTGAACCATTCTCAGCCGTCTGGACCGGCCATGAGTATGGGCGCTCCTCCTGCCGCTTCCAGCGCGGCCCTGAGTCTCGTCTGCGCGTCTATGAGCCAATCGATGATTGCGGGCCACTGCTCCCGTGCGCTCACATCCTGGTAGGGCGAAGCGATCACGACTCGCGCTGCCTTGCGGCCCTCCATTGGGTCCCAATCAACTGGCTCTCCGAGCGCAGCTTCGAACGCTTCGCGTCTTTGGTACATAGCCCGGTAACGCGCGAGATTCACCTCAGCCGTGGGCCCCTCGAAGTAGATTTGGGCTGTGAGTCCGCTGCGTGTCCAGACCATCGCAACGTTCACTCCGCCAATTCCGACCGAAGTGTTGCACCAGTTCTGGTCGCTGCTGCGGGCACGGGTCCAGGCGGGGTGCAGGGCTCTGATTCGCTCGAGCGCTGCCTCCCAGAACTCGCGGTAGAGCATGGCTTTCGCCGTCGCCTCGTTGGATCCGGCCACGGTCGCCTTCTTGACCAACTTCTCCCAGTCGTTCGGCTGAGCGACAAGTTCGAAGTTGGGGGCGGGCTCTGAGTCGCCAATCTTGACCACGTGGATTACGACGCCGAACACCCGAGTTCGATCATCGGTCCGTTCGTTCAACCAATCGATGGCCGCGCGATGCTCGGCGCGGAACCCTGTCGTTACCCAGACGATCGTCGTTGGATCAGTTCCCGCCGCGTACGTGATGATCTGTCCGAGGTGATTGTGGTCAGACGGCTCTAGCTGGTTCTCCACAATAACTGGCTCGCTGGTCGCCTGGTCGTAGCCGATGAGATCCAAACTGAACCCTCCGACTGGATGCTCGGCCTCCTCCAGAACAAGGTCCATTCCTAGGAGATCACTGAGGACGTCAACGTTCGACAGCAGCCACGGCGTGAAGTGCAGCGCTTCGTGCGGCCACACCTCACGTGCAGGCACGACGGTGAGTCGACCAAGGTTTGGAGTTGAAGCCATGATCACCATGCTCCCATTGATTGGGGGCAAGCCGTCCGCCTCTGGTCGTAAGTTGCGGAATGACGCAACTTCTGCCGGCTGCGTTTGAGCCCATCGTGCAACGGCTGCCGGTCCGACTGCGCCTTCGGTGACCGGGGAAGTGCGCAGTCTGTCCGATCAGAGTGTCAATTCCAGTTCAAGCTCGTCCCTCAGCGGAATCTCATGAGCGCCGACAGCCGGAATGTCCGGCTTCAATTCTTCTCGGCTCACATCCACCGCGCCCGGTCGCAGCTGCGTGAGCCGGAACCCCCGCAGCTGGTAGAAGCGGAGCGCGTCCACATTGTCGTTCGTCGTGACCACCCACAACCGCCGGCAACCGGCCTCGCGTGCCGCCCTCACCGCGGCTTCGACGAGCGCGGTCCCCACTCCGGCGAACTGATGCTGGGCGTGCAGGGTCAGCAGTTCACAGGCGTCCCCGTCGACCACGTACGTCGCGACCCCGACCAGCACGTCACCCACCCACGCTAGCAACGCAGGATGGTCCAACGAATCGAGCAGCTCGCCTCGCCTGGCGACCCGAAGCGAGCCGTGCCCGCCGAGGAACGCCTCCACAGCCACCCGATCCTTCGCCCTCCTCGACAGCACCCGCACACCCGCAAGTCTCGCCCATCGGGACGTGGTCCAATCCCGTCCTTACCCAGTCCGATATCCGTGACTCGGCGGAGAAGGCCGTCGACGGACCGTGCAACAAGCGGCGAAGTGACGTACCTCGTGGGCAGGGGCTGAGTCGGGATTGGGTTGACCGTGACCAAGGGGGCTCCGTTTGCGCCCTTTTGGGCTATGGCGCCCCTTCCTGAGCCGTGAGTACCGTGCGGAATCGACCCGCTCAGGATGACCACCAGGAACAGCTCGGGCAGAGAGCGGATCACTCGACGGTTTAGGAAACCCCATGCCCAAGCTGATCGCCACTCACGAAGGCGACGACGTTGCGCACTGGCTGTCGTCCCCCAAGCGTGAGGAGGTCTTCGCTTCGGTCGCGACGAACATCACCACGTTCGTCGACCCCGGCAGGCCCAACCACGTCGGCCTCAGCATGGAGGTAGCCGACATGGCGGCGTTCGAGGCCGTGATGCAGGGCGAGGCCGGCGCAGCTGCCATGACGTACGACGGCGTACACCCCGACACCGTCGCGGTCTACATCGAGGGCTGACACCTGCGGGGGGCGTGGCGTGGCGGCGGTGTGACTCCCGTCGTGGCGATAGATCGCCACGTTCGTACCCGAGGCGTTACCGGCTGGAGGAGATCACCATGTGGGCACAGCTCATCAAAGTGCAGTTGAAGCCTGGGACCGACCTGTTGGTCCTGGCCGACGTGCTGAAGGCGGCCGAACAGCCCGGGTCGGGCCTCCTGCGGGAGTTGTTCATGCGCGAGGACGACCACGACACGGCCTACATCCTCGCCGTATTCGAGAGCGAGGAGAAGGCGCGCGAGCGTGAGAATGATCCGCGGCGGGCAGAAGGCCAGCAGGCGATTCAGGAGTTGATGGTCAAGGTCCTCGCAGCCCCACCGGAGTTCACCGATCTGACCGCCACCGCAGACTGGGCCCCGTAGCCGGCGTGCGCCCGCCGAGGCCGGCCTCACCGAAACCCGCCCACCCGATGAGCGCGCGGATCGCGCCAGTTGGCGCTTCCCTCTATGCGGCAAAGAGCGAACGTTCTTCCGCCGTTTCCGAGCGTCAGTGCTGATATGCAGGGATCCCTTGTCAACGGCATGGTGAGGCGCCCGTGCCGACGCCGAGTCCGTGGCTGACCCGCTCCGCCCAGTTGGGAGGCACCGCTCCGAAAGGAGGTGGAGTTATACAAGACGCCTTGTGGGACTGCCGGTCGCTCGACGACCCTGGTCGCATGCCCCGTCGTACAGCCGCAGAGCGACACCTCGACTCCAGACCGCAGGACCAGGACCCGTCTGAGGCGCTGGCAGCGCTCCTGATCGCCTTCCACCACCCGATGCGTCGCTGGCTGACCGAGCTCCTCACCGTCGATGGACCGGCTAACGTCGGACAGCTGGCCGCACGCACGGGCCTCGCGGTCGGCTCAGTCAGCCACCACCTGAAGGTGCTGCATCAACAGGGCCTCATCGAAGCCGCGCCGGAGCTGGCCCACGACACCAGGGAGAGCTGGTGGCGGCTCAAGCCGCGGTCGATGACCTGGAGCGTGGATGACTTCGAGGAGGGAACCCTGGGTCGTCGGGTGGCCCAGACGGCCGAGGCGGAGAATCTCAGGTTCCAGGTCCGCGCGATGCAGAACTGGCTGCGGCGGGCACCGACAGAGACGGCCGGCTGGCGGTCCGCTGCGAACTCGGTGGACACCTATGTGTGGGCCACCCAGGACCAGGTGCGTGACTTCGCCGAACGCCTTGCTGAGCTTGTGAGGGTCTGGTCGGCGGAGTGCAGCAGTGACGCCGACGACCACCCCGGGGACGAGCGCCGCCCCGTGCGCGCCATCGCACGGGTCTTCCCTAGCGAGCCGGTGCGGCCGTGAGCACGAGCGCGACGGACCCGGAGCTCATCGGCTCCCCTCCCCCTGCGGTACGCCGGGACCCGATGGTGCTTGCCTGGCTCAGCGCGGTCGGGCTGTCGTGGTTCGGCGACTACGCCTGGAACGTCGCCCTCGCCTGGACCGCTGCGCACACCCTGTCGCCGGTGGCCGCCGGCGTCGTGCTCGGCGCGGAGATGCTTCCGCAGGCGCTGCTCGTGCTGCTCGGCGGCGTTCTCGCCGACCGCTACGACCCCCGACGGCTGCTCGTCGCCGGCGAGTCCGGTCAGGGCCTCGTGCTGGTCCTCGGCGCCGCCGGCTGGGCTTCCGGCATACGAGGCGCGCCGATCCTCGTCACGGTCGCCGTGGCCTTCGGGGTCGCCAGTGGCCTCACCCTGCCAGCGGGGACGAGCCTGGTGCGCCAGATCGTTGCCGGCAGCGACCTGGGCACGGTGCAGGGCTGGAACCAGATCAGCAGCCGGGCCATGAGGCTGCTGGGAGCGCCGGCCGGCGGGATCCTGGTCGCCTCCACCGGGCTGGTCGTCGTGATGCTCGTCGACGCCGCCACGTTCACGTTGATCGCCGCCGTGCTGGTTCTCGTCGTACGTCCGCGGTTTCGACTGCCGCGCGCAGCCCACGAACGGTGGCGCGACACGTTCGCCGACGGCATGCGGTATCTGACCAGCCACGAGACAGCCAAACTGTTCGTTGTCGGACTGACTGCCCTCAACGTTTTCGTCACGCCTGTCACCGGCCTCGGCGTCGCCCTCCGCGTGAGCGGCTCGGACTGGGGCGCGCCGTGGCTGGGCATCGCCGACGCCAGCCTGGCGGTCGGTGCCATCCTCGGCAGCGTGGTGGCCATCCGGTGGCAGCCGGCATACGGCGCGGCCGCCGGCTTCCGCGTACTGATCGTGCAGGGCCTGGCAATCGCCGCCGTCGGTCTCGGCTGGAAACCGACCCTCGTAATCTCGATGGTCGTGCTCGGCACCACGGCCGGCGCTGCTTCGGTGTGGCTCAGTGCGGCGTTCGTGCGCGCGATCGACCCCTCGCACCTGGGCCGCGTCTCCTCGGTCAGCAGCCTGGGCGACATGGTACTGATGCCGCTTTCCGTGCCGGCCCTCGGAGCCGTCGTGCACGCCACGGACGTGCTGACCGCCACGCTGCTGTTCGGGCTCTCCATGTCGGCACTGTGCCTGTGGTTCGCGACTCGACGCCCCCTCCGCACACTCGTCGCCTGACCCGCGTAGGTAGACGTCAATGTAGGGAGAGGTCGGCTCATCGGCATGTCCGGATGGTGGAGCGCCTGATCGCGGCTATGACGCGCGAGTGGGTCGAGAGTGGCTCACGGATATGTGCGAGCGGGGGCGTAGCCGTGCGCGACCGGCGTGTCTCTGAGCGACTCGATCAAGGGCAACCATCGGTGGTTGGGGTAGAGCCGGGTGACCTCCTGGGTCAGCCAGCCTCGCGCGCAGGCGTCGAGGACCGGCCAGGCTGTGCGGAGGTCACGCTCGTCCTTGGGTCGTGCTTTCAGCGCCTTGTGCAGGAGGACGATCTCGGGACGCTGGTAGCGGATCCCGTCCGAGTGCGTCCAGATGACGTCGTCGACCGGGGCCGTCTGATCAGGGTCGCGCTTGTTGACCCACAACCCATCCCGGTCCGGAATCAAGATGACGTCGAGGACCCACGGGGATGCTGCGTCCCGGCGGACCCAGATCTGGCCCTCTCGGTCGAGCGGCTCGGTGCGATCGTCGGAGTATGGCGTCAGCGTGCCGCCGACCTGGTTCCAGAGGTGCCACGCGGACTTCAGGTGCGCGTAGAACGCCGGTACGTCGGACGCGAGGATCGACACGTCGAGGTCCTCGTGTTCGCGAGGGATGCCGGTGGCGGCATCGATGGCCCAGCCCCCGACGATCCACCAGGGCCGGTCATGGCCGCGGAGCATGCCGGCGACCTCGGGTGGGGTGCGCACTTCCCAGGCGCCGTACAAGCGGAGGAACGCGTCCTCCTCGGCTTGTTCCTCTGGAGTCCGGGTGAGCCGCTCCATGTCCGACACGCGTCCAGACTAATCGGCCTGCACTCGCGTAGTCGGGGGGCGCACCCCGGATCGAGATAGCGCCGCTGGCGGCGAAAAGTCGGCGCCCTGCGCTCGGGCACCGCCGGCCGCTCGGGTTACCTGTCGCCGGCAGATACGCGCACACGATGGGGCCATGTGCGGACGTTGGTGCGCCGGGTTCTGCGCGCAGCAGGCGTGACACGTCGGCTAGGTTTCCGGTATGGGAGAGCAGGCCGCCTGGACGAACACAACCCACGATTGGTCCAAGACCGTCGACCAGGAGCATCTCCAACTGATCCGCGACCACGCGACCGACTACGCGACCACCGGAGTGCAGCACCTCGTTCTCGAGGTCCTGGCGTACGCCAACGACGAAGCCGAGTCACTTGGACGGCGAGTGCATTGCACGGTCACCTCCTGCTCTAACTGAGGAAGACGCCGGTGCGGGGTTTCGGCTTCACGTAGGTCGCCTTGGGGCTCATCACCTCATGCCGTTCCGCGACGGAAATCAGGTCCTCGATGTCCGGGGCGTGCAGGGTGAACAGCACGCCGCCGTCTTGGTCGCAGGCACAGATGGTGGGCTCGAGGTCCCTGAGGTCGGGGACGTAGCTGAGCCTCGGATCGTCGTCGCCGATCGCGAGGACGGTCCGGAGAACGCGGTCCTCGAGCAGGGTGACAGCCAGGCCTGCCACTCCGGGCAGTCGCCGGGCTCCTCGGGGCGTCATCAGCCGCCAGCAGCCGGCGGCGTACAGACCGAGGGACCCTGCGCTGATGGCGGGCCCGGCGACACTGCGTACGTCGAAGTGCGGCTCGAGGGCGTCCAGTAGCCCCGGGACGTCGACGGGACCGCGGATGCGTCGGTGGAAGGCGTGCAGGAAGACCTGGTCCTGGGGGTAGAGCGCACAGAGGACGGAGCCGCCCTCAGGCTTCCCGTCGCGTTCCCAGCAGCGGAGCGCGGCGGCGACCCGGTGGTGGCCGTCGGCGATGTAGTGCCGGTGGCTGTCCAGGAGCCGCGCCAACGTGGCTGACTCCTCGGGGCCGGCTCGCCACACGGCCTGCTCGATCCCACCGGCATCGGTGAACTCGATGAGCGCGGGCTCCGCGCCGACGCGCGCGGTCAGCTCGGCGACCGCCGGATCGGTCCGGTGGAAGAGCGCCACGAGCTCGGAGCGCATCGGCACCCGCTCGTAGTGACGCATCAGGCCCTCCACGCGTGCCGCCTGGACGCGCTCGTGACCGAGAACGCGCCCGTCGGAGAACCCGGCCAGGTCGACGCTGGCGACGACGCCGGTGTGCTCGGCGCCGTCCTCCCGCATCCGGTAGACGAAGAGGCCGGGTTCCGACAGAAGTTGGTAGGCGCCCTCGTCGAGCAGGCGGCGGAGCGCACGTGCCTGCGCTGCGTCGGCTGGGGCGTCGCCGAGCGCGCCGGGCAGGTCGACCGGGTCGCTCGTGACGTGCAGGTAGCTGTCGGGGTTGTCGGCCAGGATCGCTCGGCGTTCGCTCTCGGTCAGCACGTCGTGAAGGGGACTGACCACCCGGGCTGCCCAGGGCGCAGTCACCACGTGTGCATGCACGGGGCGCACCAGCGTCATGGGTCGGTCCCGCGAGAGTCCGGACCGTTCATCCGGCGGCCTTGGCGAAGTCCCGCATGAAGTCAGCAAGCTCCTCCACCCCCTCGTCGGGCATTGCGTTGTAGATGCTGGCGCGCATCCCGCCGACGCTCCGGTGACCCTTGAGGTTCACCAGCCCCGAGGAGGCGGCGTCGGCGAGGAAGCGCGCGTCGTGGTCGGGGTCGGCCATCCGGAACACCACGTTGGTCCGGGACCTGTCCTGCCGATCCGCCGGGCTGCTGTAGAAGCCGCCGCTGGCCTCGATGACGTCGTAGAGGAGACCGGACCGGCGCTCTGCCCGCTGCGCCATGCCGTGCAGGCCGCCTCGTTCCTCGATCCAGCAGAGCATCTTGCCCATCACGTAGACCGAGAACATCGGCGGGGTGTTCAGCAGGCTTCGCGTCTTCGCGTGGGCGGGGAAGCTCAGGTACGACGGCAGTTCCGCGGGGGACTCCTCCAACGCGCTGCGCCGGACCACCACCACAGCCAGTCCCGCAGGCCCCAGGTTCTTCTGCACGCCGCCGTAGACGACGTCGCACCGTTCCCACTCGAGGCTGCGGGTGAGGAAGTCCGAGGACATGTCGACCACCAGCGGCACCGGGAGCTCCGGGAGCTTGCGCAGCTCGATCCCTTCGATGGTCTCGTTCGACGTGACGTGCACGTAGCGGGCGTCGGGCCGGACCTCGATCTCGTCCGGCCTGGGCATCCGCGTGAAGCCCGTGTCCTGCCCGTCCCAGGCCAGGTACGCCGACCCGGCGCGTGCCCCGTCGGAGTAGGCCGCGTTGCCCCAGGCGCCGGACCGGACGTAGCCGGCCGTCGACCCGGCGGACACCAGGTTCATCGGCACCATCGCGAACTGCAGCAGGCCACCGCCTTGCACTAACAGCACCTCGAAGTCGTCCGGCACATCGAGCGCGCGCCGGAGCCGGTCCAGGGCGTCCTGGTGGACCGCGTCGTACTCCGGGCTGCGGTGGCTCATCTCGATCAGCGACATGCCGCTGCCCCCAAAGTCCAGCAGCTCGGCCTGGACCTCGGCGAGCACCTCGGTCGGGAGCGTGCACGGCCCTGCACAGAAGTTCCTGACCCGGTTCATCGACCCGTTCCTCCCTTCGTCCATCGCACGGTTCATCCGACGGCCCCGGTCGGGGACACGGCCCCGTTCCGAGCCAGCGGGTTCACCACGTTGACGAGCTCGCCGTCGGTGTAGGCGGTGATGACTTCGACAACGCCTTCGGCGACCGCCTCCTGTGCCTGCTCGGTCGAGGCGCCGATGTGGTGGGTGCCGACCACAGCGGGATGGGCGGCGAGGGCCGAACGCCAGTCCGCCGTGCCGGACCCCGGCTCGTCGGGAAACACGTCCAGGCCGGCGGACAGCAGCCTCCCGTCCAGCCTGGCGATCAACTCCTCGGTGTCGACGACCTCCGCACGGGAGGTGTTGAGCAGGATGCCCGGCTGCAGCGCGTCAAGCACCGCGGCGCCGACCATCGCTCGGGTCTGTGTGGTCAGGGGCACGTGCAACGTGAGAACGTCCACCTCGGAGGCCAGCGTCATCAGGTCGGGAACCAGCTCGATGCCGAGCTCGTCGATCCGGCGGGTGGCCGCCGCCGAGCGAGTCCCCTGCGCCTGCCCCAGCACCGACATGCCGAATCCGGCGGCGCGTTCCGCTACGGCCAGCCCGATGTTGCCCAGCCCGACGATGCCCAGGCGCCGCCCGTACAGGCCGCGCCCGACCGCGCCGAACCGCTTCTTGTCCCAGTGGCCCGCGCGCAGCTCGTTCGTGTTGGCGACGATCGCCCGGTCCACCGCCAGCAGCAGGCCCATGGTCAGCTCTGCGACCGCCACCGCGTTGCGTCCCGGGACGTTCGCCACCAGCACGCCTCGCCGCGTGGCCTCGTCACAGTCGATGTTGTTCGTCCCCGACCCGGCACGCACCACCAGCCGCAGTCGCTCGGCCGAGCGCAGCGCGTCCGCGGTGACCCGCGTGCTCCGCACCACCAGGACATCGATGCCGCTGACTGCCCCTGCCAGGTTTGCCTCGGACAGCTCCGGTTCGACGACACACTGGTGACCAGCGGCACGCATCGCGGCAGGGAAGTTCGCGGGGAGCTTGTCGGCGACGAGGACTCGCATGGTGTTCCTCCAAGAACATGACCCGGCCCGCGGCCGGTGACGGCGCCGTGCGCCGACCATAACGACCCCGGACCGTGTTGCGCCATACACATCTTGTTGCGTTTTACGCAACGGCTAGGCCTCAGCTGCCCGCCAGTGACAGCGTCGTGTGATTGCAGCGTCACGCCAGGAGCGGACGCTTTGCCGCCATCCGACCCGCGGCAGATCAGCGGACGCCGGTTCAGGGTGCGCAGCGCCATCGCGTGGAGTAGGAGAGTGCTCGCATCGTTGCCGCGTATCGAACCGAGACGCAGTCGCGGCAGATAGTCAACCGCTCATCGCCAGATTCGATCGTTCGCCGGCAGGTTCGAGTCGCCGGCTCGCGCGGTGGCTGGCTGCTGCTCGGGAGCTTGCTGCTCCATCCATGCCGGCCGTCCCGGCAGCGCCGTTGCTCCGGCTCCGGCTCCGGGTTGGGGCCACCACGAAGTCCTCGGGCTGGCCAGCCCGTGTGCCGTACCTCGGACGCGTACGCCCGCTACGCGGTCCCGGCCGGGGTCACGGTGTGACCCGGGGCGTGGTGTCGTACCTGCGCGCCACGTTCGCCGCCTCCGACGGGCCGCGGGTCCATTCCGCGATCCACGGTCCTGTGCCCTCCGAGGTGTCGAGGACCCCGGCCTCCAGCCAGCTGGCGTCGCCGGCGAGCACCGCCCGGCTGAGCTTGCCGTCCTCCTCGTCGGCGTTGTCCCACAGCTCGGCGAACCGCCGGTCGACCCGCATCCGCGCCTGGGCGCAGAACGCGTCGGCGAGCTGGTACGCCGACCGGGCGTGCTCGGGTTCGGTGTCGCGGACCTGGGCGGCGCGCGAGCAGGCCGCGGCCATCGCGAACAGCTCGGCGCCGATGTCCACGATCCGGGCCAGGAACACCTGCTTGTACTCCAGCCTCGCCTGCCACCGGCCCATCGCGTAGAAGGTGTTCCGGGCCAGCTTGCGGGACGCCCGCTCGACGTACCGCAGGTGCTTGGCCAGCGGTCCGAACTGTGCGTACGACGTGGGCACCGTGCCCTTGCCGGCGACCAGCGGGGGGAACCACTTCCCGTAGAAGCCGCTCGCCTTGACCGCGGCCCGGGCCTTGTCCTGCACGGTCGCGTCGTGGGAGGCCAGGTCGCCCGCGGCCGCCAGGTGTGCGTCGACCGCCTCACGCGCGATCAGCAGGTGCATGATCTCCGTGGAGCCCTCGAAGATCCGGTTGATCCGCAGGTCGCGCAGCAGCTGTTCGGCCGGCACGGCCCGCTCGCCGCGCGCTGCCAGCGACTCGGCGGTCTCGTACCCGCGCCCGCCGCGGATCTGGACCAGCTCGTCGGCCACCAGCCAGGCCATCTCGGTGGCCCACAGCTTCGCGAGGGCCGCCTCGATCCGGATGTCCTTGGTGCCGGCGTCGGCCATCTGGGTGGACAGGTCGAGCACCGCCTCCATCGCGAAGGTGGTCGCGGCGATGAACGACAGCTTCTGGGCGACCGCGGCGTGCTCGCCGACCGGGCGTCCCCACTGCACGCGTGCCGCGGACCACTCCCGGGCGATCTTCAGGCACCACTTGCCTGCGCCCGTGCACATGGCCGGCAGGGACAGGCGGCCGGTGTTCAGCGTGGTGAGCGCGATCTTCAGGCCCTCGCCCTCGCGGCCGAGCCGGTTCGCCGCCGGCACCCGGACCTCGTGGAACCGGGTGACCCCGTTCTCGATGCCCCGCAGCCCCATGAAGGCGTTCCGGTTCTCCACGGTGATGCCCGGGGAGTCGGACTCGACCACGAAGGCGGTGATCCCGCCCTTCCCGCCGGTGTGGGCAGGCACCCGGGCCATCACCACGAGCAGCTCGGCCACCACCCCGTTGGTGGTCCACAGCTTCACGCCGTCGAGGAGGTAGCCGCTACCGTCCTCGGTGGGCGTGGCGGTAGCCCCCATCCGCGCCGGGTCGGAGCCCACGTCGGGCTCGGTGAGCAGGAATGCCGAGATCGCGCCGGCGGCGCAACGGGGCAGGTACTGGCTCTTCTGCTCCTCGGTGCCGAACATCTTCACCGGCTCGGGCACGCCGATCGACTGGTGCGCCGAGACCAGCGCCGCGACGCTGCCATGCACCGACCCGAGCATCACCAGCGCCCGGCCGTAGAAGTACATCGACAGGCCCAGCCCACCGTACTCGCGCGGGATCTTGATCCCGAACACCCCGAGCCCGGTCAGCTCCTTGACGTACTCGTCGGGGATCCGGGACTCGCGCTCGATGCGCCGCCCGTCCATCTTCCGGCAGACCTCCTCCAGCTCGCGGAGGAACGTCCCACCCTCCGCGGCCTGCGCGGCCGGCACCCGTGGGTACGGGTGGATCAGGGACAGGTCGAAGCGGCCGAGGTAGAGACCCTTCGCGAAGCTCGGCCGGGCCCACTCGGTCTCCCTCGCTGCCTCCGCCACCTCGCGGGCCTGCCGTTCGCTGACGTGGATTCGCGTCTCTTCAGCAGCCACCGGCCTCTCCCTTCACAGTTACTGTCGAGTGTTACTCCGAAGTAGGCGCGAGGGAAGGCCTCTCGGCTCGATTCGCAGATGTTCGCTGGATGGTTCGGGCTCGGCGGTCTTCGGTCAGACCAACGAGCCGCACCAGGGCGATGGCGGTGACCAGCTCGACGGCGACCATGCCGTACACCTGGCCGTCGTCGACCAGCAGCCTCGTGACGCCTTCGTTGTACCGGGTCATTCGGGTCGTGCTGCGAGAACTGGATCACCCACGTCGGCGCTCGTCGCGACGGGAACGCCGCCATCAGTCCTAGCGTCGAAACGCCAGTGAGCCTCGCCGCGCCAGCGGCGACCGGGTCGAGGCTGACCCGCAGTCGCCGCACGAGGTGACCACCATGCCCACACGCACCACTGTTGCCGTTCCAGCCGATGTCAATGTCGCCAGCCCGACTCGCCGCGGTGTCGTTCCTGGCCCGCTACTCCGGACGCACGCACACTCCATGTCGCGGTAACCGTCGTGCGACCCCTCGCAGTGCACCCACAGCCACCGGTCGGGGTCGTCGTCCTCGTCGATCTCACCGACCTCCTCGGCGTATTCGATCGCGGACTGCGGCCAGACCTCGCCGGTGCGGAGGTCGATCCGACCGCCGCCGTGCACGGGGTCGCCCTCCAGGATCATGGCGAGCCCTCCAGGTCCACCGGCAGTGGCCGCAGCATCGGAGTCGGGCCGTCGCCGAGCGCCGCTGTCAGGGCTTCGGCCAGCTCCCGGTCGCCTTCCCAGCTCCGCTCCCCCAGCATGTCGACGCAGGTGCGAGCCAGCTCGGCCGCACCGTCGATGCTGTCGGAGACCGCCGCCAGCAGGCCGTCGCCGGTCAGCTGCAGCGAGTCGGCCGTCCATAACTCGTCGCTCAGGGCCTCACGAGGCCGGGGCCACCGAGCGACTCGCCGACCGGCTCGCCCGAGTCGTCGCCGTGCTTTCCACCCTGCTCAATCCTGACCTGCTGGTGATCTGCGGCGGTGTCGCGCAGGCCATGAAGCCTGTGCTCCCGTCGATCACCGAACGCCTCGACGCACTGACATACACCCCGCCACGCATCGCCTGCTCAACCCTGGGTGAGTCAGTGGTTGCCACAGGCGCCATCCGACTCGCGCTGAACCAGGTCCAGGACCGTGCGATGAACGGAGCACCCGCCCTCCGAGACGGCGGTTCCGCCGACCGCCCGACCATGGAGGCGCCGTGAAGCAGCACCCCCGTCACCAGCGACACGGACCGGTTCTACCTCCGTGCCGCTGGCCACCACTCTCAAGCCCGGCCGTCTCCGGGGCAGGGCCATCCCATCCCTTCTCGGCGACGTCGGACCCCCGGCGGTTGCCCCAGACTGCGCGGGCCATGCGCATCCAGCTCATCGACGTTCGCACCGATGGCTGAGGTCAGCGGCACCATGCCCTCCCTCAGTCGCGCGCGGGACGGGCCCGCGTGTTCTTCACAACGGATCGTCCGGCACGTTCCTGCCGGTGGAGGAGTTGGTGTGTGATGGCTTCGGTCACGTTCGAGAATGCCCAGAGGTTGTATCCGGGCTCGACGGTGCCGGCGGTCGACGACCTGAACCTGGAGATCGCCGATGGCGAGTTCATGGTGCTGGTCGGGCCGTCGGGGTGCGGGAAGTCGACGTCGCTGCGGATGCTGGCGGGTCTGGAGGAGGTGACCGAGGGGCGGATCGAGATCGGCGACCGTGACGTCACGCACCTGGCTCCCAAGGAGCGGGACATCGCGATGGTGTTCCAGAACTACGCGCTGTACCCGCACATGAGCGTCGCGGACAACATGGCCTTCTCGCTGAAGATGGAGAAGGTCGGCAAGGAGGAGCGCCAGCAGCGGGTGGCCGAGGCGGCCAAGCTGCTGGACCTCGAGGAGTTCCTGGACCGCAAGCCGAAGGCGCTCTCGGGTGGCCAGCGGCAGCGGGTCGCGATGGGCCGGGCGATCGTCCGCAAGCCGCAGGTGTTCTGCATGGACGAGCCGCTGTCGAACCTGGACGCGAAGCTGCGGGTCTCCACCCGCACCCAGATCGCGGCGCTGCAGCAGCGGCTGGGGGTCACCACGGTCTACGTGACCCACGACCAGACCGAGGCGATGACGATGGGCGACCGGGTCGCGGTGATGAAGGACGGGGTGCTGCAGCAGGTCGACACGCCGCTGAACCTCTACGACCACCCGAAGAACCTGTTCGTCGCGGGCTTCATCGGCTCGCCGGCGATGAACCTGATCTCGGCGAAGGCCTCCGAGCAGGGTGCGCGGATCGGTGGCTTCGAGGTGCCGATCGACCGGACCGCGGCGTCGCGGGCGCGGGGCGACATCACCGTGGGGGTGCGGCCGGAGAACTGGCGGGTCGTCAAGGGCGATGAGCAGGGCGGCCTGCCGATCAAGATCACCGTGGTCGAGGAGCTCGGCGCGGACGCCTACGTGTACGGGATGTGCGAGGTCGAGGGCGCACCGTCGCAGGTCGTGGTGCGCATCGACGCGCGCCGCAACCACCACAAGGGCGAGACGATGCACGTCACCACCGACCCCGAGCACGTCCACGTGTTCGACACCGGCAGCGGCGAGCGGCTCTCCGCCTGAGCATGCCCCGAAGCGACCGAACCCGACCTCCGCCCTCCAGGTGAGCACTCTCTTCACTTCGTCAGGGCGCCGGCTCCGCCGGCGCCCTGATCGAAACAGGATGACGCACCGACCCCGGTCCCTCGGGGTCTGCACGACGCCAGCCGAGCATGGAGGCTGGTTATCGGTCCGGTGGCTCTCGCTTTGTCACGGGGTCCGGGCGACCAAGAGAGCGACGACCGGGCCCGCCTTGACCCCCTTGACACGCTCGTGCCGAATGTCTGTCGGGCCAACGCCTTCAGACGGTCTCGGGTTCACCCCTCCCCCGTCCGTTGGTGCCCGGCTGCCGCCTCTCCACGCGGCTGGAGCAGCGCGTTCCGTGGACGCGCTGGGCCGGGTCTGTGGTGTGGTGTCGTCATGAGCAGGCAGGGATGGCGGGACTTCCTCGTGGCCGACGGGGTCGAGGAGTGGGTGGTGCTGCACGGTGGGGCCGCGGCCGCGTACGACATGGGCTCGCTCGCCGAGGCCAGTGCCCTGGCGTCTGAGATCACCGACGTTCCCGGGGTGGCCGGTTCGGGTGCGATGCTGACGCTCGCTGATCGCCGCCTCACCGTGCGGCTGACTCGGGGCGTCGAGCTTCTTGAACCGCACCACGTGCACCTCGCGCGGGCGATCTCCGCGGTCGCTCGTCGCCACGGGGCCGTCGCCGACCGTGGTGCCGTGCAGGAGGTCCAGCTGGCGGTAGCCGCCCGACCGAGCGATCTGGACGTCGGGTTCTGGCGTGCCGTGTTGGGCTACGACACCTGGCCGACGACAACGGCGTGGACCCGCTCGGGCACGGGTCCACGGTCTGGATGCAGGACCTCGACCCGGCCAGACCGTTGCGTCACGCGATGCACGTCGACGTGTCGGTGGCCCGTGAGCACGCCTTACCGCGCCTCGAGGCTGCACTCGCGGCCGGCGGTCGGGTGGTCGACGACTCTGAAGCACCGGCGTGGTGGGTCCTCTCCGACCGCGCCGGCAACCGGGTCTGCGTCGCCTCCTGGCCCGAAGGTGCCGAGCCCGCGTCGCGCGAACCGGGCGCGTGAGGATAGACACGCCCGAGCGGGCGCAGCGGTCCTCCGGTCACGGGCCGCCGATGCGAGTGCGGTCGATCAGGTCACCGCGGACGTGGCGGAACCGGGTGCGCCTGGTCACGAGCACTCAGGTCTCGTCCCGGTCCTCGACCTCCCATGCCTGCCTGACCACCAGCGCGCACATCGGCGGCACATCGCCACCTCGGGGTGGTGGCACCGAGGTGCCATGTGGTCCGGGTCGTCGATCGCCCCGCAGCACCAGCACCGCCCTGGCGGCGGGTCGGGTGTCCGTGCTCAGCTTCCGGCCGCTCGCGCCGCTTGTTCCTTGAGGCCTCGACGGAGAGCTCGCAGCGGGGCACGTTACGGGACCGGCCGGTGTCGGGTAGACCCGGCAGGCCATCGAGCCGGTTGGCGTCCCGCTCTCGAACAGGTCCAAGCCGTCGACGAGGAAGGCCGGGGAGCCCGCGAACCGGACGGCTCTCGCCGCGTCATCGGTCTCGATGATCCGAACGGTGAACGGGGTGTCCGCCAGACCGATGTCGTCGAGCGCGGTACGAAGCAACCGTGTCGCCTCGTCCGACCCAGGGCATTGCGGGATCACGAGCAGCTCGACGTGCACGCCCGCATCATGACGCGCGTTCTCTTCAAGCTCAAGGGGGCGACCGCTCATCGGCTACCCGTGCGCGTTGGTGCAACGGGTCGCGGTGTCTCTGAGAGGCGGAGAAGGACCTGGAGGAGGTCAGTGCCAGTCCATGCTGGATCAGACGTCCTCGACGCTTGCGGCGAAGATGACCCGCCGGGCCACGTCGTACGTCGCCGAATCGGCGCGCACCGCAGCCATCTCGGCGGAGGTCTGGGCGGTGATCAGGGCGTCACCATCGGCGAACCACAGCTCCGCGACCAGGTAGGGCGAGCCGTCAGCGTGGGGAAGGCTGATGGTGAAGCGCTTCAGACCGGGGACTGCTTGCACGAGCGGCACGTGCTGCTCGCGGTAGGCAGTCTCGAAGTCGTCGCCGTCGGCGGGGTCGAAGTACTGGACGGTGATCTTGTGCATCGATCGAGCATCTCCACGTCGGCCGGGCATCCGTTTCCTCGGCATCTCCGCGACCTTATGTGGTTCCGGGCACGGAGACCTCAGGGCACGGCGCGACCGGGTCCGCGCCCGGCCGAGTCCGGCGCCGACGACGAAACACACCAAGGGGATGTGCTCGCCGGTCGGTCGGACCGAGGTGGTCTCGATGTCCAAGGCAAGGAACGTCTGTTCGGCGATGAGCTGGTGGTAGAACCCGCCTTTGCGGGCCGGGAGCTTGGGCTACACCCCACCTGGGCAGGCAGCGCGGGAGCGTGTGCCGAGCTTCGGTCGCCGGGTCAGTGCGTCGGTAGCGCTGCCGTGTGGTCCGCCGGTGGTGAGATAGGTCCCTCGTCGAGTCACCGGGAAGTTCTCGTGCCCGCTCAAGGGGCAGGGCGGACAGGAGACGACGGTCTCCAGTATCCGCTGCGCGTTCTGTTCCGCGTGGGTCAGGACAACGAAGGAGCGTGAGTCGGACTCTCCGGCGATCCGCGGCACGCACTTGAACCCTTGACCGGTCCCGGCCTTGCGTTTGCGGGTCCCCCACACTTGCACGCGGGAACGCGGGTGGCTCTTCGGACAGACAGGGGTAGGGACCGTTTCAACGCCACGACGCCCCTCCCCGTTCGGGTGCGGAACGGCCATCTCCGTGCCGCCAAGAAGCCTCCTGCCACCAGCCCCCGAACACCCACCCGCTGTATCCACCTGTTGCCGACGTGGACGACGGGGGCGACGGGGGCGAAGACCGCGGAACAGAGCAAGGCCGATCAAACATCGCCGGCGCCAGCGGGTGAGCATGTGCAGGTGGCCCCTGCCGAGATCCGTGCGGTGAACGTCGTGTACCGGGTACGCGACGGCTACTTCCACGCCACGGCGATCGACAAGCGGCCGGTCGATGGTTCGGTCGACGTGACGTGGGGTGGAATGGCAGGGGACCGACAGCTCCACAGCAGTCACGGCGGCGTGGACAAGGCCGTGTACGCCTACTCCGATGAAGATGCCGACTGGTGGGCCGACGACCTGGACCGGGAGATTCCCCCTGGGCTGTTCGGCGAGAACCTGCGCACTCACGGGTTGGCGACCAGCGGTGCGGTCATTGGCGAGCAATGGAGCGCAGGGACCGCCGTGTTCGAGGTGAGAATGCCCCGGACCCCGTGCGAGAACCTCTCGCTGCGGATGGGGATCGAGGGGTTCCACATCCGGTTCAACAACACGGGTCGAGTCGGGGCCCTTCTCCGGGTGCTCCAACCGGGCGTCGTACGCGCCGGCGACATCGTGTCCGTGGTCGACCGCCCCGATCACGGGGTGCGGGTGGCCGACCTGGCCACCGGCCCGGACGCAGTCCAGATGCAACGACTGTTGGAGTCCGGCATCCCGTTGGCCAAGAACGTCCGCGCCAAGGCACAGCGCATCGTCCGGCGAGCCGGACTGCCCACCTGCACTGAGCGGACTGACAGACGTGCGCCGGCTGTTCAACGGCAGATCCGGCAATGAGGGGGCAGTGCCCGGTAGTTCGTTCCGATTGCTCCGGCGGCCGCCAGGCTCTCACCGGCGGCGTAGCCTCGGCACGTGAGGCGGATCGCGTTGTGCCTGTTGATCGCCGTGACCCTCACGGGCTGCACGTCCGACGAGTCCAGCACCTCCCACGCAGACAACGGTGATCGCCCAGCACCAGCGTCTTCGTCAACGCCTCCCGTAGCGGCGGCAGCATGTCGAACGAGCTACGCGTCGAAGGTTCTCCCGCGGTGGGCCAGGGCGGGGTTCACTCCACCAGGCCAGCCCGTGCCGTACGTCCTCAGCGACCGGGGTGACATTGCGGCCATCGTGTGGGCCGCGCACCGTCCGCTGGTGGTCCCACCAGCTGCGAACAAGAACAACAAGATCCTCTGGGTGGCACGCGTCGGTGCACTGGAGGGGCCCCTGCAGATCCGGGCCACGCTGGCGGGTACGGGGCAGACCGTAACGCGCACCGTCGACGCGGCGCCCGGGCCCTCCATCATCGACCTGCCATCACCAGGCTGCTGGTCGTTCGAACTGACGTGGGGAACGCACCACGACCACTTGGTCCTCGGCTACGCCTCCCGCTGAGGCCACGGGTCCCTCGCCCGCTCATGGCACAGGAAGTCAAAGCTTACGCAGCCGACAGGCAGCGAAAGGACGTGGGTGGCGCAGAGGTTCCCGCGGCGCGGGAGCCGCGGAACTCTTGCTGTAGGTATTGAAGGAGCCGGGAGGGCGTTCTGGTTGCGAGGAGTCCCCTGGGTTCAGGGCTGGGCGCAGTCGGCGAGGATGCGGGCAGTCTCGCGCGGCTGGGTGAACGTCGGCCGGTGCCCGGAGTCGAAGTCGGCGTATCCCGGCTGCGAGGGTCCGGTACGACGGTCTGCTCGACGTGCAGTGGCTCGCAGCCTCGGCCGCCCTGACCATTCATCCTCAATCTCGCTCTCACCCGTGTTCCAACCTGGTCCCAGACCGGTCGGCCTTCGAGGTGTAGCCCTCACCGGTCGATGACTCGGCACCTGCCGCGCGGCCCGGGTGCCCTCTTCGTGGGCCTCGGCGGTGCTGCTGTTCACGACGCGTGCGGAGATGAGCATCTGGGCTCAGCAGTGCTGCAGCCACTCGCCGGCGCCCTCGACGCGGAGTGCCGCGGACCGCTGCGTCGCTGAACCGGATGATCGCCGATTCGGACTGGAGCAACGCAGTCTTCTAGGCCGTCTCACCTCCAAGCAGGCGCTCGCCCTCGCGGTCCTCGCCGATGTCCCAGACAGAGACGCTGCTGCGCTGGCCGCTGAGATCGGCCACCGGAGGACCGCGTGGGACCGGATTGTGCGGCTACGGCGCTGGTGGGCAGAATCGGCGTCGTGGCCGACGTCGAGCGTGAGTTGAACTGGGCCGGCACCTACGGATATCTCGCGCAACGCATCGTCCGCGTGGCGTCAGTGGACCAGGCGCGGGACCTGGTCACCTCTGGCACGCCGATCCGGCCGCTCGGCACCCGGCACTCGTTCAATGACGTCGCCGATGGGCCCGGGCTGCTCGTCGACCTCACTGGCCTCGCCGTGGAAGTGGAGCTCGCTGCCGACCGCAGGAGCGCGACCGTCTCCGCCGGCGCCCGGTACGGCGAGCTCGCTGTCGAGCTCGAGCGGCACGGCCTCGCGCTGCACAACATGGGCTCGCTGCCGCACATCTCCGTCGCCGGTGCGACCGCCACTGCCACCCATGGATCCGGCATCGGGCTCGGCACGCTGTCCTCGGCCGTCTCGGCGGTCGAAATCCTCGGCGCGGACGGCGCACTCCGTACCATCCGCCGCGGAGACCCGGACTTCGACGGGAGCGTCGTCGCGCTGGGCGCCCTGGGCCTCGTCACTCGCCTCACCCTGGACGTGCAGCCCACCTACCGGATGCGACAGGACGCCTATGGCCACCTGCCGTGGGACGTGCTCCTCGACAATCTTCCGCAGGCGTTCGGTGCCGCCTACAGCGTCTCCATATTCACCGAGTGGGACGGCCGGGTCCGCGAGCTCCTGCTGAAGTCGCGGGTGCCGGACGGCGCGGACGGCGTCGAAGCTCCTGACGACGTGCTGGGTGCGCGGCGGATGCCACCGCGCGAGCCCTCCGAGCGCGAGACCCCAGTCGACGGGAGCGTCGGTGCTTGGTGTGACCGGCTGCCGCACTTCCGCATCGGCGGCACCCCCTCGGTCGGGTCAGAGATCCAGAGCGAACATTTCGTTCCGTTCGCCCGCGGCGCTGAGGCGCTGGACGCGGTCGCGGCGCTCGGGCACTGCATCCGGCCGCACCTTCACTCCGCTGAGCTGCGGACGATGTCCGCAGACCCGCAGTGGTTGAGTCCCACTCAGGGTGAGGACACCCTCAGTATCGCCTTCACGTGGCGAAAGCACCCGCAGGAGGTCGCCGCGCTGCTTCCCGACCTTGAGGCCGCGATCGCCCCGTGCGGCCAGCGGCCCCACTGGGGCAAGATGTCTTCCCTCGACGGCGACACGATCGCCGATCTCTACCCGGCACTGCCCACATTCCGCGATCTCGTGCGCCGGAGCGACCCCGACGGAGTCTTCCGCGGTCCCTTCCTGGAACGGATCATCCGACCCTGAACCAACCTCGAACCGCGGCCTGCGAGGTTCGCCTATGCGGTGACACCCTGGCGCCTGATCAGGGTCCACCCAAGGCCATCCGGATCGCGTAGGAGTCGCCGCCTTCGGGACGGTGTGGTCCTGGCGGGTCGAGCCGAATGAGCATGTGTATGACAGTCAGCAGTTCCCGATGTGACACATGTATGTAGCGTGGCCTGCGTTCTGACTAGTTGACTGAATCTCAAGATAGTCATTGGTGCTCATTCCGGGAGACAATCGTTCGCGCGAGGAAGCACCCGGTGTCGGACTGATCGAGAGGTTGTACCCATGTCTGGCTGCATGGAGGTCTGCCGTCCGTCCATCGTTGACCGCGAGGCCTGACGTGGCCGGCGCAGGTCCAGAGCTGAAGAAGGCCCTCAACCAGCGACAGTTGACGATGATCGCGATGGGTGGGGTGATCGGGGCGGGCCTGTTCGTGGGGTCGGGCACGGTCATCCACGACACCGGGCCGGGCGCGTTCCTGACCTATGCCCTTTGTGGTGTGCTCATCATAATGGTGATGCGGATGCTCGCCGAGATGGCCGTGGCCAACCCGTCGACGGGCTCGTTCGCCGACTATGCCCGCAAGGCACTCGGTGACTGGGCCGGTTTCTCTGTCGGCTGGTTGTACTGGTACTTCTGGGTCATCGTCGTCGGCTTCGAGGCTGTCGCCGGAGCGACGGTGGTGAACTTCTGGCTCCCCAACGTGCCGACGTGGCTGCTCAGCCTCGTTCTCATGCTGCTGATGACGGGCACGAACCTCATCTCGGTGTCGTCCTTCGGTGAGTTCGAGTTCTGGTTCGCGGGAATCAAGGTCGGCGCCATCGTCGTCTTTCTGATCTGTGGCGGGCTGTTCGTCCTTGGGATCTGGCCCAACGCGAGTCTTGACTTCAGCAACCTCACCGCCCATGGGGGCTTCTTCCCCAACGGGGGACTGGCGGTCACCGCGGGAGTCGTGACAGTCATCTTCTCGATGGTGGGCGCCGAGATCGCCACCATAGCCGCGGCGGAGTCCGACGATCCCGAGCGAGCCGTGTCCAAGGCCGCCAACTCGGTCATCACCCGCATCGCGATCTTCTTCGTCGGCTCGGTCTTCCTGCTGGTGCTCATCCTGCCGTGGAACTCGAGCACGCTGAAGGCGTCACCGTATGTCGCGGCGTTCCAGAAGATGGGCATCCCGTACGCCGACCAGGTGATGAACGCCGTTGTTCTCACTGCGGTCCTCTCGTGCCTGAACTCCGGTCTCTACACCGCCTCCCGGATGCTGTTCGTCCTGGCTGCTCGTCGCGAGGCGCCCGCGTCGATGGTGTCGGTCAACTCGCGCGGAGTGCCGACGGTCGCCATCTTGGCCTCGTCGGTCGTCGGGTTCCTCGCCGTGATCATGGCGGCGGTCTCGCCCGACACCGTGTTCTCCTTCCTGCTCAACTCCTCCGGTGCCGTCATCTTGTTCGTGTACCTGCTGATCGCGGTCTCCCAGATCATCCTGCGCTACCGAGCCGACCCGTCCACGCTGAAGGTGAAGATGTGGCTGTTCCCTGCGCTCTCGGTGATCACGACCCTGAGCATCGTGCTCGTGCTGGTCCAGATGGGACTGACTAAGAGTGTGCGGATCCAGCTGGTGCTGAGCCTGGCGTCGTTCGCCGTGGTCATCATCCTGTTCTTCATCAACCGGGCCCGGATCGCCCGTCTGCCCGAACCCGCCGCGCCGAAGCCGACCGGGCAGGCGCACCGCGTGCTCGTTCTGGCCAACCAGACCCTGGAGGCCGACGAGCTGACGAGCGAGCTGAAGCGGATCGACTCCGCCGGCAAGGCCACCTACTACGTCTGCGTCCCGGCCAGCCCGGTGGAGACCGGTGCCGCGTGGACGCATGGCGCGGTGTCCATCCGGGATGCCACGGCCGAGGCCGCACAGCAGCGGTTGGACCGGACGCTCGACGCCCTCAGGGCCCACAACCTGGACGCTGCGGGCAGTCTCGGCGACTTCCGGCCGCTGCGTGCGCTGCAGACCGCGGTGGAGCAGTTCCACCCCGACCAGATCGTCGTCGTGACGCTGCCCGCCTCGGATTCGGTGTGGCAGCGGTTCGAGGTCGTCGACCGCGCCGCCGAGCTGGCAGTGCCGGTGACCCATGTCGAGGCCGCCTCGCTCGTGACGCCGGTGTGATCAGTGACGATCGTCGTCGCCTACACGGCGCAGGACAGCGGCACGTCGGCGCTCGAGCTGGCGGGCGTGCTGTCACGCTCGACGGGCGAGCCGCTGGTGGTCGCCGTCGTGGTCGTGACCCCGCAGGCCGCCGGGGTGCCGGACTTCGTCGACGGTGACTACCTCGGCCCGCTCACGGACTGGGGGCATTCGGTCCTCGAGAGGGCCAGAACCGGTCTCCCGGCGGACATCGAGGCCGCCTTCGAGGTGCGTACGGCATCCTCCATCCCCGGAGGCCTGCTCGAGCTGGCCGTCGACGTCGGCGCGTCCGCCGTTGTGCTCGGCTCGACGAGCAAGGGGCCTCTCGGCCGGATCTCGCTCGGCAGCGTCACGGGTCGGCTCGTGCACGCGGCCCCACTGCCGGTGCTCCTCGCCCCGCGTGGCTACCGCCCCGGACCGACCGCGCGCGTCCGCCGGGTCAACATCGCCTTCGGAGGGTCGCCCGACGGGGCTCACCTGGCCGCCGTGGGTGCGCGGCTCGCCGAGGCGACCGGTGCGGACCTACGGGCCGTGTCGTTCGCGGTCCGCCCCCCGGAGAGGTTCTACGGGAGCGTGGAGGAGTCGGCCGACGACCTCGTCATCGACACGTGGGCGGCTCGCATGAAAGACGCCCTCCGAGCCCAGGTGGGAGCAGCCGACGCCACCCTTGGAGACCGGCTCACACGCTCGCTCGTGATCGGTGAGGGCGTCTCCTGGGGCAAGGCGATCGTGGACGTCCAGTGGAGCGACGGCGACCTACTCGTCGTCGGTCCCAGCTCGTCGGCCGCGGCCGCCCGGCTCTTCCTCGGCTCGCGGGCCTCCAAGATCCTCCGGTCGGCACCTGTACCTGTCTTCATGGCGATCCCCCCGCACACCAGCTGAGCCCCCGGCACCCCTCCGGGGGCGGCCCATGGGGCCGACCCCGGAGGTTCAGGCGAGCGCCTGCGAGATGCTATCGAAGGCGCGCAAGGTCGCGAACAGCTTCCACGGATGTTGCGGTTCGGGCCAGCAGGAGAGCTTCGCAGCGACGATGCCGGTCGGGAGGTTGACGTAGATCATCTGGCCGTGAATCCCCAGGCACAGCAAGACGTCCCGATCTGGGTATGGCAGCCAGAACTGGTTGCGGTACATTCCGCGGGGCATGAGCGTCTCGGTCGGACTCACGGCGAAGGCGTTGCGCGAGTCCGGGTCGCCCCGGAGGGTGTCCTCGATCCAACTGGTCGGGACCACCCTCTGGCCGGTGAGGGAGACGCCCCCGGATGCCAGCATGCTGCCGAACCTGACGAGGTCGGGAAGCGTCGCGCAGATCCCTCCGTCGTACATGCCCGAGCCTGCCGAGTCGACCGCGATGGCGGCGTCGTGCTCGGCACCGAGCCGGGACCACAGCACGCGTGACATCAGGTCCGGCATCCGGGTACCAGCGGCCGCCTCGCATATCCAGCCGAGGACGTCGGACTCGCCACTGCGGTACTCGAATGGTCCGCCATGTGGCGCCTTCTGTCGAAGGGTCAGCAGGAAGTCGTACATCGTCTTCGGCACCAGCGGGTGGCGTCGCGGAGCCCAACCGATCGCCTGCTCCAAGAGACGGACCTCGGAGTTCGGGTCCAGGTAGTCCTCGGAGAAGTGGATCCCCGAGCGCATGTCGAGAAGGTGGCGCACGGTGGCGCCGGCGTACCCCTCCCCGAACTCGGGAACATACGCGGCGAGCAGCTGGTGCACCGGGCCAAGCCCCAGGCCGCCACCGCGCCTCGATCGCGTGCGCTTCGCCGCCGTCAGTCTCGAGCCGGCACGGCGAGGCGCAAGCCTCTGCGCACCTTGCGAGTCTCCGCTGTCCTGGCCTACACCGACCCCGCGATCTGGCGGCGGCTCGAGCTGGCGTCCGATCTACGGCTGGACGAGGTGCATCCCGTGCTCCAGGCCGCCTTCGAGTGAGAGGGAGGACACCTGCACCAGTTCAGTACCGAGAGTCGCACCTGGCACGACGGGAGGGCCGCTGACTTCCGCCAGGCCGTTCAGCGCGAGCCCTGCTCCAGGACCTGAGGGCAAGACCCTTCTCGGCCAGGTCCTCACGGCCGTGGGGGACCGACTCAACTACGTCCACGACTTCGGCCACAACTGGGAGCACGTCGTCATGCTGGAGGAGAACGTTGAACCCGCGCCGGGTGCACCGTGCCTGCGTGGTCGACGGCGACCGCGCGGCACCCCTGGGGGATTGCGGTGGGGTTCCTGGTTATGAAGACCTTGTCACCGCACTCGCTGCGCCCGAGAATCCCGACCACACCCAACTGGTGGAGTGGTACGTGGAGGTCTACGGCGGAAGCCCGGCCGACTTCGACCCGGCCAAGGTCGATATCGGGGCGCTGGACCAGGCCGTCCGGATGGTCGTCAGCTGAAGCAGCGTGCTGCATGCTCCGTGTCACCGTTGGCAGTCGACTGCGACCGCCAGGGCACGGCAGACTTCATGCATTCGCGAGTCGGCCAATCGGCCGAGTCGCGTGACAAGCAGTGAGACCGAGACGCTTTCGACGGAGTCCAGGTTTACGGCTGAGCGGCGAGGAACCGGGTCCTCGCCCGGCTCGAGGACGACTTCGCTGGGAAGCCCTCTGAGCGTCGTCGTGCACGGCGCGACGAGTGCTCGCCCCAGCCGTGGGATCGCTGCGTCACGTGACAGGACGACAACCGGGCGCCGGCCGATTTCGGCGATCTCGCACCACCAAAGCTCACCCCGCGCCGGCAGTGCGCTCACGTGGCCGAGGCGGCTTGCCGGAATGACGCCAGGTCGCCCCACTCGTCCGGCTCATCGAGCGGGTGGTCGTCGTAGGCGTCGTAACTCGCGTCCACTTCTGCGGCACGGTGGCGAGCAAGGAGGGCTTCGAGGGCCGCGTCGATGAGCGCTGCATCGGTGACGCCGGCACGCGCCCGACGGGCGTGTTGCAGGAGATCTGCATCCACGGTCGTGCTCAAACGTGTGCGACTCATGCCACAATCATGCCACATCAGATCTTGCGCCGACGATCTCTGCGGGTCGGCTCAACCGACGTCGCCGGTTCCCGCTGGCGTGTTGATCTCGTGAGGTTGGCGCTGGAAGGGGTCCGCCCACCACTCGCGGCGGCCGCTGTCGCGCAGGCGACCCCAGGATCAGGTCGAACTCACTCTCGCTGACCAGGAAGGCGTAGTGCTGGCCGTGAATCTCGCCTTCGGCCTCCATGAAGTCCAGGCTCAAGGCGTTGCCAACTTCAGTTCGGCGAACGGACCGGAGGCACCGCCTTCGGCAGACCCAGCACCTCGCCGACATCGCGAGCAGCAGCCCACCGGTCCTTGCCCGCCTTGTGCAGACCCAGCGGGGTGGACCCACGGCTCGGCGTGGTGCGTCGGCGAGCGCGGTATCCAGGCGGGCGGCGAAAGACGGGCCTCGGTGTCTCGCGTGGTGTCTGGACGCGGCCTATCCGACCTCGGTGTCGACCTCGAACAGGGCCGGCATGCTGGGGAACTCCGACCACCCTGGGGCCGTCACCAGGGTTCGGAACTGCTCGGTTCCATGTGCCGCCCGGAAGTCGGCCTCGGACTCCCACACTGCGACGTTCACCCAGCGGTAGGGGGCGTCGTCGTCCACGGCGCGATGGAGGCGCAGCGACACGAACCCGGGTCGGGCGACGAAGTAGCGGCTGGTCTCGCCCCACAGGTCGCGGAAGGCGGCGTCGCGTCCGGGGGCCACCTGGAAGCTGTTGATGAGGGTGACGGGTCCGGTGGCGGGTGCCGCACCTGGCGGGGCGGTCCGATGCTCGGCACCGATCTCCGGCGAGGTCGTCTGCTCGGTCATGGTTGGTCCTCTCATGTGGTGTGTCGCTCGATCTTGTTGCACTAGTGTGCAATCACTACACAGCGGTATAGTGGGTGACCGTTACCGCTCTGTCAAGACCGGAAGGACCGTGATGACCGAGGACCAGCAGACAGGCCGCGTCGCCCAACGCCGACGTACCCGACGGGCGATCCTCGACGCCACCGTCGAACTGCTGCGCTCCGGGGCCGAGCCCTCCGTCAACGAGATCGCTGCCGCGGCTGAGGTATCCCGACGGACCGTTTACCTCTACTACCCGACGTTGGACCAGTTGGTCCTCGATGCGACCCTCGGCTCCCTCAACACGGGCGTAGACGCGGCCCTGCGAGCCCAGACGTCCAATGACCCGCACGCTCGACTCGACACCCTGGTCACTGAGCTGTTCACCACCATGGACAGCTCCCTGCCCCTCGGCCGCAAGCTGGTCAAGCTGACCACCGACATGCCCACCCCCGCCGAGGGGCAGCCCCGACGAGGCCATCGCAGGGTCGGCTGGATCGAGTGGGCGGTCGAGCCATGCCGCGCTGGGATGAGTCAGCGAGCACATGCCGATCTCGTCTCCGCACTGACCCTGGTCATCGGCTGGGAAGCCTTCATCGCCCTCCTCGACGTACGCGGCCTCACTCCCGCTCGAGCCAGGGCCGTGACCGTGCACGCGGCTCACGCCATCCTCGACACCGCCACCACCTCAACCGGAACAACCCAGGTCCGTGACCGCACGGCCAAACGCAGCACATGACGCAACTCCTGCCCGGGCTCACGGTGGGCGCGAACGCGGGGGAAAGACGTGGCTTCAGTCGCGCTACCTCTACAACGGCTGGGACGGTGGAACCGGTTGGCCGACGGATGTCGATTGGAACATCGGATGCAATGCACCGCTCCAGCCAATTGCTCAATTGTCCCCGACGTCAGGATCTTCGGCTGCGGGCTCGCGGCGGCGGGGGCCTTGGCGGCGCCCTGCGAGCCGAAGCGCGGGGCTCGTGTGCATTGCTGTCCACGTCAGAACCAGAACGAGTCGGAGACTGGGCCGAGCCCCAACGTCGCACCGGGCACCACGACCTGTGCGGTGCCGACCACCGACTTGATGTTCAGCTGGGCGGGGCCGGTGAACACGGCCCAGTCCAGGCACTGCAGCGACGACTTCCCGGACGCGTAGCAGTTGCGGGTGGGTGCCGGCGGGATGCAGTTGGCTGGCGGGCACGGGCGCGGGTCGGTTACCGGGAAAGGGGTGTACCCGTTGCGGATCGAGATGGACGACGCGGGCCTGTCGACCCACTGCCAGACGTGACCGCCCCAGCAGAACGGGCCGGTGCACACCCACTCCTTGTGCTGGACGGTCACGGTCACCCCGATAATCTTGACCGCGACCAGGTTCGTCGTCCACGCGTTCGCGCTCGCCCGCCACATCCCGTCCGCGGACACCTTCGTGGACGTGGTCGGGTAGGACGGCTCGGCTGCGTTCACCGCACCGGACGCCGAGCCTGCGCTGAGGGCGCCGACGGCGGCGACCACAAGGGCCGCCGCCGCCAGACGCAGACGAAGCTTCACTGGGACACCGTGACCTGGTACGTGAAGTCGTAGTCCCAGTCTGAGTACCACGGGATGGAGACGTTGGCGACCTTGAACGACTGGGTCGAGGTACCCACCGGGAAGTCGCCCACCTTGCGGTCGACCGAGATCTGGTCGGCGAGGATGTCGTCGGTGTCGGACAACGCGACCGCGTTGAAGACGGCGTAGGCGGCCCCCACTGCCGGAGCGGCAGCGAGCGCGAACGGGGCCGTCGGCGGGAAGAGCATCGCAGCGCTGTAGATGGCTGCCCCGACGGTAGTGATGGCCGGCCCGTACGCGTGCCAGTCGGTTGCGAAGTCCTGGTCCTTGACGGTAAGCACCGGCCCCATGTGCACGTCCCCCTTGACGCCGGTCGCCGAGACGGTGGCGCCGATCGGCAGGGACTGACCGGGCGTGATCTCGGTCGGTGCCATCGACACGTTCTGCTCCGCCGTGCCGAGGCGCAGCCCACCGGCCAGGTAGAGCTCGTCGCCGCCGAAGATGTCCTCGGTGTCGTTGGCCCTGACCGAGACGAGCTTGTAGGTGACGTTGCGAGGGGTCGTGTCCGGCAGGTACTTCGGCTTCGTGCCACCGCCGGTGCCACCGCCTCCCCCGTCGCCGCAGGACGCGCACGGCAGCGCCTGGGCGGGAGCGGAGGCCCCGAAGGCCGATGCGACCACGGCGGCGACGGCCGCGGTGGTCGCTGAGGCAATGAGCTTCCTACGCATCTGAATCTCCTCCTTGTGGCGCTGTTGGCGCGCCTTCCGCAGCCGATCTGTCTCGGCCACGCAAGGAGAGTTGCGGGCGCACTGTCCCGCCGTCCGGGCGCAAGTCCCATCATCGCCGGGACGATGTCCCTGCCCGGTGGTCTTAGGTGGGGAGCAGCGAAATCGCCGGCTGAACCGGCAGCATGGCTTGCACGGTGCACCCCTTCCCGGGTGCGGCGTCGACAGCGAGGACGCCGCCGAGCTCTTCGGCGCGGTCGCGCATCGAGCCCATCCCGACGCCGCCGTCACGCGGTTGGACGACCCCGACACCGTCATCGCTAACGCGGACGGTCAGCTCACCCGGACCGGGCTTCTGGCCCGCCGAATGGACTTCCAGCAGCACGTGCACGTGCCCGGCGTGGGCGTGCTGGGCCGCATTCGCCATCGCCTCGCACACAATCCGGTACGCGGCAGTCTCGACGCCGGCCGGCAACGCTCCCGGCGTAGCGACGGCAGCGTTCGCAGCCGGGCCAGCTTCGACGCGCACGTCTAGCCCGCCGACTGCCAGCCGCTGCGCCTCGGCTTCCAACGCAGCCAGGAGGCCGGAGTCGAGGGCGGCAGGGCGAAGGCCATCGACGACCCTCGACACCTCCCCCACACACCGCTCGAGATCGACATCGACCTGCTCCAGCAGCCGCGCCGCCTGAGATGACGACTCAGACGCTTGCCGTGGCGCTGTCCCGCGACCACCACGCAGCGCGTGCACCTGCATCCGGACACCGACCAGCGCAGGGCCCAGACCGTCGTGCAGGTCGTCACGCAGCCGCTTGCGCTCCGCTTCCCTAGAAGCGACCAGGCGCTCGCGAGCATCCTGCAGCTGCGCGGCGAGAGCGAGCGCCTGGACGGCGACCGCCACCTGCGCGGCCATGCTCGAAACCAGCTTCATCTCACCGGCCGTGAACCGCTCGCCCGCCCGCCTCGGGCACAGCGACAGCGAACCGACCACGACGCCACCCAGCTCGAGCCGCACGTCCACCGGCGCCGAAGTCGTCCTCCCCCACGAGGCGTCGATCCGGCCGTCGACGCTGCGGACCGCCACCCATGGGACGGCGAGGGTGCCTCCGACCGACGCGCACAGCTGTTCCGCGGACTGGTGCGCTGCCGCGGCACCCACCCCTGCGCCGAGCCGGCTCAGCGCCCGCTCGGGACGGTTGCGGTCCCCGAACAGCAGCCGGTCTACCCTCGTCTGCAGCCACCGTCGCAGCGGGTCTACCACCAGCACCAGCGCGACCAGCAACACCACCTGGACCGTCTTGGACCACCCGGACGGCAGGGACGTCGAGCTCAGGCCGACGACTGCGACGACGGCCGCCAGCACTACCGCGGTCAACGCCACCCAGACGGCCAGCCGGTGCACGAGCAGGTCCAGGTCGTACAGCGAGTACTGCAACACGGCCAGCGCACACCCGACCGGCAAGCTCAGTGCTGCGATGACCTCGAACACGGTCCCGCTCTGCACGACCAGGCCGACGACCGCGAGTACCAGGACGGCGACCGCCGCCACCAGGCAGAGCATCTGCGAGCGCCGCTGACCCTGAGCGGTCACGCACTGCCGGGCGACGGAGGCGACCAGGGCCAGGACCGTGACCAGCCACACGAGGCAGCTGACGATCGCCGCGTCGATGAAGTACGCGGTCCACGCCGGCTTCGTGTCCGACGCCCCGGTCAGCAAAGTGTGCGGAGCGGCCAGCGCGGCGACCGCGAGCAACGTCACCGCCAACGCAGTGCTGGCGGCCAGGACGCGTTCCATGAGCAGCCGTCCGGCGTGCACCTGCTCACCGTCGGGGAATCGGGTCAGAGCCAGCGGGACCAGCAGAACCGGCAGCAGCCACGCCCACTGCGACACCCAGGCTGCGACCACGTTGTCCGACCACGCCTGCGCGCACCAGGACAGGCCGGCGCTGACCCCGACCACGGCCAGCCGGCGGCCCAGCACGACCGACCCTCGCAGCCAGATCCACGGGCCGAGCACGCCGTAGGCGAGCGCGGAGACCGGGCTGAGGACCCCGTCGCCGATGAATCCGGCGTGCTGGACGGCCACACCGACTAGTCCGAGGACCGTCAGAGACAGGGCGAACGCAGCACACAGCACCGGCCCCTCGTGGCGCGGGGCGACACGGCCCGTCAAGGTCGCCGCCGCCGCGCTCACGGGTGGCCGCCGTGGACGAACAGGTTGTGCCAGAAGCCCCGCCGGTCCGGCTCGTTGACGAACCACAGGTCGAACGCCTCGTACAGGTAGTCGAGCTCCTCCTGCCAGGTGCCTGGCGGCGGAAGCTGCGGCGGGTCCTCGTGGTGCTGGTCGAAGATCTGATCGATGGTCGGCGCCTGGGCGGTCAACACCGCGTCGACCTGGGCGCGCAGCTGCGCTGCCCCTCCGACCTCGCCGTCGTCGTCGTCGTCCATGGTCTCCAGGCTGAGGGTGCTCCAGTTCGGCGCGACCCGAAGGGCCAGCCGCTCCCCGGAGGACAGATAGAACCTCAGCTCACGGTCAAGCACCGGGACCGGCCCGTGCGGGAACGGGTGCACGATGACCCCCTGGCCGGCGGCAGCGACGTGGTCGCGGATGTGCTCGATGGTGTCGCGGGCCTTGGCCACGTTGAGGACACCGGGAGCGGGCCGGCCGCCGAGGGTGATGACGAGGTCGTCAGGTTGAACCCGCATTGGGTACCTTCTCTCCAAGTGGCTCGTGCGAGAAGGCGCGCCGCCACCGGCCCAAGCAGGGAGGGCGACCGCGATGAGCCCGACGTCAAACGGTCCGCCACAGCACTCCGGTCCCCGCACGGTGCTCGTCGTGGACGACCACCCGATCGTGCGTCGAGGGCTCGCGTCCGTACTCAGTGTGGAGCCCTGGGTCGGCGCTGTCCATGAGGCGTCGGGCGGCCCGACCGCAGTCCGGCTGGCCGTAACCGAACACGTCGACGTCGTGTCGATGGACCTGCGCCTGCACAGCTTGCCCTCCTCGGCTCCAGGCATGGGGAGCACCGGTGCAGCGATGGACGGAATCGAGACCACCCGCGCTCTGCTGAGGGCGCGTCCCGAGGCAGCGGTGCTGATCCTCACAATGGTGCTCGATGAGGTTGCGGTCGCCGACGCGCTCTCTGCCGGCGCACGCGGCTACCTGTTGAAGTCGACCGACCCGGCCGACGTCGTCGACGCGCTGCACCTGGTCGCCAACGGCGGCGTCGTCTTGGGAGCAGGAGTCGGTCCCGACGCGTTCCGAGCACACCCCGCTGGTGACACCGCGTGGCCGGCGCCGTTCGACCAGCTCACCGACCGCGAACGCAGGCTCGCCCAACTGGTGGCCAGTGGGCTCAGCAATGCCCGGATCGCTCGCGAGATGGAGGTCTCCGACAAGACCGTGCGCAACCAGGTGTCAGCGCTGCTGGTTCGCCTGTCGGTCCCGGACCGAGTCGCCGTCGCGCTGCTGGCGCGCGACCGCGGTTTTGGGGCGGAGTGATGCCTGTCGTTCCGCGCGCAGGGGTGGTGTGACCGGTAAGCCGCCGTTTGCTTGCCATCCCGGTAGACTGCGCCGGAAAATCACTGCATGCGAATGCATGCGAATGCATGCAGCAGATTGGCACTGTCGTTCGCTGGTATTGGACCGGGCCCTCCGCCGCGTCGCCGGCTGAAGCCGGAGGGCAAAGCGCGGCCGCTGACCCGGCGCTATGACGCAGACGCGCTGTGGGTGCCCAGCCAGCCGGCAATGTCTGGCCCATCGAGTTCGCCGGCGGCGGCTTGGAGCATCAGTCGCTCGGCCTCTTCGACGGTGTAGGTGAGGTCCCGTCCGTTGAGCAGATGGAAGACACGTGCGGCGGCCCAGGCGAGGCGCTTGTTCCCGTCGACGAGTGCGTGGTTGCGCACCAGCGAGTGCAGGAGGGCGGCCGCCTTGTCCTCGAAGGTTGGGTAGGCGTCGTCTCCGAAGACCGTGACCCGCGGCCGCGCTGCGGCAGCGGCCAGGAGCCCGGCGTCCCTCACCGCTACCTCCTCGAGCACGCCCGCTGCGATGTCCAAGAGGTCCTCGACGGTGAGGAAGTCGAGCTCTTCCGCACTCACCTGCTGAGACGCTCGAGGAGTTCGCGATCCTCCGTGCGCACCCGCTCGATCGCGGCGGCCAGCCGCTGGGGTCGCTCGGAGACGTACTGGGCGATGGCAGCACGGGCCACCTCCTGCATCGAACGGCCCTCCTGCTCGGCCTTTGCGCGCAGCGCCTCGCTCTCCTCGTCTGTGAGCCTGAGATTCATTGCCATGAGAAGACGGTACCAGACTGGTACCACCGTGCCCGGCGGTGCGAGGAGGTGCGTCGCAGTGGGCGATGTCGACGCGCCTTGATGGTCCGCAGACGCCGGCGACGTAGGCGGTGAGGAAATGGACGCCGTGGCGGTCAAGGTTGCCGCGGGCGCGGTCGTAGTGCTCGGTCGTGTGTGGGTCGGCATGTCGGGCGAGGATCTGGGCGTCGCGGAGCGGGCCGCCGGCGTCGAGGGCGTTGGTGATGGCGGCGGTGCGCCGTGAGGCGCTTGTTGATCGAGTGGAGGTGAGAGACCTGCACCGTGGTTCTGTCGCAGCAGGACTGCGTAGCTGAGGGCAGCCTGACCCGGGAGGTGCCGGGATCGGGTGGCAAGCGGCCCTGACGAAGCCGGGACGTACCAGCACCGCCAGATGGCGCGGGTCCGGCGTGCGTGGCGGAAAGGCATACGCGAGGAACCGGCGTTTACGCCCCTCAATCACTTACCGGCTCGAACCTGGCGGATCTGGGCCGGGAGCGACGCGCACCTGGTCGACGGGCACCCGATGCCGGTGGCCGCTGACCGGGAACTCCCTGGAGCTTTCGCTAACGGCGATGGGGAGGCCGCGGTGAAGTGCTGCGGGGTAGCCGCGGCGAGGTCGCAGGGGTCAAGTCGGGTGCCTCCTCCGCCGAGCGAACAGCAAGCGAACACGGGAACCACCCTTGGTCTGCCGGAGGGCCACGCGGCCAGCGTGGCGCCTCGGGCTGGGCCCACCGTCGGCCGAGCGGTCAGGGGTGGGGCGGAGCCGCCGTAGTACTTCGAGGTCGGGAGAGCCGGTCACATGGGGAAGGGCGGCAGTGGTTTCGAGAAGGAATGGAGGCTGCAATGCCGAAAGACGCGTCACCGAACGGTGGCGCCCTTGACGAGAGCGACCCGGAGGTCCGAGTCGGTCCCCGTCGACGGGTATCGGAGATGCAGGCCAAGCTTCACCGTTGGGCGGTGGCCGATCCTGGTCGCCGGTTCGACGACCTGTTCAACCTCGTGCACGACCCGGCCACGCTGATCGTGGCGTGGGACCGGGTCGCGACCAACCGCGGGGCCAAGACGGCCGGTTCGGACGGGTGGACTGTCGCCCGGCTCGAACGGGAAGTCGGCGTCCCTGTGTTTCTGGATGACCTCCGTTCTTCGTTGAAGAGCGGACAGTTCAGACCCCAGCCGGTGCGGGAACGCAAGATCCCCAAACCCGGCGGGTCAGGCAGGGTTCGTCGCCTCGGGATCCCGACGGTGACCGACCGGGTAGTCCAGGCTGCGTTGAAGCTGGTGCTGGAACCGATCTTCGAGGCCGACTTCGAACCGGTCTCCTACGGGTTCCGGCCCGAACGGCGCGCACACGACGCGATCGCCGAGATCCACCACTTCGGCACCAAGGGCTACCGCTGGGTGCTGGACGCGGACATCGAGGCGTGCTTTGACCGGATCGACCATGCGGCCCTGATGGACCGGGTGCGACTTCGGGTCAAGGACAAGCGGGTGCTGCGGCTGGTCAAGGCGTTCCTCAAGGCCGGGATCCTCACCGAACTCGGCGACCACGAGGACACCTACACCGGCACGCCGCAAGGGGGCATCTTGTCCCCGCTGCTGGCCAACATCGCGTTGTCGGTGCTCGATGAGCACCTGCACGCGCCATGGAAACCGGGCGGGTCGATGTCCACCGACTCACGACGCAGTGGCCGCGCGCGTCGAGGCGAGCCGGTCTGGCGGATCGTCCGCTATGCAGACGATTTCGTCGTACTGGTCCGCGGCACCCGTGACCAAGTCACGGCGCTGCGCGAGGAGATCACGAGTGTGCTGACGCCGGTCGGGCTGAGCCTGTCACAGGCCAAGACCCAGGTCGTGCACATGAGCGAGGGGTTCGACTTCCTCGGCTTCCACATCCGGTGGAAACGCAAGAGGGGCACCAACAAGTGGTACGTCTACACCTTCGTCGCGAAACGGCCGGTCCGGTCGGTGCGCGACAAGATCCGTGCCCTGACCCCCAGGACGTCACAGCAGGACCTCAGGGCCGTGCTGATCCGGATCAACCAGATCACGCGCGGCTGGGTCAACTACTTCAAGCATGCCGTCGCGAAGCACACGTTCAGCCACCTTCGGCAGTTCATCTGGTGGCGGATCGTGCAGATGATGCGGACCAGGCATCGCTGGAGGTGGAAGGACGTCCGTCGCTGGCTCACCGACCACACCGGCCGGTGGAAGCCGATCAGCGCGGACGGGATCGAGATGTTCAACCCCGCCGCGGTGCCGGTCACCCGGTATCGCTACCGGGGCAACAAGATCCCCAACCCCTGGGTGCAGGCTGCCTGAACCAGCCCTACGGGCAGAGACCATGGAGAGCCCGTTGCGTGGAGACACGCACGGCGGGTTCGGCGAGCGGCCTGGGGAAACGGACCGAGAGCAATCCCGGCACCGCGCCCCAGGCCGACTCAACTGCCGCAGGGAGTGCGGGCTCACATGTCGCGGGATTCCGGCGACTTTGGCGATCCGAAGCACCATCCGGTAGACGTCGCGGCGGCCGATCGGCTTGCCCGACACTGGCCGCAGGACCAGCGGTCCCTCGGTCCGTTCTGCGCGGCACGCCTCAAGGGTGTGCGCAGGACGGGCACGGTCAGAGGCATGGTGGCGGGCTTCGTGCCCTTGCCGACCACGTGCAGGACGCGGTGGCCTCGCAGCGTCTCGGCATAGTTCTCGATCCGGACCGCCGCGGCTTCCGAGGCTCGGAGGGCGTTGATGCCCAGCAGGTTGCCAGTGCGCCGTGGTGCACGGTCAGCGTCTGGGCGACCTGCAGAAACCGGATCAACTCGAGCCGATCGAGGCCCTGAGTTCGGGACTCGTCGGTGTGGATCTTCGGCAGGCGGGCGTAGACGGTCGGGTCGGCGGTGATCAGGCCGTCGATGTGCGCGAAGCGGAAGAACCCGCGGACGCCATGCATCATCGTGTTGACCGAGGAGACGCGCAGTCCGGACTCACCGATCTGGCGGATGTAAAACTCGAGGTGCGCCCGTTGGATGCCGACCGGCGGGTCCAGTGCGTTGACCTCGCACCGGGCGAACCAGCGACGCAGTTGGTAGGCGTACAGCGCGTGGGGGTGGCCGGAGTAGCGGGCCAGGTCCGACACCGCCGCCTGCTGGGCTGGTGTCATCGCGTCTGGCTGGAACGGCAGCAAGTTGGTGCTGGTTGTGCTGGTCAGGGCGGCCTCCGGCGGTCGGGCGACCAAGCCCCAGTCGCGGACCGCCGCACACGGCGAGGCCACATGGGTCGACGGTAGACCTGGCATGCCACCCCGAGCAGTCAAGCCGACACCGGCTCAAGGAGGCCGAGATGGCAGGGTGGCGCGGATGCGCGTGCAGTGCTGGTGCATTCTGCAGCGGTTGCCGAGATGCCGGCTGGGCTGGCCGTTGGCTGCAGGAAGAACAGATTCGCCGTCGCGGTGGCCCAAACTGCCCGGTCTTCGCCGCTGAGCACTGATGACCACTCAAGTGACACCGCTGTGCGCCGCATGGGGCCTGGCACGGCTTTCCGCCCTCGCTCTCGCCGTCAGCCGCTCCTACGTCACCGACGCGGCCCGCCAGCGGCGAGGGTCCCGACGATGACCGGGGTCCGGCGACCGGTACCAAGCAGCAGCCGCCGGCGCCCTCCCCCGGTGCCGTGCCTCCAACCTGGGGACGTTTGACGAGTGCGGTGTCGACGAACTGTTCGAACCGGACGATGAGTCCGCCTCGCACGGTGAAGTGATGGGCCACCCGCACAGCCAGGGCCTTGCTGGTGGTCCGGTGCCGAGCTGCGTAGCGGGCGAGGACGACGACGTTCTCACCCTCGACGACGTAGGTGTCGTCATGTGCGGTCCACTCGTCCCACTCAGCGGCCAGCTTCTCCATGACGTTGGCAGTCACGCCTTCGGGTGTGCTGTAGGTGCCGGCGAGCGGGAATCCCGCCATCTCGGTCCACTCGACGTCCGGGGCGAGCGTTGCGCGCAGGGCATCCAGGTCTCCGGTCGCCGAGGCGAGGTACTGGGCTCGTACGACGTCGGCCGGGGCGGGCTCGGGGATCAGCCCCACGTCATCTCCCCCTTGGCGACCTTGGTGCCGAGGCTTGCGGCGATCTTCAGGCCGGCGTCCGGGTAGGCCGCCAGGAGCGATGCCTCGGCCTCGGCTGCGTCCGGGGATGACGCGACGGTCTTCTCGAAGAGGTTGAGGTACTTGCGGGTGTGGGTGATGGCGGTGAGGTCCGTCGGGGTACCGGCGATCCGGTGACCCGCGACGACGTAGGCCGGGTCGAGCGCCTCCAGCTCGTCCAGCACGCGGATCCATTCAGCCCTGAGGTGCGGGGTCGCGCTGTCGGCGGTCCACACGTGGAGTCCCTCGAACAGCAGCACGCCGCCGAACAGTGACCGCGATACGGGCTCGAACAGGTGCCACGACCGGTCGCCGAGCAGGTCGCTGCCGCGTCGTACCTCGATCGTGGAACCGTCGACCGCAACCGAGGTCGTGGTCAGCGTGGTCAGGCCGACCAAGCGGGTTGGCAGGTTCGGACCGAGGTGCGCCCAAGCCTGAAGCTTGCCCTCGTAGCTGTGCTCGATGTGGTCGATGACGTCGGCCGGTGCCAGGAAGACCGCTTCCGGGAAGGCGTCCGCTATGACCTCGGCACCGAAGTAGAAGTCCGGGTCGCCGGCGCTGACCACCACGGTCGTGAGGCGCTTGCCCGAGTCGAGCACCTCGGCGACGATCCGGTGACCGTCCGCGCGCGTGAAGGCCGCGTCGACCACCAGCGCCTCGGTCTCTCCGGTGACCAGCACGCTGGTCTTGTTCAGCGACGAGTCTGCCGCGTCGATGACGGTGTACCTAAGGTTGGACATGCTGGTAACCGTAGGATCAATCCGACCGACAATCACGGTGGCGACGGGAGCGCGGATGGTGAAAATGGGACAACCGGGGATCCGCCGCGTGCGCTTCGTCCCGCCCGAGACGAGCCTGGGAGACATCGAGGTGAACACGCTGCGAGGGATCCGTGACCGCGGCGGGCCCCGTGAGTTCCTCACCCCCCAACGCCTGGACTTCGACCTGCTCGTGCATATCGAGAGCGGCTCCGCCCGGCACACCGTCGATTTCACCGACTACGCCTTGCGAGCCGGCGACGTCCTATGGGTGCGCGCAGGACAGGTCCACCAGTGGGGAGCGATCGCCGACATCGAGGGGCCGGTCGCGATGTTCGGCCCCCACACCGTGGACGAGCGCACCAGGGACCTCATCAGATCGCACCTGGTCCGCCCACGAAACCACTGGCTCGCGGCCGACCTGACCGGCACACCCGTCTCGCAGGCCCTCGCCTTGTTGGTCCTCGGTGGCAACGACGCACGAACAAGAGAGCGCGCAGGTCTACGCCAGGTCGCGCTTGCCCACTGCCTTGCCGCACTTCTCGTCCAGCTCGCGCTCGTCGAACCGGCCGGCGCTGCGCCTGCACCCGGGCCGACCCACGAGGCCTACACCTGGTTCCGCGACTACATTGAGGAGCAGTTCCGGAGCTGGCACCAGGTCAGCCAGTACGCCGACCGACTGGGCTACTCAACCCGCACCCTCAACCGCCTCGCCCGGCACCACACCGGTCTGTCAGCCAAGGAGCTCATCGACGATCGCGTCGTTCTGGAGGCGAAACGGCAACTCAGCCACGCCGACGCCACGGTGTCGGAGATCGCCGAGCAACTCGGCTTCGACGACGCGTCGAACTTCTCCTCCTACTTCCGTCGCCAGACCCAACTGACGCCGGGCACCTTTCGAACTCAGAGCCGCTCAGCCGGTACTCCCTCCCACGGGTCCTGATCAGTCTCCACGTCGCCGCCCGGCGACTGCCTGGTGCCGATCGTTCGCGGCGAAGCTACGCGGCTGGTCATGGCGCTATGAGCCCTTGGTGTCAACGGTTCCCCCTGCAAGATCCGATGGGTCCCTCCATGTTGCAGACGGCCCGGCGCGCGCTGGCACGATGGGAACGGGGGCATGGCGAGGCCCTTACGGCCCCCGGGAGGCCACCCCACCGCCGGAATGGCCTGCAGCCGAATCTTCCGCGGCGACAGGGGGGTCGAACCGGTTGCCCTTCGCCACCCCCCGAACGCGGCCGAGGTTAGACATCGGGCGCCTTCGGAAGGTTGGCCCACTAGGCGATCGTCCGATTGACCCAGGCGAGCGCCCTCTCCGCCGCGAGATATCCACCCACGACACTCGCCGCCTCGCGGATCCGTTCCAGTCGGGTGGCCCCCAGCTCGTCCGCGAGCAGACGGCGCACGGCGGTATACCTCGGGATGTCGTCACCCATCAGCGGTGGCGCATCGGCGGCGCCCTCGCAGGCACACAGCAGGAACGCGCTCTGTTCCGGGCGGCCGATGGCGGCGAGGAGCTCGGCGACGATGCGTAGGCAGGTCCACAGCTGAGGCCAGGCGTCGGTCTCGAGGGCGATCCGGACGGTCCTGGTGACCTCCGAAACGGCGTCGTCAGACCTCCCGCCGCGCACGAGCGCGGCGAGCAGAGCCACCCGGGCGACAAGCTCGACATGCCTGGCACCGATCGTTGCCGCCTCCTCAGCCGCGGCCGCCAGCAGCGACGCTCCGCGATCGGGGCTTCGGAGCGCCGCCTCCCCCGCCGCGTAGCGCGCGAACGCTTGCACGGACGCGGACCCGGAGCACTCTGCCAGCAGCATCGCCGCCGCCCCCTCGTCGGTGGCGTGCTCGGTGTCCCCCTGGAAGCGGAGCATCAGAGCGAGGCTGCTGTGCGCCTCGGCCTGCATTGCCGGTGCCAGGTCCGTGATCCGGAGAATCGACCGCCACTGCCGCTCGGCCCCCGCCAGATCGCCGGCGTACAGCGCGGCGACACCCAGCGCGGTCTGAGCCAGGAACCGCGCCCGGACGCTCAAGGGCCCGTTCGAGCCGACGAGCAGCGGCTCAGCCAGCTCACGGCATTGCGCGAGCCGGCCCCGCCCGGCGAGCGCCATGGCTGCCGCGGCGACGCCACCAGGGTGCGTTCCGCCATCGTGGGCGATGGCTCCGCCGGCCTCGATGACCAGGCCGAGGAGGCGAGGGCGAGCGGACCAGTGTGGGCAGACGCCCAACGCCTCACTGATCCGCGCGGCGAGGTCGAGGTCTGGCTCGTCCAGAGCCCGACGCAAGGCGACCTCGAGGTCCTCCTGATACCGGTTGAGAGTGGCGAGGGCGTCCACGCTCCGCGGGCCGGTGACGTCCCGCGCGGCCAGGTCGGTGAGGTCTACGACCCACCGGACGTGTGCCATCCGGGCGGCTTCCGAGCATCCGGAGGCATTGAGGATCCGAGCCGCCTCGGCGCGGACGACGTTGAGCATCCGGTACTGCGGCGGGTCGGATGACTCGGCGACCGTGACCAGGCTGGCGTCGACGAGGTCGGCAAGCATCGGCGCGACCGGCATCGACGGGGGCTCGGGCATGGCGGACGCCAGCGACTCGACGGCATCCAGCTCGAACCGCGCGGCGAAGACGGACAGCAGTGCGAACAGCCCGTACTCGGGGCGAGGCAGCAGCCGGGTCGACCAGTCCACCATGGCCGTCACGCGGTCTGGGTCCAGCATCGTGAGGTCCCGCTCGAGACGGTCGCGTACGGCCACGGCGCCCAGGGCGGCGACCCGGGAGGCCGCGAGCTCGAGCACCAGGGGCAGTCCGTCGACCCGACGACAGATGTCGGCGATCGCCCCGACCGCCCCGGGAGTGATGGTCAGGTCGGGCCGGGCACGCCGCACCCGGTCCAGGACGAGCGCGACGGCGGGTGCATCGTCCCCGGCCGGCATCGGGAGGGGGGCGAGCTCGAGCACGCTCTCGTGCGCGAGCCCGATGCGGCGGCGGCTCGTGACCACGACCCGCAGCGGCGGCACCCGACGCACGAGGAGGTCGACCAGGGGCGTCAGGTCCTCGAGCAGGTGCTCGGCGTTGTCCAGTACGAGCAGTGCCGGATTGGCACGCAGCCGCGCGACCAGCGCGGCAGGCAGACCTCCGTCGGCGCCGGAGAGGTCCGTGAGCCCGATCGCCGAGGCGAGCGAGAAACTGACCTCCCGATGCTCCACGGTCGCGAGCTCCGCCACGACCACCGGGAGCCCGGTCAGAGCGGCAAGTCGTGGCAGTGACTCGGCGACCAGCCGGGTCTTCCCGACGCCGCCCGGTCCGGTCACGGTGACGAGGCGACCGGCGGCCACCGCTGCCGCGAGGCTCGCGGCGTCGTCCTCCCGGCCGACGAAGAGCGTCGAGGTGTCGACCCATTGCGGGAACAGCGGGTCTGGCACCGGCACAGGCCCCTGGCTCACGGTGGCCTCGTCGCCGGCAAGGAGACGGACGTTGAGCTCCTGCACCGCCGTCGACGGTTCGAGACCGAGCTCGTCCACCATCAGGGCACGGTGCTCCCGGTACCGGGCCAACGCCTGCGCCGTTCGATCGCACCGGTGCAGCGACCTCATGAGCAGCTCCACAGCATGCTCGCGAAACGGTTGCTCGCGCAGCAGGGACTCGAGCCGCCGCACCGCGTCCGCCGGGTCGCCCAGCTCGAGAGCCAGCCGGGCCCGCTCCTCCTGGGCGTCTGCGTGCAGCAGGTCGAGTCGGCCCATCTCAGCAACCGTCGCGTCGCGACCGGCGAGGTCCGCGTAGGCCGGCCCCCGCCACAGCCCGAGGGCCAGGTCCAGGAGGGCGGCCGCCTCCTCCGGCGGCGCCGCCACCGACTCCCGGCACACCCGCTCGAACCGGCGTGCGTCCACCGCGTCGGCTGGCACGTCGAGCCGGTAGCCGCCGGTCTCGGCCACGACGGCGCCGCCGCCGAGCAGGGACCGAAGCCGGGAGATCACGGTATGCAGCGCGGCCCGCGGGTCGTGTGGCTGGCCCTGGGGCCACGCCGCCTCGATGAGCGCCTCGGCGGAGACGGGCTCGGGGACGGTCAGTAGCAGGCAGACGAGCGCCGACCGGCGGCGTCCCTCGGGCACGGTAACGATGCGGCCGTCGCGGCTGACCCGTAGCGGCCCCAGCACCTCGAAGGTGAGGCCAGCCATCCACCTATCGTCGCCCCATCCGAGCGTGAAAGCCAGATGAAAGGCCGGTGGGCGAGCGTGGACGTTACGACCACCAGGGAGGACGCCATGTCCCAGACAGCACCCACCAAAGGCTCCACGCAACCTCGACCACAGCCACCCGACCCGCCCCAGGACCCCGGACGCAGGCCGGCCCCGGCGCACCTGGTCGCGGCCGGTGAGGGCGAGCACCTGAGGTTCAGCGGGATGGAGGTGCTGGTTCGAGCCTCCACCGAGTCCACCGGCGGCGCCTTCACCGTGCTGGAGGAGATCGACCCCATCGACGTGCCCATGCACGTGCACCACGGGCACGACGAGCTGTTCTACGTACTGGAAGGCGAGCACGTCATCACCGTCGGCGACACCGGATACCACGCCGGACCTGGCGACCTGGTGTTCGGACCGCGGGGCGTGCCGCATGCACAGGAGCGGCTGGTTCCGCGGGTCGGCCGCATCCTCACGCTGTTCACACCCGGCGGGTTCGAGGGCTTCTTCCGCGAACTGGCCGAGGGCGACCGGCGCGGCGCCATTGACCAGGAGTTCATGGATCGGCTCGCCGCCCGATACCAGGCGGCCTGGGTGCCCCCGGCCACCGAGGTACCGTCATGACCGCCGCCGAGCCCTACGACGTCATCGTCGTCGGCGCCCGCTGCGCGGGCTCCCCGACCGCCATGCTGCTGGCTCGTCTGGGCTACCACGTGCTGGTGGTGGACCGCAGTCGCTTCCCGTCCGACACGGTGTCGACCCATCTGATCCACCGGCCAGGTATCGCCGCGCTGCGCCGCTGGGGTCTGCTCGACCGCCTCGTCGCCACCGGCTGCCCGCCGATCGACACCTACCGCTTCGACTTCGGCCCGATCGTGCTCACCGGAACCCCACCCGCCCAGGATGGCAGGCGTGAGGATGACGAGCCGCCCGCACTGTGCCCCCGGCGCATCGTGCTGGACCAGGTCCTCATCGACGCCGCGCGTAAGGCGGGCGCCGACGTCCGCGAGGAGTTCAGCGTCCAGGACCTGGTCCACGACGGGAAACGGGTCACGGGGATCCGCGGTCGCGGCCCGGCCGGCACCACCACCACGGTGCATGCACGACTGGTGATCGGAGCTGACGGCGCCCACTCCACCATCGCAGAGCTCGTCGGAGCAGAGTTCTACCGAGCGCAGCCGATGCTGGCCGGTGCCTACTACTCCTACTGGAGCGGGGCCCCGGTCCGCGCTGCCTCGTGGGCCATCCGCCCCGGCCGCGGTTTCGGCGCCTTCCCCACCCACGACGGGCGGACCATGATCCTCGCGGCCTGGCCGCGCTCAGAGCTTCCGGCAGTCAAGCAGGACATCCGGGCCGCGTACCTCGGTGCGGTGCACGAGGTGTATGCCGAGCTGCTGACCGGTGCCCATCAGGAGGAGCGAGTCATCGGCGGCGGCTGCGCCAACCACTTCCGGACCGCGGCCGGACCTGGCTGGGCGCTCGTGGGGGATGCCCGATACCTCAAGGACCCCGTCACGGCGCAAGGCATCAGCGACGCGTTCCTCGACGCCGAGCACTGCTCCCGAGCGGTTCACGAGTGGTTGTCCGGGGAACGCGGTTTCGCCGGGGCCATGGCCACCTACCAGCGGGTCCGCGACGAGCAGGTGGCGCCGATCTTCGAGTTCACGACCCAGTTGGCGACACTCGAACCACCGCCGGAGCCGATACAGCAGCTGCTCGGAGCGGTCGCCGGGAACCAGGGCGCCATGGACGAGTTCGCCGGGGTGTTCGCCGGCACCGTCCCACCGGCGACCTTCCTGTCACCTGACCACGTGGCGACCCTGGTCGATCCAGCGTAGGGCCGACCTGAAGAGGGCTGGCGGCGTACTGGAGTCGGGGTATCCCCAGCGCCCGATGCCTCGCCCGGGTCGTCGTCGCCATACGGGTCAGCCTCGGCCGGCGTCATGGAGATGCCCATACGCGGCTCCGCGCGCATACGGGTGAGGGTGGGGCGCTACTCGTCTGCCGATCTTGTTGAGGAGATCACGTCCAGGTCGCGCGCGGCATAGCGGTGGTGCTCCCATTCCTCCTCCAGGATCGTGCGTAGGCATGAGAGGACCGTCTCCTCGTAGTCCGGGGCGTGGGGATTCTTTCGCGGCTGCGCTAGGACCTCCGGCGTGACAGCGGCCAGGAACTCGCGCACCATCGCCTGCCGGTCGCCGCGCGCCTCTACGACCTCCGCGAACGAGGGCGCCTGGGCGGAGAAGACGCCTTTGTCGTAAGCGTCGCTGTCGTTGTCGTCGTTGGGCAGGCCCGCCGGGTGGTACGGCTGCGCTTGCCCGAGGATGCCTCTGCCAAGCCAGGTGTCGATTGCCATCACGAGGTGGCGAAGCGTCTCGGACAACGACCACTCGCCGTCGATGGAGGCGTCGATGGTGCCGGCAGGCATCGCGGTGGCGCGGTCGAGGGTCGCCGCCCAGGTCCGTTCGAGGGCGGCCCAGGCGGCGCGCAGGCGCTCTGGGTCCTCGGCCGTGCGCAGCTCCCGCCCCGGGAAGCGCCGGTTCAGCTCGGCGTCGACCAAGGGCGCAACGTTGACACCGTTGACGAGGAGGCTGCTGTCGCCCTCCAGCAGCCAGGGGGAGTCGATCTCCATGCCGGCGACATCGCTTCCGCGTACAACGACGTCTTTCAGGTCGCAGCCCACGAATCGCGATCCCCGCAGGCTCCTGCTCTTGAACGTCTTGCCCAGTAGGACCTCAGGTTCGCTGGCGATCATAGGGCAAATCTGCCACAGCGCGCCGTCGGAACATCGCGGCCCGTGGCCAACCCGGGCGGTGTCCCTCGATCCGCGGTGTGGCTCCGGACGCGCATAGGCATGGACTCCAAGCGTGGGTCGCTGCATGTGGGGATGGTCGCAGCGCCCGCAATCTACGGCAGATGCTGACTTATATGGACGGCGCCGGACTCAGTGCGTCACGGTGGGCTGGTGAGTGCGTTCAATCGTTCAGAACAGCCCGCGGATGGCGACGAGCGGGACATCACGCTGGGCTGGCTGGCGTTCCATCGAGACGCACTGCAGGCCAAGTGCGACCCGGGTTCCGCAGTTTGGTGGGCACGTGGAGGGCCCGAATCCGGGGTTTGACCTGGGGAAACGCTGGTCGGGGGCGTAACGGGTCGTGTGTCCACGCCCCGGAGAGCCCCTGGGAGGTGTGTTTTGCCTGGTCAGGCGGGTGTAGGGCGGTGACGGTGGCCGGTGGGGACACCCGGCAGTCGCGAAGAATGCCCGCCTGGACGGTGGTGAGTGGGGTGGCGTGGACGACGCTCCTGCGGGAGCACCTCGACATCGGAGGTGTTGCCCGGCCAGCACCAGCAGCGCACGGGGATGCCTTCCCTGGTGACCGCCAGCCCGATCACGATCTGCGGCAGATCGGAGCGGTGGTCCTTGGAGTGGCCGTAGCGGCGGAAGGCGTGGTCGCCGTCCTCCTCGGTGTCGCGTTCGAAGTAGGTCGACGTCGCGGACACCGGAGTAGCCGAACCCGGCGCCCTGCTTGGCGTGGCCGTGGACCTCGATGATGGTGTCGTCGACGTCGAGCAACGCATACCCCTCAGCCTTGGCGCCGCAGCATGCCCGGGGTCGCCCAGCAGGCGGGTCAGTCCGGCCAGGGCAAGCAGGAACCTCGAAGCGATCGCGTCGAGCTGGCGGACGTGGCCGAAGGTGAACGCCCGCAGGAACGAGCCCAGCGTCGAGGGGGCGTGGGCCCGGGTGAAGACCCGGCCCATCCCGCCGTGCCGCAGCAGCGCCATGTCATCGATCGAGTCCGCGCCGGCGACCATCCCGCCGACCAGCGAGGCGACCTTCAACCCCGCGTTCGCGCCATTGTCCGTGGGCACCGTGAGGTGCTCATCGGCCAGCTCCCGCAGCCCCGCGGACTAGGCCAGCGCCAGCACCGGGACCAGGCCGCCGGCCGACACGAGATTCGGAACAAGGCCGCCGGCCAGGACACCCTGTTCGACGTGTGGCGGTTCCACGCCTTCTTCACCACCACCGACCCCAAGGTCCTCGACACCGTCGCCGCGGACAAGACCCACCGGCAGCACGCGATCATCGAGCAGGTCCACGCCGACCTCAAAGGCTCCGCGCTCGCGCACCTGCCGTCCCGGAGTGTTCACCGCCAACGCCGCCTGGCTGGTGCTCGCCGTCATCGCGTTCAACCTCACCCGCGCCGCCGGCACCCTCGCGGCGCCGGACCTCGTCCTGGCGAGCACCGCGACCCTGCGCCGCACGCTGATCACGGTGCCAGCTCGGGTGGCGACCTCGGCCCGTCGGATCACCCTGCACCTGCCGAAGGCTTGGCCCTGGGAGAGCGCCTGGACGGCACTGTTCACCCGGGTCAGCGACCCGCCCACAGCCCTCGCGGCCTGACCACCCAGCAGCCGACGCTGCGTGACCGACGACACACGTGGAACACCCGGACAGCGAGGTCCGGCAGACCACCACGCCCAACATCGCTCACGCGTGGCCAGCGAAATCACGAGATCATCGCCGCGCCTATCGGTGGATCGAGGCTTGGCGATGGTGAGCAGCCTTGCTGACCCAGAAACGATCCGGAAGCATGGCTCGCAGAATTGGCCCACCGGGAGACGAACTTAGACAGACCAGCGCACCCTGGAAACCGCCATGCTCGCGCGTCCCGTAGCGGAGTCCCACCCCGACATGCCCATCCCCGAGGGGCTCCACACAGCGCTCGCCCTCATCCGCACCTCGGCAGCGGGCGCTTGCTTGACGCCGCTACCCGGAATGACTCTTGTCCACAAGCGCGGTGCTGCTTGAATAACCGGAGGTGCTGCCACGTTGCTGGAACCACGAACTCGACCCCGAACCCGCCTTCTTCAGCAGCCTCCTTGGACCTAGGATCAGGGCCAGAGCGATTCGCATAGGTCTCTAGGAGGCGTCGAATCGATGGCCGAATCACAGCGCGACCTCACCCCTCTCGCCCCGCTCGGCCAGGCCCGGCTGCGCTCCGGCCCGGTGCGGGCGCAACGTCCCGTGTATGTCGACCTGTTGCCGCCGTGCAACAACGCCTGCCCGGCAGGCGAGAACATCCAGGGCTGGCTCGGCCATGCCCGGGTGGGCAAGGACGAGGAGGCCTGGCGGTTGCTCACCGCCGACAACCCGTTCGCCGCGATCCACGGCCGCGTCTGCTACCACCCCTGCGAAACCTCCTGCAACCGCAAGGAGCTCGACGGGTCGGTGTCCATCCACGCAGTCGAGCGCTACCTCGGCGACAAGGCCATCGAACGTGGTTGGCAGTTCTGGGTTCCCGAGGTCCGAAGCGGCCGGCGGGTGCTCGTCGTCGGCGCGGGCCCGTCCGGCCTGTCCGCGGCGTACCACCTGACCCGCCTCGGTCACGAGGTCGTCGTCCGCGACAACGGGCCGCAGCCGGGCGGAATGATGCGCTATGGGATACCCGCCTACCGCCTGCCGCGCGACGTCCTCGACGCCGAGGTCGCCCGCATCGCCGCCATGGGCGTCGTCTTCGAGCAGGACCACCGAGTCACCGACCTCGACGCTGAGCGAGAGGGCTTCGACGCGGTTTTCGTCGCGGTCGGCGCCCACCTGAGCAAGCGGGTCGACATCCCCAACGCCGACGCCGGCCGGGTCATGGACGCCGTGCGCTTCCTGCGGGAGGTCGAGTCCGGCGAGCAGACCGCGCTCTCCGGGAAGGTCGCGGTCTACGGCGGCGGCAACACCGCCATGGACGCGGCCCGGGTGGCTCGGCGGCTCGGTGCCGACGACTCGATCATCGTCTATCGCCGGACCCGCGAGCAGATGCCCGCCCACGGCGAGGAGGCCACCGATGCCGAGGCGGAGGGCATCCGGATCAACTGGCTTCGCACGATCAGCTCGATGGACGAGGCCGGCCTCACCGTCGAGGTCCAGGAGCTCGATGAGAACGGCCGGCCGCACGGCACCGGCCGCTTCGAGACGCTCGAGGCCGACACCGTCATCCTCGCCCTGGGCCAGGAGAGCGACACCGGCTTTCTGACCGCTGTACCCGGTGTCACCCTCGACCGCGACGTCGTCCAGGTCGACCCGACCACGCTGATGACCGGCGCACCGGGCGTGTTCGCCGGGGGCGACGCGGTGCCGAGCGAGCGCACGGTCACCGTCGGGGTGGGCCACGGCAAGAAGGCGGCGCGCAGCATCGACGCCTACCTTCGCAGCGAGACCTTCACCCCCGACCCCAAGCATCCACTGGCACCTTTCGAGACGCTCAACCTCTGGTACTTCGGCGACCACGACCGACGCCAGCAGATCGAGCTGGAGCCGGCGGTCCGGGTGCACGACTTCGCGGAGGTCACGGCCGGGCTCTCGTCCGACGAAGCCCACTTCGAGGCCGGGCGCTGCCTGTCCTGCGGCAACTGCTTCGAGTGCGACGGCTGCTTCGGCGCCTGCCCGGAGGATGCGATCATCCGGCTCGGCAAGGGAAACTTCTACGAGTTCGACTACAACAACTGCACCGGATGCAGCGCGTGTTACCGGCAGTGCCCCGTGCACGCCATCGAGATGGTGCCAGAGAGCGAGTTCCCCGTCCCAGGAGCCATCGCGCGGGCGCCGCAAGGCGCCGGTAGCCGAGGCACGGCTGATATCCCCGTCCCGGAGGTCTGAGGCATGCGCGGCACCGTCGATGGCAACGAGGCGGCGGTCGACGTCGCCTACCGGCTCAGCGAGCTGTGCGCCATCTACCCGATCACCCCCAGCTCGACGATGGCCGAGCTCGCTGACGAGTGGGCCAGTGCCCGCCGCACCAACGTCTGGGGAAGCGTCCCAACGGTGATGGAGATGCAGAGCGAGGGAGGCGCGGCAGGCGCCATGCACGGCGCACTGCAGGGTGGTGCGCTGAGTACGACGTACACCGCCTCCCAGGGGCTGCTGCTGATGATCCCCAACATGTACAAGATCGCCGGCGAGCTCACCTCGACGGTCTTCCACGTCGCCGCCCGGTCGCTCGCCGCCCAGGGCCTGTCGATCTTCGGCGACCACTCCGACGTCATGGCCGTGCGCCAGACGGGCTTCGCCCTGCTGGCGTCGGCATCGGTGCAGGAAGCGCACGACTTCGCGCTCGTCGCGCAGGCGGCCACGATGCGCAGCCGGGTGCCGTTCCTGCACTTCTTCGACGGGTTCCGCACCTCCCACGAGGTCAGCACCATGGAGCGGCTCGAGGACGACGTCCTGCGAGACCTCGTGCCCGAGGCGCTCGTGCGCGAGCACCGCGCCCGCGCCCTGACTCCCGAGCACCCGTTCGTCCGCGGGACGGCGCAGAACCCCGACGTCTACTTCCAGGCTCGCGAGACGGTCAACCCGTTCTACGACCGCATCGGCGGATTCGTGCAGAACGCGATGGACGGCCTAGCCGAGCACACTGGGCGGGCCTACCGGCTGGTCGAGTACTCCGGGCATCCCGAGGCCACCAAGCTTGTCGTGATCATGGGCTCCGGAGGGGTTGCCGCACGCGAGACCGTGACGCACCTTCTGGGCGACGGCGAACGGGTCGGCGTGCTGCAGGTTCGGCTCTACCGGCCGTTCCCGGCCGCCGAGCTCGTCGCCGCGTTGCCGTCGACCGTGAGGTCGATCGCCGTCCTCGACCGGACGAAGGAGCCCGGGTCCCACGGCGAGCCGCTGTTCCTCGACGTGCTCACCAGCCTCAGTGAGGCGCACTCGCGCGGGGATCTTCCGGCCATGCCGCGCGTCATCGGTGGGCGCTACGGGCTGTCGTCGAAGGAGTTCACCCCGGGCATGGTTGCCGGCATCTTCGCCGAGCTGGACGCCGCGTCCCCACGGACACGGTTCACGATCGGCATCTCCGACGACGTGGGGGGCACGAGCCTGACCTACGACCCCGACGTCGACATCGAGGACCCCGCCACCCTGCGGGCCGTCTTCTACGGCATCGGCTCCGACGGCACGGTCGGGGCGAACAAGAACACCGTGAAGATCCTCGCCGAGGACTCGGCCGTGCACGCGCAGGCCTACTTCGTCTACGACTCAAAGAAGTCCGGCGGGATCACGGTCTCCCATCTGCGTTTCGGCCCCCACCCGATTGCCGCCCCATGGCTGGTCACGAAGGCAGGTTTCATCGGCGTTCACGACTTCTCCATGCTCGACAAGGTGGACGTCTTGTCCAGCGCCTCGGACGGCGCGACCCTGCTGCTCAACGTGCCGCGACCGCCGGACCAGGTGTGGGACGCACTGCCTCGACCGGTGCAGCGGGAGATCGTCGACCGCAAGCTGCGGCTGTTTGCGATTGACGCCGACGCCGTCGCCAGCGAGGCCGGGCTCCCTGGACGGACCAACACCGTCCTGCAGACGTGCTTCTTCGCCATCTCCGGGGTGCTGCCGCGCGAGGATGCGTTGGAGCGGGTCAAGGCGACCATCCGCAAGACCTACGGCCGACGCGGCCGCGAGGTCGTGCGGCGCAACGAGGTGGCAGTCGACAGCGCAGTGGCGGCACTGGCGGAGATCCCCGTCCCGTCCGCCGCCGGGACCGGACACCCCCTGCCCCTCGTCGTACCGGCCCATGCGCCGGAGTTCGTGCGCACCGTGACCGCCGAGATGATGGCCGGTCGCGGCGACGCACTGCCGGTCAGCGCCCTGCCGGTCGACGGCACCTACCCGAGCGGCACCACCGCATATGAGAAGCGCCGAATCTCCGACATCGTCGCCGAGTGGGACCCCGAGACGTGCATCCAGTGCGGCAACTGCAGCTTCGTCTGCCCGCACAGCGTCATCCGGTCGAAGTACGTCGACGCGTCGGCGCTCGACGGCGCGCCCGAGGGCTTCTCGACGGTGCCCCTCAACGCGGTCGGCGTGCCGCGGGCGGAGTACCGGCTGCAGGTGTACGTCGAGGACTGCACCGGCTGCGGCCTATGTGTCGAGTCCTGCCCGGTGAGCCCGGCCGGTGACCCCACCCGCAAGGCCATCAACCTCGCCCCGCTCGACGCCCAGCTGCCCAACCAGGTGGAAAACGTCGCGTTCTTCGAGGAGCTGCCGGTCAATGACCGCTCCCGCGTCGACTTCGGGACCGTCCGCGGTACCCAGTTCCTCCTGCCGCTGTTCGAGTTCCCGGGCGCGTGCGCCGGCTGCGGAGAGACGCCGTACATCAAGCTGCTCACCCAGCTGTTCGGCGAGCGTGCGACCGTCGCGAACGCCACGGGATGCTCCTCGATCTACGGCGGCAACCTGCCAACCACGCCGTGGACGAAGAACGCCGCGGGTCGCGGGCCGGCCTGGGCGAACTCCCTGTTCGAGGACAACGCCGAGTTCGGCCTGGGACTGCGCCTGGCCGCCGACCTGCACACCAAGCTGGCCCGCGAGCGGCTCAGCGAGCTGCGCGACGTCGTCGGCACCGAACTCGCCGACGCGATCCTCGGGGCTCGGCAGGTGCGCGAGTCCGAGCTCCACGCCCAGCAGGAGCGGGTGGCGGAACTGACCCGGCGGCTCGAGGGGCTGACCGGCCCGGCCGTCGATGACCTGCGCAGCGTGGCCGACCACCTCCTACGGCGCAGCCTGTGGATCATCGGCGGCGACGGCTGGGCCTACGACATCGGGTCCGGCGGCCTCGACCACGTGCTTGCCACCGGCCGCGATGTCAACGTGCTCGTCTTGGACACCGAGGTCTACTCCAACACCGGCGGGCAGTCCTCGAAGTCCACGCCGCTCGCGGCCGTGGCCAAGTTCGCCGCGGCCGGCAAGACGGTCGCCAAGAAGGACCTGGCACTGCAGGCGATGGCCTACGGCAACGTCTACGTCGCGCGGGTGGCCATGGGTGCCGACCCGCACCAGACACTCACCGCGTTCCGTGAGGCCGAGGCCTACGACGGGCCGAGCCTGATCCTCGCCTACAGCCACTGCATCGCCCACGGCTACGACATGCGCAAGGGTCTCGACCAGCAGTACAAGGCCGTGGCCTCGGGCCACTGGCCGCTGGTGCGCTACGACCCGACGGTGCGGGCGCAAGGAGGCAACCCGTTCCAGCTGGACTCGCCCCGGCCGCGCATCCCACTCGCGGACTATGTCTACAACGAGCTGCGCTACAAGGTGCTGCGCAACAGCGACCCGGCCGAGGCCGAGCGGCTGTTGGTGCTCGCCCAAACGGCGGTCGACCAGCGCTGGCAGACCTACGAGGAGATGGCCACCCGGGGTGCGCACCGCTTCCCGACCGATGCCCGCGTGCGAGGCGCCGACACAGGAGTGCCGGCGGGCTCCGGGCGGCCGGCATCCGACGCCGAACCTCAACGTGTACGACCGGTGACCGCATCAGACCCGGCGGAAGGGGCGGCGACGTGACACCCTCGACCACCCCCAGCGGGACCGACGGCCAGACCGGCGGCGGCCAGGCCGGGGAGGAAACACGGCAGGCGTGCGACCGAGCTGCACAGCCGGGACGACGGCCGGGATGCCGTTCGGGACGGGCGCGCAGGACCCACTCCACGACGACCCGGGTGTCGCCCGTCGCATGCCCGGCCCCCCTGCCGACCCCAGGGACGACCCGGCTGCGGCAGAGGCATACCGCCGCAGCGGCCGACCCGGCACGCTCGGCGGGGCCCTCGGCCCGCCGATGCCCATCAGCCTCGCTACGACCTACCTCGGCCTGCCGCTGCGCAACCCGCTGGTTGCCAGCCCCTCACCCGCTACGAGCACCGTGGACCGGGTGCGGGCGCTCGCCGACGCCGGCGTGGGAGCGGTGGTGCTGCCCTCACTCTACGAGGAAGAGGTCAACGCCGAGGAGCTGCACGATTTTGAGCTCACCGAGCCGTTCGAGGACGCCCACGGGGAAGCGCAGGGCTACTTCCCACGCCTTTCCGAAACCTCGCTGCCCGGGGCGACATCGCGCTACCTCGGCCTCGTCGAGCAGGCCGTCCGCGCCGTCGACATTCCGGTGATCGCCAGCCTCAACGGCAGCACGGTCGGCGGCTGGATCGACTTCGCCCGCCGGATCGAGGCCGCCGGTGCTACCGCGCTCGAGCTCAACATCTACTTCGTGCCCGGCGACCCCCACACCTCGGGCCGGACCGTCGAGGATCGGCACGTCGAGATCGTGCGGCAGGTCAAGTCCGTCGTGTCGTTCCCGGTGGCGGTCAAGCTCAGCCCGCACTTCAGCTCCACCGGCGAGATGGCGTTGCGACTGGACGCGGCCGGTGCCGACGGCCTCGTGCTGTTCAACCGATTCCTGCACCCCGACGTCGATCCGGAGACTCTGGTTGTCGTGCCGGGCGTCGGGCTGTCCACGCCCGAGGAGGCGCGGTTGGCGCGGTCGTGGATCGCGATCCTCTCCGGGCACGTGGGCGCCTCGCTGGCCGCGACGACTGGCGTCGAGGACACGCGTGACGTCGCCGCCTACCTGCTAGCCGGAGCCGACGTCGTCATGACCGCCTCCGCCCTGTTACGGCACGGGATCGCGCATGCGGAGGTGCTGCTCGACGGGCTCACCGAATGGCTGCGGCGCAAGGGTTTCGGCTCCGTGGCCGAGGCGCGGGCCTGGCTCGCGGTGCCAGCCGGCGTCGACGCTGACGCCTACCAACGCGCAGGCTACGTTGCCGCTCTAGACACCGCGCGTCGGACCTACGGGGCGCTGAACGAAAAGTAGATGTCACGCGCCCTTCCTTAGTTGGTAGATGGCGAGACCGATGGGTCACGCCCGACGGCCCGCCGGAAGTGCTGCACCACGCGACCTGCGACCACGCCGCTCTCGCCTGCGAGCAGTGCCGCGAGCCGCTCGAGGCGCGCCGTCCACGCCCAGCCAGGACCCGGGTAGCCAGCGGCGCTCAGGCAGGCTGCAGCGCTGATGCGTCGAACCACTGCCGGCGCAGCCACGTCGTGGGCGCCGGTCCAGGCCCGACCTCCGGAGTAGACGATCCCTTGGCGCAACAAGAGCTCGGGGTGAGCATGCTGGTGACGATCTTCGACGGCCCGGATCGCGAGGCGGGCTTCACCCATGCCTGGTATGCCATCGCGCTCGGGATGCTCCTGGCCGCGTTCGCGGCGCTTCGTCTGTCCGGCGTGACGGCTGCGAAGAACCCGGAGTCGGTCGCGGTAGCCGCCTGAGCCGGTCTCTCGGCCCGGATCGCCACCTGGATGGGGGACGCTGGGCGTCGTGTCCCGTCCATGCCGGGCCGTTCAGTTCATCGGCCCAGGCAGGCGCGCTTCGGGTAAAACGTCCACCCCGGGACCAGGTGTTGGGCATGGCGAGGCCGTCGTCGCGGGCTCCAAAAGCCACCCGCGGTAGAGCTCGTGCGCGGCCCGAGCTTCGCCCGGTGGCGGCCACTTCGAGCGGCTCTGCTGCGTTGTTCGACCGCAGGCCATGCCCAGGAGGGACCTGGGGCTCGAGTCGGTCAGATGGCCGGGCTGATGGTCGTCGAACGCGCCGGCCAGCCGGAACGGCTGCGCGGGGTCTACACCCAACTCGTAGTGGCCGCGGCGTAGGTTCTGGATGAAGGCGCGGCCTCGGATGACAACGCTCGCCGTTCGATGGGTCTTCAGCCCACGCATGGCGGGCGGTTCGCATCCGCGCGAAATACGTTGTTCCCTCTGCGAATCCGACAGCCCTTTTCCCAGGCCGGACTCGGGCGCGCGTCATTCTGGAGCCGGTGTGCACCACCGTCTAGGCCGCGGGTCGCCCGGACCTGACGATCCATCACCTCCGCCATACGGCGCTCACGCTGGCCGGCCATCACGGCGCCACGGCCGCCGAGCTCCAGGCGCGCGCCGGCCATGCCCCCAGGCGGCGATGGCCATCTACCTGCACGCCACCCTCGATCGCGACAGGTCGCTCGCGGAGAAGAGCCGGGCAACGTACGAGGCGTGGCGCGAGAATCGACCGTAGCCTTACGCGGAGGGCGGTCAGTTCGCCCGAGCGTCGTGAGTAGTCCTTTCACCCAGCTTGGGGTGCCTAGGCGCGCCACAACTTGATGTCGGCGAGCGTCGCCTCGACCAGTGGGGTGTCGCGGAACGTCGGCAGGATGCGCGAGTCGAGGAGTTGCCGATAGGCGCTGACGGTGTTCGGCCGCAGAGACCCGTCGAAGAGGCAGCGCTCGGCGGCGGCCAACCACGCCTCGGCGTCCATCTCGGTCGCGAGCGTGCGGGAGTACCGGCTGCCGACGGGCATCGCGTACCGCGTACGGCGCCGGGCAGGTGACGCCGCCGGACCTGCAGGGGGCCAGGGGTCGAGGCCCGTTGGCTCCTCCATGAGAAACCGCCGGTCAGACCCCTTTCCGGCGTCGGAGAAGAAGGGGGTCTGTTGCGTCGTGCCCCAGGCAAAGTGAGACGGCGCCCCTGCGAAGATCAGTGCATGGCCGACGCACCCCCGCCCCCTGCCGGCTGGTCGAGACTCGTGTTTCGAAGCGAGTTCGGCGTCCGGCGCGAGTCGAGGTGAAGTACACCGCGGACAGCCGGGTCCTTGTCGGCGACGGCAAGGTCGGCGCCGCACCCAGAGCAGAGGACACGTGACCCATCACCAGTGGTTCATCGAACCGCGCGAGATCGAGCGGCAGGAGTCCCGGCGCGGCCGCCGGCACGCGTTCGAGTGGCTGGACCCGCGGCGTACGGCGCTCGTGGTCGTCGACATGGTGGCCTTCTTCGCCGAGCGGAACCCCTACTGTCGGGGCATCGTCTCGAACGTCAACCTTCTGGCTGCCCAGCTCAGGGCCCACGGGGGGACGGTCTGCTGGGTGGTGCCCGGGTACCAGCCGCCCTCGGAGGTCCGGCGCGAGTTCTACGGCGACGAAGTGGCCGAGCTGAACGCCAGGTCGGGAGGCGACGGGGAGCCGAGGGACCGGCTCTGGACGGAGCTCGACGTCGACGTCGCCGACCTCGTCGTGGAGAAGGCCGCCACCAGCGCCTTCTTCCCCGGAAGCAGCCCGCTGCACGAGCTGCTCTCCGAGCGGGGAATCACGACGCTGGTCGTCACGGGGACCGTCACCAACGTCTGCGTCGAGGCGACGGTCCGGGACGCGTCCACCCTTGACTACCGGGTCATCCTCGCTGCCGACGCGTGTGCTGCCGGCCGCGACCAGGACCACAACGCCACGCTGCACGTCGTGTACCGGACCTATGGGGACGTCCGGTCGACCACGGACGTCATCGGCCTGCTCGAGCAGCCCTGACCTCCACGCTCAGACGAAGTGCACGATCCCGGCGACCCCGAAGGCCAGGCATGAGGTCGCGAACGAGAAGCTCACCGCCGCTCCTAGACCCGGCCGAGGAACTCCAGCACCCGCTCGGTCGCGAGCCGCGCGGCCGGCGCGTCGTACGACGGCAGCGAGCTGTCGGTGAACAGGTGTCGGTCGCCGGGGTACAGGAAGAGCTCGGCGTCGTCCGCCTCCTCGACGAGAGCGCGGGCCGCGTCGACGTCGCCCTCGCCGGCGAAGATCGGGTCCGCGTCCATGCCGTGCACCTGCACGGGCACCTCGGCGGGCCACCCCGACCCGAACTCCGACGTCGGCACGCAGGCTTCCAGGAGCAGCGCGCCACGGGCCCCGGGCCGGGTCTGGGCCAGCGCCTGCGCGGCGATCACGCCGAGCGAGATGCCGGCGTAGACGACCCCGGCGGGAAGCGCGTCCGCCATCCGGACGCCGCGCTCCTGCAGGGCCCCGAACCCGACCTTCTGCGCGTAGCCGATCCCCTCCTCGAGCGAGGCGAAGGTGTGCCCGTCGTACTGGTCGGGGGTATGCACGGTGTGCCCGGCCCCGCGCAGCGTCTCCGCGAACGCGAGGACCCCCTCGGTCAGTCCCTGTGCGTGGTGGAACAACAACACCTCGGCCATCCGGGGATCTCCTCCGTCGTCGGTGCAGGCGGTCGAGACGAGGCTAGTGCGGGTTCCGGACGATCACCGGCCGGATCCTGACGCCGCGCTGACGCGGCTCGGACACGGGCTCGGCCCGGGCGTCCTGGGACGCCCGGGCCGAGTCGTGCGGTGGCCGGATGCTCAGCTGGTCGCGTAGCGCACCGCGTTGTAGAGCGAGGCGACCTGGTTGCCGTAGTACGGGCTGTGCATGTACGACGGGGCGTTGGTGTAGATGTAGTCGTTGTGCCCGTTGACGTAGCCCCAGTTGCCGTTGAAGCTCCGGAGCCAGGCGCCGCCTGACGACCCACCGGTCAGGCCGGAGTACATGTAGATCGAGCCGTCGGAGTGGCTGTAGGTGTAGCCGTAGACCTCGGTCAGGTAGGCGCCGTTGTACGGGTAGGCCTGCGGGTAGCCGAAGCCGTAGGCGTAGTAGTTGGCGCTCTGGTTCCACATGAGCCCCTGGCCGCCGAGGTAGTCGGCGATGCGGTAGCCGAAGTTCCGGTACATCGTGGCGGCGCCGTTGTCCTGCCGGAAGTCACCGCTGTAGAACCACGCCGATGTGGTGGTGAGCTGGCGGGAGTACCAGGTGCCGTACGGCCGGGAGCCGTTGTTGTACGACGGGACGAAGGCGAAGTTTCTGTCCCAGACGCCCGCGTCGGCGACGCAGTGGCCGGCCGTCCAGACCAGGCTCTTGCCCTCACTGTTGACCACGGTGGCCGAGCACACGTAGTTGACGCCGCTGCGGGTGAAGAACACCTTCCCCTGGGTCCTGGCCGCCGGGTACCAGTACGGCAGGTTCGGATACCACGACTGGGTCCGGATCGTCGACGGCGAGGCGATCGCCTTCGGAGCGGTGGCGGTCTTCGACGGTCCCACCCCGCCGGCCCGGCCCCTCGGCAGCGCCTTGGCGGTCTTGGCCGACGACAGGGACGCGCGCAGCCGCTGCTGGAAGGAGGCGGACTGCTCGACGGGCTTGGCCGCCTTCATCCGGGCCGGTGTCCAGTACGACGTCAGCGCCTGCCGCTGGGCCTTGAGCCCGGTGCCCTTCATGAGGCGGGTGACCGCCGGGGTCAGCGTGTTGGCGTGCGTGACGATGCCGGAGCGCGTGGCCGTGGCGGCCGCGACCCGTTGGCCGTGCTGAGGCGCTGCCTGGGCCAGCGCGGGCGTGGCGAGCGCGCCGGCGGAGACCGTGACGGCAGTGATCGCGGCGAGCTTGGTGAAGCGGGACGGATGGATGCTGCTCACAGGTGTTCCCCCTCTGGTGAGCGCCCCGACCGGGGCGTCGTTCACCGGGAAGAGCCTGGAGTGCCGGTCCCTGATACAAGGGGGTCCCCAGCGACGGTTCCCCAGCCGTCACAGCGTGAAGGAGGCCCACACCTTCTTGCCGCCGTCGACGGAGATGACGCCCCAGTCGTCGGTGTAGGAGTCGACGATGTAGAGGCCGCGGCCGCGGGTCTCCCAGACCGGCGGCACCAGCGTCGGGTTCGGCAGGAACGGTGCGCCGTCGGTGACGACGAGCTGCAAGCGGCTCTCGTTGCCGATCAGGTGTACCACGAACGGTGTATGGGCGTGCACGACGGCGTTCGTGGCCAGCTCACTGACCACGAGCCGGGCGTTGCCCTCGACGCGGGCCAGGCCGTGGGCGGCGAGCTGCTGGCTCACGAACCTGCGTGCTGAGGAGACGTGCTCGGCCCGACCGGGCCATGCTGCTTCGTGCGACCAGTCCACGGTGGCGATCATCCGACTGCCCTCCGACTTGACGCCAGGACGCTCATCAAGGCAAGGACTGGACATCGACGAGATGGCTACAGCCTACCCGCGACCCGGGTCGGCCATACCTCTGCGAGCCAGGTGCGCGTAGGCTCGTTTGCATCCATTGTCGTGCTGCCGCGTTCGCCGGTCCGGGTCCCCTCGGACGGCGCGGTGGTGCCGACACGAGCCGCACCAGGAGCCCCACCCATGACCGTCTCCGCACCGGACGAACGCCGTCTCGGCGAGCTCATGGAGTCCTGCTCCCGAGGGGCCGGCGTCGACGGCGGCGGGATCTCGGTGCTCGCCAAGGACGGCTCGCGGGAGTCGATCTACGCGAGCGACCCGACAGCGGCGCTCGTCGAGCGCATGCAGTTCACCCTGGGTGAAGGACCGTGTGTCGAGGCGACCGCGCACGGCTCGCCGGTGCTCGTCCCCGATGTGGCCGACGGCGCCGCCGTCGCGACCCTCCGGTGGCCGGTCTTCCTCCAGGAGATCTCGCTGGCCGAGGTGCGGGCGATCTTCGCGTTCCCGCTGCGGATCGGCACGATGTCCTTCGGTGCGGTGGACCTCTACCGCCGCGTCCCCGGACCGCTCAGCTCTCCACAGCTCAGCGCGGCGCTCGCCACCGTGGACTCCGTGGGGCTCGCCGTGCTCGACATGCCCACGAGGCATGACGACCAGCTGGCGGGGGCAGGATCCAACATCATCGTGCACCAGGCCGCGGGGATGGCCATGGTGCAGCTCGACAGCAGTATCGAAGAGGCCATGCTCCGACTGCGCGCCCTGGCCTTCACCGAGGGTGTGCCGCTCAGCCAGGTCGCTGCCGACGTGGTGAACGGGCGTCGACGGCTCGCGAAGGAGGAGACATGACCGACCCCCATGACGCCGGACCGGACGTCGGCATGGACGGTGGGACGGACCCGGAGATGGAACGAGCGGCCCGGCTGGCCGAGCAGCTCGTGACACTCGCCGACACCCTGGTCGCCGACTACGACGTGGTGGACCTCCTGGACAGGCTGGTCAACACCTGTGTCGACGTGCTCGGCGTGGCCCAGGCGGGGATCATGCTGGTCGACCAGCGCGGTGGCCTCCAGCTGATGGCGTCCTCGAGCGAGGCCAACCGGCTCCTGGAGGTCTTCCAGCTCCAGAGTGAGGAGGGTGGCCCGTGCGTGGTCGCGATCCGGGAGGGGCACACCGTCGTGGTGGACGACCTCGGGGCCGGTACGGCATGGCCGCGCTTCGCCGACGCCGCCAGGAACGAGGGGCTCACCTCGATGGTCGCGATCCCGATGCGGCTGCGAGACGACGTGGTGGGTGGGCTCAACCTGTTCACGGACGCGCCGCCTCCGCTCGGCGCCGAGGAGCAGCGCATCGCCCGGGCCCTCGCCGACATGGCCACGATCGGCATCATCCAGCAGCGGTCGGTGCACCGCGCCGAGATTCTCGCCGAGCAGCTGCAGACCGCGTTGAACACCCGGATCATCATCGAGCAGGCCAAGGGGCTCCTGGCCGAGCACGGCAGCCTCGACATGGAGGAGGCGTTCCACGCGCTGCGCAGGTACGCCCGGAGCGGCAACCACAAGCTCAGTGAGGTCGCGCGGTCGCTCGTGCGCCGCGCGTTGCCCCCCGAGGAGGTGCTCCATCTGGCGCGGGACGCCTGAGTCCGACCGGGGTCGTCTCGTCGACCGCCTCGCCGCCGTCCACCGGTGCACGGCGGGGATGGCGTGGATGGCAGAGTCGACCTCATGGACCTCCTGCGCACCCCCGACGAGCGGTTCGCCGCCCTGCCCGACTTCGACTACCCGCCGCGGTACGCCGGCGTACCCGACGGCGCAGGCGGCACCCTGCGGATGGCGTACGTCGACGAGGGCCCGCGGGACGGCCCGGTGGCGCTGCTCCTGCACGGTGAGCCCAGCTGGTCGTTCCTGTACCGGCACGTGATCCGGGCACTCGCCGACGCGGGGGTGCGCTGCGTCGCTCCGGACCTGGTGGGCTTCGGCAGGTCCGACAAGCCGACGGAGGCGTCCGACCACAGCTATGCGCGGCACGTCGCCTGGGTGGCATCGCTGGTGCTCGACGTGCTCGACCTCCGGGACGTGACCATGGTCGGCCAGGACTGGGGCGGCCTGATCGGGCTGCGGCTGGTCGCCGAGCACCCGGACCGGTTCGCCGCCGTCGTCGCTGCCAACACCGGGCTGCCGGCGGGGGACCTGCCGATGCCGGACGTGTGGTGGCGCTTCCACGACGCGGTGCAGCGCTCCCCGGCGCTGGACGTCGGCCGGCTCGTGCAGGCAGGCTGTGTGCGCCCGGTGAGGGACGCCGTCCGCGCCGCGTACGACGCGCCGTTCCCCGACGAGCGGCACAAGGCGGGGCCTCGGGCGATGCCGGGGCTGGTGCCCACCCGCCCGGACGACCCGGCGGCGGGCGCCAACCGCGCGGCATGGCAGGAGCTGACCCGGTGGCCGCGCCCGTTCCTCGTGGCCTTCAGCGACGGCGACCCGATCACCCGGGACATGGGCCCGATCCTGCAGCGGGCGATGGCCGGGGCCAGGGGGCTGGACCACCCGACGATCCACGACGCCGGGCACTTCCTCCAGGAGGACGCGGGTGCCGAGCTCGGCGCGGTCGTCGCCCGGTTCGTCCGCGACGTGGCCGACGGCACAACCGGCAGGACCGCAGACGAACCGGAGGGTAGCGGCTCGTAGGCTCGAGACGTGTTCCGCGTCCTGCTCTCGCCACGCATGCTCGGCCTGCACCTGCTGGCCGTCGTGGCGACCACCGCGGCGGTCCTGCTCGGTCTCTGGCAGTACCACGCGTGGCAGGACCGCCGGGACACCGCGGCGCACGACCTGACCCACCGGCCCCCGAAGCCGCTGACCTCGGTGATGTCGTCCGACGACCCGTTCCCGGGCGACGCGGTCGGACAGCCCGTCACCTTCACCGGCCGGTGGGTCCCCAGCAGCACGCTGTACGTCAGCGGCCGGCGGTTGCACGGCGCCCGCGGCTACTGGGCCGTCACGCCGGTCGCGGTCTGCCCGCGCGGCGTCACCGGGCCGGACTGCGCAAGACGGCCGGCGATGCTCGTCGTACGCGGCTGGAGCCGGACGGTGGCAGCGGCACCTGCCGCGCCGCACGGCGACGTCGACGTCACCGGGTGGCTTCAGCCCGCCGAGGGCACGGGTGTCGTGGACCGCGACCCGCACGACGACGTGCTCCCGCAGCTTCGGATCGCAGACGCGATCCAGCACGTCGAGCAGGACCTGTACGGCGCCTACGTGATCGCCCAGCACGTCGCGCCGGCGGCCGGGACCGGGGCGGCCGGAGCCGTGGACGCGGCCGGCGCCCTCCGGCCGGTCACGCCCGCCTCGCTGCCGCAGCCCGAGACGTTCACGGCGCTGCGCAACCTCCTCTACGCGCTCGAGTGGTGGGCGTTCGGCGGCTTCGCGGTGTTCCTCTGGTGGCGCTGGTGCGACGACGAGGTACGGCGCAGCCGGGGCGAGGAGCCTCGCGGCAGCCGCGGCCGGCCCACGGGCGGCGGGCCCGGCGGTGATGCGGGATCCGGCTCCGTGGACGAGCAGGGCGCTGGAGTACCGTCGAGCCCGTGAAGATGGTTCTGGCGTGGTACCGCGTCCTGGCGACGGTGGTCGGGATCTCGATCATCCTGCTGATCCTGGTGGGACTCCCGCTGACCTCGTTGCACAACCTCTCGGCGGGCCTGTTCCCGGTCGGGAGCGTCGGCTACAGGATCGGTGATGCGATCAGCCTCTATCTCGGCACGGCGCACGGCTTCATCTACATGGGCTTCCTGCTGGTCGCCTTCCTGCTCTCCCGGATGGCCAAGTGGCGCATCGGGTTCACGCTGGTCACCCTGCTGTGCGGCACGATCCCGTTCCTGTCGTTCTGGGCCGAGCTCCGGGCGATCCGCTCGGTCGAGGCGCAGCTGGCTGCCGCTCCGGCCGACGGGCAGCAGGTCACCGACCACGCCTGAGCGGCGCCGGGACATCGGCAACGGCGGCTGCGATCATCGGGACATGTCCGCTCCGCGCACCGCATTCGTCCTCGGTGGCGGCGGCGTTCTCGGCGCCGTCGAGGTCGGCATGCTGCGGGCGCTCTTCGAGGCCGGCATCCGGCCCGACCTCGTGCTCGGCACGTCCGTGGGGGCCTTGAACGGCGCCCTGGTCGCGCAGGAGCCGACCCTGGACGTCGTGGACCGGCTGGTCAAGCTCTGGCGGAGCGCCTCCGGCCCGGGCGAGGTGTACGCCAGCGGGGTCCGCCAGGTCACCCGCGCCGTGCGGACCGGCACCCACCTGCACTCCAACCAGCCGCTGCGTGACCGGCTCGCCGTCGAGCTGGGTGAGTGCACGTTCGACGACCTGGCGGTCGGCTTCCAGTGCTGCGCTGCCAACATCGAGCGTGCGTCCGAGCACTGGTTCACCGACGGTCGGGTCGCGGACGCCGTGATCGCCTCGGCCGCGGTTCCCGGCCTGTTCCCGCCGGTCGAGGTCGACGGCCTGCACTACCTCGACGGCGGCATCGTGAACTCGGTCCCGGTGGGCCGGGCCGTCGAGCTGCGGGCCGACCGGATCTTCGTTCTCCAGGTTGGCCGGGTGGACCGGCCGCTCACGGTGCCGACCCGGCCGTGGGAGGTCGCCCGGGTGTCCTTCGAGATCGCCCGGCGACACCGCTTCCAGCGGGAGATGAACGGGTTGCCCACCGACGTCGAGGCGCACGTCCTCCCGACCGGGGGAGGCTCCCCGAAGGACGACTCGGTGCTCGCCTACCGCGACTTCCGCTCGGTGATGCGTCGCATCGACGCGGCGCACCGTGCCTCCGCGGCCTACCTCGCCGAGCACCTGCGGTGATCGCGTGGCTGCGTCGCCTGGTGCTGGGACCGGCGATGATCGGGCTCACCGCGCTGCTGGTCGCGGGCGTGCCGCTGTGGCTGGTGGCGGCCGCTCTGCTCTCCCCCGTGGTCCCGGGCCGGCTGCGCCCGCTGCGACTGCTGTGGATGCTGCTGCTGCACATGGTGCTGGAGAGCGTGCTGCTCCTCGAGCTGCTCGGGCTGTGGGTCGCCTCCGGCTTCGGCCTGTACCTGCGCCGGCCGTACTTCGAGCGGATCCACTACGACCTGGCCCGGACCTACCTCGTGGTGTTCTTCCGCGAGGCCCGCCGCGTCGCGCGGCTCAAGGTCGTCACCGAGGGCACCCCGCCGGACGCCTACCCGGGAGAGCCGCTGATCGTCTGCTGCCGGCACGCAGGACCGGCGGACTCGTTCACGCTGATGTACGCGCTGATGCACTGGTACGGCCGCGAGCCGCGGGTCGTGGTCAAGGACACCCTCGCCTGGGACCCGGCCATCGGAGTGCTGCTGAACCGGCTACCGAGCAGGTTCGTCTCGCCCGGAGGCGGCCCGAACCTCGAGCAGCAGGTGGGCGAGCTGGCCAGCGGCCTGGACGAGAACGACGCCTTCGTGATCTTCCCTGAGGGCGGCAACTTCTCGCCGCAGCGGCGTCAGCGGGCGATCGACAAGCTTCGCCGCCTGGGCCTGGAGAAGATGGCCCGGCGCGCCGAGCGGATGCACAACGTGCTGGCCCCTCGCCCCGGAGGTCTGCTCGCCGCGCTCGACGCCGCGCCGGAGGCCGACCTGCTCCTGGTCGCGCACACCGGGCTCGACCACCTGCTGACCGTCGCGGACGCGTGGCGAGAGCTACCGATGGACAAGCAGATCATCATGCGCTGGTGGCGGGTCCCGCGCATCGACGTACCGGAGGGGCGCGAGCAACGCATCGAGTGGCTCTTCTCCTGGTGGGAGGAGATCGACCGATGGGTCGCCGCGCACCGTCCGGTGGACCTGCCACCGAGGACCCGCCGCAGCGCGCGGACGGTCACTCCTTCGTGAGGTCCACCTCGTCGGCCGGCTCCTCCGGCGTGGTTGCGGTGTGCGGCTCCTCCTCGGCGTCCGCGGCGGCCTCGCCCGGGGCCGCGGCGGCCTCGTCGACGGTCGACTCCCGCGCCGCCTCCTGGGCAGCCGTGGCCAGCGGCGTCCCGGTGGCCGCCGCCGCAGCCGTGGCCGTGGGGGTCTCGTCCACCGGCGCGGCGGGCGGCGCCGGGGTCCGCACCGGACCGCCGGCCCCTGCACCACCCTGCGGGGTGTAGGACGACTGCCAGGCCGTCTCGGCGTCCCGGCTGCTCAGCTTGCGGACGACGAGCGCGACGACGGCACCCAGACCCAGCACGACCAGCACGTTACGGAGCTTGTGCGACTTCTTCGCGGGCTCGAGGTCACCCCTGAGCGCCGCAGCGGCCGCGAGGGTGCGCTTCTTCGCCTCCCCGCGGACCTCCTCGGTGGCCTCGTCCGCCGCCGCGATCGCGGCAGTGATCGCCGGGAGCACCTCGGTGGCGATCCGCTCCCGGGCGGCCTCCATGACCGGCCCGGCCTTGTCGCGCGCGTCGGAGAGCACCGGCCCGGCCTTCTCCCGGGCGTCCGCAATCAGGGGGCCGGCCTTCTCTCGCGCATCGACGAGGAGCGGTCCGGCCTTCCCCCGCGCGTCCGCAATCAGGGGGCCCGCCTTCTCCTGGGCGTCGGCGAGCAGCGGGGCGGCCTTCTCCCGGGCGGTCTCCGCCCACTCGCTCGCCTGCTCGACCATCGTCTTCGTCTTCGTCTTCGTCTTCGCCATTGCCAGAGGTGTCCTCTCCTCGGTCCGCGCCACGTGGTCACGCACTCTGTCGCCAGTCTTCCACCAACGGCAGCCGTGCCCGTTCCAGAACCGATCATGCCCGGCGCCGCGGCGGCGTGAAACCCGGGTCGGCCCGGGTGCGCCGCAGGCGGGTTGCCGCTCATGGCAGGATCGTGCCCAGAGGACGGTCCAGAGCACAGCCCTGAGGCCAGTACAGACGTGAGCCGGCACCCTCGCGGGCGGCGGCGCCCCACCGTGAAAGGCACCTGATGGCGGACCAGACCTACGCGACCCTCAAGACCAACCACGGGGACATCGTGATCCACCTCCTCCCCGACCACGCGCCCAAGACCGTGGAGAACTTCGTCGGGCTGGCCGAGGGCACCCGGGAGTACGTCGACCCCGAGACCGGGCAGCAGTCAACCGGCCCGTTCTACGACGGCGTGGTGTTCCACCGGGTCATCGACGGCTTCATGATCCAGGGCGGCGACCGGCTCGGCACCGGCACCGGCGGTCCGGGCTACACGTTCAAGGACGAGTTCCACCCCGAGCTGCAGTTCTCCAAGCCCTACCTGCTCGCGATGGCCAACGCCGGCCCGGGCACCAACGGCTCGCAGTTCTTCATCACCGTCGGCGAGACCCCGTGGCTCAACAACCGGCACACCATCTTCGGTGAGGTCGAGGACAGCCAGAGCCAGCGGGTCGTCGACGAGATCGCGAGCATCGCGACCGGTCCCGGTGACCGCCCGCTCGAGCCCGTGGTGATCGAGACCGTCGTGGTGGAGCGACGCTGAGCACCCCCGAGCCTCCGTCGGCGAGCTCGCCGGAGCAGGTCCCGCCGACCTGCTATCGGCACCCGGGCCGCGAGTCGCACGTTCGCTGCCAACGCTGCGACCGCCCGATCTGCCCGGACTGCATGCGCCCGGCCTCGGTCGGGTTCCAGTGCCCGGAGTGCGTCGCGGAGGGCGCCCGCGCCACGCGGTCCGGGAGGACGGCGTACGGCGGTCGGCTCTCGACCAACCCCGCCCTGACCTCGTTCGTGCTGATCGGCATCAACGGGGCGGTCTTCCTGCTCATCCTGCTCACCGGATGGCACCGGAGCGAGTGGATCCTGCGGCTGGCTCTGCTGCCCAAGGGCGTCACGTTCGGCACCGCGCAGGGCGGCGTGGTGATCATCAAGGGCGTTGCCGACGGCGCCTGGTGGCAGCTGTTCACCTCGATGTTCACCCAGGTGGAGATCCTGCACGTCGGCTTCAACATGCTGGCGCTGTTCGTGCTCGGCCCGCAGCTCGAGGCGGTCCTCGGCCGGGTCCGCTTCCTGGCGCTGTACCTGCTCGCCGGGCTCGGCGGCAGCGTCCTGGTCTACTGGCTGAGCCCTCCGCACTCACCGACCGTCGGCGCCTCCGGTGCGCTGTTCGGCCTGATGGCAGCGCTGCTCGTGGTCGCGATCAAGATGCGGGCCGACTACAGCCAGATCCTGGTGTGGATCGGGATCAACTTCGCGATCACCGTCGTCGGGAGGGGCTTCATCTCCTGGCAGGGTCACCTGGGCGGCTTCCTGGGCGGTGCCCTGCTGGCGGCGATGCTCGTGTGGGCGCCCCGGAAGCGACGTGGCACGTGGCAGGCGCTCGCCCTGGGCGGCTACGCCGTGCTCCTCCTGGTCGCGACGGCCGTCCGCACCGCCGTGCTGACCTGACCCGTCCCGTCCCTCCCCGCCCGATCGCCGAGCCGCGGGTTCCGCAGTGTCCGACCCGCGGGTGCTGCCGGGACCGGGTTTCGAACGTCCCCACGCGGGGAACATCGCTGACCACGCGTGGCGGACCGCCGGTTTCCACACTGTGCACAAGTCCTGTGGACGAATTCCACCCATGTCATTCGGGCCCGCGCGCCTTCGCGCCGGCAGGGGCTGCCGTGCCGGCGAACCGCGGCTCGGGCCGGCGAAACCCGCGGCTCGGGGTGGGCTATGGCCTACTCCCAGCGGGTCGCGTAGACGAAACCGGTCGCCATGAAGCCGATGCCGACCAGCAGGTTGTACTGACCGAGGTCGGCGACGACCGGGATGTTCCCGGTCTGTCCCGCGATGTAGTAGACGACGATCCACAGCAGGCCGAGCCCGAAACAGGTGAGCATCCCGACCACCACGCCGCGTCCTCGGCCCAGCGGCGTGCCGGGGTTCGCCGCGACCGTCAGGCCGAGGAAGACCATCCCGAACCCGATGAGATAGTTCCAGCGGCCCAGGTCCCCCATCCAGGTGAGGCTGCTGCCTCCGCGGGCCAGGCTCTGGTAGACGACGATCCACGCGATCCCGACCACCACGAGCGCGGCGGCCAGCGCCGTACGTACGACCGAGATGCCGGGCACCGGGGCCGCTCGTCGGGAGCTGCTACGGCTGGGCTGGGACACGGTGGCTCCTCGCCTGTCTTGGTCTCGGTCTGGGTCTCGGTCTGGGGTCTCGGTCTGGGGTCTCGGTCTGTCAGATTGGCCGGGCGCCGACGAGACGCCAGGTCCGCACCGAGGCGTCCGCTAGCGTAGTCGCGCACGCACCCCCCGGAGAAAGCGCACCACCGGTGACCCACCGATGAACACGTCCCGCCCCGCCACCTACTCGCGGCGCGCCCCGCTGTGGCGGCTGCTCGGTCCCGTCGTCTTCGTGGCGGCAGGCGTGCTGTTCGTGACCAGCGCGGTGAGCTCCGGCGGCACCGACCTGCGAGCCGGGCGCTACCAGGACCTCGCCGGCTTCGTCGAGGACCAGAAGGCCCAGGTCGAGCACGCTCGCGCCCACGAGGCCAGGCTCGCCGCCGAGGTGACCCGGCTCTCCGGGACCCTCGGCAGCAAGGCCGCGCGCCGGGCCCGAGCGAAGGCGGAGAGCCTGCGGGGTGCCGCCGGTATGACGCCGGTCGAGGGTCCGGGCCTGACGATCACCTTGAACGACGCGCCGGAGGACGTCCAGGCCAGTGCGGCCAACGTCGAGGACACGATCGTGCACCAGCAGGACATCCAGGCCGTCGCGAACGCGCTCTGGGCCGGCGGCGCGGTCGCCATGACGATCCAGGGCCAGCGGGTCATCTCCACCACGGGCATCAAGTGTGTCGGCAACACCGTGGTGCTGCACGACGTGCCCTACGCGCCGCCGTACGTCATCTCCGCGGTCGGACCGGTCTCCGGGATGGCGCAGGCCGTCGACCGCAGCGCCTACGTCCGGCTGTACCTCCAGGCGGTCGACGCCTACGGGCTCGGCTGGCACGTCCAGCCGGAACCGGCCCTCCGGCTGTCCGGCTACCGCGGCTCCACCGAGATGGCGTACGCGCAGGCGGTGCCGCTCGCCCCGGCTCGGGACGGCTGACCCGTCGGTGTCGCGGGCCGGCCGCCGCTACGGCGACGGGGCCCCTGACGGGCTCGACGCCCCGCTCGGAGTCGCGGTGGGCGTCGGCGTGGGCGTGGGGGTCGGAGTCGGCTCGTAGGAGGAGACGGTGATCGTCACGGTCGTGCCTTGAGGCTGCGTGGTGTACGCCTGCGGGCTCTGCGCGAGCACCTCTCCCTTGGTGGACTTCGTGGTGTTGTCGTGCACCACGTTGACCTGGAAGCCCGCGTTCTGCAGCGTGCTGGTCGCCTTGCCCTGCTGCATGCCGACCACGCTCGGGACCTTCTTCGGCCCGGCGGAGTAGTACACGGTCACGGTCGTCCCCGACGAGACGGTCTCGGCAGGGTTCGGGTCGGTGTCGATGACGATGCCCTGCGGCTGGTCGGACTTGCGACGGACGAGCTGCACCTCGAGCCCCTTGTCGAGCAGCGCCTGCTGCGCGACGTCCTTGTCCTGCCCGATGACGTACGGCACCACGACGTTCGGCTTGCCGGTGGACACCGCGATGTCCACGGCGCTGTTCGGCGCGACCATCCGCCCGGGCTGGGGGTCCTGGCTGATGACCTTGTCCTTCGGGACGTCCTGGGACGCCTCCCTGCTGACCGAGCCGAGCACCAGCCCGGCCTCGTGGAGAGCCTGACGCGCCTGCTGCTGGGTCATCATCTCCAGCGTCGGCACCGACTTCTGGTCCGGCGCCGACGAGAACAGCGTCGAGCCGAGGACGATCGCGAGCACGAGCAACGCGAGCACCACGATGCCGAGCAGCACGAACGGCCAGCGCTTGCGCGGCTCCTCCGGCTCCTCGACTCCCGCGCCGAAGATCGACGTCGTCTCCACCTGCTGGTCGCGGGGGATGAAGCTGGTGGCGTCCGCGACGGGTACGACGGGCGCGGACACCGGCCTGCCGGCGAGGTACCGCTCGATGTCCGCCCGCATCGCCGCCGCGCTCTGGTAGCGGTCCTCGACGCGCTTGGCGAGTGCCTTCATCACGATCGCGTCGACCTCGGGGGAGAGGTCCGGGTCCAGGCTCGACGGAGGCGCGGCGTGCTCGCGGACGTGCTGGTAGGCGACCGACACCGGGCTCTCGCCGACGAACGGGGGGCGGCCGGTCAGCAGCTCGTACAGCAGGCAGCCGGTGGAGTAGACGTCGCTGCGCGAGTCGACGCTCTCGCCGCGGGCCTGCTCCGGGGAGAGGTACTGCGCGGTGCCGACGACCGCGGCGGTCTGCGTCATCGTCGAGGAGGTCTCGGCGATCGCGCGGGCGATGCCGAAGTCCATCACCTTCACGTCCCCCGCGGGGGTGAGCATCACGTTCGCCGGCTTGATGTCGCGGTGCACGATGCCGGCGCGGTGGCTGTAGTCCAGCGCGGCGAGCACGCCGGAGGTGATCTCCAGCGCCCGCTCGGGGAGGATCTTGCGCCCTTCGCGGAGGATCTCGCGCAGCGTCCGGCCGGCGACGTACTCCATCACGATGTAGGGCTGGGCCACGTCGGTGCCGTCGGTCGACATCTCCTCGCCGGTGTCGTAGACGGCGACGATCGCGGGGTGGTTCAGGGACGCGGAGGACTGCGCCTCGCGACGGAAGCGCGCCTGGAAGGTCGGGTCGCTGGCCAGGTCGGTGCGCAGCCGCTTGATCGCCACGACGCGTCCGAGCCTGACGTCGGTGCCCTTGCGGACCTCGGCCATCCCGCCGCGCCCGAGCAGCTCTCCCATCTCGTAGCGGTTGCCGATGCGCTGACGGCGTGCGGTGCCCTCGCCGACGCTGCTCGCGTCGACGCCGGGGCCGTCGGATCCGTTGCTCATCGTGGGTGGAGCCCTTTCGCTTGCGGTGCCCTGTGCGTTGCCCCCTGCGGAGAATGGTCGCATCCGGTGGGGCCGATCACTGGTTGATCACCGCTTCCATGACGGCCTTGGCGATCGGCGCGGCGAGGCCGCTGCCAGAGATCGCGTCCCGCGCCACGCCCGCGTCCTGCACCAGGACGGCCACCGCGACCTTCGGGTTGTCGGCCGGCGCGAAGGACACGAACCAGGCGTACGGCGGGCGCGAGGGCGCGCTCTGCGCGGTGCCGGTCTTGCCGGCGACCTTGATCCCGGGGATCTGCGCCGTCGTCGCGGTGCCGGTGTCGACCACCTCGATCATCATCTGGGTGAGGTCGTGGGCCACCGACGAGCTCACCGCGTTGGTGCGGTACGGCTCCGGGCGCTTCTTCTCCAGCACCGACAGGTCCGGAGCACGCACCTCGTCGACGACGTAGGGCCGCATCACGGTGCCGTTGTTGGCGATGCCGGAGGCGACCATCGCCATCTGCAGTGGCGTGGCGGCCACGTCGAACTGGCCGATGGCCGACAGCGCGGTCTGCGGAGGGTCGGGGTTGGCCGGGAACCGGCTCGCCGCCTGGCCGTTGAGATCCCGGAGGTAGGTGTCGTCGAACCCGAACTTGTTGGCCTGCTCACGCAGCGCGTCGTCGCCGAGCTGCAGCCCGAGCCACCCGAAGGAGACGTTGCACGAGACCGCGAGCGCCTGCGTCAGCGTGATCCGGTCGCCCCCGCAGTTGCTGCCGTTCTCGTTGACCAGCGGCGTGCTGGTCTGCGGCAGGTCCAGGCTGGTGCCGCCGGGGACCGTGGACTGCGGCGTGTACTGACCGCTGGACAGTGCCGCGGCGGCGGTGACCAGCTTGAACGTCGACCCCGGGGGCAGGATCTCCTGGATGGCGCGGTCGCTGAGCGGACGCAGCGGGTCCTCGGTGTAGCGCGTCCAGGCGTCCTGGATCGCGGTGAAGTCGTGCGACGACAGCGCGTTGGGGTTGTACGTCGGCGAGGAGGTGAGCGCCAGGATCTTGCCGGTGGACGGTTCGAGCGCGACGACCGCGCCCTGCACGTGGTGACCGAGCTTGCGCAGCCCGTCGTACGCCGCGGTCTGTGCCTTGGGGTCGATGGTGAGCGTGACGCTGCCGCCCTTGGGCTGGCTGTTGCCGAGCAGGTCCACCACCCGGCGCACGAACAGCCGGGGGTCGCTCCCGGACAGGATGGAGTTCTGGGTCAGCTCGATCGCGTTGCGGCCGTAGATGTAGGAGTAGTAGCCGGAGATCTGGGCGTACTTCCGCGGCTCGGAGTAGGTGCGCAGGAACCGGTACTGGTCCTTGACCGGCACGCTCTCGGCGATCGGCTTGCCGGCGACCAGGATCGCGCCGCGCTTGCGGGAGAACTCCGCGTCGCGGACCCGCTTGTTGTCGGCGCGGGCGCTGAGCTCGCCGGCCTTGACGTACTGCAGGTAGGTGGCGTTGAGCAGCAGCGCGACGAAGAGGAGCAGGCAGAAGATCGCCATCGCCCGGATCGGCTTGTTCATCGCAGGTTCACCACCTGGGTGGTCTCCGAGCCGCTCTCGTCCGGCCCGGGCATGCTGAGCGGAGGACGCCGGGCCTGGTCGCTGATCCGCAGCAGCAGCGCGATGATCGCCCAGTTGGCCACCAGCGACGAGCCGCCGTAGGACAGGAACGGCGTGGTGAGACCGGTCAGCGGGATCAGCTTCGTCACGCCGCCGACGACGACGAACACCTGCAGCGCGACGGTCACCGCGAGACCGGTGGCCATGAGCTTGCCGAAGGCGTCCCGGCAGACCAGCGCGGTGCGCAGGCCGCGCTCCACGATGATGCCGTACATCACGATCACCGCCATCAGCCCGGTGAGCCCGAGCTCCTCACCGATCGAGGAGGCGATGAAGTCGGAGTACGAGAACGGCACCAGGCCGGGGTCACCGAGGCCCAGCCCCCGGCCGACCAGGCCGCCCCAGGCCATGCCGTACATGCCCTGGATGATCTGGTAGCTGTTGTTGGCCGGGTCGAACGGGTGCAGCCAGGTGTCGACGCGGGCCTGCACGTGGCCGAACAGCAGGAAGCTCAGGTAGGAGCCGGCCGCGAAGAGCAGCGCGCCGACCACCAGCCAGCCGGGCCGCTCCGTGGCGACGTAGAGCATCACCAGGAAGAGGCCGAAGAACAGCAGCGACGAGCCGAGGTCGCGCTGGAACACCAGGATGCCGAGGCTGACCAGCCACATGGCCAGGACCGGGCCCAGGTCGCGGCCACGGGGGAAGTCGATCCCGGCGAACCGGCGCCCGGCCAGCGCCAGGGCGTCGCGGTGCAGCACCAGGTAGCCGGCGAAGAAGACCACCAGCAGCACCTTCGCGACCTCGCCGGGCTGGAAGCTGAACGGCCCGACGTTGATCCAGATCCGGGCGCCGTTGATCTGGGTGCCGATCACCGGGACGAGCGGCAGCAGGAGCAGCACCACGGCGGCGAACCCCGAGGTGTAGGTGAACGCCTGCAGCCGGCGGTGGTCGCGCAGCACCAGCAGGATCGCGATGAACAGCACGACGCCGACGGTGGTCCACACCAGCTGCTTGGCCGCGAGGTTGCCCGTGCCGGGGGCCCCGGTGTGGTCCAGGCGGTGGATGACGGCCAGGCCCAGTCCGTTGAGCGCGACCACCACCGGCAGCAGCACCGGGTCGGCGTACGGCGCGACGAAGCGCACCACGACGTGGCAGCCGATCGCGACCACCGCCAGGAAGCCGCCGTAGGCGACGATGTTGGCCGGCACCGCGCCGTCCAGGCCGAGGCCGACCGCGGCGTACCCGCCGATGCCCACCACCAGGGCGAGCAGGAGCAGGAAGAGCTCGGCGCCCCGCCGGCGGCGGTGCACGAACGACATGGGGCCCCCCGGGGCGGCGCTCACGCTCATGGCGTCGCCTCGATGCAGTCCGGCGGCATCAGCGTGACCTGCGTGCTCGGGGCGGCCGACGGCTTCGAGGTGGGACCGTTCGACGCGCTGCCGGACCCGGTGCGCTGCGGTGTGCCGCCCGAGGGAGTCGCCGACGCGAGGAGCCGGCGTGCGGGCTGGCCGCGGCGCTCGGTGACCGGGTAGGGGTGGGGGTCGCAGCGGCAGTCGGGCAGATCCGGGCCAGCTCGGTGAGCCGCGAGACGATGCCCTGGGCGTCGTTGTAGTCCTCCGCGGGGATGCCGGCACGGACCTGCTCGGCGCGGTACGCCGGGAGCGCCTGCAAGGTGACCGGCGTCTGCTTGGCGACCCGGTGCAGGGTCAGTCCGGGCAGGTCGGCCTGCACGCCCTTGTAGATGGCGACCTTGCCGGCGGCCGGAGCGACGTAGTACTGGGTCTGCGTCCAGCGGTAGCCGACGACCACCAGCGCGGCCAGGACCAGCAGCAGCAGGCCGAGCAGCACCACTCGGCGCAGCCACACGAACCTCCGCGGCGGCCGGGGCGCGTAGCGCAGCTCCTCGGGGTCGACGGGCTCACCCGGCGCATCCTCGTCCGGCACCGGTTCGAGCTCCCCGGTGTCCCCGCCGCGATGGCCGCGGAAGAAGCTCTTCGACGCGGTCCCGGCGCGGCGCGGCTGCTCGGCGACGGCGCCGACCAGCATCGGTCCGGTGACGGCTGCGGCGGAGCGCTCCGGCTCCTGGCTGTCGTGCACCGCGTCCCCCGAGGCGGCGTCGGGCGAGCCTTCGTGGGCGGCCGTCACGTCGGCGACCACGCAGGTAACGTTGTCGGTGCTGCCCGCCTCCAGGGAGGCTCGCACCAGCTCCACGGCGGCGTAGTCGACGGTTCCGGTGCCGAGGATGTCGGCGAGCCGGTCGTCGTCGAGGGAGCCCGAGCAGCCGTCGCTGCAGAGCAGGATCCGGTCCCCCGGCGCGAGGTCGACCAGGAACAGGTCGGGATCGGTCTCGTGCACCCCGTCGACGGCGCGCAGGATCAGGTTGCGGTGCGGGTGCGTGCGCGCCTCGTCAGCGCTGATCCGGCCGTCGTCGATGAGGCTCTGCACGAACGTGTGGTCACGGGTGAGCTGGCTCAGCACCCCGTCGCGCAGGAGGTAGCCGCGGCTGTCGCCGATGTGCGCGACCCCGATGCGGGTGCCGTCGAACAGCGCCGCGGTCACCGTCGTACTCGTGCCGTCGAGCTCGGGATCCTGCTCGACGAGCTCGGCGATCCGGTCGTGGGCCCGGTGCACGGCGCCGGCGAGGGCTTCGAGCAGGTCCGGGGGAGGCGGCTCGTCGAGGCGGCGCAGGATCTGTACGGCGGTGCTGCTGGCGACGTCACCGCGCGCCGCGCCGCCGACCCCGTCGGCGATGACGAGGAGGTTGCTGCTGGCGAATCCGGAGTCCTGGTTGTCCTTGCGCACTCGGCCCACGTCGGAGAGGGCGGCATACCGGAGGCTCAGAGTCGTCGTTCCCATGGAGCAGCAGCCCTATTTCCGCAGCTCGAGCGTGGTCTTGCCGATGCGGATCCGGCTGCCGAGCTGGAGCGTGGTGGGCTGGGTGATCCGGTGGGAGCCGATGTAGGTGCCGTTGGTCGAGCCGAGGTCCTCCACGAACCACTGCTCCCCGGACGCGGCGATCCGGGCGTGCCGGGTGGAGACGTAGTCGTCGTCGAGCCGGACGGCGGCGTCCGGGCCGCGGCCGATGAGCAGGGGGGCGCCGTCGAGCGGCACCTCCTCACCCGCGTTCGCGCCCTCGACGACCGCGACGTGGCTCGGCGCGCCGCGCGGCGGCTTGCGGGACGGCTTCGTGCGGCTCTGCTTGTCGGCTCGGCGCTGCGCACGGCGCTCCGCGCGGGGGGTCGACTCGACGCGGGCCCCGAACATGTCCGAGCGCACCACCGACACCGCGGACAGCACGAAGATCCACAGGATCGCCAGGTAGGCGAACCTGATCAGCATGAGCGTCAGCTCAGACACCCTCGTGACCTCCGTGGCCGGCGATGACGTGGACCGTCATCGTGGTGTTGCCGATCCGGATCTCGGCGCCGTCGTCGAGGCTGGCCTGCTGGACGCGGTGCCCGTTGACCAGGAGGCCGTTGGTCGATCCCAGGTCGACCACGCTGACCTGCGGGGTCGGCTCCGCGGGGAAGATCCGGATCTCGGCGTGCCGCCGTGAGACTCCCGGGTCGTTGATGCGCAGGTCGGCGTCCGTGCCACGGCCCACGACGATGCCCGGCGGCTCCAGTGGGTGGCGCATCCCGTTGACCTCCAGCAGCACGCTGGCGCGTCGTACCGCCGTGTCCGTCGCGGCTCCGGCGGCGGGGGTCACCTTGGCCAGCGCCGCGCTGCGCACCCGGAACCGGCCGGTGGACAGATCGTCGATGACGTCGAAGCTGATCGCGACCGGGCCGGTGAACACGTAGCTCTGCTCGTCGGCGTGCTCGCGCAGCATGTTCGTGAGCTCGCTGGACAGCGTGGAGGAGTACGGCGAGAGCCGCTCGTAGTCGGCCGGCGAGAGCTCGACGTGAAAGTTGTTGGGCACCAGGCGGCGGTTGCGCGAGAGGATCTGGGCGGAGTTGTCCACCTCGCGCTGCAGGGCGGCGGCCACCTCGACCGGCTGGACGGCGCTGCGGAAGGCGCGCGCGAACGCCCCGGACACGAGCTGCTCGAGGCGGTTCTCGAACTTCGACAGGACTCCCACGGTCGCCTCCTCTCTCGTGCCGTTCCCTACCCCCGGGGCGTGGTGGGAATCGTCTGAAGAACGGTAGCCGAGCACCCTGTGGCGAGCGGACGCCGTCCCCACGTGACGGCCGCTGTCGGGCATCGTATCGGGCACCGGTGTCCGGTTTGGGGAGGGCAACGGCGGTGCGTTACTCTGAGCGGGCTTCTGGCGCGAGTGGCGGAATAGGCAGACGCGCACGGTTCAGGTCCGTGTGCCCGAAAGGGCGTGGGGGTTCAACTCCCCCCTCGCGCACGCACAGCCCCAGGTCCTCTGATGCCTGGGGCTCTGTGTTTGGTGCGAGTCTTGCGCCCGGCTCATGTGCCGAGATATGTGCTAAGCCCCTGGAGACGTCTCGCCGAGATGCGCGGCGAAGCGGTCGATCGCGCTCTTCTGCATCGTCGGGGTGACGTGGCTGTAGATGTTCATCGTCGTGGTGATCGTTGAGTGCCCGAGCCGCTCTTGGACGGCCTTGGGATGCTCGCCCAGCTCCAGCAGCAAGGCGGCGTGGGTGTGCCGCAATCACTTGAGCGTGACGCGAGGCAGGCCGTCGATCGTGGCGCATGCCCAGTCGAGTCGAGGGAGACCGCGCCGCGGTCTGCCTTGTGGGCCTTGAGCACGTCGAGCGTCTCGGTGTCGATGTCGATGACGCGGGCGCTCCCGGTCTTGGTGACCTTGGTGGTGCGCGGTGCGGCGATGTCGACGGCGCGACGCAGGCTGATCCTGCCGGTGTAGGCGATGGTGCGCCACAGCGGAAACAGCTCGTCGTCGCGGTTCCAGGTGAGGAAGGCGTGCAGCTGGTGGCCGGTCCAGGTGACGATCTCCGGCTCCTGCGCGCGGACCTGGCTGGACGTGGGTGGGTTGACGGTGCGCTTCTTCTTGGCGGGGTTGAGCAGGATCAGCCCGTCGTCGACTGCGGCGTCGAGCATGGCTGCCAGAAGCACGTGGACTTCGGAGACGGTGTTGGCCGCCAGCGGCTTGCCGAGCCCGGGCTGGTCCTCACGTCCGGAGGTTTCCCGTTCGCGGTAGCGGGCAGCGATTCGCGTGGCGGTGAGCTTGTCGACGCGAACGGCGCCGAGGTAGGGCGTGACGTGGTTGCGCACGATCTTCCTGTAACCGTCGATGGTCGAGTTCTGCAGCCGCAGCGTCCTGATCCAGAGAGGCGATGAGGAGGGGGTGCGGAGGTCGAAAAGGGGCGGAAGGGGAGCAGAAGGTGGACGAGGTAGGCAGAGGAAGCTGGAAGAAGCCGACCCCCTGCAGGCGGCCAATCCGCGTCAGTCGCGGTCGTGGATGAACACGCCCGCGCGGTTGGTCTGCAAGTACTTGTAGGCCGCGAGGGGGGCGTCGAGTGCGGACCACTGCTGGTCGAATAGGACGAGAAGATCGCGGGTCGAGGTTGCCGCAGGCGACCTGGAGGAGCCGCGCGGGCGGTTTACCGAGGAGATGGGTGATGCGGAAGTCGTCGTCCTTGGTCACGACGTATCGATCCTCGGAGTCAGCCAAGCGCGCGATGTCCCGGTCGGGCATCGTGGTGCCGCCGTCGTACTCCTTGACCTGACGCGCGTCGTGACCATACTCGGCCAGGAACGTCGCCAGCGCCTTGGGAAGCTGCTGGTCGATGAGGAACGAGGTCACCCCCCGAGGCGCTGCAGCCGTGCGCAGGAGTCCAGCGCGGCGAACTCGAGCACCGCGAGAATGTCATCACGCTCAAGCTCGGCGTAGTCGGTGAGGATCTCCTCGTAGGTCATGCCGGAAGCGAGCAGCTCGAGCACATCTTGACCAACCAGAGGATGGCGACGAGCGCAGCATCATCATTGGCTGGTTGGCCTTCCATCGAGACGCCTTGCGCGTCGAGTGTGAGGGCATGACGCCCGAGCAACACGTCGGCCGTGTCGCTGATCCATCTCACCTGTCCCTGCTCGGCTTCGTTCGACACATGGCCGAGATGGAACGGGCCTGTGGATCGTGGCCGTTGGGGACGACCCCGACTTCCGTTGGGTCTGGGGGCCTACGAAGACGACGCTGAGGATGACATCGACTCCACTGCAGCCGACGCAGACGTCTCATTCAACCCGCGGATGAGTCAAAGAGCGAAGACCGACACAGACCTCACAGGATGGCCCGACCTTCCTGCTGCCGCGAGAACGAAGCGCAGCCTGCGGTGGAACCTTTCGAAACTGGTCGGGGAGTAGGCACGCCATGACGGCCACGCCGACCTCATCCGCGAAGTGGTCGACGGACAGACGGGTGAGTCAACGCTCATCCGCATAGAGTCGACGCTCGACAGCATGTCGTTGCCCTGCACCGTGGCCTCAGAGCCTGCCCGCCGGCTCGCCGATTCGGGAAGACTGTGGTCATGGAAGTCACAGAGGTCCTGTTGCCCGGTGTGGGCGTGCGCTACGAGTTCACTGCAGCATCCGGCCACAACATCGGAGTCGTAGCCCGACGTGACGGCGAGTTCCACGTGATTCGTTTCCAGCGCTCCGATCCAGACGCCGCCGAAACCCTGTTCACCCTGGACCGGCAGCAGGCCGAGGCGCTTGCCGACATCCTGGGTGCGCCACGCATCGTGGAGCGGTTCGCCGACCTCAGCCGGGAGGTGCCGGGACTGGCCTCGGCGACGATCGAGATCCCGCCCGGGTCGCGGTTCGACGGCCGTACGCTGGGAGAGACGCGCCTGCGCACCCTGACAGGGGCCTCCATCGTCGCGGTAGTCAAGCAGGATGTCGTCGTTCCCTCTCCGCCCCCCGCGGAGACCCTCCTCGCCGGACACTCGCTGGTCGTGATCGGCACCGAACAGGGGATCGAACGTGCCCGCGACATCCTTCTCGGATAGGTCGTGAAGGCGTGGGAGTCTTCCTCGTCGAGCTGGGCGCGCTCCTCCTGGCCCTAGCAGTGCTCGGTGCCCTCGCCCGACGCGTGGACCTGTCTCCGATCCCCTTCTTCCTGCTGGCAGGGCTGCTACTCGGTGAGGGCGGAATCCATGACGTCGGGGCGACCGAGGACTTCGTCCGGGCAGCCGGTGAGATCGGGGTTCTCCTGTTGCTCCTCATGCTGGGGCTGGAGTTCTCGGCAGCCGAGTTCACCGCGACGTTGCGCCGCCGGGCCGACTCAGGACTCGTCGACCTCCTCCTCAACGCCCCGATCGGGTTCGTGGCCGGCCTCTTGCTCGGATATGAGTGGCAGGCCTGCCTAGCGCTCGCTGGAATCGTCTGGATCTCATCCTCAGGTGTTGTCGCCCGGCTGCTGAGTGACCTGAACCGCATGGGTAACCGTGAGACGCCGGCCGTGTTGTCGGTCCTCGTCCTAGAAGACATCGCCATGGCCGTCTACTTGCCCCTTCTGGTGGTGATCCTGACCGGAGGCAGCGTCCTCGCGGCCGTGGCTGCGGTGGCAACTGCTTTGGGGCTCGTGACCGTCGTCATGGTGTCCACTCGCCTGCTCGGCCACCGCCTCGGGCGTCTGCTCGGCCACCAGGACGACGAGCAGGTGTTGTTGCGCGTGTTGGGACTCATGCTCATCGTCGCCGGCCTCACCTACCTGGTGGATGCCTCGGCGGCGGTCGGCGCCTTCTTGGTGGGGCTCGCCATCCCGGGCGCGACGGCGGACCGCGCCCGGTCGGTCCTCGGGCCGCTGCGGGACCTGTTCGCGGCGATGTTCTTTCTCTCGTTCGGATTCGAGATCGCGCCGTCCAGCCTCACGCCATACCTGGTGCCGGCGCTTCTGCTCGGCGTCATTTCGTCGCTGTCGAAAGTTGCCTCGGGGGCCTACGCGGCAGCGCGGGCAGGCGTCGGTCTTCATGGCCGCCTGCGCGCCGGAGGCGCCCTCGTGGCTCGCGGTGAGTTCTCGATCGTCATAGCCGGTCTAGCTGCGTCCGCCGGCTACACCGCGGTGGGGTCACTGGCCTCGACATACGTCGTACTGCTCGGTGTGGCCGGTCCGCTGGTCGCGCGGTTCGCGGACCAGCTGCCAGTCTCTCGACCTCGAGCGATGGCCGGCGCATCGCGTGCAGCGGACGAAAGCGCCGTCACGTTCGCTGAACCAGATCCTGCGGGTGGCGCTGCTCCGCATGCTCGGAAGCGAGCTCATGTCTCGCAGCAGGAGGACCCTCCACCTGCCTCCTCCGACAAGGACGACGACCAACCCAGCGGCTGCTGAGGCGCCTTGGCCGGCTTCGTCCGGAGGCGGGCGTGGGGATTGGCAGCGGTTGGTGGTGGCGAGCGGCTGATCGTTGTGACGCCCTCGGGTGGGCGGCAGGTGAGGCGGCTCGCACGGACGCAGCGCTTGTGGTGCTGCTCTCGGTGAACCACCCAGGGATGGTCGGTTCCTCCGGGCCCTGGTCTGTTCGAGCAGGAGCCGGGCGCGCTCGAGGCCGTCCGGGAAGTGACGGGCGCGGGGAGTCACAGAGGTCACGAGCCCCGAGGCCGCGCTGATCGACGCCTCGGCTGGCGCATCGATGCTCGTTATCGGTCCACGCGGACGCGGCTCCGTCCTCGCGGGGCTCTTGGGGTCGGTTACAGTGCTCAGTCCAGGAAGCTCACGCCAGGGCTGCGCGTGACCACCAGGATCATCGAGAGCCTCGCTGAGCGTGTTCTGGTCGATGCCTCCTTGCACGCTGGGCTCGTCGTCGTTGAGTCGTGCGGGAGTGCGCCTTCAAGTCAGTGGCCGCGGGTTCGGCGGCGTGTGACGTGGTCACCGAGGCCTCGTGTCCTGTGGCGGTCGTCGGCGAGGGGCAGACTTCAAACGCCGTCCCGCGTCGCTTCAGGCCGTGGGCGGTCGCCAGGGCAGTAGTCGCGCACCGAGCACAGCGGCATGGAGGGTCATTCGCTCGGTGGGGTGAGCCGGGTCGTAGCCCGTGAGGCTCGCGACCCGATCCAGCCGGTAGGTGACCGTCCGGACCGAGACGTGGAGCCTGCGGGCGGCCTCGGTGGCGACGGCCCCGGCAGCGAAGTATGCCTCCAGCGTTGCGACGAGTGATCCGGCGCCACCCCTGGCTTGCTGCAACGGAACCAGGACGCTCTCGACGAGGTCGGTCAGGGCAGCCCGGTCGCGGCCGAGCACTCGGTAGATGAGCAGGTTCCTGGTCGGTATCAAGTCGGCTTCGGGGTGCAGCCGTTCGACCAGCGTCATGGCTTCTCTCGCCTCCTGGTAGGACCGGGCGATGCCGTGAGCGCCCGCGTAGGGTCGCCCTACTGCGACCCGCCACGACCGCGCCGAGCTGGAGCGGCGAAGCACTCCATGGAGCCGCCGAGCCGGTTCATCGAGGTCCGAGCCCGCTTGTCGTGCCGGAACGAGTGCGACCAGTTGACCGCTCCGCCGGGTCACCAGGGTGTCGCGCTCGCCGTATTGCCCAGTGACAGCGCGGCTGAGTGTGGCTTCATCGAGCGGACTTGCTTTGGCCGCGTCGCGTGGCTCTGCCAGGACGATCTGGTGTCGAGCCCCGAGATCGAGCCCGAACGGCTCGGTGCGCTGCACCAGTCCGGCGATGTCGGCGTCACCGCGGATGAGATCGTCGACGAGCTCCTGTCGGGCTGTCTCCTCCTGGCGGATGATGCGGCGGCCGGTGTTCTGGTAGCCCTCGATAAGTGCGGGTACGACGGCCCGAATTGCGGTCAGGAGCGACGGCGCGGCGAGCGAAGGAGCTGCGACCGCTGCGTCGGTGCCATGCCATGCCCGAGCTGCGGTCGTGAGGTACAGCTCGACGACTTCCATGGCGCTGAGGCCATGTTCCGCCGCGGAGGATCCCACTCGCTGCACTGCACTGATCTCCTCGGGGGACAGGTCTGCTTCACCGCTGACGAGGCGCTTGGCGACCTGCTCGACCACCTGTGTCATTTCTCTTGACACGGGGCGTTCTTGGCCCGGTCGAGGATGCGGCGCGGCGTGGTGGGTCATGAGCCATTGTCGCCTTCGTGGTCAAGCCGCGAAGTTGCCGGAGCTCGGAAACATACTGCTGCGGGATCGTCCGGACTTCGCTCTGGGGCGTGGCCTTCCCGGCAGGGAGAATGGACGCACGTCCCCAGTCGAAATGTCGGCGCATGGCGCACGTCCGGCCCGGTTTCGAAACCTAAGGAGCGCGAGATGGTCACCCTGTCCACCCTGTCCGCACGCGGTTCGGCGCCCGACGACGATAGGCATGGCGAACGACGCGAGCAGCTCCTCCAGGCGCGGACGTTCCGACTTGAGCAGCTGGCTTCCATTGAGTGCGAACGGGCCGATGCGCCGCAGATCAGCATCCAGCGTGCGCTCCACGTGGCGGCGACGACCGCGCTGGCTGAGATCGATGCCGCCCTCGACCGAATGGAGCGGGGGGTCTACGGGCAGTGCGTGACGTGCGCCCGGCCGATTCCGGAGGACCGCCTCGACGTGCTGCCGATGGCCCCGCAGTGCATGCCGTGCCACTACAACGAGCAGAACTGCCGACTTGATCGACGCGTCTGAAGGGAGCCACGCCTGCTGCGAGAGCTCAAGCGGAATGGGCCGTTCGCCTGTCAACGAAAGTGACGCTGGGCCCTAACCGTCCGGTACAGCCGTGGCAGACCCTTGAAGCGCCGGCCAGGCGTGAACACGCCCGAGCGGGCAGGTGCAGTTGTCGGACAGGGAGTGTGAAGGATGCGTGGCCTCGACTGGGCGGCGTCCGAAGCACGACTGCGGGCTGCGACCCTCCAGGTGCTGCACGCCGTCCGCTGGGACAACATCGGCACCGAGGTGATCACCCCGACCCCGGAGCGGCTCCTGGGGTGGGGCCACACCCTCGTGGACGCCGAGGTTGCGGCGACCGGTGCCTGCGGCGAGGCAGCCGTCATTGCCGGGCACCATGGCGAGGTGCTGGTACGGCACAGCGGGGATGCTGACCTACTCGTCCTCGGCAGCGGCGGGCACAGTCGCGCCGCCAGTCTGCTGCTCGGCTCGGTCAGCGAACACTGCGCCCGGCACGTCCGTTGCCCGGTGATGATCACCCGAGCCGACCGACCACGCCGCACTGACGATGCGCAGGCGAACGCGGCAGAGACGACATCTGGGGCGACGCCTTGACCCCGACGGTGCCCGCCTCGTGGCCGAGCCCACCAGCCGGGCCGATCCAGTTCCCGACGGCCACCGCCCACCACGGTCTGGCCGCGCACGAGGTGGTGCTGCTTCTGGAGAGCGACCCGCACCGTGGCCTAACCGTCCCCGAAGCCGTCGACAGGCTCGCGCGATACGGGCCGAACAGCCTGCCCGCAGACACGGGCGCCGGACTGGTGCGACGGGTCCTTCGGCAGTTTCATCATCCGCTGATCTACGTCCTTCTCGCCGCCGCGGCGATCACCGCCGGGCTCGGCGAATACGTCGACTCGGCCGTGATCTTCGGTGTCGTACTGGTCAACGCGCTGGTCGGTTTCATCCAGGAATCCAAGGCCGAGGCAGCCCTCGACGCCCTCCGGTCGATGGTGCGCACCAGCGCCCGAGTAGTCCGCGACGGCCACGAACAGACAGTGGCCTCCGACGAGCTTGTGCCAGGAGACCTCGTCCTGCTCGACGCCGGCGACAAGGTCCCCGCCGATCTCAGGCTCACCCGCCTGGTGGAGCTCCGGATCGACGAGTCCGCGCTGACCGGCGAGGCCGTCCCGGTCACCAAGGACGAGGTCGTGCTCCCCGACCACGTCCCGGTCGCCGACCGCCACAACATGGCCTACTCCGGCACCCTGGTCACCGCGGGCACCGGGGCCGGGATCGTGGTCGCCACCGGCGCCGAGACCGAGCTGGGGGAGATCCACCGCTTGGTCGGAGCGGCCGAGACCCTGGCGACACCGTTGACCCGGGGGCTCGCCGAGTTCAGCAAGCTCCTCACCGTCGCCATCCTCGGCCTGGCCGCGCTCACCTTCGCCGTTGGTGTGCTCCGCGGTCAGGACGCCGCGGACACGTTCACCGCCGCGATCGCACTCGCCGTCGGGGCGATCCCGGAGGGGCTCCCTGCAGCTGTCACCATCACTCTGGCCATCGGGGTGGCCCGGATGGCCCGGCGCCGCGCCGTGATTCGCCGGCTCCCCGCCGTGGAGACGCTCGGCAGCACGACCGCGATCTGCTCGGACAAGACCGGCACCCTCACCGAGAACCAGATGACCGTCCGCGCCGTTTGGACGCCACACGACCGTTACGAGGTCACAGGTTCCGGTTACGGCCTCGACGGTCACTTGCGCGACAGCACCGACACCCCGGTGTCGCCCGGTGCGGATCAGGCGCTCCGCTGGTCCCTGCTGGCCGGCGTCGCCTGCAACGACGCCGCACTCACCCAGCGCGACGGCCGCCCCGACATCATCGGCGACCCCACCGAGGCCGCCCTGCTGGTGGTCGCGTCCAAGGCCGCCATGACAGTCGCGGACGTGGCCGACCGCCTACCACGACTGGCGACCATCCCGTTCAGTTCCGAGCGCCAGTACATGGCCACCCTCCACCACGACACCGCCAGCAGTGCCCGCGGCGACGCGAACGCTGCGCCGCAGCTGGTGTTCGTCAAGGGCGCGGTCGAGCGCATCCTCCACCTGTCCAGCGGCCAGCTGGGCGCCGACGGCGCCATCCAGCACCTCGACCGCACTGCCGTGCAGGAAGCAGCCGAAGAGCTGGCCGGACAGGGGCTGCGCGTGCTGGCGACCGCCATCATGCGGGTCGACGATCCGAACGGCGTCGACCCGGAGAGGTTCAGCGACGACGAGCTCCGGCCAGAGTTCACGCTGACCGGATTGCAGGCCATGCTCGACCCGCCTCGCGCCGCGGCGGCAGCCGCGGTCGCCGCCTGCCACGACGCCGGGATCGCCGTCAAGATGGTCACCGGCGACCACGCCGCGACGGCAACCGCCGTCGCCGCACAGGTCGGAGTTCTCAACCACGCTGAATCAGACCGCGGCAAGGTGCTGACCGGCGTTGACTTGGCCAGGCTCCCGACAGATGAACTTCCCGAAGCGGTCGATCGCACCGAGGTATTCGCGCGCGTATCACCGGAGCAGAAGCTTCGCCTGGTCGAGGCGCTACAGGCCCGCGGTCACGTCGTGGCCATGACCGGGGACGGCGTCAACGACGCCCCCGCCCTGCGCCAGGCGGGCATCGGGGTGGCCATGGGTCGCACCGGCACCGAGGTCGCCAAGGACGCCGCAGACATGGTCCTCACCGACGACGACTTCGCCACCATCGAGGCCGCCGTCGAGGAAGGCCGAGGTGTCTTCGACAACCTCACCAAGTTCCTCACCTGGACCCTGCCTACCAACATCGGCGAAGGCCTGGTCATCCTCGCCGCGATCCTTGCCGGCGCCGCCCTGCCGATCCTGCCCACGCAGATCCTGTGGATCAACATGACCACCGCCGTCGCACTCGGACTCATGCTCGCCTTCGAGCCCAAGGAAGCCGGCATCATGAGCCGGCCTCCCCGCAACCCCGACCAGCCGCTGCTCACCGGCACGCTGATGACGCGGATCCTCCTCGTCTCCGCTCTCCTCGTCGCCAGCTCCTGGTGGCTGTTCGAGTGGGAGCAGGCCAACGGCGCGACCCTGGCCGAGGCGCGGACCGCAGCGGTGAACCTGTTCGTCGTGGTGGAGGCGTTCTACCTGTTCAGCTGCCGGTCGTTGACCCACTCCGTGTGGCGTATCGGCCTGTTCTCCAACCGCTGGATCGTTCTCGGCGTGGTCGCGCAGGCAATCGGGCAGGCGGCCATCACCTATGTGCCTGCCATGAACGCGACCTTCCACACGGCGCCGATCGGGTGGGAAGCGTGGCTTCGCATTCTGGCCATCGCGATCGCGGCCAGCGTTGTGGTGGCGATCGAGAAGCGTCTACGCCGAGGACGGCAGAGCAAGCCGGCCCTGGCCACCCGGCAAGCCTAGATTCGATTCGACCTGGTCGACCGCACAGACGACAGCCGACATGTTCGGGGGAGGTGGGCTCGCCCTCCGTCGCCTCCGTGGCGATGAGACACCTCGAAAGGACCCGGTTCCATCTGCACCGAGGGGTGCGCCAAGTCACCGCGGTGCCCGGCCGTGATCGTCAGCAACGATCGGGCGAACGCGATCGCAGCGCGCCTGGGCCGTGGGGTGGTCACCGTCGTACCCGTCACCAGCAACGTCGAGACGATCTTCCCGTTCCAGGCGCTGCTACCCGCGGCAGAGACCGGACTACGGCGAGAGTCCAAGGCCCGGGCCGAGCAGGTTCGCTCGATCGCCGTCGAGCGAGTCGGCGCCGTCCTTGGACGAGCGCCAGCTGACCTCATGGCCAAACTCGACGATGCGCTCCGCCTCCACCTCCGGCTGTGATTACACCTCACCACTGAGGGATCGTGCAGCGGGTCACCGAGTCAGGGCCGCGGCACTCCGCTTGGTGGCGCACCCCGAACCGGTCGCAGTGAAGCCTGCTATGCCGATCCGCCGGTGAAGTGATCGTTGATGCGCGCGTATCACCAGGCCCTTCGACCGGCCAGGTCAGCCGGTGCGACGAAGGTGAAGTTGTCCTCTCCGACGGTCTCAGCCAGGGTCGCGATGACCGCGCCGGCGTGGTCGTAGGGCCCTGCTACGTAGAACGGGGCGCCGTTCTTGCCGAAGGTGATCGCGCTGTTCTCCGTCCAGGGTCCGAGGTGCTCGGCGGCGGCTGGGAAGTCGGCATGGGGGTCGAAGCCGAGCCGGCGCGCGGCGTCGACCCCGCCGTACACCAGGTGGCGTGCAAGTTCGAGCGGAGCCCGCAACGGGGGACCGGCCGGCTGGAAGCCGTCGAAGTACATGTGCACGAAGCCGGGCAGGTCCCGCTCGCTCATCACGCGCGGCCCGAGCGCGTCCTTGACGCCGAGGCAGTACGTGTCGACGAGGTAGCCGCACACGGACAGCCGGTTGGTGCGGTGCCGACGAGCGACCAGCGCCGCGGCGATGCCTCCGGGGAAGTCGGCAGTGTCGTCGCTGTCGCGCCACTCGGGGTGACCGTGCACAGTGAGGTCGATGCTCCAGCCCGGGCTGACCCAGCAGCCGACCACACCCGGATCGGTCTCCTGTGGCGTGCCCTCGGCCGCGATCGCGTTCACCAGCGGCGCGATGTCGCTGGCCCTCTCTCCGAGAGTGCGGGCGATCTGTTTCACCGACATCCCGCGCTCGCGAAGGTCGCGAACCTGCCGCCTCAGGGAAACCGGCTGACTGGTGACGGACGACATGGTCACCGGACTATCACCCCTTCGGACTGCTGCGGCGGCAACACGCGGAGCCCGCGGCGCTCCTGGGTTGACCAGACCCGCTGAACGATCCCCATCCGTGGACGCGCGCTCAAACCACCGACAGGCCCAGGGCGCCCCTCACCGCAGCTATCAGCGGGTTGGGACACCCCAGCAGCTTGGGATGAGCGCGCGACCGGGTGGCGCGTTCTTCCGACGCATAACAGGCGGCCCCGTGCTCGGCATGGGCAGGTGCCCTTAGATGGGCGGCGCCGTTGAGGGCAGGAGCCGCTTCAGGATGCTCGGGCGTGGTCCTGCTCGGTCAACCGTTGGCCGAGGCCGTCGAGGATGAGGTCGAGTCCGACCTCGAACTCGTCGCCGAAGTCATAGCCGGGGCGGAGGGCGTGCTCGAGGGTGAACTCGCGGAAGTAGGGCAGCTGACCGTCGGGCAGCGCGGTCATGATCTGGTGCCCGAGGTCGGCGAGGTCTTGGCCGGGTTGGAACGGCATGCTCAGCTCCTGGACCAGGAAGCCGTACAGGTGGGCGTCGAGAACGGCGAAGGCGTGCCCGGTCAGGGTCAATGAGAAGCCTGCCTCGCGCAAGCAGCCGATCACCGCGTCGTGGTGGACCAGGGTCTCGTAGCCGGCGTTGCGTCGGGAGTCCATCAGTCCAACCGCCCACGGGTGCCTCTTGAGTGCCTCGCGGGCAGTCACCGCGCGTCGCCGCAGCTCGCTGCGCCACTCGGCTCCGCGCACGGGGGCGTAGAACTCGGCGAACACCGCGTCGACCATCCCGTCGAGCAGCTCCTCCTTGTTGGCTACGTGGTTGTACAGCGACATCGGCATCACGCCGAGCCGCCGCGCCACCGACCGCATGGACAGTGCCGCGAGCCCTTCAGCGTCGGCCAGCTCGACCGCCGCCGCGACGATGCCCGCGCGGGTGAGCCGTTCCGCGCCCGAGCGTGGCCTGCCTGCCATCTGCTTCTCCTTGCTCAGCCGGTGCACACCGGCCGTTGACAAAACATACACCGTACACCTACGGTGGCATCCATAACATACACCGTACATAAAGGAGTGTCATGCGAGCCATCCACCAACACCGATACGGCGGCAGCGAGCAGCTGACCCTGACCGAGGCGCCGAACCCGACGCCCGGCCCGCACGACGTGGTCGTGCGAGTCCGTGCGGCCGGCGTGGACCGCGGCACCTGGCACCTGATGGCCGGGCACCCTTACGCGGTCCGCCTCGCCTTCGGGCTGCGACGCCCGAAGCACCCCGTTCCGGGCCGCGACGTGGCCGGCATCGTCGCCGAGGTCGGGCCACGGGTCAGCGCCCTGGCCGTCGGGGACGAGGTGATCGGCACCGCCGACGGGTCCTTCGCCGAACTGGCCGTGGTTCCTGACAGCCGAGTGGCTCGCAAACCGGCCAGTCTCTCCTTCGTGGAGGCCGCCACACTGCCGGTCTCCGGGCTCACCGCGCTCCAGGCGGTCCGCGACGCCGGCCGGATTCGGCCCGGCGACCGGGTGCTGGTCATCGGCGCCTCCGGCGGCGTCGGGTCCTACGCGGTCCAGGTCGCGGCAGCGTACGGCGCCGAAGTGACTGGTGTGGCCAGCGGTCGCAAGGCCGACCTGGTCCGCTCCCTCGGCGCCACCCGCGTCATCGACTACAACCGCAAGGACCTCGACGACGGCGCCCGCTACGACGTCGTCCTCGACATCGCCGGCCTCCGTCCGATCCGCCACCTGCGCCAGCTCCTGACCGACACCGGCACCTTGGTCATCATCGGCGGCGAAGGGGGCGATCGCTGGCTGGGCGGCACCCACCGCCAGCTCGCCGCACTCGCGCTCTCACCGTTCGTGAGCCAGCGACTCACCGCCCTGCTGAGCAAGGAGAACGCCGACGACCTCGACACCCTGGCCCAGCTGGTCGACGAAGGTCGCGTGCGACCGGTGCTCGACCGCACCTACGCGCTGCACGAGGCGGCCAAGGCGATCGACCACGTCGCGGCCGGACACGCCCGCGGCAAGGTCGCCGTCACCCCCTGACCGGCACACCCGAGACGCATCCGACAGGAGAAGTCAACCCCGATGACTGCCACCACCAGCACCGCAAGTACCGCCCCCAGCACCGCTGCCGGCTGGGCGGCGGGCGGCTACCTCGCCATCTTCGTCCTCGCCATCTTCGCCAACTTCCTGGCGCTCACCCCGGTGCTCCAACCCGGCGACGCCGCCGGCACCGCGGCCGCGCTGCGAGCGTCAGAAACCTCGTTCCGCCTCGGCGCCGTAGCCTTCCTCGGCATCTTCGTGATCGACGTCGTCGTCGCCTGGGCCCTGTGGGTGCTCTTCCGCCCGGTCCACCGCGACCTCTCACTGCTCGCGGCCTGGTTCCGGCTGACCTACACCGTCGTCCTCGGGGCCGCGCTCGGCTTCCTCTACGCCGCGCTCTGGCTGACCGGCGCCCCCGATGCCCTCGGGGAGGCCAACGACGACGCCGTCCTTCTGGCGCTGCAGACCTTCGACTTCACCTGGATCGCCGGCCTGGCCGCCTTCGGTGCCCACCTCGTGGTGCTGGGCGTGCTGCTGCTCAAGGCCCGCGGCCCGCGGTGGATCGCCTGGCTGCTGCTGGCCGCCGGCGCGGCATACGTCCTCGACACGGTCGCCCACCTCGTTCTGGCCGACTACGAAGCCTCCGCCGATGTGTTCCTCGCCCTCGTCGCGGTGCCGTCGGTGATCGGGGAGATGAGCTTCGCGGTCTGGCTGCTGCTGGTGGCCACCGGCCGGCGTGCGGCCCCGACCGCACCCCTCGAACAGGCCAGCGAACGCGGAACGGCCTCGGTCGGGCATCCGGCCTGAGCCTCGACCAACAGGGCCTGCTGCGTCTGAACCGCGGCGCAGGCGCGGCGGGCGCACGAGCAGGGGAGGATTGTCGGGGTGCGGACCCTTGCCGCAATGATCGCCCTTGGTCTGGGCGCTGCTTGCCCAAGAGCGCGCCGGGCGGCTCGATCGAGGATGTCATCGACGGCGCGATGCCTGCTCAGGCGCGCCAGGTCTGGCTTGTGACGTGGTGGCAGACGGTGAGGTCACGGCGGCCTCCAGCAGACCGCGGGGTGACAGCGGTGGCAGTGCCCACGGGTGCCTGGTCGGCGAGTCACGGCGGGGCTGATGCCGCCTGGATGCATGGAGGATGGGATGCGGTCAGTCCTCGATGTAGGCCGCACCCTGCCGCTTCAGCGCAGTGAGCCCGTCCCGCATGGCCTGCAGCTTCTGCGGTGAGTGACCGACCCAGTCGACGAGCTCGCCCAGCACGCGCACCGGCTGGCGGCTGCGGAAGGACTGCGTGGGGTTCCCGGGGAACTTCTTGTCGGTGACGTTGGGGTCGTCCTCGAACTCGCCGCTCGGTTCGACGAGGTAGATGCGCCCTCGACCGTGACCGGCAGCGAGCTCGGCGCCCCAGACCGCGGCGTCGAGGGTCGCGGTGAAGTAGACGTGCTTCATCACCCGTCCGTCCTCGAAGTTCGACTCACGGCCGGGCACCAGCATCTCGCCGACGGAGAGGTCGGCCTTCGTGCCGTGCAGGTACACGCCCGGCTCGTAGACCTCGAAGGGCACCGGCTCACCCGTCGTGCTCATGGGCTGACAGTAGCTGCCGTTCCTGGCTCGGCGCCGGCTGACGGCCGAGGTGCCCGGCGGCGGGTACGGTGCAGGTGTGCGGGGTGACCGTGTGGAGATCGTGATCGACGCGGGTGACGAGGTGCGCACCTACGAGATCGAGGCGACTCGGAACGGGCGCCGGGTCGAGATCGAGACCGGGCGCGGCATGGTCACGGTCACCGAGGTGACCCGCGGCGGGACCCCCGTCCGCACGGCGCGTTTCATGTCGAACCGCATCCTCGCGCTCGTGGAGCATCCGGCGGCCGACGCGAACATCGCCCGGGACGTCCCGGACCTCTGACCAACCGCCCGGCAACAGCCCGGCGGCTCAGCGACGGACGCGACAGCGCAGGTGCAGGACCCTGTCGCCCGCGATGACGACGCTCGGGTCGTCGAGGAGGTGCTGGGAGTCGACGGGGCCGAAGTAGCGCTTGCCGCTGCCGAACACGACCGGTACGACGTCCATCGCCACCTCGTCCACGAGGCCGAGCGCGAGCGCCTGCCCTCCGACGTTCCCGGCGCAGACCGCGACGACGCGGTCGCCGGCCCGTCGTCTCGCCTCCTCCACGGCGGCGCCGATGTCAGCGAAGAACGGGACGTCGGCCTCGGGGTGCCAGCCCGGCGGCTTCGGTCGATGCGACACCACGATCAGGTGGTCTCCCGCCGGCGGCTCGGCCTCCCAGCCGTTGGTCAGGTCGAACAGGTGCCGCCCCTGGACCGTGGCGCCGATGCCGTCCCACAGCGAGGTGACGTACTCGTGGGAGCGCCGGCTGACCCGGAACGCGCTGTGACGGGGGTCGCCCGCGCCGCCGATGGGCAGGTCACCGTTGAAGTACCACTCGAAGAGCGGTCCGACGTCATCCTTCTCGTCGGCGATGAAGCCGTCCACCGACATCACGGCATGCATGATCACGTTCGCCATGCCAGAACTGACCTGGCGACGTCCCCGAACTCATCGCCGCCCGCGCTCAGGCGCCGGGCGCTGGGTGGGTGGACCGAGACCTCTGCGGGTACGGAGGGTCATGCGCATCTTCTTCACCGGCGGCAGCGGCAAGGCCGGCAGGCACGTCGCGCCCTACCTCGCCGAGCGGGGCCACCACGTCACCAACGCCGACCTCGTCCCATTGGAGCACCCGGCGGTGGCGGACCTGCGGGTGGACCTCACTGATGCGGGCCAGACGTACTCGGCGCTCGCCGGGCTGGCGACGTTCGACGAGCTGGAGCTGCCCGAGAAGCCCACCTACGACGCCGTCGTGCACTTCGCCGCGGTACCGCGGATCCTGCTCACGTCGGACGCGGCGACGTACGCGACGAACGTGCTGAGCCTCTACAACGTGCTCGAGGCGGCGACCCGGCTGGGGGTGCCGAAGATCGTGTTCGCCTCCTCGGAGACCACCTACGGGATCTGCTTCGCCCAGGGAGAGCGGCGCCCGCTCTACCTGCCGGTCGACGAGGAGCACCCGACGGTGCCGGAGGACGCCTACGCGATGTCGAAGGTTGCCGGGGAGGTGACGGCGCGGTCGTTCCAGGCCCGCACCGGGGCGGACGTCTACGGGCTGCGCATCAACAACGTCATCGAGCCGCACGAGTATGCCCAGATGTTCCCCGCCTTCCTCGCCGACCCGTCGCTGCGCCGCAGGAACGTCTTCGGCTACATCGACGTGCGCGACCTGGGTCAGATGGTGCAGCGCTGCCTGGACGCCGAGGGGCTGGGGTACGAGGTCTTCAATGTCGCCAACGCCGACATGTCCGTCGCCTCCACGACCACGGAGATCCGGGACCGCTTCTACGGCGGGGTGGAGGTGCGTCGGGAGATGGGCCCCGACGAGACGTTCTACGCCATCGACAAGGCCCGGGATGTCCTCGGCTTCGCGCCCCGGCACTCCTGGCGCGAGGTTGTGTCGCATCCCGGCGGTCAGCCTTCCTGACGGATGCGCGTCGTCGCGCTCCAGCGTGACCATTCGGACCGGCACTCGCGCCGCGAACGGGCGGCACGCCGCCTCAGCCGGCCCTCGGGGACGGGGCGAGTGCCGGTCCGAGTGGCGGTGGCCTTGTGGGGACGGATCGCACCGTCATCCGCGGAGGGTGATGACGGGGTGGTCCGCCGGTGCGGACGCTGGGCCCGGACGCACACGCGAGGCGAGGGAGTCGACGATGCCGGGAGCCGAACGACGTCGGGTGCGGGGCTTCGGCCATCCCGAGGACGGGCTGTACGAGGCGACGCCTTGGTACCACTGGGGCCCCTACCTCTCGGAGCGGGCGTGGGGCACGGTCCGCGAGGACTACAGCCCCGGCGGCACCGCCTGGGACTACTTCCCCCACGACCACGCCCGCTCGCGGGCCTACCGGTGGGGTGAGGACGGCATGGCCGGGGTCAGCGACGTCGGGCAGCACCTCTGCATGGCCCTGGCCCTCTGGAACGGCCGCGACCCGATCCTCAAGGAGCGGATGTTCGGCCTCACCGGGCCGCAGGGCAACCACGGCGAGGACGTCAAGGAGCACTGGTGGTTCCTCGACGCGGTCCCCAGCCACGCGTGGCTGCGGTGGCGCTACCACTACCCGCAGGCGGAGTTCCCGTACGACGACCTGGTGGCCGAGAACGGGCGCCGTGGCCAGGACCAGCCCGAGTACGAGCTGATGGACACCGGGGTGTTCGACGACGACCGCTACTGGGTCGTCGAGGTGGTGCACGCGAAGGCCTCGCCGCACGACCTGCTGATGGAGGTCCGAGTCACCAACGCGGGCCCGGACGAGGCCACCCTGCATGTCCTGCCGCACCTGTGGTTCCGCAACACCTGGTCCTGGGACGTCGGCGCCGACCGCCCGTCCCTGACCGCCGACGGCGCCGACCGGGTCACCGTCGCGCACCCCGTGCAGGGCGAGCTGGTCTGGCAGGCCGACGCCGGCCCCGGCGGGGTCGCGCCAGAGCTGCTGTTCTGCGACAACGACACCAACCTCCACCGGCTGTACGGCGTCGAGGCGTCGCCGGCGCACCCCAAGGACGCGATCAACGACCACGTCGTGCTGGGCGCGCAGACGGTGAACCCCGACCGCACCGGCACCAAGTGCGCCGCCTGGTACCAGCTGAGCGTCGCACCGGGGCAGACCCAGGTGGTCCGGGTGCGGCTGCGAGCTCCGGCGACGTCCCCGAGCTTCGGGGCGGCGTTCGACAAGGTGCTCGCCAAGCGGGAGCGGCAGGCAGAGAGGTTCTACGGCGAGGTGATCCCCGCCGACGTCGGCGACGACGAGCGGCTGGTGGCCCGGCAGGCGTTCGCGGGGATGCTGTGGAGCAAGCAGTTCTACTGCTACGACCTGCAGCGATGGCTCGACGGCGACCCCACCCAGCCGGCTCCGCCGCCCGAGCGGCGGCACGGCCGCAACGCCGGGTGGCTGAACGTCGACGCCCGCGACATCCTCTCGATGCCCGACCCGTGGGAGTACCCCTGGTTCGCGGCGTGGGACCTCGCCTTCCACACCGTCGCCCTGGCGCACGTCGACCCGGCGTTCGCGAAGTACCAGCTGCTCGCGCTCTGCCGCGAGTGGTTCCAGAACCCCAACGGCGCGCTGCCGGCGTACGAGTGGGCGTTCGGCGACGTCAACCCCCCGGTGCACGCCTGGGCGGCGCTGCACGTGTGGGACATCGACGGACGCGGCGACCACGACTTCCTGGCCCGGCTGCTGCCGAAGCTGCTGATGAACTTCACCTGGTGGGTGAACCGCATCGACCCCGAGGGCGACCACCTGTTCGCGGGCGGCTTCCTCGGTCTGGACAACATCAGCGCGCTGGACCGGTCCAACCTGCCGCCGGGCGGCCGCCTCGAGCAGGCCGACGGCACCACCTGGATGGCGTTCTACGCCCTCACGCTGCTCGGGATGGCGCGGATCCTCGCCGACGTGGACGACGCGTGGACCGACATCGAGGTGAAGTTCGTCGAGCACTTCGTGCTGATCGTGGAGGCGATGCACTCCCAGGGCCTCTGGGACGACGAGGACGGCTTCTTCTACGACGTGTTCCACGCCGCCGACGGCAGCACCGTCCCGATCAAGGTGCGCTCCATCGTCGGCGTGCTGCCGCTGCTGGCCACGGTGATGCTGCGGCCGGACGTGGTGCGCTCCGTCGGCGTGCTCCGCAAGCGGTTCGGCCGGTTCTTCGAGAGCCAGGACGCCGTGGGTGCGCGGGCACTGGGACGGGTGACGGCCGTTCCGGGCAGCGACGGCCTGGCCATCGGCGTGATCCCGCCCGGGGCGACCCGGCGGGTGCTGGAACGGGTCTTCGACGAGGGCGAGTTCCTCTCGCCCTACGGCCTGCGGGCCCTCTCGCGCTACCACGCCGACCACCCGGTGTCGGTCGACCTGGCCGGGACGCTGGTGAGCGTCGACTACGAGCCGGCCGAGTCGCGCACCGGGATGTTCGGCGGCAACTCGAACTGGCGCGGCCCGGTGTGGATGCCGGTCAACTACCTCGTGCTGCGCAACCTGCAGCGCTACGCGCGGGCGCTGGGCGCGAGCGCGACGACGGAGTACCCCACCGGCAGCGGCCGCAGCATCCCGCTCGCCGACTGTGCCGAGGACCTGCGCAGGCGGCTGGTCTCGCTGTTCCTGCGCGGCCCGGACGGCCGCAGACCCTGCCACGGGTGGGTTCCACGCCTGCAGGACGACCCGCGGTGGCGCGACAACGTGGTGTTCAACGAGTACTTCCACGGCGACAACGGCGCCGGCCTCGGCGCCTCGCACCAGACCGGGTGGACCGGCCTGGTCGCCGACCTGATCTGCCGGCCGGACCCGTTCGCCGGCGACGGCCGGTTCTTCGACCTGTGAGGCCCCTGCCGTGAGCGAGAGCCTCCGGATCGCGTTCGGGCGAGGCGTGTGCGGGGACCTCGACGAGGCGGCCCGCCGCGAGTGGCTGGTGACCGACGGGCTCGGCGGCTACGCCTGCGGCACGGTGGCGGGGCTGCGGACCCGGTGCTACCACGGCCTGCTGATGACCGCGACCGCGCCGGCCGGATCGGCACGGATGCTCGCGCTGGCGGCCCTCGACGCGGTCGTGGTCGTCGGCGACCGGCGGCTCCGGCTGGCCACCCATGAGTGGTCCGGCGGCATCGTCGACCCGCGCGGCCACGAGCTGCTGGCCTCCTTCGACCTCGACGACGGGGTGCCGCGCAGGCGCTACGACCTCGGCGACGTCCAGGTCGAGGTGGAGGTCGCGATGACGTACGGCGCGCCGGCGGTCGCCGTGGTGCACCGCCTGCTCGCAGGCACGGCGCGGCTGGAGGTCACGCCGCTGTGCACCTGGCGCGACCAGCACGGCGCCCGCTTCGCCGGGTCGGAGCCCCAGCTGTCCCCGACCGCGGGCGGCTTCGTGTTCGAGGCGGCCTACGAGGTGCGCGGGCCCGGGTTCGTCCCCGGTGGCGGCTGGTACACCGGGGCGCACCTGCGCGAGGAGGCCGCGCGCGGGCTGGGCGCGACAGAGGACCTCTGGGCGGCGGGGACGTTCACCGCCGAGCTGGCCGCCGGCGACGTGCTCGGCGTCGTCGCGACCGCGGTCCCCGGTGCCGCGGTCCCCGAGCCGGAGGCGGTGGTCGCCGCGGCCCGGTCCCGGGCCGGGGAGCTGGCCCGCCGGGCCGGGGCGACCACCGCGGTGGACGAGGTGCTGGCGGTGGCGGCCGACCGCTTCGTGGTCGGCACGCCCACCGGTCCCGCCGCGGTCGCCGGCTACCCGTGGTTCGGTGAGTGGTCGCGCGACCTGTTCACCTCCTACGACGGCCTGTTCCTGTGCGGCGGTCGTGCCGACGAGGGCCGCCAGGTGCTGCTGCGCGCTGCGCGGACCGTGTCCGAGGGCATGCTGGCCAACACCGCCGACGTCGTCCCGCCCGAGTACAACACCGTGGACGCGACGCTGTGGTTCCTGCACGCCCTCGGCCGGCACCTCGCGGCCACCGACGACGTCGACCTCGCCGCGGAGCTCGCGGACACGGTGGCGGGGATCCTGGTCGCACACCGCGCCGGCACCCGCTTCGGCATCGGCGTGGACGGGGCCTCTGGGCTTCTCCACGCTGGCGCGGACGGGTGGGCGCTGACCTGGATGGACGCACGGGTGGGCGGTCGCCCGGTGACCGCCCGGGCGGGCTATCCCGTGGAGGTGCAGGCGCTGTGGATCGACGCCCTCGGGGCCGCGGCGGACCTGCTCGACCTCGTGGGGCGGCCCGCCGACGCGTGGCGGGCGCTGCGGGCGCAGGCGGTGACCTCGTTCGGGGCCTGGTTCACGCCGGGCGGTGGTGCCGGAGGTCTCGTCGACGTCGTCTCGAGGAGCGGCGGGCGGAGCGCCGAGCTGCGGCCCAACCAGCTGCTCGCGGTCTCCCTGCCGCACGGTCCGGTCTCCGACCGGAGGGCCGCGGCCGCGGTGGTCGCCGCGACCCGGGCCGACCTGCTCACCTCGGTCGGGCTGCGCTCGCTGTCCCCCGCCGACCCCGGCTACCGCGGAGCACACCGCGGCGGACCGGCCGAACGGGACTACGCCTACCACCAGGGCACGGTCTGGCCCTGGCTGGCCGGTCCGTACGTCGACGCGGTGCGCCGGGCGTACGGCGACGGGTCGGAGGCCCGCGCCCACACGCAGCCGCTGCTCGACGGCCTTGCCCTGCACCTCGCGGAGTCCGGCCTCGGGTCTGTCTCGGAGACCGCCGACGGGGACGCCCCGCACGGCGCCACGGGCTGCCCGTTCCAGGCCTGGTCGGTGGCCGAGCTGGTACGGGCCCGGTCCGCGGCCGGGGCCTGACCCACTGCCCAGCGCGGTCGCGACGCGCGTGACCGGGTGCGGTCGCGCACCCGTGGCTCCGGGCCGGCCTGTCCGCCGGCGGGGTGACGGGCCGCCACGGCCGGCGGGGCCCGGACCGGCACCGCTCAGGGCGCCGCGCCACCACCGGGGTGGTCGTCGCGGTAGTGGCGGCGCTGCTCCTCGGCCCGCTCGCGGACCCGACGGCGGAACGTCTCGTCGTCCTCCGGGTTGACCTGAGCCAGCTTGCCGGGCTCGGGGACGGAGCGCCGCAGCCGGGCCCGCGCGCCGGGCGGGCGGCCCTGCCAGGGCCGTCCGGCGACCAGCCAGAGGGCCGCGCCGACGTCGAGCATCAGCACCACGGCGAGCAGCCACCAGACCTTCGGGAGGTTGCGGCACCGCGCCCCGTCGGTCGCCAGGATGTCGGCCACGCAGAACACCCAGAGCCCGAAGAGCAGCACCCCCGCGGCTCCGTCGGCGAGCAGCATCGCGCACCCCCTCCCTACCGATCATGGCACTCGGCGCCGCTGCGCGCTGGGCTGTCGTCGCGGCACCGAGCGGCATAGAGCCGCCGGCTTCGGGGTAGGAGCCCCGAGCGTCGAGCGCGTCCGCGCTCCCTCCCAGAAAGCCGAGGAGCAGTCATGGCAGGAACGGCGACGCTCGAGAAGGGGCTCAAACAGCGACATCTGACGATGATCGCGATCGGCGGAGTGATCGGTGCCGGGCTGTTCGTCGGCTCCGGCGCGGTGATCCAGGAGGCGGGGCCGGCGGCGTTCCTGAGCTACGCGATCACCGGGGTGATGATCGTCCTGGTCATGCGGATGCTCGGCGAGATGGCGACCGCAAACCCGACCACTGGGTCGTTCGCCGACTACTCGCGGGTCGCCCTCGGCCGGTGGGCCGGCTTCTCGGTCGCCTGGCTGTACTGGTACTTCTGGGTGATCGTCGTCGGGTTCGAGGCGGTGGCCGGCGCCAAGATCCTCACCTTCTGGGTGCACGCCCCGCTGTGGATCCTGTCGCTCGCGCTGATGCTGCTGATGACCGCCACCAACCTGGTCTCGGTGGGCTCCTACGGCGAGTTCGAGTACTGGTTCGCCGGCATCAAGGTGTTCGCGATCATCGCGTTCCTGGTCCTCGGCACCCTGTTCGTCCTCGGGATCTGGCCGAACCAGCACGCCGACTTCGGCAACCTCGTCGACCACGGCGGCTTCCTGCCGCACGGCGTCGGGGCGATCTTCTCGAGCATCGTCGTCGTGGTGTTCTCGATGGTCGGCGCGGAGATCGCCACCGTGGCGGCCGCCGAGTCCCACGACCCCGAGAAGGCGATCGCCAAGGCCACCCAGTCGGTGATCCTGCGGGTGGGGACGTTCTTCGTCGGCTCGGTGTTCCTGCTCGCCTGCATCCTGCCGTGGAACGACACCAAGCTCGGCGACTCGCCGTACGTCGCGGCGTTCACGCAGATGGGCATCCCGTACGCCGACCAGGTGATGAACGCCGTCGTGCTCACCGCCGTGCTGTCGTGCCTCAACTCGGGGCTCTACACCGCCTCGCGGATGCTGTTCGTGCTCGCGGCCCGGCGTGAGGCGCCGATGCGGCTGATCACCGTGAACCGCCGCGGCGTGCCGGTGTGGGCGATCCTGATGTCGACCGTGGTCGGCTTCCTCAGCGTGATCGCCGCCTACGTGTCGCCGGACACCGTGTTCCTCTTCCTGCTGAACTCCTCCGGCGCGGTGATCCTGTTCGTGTACCTGCTGATCGCGCTGTCCCAGCTCGTGCTCCGGCGCCGGACACCGGAGGACCAGCTCACCGTGAAGATGTGGTTCTACCCGGTGCTGACCATCCTGACCGCGGCCGCCATCGTGGCGGTGCTCGTGCAGATGGGCCTCACCTCGAAGACCCGTTCCCAGCTGTTGCTGAGCCTGCTGTCGTGGGGCGTGGTCCTGGGGTTGTTCGCCGTCACCCGATGGCGTGGCGGGTCGGTCTCCCCCGAGGACCTGGTCACCGGCGACGTGACGACGGCGCAGCGGATCGTGGTGCTGGCGAACCAGACGATGGGCGGGCGGGAGCTGCGCGACGCGCTGCACCGCATCGAGGGCAGCCAGACGGCGGAGTACCTCGTCGTGGTCCCGGCGAACCCGGTCGACACCGGCCAGGCCGAGCGAGAGGGCGCCGCGTTCGTCTGGGCGGCCACCACGCAGGCCGCGCAGCGCCGCCTCGACGACCTGCTGGACACGCTGCGCGGCGAGGGGCTCACCGTGGACGGCGAGCTCGGCGACTACCGTCCGCTGACCGCGCTGGACGCGGCGGTGCGGTCCTTCCATCCCGACCACGTCGTGATCTCCACCCATCCCGAGGACCGGTCCACGTGGCTGCACCACGGGGTGGTCGACCAGGCCCGGGAGCGGTACGACGTCCCGGTCCAGCACGTCGTCGCCGAACCGGTCTCGTCCGTGGGGCGCGCCGCGCAGCGGTGACCCCGCACGTCGGCCTGCTCAGAGCTCCAGGGCGCGGGTCAGGAAGACGGTCGTGGTCCGGCTGACCTCGCGCTCGTCGCCGCCCCGGTCCACCAGCGCCATGGCTCCCCCGAGCGCGCCGTAGACGAGCGCGGCGACCACCGCGGCGTCCTCGCCCGGTCGGTCGCCGACCGCGCGGCGCAGCGGCGCCAGGAGGTCTGCGTGCAGCTCGGCGAGCCTGAGCCGGGTGGCCTCGCCGACGTCGAGCCCCTCGAGCGCCGCCGCGACCCGGTGGTCGCCGGAGCGCATCAGCGCCACCGTCTCGCGCACGTAGGCGGCGAGCCGGGTCCGCGGCGTGCGGGCGCGGGCGACCGCTCGGCCCAGGCGCGCGGTCCACGCCGGCAGCTCCACCAGAGCCAGCTCGGCCACCAGCTCGTCCACGGAGGGCACGTAGTCGTAGACACTGGTGCGCGACATCCCGGCCTCCCGGGCGACCCGGGCCAGCGTCAAGGGCTCGCCACCTCCGGCGCGCACCAGTCTCCCGGCCGCCTCCAGCAGGGCGGCATGCTGTGCCGCCCGGTGCTCGGCCACGGTGGCCGCAGAGATCCTCGGCACGACCCCCTCACCCGGCCTCGGGCGCCGGCGCGGCGAGGTCGGTGGGCTCCGCGTGCTCCGGGTCGCCGGGCTCCGGCTCGGGCCGCGTCGGTGGCAGCCGGACGGTGGCCAGCAGCCCGAGCAGCAGCAGCAGCGCCGCGCTCCCCGTGACGACCCTGCTCGACGCGACGAGCGCGTCGGAGGCTGCTTGGGCGACGGCCGCGCCGCCCGGCCGGGCCGCGAGCTGGGGGATCACCGCCCCGTCGGACCCGCGGACCGCGGCGACCACCGCGTCCGTCGCGGCGGGCGGCAGCCCCAGGTCCCGGACCCGGGTGGCCGTGCCGTGGCCCAGCCCGGCCACCAGCAGGGCACCGAGCACCGCGACCCCGAGCGCCGAGCCGAGCTGCCGGAACGTCGAGAGCAGGCCGGACGCCTGGCCGCTCATCACCACGGGCACGTCGACGAGCACGACCGAGGTCAGCTGGGCGGTGGCCGCACCGACGCCGAGGCCGTACAGGAAGAGCCAGCCCGCGACGGCCCACCCCGGTAGGTCCGGCGACAGGGTGAGCGCCAGGCCGCCGACCGCCACCGCCTCGGTCCCGAGGCCGAGCTGGACGACGGTGCGGGAGCCGAGGCGCCGGGTGAGCTGCGGGGTCGCGCCGGAGACCAGGAAGGTGCCGACGGCCAGCACCAGGATCAGCCAGCCGGTCTCGAGGGCCGAGTACCCGAGCGCGCCCTGCAGCAGGAGGGGCAGCGTGAACAGCAGCCCGAACTCCCCGAAGGCGACGATGAGCGCCGCGACGCTGCCGTAGCGGTACGACGAGTAGCCCAGCAGGCCGACGTCGAGCATCACCGGTCTCGCGGCGCGCCGCCGGCGTACCTCGAGCACGACGAACCCCGCGATCAGCAGGCAGCCCAGCAGCAGCGCGGCCGGGATCGGGGACAGCGACCCGTCCGCACGGGTCCACCAGCCGTAGCGGGTGCTCTCGATGAGGCCGAACACGAGCGCGCCCATCCCGGTGGCAGCCAGCACCATGCCGACGAGGTCGAGGCCCTCGGGCGTCTCCTCGGCCGTCTCGGGGAGCCGCCGCAGCCCGACCGCGAGCACGGCCAGCGCGAACGGGATGTTGAGCCAGAACGCCCAGCGCCACGAGGCGTCCGTGGTGAGCCACCCGCCCACCAGCGGGCCGACCGCCGCCATGCCGCCGATGGTCGCGCCCCAGACGGCGAAGGCGATGCCGCGCTCCCGCCCGACGAACAGCGCGTTCACCGTCGAGAGGCCCGCCGGCATGATCATCGCCGCGCCGGTGCCCTGCACGAGCCGGGCGCCGATCAGCATCGCGGGGCCGTCGGCGGCCCCGACGGCCACGCTGGCGGTCGCGAAGACCGCCATGCCGAGCAGGAACATCCGCCGCCGGCCGTAGCGGTCCCCGAGCCGCCCGAAGGTCAGCAGAAAGGCGCCGAACGTCAGGGCGTACGCGGCGCCGAGCCACTCCGCGTCGGCGGTGGTGAGGCTCAGCGACCGGATCACCGTCGGAACGGCGACGTTGACGATGGTGGCGTCCATGATGATGAGCGCGACGCCCACCGTGATCACGCCGAGCGCGACCCAGCGACCCCGGTCCGGTGACGCGGCCATGGCGAGCCTTCCTGTTGCCGACACTGTGTCGGCATCCTATCCGACATGGTGTCGGTACGTCTGCGTGGTCCAGGTCTCCTTCGCCCGTTCCGGATGTAGTCTCCGGACCGCCGTCCGCCCGCTAAGGTCGTAGTGTCGACGGGTAGCGCGCTTCGGGGCGCGCTCGGGAAGCAGCACCTCTGCCCCACGGGAGCCCAGAAGATGTCGGAAGTCCGCTCGGACGACGTGCCCGAGGCGTCGCGCGACGCCGCGGTCGAGGTCGCCTTGCTCGACCGCGACGGTGTGATCGTCGGGGTCAACGACGCCTGGGAGCGCTTCTGCCTCGACAACGGGGGTGACCCCACGCGATCCGGTGTCGGCGTCTCCTTCCTCGACGTCTGCGCCGCCTCTGCGGAGCCGACCGCGGCCCAGGCCGCCGATGCCGTGCGCACCGCTGTGGCGGGGTCGCTGCCGGCGCCCGTGTCGATGACCATCGACTGCGACGCACCGGGCCTGCCGCGTCGCTTCGACCTGCTGGTCTCCTCCCGCATGGGCAAGGACGGCCGTTGCCTGGGCGCGACCATCAGCCTCGCGCCGACGGGTGCCTCCGACGACACTTCCGCCGCGACCGGGGCGGCTTCGGTCGTGCCGCGGCTGGACTTCCCCGACCTTCCGCGACTGCGGCTCGAGGAGACGCTGACCGACCTCACGCTCCGGGCCCAGGAGGTGCTGCGCACCCAGGGCCGGCTGCGCGCGCTGCTCCGGGCGTACGCCGTCGTGGCCGGCGACCTGCGGCTGCCGCTGGTGCAGCAGAGCCTGGCCCGGGCGGCGCGCGACCTGGTCGGCGGCGACCTGGGCGGGCTCGTGGTACCCGGTCCGGACGGCACTCCGCAGGAGATCGTGCACGCCGAGCTGGACCCGCAGACGGTCACCGCGCTCAGCGAGGGCGGTGGTGGCCGAGCACTGCTCGCCCTCGTGTCCGACCGTCCGGGCGCCGTCCGGGCGGACGACGTGGCCGGCGACCCGCTCGGCGACGCGCTGCCCGACCACCCGCAGCTGCGCTCGCTGCTCGTGGTGCCCGTGCGGGTCCGCGGCCAGCTGTTCGCCGCGCTGTTCGTGACCTCGGCCACCCCCGGGCTGTTCACCGAGGAGGACGAGGAGCTGCTCCTCGCGCTGGCCGGCACGGCCGCGGTCGCGGTGGACAACGCCCGGCTCTACGAGGACGCCGAGCGCCGGCAGCGCTGGGAGAGCGCGTCCACCGAGCTCACCCAGCGGCTGTTCAGCGGCGACAGTCCCGAGCCGCTCGAGACGGCGCTGGGATACGCGATGCAGGCGGCCGGCGGCGACTTCGCCGTGCTGGCGGTGCGTGACGTCGGCGCACATGTCCGCCTCGAGGCGGTGGTCGGCCGGTTCGCCGACGAGCTTCGAGGGCTGCGGATGCCGAGGGGCGAGAGCATCCTCACGCCGGTCCTCGAGGAGGGCCGGGCGCTGCTGATCGACGACTACGGCCTGCACGGCACGTCGGTTCCCCGGGTCCGCAAGCAGGTCGGGTCGGCGGTCGCGGTGCCGCTGTTCGAGGGGCAGCGGGTGGTGGCCGCGATCAGCATCGGCCGGGTCGTGGGCCACCGGCCCTTCGGCCACGACGACGTACGGCACCTCGAGCGCTTCGTCGGCCACGCGGGCGTGGCGATGCGCCTGGACCGGGCTCGCGCCGACCGGGAGACGCTGCACATGCTGCAGGAGCACGAACGGATCGCCGCAGACCTGCACGACCACGTCGTGCAGGAGATCTTCGCCGTGGGCATGGGGCTGCAGGGCATGCTGCCGATGCTGGGCGGTCCCGAGCAGCGCGACCGGGTGACGGGCTACGTGGAGGCGCTCGACGACACCATCCGCCGGATCCGCAGCACGATCTTCCAGCTCGAGCAGCCCGCGCACGCCGCCAACAGCCTGAAGCAACGGCTGCTCGACGTGGCGGAGGCCGAGCGCGAGGCGCTCGGCTTCGCCGCGCAGGTCGACTTCTCCGGTGCCCTCGACGTGAGCGTGCCGGGGCCGCTCACCGACGACGTGGTCGCGGTGGTCCGAGAGGCGCTGTCGAACGTCGCCCGGCACTCCCGGGCCACGCACGCGTGGGTGCTCGCGTCAGTGGCCGGGGATCTGGTGAGCGTCGACGTGGTCGACGACGGCGTCGGCATCGGGAAGCCGGGACGGTCCAGCGGGCTGACGAACATGCGTCGTCGGGCGGAGCGCTACGGCGGCTCCCTCGACGTCTCGCAGCCCGCCACCGGCGGCACCCACCTGGTGTGGACCGCGAACCTCGCGGCCCGTCCGGCGACCCCGGGGGGCGAGCCGGCGAGCTGAGGCACCCGGCCGCCACGGATGAGGCTTTCTCCCGATCCGGTGCGGGCCACCTCAGACCCAGGGTGGGTGGTACGACGACACCTCGGTCGTCGCAGACCACCGGAGGACACCATGGCGACCTACCTCGACCCTGCCACCGCCCTGCGGATCGCCCGCGAGGCCCGTGCCGAGGACATCCGGCGCGCCGAGGCGCACCGGGTCGGCCGCCGCCTGGCGGTCGGTGCACGGCGCGCCCGGCGGCCGCCCCGGCCGGGGCGCGGTCGCTGGCGCATCCGACCGGCCCGGTGGACGACCCCGCGCCCGGTGGGCTGAACCGGGGCGGCGCCGACGGGCGATACTGACGCCCATGCAGTCCCGAGAGAGCGCCGCGAGCACGGCGCTGCACAGCCTGCCGGCGTACCGGGTCGAGCTGTTCGAGGCGCGGGTGCACCGCTGGCTGCCCGACCTCCTCGACGCGCTGACACCGCTGTACGAAGACCCGCAGCAGGTCGCCGACCGGCTGGTGGCCCTGGCGGCCGCCGCGTTCGGCACCCGGGCCGACGACCTGCACGCCCTGGACCTGGAGCGCAGCCTCGCGCCCGACTGGTTCCAGCAGCCGGGCGCGCTGGGCTACGCGGCCTACGCCGACCGCTTCGCCGGCACCCTGCAGGGCGTCGCCGCCCGCACGCCGTACCTGGAGCAGCTGGGCGTCACCTACCTGCACCTGATGCCGCTGCTGACGCCGCGCCCCTCACCGAGCGACGGCGGCTACGCGGTGATGGACTACCGGTCCGTGCGCGAGGACCTCGGCACGATGGACGACCTGCGCGAGCTGACCTCGACGCTGCGCGCCCACGGGATCAGCCTCTGCCTCGACCTGGTGCTCAACCACGTCGCCCGGGAGCACGCCTGGGCGGCCGCGGCGCGGGCCGGGGACCCCGAGAAGCGGGCGTACTTCCTCGTCTACGACGACCGGACCGTGCCGGATGCCTACGAGCGCAGCCTGCCGGAGGTCTTCCCGGACTTCGCGCCGGGGAGCTTCACCTGGGACGAGGAGCTGAGGGGTTGGGTGTGGACGACGTTCAACGCCTACCAGTGGGACGTCAACTGGGCGAACCCGGACGTGCTGTGCGAGTACGCCGACATCATCCTGGACCTGGCCAACCACGGCGTCGAGGTGTTCCGGCTCGACGCCATCGCCTTCACCTGGAAGCGGATGGGCACGAGCTGCCAGAACCAGCCGGAGGTGCATGCGCTGACCCAGGCGCTGCGCACCGTCGTCCGGCTGGCCGCTCCGGCCGTGGTGTTCAAGGCGGAGGCGATCGTCGGGCCCCAGGACCTGCTGGCCTACCTCGGGACCGGGACGCGCTACGGCAAGGTCAGCGACCTCGCCTACCACAACAGCCTGATGGTGCAGGTCTGGTCGATGCTGGCCAGCCGGGACGCCCGGCTGGCCGCGCGGGCACTCCAGGCACTGACGCCACCGCCGGCGGCCAGCACCGCCTGGGTCACCTACGCGCGCTGCCACGACGACATCGGCTGGGCGGTCTCGGACGAGGACGCGGCCGCCGTCGGGCTCAGCGGCCACGGGCACCGGGCGTTCCTGTCGGACTTCTACGCCGGTGAGTTCCCCGGGTCGTGGGCCCGCGGCCTGGTGTTCCAGGAGAACCCCGAGACCGGTGACCGGCGGATCTCCGGGAGCCTTGCGTCACTGGCGGGCGTCGAGGCCGGCGATCGGTACGGGGTGGCGCGGGTGCTGCTCGCGCACGCGGTCATCCTCGGGTTCGGCGGGCTGCCCGTGATCTGGATGGGCGACGAGCTCGGCCTGCTCAACGACCGGGACTGGGCGGCCGAGCCGTCGCACGCCGACGACAACCGGTGGGTCCACCGACCGCGGATGGCCTGGCCGGTGCACCCGGAGGGCGCCGCTCTGGAGGTGTACGACGGGGTCCGGCACCTCGCGCGGGTCCGGTCCACGTTGCCGCACCTGCACGCGAGCTTCGCCGCCGAGGTGCTCGACCCGCGCGACCCGGGCGTCTTCCTGGTCGCCCGGCGGCACCCTCGGGGCGCCCTGCTCGGTGCCTACAACGTCACGCCGGAGGACCGGCACGTCCCGCTGGAGGTGCTCCGGAGCCTCGGCATCGACCCCGCCGCCGCGGTCGACCACCTTGCCGGAGCGCCGCCGCTGGTGCGGGACGAGGGGATGCAGCTGGCGCCGTACCGCTGCGCCTGGGTCACCTGACCCTCGTCGGATCGGTCAGCGGTCGGCGATCCGGGCGAAGAAGGCCTGGTAGGCGCGGTAGGCGGGCAGGTCGTCCTGGATTCGTACGACGTCGTCGTCGTTGCGCGGGGAACGGTCCGTCCAGTTGTCCGAGCCGGTCCAGATGGCGTGGTGCCGGACCCCGCCGACGGTGTAGCTCGCCAGCATCAGCTTGGTGTGGATCCGCTGCCCGTCGGGGAAGACCCCGCGGTGCGCGGTGACGCCTGCCGTCCGCAGGATGCTGCGCACCGAGCTGCCGCTGCTGTCTCCGTAGACCACCTCGACGTGCGCGCCCTCCGCGACCTTCTCGGCAAGCGCCCGAGCAAGCCAGATGCCGCGGGCGCCGTGCCACGAGACCATCGAGACCCGGACCACCGTGCCTGGTCCGGGCAGCGCGGCGATCCGGCGGGCCGCCGGGTCGGTCTGCTCGGTGATGGCGGGCATCGGGAAGAAGTACGCGCTCCCGTCGGTGAACCGTTCGGCGACGAACGGCGTGCCCTGTGGCACGTCGGTGCGCTGGACCGAGAACACCGAGCGTAGGCGGCGTACACATCGGGCCGGTTCACGAACGTGTAGGTGTCGGAGTACTGCACGGTGGCGCAGTACTTCGTGAGGTTCGTGGAGCCGATCATCACCACGTCGCGCGCGGCCCCGACCCTCGAGAACGACCAGGACTTCTGGTGCGTGACGCCGCCGGTGCCGCGGGCCGAGCCGCGGGTCAGCACCACGAACGAGGGTGCCCTGCTGTTCGTCCCGAGTGCCCGCTGCAGCCGCTGCGCCGCGCGCCACTGCCCCGAGTGGCCGTCGAGGACGACCTGGACGCGGACTCCGCGACGGTGCGCGGCGAGCAGCGCGTCGGACACCGTGCCCAGGCTGTAGCTGAAGCCGACGATGCTGATCGTCGCGCCGGCCGGAGTGTGCCGGACGTTGGCGCGAAGCCGGTCCACCACGGCCCAGGGGTTCGTGGCGTCCGGCTCCCCGAAGACCGGCCCGCCGGGCGGCGCGTAGGTGTCGCGGGTCGTCGCGGCGGCGACCGGCGCCCCGCCGAAGACCACCGCGGCGGCGGTGGCGGTGGCGGCGACCACGGCGGCCGCCCGGCGGTGGCCGAGGATCGGCTGGTGGATGGCGGGGCGCGACGTCATGGGACCAAGCTCTCCTGGGATGCGCTGCACGGCGGCTTTCCTGACGTCTGGTGTGTCGGCCCGCACCAGGCAGCGCTGAAGGCGAGGTCACCGGACGTGACGACGGCACCGGCCCCGCCCTCGGGGAGGACGGGGCCGGTGCCGGTGACCGTGCCGGGGCCGGGCCGGCGCGGATCAGGCCTCGATGGCCGTCGACTCGCTCGCCGACGTGCCGCCGTGGGTCACCTCGATCTTGCGGGGCTTGGCCTTCTCGGCCACGGGGATCCGCAGGCGTAGCACGCCGTTGTCGTAGTCGGCGGCCACCTTCTCGAGGTCGAGGTTGTCGCCGAGCACGAGCTGGCGGCTGAACAGGCCGGTCGGGCGCTCGGAGGCGAGCAGCTCCCAGTCGCCGTTGCGGCGGGTCCGCTCGGCGCGGACGGTCAGCACGTTGCGCTCGACGTCGAGGTCGATGGTCTCCGGGGTCACCCCGGGCAGGTCGAACTCGACGACGAAGGTGTCGCCCTCACGCCAGGCGTCCATCGGCATGACGGCGGGGCGGCTCGTGGTGCCTGCGCCCAGGATCTGCTGGGTGAGGCGGTCGAGGTCGCGGAACGGGTCGGTGCGCATCAGCATGGTGTACCTCCACACAACGGTTGGGTCCCGAACCGTCTATATGTAGTGACGGTTACAGGTTTCTTGTACCATGTACAACGCACGGGGGCAAGGGGCTGTTCCCGCGGAGAGGCGGTCTGATGACGCAGGAGCCCGATCGGACACGCGGCGTCTACGGGATCTCGGTGGCGGCCGAGCTCACCGGGACGGCGGTGCAGAACCTGCGCGTGTACGAGCGCCGGGGGCTCCTCGCGCCACAGCGGACCGACGGCGGCACGCGTCGCTACAGCGCCGACGACCTGGTCCGGCTGCGCCGGATCGTCGAGCTGCTCGACGACGGCCTCAACCTGGCCGGGATCGCGATGGTCCTCGCCCTCGAGGAGGACAACGCCCGGCTGCGCCGCCGCGCCGCCGGCCGACCACCGGGGGCCCGATGAGCCCACCGAGGGGCGCCGGGCCGGCCGGCGTCCGTCGGGCCCCGCAGGTCACACCCGGCAGAGCAGCTCGCCGTGCAGCACGCTGAACCAGCCGTCCGGCGCCTGCGCCCACGCCCGCCAGCCGGCGGCGATCCGGTCCAGCTGCGCGGCGGAGGCCACCCCGCGCTCGACCGCCTGGCGGCCCAGCGCCGAGTCCGTCGTGCGGTCCGCCCACAGGCCGCCCCACCAGCGCCGGTCCTCGGGGGTCGCGAAGCACCACGTGCTCGATGAGCAGCTCACGTCGTCGAGGCCGGCGGCGTTCGCCCAGCCGAGGAGCCGCCGTCCGGCCTCGGGCTCCCCGTGGTTTCCGCGGGCGACGGCGCTGTACATCCTCAACCAGTCGTCGAGCGCCGGGCTGGCGGGATGCCAGGCGAAGCCGCCGTAGTCGCTGTCGCGGACCGCGATCAGCCCACCCGGGCGGCACACCCGGGCCATCTCGCGCAACGCGGCGACCGGCTCGGCGAGGTGCTGGAGCACCTGGTGGGCGTGCACGACGTCGAAGGAGTCGTCGGGCAGGTCCAGCGCGTGCGCGTCGCCCACCACCAGGTCGACGTTGCCCGCTCCGCGGCGGGCGACCTCGGCCCGGGTGAGCTCCAGCGCCGTCGCGTCGCGCTCGAGGGCCGTCACCCGGGCGACCCGGGCCGCCAGGTCCAGGGTGATCGTGCCGGGGCCGGACCCGATGTCGAGCAGGTGCAGGTCCGCGCGCAGGTGCCGCAGCAGGTAGCCGGCCGAGTTCTCGGCCGTGCGCCAGCGGTGCGAGCGCAGCACCGGCTCGCCGTGCCCGTGGGTGTAGACCTGCTCGTCACCTCCCGGGGTCACGTCGTCGCGTCCCACTCGAAGACCAGCTCCAGCCCGTCCTCGGTGTCGATCTGCTCCCCGACGTGTACGAAGCCGAAGGGGCGGATGGTCGCCAGTGAGGCCTCGTTGTCGGGGCCGATGCTGGCGCGGACGACCCGCACCTGAGGATCGGCGGCGGCCTCCTCGAGGGCCAGCCGGAGCATGGCCGTGGCCAGCCCGCGCCGTCGGAACGCCGGGTCCACCGAGTAGCCGACCTCGACCATACCGGCCGGGTCGGGCGCGCCGTGGAAGCCCAGCGCCCCCACCGCGAGCCCCTCGGGGGCGTCCCGAGTGTCGATGACGGCGGCGCGCGCCACCCAGGGTGCGGCTTCGGGTTGCTCGCGGATCTGGTCGAGGCGGATCCGCCACAACCAGTTCTGCTCCAGGAAGTACGGCGTCAGCGGCACGCCGCTGGAGCGTCGTGCCGCCGCCAGGTCCTCGTGGAGGAGTGCCGCCAGGGTCTGCGCCGAGAGCGGCGCGAAGCGCAGCCCGGGCCACAGCCGGCCGGGCGCAGTGGAGGGTTCGCTCACCCGGTGAACGGTAGGGCAGTCGGCCCGCACCGCGCAGAGGTGACGCGGCACACGAGCGAACCACCCAGATTGCTCATTGCCGCCAAACCGGATCTGCTCGTCAATCTGTGACGCGGGTTCGGGTCGCGGGCGCGGCACCAACGGGGGCCGCGCCCGACCGGTCCGGCGACCGTCCACGTTTCCCGGTCGCCGACCGCGGGCACCGCAAGGCATGGCCTCCTCCCCTAAGCCCGGTGTCCTGTTCGACGTCGACGGCACGCTGCTGGACACCAACTACCTGCACGTGCTCGCCTGGTGGCGCGCCTTCCGCGACACCGACCACCCCGGCGTGACGATGGCCGACATCCACCGGGCGATCGGGATGGCGAGCGAGGTGCTGGTCGAACGGCTGCTCGGCGAGCCCGACGACGCGACGACCGACGCGCACTCCGACCGGTTCGCCGAGCTCCGCGACCACGTCGTCGCACTCCCCGGCGCGCCGGAGCTGGTGATGGCCTGCGCCGACCGCGGGCTGGCCGCCGTGATCGCGACCAGCGGCAAGCGCAGCGACCTGGACTGGATGCTCCCCGCGATCGGTGCCGGCGACGCGGTGGCGGGGGCGGTGACGTCGGACGACGTGGACGCCTCGAAGCCCGCTCCGGACCTGCTGTCGGTGGCGGTCGAGCAGCACGCGCTGGACGCGGACCGCGCGGTCGTCATCGGCGACACCGTGTGGGACGTCGAGTCGGCGACCAAGGCCGGGCTGCGCTGCATCGGCCTGGCCTCCGGCGGCATCTCGGCCGCCGAGCTCCGCGAGGCCGGCGCCGTGGAGGTGTACGACAGCCCCCAGCACCTTCTCGATGCGCTCGAGGAGTCGGTGGTCGACCGGCTGCAGGACTGAGCGCCGGCAGCCGCGCTAACGGGGGGGCGACCCACCCGCCCGGGACACCTCGAGAGCCGGGTTCCCGAACGTCATGGGCGTGGTGACCCGGTGGCTGCGGCCGAGCGGCCAGACCACGGCCCACACCTTGCCGACCACGTCGTCGACCGGCACGGTGCCGCCACCGGGCAGGTCCTGGTGGAAGCGGGAGTCGGCGCTGTCGGGCCGGTTGTCGCCCATCACCCAGAGCCGCCCGGGCGGGACCCGCACGTCGAAGCGGGTCAGGGACGGGCGGGAGCCCGCGATGATGTAGTCCTTCTCGTTCAGCGGCACGCCGTTGACGGTGATCCGGTGCCGGTGGTCGCAGCAGACGACGTGGTCGCCGCCGACCCCGATGACCCGCTTCACCAGGTGGTTGCCGGTGGGGTAGAGGCCGGCGTCCGCGAGCACCTTCTCCAGGCGCGTGAGGTGCTGCCCGCCCTCGGCGCCCAGCCAGCGGCCTCCGGGGTCGTCGAACACCACGACGTCACCGCGTTCGACCGGCCGGGTCCAGTACGACACCTTCTGCACGACGATCCGGTCGTCGGGGTTGAACAGTGGCTCCATCGAGCCGGACGGGATGAAGAACAGCTGGATGACGAAGGTCTTCACCACCGCCGCGACCACGAGCGCGAGGACGAGCAGGACGACGGTCTCCGCCCACACGGGGAAGGAGCGCTTCGCCGGGGGGCGGGCCACCGGGGTGCGAGCGGAGGTCACCACATCGACCGAGGGTAGCCGCTGGGCGAGCGGTTCCTCCGGGGATCCCCCGAGTGAGCCCCTCGCCCGACCGACGAGCCGGTCCCGACGGGCCCGGCTCGCCGTGCAGCCGTCGGTCGGGGTCGGCTCACATCGCGGAGGGCTGCAGCACCGTGTCGATCAGGTAGACGGTGGCGTTGGCGGTCGGCACGCCACCGCAGATGACGGCCGCGCCGTTCACCTTCAGCGAGTCACCGGAGCCGGTCACCTTCAGCGTGGCGCCCTCGGCCGTCTTGTGGGTCCCCGCCACCTGGTCGGGACTCAGCCGGCCGGGCACCACGTGGTAGGTGAGGATCTTGGTCAGCTGCGCCGCGTTCGCGGGCTTCTTCAGCGAGGCCACGGTGCCGGCGGGCAGCGCGGCGAACGCCGTGTCGACCGGGGCGAACACCGTGAACTCGCCGTTGTTCAGGGTGTTGACCAGGTTCACCTTCGGGTTGAGCCCGCCCGAGACCGACGCGGTCAGGGTCGTCAGCAGCGGGTTGTTGCCGGCTGCCGTGGCGACCGGGTCCTGCGCCATGCCGGACACGGAGCCGGCTCCGTCGGGGACCTTCTTCGCGTACGCCGCGCAGCCGGGACCGACCAGGTCGGCGGCCGGAGGGCTGCTGTCGCTCATGCCCTCGCCGCCCGTGGACGCCTCGGTCGAGGGTGAAGCGGCGTTGCCCGTCGAGCCGGACGAGGCCGCGGTGCCCGACCCGCAGGCTGCCGTGAGGGCGAGCGCGGACATGACCGCGACTCCGGCCGCGGCCTTGGAGAAGGTGCTCATGGGTGCTTCCTTTCGCGGGAGTTTCCTCTTGGGTGCAAGGAGATTCGTCGCTGTGTCGGGCGAGGATTGGTCTCCTGGGTGCCGGCCTGCCCCGACTGTCACCGTCCCGACTGTCACGGTCACGCTGTCCGGGCCCGTCGACCGCGCGCACCTCGAGGTCCGTTCATCCCCACCGCCTCCGGAGCGGCCAGCACCTGCACCGCGACACTCCTCCCCGGCGTCACGGCACCGGCGGCCCCGGACGCCGCGACGGCCGCGCGGCTCCGGCGACCAGGCCGCTCCGCGCGGCGACGAGCCCGACGAGGGAGGGCCCCGGATGGGTGCCTCAGCCGCGGGTGTTGTGGTGCTCGACGACCTGGCGGGCCACGTCGGCGAGCTTGAGGTTCATGTCCTGGGACGCCTTGCGGAGCAGCTCGAAGGCCTCGTCGTCGCTGGTCTGGTGGAAGGCCATCATCAGCCCGATGGCCTTGCCGATCTCACGGTTGCTCTCCAGGCCGGCGCGCAGCGTGGCGGCGGCCCTCCGCTCGTGTGCGGCGAGCAGGGTCACCGACACGAACGACGCGAGCAGGATCGCCTCGTCGATCGAGGACTGGCCGAGCCCGTGGGGGGTGTCGCAGAACAGGTTGAGCGCCCCGATCGTGGTGGCGTCTGCCCTCAGCCGGAAGCCGGCCATGCCGCGCACCGGGGTCTCCTCCAGCACCCGCTCGGCCAGCCGGGGCCAGGGCGACCCGTTGGTGAGGTCGGCGTCGATGTAGATCGACTCCTCCTCGATGGCGTCCACGCAGGGGCCCTCGCGCAGCTCGCGCTCCATCGAGTCGACGTGCTGTGCCACGTCGTCGCTGGCGGCGACGGTCGCGAAGTCGTCGCGGGCGCGCAGCATCAGGCTGGCGTGGTCGCAGCCGGAGACGAGCACCGGCGCCGCCCGGCACACGGCGGCGTAGACGTCGGCGAAGTCGTCGCTGGCGTAGACGATCTCGGCCAGGGACCGGAAGAGCCCGGTGGTCTCGCTCTGCACGGCACGGCCCACCGGCTCGATGTGATCGCTCATTCAGCTCCCTGCACGGCCCGGCGGGGACGCGACTGCTTCGCTTCCTCGACGAAGGGCGCCTGTGGTACGGGCGCAGCGCCCATCGTGCCACGGCTCGGCCGGACGCGGTCAAGGCCGCCCGCGCTGCGGCATACTCGGCCGCATGCGCGCGGTCCAGGTGGTCAGGCTCGACGGTCCCGACGGGGTGCAGGTCGTGGAGGTGCCCGAGCCGGAGCCCGCCGCGGGGCAGGTGCTCGTCGAGGTGCACACGGTGGGCGTGAGCTTCCCGGACCTGCTGCTGTCCCGCGGCGCCTACCAGCTGCGACCCGAGCCGCCCTTCGGACTCGGCGTGGACTTCGCCGGGGTGGTGGGCGCCGCGCCCGACGACAGCGGCTTCACCCCCGGGGACCGGGTGGCCTGCTGCCTGCCGTACGGCGGAGGCGCCGAGCTCGTCGCGCTGGACCGCGAGAACGTCTTCCCGCTCCCCGAGGGACTCTCACTGGCGCAGGGTGCGGCGCTGCCGATGAACTACCTGACCGCACACTTCGCGCTGACCACGCGCGCCGGCCTGCGCGCAGGGGAGACGGTGCTGGTGCACGGTGCCGCCGGCGGTGTCGGCACCGCCACCCTCCAGGTGGCTGCCGGCCTCGGGGCACGCACCGTCGCGGTGGTCTCCGGCGCGGCCAAGGCGCAGACCGCCCGCGCGGCCGGGGCGGACGAGGTGGTGCCCGTCGACGGCTTCCTGGACGCGGTCCGGGAGCTCACCGGAGGCGCCGGCGTAGACGTCGTCGTGGACGTGGTCGGCGGGGACCTGATGACCGACTCGCTGCGCGCCCTGGCACCGCTGGGTCGGCTGCTGGTGGTCGGCTTCGCGGGCGGCAGCATCCCCGAGGTCCGGGTGAACCGGCTGCTGCTGAACAACATCGACGTGCGGGGCGTCGGATGGGGTGCCTACGCGATGAGCCGGCCCGGCTTCATGCGCCGCCAGTGGGACGCGCTGCTGCCGATGATGGAGTCCGGGGTGGTCGACCCGCTCGTCGAGGAGACGTACCCCCTGAGTCGGGTGCGGGAGGCGCTGACGGCGCTGGAGGGGCGACGGACCCGGGGCAAGTCGGTCGTTCTGCTGCGCTGAGCGGTAACGCTTTCTAGACTCATGACCCATGGGCTTCGGTCGTCCGCGGGGCGTCGGCGCCGTGGCCGCGTGTCTCCTGCTCGCGCTCGCCGGGTGCACCTCCGGCTCCGGCCCCGGAGCCGCATCCGCCGGCTCGGACACCTCGTCGGGCGGCTCCGCCGGCGGGTCCTCGCCGTCCTGGGCGACGAAGCCGGTGACGGCGCGCGGCCTCACCTCCGTGGCGACCTCGCACGCGGACGGCTTCGCGCTGCACACCGCCTCGGGCGCCAAGACCTTCGTGCCCGGGGTCAACCTCGGCAGCACGACCCCGCTGCACCAGCCCGGCGAGCTGGCGATCACGGCGCAGGACTACCGCCGCTGGTTCGCCGAGATGGGCCGGCTCGGGGTGCGAGCGGTGCGGATCTACACCATCCACCCGCCCGCGTTCTACGACGAGCTGGCGGCGTACGACCGGGCCCATCCGGAGGCTCCGATCTATCTGGTGCAGGGCGTCTACCTCCCCGACGAGTCCTACGTCGGACCCGGCCGCACGCTGTACGACGCGGCGGTCGACACCGGCTTCACCCACGAGCTCCGGGACGCCTCCGCGGCGGTGCACGGCGACCTGACCCGCCCCCCCACGCCCGGTCATGCCTCGGGCACCTGGCACACCGACGTCTCCGGGTGGCTGATGGCCTGGATCGTCGGCGTCGAGTGGGATCCCTCCGGCGTGCGGCGCACCGACCGCCGCGAGGCCGAAGCGCCGTACTCGCCGGGGCGCTACGTCCGCGCCACTGCGGGGGCCACGGCCACTGAGAGGTGGATCGCCCGGCACCTCGAGACGCTCGCCGGGGCCGAGGCCGCGCGCGGCAGCTCGGACCCGCTCGCCTTCGTGAACTGGCCGACCACGGACCCGCTGCGGCACCCCGACGAGCCGCTGCCGCAGGAGGACCTCGTCGGCGTGGACGCCGAGCACGTCCGCACCACCGCCGCCTGGCCGGGTGGCACGTTCGCGAGCTTCCACGCCTACCCGTACTACCCGGACTTCCTGCGTCACGAGAAGGCGCTGGCGAGGACGACGTGGCGGGCCAGGCCGGACCCGTACGCCGGCTACCTCGCGGCGCTCCGGGCGCACTTCACCACGATGCCGGTGCTGGTGACCGAGACCGGCGTGCCCTCCTCCCTCGGCTCGGCGCACCGCGGCATCGACGGCCGCGACCAGGGCGGCCACACCGAGCAGCAGGCGATGGCCATCGACGCCGACCTGCTGCGGGTCGCCCGGGCCGAGGGGATGGGCGCCGGGCTGGTCTTCGCCTGGGCCGACGAGTGGTTCAAGCGGACCTGGAACACCGAGGAGCACCAGATGCCCGGCGCCGACCGGCGCCAGCTCTGGCACGACCCGCTCACCAACGAGCAGTGGTTCGGCATCGTCGCGACCGACTCGGCCCGGCTCCCCGACGCCGCCCACGACGCCCGTCCGTCGAGCGGTCCGGTCGCCTCGGTGCACGCCGACGCCGACGCCTCCTACGTCCACCTCGACGTCACCGCCCGAGACCGGGTGCCCGGCCGGCTGGTCGTCGGAGTGGACACGGTGCCCGGCTCGGCCCCCGGCGACCCGAGCGGCGAGGACTACCGGATCGTCGTCGACCTGCACCAGAAGACCGCCACCGCCTCCGTGCGCGCCGCGCTCGACCCGGTCCGCCTCGACACCGAGGCGCCGCGCTACCAGCCGGACGTCGGCAAGCCGTGGCACCTGTACCGACTGATCGTCAACCGGGCGCTGAGCGTGCGGGGGCACCGGTTCCCGCCGGAGCTCCAGGACGTCGGCCGGCTCGTCGAGGGTGACTGGAACCCGGCCGCGAGGCGCTACGACAGCCTCGCCACCTGGCAGGTCGCGGGCCGCACCATCCGGCTGCGGGTGCCGTGGCCGATGCTGGGCCTCGCGGACCCGTCGAGCCGGCTCGCCCTGGGCGAGGGCACCCCGGCCGCCGGGGTGCGGATCCCCGGGCTGGGCCTCACCTTCTCGGCCGACGGCGCTGCGGCGTCGCTGCACTACACCTGGCCGACCTGGAACTACATCCGGCACACCGAGCGGGTGAAGGCCGGAGCCGACGCGCTGCGCGCCGCCTTCCGGGACACCGCTCGCGGCTGAACCGCACTCAGGCGAGCAGGTCCTGGTAGTCGGGGTGGCCCTCGATGTAGGTCTTCACGAACGGGCACTCGACGATCACGACCAGGCCTTCCTCGCGCACCGCGTCGAGAGCGCCGCGCGCCAGGGTGGACCCGACGCCGTGGCCCTCGAAGGCGTCGTCGACCTCGGTGTGGTCGAACACGATCGTGCCGTCCTGCCGCCGGTAGGTCGCGAACCCGGCCACGACCCCCGACTCGGTGAGGGCCTCGTAGCGGCGCGCGTCAGGGTTGTCCTGGACGGTGACGGATGTGGGTGGGCTGGTGTGCTCGCTCATGCGGCGATCCTTTCACCCGGCCGGTGAACCACCTGCGGGCTAGGGTGGCCGGCGTGACCATTCTTGACGATGCCAAAGACGGCATGGACCCCGGCATCCGCCCCCAAGACGACCTGTTCGGCCACGTCAACGGACGGTGGCTCGAGACCGTCGAGATCCCCGCCGACCGCTCCTCGTGGGGTGGCTTCGTGATCCTCGCCGACACCGCCGAGCAGCAGGTGCGGGCGATCATCGCCGAGCTGGCGGCGTCGTCACCCGAGCCCGGCTCGAACGCCCAGAAGATCGGTGACCTCTACGCCAGCTTCATGGACGAGCAGCGGGTGGAGGACCTCGGCTTCGAGCCGGTGCGCCCCGACATGGACCGGCTCGGGTCGCTGTCGACGTTCGAGGAGCTGGCGGGCTACGTCGGCTCGCTGGAGCGCCAGGGCGGTGGCGGCTTCTTCGGCGCGTACGTCGACACCGACGACCGGGACTCGGGCAGGTACCTCGTCAAGGTCATGCAGGGCGGGCTCGGCCTGCCCGACGAGTCCTACTACCGCGAGGAGAAGTTCGCCGACGTCCGCTCGGCGTACCGCGGCCACCTGGCGCGGATGTTCGAGCTCGCCGGTCACCCGGCCGCCGCGGCCGCCGCCGACCAGGTGGTGAACCTCGAGACCCGGCTGGCGCAGGGGCACTGGGAGCGCGCGGAGACCCGCGACGTGATCAAGACCTACAACCTCACCGACTACCCGGCGCTGCGTGCGCTGGCACCGTCGTTCCCGTGGGAGGTATGGGCCGGGGCGCTGGGCGCGGACGACCGGACCCTCGCCGAGACGGTCGTCCGGCAGCCGTCCTACCTCGAGCACCTCTCCACGGTCATCGACGAGCGACCGCTCGAGGAGTGGAAGGCCTGGGCCGCGGTCCGGGTCATCTGGGCCGCGGCGCCGTACCTGTCCACCGCCTTCTCCAAGGAGAACTTCGACTTCTTCGGGCGCACCCTCAACGGGACGCCGGAGCAGCGGGCCCGCTGGAAGCGCGGCGTCAGCTTCGTCGAGGGCGCGGTCGGCGAGGCGGTCGGCGAGGAGTACGTCGCCCGGCACTTCCCGCCGCGCTCCAAGGAGATCATGGACGGACTGGTCGCGAACCTGATCGAGGCCTACCGGCGCAACATCGAGAAGCTGGACTGGATGGGCGAGGAGACCAAGCAGCGGGCGTTCCGCAAGCTCGAGACCTTCCGGCCCAAGATCGGCTACCCCGAGGAGTTCCGGGACTACTCGGCGCTCGAGGTGCGCCCCGACGACCTGCTCGGCAACGCCCGGGCCGCCGCGGCCTTCGAGACGGCTCGTCAGCTGCGCAAGATCGGCGCCCCGGTGGACCGCGGCGAGTGGTTCATGCTGCCGCAGACCGTCAACGCCTACTACAACCCCGGCACCAACGAGATCTGCTTCCCGGCCGGCATCCTGCAGAAGCCGTTCTTCGACGCCGACGCCGACCCGGCGGAGAACTACGGCGGGATCGGCGCGGTGATCGGTCACGAGATCGGCCACGGCTTCGACGACCAGGGCTCGCAGTTCGACCAGGACGGCAACATGTTCAACTGGTGGACCGAGGCGGACCGGGCGGCGTTCCAGGAGCGCGCCGACAAGCTCGTCACGCAGTACGCCGCCTTCGAGCCGCGCGAGCTGCCCGGCGAGCACGTCAACGGCCAGCTCACGCTGGGCGAGAACATCGGCGACCTCGGTGGCCTGACGATCGCGCTCAAGGCCTACCTGATCAGCCTCGACGCCCAGGAGCCGCCGGTCGTCGACGGGCTCACCGGCGTGCAGCGGCTGTTCCTGAGCTTCGCGCACATCTGGCGCAGCAAGCGCCGCAAGGAGCAGATGGTCCAGCTGCTCACCGTGGACCCGCACAGCCCCGCGGAGTTCCGCGCGAACATCGTGCGCAACCTCGACGAGTTCCACGAGGCCTTCGCCACCACCCCCGGCGACGGGCTCTGGCTCGACCCCGGGGACCGCGTCCGGATCTGGTGACCCGAGCGGCGGTTCACCACGGTATGCAGGCGAACCGCCTCTCCCCACGGCGTACACCTCGTGGGCAGGACCGGTACGTCGTGGGAAGTCGGGACGTCTCGGCTGTGCTCCGTCAGCCCAGCAGCTCCTCGATCGCGCCGACCAACGCCGGGTCGTCCGGTACGACGCTGGGGTTGAACCGGGCCATGACGCGGCCGTCGCCGCCGAGCAGGAACTTCTCGAAGTTCCACGCGATGTCGCCGCGCCGCCCCTGGTCGTCGGCGACCCCCACCAGCTCGGCGAACACCGGGTGTCGGCCCTCGCCGTTGACCTCGACCTTCTCGGTCATCGGGAAGGTCACGCCGTAGGTCGTCGAGCAGAACTCCTCGATCTCCTGCGCGCTGCCCGGCTCCTGGCCGCCGAACTGGTTGCAGGGCACGCCCACCACGGTGAACCCGCGCCCGGCGTACCGGCGGTGCAGCTCCTCGAGAGCGGTGTACTGCGGGGTGAGGCCGCAGTGGGACGCGACGTTGACGAGGAGCGCGGGCTGCCGCCCGGTGAGGTCCTCGAGGGTCGTGGGCGACCCGTCCAGGCGGGCGATCGGCGTGTCGAGGAGGGCCATGCACCGAGCCTAGCCAGCGGCCGGCACGCCCCGGCCGCCGGTCGAGTGGCGTTCAGCCGCCGGTGTCGGCAACGATGGGCGCCATGATCAGAGTCGCTGGAGTCTCGAAGCACTACGGGGCGGTCCTGGCAGTGGACGACGTGTCGTTCGTCTGCCGGCCGGGACAGGTCACCGGCTTCCTGGGGCCCAACGGTGCCGGCAAGTCCACCACGATGCGGATCATGGTCGGGCTGACGCCGGCCAGTCGCGGCGACGTCACCATCGGTGGTCACAGGTACGTCGACCTGCCCAACCCCGCCCGCCACGTCGGGGTGCTGCTGGACGCCAGCGCCCAGCACGCCGGACGCACCGGGCGCGAGGTGCTCACCCTCGGCGCGCGGGCGATGGGCCTTCCGGACGCGCGGGTCGACGACATGCTCGAGCGGGTCTCGCTGTCCCGCTCCGAGGCCAGACGCCGGGTGCGGACCTACTCCCTGGGGATGCGGCAGCGGCTCGGCATCGCGCACGCGCTGCTCGGCGACCCGTCGATCCTGATCCTCGACGAGCCCGCCAACGGCCTGGACCCGGCGGGGATCCACTGGATGCGTGGGCTGCTGCGCGAGTACGCCGGCCGCGGCGGGACCGTGCTGCTGTCCTCGCACCTGCTGCACGAGGTCGAGCAGATCGCCGACGACCTGGTGCTCATCGGCCGAGGCCGGATCGTCGCGCAGGGCACCAAGGAGCAGCTGCTGCAGACCCGCGGCACCTACGTCCGCGCGGTCGAGCAGGACCGGCTGGCCGAGGCGCTCGCCGTCGCCGGGCTGCCCGTCGCCCCGTCCGGCAGCGGCTTGCGCAGCGAGGCCGAACCCGTCGAGGTCGGCGCGGTCGCGGCGCGGGACGGGATCACCCTCGTCGAGCTGCGGGCGGCCGAGGGCGCCGGGCTCGAGGAGCTGTTCCTCGAGCTCACGGCGGACTCGCAGCGTGACACCCCGGGCGGCTCCGCAGCCCCTCGGACCTCCGACCGCGAAGGAGCCGTGGCATGACCACCGTCCTCGACGACGACCTCCCCACCCTCGACGTCTCCGGCACGCCCGGGATCCCGATGAGCCGGCTGGTCCGCGTGGAGCTGCGCAAGCTCGCGGACACCCGCGCCGGCATGTGGCTGCTGGTCGCGATCGGGGTGATCACCGCGGCGATCGTCGTGATCTTCTTCCTGACCGCGCACACCCGGGACAAGACGTTCACCAACTTCATGGGGGTGACGGCCACACCGCAGGGCTTCCTGCTGCCGGTGCTCGGGATCCTGCTGGTCACCAGCGAGTGGAGCCAGCGCACCGCGCTGGTGACGTTCACGATCGTGCCGGTGCGCGGCAGGGTGCTGTGGGCCAAGGTGATCGCGGCGGTCATCGCCGGGCTGTCCGCGATCGCGCTGGCCATGGTGGTCGCGGCGGTCGCGACGCTGCTGGGCGGCTCGGACCAGGCATGGGCGCACATCGGTGCCGACGACGTCGGCAAGTTCGTGATCCTGCAGCTGAGCGGGATCCTGCAAGGGCTCGCCTTCGGCCTGCTGCTGCTCAACTCCGCGGCTGCCATCGTGCTCTACTTCGTGCTGCCCACCGCGTTCACGATCGTGACCTCGCTGGTGACGGGCCTTCGGCACGTGCGGCCGTGGCTCGACCTCGGTACGTCGCAGCAGCCGCTGTTCTCCGCGTCGTCGATGTCGGGCGAGCAGTGGGCACAGCTCGCCGTGGGCTCGACGCTGTGGATCGTCGTCCCGTTCGCGCTCGGAGTGCTGCGGGTGCACCGCGCCGAGATCAAGTAGCGGCGCTACGCCACGTCGAGCGCCCGCAGCGCCATCTCCTCGAGCACCGCACGCATGTCCGCTTCGCCGAGCATGGCGCTGTGCGGCGTGGAGTTGATCAGGCCGAAGGCGGCGTGCACCATCGCCCGCGCGCGGCGGGCCGGCAGGTCGCGGTGCAGCGCGCGCAGCTGCTGCACCCACAGCTCGACGTACCGGCGCTGGAGGTCGCGCACCTGCTGGCGCGCGGCCTCCGGCAGCGAGGCCCAGTCGCGGTCCTGCACGACGATCAGCGGCCTGTTGTGCAGCGCGAAGTCGACGTGCCAGTCCACCAGCGCGTGCACGGCCTCGTGAGGGTCGGCCGCCTCGGCGACCCGCTCGTGGCCCACCTCCAGCAGCTCCTCGCTGATCGACACCAGCATCTCGGCGAGCATCGCGTCCTTGGACGGGAAGTGCCGGTAGAGCGCGGGACCTGAGATGCCGCAGGCGGCGCCGAGGTCGGAGACGGAGACACCGTGGAAGCCGCGCGCCGCGAACATCTCCGCGGCCGTGGACAGGATCTGCTCGCGGCGCGGTGTCACCCTTGCAGCCTAGATCACCCGGTTAGCGTTCGTTCACGTCTCGGCACAGGGACCACTCGAACCGGCACTTGCCCCGCTCGACCGGGGTGCCCACGCGGAAGGCGACCAGGGCCCGCGCCGAGTGCCGGTCGGAGTGGTCGGGCGGTCGACGTGCGCCGAGCCGGGTCGAGGGGCTCCGACCACCGCTCCCGGTGGACGCCGAGGTTAACGATCGCTAACATGGCCGCGACGTACCGACGCGGACTCCCGGAGGGCAGTGTGGCCACAGCATCCTCGAGCGGCGCCACGACGCGGGAGGCCGGTCCGGCCTCGATGCGCGACCTCGTCGCCGAGCTCCGCACCCGGGTGTCCGGGGCCCGTCGTGGCGGCTCGGAGTCCGCTCGCCGCAAGCACCTCGACCGCGGCAAGCTGCTGGTCCGTGACCGGGTGGACCGGCTGCTCGACCCGGGCAGCCCCTTCCTCGAGCTGAGCCCGCTGGCGGCCACCGGGATGTACGACGACGCGGTCCCGTCCGCCGGCATCGTGACCGGCGTCGGCCGAGTCAGCGGCCGGCTCTGCGTCGTGGTCGCCAACGACGCCACCGTCAAGGGCGGCACCTACTACCCGGTCACCGTCAAGAAGCACCTCCGGGCCCAGGAGGTGGCCCGGGCGAACCGGCTGCCGTGCCTGTACCTGGTCGACTCCGGGGGCGCGTTCCTGCCGATGCAGGACGAGGTCTTCCCGGACAAGGAGCACTTCGGCCGGATCTTCTTCAACCAGGCCACCCTGTCGGCCACGGGCATCCCGCAGGTGGCCGCGGTGCTCGGCTCCTGCACGGCGGGCGGCGCCTACGTCCCGGCGATGTCGGACGAGACGGTGATCGTCAAGGACCAGGGCACGATCTTCCTCGGCGGGCCGCCGCTGGTGAAGGCCGCGACCGGGGAGGTGGTCACCGCCGAGGAGCTCGGCGGCGGCGAGGTGCACGCCCGCAGGTCCGGGGTCGTCGACCACCTGGCGCACGACGACCCGCACGCGCTGGCCATCGTGCGCTCGATCGTCGGCACCCTCGAGCGCGGCGCCACCCCGGAGCGGGCCCCGACGGCGGAGGTGGAGGAGCCGCTGGAGGACCCGGCCGGCCTGTACGACGTCGTGCCGACCGACTCGCGCACGCCGTACGACGTCCGCGAGGTGATCCGGCGGGTCGTCGACGGCAGCCGGTTCCACGAGTTCAAGGCGTTGTACGGCGAGACGCTGGTCTGCGGCTTCGCCCGGATCTGGGGCTATCCCGTGGCGATCGTCGCCAACAACGGCATCCTGTTCTCCGAGTCCTCGCTCAAGGGCGCGCACTTCATCGAGCTCGCCAACCAGCGCGGCATCCCGCTGGTCTTCCTGCAGAACATCACCGGGTTCATGGTCGGCCGCGAGTACGAGAACGGTGGCATCGCCCGGGACGGCGCCAAGCTGGTCACCGCGGTGGCGTGCTCGGTGGTGCCGAAGTTCACCGTCGTGGTGGGCGGCTCGTTCGGCGCCGGCAACTACGGCATGTGCGGGCGTGCCTACGACCCGCGGTTCCTGTGGATGTGGCCCAACGCGCGGATCTCCGTGATGGGCGGCGAGCAGGCCGCCTCGGTGCTCGCGACGGTCCGCCGCGACGGCCTCGAGGCGCGGGGCGAGCAGTGGAGCGCCGAGGAGGAGGAGGTGTTCAAGCGCCCGATCCGCGAGCAGTACGAGGACCAGGGCTCGCCGTACTACTCGACCGCGCGGCTGTGGGACGACGGCGTCATCGACCCGGTCGACACCAGGCGGGTGCTCGGCATGGGCCTGGCCGCCGCCGCGCACGCCCCGATCCCCGAGCCGTCGTACGGCATCTTCCGGATGTGACGCCCACCATGACCCCCCCTTCCCACTCGTCTGCGATCGCCCCGTCCGGCTCACCAGCGGGACCGCAGACGAAGCTGAGCACCTTGCTGGTCGCCAACCGTGGCGAGATCGCCGTGCGGGTGATCCGGACCGCCCGGCGGCTCGGCCTGCGCACGGTCGCGGTGTACTCCGACGCGGACCGCGAGGCCCCGCACGTCCGGGCGGCCGACGTGGCGGTCCGGATCGGCCCCACCCCCGCGAGCGAGTCCTACCTGCACGTCGACGCGATCCTCGCCGCCGCGCGGAGCACGGGCGCGGACGCGGTGCACCCCGGCTACGGCTTCCTGTCCGAGCGGGCCGAGTTCGCCCGGGCGGTGACCGACGCCGGGCTGGTCTTCGTCGGGCCGCCCGCCTCGGTGATCGAGCGGATGGGTCGCAAGGACCTCGCCCGGGAGATCGCCGTGGCGGCGGGCGTCCCCGTGGTGCCGTCGGCCGAGATCGGGTCCGGCGCCCAGGACGTCGAGCTCGCCTTCCCGGTGCTCGTCAAGGCGGCGGCCGGCGGCGGCGGCAAGGGGATGCGGGTGGTCCGCGACCCCGCCCACCTCGACGAGGCGCTCACCGCGGCCCGCCGCGAGGCGCTCAGCGCCTTCGGTGACGACACCCTGCTCCTCGAGCGGTACGTCGAGCACGGCCGCCACGTCGAGGTCCAGGTGCTCGCCGACCACCACGGCTCCGTGGTGCACCTCTTCGAGCGGGACTGCTCCGCGCAACGCCGCCACCAGAAGGTCGTCGAGGAGGCCCCAGCGCCGACGATCACCACCGAGACCCGGGACCTGCTGACCCGCTCGGCCGTCGCGCTGGCCCGTGAGGTCGGCTACACCAACGCAGGCACCGTCGAGTTCCTGGTGGCCGGCGAGCCGGATCGCCAGGAGGTGTTCTTCCTCGAGATGAACACCCGCCTCCAGGTCGAGCACCCGGTCACCGAGCTCACCGTCTCGGTCGGGCCGGAGCCGCTCGACCTCGTCGCGCTCCAGCTGCAGGTCGCCGCGGGCCGGCCGCTGCCGTTCGGGCAGGACGACGTGCGCAGCAGCGGACACGCGTTCGAGGCCCGGGTCTACGCCGAGGACGCCTTCGCGGGCTTCCTTCCGCAGGCCGGTGTCGCGAAGGCCGTCCGCTGGTCACCGCGGGCCCGGGTCGACGCCGCCCTGGAGACCGGGCAGGAGGTCACCAGCGCCTACGACCCGATGCTCGGCAAGGTGATCGTGCACGGCTCGACCCGGGAGGCTGCCCGCCGTGCGCTGGTCGGAGCACTCGACGACACGGCCGTGCTGGGGCTCACCACGAACCTCGGGTTCCTGCGCGCACTCGTCGCCTCGGACGAGTTCCGGGACTGCGGCGTCGACACCGCCTGGCTGGACGGGCACCCGGACGCGATCCGCCCGGAGGGCCGCGACATCGCGCTCGTGCTCGCGGCGTGGGCGCTGGCCGCCGGGCGCCGCCGCCGGGCGACGGGCCGCAACGCGACAGGCAGGGTCCGTTCGGAGTCTCCGACGGCTGGCGGCTGGCGGGCCCGGCCGCGCCGACGCCCGTTCCGCTGGTGGTCGACGGTGTCGAGACGGTGCTCTCGGTCGACCTGGCCGGCGGAGTCTCCGCGACCGACGGCAGCTGGACGGTGCACCCGATCGCCGCGGACCCCGGCGTGCTCCGGCTCGAGATCGACGACCGGATCCACGAGGCGGCGGTGTCCCTCGGTCCGCACCGCGTCGACGTCGGCTACCTCGGCAACACCTTCACGTTCGAGCGACCGGACGCCTTCGCGCCCGGTGCCGCCGGCATGACGTCCGACGGCAGCGTCCTCGCACCGATGCCCGGCACCGTCCTGGAGGTCGCCGTCCGCCCCGGAGACGCGGTCGAGGCCGGGGCCGTCCTCGGGGTCTTGGAGGCGATGAAGATGGAGGTGTCGCTGCGCGCGCCGCTGGCCGGGACGGTGTCGGCCGTGTCGGCCGCGCCGGGCGACCAGGTGCCGCTCGGGGCGACCCTGTTCGTGGTGGAGCCGGACGCCGGCCCGGGCGAGGGAGACTGACCCCATGCGCACACCACAGCGAGTCCCCGAGCCCGACCTCCCCGCGCGGGTCACGATCTACGAGGTCGGTCCGCGAGACGGGCTGCAGAACGAGCAGACCGTCGTCCCGCTGGCCACCAAGGTGGCGTTCGTGCGCCGGCTGCTCGATGCCGGACTGCCGGTGGTCGAGGCGACCAGCCTGGTGCACCCTCGGTGGGTGCCGCAGCTCGCCGACGCCGAGGAGCTCCTCGACCTCCTGCACGCCGAGGGCCTCGACGCGCGAGGGGCGCCGCTGCCGGTCCTGGTGCCCAACGAGCGAGGGCTGGACCGCGCGCTGGCCACGGGCGTGCAGCACGTCGCGATCTTCGGCAGCGCCACCGAGTCGTTCGCGCGGCGCAACCTCAACCGTGGCCTCGACGAGCAGCTCGCGATGTTCGAGCCGACCGTGAAGCGAGCGCGCGAGCACGGCCTCGACGTCCGCGCCTACGTGTCGATGTGCTTCGGCGACCCCTGGGAGGGCGACGTCGCGATCGACCAGGTGGTCGAGGTCGGGAAGCGGCTGTTCGACCTCGGCGCCTCACAGCTCTCGCTGGGCGACACGATCGGCGTCGGCACGCCCGGCCACGTCCGGGCCCTCCTCGAGGCGTTCGACGTGGCCGGGCTGCCGGTCACCTCGCTGGCGATGCACTTCCACGACACCTACGGGCAGGCGCTCAGCAACTCCCTCGCGGCGCTGCAGTGCGGCGTCACCACGTTCGACGCGTCGGCCGGCGGGCTGGGTGGCTGCCCGTACGCCGAGAGCGCGACCGGCAACCTCGCCACCGAGGACCTCGTATGGATGCTCGACGGTCTCGGGATCGAGACCGGGGTCGACCTCGAGGCGCTCGTCGCGACCAGCGTGTGGATGGCGGCCGAGCTGGGACGTCCGAGTCCGTCGCGGGTGGTCGCCGCGCTGTCGGGACGCTGAGGGACCGTAGGGCACAATTCCAGCATGAGCCGCGTCGTCTACCTCCATGTCGGTGCGCCGAAGACCGGGACGACGTACCTTCAGGACCGCCTCGCGGTCAACCGCTCCGCCCTCGCCGAGCACGACGTGCACTATCCGCTCGGCCTGCGCGGCAGCCACTTCCGGGCCGCCCTCGACCTGATCGACGTGTCCTGGGGCGGGCAGCGCGAGGGGGCGCGCGGCGAGTGGGAGGCACTGATGGGCCGGGTGCGGCGCCACCAGGGCACGGTCGTGGTCTCCCACGAGATCCTGGCCGGCGCGAAGCCGAGCCAGGTCCGGCGCGCGATGGCCGACCTCGGCGACAGCGAGGTGCACGTCGTCTACTCCGCCCGCGACCTCGCGCGGCAGATTCCCGCGGAGTGGCAGGAGGGGCTCAAGCACCGGCGCCGCTGGTCGTTCCAGCGCTTCCTCACGCTCGTGCAGAGCTCGTCCCGGGAACGGTCGGACCTGTGGTTCTGGCGGGTGCAGAGCCTGCCCGACGTGCTGTCGCGGTGGAGCGTCGGGCTTCCGCCGGACCGGGTGCACCTGGTCACCGTCCCGCAGCGGGGTGCGCCGCGCGACCTGCTCTGGCAGCGGTACTGCCAGGCGTTCGGCATCGACCCCGCCTGGGCCCCCGACGACGCGGCCCGGGAGAACGTCTCGATCGGAGCCGCCGAGGCCACGATGCTGCGCCGGCTCAACCGCCGGCTGCGACAGGCCGGCCTCGGCAGCGCGGACTACCAGCGGCTGGTCCGGCAGGTCGTGGTGCACGAGAAGCTGGCGCAGCGGTCGGGGATGACGGCGGCGACACTGCCGCCGGCGGCCTACGGGTGGGCCGAGGAGATCGCCGAGCAGTGGATCGAGTGGGTCCGCGGCTCGGGCATCCACGTCGTCGGCGATCTGGACGACCTGCGGCTTCCGCCGGCGCCGGAGGAGCCGTGGAAGAACCCGGACCGGCCCCCGCAGCGGCAGGTGACGGAGGCCGCGCTGGATGCCGCGGTGGCACTCGCGCTCGAGGCGGCCCGGCGGGACGACCCGGACCAGCAGCTCAGCTCCCGGCTGGGGCGGGTGGCGCGACGGCTCAGCGGCCGGTGAGCTCCGCCGGGGCGGGCTTCGAGCCGACCGCGCGGGCCTGGGTGGACCACCTCCGCCGCGGCGGCGCGGTCCCGTGGCGGGAGTTCGTGCGCAGCCGTGCGACCGGCGCGGCGGCCGAACCCGCGGCTCGACCGCCGTTGCCGGGAGCCGCCCAGGCCGAGCTGGTACGCCGGCTCGCCGCTCGGCGCGCCTCGGGCACGGTCGTGGTCTCGGCCGACGCGTTCACGCGGCTGGCCGACGACGTGCTCGCCCGGTCCGGGACGGGTCGTGGCCTGCCGGACCTCCCGTTGGCGTGGCCGCCCGACGGTGCCGGGGTGCTGCGCCCGTCCCTGGGCCCGCGGCCGATGGACCCGGCGCGGGTCCCGGTGCGCGAGCTGGTCCGGATCGCGGTGGGCGCCCTGGTGGACCTGGTGCAGGACGACCGCGTCGGCGGGCCGGCGAGGCGACGACCCCGCAGCGGCCCACGACACTGGCCCTGGTCGCGCGACCTGGCGCTGGCCGGAGCCCCTGGCTCGGTGGCCGACGTCCGCGCGGCGCTGGCTGCGGCCGGAGTGCCGGTGGGCGGCCGGCATCCGGAGGTGCTGCTGCTGGTGCCGCCCTTCGAGGTCGCGCTGGGCCAGGTGTGGGCCGCCCGGGTCGGCGCCGGCGCGGCCACCCGCTGGCAGCCGAGCGTCGGACGGTGGGCGGCGCGCGACCGCCTGCCGCGCGGCGCGGACCTCGCCGGCGTCGCCACTCGGTGGGCCCGCCGGGTCGGCCCCGAACGGGTGCACGTGATCGTCGGCGACGCGCCCGGCACGCTGCGCCGGGCGGTGGCGGACCGGCTCGGTCACCGGCTCGGCGAGGCGGCGCACCCGGTGCTGACCGCGGCGGGTGTCGACGCCCTGCGTCGCTGCAACGGCCTGCTCGACGTACGCCTGCCACCGCAGCGGCACCGCCTCCTGCTGCCGACCCTCCACGACCTGCTCGGCGAGCCGGCGCCCGGCCACCAGCCGGCGCTGCAGGTGCCGGACCGCCACCGAGCGTGGCTGGAGCGGTCCGCGCGGCGGGTCGCGGAGGAGCTCAGCGCCGGTCGCTACGCTGTGCACGGCGATCTCGCGCAGGTGGCGCTGCCGGTCCTCGACGCGCCGCAGCGTCCCCGCCGGCACGACGTCCTCGACCTCCTCCTGGACGCCTGCCTGAGGGCGGCGGCGCGCGGGGCCGGACCGAGGAGCAGGGAGCCCTGATGTCGACCGCACGCCGCGTCCTGGTGCACGTCGGCACCCCGAAGACCGGCACGTCGTTCGTGCAGGACCTGCTGTTCGGCAACCGGGCGGCGCTGGCCGAGGCCGGCGTCCTCTACCCTGCGGACCGGTTCGACGAGCACTTCCTCGCCGCGCTCGACCTCATGGACCTCCAGTGGGGTGGCCTCGAGCGGGAGGCCGTGGGCGCCTGGGACCGGCTCGCCGAGCGCGTCCGCGCGTGGCCCGGCACCTCGATCGTGTCCCACGAGATCCTCGCCACCGCCAGCCGGCAGCAGGTACGGCGCGCGCTGGACTCCCTCGGTGACGCCGAGGTGCACGTCGTGCTGTCGGTACGCGACCTTGTGCGCCAGATCCCCGCGGAGTGGCAGGAGAACGTCAAGCACCGGCGGACCGTCGGCTACGCGCAGTTCCTGGCCAAGATCACCGATCCGCGCCGCCGGGGCACCCTCGCGTCATGGTTCTGGGGTGTGCAGGAGGTGCCCGACATCCTCGACCGGTGGGGCGCCGACCTGCCGCCCGGGCACGTCCACGTCGTCACGGTGCCCAAGCCCGATGCGCCGCGGGGACTGCTGTGGGAGCGCTTCGCCGAGGTGTTCGGGCTCGACCCCGCGGCGTACGCGGTCTCCGAGGACGGCCGGTCGAACCCGTCGCTCGGGGTGCCCGAGACCGCGTTCGTACGCCGGCTCAACACGCGCGTGAACACCGGCCTGCTGGCCAACCAGCACTACCGGGAGTTCGTTCGCGAGCTGCTCGCGCACCGGACGCTGTCCCGGCGGACGCAGTCCACCCGGCTGCGGCTGCCCGACGACGTGCGAGCCTGGGCGACCGAGCTGTCCGGGCTCTGGATCGACGAGCTCGCGAAGCGTGGCTACGACGTGGTCGGGACTCTCGAGGATCTGCGGCCGGACCCGGTGGCCGACGAGGCGCCGTTCGCCGATCCCGACGCGCCGGACGAGGCGGAGGTGCACGAGGTCGCCATGGACGCCGTGGTCGCGCTGCTGCAGGAGGCGGCCCGGCTCCGCGAGGCCGAGGACCGGGCCTGGGCGGAGCGCGACGCGGCGCTCGCCGAGCTCGACCGCGCGCACGGGCTGGTGTTCCGGGTCAAGCGCCGGCTGGTGCGGGAGGCCGACCACAACCGGGTCGCGGCGGCGGGCCTGGGCGCCTACCGACGGCTGCGCGCGAGCATCTCCCGGTCGGTGTAGCGGCCGACCTGCCAGGTCTGGTACCCGTCGGCGCCGGCTCCGACCAGCCCACCGACGACCGGAAGCCGCCGCGCGGCGACCACGGCGGCCCGCTTGCCGGCGACCCGGGCGACCAGCTCGGAGGTGACCTCGGCGGCCAGCACCTGGTCGAGGTGCGGGTCGTGGACCGGAGCGGTCGCGATCGCCATCGGGGGAGCCGGCAGCCGGCGCTTGCGCACCAGGGTGCGGACCTTGTCCTCGCCGAGCAGGCAGGCCAGGATCGCGTCGCGGACCCGTGGGTCGCCGAGCTCGTAGCCGCGCAGGTGCGCGATGCCGGCGACCATCCGGCACTGCAGCAGCGCGAGACCGGTGATGTTGGCCGGAATGGTCACCGCCGCCGTGACGATGCCGCCGAGGTTGGTCGCGAAGCCCTGCGCGCCGGCGTACCGGACGTGGTTCTCGATGACCTCGTGGACGGCGCGGTCGACGTCGCCGCGCTGCTCGGCGAGCTGCTTGTCCGCCGCCGCGGCCGCTGCCGGCAGCGGCCCGATGCCGTCGATGGCGTGGTGCAGCGCCTCGTGGACGAAGTTCGCGGTCAGGTGGGGAGCGAGCCTGTGCACCTGGGGTGCCACCTGCCTGCCGATCGAGCCGGCGATGCCCATCTGCTGCTCCTGTAGGTCGTGACCCGTGCACTCTCGACCTTACGTGGATCGCGGTTGAATGGTGGTCGTGCCCGTCGACCCGCCCGCCACCCCCTGGTTGTTCCCGGACCCGGGCACCGTCGACGACGACCTCGTGGCGATGGGCGCGGACCTCGAGCCCGGCACGCTGCTCGCCGCCTACCGCGGCGGGCTGTTCCCGATGCCCGCGGACGTGCCGGGCAGTCCGATGCTCTGGTGGTCGCCGCAGAAGCGCGGGGTGCTGCCCCTCGACGGGCTGCGGGTCTCCCGCTCGCTGCGCCAGTCCGGCCGCCGGATGGAGGTCCGCGTCGACACCGCGTTCGCCGAGGTGGTCGCCGGCTGCGCGGACCCGGCCCGCGAGGCCGGGTGGATCGACGGCGAGGTGACGGCTGCCTACCACCGGCTGCACGAGCTGGGCTGGGCCCACTCGGTCGAGACCTGGCAGGGCGACAGCCTGGTCGGCGGCCTGTACGGCGTCGCGATCGGCGGCCTGTTCGCGGGGGAGTCGATGTTCCACCGGGCCAGGGACGCCTCCAAGGTCGCGCTGGTGGCACTCGTGGACCTGCTCCGCGACGAGCACGCCGGTGGCCGGCTGCTGGACGTGCAGTGGCGCACCGACCACCTCGCCTCGCTCGGCGTGGTCGAGCTGCCGCGCGCGTCGTACCTCCGGCGGCTCGCACGCGCCCTCGAGCTGCCGCTGCCCGCGCCGTTCGGGTAGCCGCGGTGGGCGGCTGGCCGGGGGGAGGTTCACCATGGGATGTAGGGCAACCTGCCCTTCCCACGACGTACACCTCGTGGGAAGTGCAGGTCCACCTGCATACCGTGGTGAAACCTCCCGGGGCTACTTCAGCAACCGGGACATCCGGCGGTCGGCGAGCGGCTTCCCGCCGGTCTGGCAGGTGGGGCAGTACTGGAGGGACGAGTCGGCGAAGGACACCTCGCGGACCGTGTCGCCGCAGACGGGGCAGGGCAGGCCGGTGCGACCGTGTACGGCCAGGTTGCTCTTCTTCTCGCCCTTGAGCTCCGAGGCCGCGAGCCCGCGCGAGCGCTCCACGGCCTCGGACAGCACCGTGCGGATCGCGTCGTACAACGTCTGGAGGTCCTCGTCGAGCACGCTCGAGGCCGGCTTGAACGGCGACATCCTCGCCGCGTGCAGCAGCTCGTCGGAGTAGGCGTTGCCGATCCCGGCGATGACCGACTGGCTGCGCAGCACGCCCTTGATCTGTGCGCGCCCCGCGTCGGCGAGGATGCTGCGCAGTGCCTCGATCGTGAAGTCGTCGGCGAGCGGGTCCGGCCCGAGCGTGGCGATCCCGGGTACGTCGAGCGGGTCGCGGACCACGTACACCGCGAGGCGCTTCTTGGTGCCGGCCTCGGTGATGTCGAGGCCGGAGCCGTCGTCGAGGTGCACCCGGACGGCGAGCGGGGACCTGGTGCTCGGCCTGGGCGGCGTGGTCGGCACCTCGTCGCGCCGGCGGATCCAGCCGCCTCGGGCCAGGTGGACGACCAGGTGCAGCCCCGAGACGTCGAAGTCCAGGAACTTGCCGCGCCGGCTCACTCCCGACACGAACGAGCCGTTCAGCGCGGAGAGCGGAGGGTCGAAGGTCTTCAGCGCGCTGAACGCCGCGACGTCGACCCGGGTGATCGCGCGGTCCTGCAGCCGGGTGGTGAGGTCGAGCGCCAGGCCCTCGACCTCGGGGAGCTCGGGCACCAGCCCAGTGTAGAAGGGGGCGGCGGTTGTGCTGACAACGTGCGTGACCGACGCCACAATGTCCGTGTGCAGACCACCCCGCCCGTGCCGGCCCGCGGGGAGGTGTTCCTCGACGCGCGGGGCGGCGACCGGTCGCTGCGGGTGACCTGGCACCCCGAGGCCGACGTCGTGGTGCTCTCGCTGTGGCGCGGAAGCGTGTGCGCCGGCAGCTTCCGGCTCGCGGTGGACGACGTCCCGGCGCTGGTGGCCGTGCTGCGCGACGGCCTCGCCGGGGCGTACGACCGGCACCGGCTGCTCCTCGAGCAGGTCGAGGCCGGCTGAGCCCAGCCGCCGCTACGACTCGCTAGCCAAATCTACGGCTTGGCCTAGATTCGCCGATACAGTCCCATCGTGGACCCCGTGCGGAACCCCTACGCCCCCGGCGCCGGCCAGCGCCCGCCGGAGCTCGCCGGCCGGGACCGCGAGCTCACCCAGTTCGAGGTCACCTTGGAACGTGTCGCGGCCGGCCGTCCGGAACGGTCCATGGTGCTGTCCGGGCTGCGCGGCGTCGGCAAGACCGTGCTGCTCAACGCGCTGCGCAGCCAGGCCGTGAGGCGTGCCTGGGGGACCGGCAAGATCGAGGCGCGCCCCGACCAGTCCGTGCGCCTCCCGCTCGCGCAGGCCGTGCACGCCGCGGTCCGCGAGGTGGCCCACCGGCACCGCGACCCCGACCGGGTGGACGCCGTCGCCGGCGTGCTCAAGTCGTTCGCGCTGCGCACCCAGCTCGAGCACCGCAAGGGCGTGCGGTGGCAGCCGCCCACCGACGTGCCGGCGACCCGGGGCCGTGCCGACTCCGGCGACCTCGAGCTCGACATGGTGGAGCTGTTCACCGACGTCGCCGAGCTCGCCCAGGACCTCGGCGTCGGCGTGGGGCTCTTCGTCGACGAGATGCAGGACATCTCCGGTCCCGAGCTCGCCGCACTGTGCGGGGCGTGCCACGAGATCAGCCAACAGGGCGCTCCTCTGGTCGTCGTGGGAGCGGGGCTGCCGCACCTCCCGGTCGCGCTGGCGGCCAGCAAGTCGTACGCCGAGCGGCTGTTCCGCTACGTGGTGGTGGACCGGCTGCCCCGGGCGATGGCCGACCGCGCGCTGCTCGTCCCCGCCGGCACCGAGGACGTCGACTACGACCGGGACGCGCTCGACGAGCTGTACCGGCTCACCGACGGCTACCCCTACTTCGTGCAGGCCTACGGAAAGGTCACCTGGGACGCCTCGGTGCAGAGCCCGATCCGCGTCGCCGACGTACAGGAGGCGGCGCCGGAGGCGGAGGCGGAGCTGGCGGTCGGCTTCTTCGGCGCCCGTTACGACCGGGCCACTCCGGCCGAGCGCGACTACATGCGCGCGATGGCGGACCTCGGTGCGAACAACGACGACGGCTCCGTGACCACGGCCGAGGTCGCCGGCCTGCTGGCCCGCAAGCCGCAGAGCCTCTCGCCGGCGCGCGACGGGCTGATCAAGAAGGGGCTCGTCTACTCCTCCGAGCGCGGGACCGTGGCGTTCACCGTGCCGCACTTCGGGAAGTTCCTGCGCACCCAGGCGGTGCGCTGAACGTCACCCGGCGTTCACCGACCCGTCGGGTCCGCGAGTGCGGCACTTTGCCGTGGCGCCGTGGGGAGGGTGTCACCATGGACGTATGCAGCGTGCAGTCGGCCGCCCTCAGGTCGTGGCGCACCGGGGCGCGAGCCATGCCAAGGCCGAGCACACCCTGGGGGCGTACGTCACCGCACTCGACGAAGGAGCCGACGCCCTCGAGTGCGACGTCCGGCTCACCGCGGACGGTTATCTCGTCTGCGTCCACGACCGGCGCGTCGACCGTACGGCGAACGGGCGCGGCGTGGTCTCGACGATGGAGCTCGACCAGCTCCACGAGCTCGACTTCGCCTCCTGGAAGACGCCCTGGGTCGACCTCGACGACGAGGCCCCCGACGTCGACGACCGGCACCGCAGGGTGCTCACCCTGCGCAGCCTGCTCGAGGCGGTCCGCGACTACGACCGGGTCATCGACCTGGCGATCGAGACCAAGCACCCCACCCGCTACGGGGGCCTGGTCGAACGCAGCGTCGTCGAGCTCCTCGAGGAGTTCGGCTGGGCCGGTGCCGGCTCGCCCGCGCGGGTGATGAGCTTCTCCTGGGTCGCGCTCAACCGCGTGAAGAGGCTGGCCCCGGAGCTGGAGGTCGTGCAGCTGGTGCGGCGCCTCGTGGCCTGGCCGAAGACCGAGAACATCCTCACCGAGGGCTGGATCGCGGGGCCCGGTATCGACCTGCTGCGCGAGAACCCGAAGTTCTTCCGCAAGCTGGCCCGCACCCGCCGGCGGGTGCACGTCTGGACGGTCAACGAGAAGGCGGACCTCGACCTCTGCCTCGAGCTCGGCGTGGAGGCGGTGATCACCGACCGCCCGGCGGCCGTGCTGGCCCTGCTCGACCATCGGCCGAGCTCCCGCCGCAGGTGACCGACCCCACCGGGACACCCGGGTTTGCTGCCTGAAGGGCCAGGGAACGATCGCGTGACGGAGCAGTCGAGGTGGAAGGTGAGACGGTGGCCGCCAGCTTTGTGCGCGCCGGTCAGGTGCCTGTCACCTTGCGGCTCCCTTTCTCGGCTGCCTCCGTTGCCGTCGCCCGGCAGCGGCTCAGGTCCTGGCTGCTCGAGAACGACGTCTCCGAGGAGGCGATCGAGGATGCCCGCGTCGTGATCTCCGAGCTGGTCGCGAACTCCATCCGGCACGCCAGTCCGCTCCACGACGGCAACCTCGTCGTCAGCTGGACCGTCGAGCCCGACGGCCTGCGGGTGTCGGTCACCGACGGCGGCGGCAGCACCCGCCCGCGGGCCCTGCACGCCGCCTCCTCGGCCATCGCCGGGCGCGGGATGGCGATCGTGGAGTCGATCGCGTCGACCTGGTGGCACGAGCCGAGCGAGAGCCGCTCCACGGTGCACGCCCTGCTGCCCGTCTGAGCTGAGCTGAGCGGCCGGGCCGTACGAGCGGGTGACCGAGCCGTCGCGACGCTCCAGTACCCTTGCGCCTCATGGGAAAGCGCGCCCGCGTCAAGGCACGACAGGAGACCGTCACCGCCGGTGAGGTGGGTCCTCGGCAGCCGTGCCCGTGCGGTTCGGGGCGCCGCTACAAGGCCTGCCACGGGAGCGCGGACGGTCCGGTGCCGTCGTACGTCGCGCGGCCGTTCGCCGGGCTCAGCGGGGAGGCGGACCTGATCGCGATGCGTGAGCTGGTGCCGTCGGCGACCGCACCCCTCACGCTCGCGCCGGAGGTGGCCACCGAACGCGAAGTGCTGCTGTGCTCGTTGCTGCCGATGGCAGTGCCGGCGATCGTCCGCCCGGACGGGACCGTCTGGCTCGCTCTCCAGGTGCAGCACGGCTTCGGGGACCCCAGCCGTGACCTGGCCGCCGTCCTGCTCCAGGCGCTCGAGGCCGAGCCCGGCCAGATGGTGGGGCTGACCGACCCGCCGGGGGAGGGGCCGCGGCTGCAGGACCTGGTCGCCGACCAGCCGCTCGACGTGACGGTCCACGCCGGGTTCGACTTCTGGGTCGAGGGCGCCGAGGACGAGGACGGCTCCACGGCCGCGAGTCTCGAGGCCGCGAACCGGGCGGCGCACCCGAGCGCCCGGCTCGCCTCGGTGGAGGCCGCCTACTGGATCGACGTCGGCACCAAGGAGCATCTGCGCTGGGTGATGACCGACGACGAGGAGCGGCTGCTCTCCGCGCTGGCCCGGCTGCACGCCGCGGGCCTCGACTCGGTCGCAGCGGACTCCCGGCTGGTCGGCATGTTCCGCACCCACGGCGTGCTGATCCCGGTCTGGGACCTCCCGGTCGGCACGGGCGCGGCGGTCCTGGAGGAGCCGGCCGGACGGTTCCGGGCCGCGCTCGACAAGGCTCTGGAGGACGACTCCCCGCTCACCTCCGACGAGCGTTCGGCGCGCAACGGGCTCGCCAACCGACAGCTCACGATCCGCTGAACCGGTCGCAGATGACTAGACCGATGGAGGTTTTTACCCGTCGAAGCCGTCATAACCGCGTGTTTGAGTTGATCAAGCCCTCAACCACCTCTAGATTTGCTGATGCCCGGTCGTTGTTGTATCCCCCGTCAGCAACGGCCGGGCTTTTCTGTGCCCGGGTCTCGGTGATCAGGTCAGCGGCGCACGGCTGACCGGGCAGGACATGCACCGCGGCCCGCCCCGCCCGGAGCCGAGCTCGGAGCCCGAGATCGCGATCACCTCGATGCCGGCCTCCTCCAGGCGGCTGTTCGTCTCGACGTTGCGCTCGTAGGCGACCGCCACGCGCGGAGCGAGCGCCAGGGTGTTGTTGCCGTCGTCCCACTGCTCGCGTTCGGCGGTGACCGGGTCGAGCCCGGTGTCTATCTGGTGCAGCGTGTCGATGCTCATCGCCTTCGCGGCCGCGACCAGGAACGGCTGGGCCTCCGCCACGTCGAGGACGAGGTCGGCGTCACCGTCGCCGTTGCGGTCCTGCACGGTGACGGCGTACGCCTGCAGACTGTCGGCCACGTTGGGGTACATCACGATCTTGTCGACGTCCACCATCGTGCACACGGTGTCGAGGTGCATCGTGGCGCGCTCCTGCGCGATGGGGACGGCGAGCACGGTGTGCGCCAGCCGGGCGCCGAACACCTGCCGTGCGAGCCGTTCGGCCCCGGCGGGCGTGGTGCGCTCCCCGACCCCGACCGCGATGACCCCTGGCGCCAGCAGCAGGACGTCGCCGCCCTCGACGTGCTCGCGCTGCCAGCCGTGCACCTTCGGCGTGCCGGCGAATCGGGGATGGTCGGTGTAGATCAGCTCGGTCAGCTGCGTCTCGCGCTCCCGGGCCGGCATCGCCAGCGAGGTGATCGCGACCCGGTCGCGGACCCAGACGCTGGAGTCCCGGGTGAACAGCAGGTTCGGCAGCGGGTCGATCAGGAAGTCGTCGTGCGCGAGCAGGCTGGTGACCAGCCCGTGGCCGCCGCGGACCTCGTCGTTGCGCACCCCCGCGGTGAGGAAGGTCGCCAGCTCCTCAGGGGACTGGTCGTGCAGTGCCGAGGTGAGGTAGGTCCGCAGGGTGTCGCCGAGGTGCAGGCTCGCCATCGCGCCGCTGATCGCGTGCGCGCGGGCATCCTCGCTCTGCAGGGTCTCGATGAGCAGCCGGGTCAGGTACAGCACCTCGACGCCGCGGTCCCGGAGCGCCTCGGCGAAGGCGTCGTGCTCGTCCTGTGCGCGACCGACCCAGGGGATGCCGTCGAAGAGCAGCTTGTCGTTGTTGCGCGGCGTCAGCCGGGTCAGCTCCGGGCCGGGCCGGTGCAGCAGCACGGTGCGCAGCCGGCCAACCTCGCTGTCGGCGCCAGGCATGACCGGGGAGGCGGAGCCGGTCGTCGCGTCAGCGGCCGGGTGAGGGGTCGGTCCAGAGATCGCCATGCTGCGCAGCCTAGCCGCGGACGTGCCCGTCGCCGATGCCCTGCCAGGCTCAGGCGAGCACCTCGTACGCCGTGCCCGCGGCCAGCAGGAAGCACACCGCGGAGCCCACGTAGTGCAGCACCGACAGCTTCATGAACCGCAGCAGGACCCGGCCCGCGACCACGGCCAGGCCGGAGACGGTGAGCAGCGCGAGCCAGGCGCCGACGAACACGCTGACCTGGTCGTGGTAGCGCGCCACCAGGCTGATCGTGAGCAGCTGGGACAGGTCTCCCCACTCGGCCGCGAACAGCACCAGGAAGGAGGCCACCACGGCCTGCAGGCCGGTCTTGGCGGACACCGACTTGGCGGCGTACTCCTCCTCCTGCTCCTTCTCCTCGGAGTCCGCGGCGGGCGCCGTCCGGAACAGGATGACCGCGCCGAGCAGGAAGATCGCGATCGCGATGCTCTTCAGCAGCACGTCGGGAAGCAACGTGGCCAGCGTGCCCGCGGTGACCGCGACCAGCGTCTGCACGCCGAACGCCAGGCCGACCCCGATCCAGACGAGCAGCGGGGGATAGCGCGTGGACAGCACCAGCGCCGCGATGAAGGTCTTGTCGGGCAGCTCGACGACGAAGATCGCAGCGAACGTGACGGCGATGACGGCGAGGTCCATGGAGTCCTAGAGGTCGGGATCCGGGTCGAGGGTCCTGGTCGCCACCACCGCATCGGCGAGCACGTCCTTGAGCGGCCGACCCGAACCGGCTGCCGCCCGCACCACGTCCTCGTACTCGGGTTGGAGGTTCACGACCCGGCCGTGGTGCCGGGCCATCTTGACACGGACGTCCTTCCCCTCGACGACCACGGTGCGCACCTCGCGGTCGAGCGCGGTCTTGGCGAGGTGGGTCTCCCGCAGGCCGATCGTGGAGGTCTGCCGGAACACCTCGGCCCGGACCGCGTCGGCCCGTGCCGCGGTGACCAGGACCGACAGGGTGTGCGCGGGCCGGCCCTTCTTCATCAGGATCGGGGTCAGCCAGGCGTCCGAGGCGCCGACGTCGAGCAGCGCCGCGATCACGTTGGGCCACAGTCGCGGGTCGAGGTCGTCGACGTTGGTCTCCACGAGCAGCGGTGCGTCGGTGCCGTGCGGCGCGGGGCCGACGCTGACCGGCTCGCCCAGGAACAGCCGCAGCACGTTGGTGTGCCCCGCCGGGTCGCGTCCGCCCGCGCCGACGCCGACCGTGGCCACCGTCATCGGCGGCTGCGCGGCGTACCCCGTCGCCCAGGTCGTGACCAGCGCCGCGCCCGTCGGGGTGCACATCTCCAGCGGCACCGGGCCGGCGTACGACGGGACGCCGCGGAGCAGCTCGGCGACCGCCGGGGGCGGCACCGGCATCGCGCCGTGCGCCCCGTCGACCCGCCCCGACCCCACGGCGACGGGCGAGACGGTGAGCGCGTCGAGGCCCAGGTGGACCAGTCCGGCGCACACCCCGACGACGTCGGCGATCGCGTCGAGCGCCCCGACCTCGTGGAAGTGCACCTCCGCGGACGTGCTGCCGTGCACGGTGGCCTCGGCCGCCGCGAGCCGGTCGAAGACGTCGTACGCCCGCTGCCGCACAGCCGGGTCGAGAGGGGCGGCCCGGAGCAGCCCGGCGACGTCGGTCCAGGTCCGGCGGGTGCTGCTGTCGGCGAGGTCGACGTGGCAGCGGGTCGCCGCGAAGCCGTTGCGGGTGACCGGCTCGGGCCGCAGCGCGACGTGCTCGGGCGCCACCGCCGCGACCGCGCCGGCCACGACGTCGAGCGGGACCCCGGCGCCGAGCAGCGCACCGAGCAGCATGTCGCCGCTGGCGCCCGAGGACGCGTCGACCCATCCGATCACGCCCGCCTCCCCTCCCCGCCGTTCGGCCGCGGTCGCGCCGGTGTCTCACGCGAGGCGACCGCGGCCGACTCGGACGGATGGCGGGCCGCGGCGCGCGCCACCCGGGCTGCGAAGACACCGGCGCCGTAGCCGTTGTCGATGTTCACGACGGTGACCCCGGGCGCGCACGAGTTCAGCATCCCCAGCAGTGCCGCGAGCCCCCCGAACGCGGCGCCGTAGCCGACGCTGGTGGGTACCGCGACGAGCGGCACGCCCGTGAGGCCGCCGACGACGCTCGGCAGCGCACCCTCCATCCCCGCGACGACCACGAGGCAGTCCGCCCGCTCGAGGTCGGCGCGGGCGGCGAGCACCCGGTGCAGCCCCGCGACGCCGACGTCGGAGACCTGCTCCACCCCGGCGCCGTACACCCGCGCGGTCAGGGCTGCCTCGGCGGCGACCGGGCCGTCGGAGGTGCCGGCGGACACCACGGTCACCGTCCCGCGGGCGGCAGACAGCGGCCCGAGGGTCACCGCCCGGGCGACCGGGTCGAGCACCGCGTCGGGGTGCGCGGCCACCACCGCGGCGAGCGACTCCTCGGAAAGCCGGGTGGCGAGCACGGCACGGTCGGGGTGCGCGTCGTGCAGGGCGGCGAGGATCGCCACGACCTGCTCCGGCGTCTTCCCGGCTCCGTAGACGACCTCCGGGTCGCCCGTGCGTGCGGCGCGGCCGGTGTCCAGGCGGGCGTACCCGAGGTCGGCGACCGAGTCGTGGTCATGCGGGTCCGTCACGCCCGCGAGAGTACCCCGCGCCACTAGGCTGGTCGGATGCCCGGAGTCCCGCCCGCCCGCTATGCCTACCTCGGTCCCGTGGGGACGTTCACCGAGCAGGCCCTGCGCTCCGTGCCGGCCGCCGCGCACGCAGAGCTGCAGCCCTGCCCGACGGTCACCGTCGCCCTCGACGCGGTGCGTGCCGGCGAGGCCGACGGAGCCGTCGTGCCGATCGAGAACTCCGTCGAGGGGTCGGTCCCGGTGACCCTCGACGAGCTCGCGACCGGCGAGCCGCTGATGATCACCCGCGAGATGACCGTGCCGATCGCCTTCGCGCTGCTCGCCCGGCCGGGCACTGCGCGCGAGCAGATCCGGCGGGTCGCCACGCATCCGCACGCCGCCGCGCAGACCCGCCGCTGGGTGGCCACCCACCTGCCCGGCGTCGAGACCGTGCACGCCACCTCGACGGCCGCCGCCGCGGCAGCGCTGGTGGAGCCGGACGCGCCGTGGGACGCGGCGATCTCCGCTCCGCTCGCCGCCGACCACTACCGGCTCGCGACCCTGGCGACCGCCATCGGCGACAACCCGGACGCGGTGACCCGGTTCGTGCTGCTGGCCCGCCCGGGCGTGCCCGTGCCGCCCACCGGAGCCGACAAGACCTCGCTCGTGGCCTTCATCCGCGACGACCACCCGGGCGCGCTGCTCGAGCTGCTGGAGGAGTTCCAGCTGCGCGGCGTGAACCTGACCCGCATCGAGTCCCGGCCCACCGGCGTCGGCCTCGGCCGCTACTGCTTCTCCATCGACGCCGAGGGCCACGTCGACGAGGCGCGCGTCGGCGAGGCGATGATGGGCCTGCGCCGCAACTGCGCCGACGTCCGGTTCCTGGGCTCCTACCCACGCGTCGACGGGATCCGCCCAGAGGTCGGGCCGGGTACGACGGACCCGGAGTTCCGCGACGCGCAGGCCTGGCTCGCGCGCCTGCGCGACGGCCGCTGATCGTCTCGTTAGGCTCGGCGGCGATGAACTCCTCCGCACTCGCGGTGACCCTCGCGGTCCTCGCCCTGGTCCTCGGAGCCGTCGCCGTCGCGCTCGCCGCGACGACCGCGCGCCGCACCAGCAGCCACCAGCGCCGCCGGGCCCGCGAGGCCGCGTCGCTGCCGACCGACGTGCAGGGGCTGCGCGGCGAGGTCCAGGCGCTTCGCGTCGAGGTCGCGGACGCGCTGCGGCACCTCGCGGTGGTCCGCTACGACGCGTTCGGCGACATGGGAGGCCACCTGTCGTGGTCGCTCGCGCTGCTCGACGACAGCGGCAGCGGGGTCGTGCTCACCTCGATCCACGGCCGCAGCGAGGCCCGCACCTACGCCAAGAACGTCTCGGCGTGGACCTCTGACCAGGCGCTCTCCCCCGAGGAGGAGGAGGCGATCACCTTCGCCCACAACGGCTGAGGGATCACCTGCCACGTCGCGCGCAGGGCCCGCCCGAGGTCACCTCCACCCGCCGTCCGGCAGCGTCGAGGACCACGGTGGCGAGGGTGGCGTGCTGCAGCGCGGGCTCGTCGTGCGGGTCGGGATGCGCGCAGACCCCGCCCACGTCGGCGTGGTCGACCATCGCGGAGACGACCTGGTCCGGCCCGGTGGGAGGCCGCCCCGCGAGCTCGCGGAGCAGCGTGTCCCGCCGGATCCGGGTGCCGGGGCCGATGGTGTGCGCGGTGCAGCCGGGCGCGCCGGCCTCGGAGACGAAGTGGTTGGTGCGCACCAGCAGCCCGTCGACCGGGTCGAGCAGCCCGTGCCCCCCGCTGAACAGCTCCACCGACACGGCGCGGCCGGCACCGGGAGACCCCTGCACGACGGTCAGCGCGGTCGAGGCGGAGGTCTGCTCCTTGGTGGCCAGGGCCACCGCCTCGTCGAGGTCGTGCGCCTCGTCGAGGATCCGGCGGGACAGCAGGTGCACGGGGTAGCCCAGCGCCGGCTCGCCGCCGTCCTCGGATACGTCGGCGGCATGGTGCAGCATGTTGAGCAGCACGCCGACGCCGTACCCGTTGACGCCGACCTTCGCGAGCATGCCGACCTCGGTGACCGTCGTGACGACCCGGCCGTCGGGGTGCGGGATCGTCCAGTGCAGCCAGCCGTCGGCCATCGCGGCATACCAGTCCCAGGTCTGGACCGCGACCGGGGGCCGCCCCGGCGCGAGCGCCACGACCGTGGAGCACTCCGTCGCACCGGCCGGGTCGGCGACAGCCAGCAGCTCGGTCCGGGCGTTCACCGCCGCCAGCTCCCGGACGGGCCGGTCCGCACCGTCGGCGATGCCGGCGATCTCCGCGGCCGCTTCGGGGGCGAGGTCGGCGATCACGTCCCAGGCGCGCTCGCCCCACAGGTCCACGTCGAACCGAGCCGAGGCCCGCGCCGCGAACAGCCGGCGGTAGCCGTCCACGCAGGCCGCCACCTCGGTCCGCAGCCGCTCGCCGAGCTCGACGCCGCGCTCGTACGGCGGGAGCACGGAGGAGGTGAACGTCCGGACCTCGGGCACGCCTGCCACGGTAGCCCGCGGCCGGACGGTCAGACCGGGACCCGGACCAGCAGCCGGCCGTGGTCGCAGACCGCGCGCAGCTCGCGGCCGGGGCCGATCGGGTCGCCGTCGAGCTGCCGGGGGGTGTCGTGCGCGGCCCGCACGCTGATCGTGCGCCCGGTCATCCGGTTGAGCGTGTCGTCGGTGCGCCGGGCCCGGCTGAGCACCCGGACCGCGACCCGGACCCAGGACAGGAACCACCGGGGGGACAGCAGCACGACGTCGAGCACCCCGTCGTCGATGGCGGCGTCCGGCAGCAGCGGGATCCCGGCCTGCAGGTAGCCGACGTTGCCGATCAGCACGGTCCGCGCCCGGTGCCGCGTCCACGGGCCGCCGTCGACGGAGATCTCGAGGCGTACGGCGGGAAACATCATGTTCCGCGCTCCCGCGACGACGTACGCCAGCCAGCCGACCCTCGCCTTGATGCCCTCGTTCGCGCCCTCCATGATCGCGGCGTCGAACCCCATGCCCGCCATCACCATGAAGTGCTCGTCGTCGGGGATGCCGTCGCCGCTGACGTGCACGAGGTCGATCGCCCGGTCCTGGCCGTGCAGCGCCACGTCGACGGCGGCCTGGATGAACAGCGGGATGCCGAGGTTGCGGGCCAGCAGGTTGCCGGTGCCGGCGGGCACCACGCCCACCGGGACGCCGGTGCCGGCGAGCTCCGCGCAGACGGTGCGCACGGTGCCGTCGCCGCCGCAGACCAGCACCATCTCCGCGCCCGAGATCGCGGCCTCCTCGGCCATCGCCCGCCCCGGGTCGGCCACCGTGGTCTCGAACCAGGTCGGCGCCGCCCAGCCGCCCTCCGCGGCCATCCGCTCGACCATGGCGCGGAAGCCGGCGACGTCCTCGACCTTGGCCGGGTTGAGCACCACCGCGAACCGCTTGGTCCGAGGCACCGGGCTGGCGAGCGTCTCGCGCCGCCGCGGCCGCGGTGACGGGTCGTGGAGGCCCGCGACCAGGAGCACCCAGAAGAACCCGACCGACCAGCCGGCGAGCACGTCGGAGGGGTTGTGCACGCCGAGGAGCACCCGGTCGGACCCGACGAGGAGCACGAGCACGGCGGCGACCGCGACGACGAGCCGGCGCTCGTTGCGCCGTCGGACGAACACCGTGGAGAGCACCACGGCCACCCCGCACGCCGAGGCGATGCCGGAGGCGTGCCCCGAGGGGAACGAGTAGCTGGCCAGTTGCTGCAGCGGGTGCGGCCACACCGGGCGGCTCCGGTGCATCAGCAGCTTCAGCAGCGTGCTGGTCAGCGACGCCGCGGCCATCACCACCGCGACGTACACGGCGGCCCGGACCAGCCGGCGGACGAGCAGCACCCCCACGGTCGCGACCGTCACGATCGTGAGCGGGATGGTGCCGAAGGTCCACGCGACCGCGACCCAGAGGTGCAGAGCCAGGTGATGCGCCGAGGTCCAGGCGAACGGGGGCCCGCCGAGCGTGGTGTCGATCCTGTGCAGTGCCGGCAGGTCGAAGCGCACGACCAGGGCGAGGGCGACCACGACCAGCAGGAACGGAAGGGACGCGAGCAGCAGGCGGTGTCGCGTGCGCGCGCTGAACGACACGGGTCTCCTGATCTGCTCGGGGTCGAGGACGACCCAGGTACGTCGGCGCCCCGGCGCGCCCTGTCATCGTGAGGCTGCTGCTCCCATTACCCAGAACAGGCGAGCCGATCCGAGGCGGCGCCGCCGTGCTCCCTGCCAGTCTGCCGCCCGGGCCCGCGCGCCGACGCGCCGACGCGCCTCTCCGGGGCGGCGGGGAGGTCTTCGGCGGAACCCGGTCGACGCGCTCGATACCCTGAACGGGTGATCGATCCCCGACTTCTCCGTGACCAGCCCGCCCGACTGCGCCAGGCCCAGGCCAAGCGAGGCCTCTCCGCCGACGCGGTCGACGAGGCGGTGGCCGCCGACGAGCGGCGGCGGTCCGCGATCGTCGAGTTCGAGACCCTGCGCGGCGAGCAGAAGCAGCTGAGCAAGCAGATCCCGAAGGCTCAGGGCGACGAGCGGCAGAGCCTGCTGCAGCGCACCAAGGCGCTCGCCGCCGACGTCAAGAAGGCCGAGCAGGCGCAGGCCGAGGCCGAGGCCGCCTACCGGGAGGCGATGCTGGCGATCCCCAACCCGGCCGCCGACGAGGCACCGGCGGGCGGCGAGGACGACTTCGTGGTTCTCGAGCAGGTCGGGACGCCGCGGGACTTCGATGCCGAGGGCTTCGAGCCCAAGGACCACATCGAGCTCGGCCGGATCCTCGGCGCCATCGACATCGACCGCGGCGCCAAGGTGTCCGGGGCACGCTTCTACTACCTCACCGGTGCGGGTGCCGACCTCGAGTTCGCGCTCGTCGCGATGGCGATGGACCAGGCCCGGTCGGCCGGTTTCACGACGGTGATCCCGCCCGCGCTGGTCAAGCCGCGCGCGATGGACGGCACGGGCTTCCTCGGCCAGGCGGCCGACGACGTGTACCGGATCGAGGGCGAGGAGCTCTACCTGGTCGGCACCTCGGAGGTCCCGCTGGCGGCGTACCACTCCGACGAGATCCTCGACGGCGGGAGTCTGCCGCGCCGCTACGCCGCGTTCAGCCCCTGCTACCGCAAGGAGGCAGGGTCGTACGGGAAGGACACCCGGGGGATCATCCGGGTGCACTGGTTCGACAAGGTGGAGATGTTCGCGTACACGACGGTCGAGGAGTCCTTCGCCGAGCACCAGCGGCTGCTCGCCTGGGAGAAGGAGTTCCTCGACCGGCTGGAGCTGGCCTACCGGGTCATCGACGTCGCCGCCGGTGACCTCGGGCTGTCGGCGCAGCGCAAGTTCGACTGTGAGGCCTGGATCCCCACGCAGGGCCGGTACCGCGAGCTGACCTCGACCTCGAACTGCACCGACTTCCAGGCCCGCCGGCTCGACATCCGGGGGCGGTTCCCCGACGAGCAGGGCGGCACCCGGCCGCTCGCCACGCTCAACGGCACGCTCTGCGCGATGACCCGCACCATCGTCGCCATCCTGGAGACCCACCAGCAGTCCGACGGCTCGGTGCGCGTCCCCGAGGCGCTGCGGCCCTACCTGCAGGGCCGCGAGGTCCTGGAGCCTGTCGCCTCATGACCGCGCTGCCGGAGCCCGTCGCCGGGCGCGACCCAGGGCCGGCGTTCACGCCCCGGCTGGTCGCGCTCGACATCGACGGCACGCTGCTGGTCCCGGAGCCGGAGAACGGCTTCTCTGCCGACGCCGTCACCCCGGCGGTGCGCGAGGCGGTCGACCGGGCCATCGAGGCAGGGACGCACGTCGTGCTGGCGAGCGGGCGGGCGCCGCTGGGCATGAGCAAGGTCCTCGACCACCTCGAGCTGCCGCGCCACGACGGCGAGAAGGTGCTGGTCGTGGCCTCCAACGGCGCGGTGACGTTCTCCTACCCCCCGATCGAGGTGGTCAGCGAGGTGACGTTCGACGCCCGCGAGGCGGTCCGCACGGTCCTCGAGCACGTCCCGGAGGCGGCGGTCGCCGTCGAGGAGCACGGCGTCGGCTACCGGGTGAACCGGCACTTCCCCGACGGCGAGCTCGACGGCGAGATGATCCTGACGCCGATCGAGGAGCTCGTCGCCACGGAGGTCAGCCGGGTGATCATCCGCGACCCGTTCTCCACCTCCGAGGACTTCGTCGAGCTCGCGGAGAAGCTCGGGCTGCAGGGCACGAACTACTTCATCGGCTGGACTGCCTGGCTCGACCTCGCCCCCGACGGGGTCTCGAAGGCCTCCGCGCTCGCCGAGGTCGCCGAGCGGCTGGGGGTCCGGCGGGAGGAGGTGCTGGCGATCGGCGACGGACGCAACGACATCGAGATGCTGCGCTGGGCCGGGCGTGGCGTGGCGATGGGACAGGCGCCCATTGAGGTCCAGGACGCCGCCGACTACGTCACCGAGACCGTCGACGACGACGGCGCCGCGGTCGAGCTGGCCCGCTGGTTCTAGAGTTGGTCAGGTGCTGAGGCTCGTGGCGACCGACCTGGACGGCACGTTGCTCCACACCGACGGCACGGTCACCGGACGCACCCGCGGGGTGCTCGACGCCCTGGAGGAGCGCGGCGTGCTGGTGGTCTTCGTGACCGGCCGGCCGATCCGGTGGATGGCCGATCTCTGGACGCACGTCGGCGGCCACGGGCTGGCGATCTGCTCCAACGGCGGGATCGTGTACGACGTCTCCGCGCACGCCGTGCGCACATCGCGGCCGATCGCCGCGCCGGTCGGGCTCGAGGTCGCCGCCGTGCTGCGCGACGCGGTGCCCGGTACGACGTTCGCGCTGGAGAAGACCGACGGCTTCGCGAAGGAGCCGGGGTTCATGCCGCGGATCCCGGCCCCGCCGGACCTGGACGTCGGGCCGCTCGAGGAGATCTTCGACGGCCGCACCGTCAAGCTCCTCGCCCGCCACGAGGAGCTCGACCCGGAGAAGTTCTGGGCGCAGGTGGACGCGCTGGTCGGTGACCGCGTCACGACCACGTGGTCCTCGACGGGGGCGCTGGTCGAGATGAGCGCGGCCGGAGTGACCAAGGCGAGCACCCTGGAGATGGTCTGCGCCCAGCACGGCATCGGGCCCGCCGAGGTCGTCGCGTTCGGGGACATGCCCAACGACGTCGCGATGCTGGAGTGGGCCGGCACGTCCTACGCGATGGCCAACGCGCACCCGAGCGTTCGGGCCACCGCCGACCACGTCGCCGCGTCGAACGAGGAGGACGGCGTCGCGAAGGCGCTGGAGTCGCTGTTCGGTCTGTAGCCGCGCTTCCCGTGGGGAGGTTCACCATGGGATGTCGACGAACCCGCACTCCCCACGACGTACACCTCGTGGGAGGAGGAGGTTGCCCTGCATCCCATGGTGAACCTCCCGCACGGCCCCCCTTCCCCAAACCGCGGTTTCGCGCGAGACTCGGCTCACGGGTGGTGCTGGGCAGTCACCCGCGAGCCGTCGGCGGAGAGAGGTCGGTATGTCTGCACAGGACTCGGTGGGTGCCACGCGGGAGGCGCTGACGTCGCTCGCGGCGGCGGTGCTGCGGATCCGCGACGAGTACGGCGACACCCTCGGCGTGCGCAGGCTGGTCTCGGACGTCGACCGGCTGCGCGCCGACCTCGACGAGCTCGGCGCGCCCCAGCCGGGGCACCGCCCGGGGGTCAACCACGACGACCTCCTCGAGATCCCCGACGACCCCTACGACGAGAGCATGTGGCAGGACGCCCAGTCCGAGGCGCAGCGCGCGCTCTGAGGCGGCCGAGCATGTCGACAGGCGTCCGCAGTCCGGGCCGCGCCCGCCTCGAGGCCCGGACGCTGCGGCAGGACCGATGGTGGCTCTACCCGCTCGCCACGTTCGTGGTCTTCTCGCTCTTCGTCGTCTTCGCCACCTACCGCGCCTTCGCCGGCGTGCACTACTACGCGGCGCCGTACCTCTCGCCGTTCTACTCGCCCTGTCTGACCGCCGACTGCGTCAAGGGCTCGAGCGACTTCGGGACGCCGTTCAGCTGGTGGCAGCTGTCGCCCGCGCTGGTCATCCTGGTCTTCCCGCTGGGCTTCCGGATGAGCTGCTACTACTACCGCAAGGCCTACTACCGGTCGTTCTGGCTCAGCCCGCCGGCCTGCGCCGTCGCGGAGCCGCACTCCCGCTACTCCGGTGAGACCCGGCTGCCGCTGGTCATCAACAACGTCCACCGCTACTTCTGGTACGCCGCGGTGGTGGTCGCCGCGATCCTCAGCTGGGACACGATCCTCACGTTCCGCGACGCGGCCGGCCACTGGGGGCACATGGGGCTCGGCACGCTGATCTTCGTCGTGAACGTCGTGCTGATCTGGCTCTACACGCTGTCCTGCCACTCCTGCCGGCACGCCGTCGGGGGCCGGCTGCGGCACTTCTCGAAGCACCCGGTCCGCTACCGGGCCTGGACCCTCGTGTCGCGGCTCAACGCCCGGCATGCAGTGTTCGCGTGGCTCTCGCTGTTCTCGGTGGCGGCGGTCGACTTCTACGTCTACCTGCTCGCCACCGGCGCGATCACCGACCCGAGGTTCTTCTGATGGCGACGACGGCAGCGGCAGGGGAGGGCGGCACCCCCTCGCGGCACCCGATGACCGGCAACCGGATGGACCCCGGAACGGCCTCCGGCTACGAGTCCCACGAGTACGACGTCGTGGTGATCGGCGCAGGCGGTGCCGGGCTCCGGGCGGCGATCGCCGCGCACGACGCCGGCGCGCGGGTGGCGATCGTCTGCAAGTCGTTGCTCGGCAAGGCGCACACCGTGATGGCCGAGGGCGGCATCGCGGCCTCGATGGGCAACGTCTACCCCGAGGACAGCTGGCGGGTGCACTTCCGCGACACGATGCGCGGCGGGAAGATGCTGAACAACTGGCGGATGGCCCAGCTGCACGCCCAGGAAGCCCCAGATCGGGTCCTCGAGCTCGAGGAGTGGGGCGCGCTGTTCGACCGCACGCCCGAGGGGCTGATCTCGCAGCGGGACTTCGGCGGCCACCGCTACGCACGCCTCGCCCACGTCGGCGACCGCACCGGCCTGGAGATGATCCGCACCCTCCAGCAGCGCGCGGTCGCGCTCGGTATCGACGTGTTCATGGAGTGCACGGTCACCGAGATCCTCGAGGATGGGGCCCGGGTCGCCGGCGCGTTCGGCTACTGGCGCGAGACCGGGCGCTTCGTGGTGTTCCGCAGCCCCGCCGTCGTCCTCGCCACCGGAGGCATCGGCAAGTCCTACCAGGTGACCTCGAACTCCTGGGAGTACACCGGCGACGGTCACGCCCTGGCGATGCGGGCCGGTGCCTCGCTGATCAACATGGAGTTCGTGCAGTTCCACCCGACCGGAATGGTCTGGCCGCCGTCGGTGAAGGGCATCCTGGTCACCGAGTCGGTGCGCGGCGACGGCGGGGTGCTGCGCAACTCCGAGGGCGAGCGGTTCATGTTCGACTACATCCCGGAGTACTTCAAGGCCGAGACCGCCGACACCGTCGAGGAGGCGGAGGGCTGGTACACCGACAAGAAGAACCACCGCCGGCCGCCCGAGCTGCTCCCGCGCGACGAGGTGGCGCGCGCGATCAACTCCGAGATCAAGGCCGGTCGCGGCTCGCCGCACGGCGGGGTGTTCCTCGACATCGCCTCGCGGCGCGACGCGGAGTTCATCCGCCGCCGGCTGCCGTCGATGTATCACCAGTTCAAGGAGCTCGCCGACGTCGACATCACCGCCGAGCCCATGGAGGTGGGACCGACCTGCCACTACGTGATGGGCGGGGTCGAGGTCGACGCGGACACCGAGATGAGCCTCGTCGAGGGCCTGTACGCCGCCGGAGAGGTCGCCGGAGGCATGCACGGCTCCAACCGGCTCGGCGGCAACTCGCTGTCGGACCTGCTGGTCTTCGGCCGGCGCGCCGGGATGAACGCGGCCTACCACTCCTACCGGGTGCGCACCCGACGACCGAAGGTCGCCGAGGAGGACGTCCGGGCCGCCGCGGCCACGGCTCTGGCGCCGTTCGGCGAGGAGGGCGGGGAGAACCCGTACACGATCCAGAAGGACCTGCAGGACGTCATGCAGCGCCTCGTCGGCATCATCCGCAAGGCCGGGGAGCTCGAGGAGTCGCTGGCCGAGATCGCTCGGCTCAAGGAACGGGCCCGGCACCTCTCGGTGGAGGGCCACCGGCAGTACAACCCCGGCTGGCACCTCGCCCTCGACCTGGCCAACATGCTGGTGGTCTCCGAGTGCATCGCCCGGGCGGCCCTGGAGCGCCAGGAGTCGCGCGGCGGGCACACCCGCGACGACTTCCCCGGGCCGGACCCGTTCTGGGGTGCGCTCAACCTGGCGCTGACCCTGCCCGACGGCCCGGAGGGGGCGGTGTCGCTGCGGCACCAGCCGCTGCCCACCATGCCGGAGGAGCTGACGAAGCTGTTCGAGGACTGAGGGGCCATGGGCTACGACCTGAAGATGCGCGTCTGGCGCGGCGACCGCAGCGGCGGGGACCTGGGGGACTACACCGTGCCGGTCGAGGACGGCGAGGTCGTCCTCGACGCGGTCCACCGCCTGCAGGCCACCCAGCTCGGTGACCTCGCGGTGCGCTGGAACTGCAAGGCCGGCAAGTGCGGCTCGTGCAGCGCGGAGATCAACGGCCGACCGCGCCTGATGTGCATGACCCGGCTGTCGGACTTCGAGGAGACCGACACGATCACGCTCACCCCGCTGCGCTCGTTCCCGGTCATCCGCGACCTGGTCACCGACGTGTCGTACAACTACGAGAAGGCCCGCGAGCTGCCGGCCTTCGCGCCGACCCCGCGCGATCCCGACGGCAGGCGCCGGATGATGCAGGTCGACGTCGAGCGCGGCCAGGAGTTCCGCAAGTGCATCGAGTGCTTCCTGTGCCAGAACACCTGCCACGTCGTACGCGACCACGAGGAGAACAAGCCGGCGTTCTCCGGGCCGCGGTTCTTCCTGAGGTACGCCGAGCTCGACATGCACCCGCTCGACACCCACGACCGGCGGCGGCTCGCCCAGGACGCGGCGGGCATCGGCATGTGCAACATCACCAAGTGCTGCACGGAGGTCTGCCCCGAGGGCATCAAGATCACCGACAACGCGATCATCCCGATGAAGGAGCGGGTCGCGGACCGCAGGTTCGACCCGGTCGTCTGGCTGGGCTCGAAGATCTTCCGCCGCGACCACCGCGACGAGCCCGCCTCGTCGCAGTGAGTACGGCGGCCCTCCGAGGTGCTCAGCCGGCAGCAGGCCGACGCCGACTCGCCCGACGCACCGACGCGCTCACCGGCTGACCCGGGCGTGCGCTCCGGTGCGCCCGAACCTGCGACGTGACGGCCGACCGGCCCTCAGAGGTACATCCCGGAGCGGCCCGGCCCGTCGCCCTGCTCGCCCGCCGCGGCCTGCTGGGCGGCCTGGAGCGCCTGCTCGGAGAGCACTCCCTGCGGCAGTGCCCGGCGCATCTGCTCGAGCTGTGCACGGGCAGCCATCTGCTGGGCGTAGATCGCGGTCTGGATGCCGTGGAAGAGCCCCTCGAGCCAGCCCACGAGCTGGGCCTGCGCGATCCGCAGCTCGGGCTCGCTGGGGGTCTCGGAGCTGAACGGGAGGGAGAGCCGCTCGAGCTCCTCGACGAGCTCAGGCGCGAGGCCGTCCTCGAGCTCCTTGATCGAGGAACGGTGGATCTCCGCGAGCCGGGCCCGGCTGGCCTCGTCGAGGGGAGCCGCCTTCACCTCGTCGAGGAGCTGGCGGATCATGCTGCCGATGCGCATCACCTTCGCGGGCTGCTCCACGAGGTCGGTGATGTGCCGCTCGTCGTCCTCCTCGTCCGCCATGTCGGGCTCCGGGGATCCCGAGCGCGGCCGGCCGCCGGACGCCGCCATGCCGTCCGGACCCACCACGACGATGCGCGGGTCCTCGGGGCCGGTGCTGCCGGAGGAGCTCTGGTCGGTCATGCATCCACCTTACGCAGTGAGGACGATCTTGCCGGAGTGGTCGCTGGCCTCCATGATGCGATGTGCCTCACCAGCCTTCTCGAGCGGGAGCGTGGTGTGCACGAGCGGCCGCACGGTCCGCTCGGCGACCAGCGGCCACACGTGCTCGACGACCGCGGCGCAGATCGCGGACTTCTCGGCAACCGGCCGGGCGCGCAGCGTGGTGGCGATCACCGCGCCGCGCTTGGCCAGCAGCGCGCCGAGGTTGAGCTCGCCCTTCGCGCCGCCCATGGTGCCGATCACCACGAGCCGTCCCTCGGTGGCCAGCGCGGCCACGTTGCGCGCGAGGTAGGAGCCGCCGAGGTGGTCGAGGATCACGTCGGCGCCGCCGAGCCCGCGCACGACCTCCACGAAGTCCTCGTTCTTGTAGTCCACCGCGTGGTCCGCGCCGAGCGACCGGGACAGCTCGAGCTTGGCCGCCGACCCGGCGGTGGCGACCACGCGGGCGCCGAGGGCATGCGCGAGCTGGATGGCCATGGTGCCGATGCCGCCGCCGCCGCCGTGCACCAGCAGCGTCTCGTCGCGCTGCAGGCCGGCGATCATGAACACGTTGGACCACACCGTGGCGGCGACCTCCGGCAGCGCGGCCGCGGTCACCACGTCGACACCGGTCGGCACGGGCATCACCTGGCCGGCCGGGACCAGCACCTTCTCGGCGTACCCGCCGCCGGCGAGCAGCGCGCACACCTCGTCCCCGGGCGACCACTGCTCGACCCCGGGGCCGACCTCGGACACCACCCCGGAGCACTCGAGGCCGAGGACGTCGGACGCGCCGGGCGGCGGTGGGTAGAAGCCGCGCCTCTGGAGGATGTCGGCACGGTTGACGGCGGTGGCCACCATGTCGATGACCACCTCGCCCTCACCGGGCCGTGGGTCGGGACGTTCGACGACTCCGAGAGCCTCCGGCCCGCCGGGCTCGGTGGCGATGACTGCATGCATGCAACCACCCTAGGACCCCGGTCCCAGGCCCGGTCACTCGACGTCGACGAGCTCCTCGTCGCCGGCCTCCTCCTCCTCGAAGTCGTCGGCGCTGACGTCATCACCTCCGAACCGCTCGGCCAGGGTCGTCGCCTTGCCGGCAAGCTCCTCGACCTTCTCAGGGTCGGCGGCGTGCACCGCGGCGGCGTAGCCGAGCAGGTAGGTGGTGATCGGCGCCGCAGGCCGCTCCACGTTGTGGGCGGCATCGCGTGCCACATCGAGCACCAGCCCCTCGTCGAGCTCGACGTCGATGTCGAGGGCGTCGCAGAGTTCGTCTATCCAGTCGTGCAGGGTCACCCGTCAAGACTCATACGGGCCGGCGCGATACGCAACCTGCCGTGGCGATTTGGTCGCCTGTCGTGCTCCTCACTCGAGGCGGCGCAGGTCCTCCCAGGTGTCCACATCGTGAGCCTCCTCGCCTGTGGCGGGCACCTCCACGAGGGACAGCGCGGCGACGAGCCGGTGCATCGGCAGGCCGTTCTCGGCGTCCCGGTCGGGGCGTACGGCGAGCAGGGCCGCCGTGCGGTAGACCGCGGCGAGCGGCTGACGGCGGCCGGTGTGGTCGCGCAGCACCGCTCCGTCGGCGTCACCGCGCCGTTCGAGGGCGGCGCGCAGCCGACCGACGGTCCCGGCGTCGACCAGGGGCATGTCCACGGCGAGGACGCACACCAGCACCGGCCGGGGGTCCAGCGCGTCGAGGCCGGCCAGCAGCCCGGCCGCGGGCCCTCCGCCCGGCGGCTGCTCCCGGGTCCACCCGACGGGGCGCCCGGTGGGCACCTGCGGACCGACCACGACCACCGGGTCGGCCGTCGCGGTCGCGGCCAGCGCACGCTCGAGCAGGCTGACCCCGTCCACCTGGAGCCGCGCCTTCTCCGTCCCGCCGAGACGGCGGCCACGGCCGCCGGCGAGCACCACGGCGCCCAGGGCAGGAACGGGGCGGGTTCGGGTCACCCTCGCAGTCTCTCAGGCGGGAGTGGCAGGCTGGGGGAGTGGCCATCCTCGACCTCGCGCTCGTCCAGCACGCCGCCGCCCTCGACCCCGCCGAGAACCGGGATGCCGTCGCCGCCGCGTGCGGCGCGGTCGCGGCCGAGCATCCCCGGCCCGGCCTGGTGGTCTTCCCCGAGGCCTTCATGCGCGACTTCGGCAGCCCGGGCTCGGACATCTCGGCGTACGCGGAGAAGCTCGACGGTCCGTTCGTGCAGACACTGACCGAGGTGGCCGGTCGGCACCGCACCACGATCGTGGCCGGCATGTTCGAGACCAGCGAGGATCCGGACCGGCCGTACAACACGCTCGTCGTCGTCGACGACCACGGCCTGCGGACGTCGTACCGGAAGATCCACCTCTACGACTCGTTCGGCTACCGCGAGTCCGACCGCCTGCTCGCCGGGGAGCTCGAGCCGGTGCAGGTCGAGGTCTGCGGTGTCCGTGTCGGCCTGATGACCTGCTACGACCTGCGGTTCCCCGAGCTCGCCCGGGCGCTCACGCTCGACGGGGTCGACGTCCTCGTGGTGCCGTCGGCGTGGGTGGCCGGCCCCCGGAAGGTGGAGCACTGGCAGACGCTGGTGAAGGCCCGGGCCATCGAGAACACGGTGTACGTCGCGGCGGCCGGTCAGCCCGGACCGCGCTACACGGGCCACTCCCTGGTGGTGGCGCCCAGCGGGGACGTGCTCGCGGAGGCCGGCGACGGGCCGGCGGTGCTGCGGGCGGTCGTGGACCGGCGGGACCTCGAGCGGTCGCGGGGGACCAACCCGTCCCTCGCCAACAGGCGGCTCTGACCACGGCCGTGGCCGGACACTAGACTGCTCGCCCGGGAGTCCGGGCGCCTCAGCCGCCTCGACTGCCATGGAGGGGTGCCGGAGTGGCCGATCGGAACCGCCTTGAAAGCGGTCGCTGGCAGAGATGTCAGCCGCGGGTTCGAATCCCGCCCCCTCTGCCAGGGCCACGCCGTCCGGCGGACCGGCCCGCTACTCCGAGCCGCCGAGCTCCAGCGCGACGCTGTCGTAGACCAGGTCGTTGACCCGCTGCCGGTGGTGCTCGAGGTCGACCACCAGGCGGAGCAGCTCCCGGCGCACCGGTTCGACGTCCGGGGCCGTCAGCACCTGAGGGCCGAGCACGGTCAGCCGGGCGAGCAGCGATGCTGCCTCGCGCAGCAGCCCGACCTCGCGGGCGGCCAACCAGCCGTCCGGCTCGCGGGAGCTCTCAGCGGTCAGCGCATCCTTCACCCCGGCCATCCGGTGTCGCACGAGCCAGCGCCACATGTGATGCCGCCGCGGCGCGTTCAAGGCTTGCTTGAGCCCGAGGATGGCGTGTTCCAGACCGGTCATCGCGGTCACCTCCGACCCGGGACCTGCGCGATGGGGGAACTGCAGTGTGACCCCTGACACGGGATCCTGACAAGACACGCGGGACCCCCAGTTGGCCAGGACCAGTCCGCTTCGGTCTAATCGGGCATGTGGTTTCCGAGTATCGGCTCTCCGCGGCCTTCGTCGTCCGCCTGACGGGGGTGCTGCTGCTCGCCGTCGGCGTGCTCGTCGTGGTGCTGGCGGTGCTCACCGCCGTGCTCGGCGTACCGGTCGTCGTGCTGCCGGTCGGTGCGGTGGTGCTGTTGCTGGGTGCGGTCGGGCTCGTGCTGCTGGCCCGGCGCACCGTCGTGGTCCGGCTGGGCGAGACCGGCTACACGGTGCGCTACGTCCGCGGTGCCGGCGTGCACCAGGCGCCGTGGCTCGACGTCGAGGACGCCGTCGCGACGGTGGTCGAGCGCGAGCGGTGCGTGGTGCTTCGGCTCCGCGACGGGAGCACCACGACGATCCCGGTCGACGTCCTGGGGGTTCAGCCGGACGACTTCGTGCGGACCCTGCAGCAGCACCTCAACCGTGGTCACGGGTACCGACCACTGGGCTGAGAGTCCTCCCGCGCTCCGGGGGCTCGCCCGATTCGCCCCGGGTCGCGCGGCTCCGGTAGCCTGTGCTGGCTGCCTGGAGGTGTCGCCTAGTGGCCTATGGCGCCCGCCTGCTAAGCGGGTTGAGGGCTAACCCCTCTCGCGGGTTCAAATCCCGCCACCTCCGCCGTTGTGATGTCTCAAGACATCGTGGAGGGCCGAACCCAATAGACGTGGGTTCGGCCCTCCTTCGTTTCAGCGCCTCGGGCCGGGTGGTCGGCCGGTGCCTTGGTAGCGCTTGGATGGGTCGAGGACGAGCTCGCGCAGGAGCTCGCCGGTGGCGGCGTCGATGATGCGGATGTCGAGGTCCTGGGCCAGGACGAGGACGCGGGTTCCGGTGTGGGTTCGGCCGATGCCGATGCTGTAGAGCTGGCCGTGGTAGCGCAGCGTGACCTTGCCGGCTTTGTCGATGCGGTCGTGGCGGACCCGGTCGTGGGTGTCGTTCTCGCGCGCGCCGGTCTGTGGGCCCGCCTTGGGGCGGCTGGTGTAGACGGTGGCCGGGGTCGCCCGGTGCGGCAGGGACCGGTGGGGCCGGTGCTCGTTGTACTCCTCGGCGAACGCGTCGAGGAGGGCTTGGAGGTCGTCGATCGTGGACGGCTGTTCGGGCTGGGCGCGCAGCCACTTCTTCAGTGTCTGCTGGAACCGCTCGACCTTGCCTTGGGTGGTGGGGTGGTTCGGTCGCCCGTTCTTCTGGACCACGTTGAGACGTCGAAGTTCGGTCTCCAGGTGGTTGCGGCCACCCTTGCCGCCGGAGAGTCGGGTGGTGAACACCATCCCGTTATCAGTGAGCGTGGAGGCGGGAATCCCGTGTTCTGCAACGGCTTGGCGGAAGGTGGCCAGCACGATGGGGCCGGTGACCCGGACGTGGGCCGTCACGGAGAGGGCGTAGCGGGAGCAGTCGTCGAGCCAGGTCAGGATCTCGGTGTCGGCGCTTGGGCGGCCGTCGGGGCGGGTGAGCCGGTAGTGGGTGAAGTCGCTCTGCCAGGTCTCGTTGGGCATCTCGGCGGCGAAGCGAATGTAGGACGACTTCGGCTTCTTCTTCGGCTCCGGGACAACCAGGCCGTGACGGGTCAGGTAGCGCGAGATCGTCGCCCTGGACACCGCGACCGAGTGGTGGTGCTCGAGGTGCCACTTGATGGTGTCGGGTCCGGCGTCCAAGCCGGTGGCGGTCAGCTTCTCGCGGAGCTCGAGGATCAGCTCGACGACCTCGGCGGGTGTGGTCCGCGGAACCGTCTTCGGGCGACGGGAGCGGGGTTCGAAGGCAGCCTCGCCCTCGGCCTTGTAGCGGGCCACGAGCTCGAACAGCCAGGACTGGGAGACGCCGTACTGGGCGGCGACGTGGGCAACCGATCGGCTCTCGACCACCACGGCGGTGATCAGCAATCTGGTGAGTGACATGCCCGCACGCTGGTGGGGCTCAGCTGGCTACTCCGGGATGACTCGCGACATCAGTCCGGGATGTCTTGAGACATGGCTCCGGGATGTCCTGAACCAGAACACCGCCACCTCCGCCGTCAGGCGCCGACCGCGCGTCGGTGAAGTGCCGCAGGAAGGCCTTGTTCGGACCGGGAACGGTCGGGCAGGGCCTTCCTGCGTTCCCGAGACCCGGCGCGGCCGGCCGGCTACGCCTTCGGCACGGGCGAGCAGTCCTGACCGGTTGGTCCGGGGCCGACGGCGACTGCATGGCCATGCAATCCTCGCAGTCCCGATGCATCGCGGTGAGGCTCAGGACGCTTGCACAAACACGCAACAGAAAGCCACCGCCGGTTGCTGCGCAGGTGGGGGTCCCTGTGAGATGGTCGTTTCCTCGTCTTTCGGGGTCTCCGTCCATTCGAGCCGGACATTATCCACCTCATACTCCGGTCCTGCAGCCGAATGTGCTTTTTGCAGGAATGTGCACTGCAAACTCATGAGGTCCGATTTAGTAGCACAACGGGGCGTTCGTGCCTGACACTGGATTCACAGTCGATTTGACCCTAATGCACCAACGAATAGGACGAGGTTCTCATGGACAAGACCCGAGCAGCCGTCAAGTGGGTCGCGGGCGCTCTCGCGGCCACCGCGCTCGTGATCGTCACCACGAGCGCCCCCGCCACCGCTGCGAAGCCGGACCACGGCAGCGTGAGCGGCGGCACCACCACGTCCCGCTACGACACCGGCTGGGGCTGAGCAGCACCCCCGACCCGTAGACCTGAGACGGGAACCGAGCGAGCCAACCCCCCCCGGCCGTTCCGTTCCAGAGCCAATCCCCCCCGGCCCGTCTCAACCAATGCGAGGGCAGTCATCAAGGATGACTGCCCTCGCATTTATGCGTGGCCCTCCGCTGTACGGCGGGCGCCCGCCGTTCAGGCGTCCAGCGGGCCGGCCGGCTGCTCCGCCTCGTTGCGACCCATCGCGTAGCCGAGCTGGAACCTCGTCTGCACGGCGTACTCCTCCTTGAGCGCTGCGATGTAGGCCGCGTACGTGCGGGTGCTGATGCCCAGCCGCTTCGCGCTCGCCGGGTCGCTGTGCCCCTCGACGAGCATCCGGATCGTCATGTTGCGGATGTCGGTGGCGATGTCGCGGTGCACCTGGGCCTCGTTGTTGGTGAACGGCCGGGCCCGTTCCCAGGAGCGCTCGAAGATGTCCACCAGGTACGACACCAGTGACCGCTCGTGGATCGCCACCGCCGTTCGGTCGCCGTCCTCGCCGGGGATGATCGCCATCCGCCGGTCCATCACGATCAGCCGGTTGAAGAACTCGTCCAGGGTGCGGACCTCGGCGCCGCGCTGCGACACCTGGATCACGTAGTCCCGGGTGGCGGGGCTGTGCCGGGCGGCGTGCTGATAGAGGGTGCGCATCGCGACGCCCCGGTCGAGCACCTGGAGATCGCGGTGCACGGCCTCGGCCAGCACTCGCTCGGGGCGCCGACCGCGCGGCTGTGCGGTGAGCAGCTCGTGGCGGCAGTCGGCCAGCGCGGCCTGGATGAACTTGTTGATCCGCTCGGACCCCCGCAGCTCGACGATCGGCCGCTCGCGGACCGCGGACTGCCGGTAGAGGTGGGACAGCGAGGAGAAGGCGTCGGCCCACTTGGCGGACTCGTCGAGCAGCTCCGTGCCGTGCCGGCCGAGCGGTACGACGATCTGCGACTGCACCGCTGCGGGGTCCAGCGGGTAGTAGCGGCTGGTGCCGGCGTCGAGCACCAGCAGTCCGATGTCGACGAGCAGCTTGCAGGCCGCGCCGACCTGCTCGTTGTCCACCAGGGCCGGGTCGGAGGCGTCCATCGAGCCCATCTCGACGACCTGCTGGTAGAGCTGCGCAGCAATGGTCTCGAAGAGGTGGCGGTCCTCCGAGCCGAAATCGTGTGGCAACGGTCCTCCCGATACGTCGTTGGCCAGTATGCCGCAGACCCCGTCGCGGATCCTCCCGGACATGACGAACGGCCCCACCCACAAGGGATGGGGCCGTCGGTCAGGCGTGCTGCGGGTCAGCCGCCGAGCCGCGCCTTGAGGCTGTCGAGCTCGGTCCAGAGCACCGTCGGCAGCTCGTCGCCGAACCTCTCGAACCACTCGGAGATCTGCGGGATCTCGGCCTTCCACTCCTCGACGTCGACCGCCAGCGCCTCCTCGACCTGCTCACGGGTCAGGTCGAGTCCGTCGACGTCGAGCGCGTCCGTGGTCGGCACGAAGCCGATCGGGGTCTCCACCGCGTCGGCGGTGCCGTCGAGCCGCTCCATGATCCACTTGATCACCCGGCTGTTCTCGCTGAACCCGGGCCACAGGAAGCTGCCGTCGTCGTTGCGCCGGAACCAGTTCACGTAGAAGATGTGCGGCATCTTCGCCGGGTCGTTCTCCTTCCCCATGGTGATCCAGTGGTTCAGGTAGTCGCCGGCGTTGTAGCCGATGAACGGCAGCATCGCCATCGGGTCCCGTCGTACGACACCGACCTGGCCGGTGGCGGCCGCGGTCGTCTCGGAGCTCAGGGTGGCGCCCATGAAGGTGCCGTGCGTCCAGTCGCGAGCCTCGGTGACCAGCGGGACCGTCGTCTTGCGCCGGCCGCCGAACAGGATGGCGTCGATCGGCACGCCCTTCGGGTCCTCGTACTCGGGAGCCAGGATGGGGCACTGCTTGATCGGCGTGCAGTAGCGGCTGTTCGGGTGGCTGGAGAGCTCGTCGGAGTCAGGCGTCCAGGGCTCGCCCTTCCATGACGTCGCGTGGGCCGGCGGGTTCTCCATGCCCTCCCACCAGACGTCGCCGTCCTCGGTGAGCGCGACGTTGGTGAACAGCGAGTTGCCGCGCTCGAGGGTGCGTATCGCGTTGGGGTTCGTGGTGCCGTTGGTGCCGGGCGCGACGCCGAAGAACCCGTACTCGGGGTTCACCGCGTAGAGCCGGCCGTCCTCGCCGATGCGCATCCAGGCGATGTCGTCGCCGAGGGTCTCGACCTTCCAGCCGGGAACCGTCGGCGCGAGCATGGCGAGGTTGGTCTTGCCGCAGGCGCTCGGGAAGGCCGCCGCCAGGTAGCGGGCGACGCCCTCGGGGTTGGTGACCTTGAGGATCAGCATGTGCTCGGCCATCCAGCCCTCGTCGCGGGCGATGGCGCTGGCGATGCGGAGCGCGTAGCACTTCTTGCCGAGCAGCGAGTTGCCGCCGTACCCGGAGCCGTAGGACCAGATCGCGCGCTCCTCGGGGAACTGCACGATGTACTTGGTGTCGTTGCACGGCCACGGCACGTCCTGCTGGCCGGGCTCGAGCGGGGCGCCCACGGAGTGCAGCGCAGGCACGAAGAACGCGTCGAGCTCCTCCATGCGACGCAGCACGGAGGTGCCCATCCGGGCCATCACGCGCATCGACACCACGACGTACGGCGAGTCGGTGATCTCGACCCCGAACATCGGCTTCTCGGTGTCGAGGTGGCCCATCACGAACGGGATGACGTACATCGTGCGACCGCGCATCGACCCCCGGTAGAGGTCGGTCATCAGCGCCTTCATCTCGCCGGGGTCCATCCAGTTGTTGGTGGGTCCGGCGTCGCGCTCGTCCTTCGAGCAGATGTAGGTCCGGTCCTCGACGCGCGCGACGTCGGTCGGGTCGGTGCGCGCCCAGAAGGAGTTGACCTTCTTGTCGGGGTTCAGGGGCGTGAAGGTGCCGGCGGCGACGAGCCCGTCGGTCAGCGCCTTCCACTCGTCCTCGGATCCGGTGCACCAGTGCACCTGGTCCGGCTGGGTCAGCTCGGCGACCTCGGCCACCCAGGAGAGGATCCCCTCGTGGGTCGTGGGCGCACTATCGTGGGTCGTGTCGATCGACGTCTCGGCGGTCATCGGCGTAACCGGTTCCTCTCGCGCATTCACCACCGTCCGACAACGGCGGACGGTCACCGGTCGGGGCCGGTGATGTCGGGGGGAGATATGTGGCCACCACGGCGATGTGGTGACGGGTTGTCTGTCTCACCGTATGCCTCGGTGTCACGGAGGCGCCGGGGAAGTGCTAGTGAATGTACTCACAAGACCTCGTGTGGGCTATTGGATCGATCAACGGCGCAACGCCCGTGGGTCTTCCTGCGGCCGCCGCGATGGTTCGCGAAATTTCCCGCCACCTCCGGACCTTCGACCCTACCGCCGAGCCGCGGGTTGTGCCGCGCCGTGCCGGCGTGCCAGCCGGTCGGCTCGGGTTCGGGTGCCGGCGTGCCGGATCACCAGCGCGGGTGGATGGACTCTCGCAGGTAGGTGTCGTAGATCCGGCGAACGCCGTCCTGGAACTCCCGGCCGAGCGCCGGCACGGAGCCTGCGGCGGCGTTGGACCGGACCTGGTCGACATTGCGCGCGCCAGGGATCACACTCGAGACCTCCGGATGCTGCCAGATCCACGCGATGGCGGCCTGTGCCGACGTGGCGCCCTCGGGTCCGTGCTCCTCGACGAGCCGGCTGAACTCCTTCGCGGCCTTCAGCCCGGTCTCGTAGTCCACCCCGGAGAACGTCTCGCCGACGTCGAAGGCGCTGCCGTCCCGGTTGAAGGTGCGGTGGTCGTTCTCCGCGAACGTGGTGCCGGCGTCGTACCTGCCGCTGAGCAGCCCCGAGGCCAGCGGCACCCGCGCGATGATGCCGACGCCGGCCTCGCCCGCCGCGGGGAGGACCCGGTCGAGCGGCTTGAGCCGGAAGGCGTTCACGATGATCTGCACCGTGGCGACGTGCGGGCGGGCGATGGCGGCGAGCGCCTCCTCGGCCTTCTCGACGCTGACGCCATAGCCGGCGACGGCGCCGTCCTCGACGAGGGTGTCGAGCGCGTCGTAGAGCTCGTCGTCGGTGTAGACGGCCGTCGGCGGGCAGTGCAGCTGCACCAGGTCGAGCCGCTCGACGCCGAGGTTGCGCCGGGACCGCTCCGTCCACGTGCGGAAGTTCTCCAGCACGTAGTTCTCCGGCACCTGGTCCATCCGCCGGCCCATCTTCGTGGCCACGGTGATGTCGGTGCCGGGGTTGTCCTTCAGGAAGCGCCCGATGACCTGCTCGCTGCGGCCGTCGCCGTACACGTCGGCGGTGTCGAAGAGGTCCACGCCCTCCTCGGCAGCGGCCTGGAGCACGGCGAGGGCGTCCGCCTCCGACACCTCGCCCCAGTCGGCGCCGAGCTGCCAGGTGCCGAGGCCGACGACGGACACGGTGCGGCCGGTGCGGCCGAGGGGGCGATGTTCCATGACACCTCTCTACCCACTACGGGCGGCCGCTCTCACACCGGGGCGTGTCCTGGGCGATTTCGTGCTGGCTGGGGCGCACGCTAAAGTGTGCGACGCCCAGCGCTCGTAGCTCAACGGATAGAGCATCTGACTACGGATCAGAAGGTTGGGGGTTCGAATCCCTCCGAGCGCGCCACCCGAGAAGCCCAGGCAGACCCGGTCTGACCTGGGCTTTCGCATCCCCGGCCGCGAAATCACGTGATCGTCGCCGCCCTCGCAGAGCCGGATGACGACAGTAGATGACGACAGTAGGTGCGGTCATTCCGCCCTCCTCCAGGAACCTGCTGAGCCGGTCGAGCGCGTCCCGCTTGTCGTCCAGGGTCACGTGCCCGTAGACGTTCATCGTCATCTCCAGACCCGTGTGCCCGGCGATCTCCATCACCGTGCGCGGCGGCACCCCCAGGCTCAACAGCACCGACACCACACCGTGCCGCAGGTCGTGCAACCGCACCACCCGCACGCCAGCACGCGTCATCGCCGCCCGCACCAGCTTCGAGCAGTTGTCCGGGTCGATCGGGGTCCCCACCGACGACGTGAAGACGAACCCGGACTCCGGCCACCGCTCCGCCAGCTGCTTGCGCTCCCGTTCCTGGTCCACCCGGTGCTCCCGGAGCGCCGCCGGTCACCACCTCCGGCAGCGGGATCGTCCGCCGCGACCGGACCGTCTTCGTCTCCATCACCCGCAGCTCACCACTCACCCGGTGTAGCCCGCGCCGCACCAGCAGCATCCCCGCCTCGAGGTCGACGTCCTCCCACCGCAGACCCGAGCACCTCGCTCCGCCGCAGCCCCAGCAGGGCGAACACCATCGAACATCGGCATAGCAGCCGGTCGTCCCATGTTCGCCTTCAGCAATGCACGAGATCTCCTCCGACGTCAGCGGCTGCCGCTCCTTCCTCTGCACCGCCGGCGGCCGCACCAGCTTCGCCACGTTCTTCTCCAGCAGCTCCTCCCGCACCGCGTCCTCCAACGCAGCACGCAACGTCCCGTGCACGTACCGGATCGTCCGGACCCCGACGCCGCGGCGCTTCAGGCTGTCGAGGTACAGCCGCACCTCCCGCGCCGTCAGCCGGCCCAGCCGCCGCGGCCCCAGGTCCGGCACCAGGTACCGGTCGATCTGGAACGCGTACGCCGCCAGCGTGTTCGGCCGCACCCTCGGTGCCGACGATCTGCGCCAGCCACTCCCTCAGATACGCCTCCACCGTCAGATGCGCCGGCGTCATCGGCACCCCGGCGTCCGCCCTGGTCCGCAGCTCCACCAGCTTCGACTCGACCTCCTTGCGCGTGCGCGCCGTACACGAACCGGCGCACCCGCCGACCATCCGCCTCCGTCACGTACAGCCGGCCCTCCCAGCGGCCGTCCTTCCGAAGCGTAGACCGTGCCCTCGCCGTTGGCCTTGCCCGCCGACTCACGCCGGCTCACCGAGCTCGAGCCGCTCCACGTACTCCCTCAGCGCCCGCGCCGAGACCCGACGAGAGGCACCGACCTTCACCGACCGCAGCTCACGCTGCCGGATCAGGTCATAGACCCGGCACTTCCCGACGCTGCAGCAGCCGACCCACCTCCTCAGTCGTGAACAGGATCGGCGGGATCTCCTCCGCCGACAGCAACCAGATGTTCGGCGTCACCACCGTGCGCAGCTCCGCCGGGTCCTCACGAGGCTGCGCGAAAGACCGAACAAGTACTGCTCCATGCCACGCTCCACATTGCTCGTGGTGGGGCTCCGTCCTCCCCGCCGTCTGATGATCGGGTCGTCGCTCTGCCCGTCAAGGGCACTTCGTGTCACTGCGTGATTCGCTCCGCTCACCCCTGACAGCCAGACCGACGACCACGGATCGGCTGGCTATCGGGGAGGACGAAGCGCTCTGGTCAGCCGCGCTGTCACGGCGGCCTATCCGGGCGGTCACCCTCACCGACGGCCTCAGCCCGGCCGGTCACCTGCAGCGCCTTCGCGGCCTCGTACTGCGCCTTCCACCGCATCCGCTCCGCGATCGCCCGCGTCATCACCTGCCGGTACATCGGCACCGTCGAAGTCCATCGGATCCCAGATCCGTCCACGCGAACCGCGGCACTCCCATCCGCCCGACGCACATCCGCCGCCAGCCGCTGCGCATCCGGCAACCTCGATCCCCGCCGCCGCCAGCACCTGCCGCACCACCTCGGCCCGGTCCGCCGCATGCCCCTTCAACGTCTTGCCCGTCCACCTCCGCGACACCAGCACCCGCCGACCACCACACCCCAGGTTCTCCGGGTCGTGCGCCTTCCCCGGACACGACCCAGGCACCATCCCCTCGCCGCGCATCCTGCGGCTGCACGCCGAACCGCAGCCAGTTCCAGCACCGCGGCGAACACGGCAACCACCGCACCTCACGCTGCAACCGACGCAGATGCCGCTGCTGCGCCGGCGACAGCTCCTCCTCGCTCGCCACAGGTCCCCGAGATCGACTTCGTCAGGTACTTCGTCAGATACGCCACCCGCCGGTCCGCGTCATCCTCCGTCTCGAGGATCCCCTGCAGGTCCACCTGCGACCCGAACCGCACCACGTGCGCCGGCGCGGCGTCCTCGTCCGCGTCGAGCGCGTCCAACGCCTCATCCCACGTCGGCAGCACCACGCCCGCTGCCCGGGTCGACGTAGCCGGCGCCGTCCCGCCACACCGGCAGGACCTCCTCGTGCACGACCGTCCTCGAACGGCGGCCACCACACCTGGTGGTACGTCGCCGCCGCCACCTCCCGCACCACCGCCCGCGGGATCGCCCCCCGCACCGCCGCATGCAGATGCGGAGCCAGCCGACGCTGCTCCTCCACCACCGCGAAGTACTGCACCTGGTAGCCCGCCGCCCGACGCAGGTTCTGCCAGAACCGGTCCACCAGCTTCGGGAAGTGCATCGCGTCCAGCGCCGCCCGCCGGTAGTCGTACCGCCCGCGCCCGCGGCGCGCCCGTCGCCGGTCACCGGCCCGTACGACGGCAGCGTCAACGTCAGGAACATGCTCGGCCGGTACGTCCGCCCCGACGCGACTGGTGAACGCCTGCCCCACCGTCCGCTGCTCCACCGGCAGCCGAGGCAGATCCGGCACGTCCTGGCGGTGCCGCGTCGACCGGCCCCGCCGGCGTCGAGACGCCACGTCCTCGCACCAGCCTCGTCGGCTGCCTCCTCATCCGGGTCGTCGCCGGGCGCGGTCTCGCGCTCCGGCTCCGTCGTCCAGGTGCCAGCCCTCCCGGCACTGCTGCATCCGCAGCCGGCGGTTCTTCTGCGCACACGGCGGGCACTTGCTCTCCCGGGTCGCGCCGCACGGCGTCGGGATCAGCTGCGTCCCCCGGTCACCGTGTCGAACACCTCGTGCATCACCGGCCGGATGCACACCCCCTGGTCCAGGGCGACCTCCCGCAGCGACTCGGCCGTCAACCGCAGCGGGGCACTCACGCCGCACCGTCCAGACCCGCCGTCGACCGGCGTCCTCGTCGCCTGCGATCGCGGAACTCCCCGGCCCAGAACCCACCGGAGATCCCCGCGCGGCGTCGACGAAGTCCCGCGCACAGCCTCGAACACCCCACAGGACCGGCACGCAGCCCGCATGCCCGCCACCTCCGGCCGCGCGTCGCCTGCTCCCGGTCCGCCAGCCACGGCAGCTCCGGGAACGCGCGGCACACCGCGAACCTCATCCACGGCTCCACCAGGCCCATCACGCCACCTCCGACCCATCCGCCGGCGGCCGGGCAGGCGACGCGACCGCGCGGACTCCAGCTGCGCCGGCGGGCACCACCGACACCGACCGGGGCCGCGAACTCGGCCGCCACCGACCGCATCTAGCGCGTCCGGCACGTACCCGGCCCGCACCCGCATCGGGTAGCCGCCGTCCTCCGGCACCACGTAGCCCATCCCGGGCGTCGCCCGGCGTGATCCGGTGGCACAGCGCCCCCGCGGACACCGCCGCCTCACCGAGCACCATCGCCGTCTCCGTGGCGTCCTTCAGCCGCAGCCCCACCATCTGGGTGAACAGCCCACGCGACGGGATCACCTCCTTGCGCGGGTCCTGCAGGCACGCGAACACCACGAACCCCGGCGCCCGGCCCTGCGAGCACAACAGGTTGATCGCCATCTCCGCGCGACGCTGCAGATCCCGCTCCGGGCAGTACGCCGTCAGCGCCGCCAGCTCGTCGACCATCACCACGTGCAGCGGCTCCTCCACCGTCGGCACGTGCGACCGCACCCGACCGGCGTACGCCCTGGTCCGTTCCCGCATCAGACCCACCAGCCCCTCGAGGAGGCCGACCGCCTCCGCCGCGTCCGTCGCCCGGCTGGTGAACAGGTCGGCGCCCATCAGCACCTCCATGCCGCCCTTCAGGTCGACACCGTGCAGCTGCACCGTCCCGGCCCGGACACCCGGAGCCAGCCCGAACGCGAACGACCAGAACACCGACCCCTTGCCGGCACCGGACATGCCCGCCACCAGCGTGTGCGGCCCCACCGGCAGCCGCCACTGCGACCCGTCCTCACACCGACCCATCGGCACGGAGTCGACCTGCCAGCGTCGCCCGGGATCCGGCCGGTCCGCGCAGCGAACGGCTCGCGCCAGCCAGTCGCTCATCGTGAACGTGACCGCGCACCCGGTTCACGCCCTCGGGATCCACCCGCACCCGGGTCGCGCCGACCGCCATCCGCAGCTGCTCACCGGCCGCCGAGAAGGTCTCCACCGTCTGCCCCACCAACGGCCGAAGATGGAGGGTGACCCGCGGCCGTCCGTGGTCGACACGCGTCAGACGAGGCAGGCGCTCGCGGATCGCCCTGCTCGCCGGGTCCGCGCGGCTGCGTCCGCGCCACCGCGAGCGACCCAGACCGCACGCCACCGCCACGCGCACGCCACGATGCGACGCAGCCCGACCCGCCACACCACGTGTCGAGAAGGCTCGAGCAGCCAGCGGTGGAACGACGCCGGCGCCAGGACCGCCCACAGCCGCAACGCCACGACCACGAGCACCACCAGGACCATCGAGCCCAGGCGCGGGGGACCAGGCGTCAGCCAGACCGACGGCGACCAGCGCAGCCACCGGGCCGGGCCAGCGACGCACCACCCGCCACAGGCCGCGTCGCCCCACCAGGCCGCCTCCGACGCCCGCTCCACGCGCCAACGCCGCGACGCTCATGCCGGACTCCCGGTCCCCGTCCTCGATCCGGGCGCGGACCGAGTCGAGCATCCCGGCTGCTTCCGCCAGCGCCGAGCGGGCCATCATCAGCACGTCGGCCACCTCGCCCGTCGGGGACTCGTACAGGTCCCTGACGATCCGGCCCAGGTCGGCGTACTGGGCGTCGATCTGCCGCGAGTAGCCGCTCAACGTGGCCGCGGCGTCATCGCGGCTGCCCGCCTCGAGGAAGCGGATCCACTCCTCCAAGGATCCGATCCGACGCATCGAGTCTCAGTCCCTCGACCAGCACGCACAGCAGCACGTCGTCGAGCACGGCATGGAAGCTCGGTCCCGACTCGATCGACGTCCATCGGGACAGGCGAACAGGCCGGATTCGGGCCGACCAGCGTCCTCACGCGCGTCCAGCCGCCGTCGACGTCCGGGACCACGAGCTGCACCGCCGGCAGCGTCTCAGCGCCGTCCGGCGGGAACACCGCCACCTGCACCGCGGGGACCGACGGACCGAGCAGCCGGGCCACCGACTGCAGCGCGTCCGCCAGGTCACCCAGCCGCCAGTCACCCCACGCCGCTCGACGCCCGCGACCACCGGCTCGAGCCGCTCACCCATCACGCCACCGCCTGGTCACTCGACGCCTTCGACCCCACGCTCGACGGCCGCGACCCCCGCGACGGCGCCCGCACCTCCGCCGCCCGCAACGACCACGCCACCCGGCGGAAGTCGCCGTTCTCCTCGATGTACGCCGTCGCCGTCATCCTGTCGAACTCCACCGGCCGGAACGGCACGCCCTCGGCAGCCTCCGGCAGCACCGGCTGCACCTTCGCTGCCGATCTTCACCGACATCATCCGCGTCGCCTTCTTCGCCTCCGGGTCCGCGTCGACCACCTCGACCGCCCACACCAGCAGACCCGTCTCCGGATCGGTCGCCTGCACGGGGTCCTCCCTCGTCGACCGGTCGTAGTCCCTCACCGGCGTCGACCTCACCCACGGCGTACGCGCCGTACGGGAACACCACACCGAACTCCACCGGCATCTTGCGGGGCATCGCCATCGCTTCCTCCGACTTAGTTACTCGTGTATAGGAGTTACGGCAGAAGTTGCGACTCCTTTAAAGGAGTTGTCAAGAGACGCGCCCTGACGCAGGCTCGCTCAGTCAGCCGGCAGCTCGTACGCGAGCACGTAGTGGTCGGCCGACATGACGGTGTCGCAGACCTCGACAGGCTGGCCGTCGACGTCGTAGGCAACCCGCACCAACGTGAGGACTGGCATACCCCCGGCGAGGCGAAGCGCATTGACCTCCTCGGGAGTCGGCATCCGAGCCGACACCTCCTCCGTGAACCGACCCAAGCGGTGGCCGGCCTCCTCGATCCGCGCGTAGATCCCACCTGGGCCCGGGTTCGACATCCGTCATCTGGGTCCCCTCGGCCAGATGCCACGGGATGTACGAGGTCGCAAGCTCGGTCGGCTGGTCGTCGGCCGAGTAACGACGCCGCCGCGCCAACACCTTGCTGCCGATCACGCGAGGTTCAGGCGACCAGCCACCTCGGGCGTCGCCTTCTCCGGACCGACGAAGTACACGTCAACCAGGGGCTTCGCGTCCGACTGCTCGGCCTCGACGAGGTAGGCGGCCTTGCCCGCCTCGCGGTGCCGGCGAGCGAACCTGTCGTACGCCAGCCTCCGGATCTTCGGGCCGGTCACGTACGAACACCCCACGCCCGTGCTCGGCTACCACAAGTCCCTGCCCTCGGAGGAGCGAAAGAGCCTGCCGGACCGTCCCCTGCGAGACGCCGAACTGCTGGACCAACTGGGCCTCACTCGGCAACCTGGCCCCCGGCTCAAGCCCACCAGACTCGATGGAGGTGCGTAGAACGTCGGCGATCTGCTTGTAGGCAGCCCGGTCACTCATCGGGTCGACGCCCTGAGCCACGGGATCTCCTACACTCGTATAGATGACCCATCGATCCTACGGGACGGGAGCCCGCCATGACCGACAGCCACCGCTACTCGGTTAGCGTCGCCGGCGCCGTCGTAGACGGTGAGAAAGTGCTCGCGGTGAGGCGGCGGGACAACGGTCACTGGGAGCCGCCCGGTGGGGTGCTCGAGTCTGGCGAACGCGTCGAGGACGGACTTCTACGCGAGGTCCGAGAAGAAACCGGCTTGGAAGTGGCAGTCGACTCTCTCAGTGGCGTCTATCAGAACTTAGAGCGAGACATCATCGCCCTCGTCTACCGGTGTCACGTCTTGGGCGGCGCCCTGAGGGCGACCGACGAAACTTCGTCATTCCGATGGCTCACGGCTCCTGAATGTGACGAGGCGATGGATCCTGCGTATGCGGTTAGACTGACCGACGCCCTGACCTCGAGCGCGACGAAGGTCCGCGCTCATGACGGCGTGGATCTGCGGTGATCCTCCCTGCCACCAATGCCTCACAGCAGCCACAAAGTTGTCGCTGGGGTGAAGGGACCTCCCCGCTAGATCGCGAGAAAGCATTCGTCGGACGAGTACCGATCCGCGGGCCCGAGTCACACCGTCCAGAATGACGCGAGTCTGCTGAAGATACCGACCCGGTCGGGGCTGAATAGCCCCGGATCGGTGACCGGCTCTGGTTACATGGGCTCTCGAATCGTCGGCCCCGGGGTTGGGCCGCTGAACGTCATTGACCTTGGAGAATGTTGATGGGTGGCCCCACCACGCGGATGCAGGACGCGGTGCGTCTGTTGATGCTCATCACCGAGGCCGCTGAGCCCTTGTCTGATGAGGACATCGTCGGTGACCCTGCGTTGGAGACCGCCGTTGGGGTGGTGCGGACCCAGGTCCGACTGCAGAAGTTGGACTTCTGGGTTCGGAATCCTGACTACCTGGCGAACGAGTTGTTGAACGACTACGTGAATGGTGACCAGGACCCTGCCTTGTTGCAGCTGGCTGGCCAAATTCTCGACAGTGAGGAGCCGGAACTGCGGCGCTACCCGATGCTTCGGTACTTGTTCGGTGCTTACGAGGACCTTGAGGACGCGCTGGCGGTGCTGCGGCAGGCGGACCTGGTGGTTCGCCGGAAGAAGGGCCGGCCGGGCCATGTGGTCCAGACGAACTACTTCCTGCTTATGGCGGGCCGGGACATGGTGGCGCGTATCCGGGCGGAGTACGAGGACCTGGCGTGGTACTCATTCCGATCGGCCTTGGTTGTCCAACTGGCAAGTGGTCAGGGTGCGACGGCCCTGAAGGACCGGCAGTACATTCAAGAGGAGTACCTGCAGACTCCAAACGGGGTGCGCATCCCGTCCATCGCTGAGCGGGCGCGGAAGCGGCTTGCTTCCATCCGTGCAGGTCTCGAGAGTGAGTCGGCGTGAGCGTTCCGAGTCCGAGCGAACTGACGGAGAAGATCGCGTCGAAGGCTGGCGTGCATGTCGACGTGGTCGAGACGGTCTTGAAGGCGAATGCCGTGTCGCTGCTACCGGTTCCGCCAGCCCAGCGCGGGTTGGATGTGCGGCGGCTGTCGTTCTCGGGTGTGCGGTCGCGGACGCAGTGGGACGGACCGTTCGAGGCGACTTTCGAGTTCTCTGACGGCGTCACGGCGCTCATCACGAACGAGAACCTGCGCGGGAAGTCGTCGGTGCTGGAGCTCATCACGTGGGCTCTTCGTGGGAGTCCGCGCAACCTGCGGGCCGACGTGCGGTTGTGGTTCGAGCGCATCGTGTTGGAGTACTCGGTCAACGGCGTCCCGATGGCGGTGGTACTGACGAAGGAGGAGTCCGGCTTTGTTGCCGACATCCTGCGTGCTTCGGACCCCGACGTACTGTCCGCGGTCCTGGCTGGTGAGGAGCCGGCCGAGTCCGTGAGTTTCATCGCGACTGGTTTGTCGGAGGCGGAGTTCAAGGAGCAGCAGGATCAGTTGATGCTGACCTTGTTGAGCTTGGAACCGATTACGAACTTCCAGAAGCGTCCGAACAGTGATCAGGGCACAGCTCAGGACAATACGTGGCCGGCGTACTTCGGTGGCATCTACTTGCCGCGCGCTGGTTCAGAGATTCTGTTCGGCGACGTGGTGTTCGCGGCGTTGCCGGCTCGCATCCTGCAGCTGTTCTGCAACGTCCCGTTGATGAGCACGCAAATCCGTCTTTCCACGTTGGGGAAGGTCGTTCGGCAGGACGAAGCGAATCAGAACCGGCGGGTCGCCGAGGATGCTGCCGCGCGCGCCGAGGAGCGGGAGGCGTTGCTCGCGGAGCTTGCGCGCGTGGAGGGGGACCTCGCGGCGTTGCCGTCGGAGGGTGACCGGTCGTACGAGGTCGTTGCTGCTGGACTTCGTGAAGCGGAACTCCGTCTGGATGAGCTTGCGGCGGTGAGCCGTTCGGCGGGTGCGACGTTCGATGAGGCGAAGGCTGCTCGTCAGGTTGAGGAAGTTCGCGCCAGCGTGGACCGCGAGACCGAGCTCGCCGATCTGTTGTTCCAGGGGCTGAACCCGAAGCATTGCCCGCGGTGTGAACAGAGGTTCGAGACGGCAAGGGTGGTGCGCGAAGAGAGCGAGCACGAGTGTTCGGTGTGCACGAAGCCCTTCCCGCTCGCTGACCCCGACACCGGCGACGAGGGTGAGGTTGAGGATACGGGCGATGCGCTCGAAGCGTTGAAGGAGGCCGAGCAGGCCGCGCGGGTCTCGGCTGAGACTGCGGCGGACGACGTCACCGAGATGCGCCGGACGGTTGAGCGGTTGGCGCGTGAACTCGCGGGTGCGAGCCGCGCGGACGAGTTCACCAACAGGCTTGCGCTGCAACTCGAGAAGGCTCGGCTGGAGGGCCGGCTGGAGAGCATGCCCGAGGGTGGCGATGAGTCACCGCCGTCGGAGCCGTTGCTGGTCATCGAAGCAGCCAGCAATGTGTTGACGAAGGTCACGGCTGAGGCCGCGAAGGAGATGTTCGTTGACCTGAACGACGAGATTCTCGCGTTGGGCCGGAAGTTCAACATCCATAACTTGGAGAAGGTTGAGCTGCAGCGCAACGGCGGTATGCAGGTGACTACAGCGGGTGCGGAGGTCCCTTTCAGGAAGGTTTCCGGTGGTGAGCGGCTGCGTCTGCGGGTCGCGGTCATCATCGCGCTGCTGCGTGTCGGAGCGCGGGCGGGTGCCGGCTCGCACCCGGGGCTGATCTTGTTGGACTCGCCCGGATCGGATGAGCTGACGGTGCATGACGAGGCGACGCTGCTGGAGGAGCTGGACTCGTTGAAGTCCGAACTGCCAGGGCTGCAGGTCGTTATCGCGTCTGCGGAGCCGGCTGCGGTCTTGGACCATGTGCCGGCGGAGAGCATCTACTCGAACCTCGAGGGCGGTCCGCTGTGGTGAGTGCCTCTGTCGGCGGCTTCAGCACCATCACATCTGGGGCTCGAGTTCATTGGCGTGGGGTGTTGTGCGGGCACGGTAGCGAGGGCGTTCGGTCGGTCGGCAGGTGAGGAGGTCAGGTCGTGTCGTTGATGGATGTGCTCGGCGAGCGCGCTGCGCCTGACGGCTCTGACATGGTTGAGCTGAACGCGTTCGGCGACGAGCTGTACGCGCGGGTCGGCAAGGCTGACCTCGATGACGTTGCAGCTGTTTCTGTTGCCGCTCGGACCCTTGCGCCTGAGTTCGTGTCGTTAGCCGAAGCTGCGGCCAGGGCGGAGGACTCGCATGCGTCCGACCTGCTAGCGACGGTTGCTGAGGCTCTGCCTGGTCTGCAGAACGTCCTGTTCATGGATGCCGCGGACGTTGCCTTGTCTTCGCCGCACTTCCTTGCCACGCACGGGAAGCCGCTGGCCGGTGCGTTGGCAGACCGCGCGGAGGAGACTAGGTCGGATGAGGGTCTCCAGGCGTACGCGTACCTGGAGGTGCTGACGCGTCTGGGGCTGACACAGGCGACTGGCAGGTTCCGGGCTCTGGCGTTCATGGCTTCGGTGACTCTGGACGACTCGGCCGACTTGCTGGAGCGCCTCCCCCGCCTTGTCGGTCTAGCAATGGACCAGTGGCGTGAGGACACGCTCGGGGCCCTGCTGACGACATTGCTGGAGCATCCGGATGCACAGGCGGATGCGTTGTTCGAGCTTGGTCAGCAGACGTTGCGCTCGGCCTTGGAGGCGGACTCGGTTGACTCTGTGATGCAGGGGCTCGTTGAGGCTCGTTCCCGGTTCGCTGAAGCGGAGGCCG
>CAWEQW010000004.1:0-154334 GCA_963811365.1 uncultured Actinomycetota bacterium | reverse complement strand
GTCATGCCGCCGGCATCGACGGTAACTGGACGTCCGCTTTAGGGTGCATGTCCGTGAGAGGTGATCGAAAGCCAGAGCGCTTTGAGGCGGGCGAGATCGAGACTCGACTGCGGTTCGTGGAGTACTTGTGTGACTCGATGGCGCGCAAGCTGGAGGGTTTGTCGGAGGAGGAGGTACGCCGACCCCTCGTTTCGTCCGGAACGACGTTGCTGTGGCTGGTCAAGCACGTCGCCGCGGCGCAAGTGCTGTGGCTGCATCACTTCTTCAGTGGCGAACTGACTCGGGAGGAGTTGCCCGATGAGGACGACCTTGACGACGAGACGACCGCAACGGTGAGCGCGCTGCTGGCAGACACCACCAGGCGTACGCGTGAGATCGTGCAGGCGCGCCCTGACCCGGACGGGCTGTCGGTCCTCGACGTGCCACGCCATGGTCGGGTGTCGATGCGTGGGTACTGGCCCACCTGGTGGAAGAGATCGCCCGGCACGCCGGGCACGCTGACATTCTGCGCGAACTAACCGATGGACAAACCGGCCGTTGAACGTCTCCTCGGACTTGTGGCCGGGAAGCAGAGACCAAGTCGCAACGCACTCTCATGCTTGTTATGCACGTGATCTTCCAGGACATTTCGACCAGCCGTTGTGGCTGCCTGTCGACGGAGCTGGAGGCCTCGAGATGTCCCTGTCCGATCCGTGTCTGATCCGTTCTCGAGGGCCGTCCGGGGAGCCGGTGCTGCGGCTGGGGATGCCGCTGGTCGATGAGTATCTGGAGTTCCTCGAGGGCCGGTGTCGGCCGAACACGGTGCTGGCGGCCGCCTACGACCTGAAGGTGTTCTTCGGCGTGGTGGCCAAGCCGCCGGACGAGGTGACGCCGGCGGACGTGCTGGGGTTCATCACCGCCCAGCGCACCGGCACGCGCCGGCGCGCGCGACTGCAGCCGGTGGACCGAGGACGCCGGCCGGGGTGGCGACCAGCACCGTGGCGCGGCGGTTGTCGATCGTCTCGGGGTTCTTCGCCTACCTGCAGGCCCGCGGCGAGGTCACCGCGAACCCGGTGCCCCGGGGCCTGCCGACACGGCGGGAGCGGTCCCGGCCCGGCCAGGGCGTGCCGCTGACCCGGCGGACCCGCCGGCTGCCGCGGATCCTCACCCCGGCCGAGGTCGACGCGCTCACGGCCGCGCTGCGCACCCATCGGGACCGGGCGATGGTCGCGGCGATGGTGCTCGGTGGGCTGCGCCGCTGCGAGGTCCTCGGCCTGCGCCTGGACGATCTGCGGGTCGCGGAACGGCGGGTGTTCATCGCCGACGGCAAGGGCGGCCACCAGCGCCTGGTGCCGGTGTCCTCGCGGTTCTTCACCGAGGTCGCCGCCTACCTCGACACCGAACGCCCGGCCGATGCGCGGCACCGACCGGGTGTTCGTGGTGCTCAAGGGCCCCAACCGCGGGCAAGCCGCTGTCGGTGCGCGGGCTGGACGAGATGCTCACCGGCGCCCGCCGCCGTGCCGGGCTGGCGCACGCGACCTGCCACGAGCTGCGCCACACCTGCCTGACCCGGCTCCGCGAAGCCGGGATGGCGCTCGAGGCGGTGCAGGCCCAGGCCGGGCACGCCTCGATCGAGTCCACCCGGATCTACCTGCACCTGGCCGACGACTGGCTCGCCTCGCAGTACCGCAAGGCCGCCGAGGTCCTCGACGCCCAGCTCTACCCCGGCGGCGTCCGATGAGCCCCGGCACCCGCGCCACTGGGCCGGCGTGCGGCCGCAACGGGACTGGCTCCGCTGCCGTCCTGGGAGCAGCTGGAGCCGGCGGTGCCGCAGATCGTGGACGACGATGCGCCGCTACCTGCCCAGATCGGCTGCGTGCTGCGACCGGGCAGCGTGACCAACGCCGACATCGCGCTGCGTTCCTTCGCCGGCTTCCTGGTCGACGTAAGCACCCGACGTGATCAGCACCGCCCAGGTCACCCGTCGCCATGTCGAGGACTACAAGCCCTGGTTGGCGAAACGGCCCGGACAGAACAAGACCCGGGTCACCACGGCGACGTTGGCGCACCGGCTCGGCACGCTGCGGATGTTCTTCGTCCGGATCGACGAGTGGGGCTGGGACGAAGCACCGCCGCGGGTGCCGATGTTCCCCGGCGACCTGCCCCGCCAAGACCACCCGCTGCCCAAGGCACTCGACGACGCCGCCGCCGCGAAGCTCCTCCGCGCCGCCCAGGCCCACCCGCGGCTGCTGGTCCGGGTCACCGTCGAGGTGCTGCTGCGCACCGGCCTGCGGGTCGGTGAGTTCACCGCCCTGCCCGCCGACGCCGTCGTCCAGATCGGCGCCGCACCCTGGCTGCACGTCCCGGTCGGCAAGCTCCGCGAGGACCGCTACCTGCCCCTGCACCCGCACCTGGTGGCGCTGATCGCCGACTACCGCACCCGATACGTGCCGGCCGGGCATCCGCTGCTGCTGCCCCGGGAGAACGGCCGAGGCGCGGACCGGCACTCGGTCACCCGGATCTTCAACAACGTCGCCGCCGCGGCCGGGATCGGCCACATCCACCCCCACCAGCTGCGGCACACCCTGGCCACCCAAGCCATCAACCGCGGCATGTCCCTGGAAGCGATCGCCGCGATGCTCGGCCACCGCAGCATGGACATGACCCTGCGCTACGCCAAGATCGCCGCCCGCACCGTGGCCGATGAGTACTTCGCCGTCACCGACCAGGTCGACGCCCTCTACGCCCACGCCGACCCGCTGCCCGCCGACACCATCGGACCGAAGATGGCCCGGCTGCGCCGCGAGCACCACCGACTCCTCGGCAACGGCCACTGCACCCGGCCCGCAGAGCTCGACTGCGCCTACGAAGCGATCTGCGAGAACTGCAGCTTCTTCCAGACCAGCATCGAGTTCCGACCCACCCTGCAGGCCCAACACGACGACGCCGAAGCCAAGGGACAACACCACCGCGCCGACCTCTACGCGCGACTCCTCAACGGCCTCACGGAAGGCGAAGCATCATGACCGAGCACCCCACGGATCACGTGCATAATGCCGCTGTGCGCGCGTTCGACTTTGGCCAGGCGCGCACCGGCCGTGACGGTCGGCTCCCCGGATTGCTGGATTCACCTCTAAAGGATCAAGGGCCGCGCTTCGCGCGGCCGAGCGGCCTGCGGGCGGCGCTTCGCGCCGTCCTCGGCCGTCTCTGACGCGGCCGTCACGCGGCACCCTTGCCGGACAGAGACCCGGACGGCTCTTCCAGGACTCCGCAGCGCCGACGATTCGTCAGACGGTGACGTCGACGCCGTTGTGGCCGGCGCTGCGCAGCCAGTCCATCGCCTTCTGCAGCTGGTCGACCATGGCCTGGTTGAAGGCCGGGCCAGAGCTGTAGGTGCCGGAGAGGTTCTGCAGGTAGGCGATCGAGACATCCTGGCCGCCACTGAAAGCGCCGTTGCTGCGGTCCATCCCGATCTGGACGGCCAACAGCGGCACGGGCTTGGACGGGTCAGTGTCGACCCTGACGCCCGTGGCCTGAAAGACAAGCTCGCGGTCAGAGGCAGTAAGGCTACCGAGGTACCGCGCACCGTCATCCCTGTTGGCCTGGCTGGTGGCAGTCGAGGTGGCAGCGCCCAAGGCGAACGGGCTGACCGTGGAAGCGACAGAGTTGATGTTCATCAGTTTGGTCCCCCGTGGCGGTCAGTAGCTGTAGGTGACGGTGGTGTTCTGGCGAAGGCTGTAGCGCGCCGGGTTGAGGGCGGCCTTGATGTTGCTCGTGCTGCCGTCAGTGATCGCCACCGCGTAATGCAGAGTCGTGCTCGCCGGGAACCCAGCGAGCTGCGTGTTGCCACTGATCGGCCAGGTGGGCTGGCCGTACCAGCTTCCAGTGGGGCTAAAGTTCGCGCACTGGGTGTCGGCGGCGTCCGCGCACAGGTAGACCAGGTAGTTCATGCCAGTCGGCTGCGCAGTGAAGGCCAGGCTGGCGCTGACCGAGGTGATGGTGGCACCGGCGGGAGTCCCTGCAGGAGCGGTGAAGGTCGGTCCGTCCATGAAGGTGCGGACGTTGTAGAGCTGCGGGTCAACGCCGGCGTAGTTGTTGACGTAGGAGCCCGTGGTCGCCGCCTGGCTGGGAGCCTGAGTCACGGCAAGGGCGCCGATCACAGAGAAACACACTGCGAGCACAACACCGAGATGCGATCGCACCGGGCACGGACCGAACGACATACCGACACAATTCTCCAAGGAGCTGGGCGGCGAGATCGACCTACCGCCTGGAAGGAGGCAGGTGGCTCCCCCGAGGGCCGCGTAAAGGGTAAAAGACGACACAGAGTCCGCACAGAAGAATGGGCAAGACGCGCGGCAGATGCTGCGATTCGATTCGATTCACGCCTGACCGGTGCTCCGTGTTGGCGACCCAGCGACTTTGCAAGCAGAGGCCGCGTGAGCGACTTCTGCTATAGGCGCACCGTTGCCAGTGCGCTCTAGTCTCAGTCTAGTCTAGTCGCCTCGGTTCATCACGGTTCGGCGCGACGGACCGGGGCAGCATCTGAGCCCCAGAGCCACGGCACAGACGACCCCGTACGAGCCCTCGACGACTTGGAAAGCGGGTTGGGTTAACAGCCCTCGCGGGTTCGAATCCCGCATCCTCCGCCACGCTGACCAGCGACGACGCCGGGACGGGCTCATCGAGTCCGACCCGGCGTTCGGTCTTCAGTCGCATTTCCGTGCGTCGCTTCGGCGCCTGGCGGCTGGGCGAGCTTCACCAACGGGCCGATGACCGCGCGTTGCAGTTCAGGCGCGGGCGCCCCGCATCGCGTCCAGCAGCGCCGTAGCCAGATGTTCGTGGGCGAGCGGAGGCAACTCCTCGGGCCGGAACCAGCGGATCTCGTCGTGCTCGTCGGGAGCGACGTTCGTCGGCGTTCCCTGCCACGCGCCGACATGAACCGTCCCGGAGTGTCTGGAGAGTCCTTTCGTTGGAAGGATCACTCTCATGGCACGTCCCTCGAAGTACCCGCCCGAGCTGCGTGAGCGCGCGGTACGGATGGTCCTGGAGTCTCGGGCCGACTACCCCAGTGAGTACGAGGCGATTCGTCGATCGCAGTGAAGTTGGGGATCACCTCGCCGGAGTCGTTGCGTAAGTGGGTGCGGCGGGCCGAGGTCGACGGCGGCGCCAGGCCGGGTAAGACCTCCGAGGAGATCGCCGAGATCAAGAGGTTGAAGAAGGAGAACGCCGAGCTGCGGCGGGCCAACGAGATCCTCAAGTCCGCGTCGGCTTTCTTCGCGGCGGAGCTCGACCGCCCACACCGGTACTGATCGACTACATCCGCTTGCACAAGGAGGAGTTCGGGGTCGAGCCGATCTGTCGCGTGCTGTCCGAGCACGGGATCAAGATCGCCCCCTCCACCTACTACGACAACGTGTCCCGGCGGCCGTCGAAGCGGGCGCTGCGCGACGCGGAGATCGTCGAGGCGATCCGGGCCGAGCGAGCCCGCCAGAAGCTGTTCACCCGCTTCGGCGCCCGCAAGATGTGGCTGCATCTGCGGTCCCAGGGGCACGACGTGGCCCGGTGCACGATCGAGCGGCTCTACGCCGAGCAGGGCTGGGTCGGTGCGCTGCGGCGCAAGAAGGTCCGGACCACGGTCCCCGACGAGTCCGCGCAGCGGCCGGCCGACCTGGTCGATCGGCAGTTCTTCGCGACCCGCCCGAATGAGCTGTGGGTGGCCGACTTCACCTACGTGGCGACCTGGTCGGGCATGGTCTATGTCGCCTTCATCTTCGACGTGTTCAGCCGTCGCATCGTCGGCTGGCGGGCCGCCACCCGGATGACCACCGACCTCGTGCTCGACACTCTCGAGCACGCGATCTGGACCCGAAGGCAGGCCGGCGTCCATGACCTGACCGGGCTGGTGCACCACACCGATGCGGGGAGTCAATACGTCTCTTTCGCGTTCACCGAACGCCTCGTCGGAGCCGGGGTCGACGCCGCTCGATCGCGGGTCGGTCGGCGACTCCCGGTAACCGGCCAATCCCTAGTGTTTATGCAGGTCAGCGACACGCCGTTGCTCGTCGGTTCCCGGAGCCAGGCGGGGCGGTGGTGCTACATCTGTTGCTCATGGATGCCAGGGCCGCGCTGCGGCTCGAGGAACGCGGCGAGGGGTGGGTGCTCGTCGGCGAGGGTGCTGCTCGGTTCGGGCTGGTCAACGACTACCTGAGCCATCTGCTGGACCGGAACTACTCGCCCGCGACGGTTCGGGCCTACGGGTATGACCTGCTCGCGTTCTGCCGCTGGCTGACCGAGAAGGACTTCGCTCCGGAAGCGGTCACCACCAACGTCCTGCTCGACTATCTGAGGGCGTGTCGGGAAGCGACGGTGCCGGGCCGGGCGGGGCCGAACGTGGTGACGATGGACGGGCAGCGGGTGGATCGGTACGCAGCCACCACGATCAACCGCCGGCTCGCGGCGATCTCCGGGCTGTTCACCTTCGCCGGGCTGCGGTCTCCGGATGCGAAGAATCCGGTGCCCCGAGGTCGCGAGGCCCGCTGGACGGTGGCCGGGGAGCGGTCCGGGATGCTCGCCCACACAACCCGTCGGCGCAAGCCGCGCTCGGCGTTGCGGCTGCGGGAGCCGAAGAAGCTGCCGGTCGCGTTGTCGGCCTCGGACGCCGCCGAGCTGGTCGGCAGTCTGCGCAGCTGGCGCGACCGGGCGATCGCGGGGCTGATGCTGTGGTGCGGCCTGCGGTCGTGTGAGGTCCTTGGCCTGGACGTGAAGGATGTCGACATCGGCGGCCGGTGGGTAACCGTCACCGGCAAGGGCGCCAAGCAGCGACGTGTGCCGCTGGACGCGGACGTCGCCTCGGTGATCGATGTGTATCTGCTGGCCGAACGCCCCGAGTCGACCTCCGACCGGCTCTTCTTGGTGGCCAAGGGCCCGCACCGCGGGCAGGGCCTGACTCCGGCGGGGCTGCGCACGATCTTCCGCTACCACCGGGAACTGACCGGTGTGAGGGGCGGGCACCCGCACGCGCTGCGGCACACGTTCGGCACCGTCCTGGCAGAGGCCGGCGTCGATCTCGCGGTGATGCAGGCGCTGCTTGGGCACGCGCACGTCGACACCACCGCCCGGTATGTCCATCTGGCTCCGGCCCACGTGAAAGCCGAGTTCGATGCAGCACGCGAACGCCTCCGCAAGCAGAACCGCTGACCTCACCGACCTCCCACCGCGCGGCGATGATCTGTTGGTCGCCTACCTTGATCGTCTTCACGCCACGGGCCGCGGGAACGTGTCGTATGAGCGGGCGGCACGGAGGTTCTTCCGTGCCTGGCCCGACCCTCAGGCCTGGGCCGCTCAGCCACTTGCCGACCGGCTCGCCGAGGACAAGGCAACCCGGCCGATCCTCACCTTCCTGATGCTCCACCAGGGTCTGCACCCCGGATACGACTACTTGCTGGAACGCAAGCTCTCGCCGCTCTGGCGGGAGATCCAAGGCAGCCCACTGCAGGCCGAGATCGACCGGTTCCTGGCTGCCGCCGAGACCCTCGGGTTCACGATGCGCACCCGGCTGGCCACCGGCTCCCAGGTCCCGGCACGGTTGCTGATCCAGACCGGACGACCCATCGAGGACCTGGTCCAAGACGACCTGGACGAGTTCGCCGAAGCATGTCACGAGCGCACCCGGCGCACCGGGACCAGCCACCGTCACTACCTCTCGGCGATCAGCAACACCCAGACCGTCCTGTTCCATCTCGGCATTCTCGACTCGCTGCCCCGATCCGGTGGCCCGGTCCCATTGGCGCAGCGGCTGGCGCAGGTCACCACACCGATCCGGACCGAGATGATTGCCTACCTGGAGCGCAAGAAGGCCACTTGCCGCGCCAAGACCGTCTCGGCGATGGCGACCCGGCTCAAGCACTTCGGCGTCTTCCTGACCACCATCGACCCTGACCTGAGCACGGTCAAAGACCTGGACCGGCGCCGACACATCGAACCCTGGCTCGCCTCGCTGCTCGACGTGGTCAGCGAGAAGGACGGAGCGCCGATCAGCATCGGCGACCGCAACCGGCGCGTGATGGCCGTGGCGACGTTCCTGACCGACATCACCGAATGGGGCTGGGACGCCGCCCCGGCCCGCAAGGTCCTCTTCCGCGACGACATCCCCAAGTTGCCGCAGGTGCTGCCGCGCTACCTGCCCATCGACGCCGACCGGCGCCTGAGCGCCGCACTGACCGAGCATCCCGACAACGAGCTCGCCGCGCTCGCGCTGCGCCTGCAACGCGGCTGCGGGCTGCGGATCGGTGAGCTGCTCGACCTGGAGCTGGACTGCGTGCACGAGATCGACGGCAACGGCGCCTGGCTCAAGGTCCCGCTCGGGAAGATGGCCACCGAGCGAATGGTGCCGCTCGACACCGAGACCCTCGAGCTGATCGATCGGATCACCCAGATCCGATCTCACGGCCGCCCGATGCCGCACCCGCGTTACCGGCGTCCCGCGCAGTTCCTGTTCACCTACCTCGGCCGCAGGCTGACCCAGCAGGGCCTCCGCCGCGAGCTCGACCACGCCGCCGACGTCGCCGGGTTGGAGCACGTCACCTCCCACCAGCTGCGGCACACCTACGCCACCGCGCTGGTCAACGCCGGGGTCTCCCTGCAAGCCCTGATGGCGTTGCTCGGACACGTCAGCGCCGAGATGAGCCTGCGTTACGGGCGGCTGTTCGACACCACCGTCCGCGAAGAGTACGAACGCGCCCTGGAGCTCGCCAAGCAACAGACCGCCCAGGAACCAGCCCCCGGGAACAGTCCTTCCGGGAGAGTCCAACTACCGCTGGCCGACATCACCGGCGGCAAGGACTGGCGCACGACGCCGCTGCTGAAGTCACGCATGGCCGGCGGGTTCTGTCTGCGCGCGCCAGCCCAGGGCGCCTGCACCTACGCGAACATCTGCGAACACTGCCCCAGTTACCGGGCCGACCCGTCGTCCCTGCCGATCCTGGCCGCCCAACGCGTCGACGCCGAAGCGCTCGCCCGGGACGCCGAGGACCGCGGATGGATCGACGAGGCCGAACGCCATCACAAGCTCATCGCACGCCTCGACGCCCTGATCGCCGACACGGAGGCCACCGCCGGATGAATCTCAGCAGCCACACGGTCAATGCGGTCGAGCGCGCCTGCATCGACCTGGCCCGCGACGGGCGACCCGTCACATTCACCGCGATCGCCGCAGCCACCGGGCTCAGCCGCTCCACGCTCTACCGCAACACGGCACTACGCACCCTGGTCGAACACCACAAGCACGCCCCCGACGGGCCGCTGACAGCGATCACCGACGAGATCGCCACGCTCCGCGCCACGGTCAGCACCCTCGCCGAACGAGTCCGCAGCCACGAAGAACAACTCCGCCGACTCCGACGCTGACGCCGTTAACCGGCCAACGGTTCAGCAGGACCCCGATTAGCCGGATAATCGGCCGACAACGCGCTCGCCGAGTCGTTCAACGCCACCCTCAAGCGCGAGATCCTCCAAGACGCCGTCTGCTGGCCAGACCAGCTCACCTGCCGGCGCCAGCTCTTCAAGTGGCTGACCCGCTACAACACCAAGCGACGCCACTCCTGGTGCCGCTACCAGTCCCCGATCGCCTACGAGACCAGCTACACCGCTACGTTGCCAACCGCTGCGTAATCAACCCCTGTGTCCAAGAACCGGGGGTAGGGCCCGTCTTTGCGGGTTATCTGGTCTTCGACGCGCTGATCGCGAACACCGATCGGCACGCGATCAACTGGGGTGTACTCACCTGTGAGGAGGATGGGCGGAAGGCCCTGGCAGCTTCCTTCGACCATGGCAGCGCTCTGGCATCCGGCACCCAGGACCCGAAGTTAAAGACGACGACCGCGGAGGCCTATGCCGCTCGGGGGTTCGCAGGGCGCTTCGAGGACGGAGCTAGGGTGCCTCTCGTCGATCTCGCTCTGCGAGCCGTAAGCCTTGCCGGGGACCGGGCCAGGGTGTGGTTGGAGCGGATCGACGCCATCGAGGTCAGCGCTTTCGAAGCGGTTGTCGGCGCCATCCCAGGAATGTCGGAGGTCAGGCATACCTTCCTCTGTACGCTGTTGGAGACGAACCGAAGGAGGCTGACGTCGTGACATCGACGGTCATGGACGCCTCGGCTGCCCGCCCATCAGGCACTGTCACGCGACTCTTGGTCACGGTGCGCGATCCGGATAGTCACGCGTATCGTTCGGTCGGCTTCCTCAGGCAAGAGAGCGGTGGTTACTCCTTCGCCTACCTGCGCCGGGAGGTGGAGCGGGAGAACTTCCGCCCACTACCCGGACTCTCACGTGCCGCCGCACAGCCGATGCAGTCAAGCGCGTTGTTTCCGCTCTTCGCCGAGCGGGTCATCTCCGCACGGCGGCCGGATCGGCAGGAATCGCTAGAAGCGCTGGGCCTTCCCATGGACGCCGCTCCCTTCGAGGTTCTGGTGCGCTCGCATGGCCAGCGTGTCGGTGACACGATCGAACTACTTCCTGCTCCAGAGGTTGCACCCGGGGCGCACGTGTCCTTCACGTTCCTTGCCCACGGCGTCCGGTACCTGCCGGAAGACAACCAGAACCGGATCACCACGCTGGCCGCAGGTGACCCCTTACTGCTCTGCCCTGACGCAGGGAACCCGGTGAACCCGCGTGCGCAGTTGGTCACCGATACCGACAACGTGAGACTGGGTTGGATGCCGGATCCTCTGATTGAGGTCGTCGACGCAGTCGAAGATCGGCATCTCACGGTCGAGCGTTCTAACGGCCCGGAAGTGGGATTTCACTTCCGCTTGCTTGTCCGACTGCAGGGCCAGCTTCCCAACGGTGTCGGTCTATTCACCGAGCCTGAGTGGACGACAGTCGGCAACTAGGACCTGCCGCCTGCCCACTGAGCGGTCTTACTGCGTGCGTCCTACTCCGGACCACCCGCTTCCCAAATGCACGAATGAGGAGCGTCAGGAGCTTGTGGCTCGTGATGCTCCTGTACGCGTGGTCGCCGTCGGTGGGATAGGCCGACGCGGATCAGCAAACCCACTGCGGATAGAGCGCGCACCCCCCACCATGTGGCACATGAGAAGTCCATGGACGAGCGTCGCCTTGTCGAGCGTGGCCCTGTTGGCTGCTACCTCGCTGCTCAGCGGCTGTTCGTCGGAGGACCGCGCAGCTGTCGCCGCCGCGAAGTGCTCGCTGCCCGTCGACTAGAAGGCCGGGTTCATCAACCCACCAGTTGATGCCGGCGACCGCTACGGTGGGCTGCCCGAGAAGCGCGCCGTGGCCGTCGCCGATCTCGGCGACGGCCGCTACGAGGTAACCGATCAGACTGTGCTCCAGACTGACAAGGGGATCCGCGGTGCCGACTTCGACTGCGTGGTCTCCCCGGACAAGCGCGACAAGCTCCGCGGGTTCGCGGTGACACGGCTCCAAGTCAGCCCAGTGCGAAATCTGGGCTGACGGGCACAGCGACGCCCAAGCACCCCTCTGACTACCCGGGCCGTCGGCACCGGGGTAGCGGCTGATCGCGCCGTGAGGGAGGCGGGGTCAACATGGAGCGCCCGGAGCACGGCGAGAAACGAACGACCCGGAATGTGGTCGCCCGCGTTCAACGCCATCCCCCTGTGAGACACCGGGCGGGTGTCGTTCTTGGCTGCGGTGGCGGGCATGGTCTGGCGAGCCCCTGGGCGCACACGCGGCCGACCCATCGGACTCGCCGACACTCCTTCAGTCGTGCGCTCGTCTGCCGATGACCGGCGCGACTCAACGTCGCCGCCGCGGCCGGGCTCGACCACACGGTCCGGAGCAGCCTCGCCGCATCCACCCCACCAGCGATGGTGCGCGGTCCGCAGTCAGTCCGCAAGATCTTCGTCGAGGCCCGGGGAAGACCAACGTCTCCGTCGACTATCAGAACTGCGTTTACGCAGGTCAGGCCAGGTTTCCAGCGAGGGCCAAGGATGACCGCAACCAACCGTCGTCACGCTGACGGCTTCCCCTGGTACTACTGATCGAGCGTGTCTGCGCAGGTCAGCGACGCGGCGCCTGCTTCGCGGGGCGCACCGTGGTGCGCGAAGATTCCGCGTGATCGGGGCTGAGGTCGGCGTGTCCACGCCGGTGGCGATCCCGCACCCTGCTGCCTTCCGGCCCAGATAGGGCTATGTCACGAGGTCGCGCAACCTCGGCCGCCAATAGCGGGACGCCGGGCCGACTGCCCCTGCCCTCGAGCTGCCCGAATCACCCCGATTGTTCGACTTCAACGTCCCGACGTCGACTGAACCGCCTTCCACGCCGACTGCCAGGCTCGGAACTCGTGAGCCGGCTGCGCCATGATGTCGGTATCGCGTTCACGAAGGGGGACGGTTGATGCTGGGCGTAGAACATGCAGCTCGCAGTGCAGATGGCACCCAGATCTCGGTGGTGTCGGCCGGCAGCGGTCCTCCGTTGCTTCTGGTGCATGGAGGGATGACCAGCTCCGCGCGCTGGGAGCCTGCGTGGCCGTTTCTGACCGCGCACCACGAGGTGTCGGCGATGGATCGCCGCGGCCGGGGCAACAGCGGTGACCAAGAGGCCTACAGCCTGGAACGTGAATACGAGGACGTGATCGCCGTAGCCGATGAGCTCGCCCAGCGTCACGGCCACCCGGTGGACGTGTTCGGGCACAGCATCGGCGCGGTCTGTGTCCTCGGTGCAGCAGCCGCCGGTGCGCCCTTTCGCCGCATCGTCCTCTACGAGCCGCCCGGACCCCAGACGGTGCCGCACGACTGGGTAGAGCGGGCTACCGCGATGGTGGCCGCCGGGGAGCACGGCAGGGCGATGGCCAGCTTCCTCATCGAGGTCATCGGCCTCACCCCCGCGACCGTGGCGACCCTGCGCGACTCCCCCGCCGCCGAGGACTCCCTCGGGATCGTCTCCGCCACCTTGACTCGCGAGGCGCAGGCGCTCTCCACCCTCGACCTCGACCGACTCGCACAGCGGGTGGCCCCACCGGTGTTGCTCCTGCTCGGCACGGAGTCCCCCGGTTGGGCAGGAACCATCACGCACCAGCTGGCTGGCTCCCTGCCCGACCCCATCGTGGTCTACCTCGACGGCAGCGGCCACGAAGGCGTCGACACCCACGCCCAACGCGTGAGCGCGGAGATCACCGCGTTTCTGACGCGCTGACACGGACCGTCGAGGGATCGCCGGGGAACGCCGCACCGGTCCCGACCGGCGTGGGTCGGATCAGGGGGCCGCGCCCAGCTCCTCATCCTCGACCGCGGCTTCCTTCCTGGACTGCTCGATGTGCTCCTGGACGACCTCTCTGCTCAGGCAGACCATGTTGGCGATGACGTAGACGAGCACCGAGAGGCCCGCCAGGATCAGCGCAGACCACTCGAAGTTGAGCAAGCCCAGGTTCCCGGCCCCGGCGGACTTCTCCGGGAAGTTGCCCAGGTAGGAGATAAGCGCCAGTCCACCCAGCCACGGGAACAGCCAGGCGGCCCCTTGCCAGAAGTGGAACTCGCCCTCTCGGACCCCGCCGAAGACCTTGAAGATCGCCAGCAAGACGAATCCCAGCAGCACCGCGATGTAGAGCTTCCACCCGGTCAGCCACCCGGACCAGTACACGATCAGGTTGGAGGCCCAGAACGCCAGGATCGGGATCACGTGACCGCCGGGCAGCCGGAACGGCCGTGGGTAATCCGGGATCCGTTTGCGGAGCGCGGAAAGCACCAGCGGACCCGACGCGAAGGAGAGCACCGTGGCCGAGGTGATGAAGCCGACCAGCTGCTGCCAGCTCGGGAAGGGCAGGAACACGATCAGCCCCACCACGAAGGTCACGAGCAGACTGAACAGCGGGACCCCCCGGTCGGTCGTCTTCGCCAGGCGCTGCGGTGCGTTGCCGTTGCGCGCCATCGCATAGGACAGGCGTGAGGTCAGGGTGGTGTAGATCAGGCCGGTGTCTCCCGGTGAGACGATCGCGTCGATGTAGAGCAGCACGGCCAACCAGCCCAGTCCGAGAGCGGTGGCCACGGCCGCCAACGGACCGAAGCTGTTCTTGAAGTCCAGCTCGCCCCAGGCGTTAGACCCCTGCAGCAGGCTGGGGTCCAGGGCCCCGATGAAGGCGACCTGCAGGGCGATGTAGATGACCGCCGTGACCAGCACCGAGCCGATGACTGCGATGGGCACGTTCTTCTTCGGATTGTCGGTCTCTCCCGCCAGCTCGACTCCCTGGCGGAAGCCGAGATAGGAGAACACGATGCCCGAGGTCGCGATCGCACTGAAGACACCGTGCCAGCCCTGCGGCCTGAAGCCGTGGTCGGTGAAGTTCGACACGTGGAACGCGGCGAACAGGAACGCCACGATGACGAGCACGATGATGAAGAGCTTCCACCACACCAGGACATTGTTGATGCGGGCGAACCACCTGATGCCGAAGTAGTTGACCACCACGAACACGGCCATCAGGACCACGGCGGTGGCGTAGCCCAGAGCAGTCAAGGTGTGCACCGTCTGACCGCCGGTCTGCTTCTCGACCGTGAAGGGGGCGTACTTGGTGGCGTACTGCAACGACGCCAGCACCTCGATCGGAGCCGTCGTGCTGGCGCCGATCCAGGTGATCCAGCCCGCCGTGAAGCTCGCGAACGAGCCGAACGCGAGGTGCGGGTAGCGGATCACTCCCCCCGACAGCGGGAACATCACCCCCAGCTCCGCGTAGACGAGGGCAATGGCCAGGACCATAACGGCTCCGAGCGCCCACGAGATCACAGCCGCGGGACCAGCCTCCTTGGAGGCATTCAGAGCCCCGAACAACCAGCCGGACCCGATGATCGAGCCGATGCTCGCGAACAGCAGCCCAATGATTCCGATGTGCCGCTTGAGCTGGGGCTCGTCGACTGTGGTCGTGGAAGTAGTGCCGGCCATGGCGGACCCCTTTCGCCGGTGGGGCCGAGCCTCCGGGGTTGGCAGACTCGGCGGGCAGACCCTTACAAGTACCCCGACACCGGGAATCCAGCAGGAGGTGACGGTCACGGTTCCGTGACAATCGGGTCCGCCCTCTCCAGGCTGATCTCCGAATCCACCTCGTCGTCATCCCTGTTCCTGCTGTGCTGCCCCACGGCGCTCGTACCCGATGAGCCGTACCGACGCTGGACCGCGCTTGATCCCGCAGCGGAGCCCCTCTCCCCGCACGCCGCCGGGTCGGGGACGGCAAGTCCGACGGCCAGCATCGATGGTCGTGACCTGCGTCCGGCGGGCTCGAAACGGCGGCAGTGTGGTGACAGCGGCCAGAGGTCCCCCTGTACGCGACCCGCCACCGTGGGCAAGGATCGAGGTAGTCGAGACATGGAGGTGGACGATGCCCGGAAAGGTCATCACGGTCGGCGTGGACGGCTCGAAAGCGTCGGCAGCAGCCGTGCAGTTCGCGCTCGAAGAGGCCATGCTGCGTGGTGCCACGGTCCGCGCCGTGACAGCCTGGGAGTCGGAGACCGCCTACGCGGCTCGCGGCTTCCCCCTGCTGGACGAGGAACGCGCTGCCCTCGCGAAGTCCGCGACCAGGGTCCAGGACAAGACGATTCAACTCGCCCTGCAGGCGGTCGAGGACGCACCCACGATCGAACGCAAGGTCGTCCGCGGACGACCCGGTCAGGCGCTGGTGGAGCTGTCTGCTGATGCGAGCCTGCTGGTCGTCGGCACCGAGCACAAGGGGGCTCTCAAACGCGTCGTGGTGGGATCGACCAGCGCTCATTGCGCCAAGTACTCGCGAGTCCCCGTCGTGGTGGTTCCCTTCGTCGACCCAGACCTCTACGAGGGCGAGGACTGAGTCTCGCGAAGCGCGGTCGATCGGGTGCGGGCACCGATCAGCGAGCAAGACCTCGTGGGTGACGTGGTCGAGCAGCCACCCACGAGACCGGGACAGCACCAGCCCCGCTCGACGACGAGCAGCCGATCGGCATGTGGTCACGTTCCGCGTGGCCATCTCGCACCACCACGCTCCGCGTGGCCATCCCCTTTCGGTGACGATGGCGCGCTGGCAGGCTCTCGGCTCCCGTCCGGGTCAATCGTCGCGAGCCGTTCCTCGTACGGAACGCTCCTACGCGGGCGATCGGGCACCCTGCTGCCTTCCGGCCCAGATTGACGCGCGGGAGAGCGCGCGATCTCCTGGCCGCACGTATCCGCACCGAGACCCGTGGACCACGCACGACCAGACGCGGCGACATGGGAATAGCCACAACTGTCAGGACCAGCCCCGTCGGAATCCGAGTCTGCGGCTCATCCGGTCCGGGTGAGGCCAGCGCGCTCTCGCCGACCATAACGTCGAGGAGTACGCTCGCTGAGCGCATGGACCCCAGGAAGCGGAGAACCACATGAGTCCTGACCGGCATGCGCGCACGATGCTCCCCATCCCAGACCGGCCGGCCCACGGCCCGACGACCTACGACGCCAAGGACCCGGACACGGCGTTTCCGCCGATCGAGCCACTGCTCCCACCTGAGGGTGCTCCGAACGTGCTGGTGGTGCTGCTCGACGATGTCGGGTTCGGCGCGTCCACCGCGTTCGGTGGTCCGTGCCAGACACCGACCGCTGAGCGGCTGGCCGCAGGAGGACTGAGGTACAACCGGTTCCACACGACAGCGTTGTGTGCCCCGACGCGGCAGGCGTTGCTGACCGGGCGCAACCATCACTCGGTGGGCATGGGCAGCATCACCGAGACTGCTACGTCGGCCCCGGGCAACAACTCGTTGCGGCCGAACACCAAGGCTCCGCTGGCGACCACGTTGAAGCTGAACGGCTATTCGACCGCCCAGTTCGGCAAGTGTCATGAGGTGCCGGTGTGGCAGTCCTCGCCGATGGGTCCATTCGATGCCTGGCCGTCAGGAGGCGGCGGTTTCGAGACGTTCTACGGGTTCATCGGCGGCGAGAACAACCAGTGGGACCCGGCGCTGTACGACGGCACTACCCCTATCGATCCACCCGCGACAGCGGAGGAGGGCTACCACCTGACCGAGGACTTGGCCGACCACGCAGTCAGCTGGATACGTCAGCAGAAGGCGCTGATGCCGAACAAGCCCTTCTTCGTCTACTTCGCACCGGGTGCCACGCACGCCCCGCACCACGTACCGAAGGAGTGGGCCGACAAGTACGCCGGGCAGTTCGACGACGGTTGGGACGTCCAGCGCGGGCGCACCTTCGCGCGGCAGCAGGAGCTGGGGGTGATCCCCGCTGACGCCGAGCTGACCGTCCGTCACGAGGAGATCACCGCGTGGGACGACATGCCCGATGAGCTCAAGCCCGTGCTGGCTCGCCAGATGGAGGTCTACGCCGGGTTCCTGGAGCACACCGACCACCACGTGGGCCGGCTGGTCGATGCCATCCGGGACCTCGGGATCCTCGACGACACGATCATCTATTACATTATCGGCGACAACGGCGCCTCGGCTGAGGGCACCATGAACGGCGCCTTTAACGAGATGGCCAACTTCAACGGGATGGCCGCGCTGGAAACGCCGGAGTTCATGCTCTCCAAGATGGACAGCTTCGGCTCCCCGGAGTCCTACAACCACTACTCGGTTGGCTGGGCCTGGGCCATGAACACCCCACTGCAGTGGACCAAGCAAGTCGCCTCGCACTGGGGTGGCACCCGCAACGGCACCATCGTGCACTGGCCGAACGGGATCACCGAGAAGGGTGGGCAGCGCTCCCAGTTCACCCACGTCATCGACTTGGCGCCCACGATCCTGGAGGCCGCCGGCCTGCCTGAGCCGACCATGGTCAACGGTGTGCTGCAGTCGCCCATGGAGGGCACCTCCATGCTGTACACCTTCAACGAGGCCGAGTCCCCCGAACGCCACGACCTGCAGTACTTCGAGATGTTCGGCAACCGGGGCATCTACCACCGCGGCTGGTCCGCGGTCACCAAGCACAAGACACCGTGGATCATGGTCGGCGGCGTCCTTCCTGCCTTTGACGACGACATGTGGGAGCTCTACGACGGCAACAGTGACTACAGCCAGGCCCGCAATCTGGCCGCGGATAAACCCGAGATGCTGGCCAAGCTGCAGCGGCTGTGGCTGATCGAGGCCACCAAGTACAACGTGATCCCCCTCGACGACCGCACCGGCGACCGGCTCAATCCCGAGCTGGCCGGCCGGCCCACCCTGATCCGCGGAGACTCACAGCTGTTCTTCTCGGGCATGGGCCGGCTCTCGGAGAACAGCGTGGTGAGCATCAAGAACAAGTCCTTCTCCGTCACCGCCGAGGTCGAGGTGCCCGAGCCCGGGGCCAACGGCGTGATCATCGCTCAAGGCGGCCGGTTCGGCGGATGGGCCGTCTACGCCAAGGACGGCAAGGCCAAGTTCGTCTACAACGTACTCGGCATCCACGAGTTCGCCACCGAGTCCGACGCCCCGATCCCAGCGGGGACTCACCAGGTGCGCATGGAGTTCGCCTACGACGGAGGCGGTCTGGCCAAAGGCGGCGACGTCACCCTGTACTACGACGGCACCGCAGCCGGCACGGGCCGGGTCGAGGCCACCCAACCCATGGTCTTTTCCGCCGACGAAACCACGGACATCGGCCAGGAGACCGGCACCACCGTCTCCTCCGACTACACCGCCCGGACCAGCCGCTTCACCGGCAGGATCCACTGGGTCCAGCTCGACGTGGGCGCCGACGACAACGACCACTACATCGACCCCGAGGAACGGCTCCGGATCGCCATGGCCAGACAGTAGAGCCGGCTCACGTGACGCAACGGCCGACCGACTAGTGGAGCGGGCGACGACGGGTCGCCTGGCGGGACCGCCCAGGCCGAACGTGAGCAGATCCGCAGAGGCGCCGGGTACTGATTCACGGCTCGCACACGGTGGTCCTATGGCTGGACCCAGGCGAGTGGACGGCGGCGTACTTATCGCCGCCCACCGAGATGCCGATCACCCCGACCGATGTCGAGGATGAGTCTGGCGAAGGCGGCCCCCGACAGCTCGTCTCGCGCGCTGGAGGCGTCTGAGACGCGATCAGCGTGCCGCGAGTGGGTCGCCGCGCGGGACGCGCAAGGGGATCGGCTTGTGGCACGATCCGCGCGCCGCCCATCCGCCTGTGGCAGAAATGTGGCAGGACGGCCAGTCACGACCGGCTGGACTCAACGACATCCAGCACGATTTGCGCAGGTCAGCCTCACGGTGCCGACAACCACCAACGTCGGCCGCTGAGCGTGCCGCGCTTCCCCCGGTACTACTGAGGGCCCTACCCCCGGTTCTTGGACACAGGTGGTTGATTACGCAGCGGTTGGCAGCGTAGCGGTGTAGCTGGTCTCGTAGGCGATCGGGGACTGGTAGCGGCACCAGGAGTGGCGTCGCTTGGTGTTGTAGCGGGTGAGCCACTTGAAGAGCTGGCGGCGGCAGGTGAGCTCGTCGGGCCAGCAGGCGGCGTCTTGGAGGATCTCGCGCTTGAGGGTGGCGTTGAACGACTCGGCGAGCGCGTTGTCGGCCGAGGTGCCGACGGCACCCATCGACTGGGTGACACCGAGCTTGCTGCAGAGCCGGGCGTAGTCCTTCGAGGTGTAGACCGACCCGTGGTCGCTGTGGAAGATCGCCGTGGCCAGGCTGCCCCGGGTCGCGGCGGCAGCCTGGAGGGCGTCTTCGACGAGGCTGGTGCGCATGTGGTCGGCGACCGCCCAGCCGGCGAGCCGTCGGGAGTAGCAGTCGATCACGGTGGCCAGATAGAGGTTGGTTCCGTCGGCGAGCGGTAGGTAGGTGATGTCGCCGACATAGCGCCGCCCCGGCGCGTCGGCGGCGAAGTCCCGCTTCAGCAGGTCCGGGACCTTCTGATCGGCCTGTTCGGGGATCGTGGTCCGCACGCGGCGCTTCTTCACGTAGCCGGCGATCGAGTTCTCCCGCATCACGCGCGCGACGCGCTTGTGGTTGACCCGCGCCCCGTCGGGGACGCCGTCGTTGAGCTCGGCGGTCACCCGTGGCGCGCCGACAGTGTTGTCCTCGGCATGGACGGCTCTGATCCTCTCCGCAAGCTCGGCATCGGCGGCTGCCCGTGCGGCACGCGCCGGGGCGCCTGCTTTCCAGGCGTAGTAGGAGGAACGCTCGATCTCGACGAGCTCACACAGTCGCTTCACCGGGTAGGTGGTGGAGTTGTCGGCGACGAACTGGAAGCGACTCACCAGCGCGTCTCCCCGGCGAAATACTTGGCCGCCCGCTGGAGAATCTCCCGCTCGGCGGTCAGCTTCTTCTCGCTGACCTCAAGCTCAGCGACCCGGGCCTCGAGCCGAGCGATCCTCCTTTCCGGTGTCTCATCGACCGCGTCGGCTGGCACGCTGGAGCCGGATGACTTGCACTGCAGTGCACTGGAGGTCAGCGTCCCGTCTGGGGCGGTCTTCTTGCCGGTGCCGTACGCCTCGAGCCAGTGGCGCAGCGTGCCTCGCACGATGCCCAGGTCCTCAGCGATGCCGCGGACCGTGGCCCCCGGCGTGGACTCGTACAAGTCGACGGCCTGACGACGGAACTCCTCGGAGTAGTTCTTCCTGGCCATGATTCTTGGATCATCTCGCTCACTCCCTGCCCATCATGGGTGCGGGATTCGGCGTGTCCAAGAAACGGGGTCAGGCCCCTGAGACCGAAAGGTCCCCACCCCACCGACTCACCCTCCTGTTCACCGTGCAGGGCGTCGGGTTGATCTGCTTGGTGGTGGGACCCGCCGGCTGAGCAGGTCGCGACGAGGCGCCTCCACCCGGATCGTCTGGTCTGGTGGGGTGCCGGAGGCGGACGGCGGCCGTTCGCGTCCTGTACGGGACGGCGGTGGCCGACACAGTGAGTCGGTCACCGGGCCGGGCCCGGTGGGGGCACCGTGACGACGGGGCAGGTGGCGTGGAGTGCGCAGTGTCCGCTCACCGAGCCGAGCGCCAAGACCTCGTGATGATGTCGTGTGCGTCCTACCACCAGGAGGTCTGCCGTCGCGGCAGCTCGGACCAGGCCCCGCCCAGGATCTGCCTCGATGGTGGAGCGGCGCACGGTGATTCCGCGGTGGTCGGTCAGGATCGCGTCGAGCTGGCCCTCGAGCTCGGCCGCCAGCGTGTGAGGTGCGGGCGGCTGCGGGTCGTCGTGCGGGTAGGCCAGTCCGGGGTACTGCCAGAGGTGGACGACGTGCAGATCCACCCCGCGCAGGTCGGCCTCTGAAGCGGCCCAGCGGGCGGCCGCGATTGCCCCGGGGGATCCGTCGAATCCGACCACGACAGGGCGGGCGTGCTCGGTTGCACTTGCCATGCTGGGACCCTACGCCCCGGCCGCGTCCACTGTTCCGTGCCGGAGGTCTCGAGCGTGGTTGCCTGACGGACGGAGGCCCAGGAGGTTCGTCGACCGTGGGGTGGCGGTAAAGATGGTGGCGGCTTATCGGTCGTGTACTGCTGTCAGACCCTGGAGGCCCTCGAGGAGTTCGTCCGGGTCCGGACCTGACCGACGGCGGTGGATCCGGCCCCGAGTTCGCGGATGGGCTCGGTGATGGCCGCTGCGGACAGTCCCCGGGCGCGCAGCCCTCGGTAGGTGACCAGCTTGATGGGGTCGAGGAGGAGGAACTCGGCGGCGGTAGATGGAGTAGTTCTTCATCCGTTGGAAGACTTCGCGGGAGCGATAGATCGCCTCCACAATCGTGGACAGGCCCGGTGCGAGCAGCACGATGTCGCTGGCTGCCCGGGCGGCGTCGGTGGCGCCAGAGACGGCGATGCCGGCGTCGGCCCGACGCAGCGCGGCGGCGTCGTTCATCCCGTCGCCGGTCATGGCGACGATGTGGTCGCGGCTCTGAAGAGCGGCCACGACGCGGTACTTGTCCCCCGGGGGTAGGGCCCGACCTCGGCGAACCCGTCGGCGTGCTCCACTTCCGTCGCGAGGCGTTCGCTGTCGGCATCGCCCATACGGGAAGCCGGCAGGATCCGGTCGCCGAGCCCGATCTCGGCGGCGATCTCGCCCCGGTCACCGGTCACCATCTTGACCTCGACCCCGAGCCGGGACGCCTGCTGCAGCGTCGTGGCGGAGTCGTCGCGGGGCGGCTCCTGCAGCGCGATCACACCGGTGATCCTCCAGCGAGTGTCGGCGAGGCCGCGACCCCGGTCACCGGCGCGTTCACCGCTGCGGTCAACGTCGCGGCCTGGATCGCCGGTGCGGGCGACCGCCAGGGCGCGGTACCCCTTGGCCGCGAAACCGCGGGTCACCTCCGCCAGCCGCGCGGCGAGACCGGTGTCGACACCGGCGTCCGCATCGCCGTGGACACCGGGCAGGTCGAGCATGGCCTGAACCGCGCCTTTGGCGACCCGTCGGCGCACACCGCCCGGACCGGTTGCCTGCGTGTCGGCGTACTTGCGCGTGGCGTCGAACGGGTGCAGGTCAGTGGCCTGCCAGCCGTCGAGTGCTCCTTCCTCGAGGACGGCGGTGATCGCGTGGTCGATGGCGTCGTCGGTTCCGCTCTCCGCAGTCAGGGCTGCGTCGCGCAGCACCTCGGACCGGCCCACGTCGGCGAGGACGGCGACATCGGCGACGGCGAGCTCGTTCTTGGTGATCGTCCCAGTCTTGTCGGCGCACAGCACGTCGACGCCCGCCATCTCCTCGACTGCCGGCAGATGGCTGACCACGCCTCGTGCTGCGCGAGCTGGCGTGCCCCGACGGCCACGGTGACCGACAGCACGGCCGGCAGGGCGACCGGAATGGAGGCGATGGTGACGACCAGCGCGAACTCCAGGGTGTCGGTCACGCTGGTGCCGCGAAGCAGTGAGACAACGACGATGACACTCACCAGCGAGATGGCCAACGCGATCAGGTACCTGCCGATGCGCAGGACGGCTCGTTGGAAGTGGCTCACGGGCGCCTGCTGGCCCGCAAGCTGCGCGGTTCGGCCGAACATCGTGGCTGTGCCGGTCGCCACGACCCGCAGCATCGGCGTGCCACGGGCCACGGCCGCGCCGGAGTACGCCGGGTCACCGGGCGACTTCTCCACCGGCAGCGACTCGCCGGTCAGAACGGACTCGTCGGCCTCGCACTCGCCGGCTACCAGGTGGCCATCGGCAGGGATGATCTGCCCCCGTCCCACCGGGACGAGGTCACCAGCCACCAGATCCGCGGCGGGGAGGGTCTGCCAGGTCCCGTCACGGTTCACTTCGGTCGAGCGCGCCAAGCGCTGCTTCAGCGCGCCGATCGCGCTCTGCGCCTGATGCTCCTCCCAGAACCCCACCCCACCGTTGAGCAGAAGCAACGCCGCGATGATCGCGAAGTCCACCCACCGGCTCGTGACCGCAGTCAGCACAGCGCAGCCTCGATCATCCACGCGATCGGCCCCCAGAAGTGCCCGGCCACCTCGAGCAGGAGACTGCGTCGCTCGTCCTGGATCGCGTTGCGTCCGTAGCGGCCCACACGCTCTGCTGCTTCTGAGCTGCTCAAGCCATCGGCCGGCCTCCGCCCGCTGTCCGTCCGCCGGTCAGCGTCGCAGCGCACGTCGCGCTCGTACACTCACGCTCATGTCCGACCGAGAAGCCATGCGTCAGGTCCTCGGTCGCGCGCGGCGCTCTGCGAGGTGAGCGCGTGCGACTGCGCGAGCTGCAAGACGGCGACTTGTCCCGGCTCGTCGCCTGGTGGAGAGATCCCGAGGTCGCCCGGTTCAACGACCGCATTCAGCCCCGACCGAGCAGCTCACTCGAGGAGATGTTCAAGAGCTGGAGCAGCAACGACTCGTCCGGTGGGGCTGCCCTCTGTGTCGAGACCGTCGAAGGCGAGCTGGTTGGTCACGTCGCCTTGTGGGGTGCCGAGGGCAGGAACCGGTGTGCCACTTTCGCAATCGTGATCGGTCCCGAGCACCAGTCGAGAGGACTCGGTACTGAGGCAACGCGTCTGATGATGAGCTACGGGTTCGACGAACTCGGCCTTCACCGGATCGAGCTCCAGGTCAACGCCGACAACCCCCGGGGTGTCGCCGCCTACCGACGAGCCGGCTTCGAGCACGAGGGCGTACTCAGGTCGAAGCTCTTCTATGCGGGCCAGTTTCACGACCAGGTCGTGATGGCGGCGTCGGGCCGGCTCGGCTGACGACGGGTCGACCAGGCGGCGCCGTCGGTCGTCCGGCGGTTCGTGACGTCCGATATCTGCTGATCGCGGAAGTTGTGCGAACAATCACATTCGGTTCCGGGTGCCCACGGGGGTATTCGTGCGAGGGTTGTTGACGTGAGCCATCGCCCCGGATCTCCGGCGGGCGGGCGCCATCTGCGCCCCGCCACTCGGGCTGTGCTCGGCTCCCGTACCCCCCGCCCGTGCGCCCGTGGTCGGCGCCGGACGCACCGCTGCTCGTCGCCCCGTACGCACCGCGGCCGCGCGTCCAGCTGTGGAGCTGCACCCGGTTGACCCACCCGCCGGCGAGTCTGAGTCCGCCGGCATACGGCCCACCCGGTTCAACAGCCATCCCCCGGCGCGCCCAGCGTGCCGCGCACGAAGAAGGATTCGTCATGTCCGTCACCACCGAAGAGCTCATGCACCTCACGGCCGACAGCGTCGTCGACGCCCGCGGCACATCCTGCCCCGGCCCCATCCTCGCCGCCAAGAAGGGCATCGGCGCCGTACCCGTCGGCGGTGTCATGGAGGTCCAGGCCACCGACTCCGGCACCCTCAAGGACCTTCCGGCCTGGTGCAAGAAGCTGGGCCACGACTACCTCGGACACTTCGAGGACGGCGGCTACCTCAGGCTCTTCCTCCGGAAGACGAAGTGAGGTTCGGCCGTGTCCGGCTCCTCGGACGGCGGGTTCACTCCTAGCATCCTGGTCTTCTCGACGAACAACATCTCCGATCCCGGCATCGACCTCGCCGGAAGCCGGCACCTGCACTACTCGGCGGCGATCTCGACGCTGCCGATGCCGTGCAGCAGCGGCATCAGGCCGTCGTGGGTCATGCACGCCTTCGAGCGCGGGATCGACGGGGTCTTCATCGCCTCGGACGGCGAGGAGTGCGCGTACCTGCCCGACTGTGCCCAGCGAACCTCTCGGATCGCGGCCCGGGCCCAGGAGCTGATGAAGGCTCGTGGCCTCGAGCCGGGCCGGCTCAAGATGGCCGCCATCTGCTCCGTGTGCGCGGAGCCATTCGTCAACTACATGCATGAGTTCGCCGAGTCACTCACCGCGCTGGGACCCGTTGCGGTCCCGGTCGGCTGACCGGCAGACCTGAAAGGCGTCACCAGTGGATACCAGCAAGAAGACGGTCATCGTCTTCAGCGGCGACTTCGACAAGGTCATGGCCGCGTTCATCATCGCCAACGGTGCAGCCGCCATGGGCGACGACGTCACGATGTTCTTCACCTTCTGGGGCTTGAACGCCCTGCGCAAGCCGGACGGCTCGACCGCCCAGCCCAAGAGCGGGCTGCAGAGGATGTTCGCGTTCATGATGCCCAAGGGGCCCGAGCACCTCGGCCTCTCCCGGATGAACATGGCCGGGATGGGGCCGCGAATGATGAAGAAGGTGATGCGGCAGCAGAACATCACGTCCCTGGGCGACCTCATCGACATGGCCAAGGAGCAGGAGATCAAGATGGTCGCCTGCACCATGTCCATGGACGTCATGGGGCTCAAGGAGGAAGAGCTCATCGACGGGCTCGAGTACGCCGGCGTGGCCTCCTACCTCGGCGACGCCGACGAGGCCAACGTCAACCTCTTCATCTAGGCGGACGTCGTTCCGGGCCAGGCCGCACCGAGCGGCGAGCCGGAATGAACCGCCCGGGCCAACGTTCGAGACTGGAGCAATCGTCATGGACTACGACGTCCTCGTCATCGGCAGCGGAATCGCCGGCATGGAGTCCTCGCTGAAGCTGGGCGACATGGGCTACAAGGTCCTCCTGGTGGAGAAGGAGGCCAGCGTCGGTGGCCGGATGATCCTGCTCAGCAAGGTCTTCCCGACCCTGGACTGCGCCAGCTGCATCTCTGGCCCGAAGATGTCCTCGACGATCAACCACCCGAACATCACCACGATGGCCTACAGCGATGTGCAGGGCATCCGGCGCGGCGACGGCGGCCGGTTCAACGCCACCGTGCGGTCGCGGTCGCGCTTCGTCGACTGGGATGCCTGCACGGGCTGCCAGGACTGTGAGCGAGTCTGCACCGTCGCGGTCCCGGACCAGTTCAACGCCGACCTGTCGGCCCGGCGGGCGGCGTACATCGCCTTCCCTCAGGCGGTTCCCAAGAAGGCCGTTCTGGAGCGCGAGGGCACCTCACCCTGTATCGGTGCCTGTCCGGCGGGCATCAAGGCGCACGGGTACGTGTCCCTGGTCCGCGAGGGCAAGTACGAGGAGGCGTTCGAGCTCGTTCTGGACGCCACGCCGCTCGTCGGCACCCTGGGCCGGGCCTGCTACGCGCCCTGTGAGACCGAGTGCACGCGCACCAAGCTGGAGGGCCCCGTGCCGATCCGGCTGATCAAGCGGTTCGCGGCCGACCAGCACTACACGAACGGCGGCGACGGACCGGCCGTCGAGGTCGATCCCCCCAACGGCAAGAAGGTCGCGATCGTTGGCTCCGGTCCGGCCGGCCTCACCGCCGCCTGGCAGCTGGCTCGCAAGGGCTACGCGGTGAAGATCCTGGAGAGGCGCTCGGCGCCGGGAGGCTTCCTGCGCCACGCGATCCCGGTCTACCGGCTGCCCCACGACGTCGTCGACGCAGACATCGCCAACCTCACCGCTCTCGGGGTGGAGATCGAGTGCGACGCTCCGGTCAGCGACCTCGAGGACCTCAGAGCCGAGGGGTACGACGCGATGATCGTCGCCACGGGCACGCAGGTCGCCAGCCGCATGAACGTCCCTGGCGAGGATGCCGAGGGCTCGCTCAACGGGCTGGACTTCCTCAACGACGTGGCCAACGGCAACGCCCCCGACCTCACCGGCCGCCGGGTGGCCATCGTGGGCGGCGGCAACGTCGCGATGGACGCCGCCCGGGTGGCCAAGCGGCTGGGTGCAGCCGAGTCGCGGGTCGTCTACCGCCGCGGTCGCGGTGAGATGCCGGCCCACCATGTCGAGTCCGAGGACGCCGAGGCCGAGGGCGCGATCTTCGAGCTGCTGGTCAACCCCACCGAGGTGCTGGCGACGGACGGCAAGGTCGTGGGACTCACCCTTCAGAAGATGCGGCTGGGCGAACCGGACGCCTCCGGACGCCGGAGTCCCGAGCCGATTCCGGGCAGCGAGTACGTCCGGGACTGCGACGTGGTGATCTCGACCATCGGCATGAGCCCGGACGCAGCGCTCTACGCCCAGGTCGCCGGTGCGTCCCGCAGCGACCGCATCAAAGTGGACCCGGTGACGCTGCAGAGCGAGATCCCCTACCTGTTCGCGGCGGGTGACGTGACGACCGGCGCCACGGACATCACGACGGCGATCGGCGCGGGCCGCCGGGCCGCGCACATGCTGGACCGCTGGCTGCACGACCTGCCGCTGGACGGCTTCACCGCGCTGGACGACCGGCTGCCCACGGTCGGCTACGACACCGTGCTCGCCCGGCAGACCGCCTTCGGGCACCGGCACCCAGTCAGCGGGGACGTTCGGCTGGTCCCGGACCCCTCCGACTTCGCCGAGATCGAAGCAGCGCTGACCGAGGACCAGGCCCGTGCCGGCGCGGGCAGCTGCCTGGACTGCGGCGTCTGCTCGGAGTGTCAGGAGTGCGTCAAGGCCTGTCCCGCGGACTGCATCGACTTCGACCTGCGCGACACCGTCTCGGAGCTCGAGGTCGGCGCCGTCGTGGTGTCGACCGGCCACAAGCTGTTCGCGGCGGATCTCAAGCCGGAGTACGGCTTCGGCCGCTTCCCCAACGTCATCACCGGCATGCAGATGGACCGGTTGCTCGCGCCCACCCGGCCGTTCAACACCATCCTTCGGCCCAGCGACGGCAAGGTGCCCGACCGGATCGCCTACGTCTCCTGCACGGGCTCTCGCGACAAGCAGGTCGGCAACGAGCTCTGCTCGAAGTTCTGCTGCATGTACTCCATCAAGCAGAACCAGCTGATCATGGGCTCACTTCCGCTCGCCGACGTGAGCATGCACTACATGGACATGCGCGCCGCCGGCAAGCGGTACGACGAGTTCTACGAGCAGGCCAAGGACATGGGGGCGCAGTACATCAAGGGACGCGTCTCCAAGATCACCGAGCGCGACAACGGTGACCTGGTCCTGCGCTACGAGGACATCGAGAACGGCGGCGGGATCGTCGAGGCGGAGTACGACCTCGTGGTCCTGGCGGTGGGGATCCAGCCCAACCGCGACGTCGAGCGACTCTTCGTCGACGCCGACCTGGGGCTGGACGAGTTCGCCTACGTCGCCGAGCCGAGCGAGAACCTCGACCCCGGACAGACCGACATCCCGGGCGTCTTCGTGGCCGGCACGGCCGCGGGCGCCAAGGACATCGTCGACACGATCCTCCATGCGGGAGCCGCGGTCGCCCAGGTGGCCGCACACCTCGAGGAGCACGCCCACGTCGGAGAGGAGGTGCCGGCATGAGCCAGGAGCCCGAGACCGGGACCCCGATGAACGAGGAGGGCTCCGGGCGGACGAGCCTGCCGATCGAACCCGTCGGAGAAGGCGGACAGCGCCGCATCGGCGTCTACATCTGTCACTGCGGAGGCAACATCTCCGACTACGTGGACGTGCAGGCCGTCGCGGACGCACTCGAGGACGACCCGGACGTGGTCGTCTCGACGACCACGATGTTCGCCTGCTCCGACGGCACCCAGAAGGAGATGATCAACGACATTCGAAGCCGTGGCCTCGACGGCCTGGTCGTCGCCTCCTGCTCGCCGAAGCTGCACCAAGTGACCTTCCGCAACGTCTCCAAGCGCGCCGAGATGAACCCCTACAACTACACCCAGGTCAACGTCCGCGAGCAGGGCTCGTGGGCGCACACCGACGACTTCTCGGGGGCGACCGAGAAGGTCATCGGCCTGGTGAAGTCAGGGGTCAACAAGACCCGGCTGTCCGAGCCGCTCGTCCCCCTCGTCGTCGAGACCCAGGCCAAGGCCATGGTCGTCGGCGGCGGCGTGGCCGGCCTCCGGGCGGCAGTGGGCCTGGCCGACATCGGGCTCAGCGTGTTCCTCGTCGAGAGGACGGCCGTGCTCGGCGGCTGGGTCGGCACGTTCGGACCGATGTTCCCTCATGACGGGACCGGCAGGGCGCAGATCGACCTCCTCATCCACGAGGTGGCCATGCGACCCGCGATCACGGTCTGGACCAATGCCGAGCTGACCGGCAAGTCGGGCAGCTTCGGCAACTACGTCGCGGAGGTCACGGTCACCCGGCCGGACGGCCGCACCGACGTGATCCCCACCGACGTCGGCGCCATCGTCGTGGCCACCGGCTTCGACACCTACCAGCCGGAGGCGGGCGAGCTCGGCTACGGCATCGAAGGCGTCCTCACGCTGCCGGAGTTCAAGGCGCTGGTCGACGCCGCCGAGGGCCCGCTGACCTACCGAGGCCGCAGGGTCAGGTCGGTGGCCTACATCTACTGCGTCGGCAGTCGGCAGAAGGGCGGCAACGAGTACTGCTCGAAGTTCTGCTGCGCGGCCACGATCCACGCATCGCTGGAGGTCGCGGGGCTCGACCCGTCGGTGAAGCAGTACCACCTCAACCGCGACATCCGCGCGTACGGGAAGCACGAGCTCATGTACACCGACTCGCGCCAGGCGGGCTCGGTCTACATGAAGTTCCCCGACGACAGGCCGCCCACCGTGGCCCGCACCGACAGCGGACGGCTGCAGGTGACGACCACGGACGTGCTCACCGAGGGGATCGAGGTGACCCTCCCCGTCGAGCTCGTGGTCCTGGTGACCGGGATGGTCCCGCGCGAGAACGCCGGCCTCACCGACCTGCTCAAGCTTCCGCTCGGCACCGACGGCTTCTACAACGAGATCCATCCCAAGCTGCGACCGGTCGAGACGGTCGTCGACGGGGTCCTCATCGCCGGTACCTGCCAAGGACCCAAGACCGCGCCGGAGAGCGTGGCCTCGGGGCTCGCCGCCGTCGCGCAGAGCGCGGCCCTCCTCAAGAAGGGCTTCGCCGAGCTGGACCCGCTCGTCGCGACCGTGCACGCCGATGCCTGCACCGGCTGCGACGAGTGCCTTGCGAGCTGTCCCTACGACGCGATCTCGACGTACGTCTGCGACGAGGGACACCGCGCCACCATCTCCGCGGCGACCTGCAAGGGCTGCGGAGGATGCGTGCCGTACTGCCCCGAGGGCGCGATCGACCTCCTCGGGTACACCGACGCCCAGATGCGAGCCGCCATCGACGGCCTCGTCCCGGCCCTGCCGAAGGAGCCTGTGGCATGAACACGACGCTCACCGACGACGCCCTGCGTCCGACCAGGGAGGTCATCCGCGAGGAGCCTCTCATGCACGCGCCGATCCTGGCGGCGCTGGGAGACGGACCTCTCACCATCCCCGGCATCGCCGAACGCATCGGCGCTCCGCCTCGCGAGACCCTGTTCTGGGTGATGGGCATGCGCCGCTACGGCCAGGTCGAAGAGGTCCCCGATGCCGACGACGACGGCTACTTCCAGTACCGCGCCGTCAGCCAGAAGGCGACGTCATGACCACTCTGGCCGACACCAACCTGCTTGCCGACCTGCAGCGTTTCGGCGCCGCCGACGTGAGCGCGTGCTTCAGCTGTGGCAACTGCACGGCGATCTGCCCCCTGTCGGACAACGACGCGCTGTTCCCGCGGCGGATGATCCGCTACGCGCAGGTCGGGATGACCGACGAGCTGCGGGCCAGCAAGGAGCTGTGGACCTGCTACCACTGCGGGCTGTGCTCCGACAGCTGTCCGACGGAGGCGGACCCAGGCGAGTTCATGGCGTCGGCGCGGCGCTACGCGACCGCCAGCTATGACCGGACCCGGATCGCCAAGCTGCTCTACACCAGGCCGATCCTCGGCACCGTGGTCTCCCTGGTGCTGTTCTTCCTCCTGGCCGGCTTCCTCTACGCCTCGAGCGACATCGTCCCCACGCGCTCGCTGGAGCTCTTCACGTTCGTGCCCAACCACGTCGTGCACTGGCTCGGCATCGCTGTCATGGCCGTCGTGGCCGTGGCCGGCGTGGGCGGCATGGTGTCGATGGCCCGCGGCATGGCCCGCAAGGAGCAGGTGCACTGGAAGTCGCTCGTCGAGACCGCCGCGGCCCGCAGGCGCACGCTCAGGGCGCTGTGGTTCTCGGTCGGCATCGAGTCCATCGGACAGCGCCGCTATCGCCGTGACTGCAAGGACGACCGACCCGTGGAGCCGTGGTACCGCAGGCGCTGGTTCATCCACGCCATGACGATCTGGGGCTTCATCGGGCTGCTGGTCGCCACCTCGCTCGACTACGGGCTGGACGTCGTCGGCATCAAGGAGACCGGGACCCCGATCCCCCTCTGGTATCCGTCACGGCTGATCGGCACCATCGGCGGTCTCATGCTGATGTACGGCGTGACGATGTTCGCGGTCAACCGGTGGCGGAGGTACAACCGGGCGGCCACCGTATCCACGCCGTCGGACTGGACGTTCCTGACCCTCCTCTGGGTGACGGGCTTCACCGGCTTCCTGATCGAGGTCGCTCTCTACGTGCCGCCGACCCCGGTGTGGGGCTACTGGGTGTTCCTCGTGCACGTGGCGATCGCGATGGAGCTGCTGCTGTTCATCCCGTTCACGAAGTTCGCGCACGTCATCTACCGTCCGGTGGCGCTGTTCTTCTACTCGCTCGCCAAGCAGGAGACGGCCCCGCAGGCCTGAGCCGAGGACAGCACGGGGCAACGCTCCGGCGCGAGGCGCCCCGCCCACAGTCAGGCCAGCTCGAACACGTCCGCAGCGGGGTCACTGAGCCGGACGAGCTCGCGGACCTGCTTGCGTTCGGACTCCGTGTCCCCCGGGGTCTGCACCAGCAGCTCCCCGGTGCGGTCGCCGACGGAACGGCGGCGGCAGACCCGGTAGCCGGCGCGGAGCAGGCGGATGTAGGCGAGGTCGGAGTCGGTGGTTGCGTAGAGAGTCATGCACATGAGCGACGCACCTCTGCAGTCATGGGGGAAGTGCGGAGCGATCACGGCGGGGCCCGGGCTGGATGCGTTCCAGTGGTCCCTTGTGTTATATCGTGGTCGGCTACGTGCTGGCGACCCCTCGAGGCAGCTTTCAGGCAGATTTCAGGTGCGGTCGGCTCGGTCGCGGCAGCTCCCGGCAGTGCGCGATGACGGCGCTCACCCGGTGGGCAGGAGAACTCGTCACTGCCGGCCCGCCGTGCGAGGGCTTGGGTGAGGGAGGTTCACTGGACAGGCAGCCCCGCCGCGGGTTGTGTTGTCATGCTCATCGCTCCCAGGGAGGATCCGATCGCTTCGATGAACCGCACAGGAAGTCTTCGCGCCGCTTCGGCGGCGGGGTTGGCCGGCTTGTTGCTGGCCCTGGCGGGCTGCGCCGGGTCGGGCTCGGCGCCGGCCGCCGACTCCGCGGCGTCGCCGTCCGGTTCGGCCTCACCGTCCGCTCCGGCAACGGCGGACGCGTCGGCCTCGCCCTCGGCCAGCCCCACGCCGACGAAGCACTACCCGACAGGTCCCCCGATGCTGCTGGAGAGCATCGCCCCGCTCAGCGGGACGACTGTGGGCGTGGCGATGCCGATCTCGATCATCTTCACGGATCCGGTGAAGGTCTCGGCTCGCAAGCAGATCGAGAAGCACATCGAGCTGACCACGTCCACCCCGGTGGTGGGGGCCTGGCACTGGTTCGGCTCCCAACGCGTCGACTTCCGCCCGAAGACGTTCTGGCAGCCAGGGACCACGGTGTCGATGGTCGCTCGCTTCGACCACGTCGGCGACGGTCACGGGCGCTACGGCACGCACAGCTACACGCGGCACTTCAAGATCGGCGCCGACGTACGCACGCACGTCTACGTGAACCAGCACAAGACCGTGGTGACCCGGGACGGGAAGACCCTGCGCACGATGCCCAGCGACGCGGGCAGCCCCCGGTGGCCCTCCTGGGACGGGACGATGGCCGTGGTCAACAAGTCGCGCACCGTCCGGATGACGTCGTGCAGCGTGCACATCGCGTGCAACAAGAGCGACCCGAACTACTACGACATCGTGCTGCCCTGGGACGTGCGCATCACGTGGTCGGGCACCTACCTGCACTACTCGACCGGCGACCCGTACCCGGGGCACAGCTACGGGTCGCACGGCTGCGTCCACCTCTCCTACGCCGACGCGGAGTGGTACTACAACCTCACCAAGCAGGGCGACCCGGTGACGATCTCGGGCTCGCCCCGCGGCAAGGCCGCCGGGGACAACGGGTACGCCGCCTACAACGTGTCGTGGAGCGACTGGCTCGCCGGCAGCGGCAGGAAGCAGTTCACCACCCAGAGCTGAGCGGTCCTGACCCGGCGCCAGGGCGGGTGTCACACGGCGGCCGCGGCCGGTGTCTTCAGGTCGTGACCACCGAACCGAGGGGAACGACATGACCGGCACTGCGCGTATCCAGCCCGCTCCGATCACCGGTGTCCTCGGCGCGATCGTCAAGCGCTTCAGCAGGAGGCTGCTCGGCGAGGTGCCCGAGCCGGTGGGCGTCTACTTCCACAACCGAGCCGTGCTGAGGACGTTCCTCGCGGTGAGCGGCAAGGCGCAGAGGTGGAGCGCCTGTGACGAGAACCTGAAGTCGTACGCGCACCTGGCCGTGGCCGCACAGGTCGGCTGCTCGTGGTGCCTGGACTTCGGCTACTTCCACGCCCACAACCAGGGCCTGGACCAGCGGAAGGCGAGCCAGGTGCCGGTGTGGCGCACCTCGGACGTCTTCACCCCACTGGAGCGCGAGGTCCTGGGGTTCGCCGAGGCGATGACCGCCACGCCGCCGACCGTCACCGACGAGCAGTTCGCCGGGCTGCTGGAGCAGCTGGGCGAGCCGGCGATGGTCGAGCTCACCACCCAGGTCGCGCTGGCGAACCTGTACACCCGGTCGAACGTCGCGATGGGCATCGAGTCGCAGGGGTTCTCGGCCGTCTGCGAGCTCGCGCTGGCCCGGCCGGACGTCGCCTCGACGTCCTGACCGCTTCACCTTGTCCCGGCGTGGCGTCGGGTGGTTGGCTGAGCCGGTGACGATCCCGTGGACGGCGCCGGCGGTGGACCGGGCGGAGCCGGACCTGGTCTCCGACGAGCGGTCCAGCCTCGACCAGTGGCTGGACTACCACCGGGCGACGCTGCTGACCAAGTGCGCCGGCCTCACCGCCGATCAGCTCAGGCGCCGGGCGGTGCCGCCTTCACGGCTGTCTCTTCTGGGACTGGTCCGGCACATGACCGAGGTGGAGCGGTGGTGGTTCCGGATGCACGCCGCGCAGGAGAACCACACCATGCCCTACGACCCGGATGCCGTGGGTCTCGACTTCGAAGACGTGGAGGACGCCGACGCGGAGAGTGACCTCGACTCCTACCGCGCCGAGTGCGCACAGGCCCGCTCCGCCGTCGCGGACCGCTCGCTGGACACCGTGGTCCCGAGCCGGGGGGACCACCCCGACCGGACGCGCGACCTTCGCTGGATCTTCGTGCACATGATCGAGGAGTACGCGCGGCACAACGGGCACGCCGACCTGCTTCGCGAGGCGGTCGACGGCGCCACCGGCGAGTGAGGAGGGCGCGGGCTCCACGTGGCCACGAGCCGCAGGCCGCGCCGCACAGATCCGGGCGTGCGGGTGTGGGGGTTCGCCGACGCGACGATCGAGGGGCCTTCCACTCGAGGCGCCGCGCCGTGTCCCGTGGTGGAACGAGCGGCACAACCCCGGCACGCTGCAGCGGATCGTCGTACTTGATCGACGTCCTGGCACGGCACGTCGGGCAGCCGTCGTCCCTTCCGTGTCCTCACCGGCGGTGCCGCCGCCGCCAGTCGGACCGGCACTCGCCGACCCCGCACCCGTGCTCCACGCGTGACAGGACGCCTGACCCGGGGCGAACTGCCGGTCCGACTGGCTGCAACCTCGCCTAAGGTCGTCAGCGTGAGCGACCTACCCGTCCTCGAGCCCGACGAGCAGCGCGTGCTGGGCAGTCTGCTGGAGAAGCAGTCGACGGTGCCCGCGTCGTACCCGCTCACGGCCAACGCGCTGCGGCAGGCCTGCAACCAGACCAGCAACCGCGATCCCGTCGTCGACCTCGACCAGCAGGCCGTGGAGAGCGCGGCCCGCGCCCTGAAGGACCGGGGACTGCTGCGGGTGGTGTGGTCCGACACCGGGCGTCGGACGCTGAAGTACCACCAGACTCTCGACGAACGGCTCGGCCTCGAGCCCGACGAGCGTGCCGTGCTCACCGTGCTGCTGCTGCGCGGCGCGCAGGCGCCGGGTGAGCTCCGCACCCGCACCGAGCGGCTGCACGCCTTCGCCGACCGTGGCGAGGTGGAACGGTGCCTGCGCCGGATGGCGGAGCGTCCGGAGCCGCTCGTGCGAGAGCTTGCCCGCCGACCGGGCCAGCAGGACCACCGGTGGGTGCACCTGCTGGGGCCGGCCCCCCAGGAGACGGCGACGGTGGCCACCGAGGCGGTGGACCGCGACGTCGTGATCGCCGGCGGTGCCGACCTGCGCGACGCCCGGGTCCGCTCGTCGTACGACGCGGTGGCGCGTGCGTACGCCGACGCCCTCGTCGACGAGCTCCCGGGACTGCCGTTCGAGACCTGGCTGCTGGACCGGGTTGCGGCGCATGCGGCCGGGCGACCCGTGATGGACGCGGGCTGCGGCCCGGGACACGTGACCGGCTACCTGGCCGCACGCGGCGCCGATGCCTGCGGGACGGACCTGTCGGCCGGCGATGGTGCAGGAGGCGCGGCGGCGGTTCCCCGCATGTCGCTTCGACGTGGGGGACCTGAGGCGGCTGAGCCGTCCTCCCACAAGCGCCGGATGGGCTGCCGTTCTGGGGTGGTACTCACTGATCCACCTCGCCGCTTCCGAGCTGCCCGACGCGGTCGCCGCCCTGGCGCGCCCGCTGCTGCCTGGTGGGTGGCTCGTCCTCGCGCTGCACGCGGGCGCCGAGGTGCGCCACGTCGATGCGTGGTTCGACGCCGAGGTCGACCTGGACCTGGTGCTCCACGAGCCGGCCACCGTGCTGAGCAGCGTGCGGGCGACGGGACTCGTGGACGCCGAGTGGTACGTGCGCGGACCCATCGCTGCGCGGGGTGAGAGCACGCAGCGGTTGTACGTCGTCGCACGCAGGGTCGACTAGGTTGCGACCAGTCAGACCGGCAGTCGGCCCGGGGCCGGCGTCCTTGCACGCCTGGAGCACGTGTGTGGGGTGGTCGAGTGCCGGTCCGACGGGCTGCGGCGCCATCATGCGTCAGGCCACGGCACCCCCGGAGCCGGAGCCGGACCCGGCGCCGGAAGGCGTGTCGTGCAGCAGCCGCCGTACGGCGGCCCGGGAAAGCAGCAGCGCGACGACCAGCAGCGTCACGGGGACGAAGCCGCCCAGGCTCACGGCGTCGCCGAAGACCAGGTCGACCAGCTCGAGGACCACCAGCTTGCTCCCGGCGGCGACCACCCAGAGCGAGAGACCGGCGGCCGCCTTGCCGCGCCTGGTCGTCGCGGCCCGGAACCGGTCGACGACCGCGCCCTTCGCGACGATCACCACCTCCAGGGCGACCTTGAGCAGGACCGCGGTCAGCAGTGAGAGGGTGAACCCTTCGCTGATCACCGCAGGCAGGTACTCGATCGCCAGGTTGAGCACGACCACGTAGACGAACACGTCGATGACGTCGGCGGGGCGCGCACGGACCCACCGCCGTGCGGGACCTCGCGCCGGAGGTGGTGCAGTCGAGGCTGGGGGGTCCTGGCTCCCTGTCACAGGTCGATCTTGGCCCATGTCGCGGTCGTGCCGTCTCTGTGACCGTCCTGCCGACCGGTCCGCACCGCCTGCGATCCTGGGGTCGTGACCCCGAACGCGCCCCGACCCACCGTGCGCTGGCTGCTCCCCGTCGTCGCCGATCTCGTGTGTGTGCTCGCCTTCGCAGTCGGCGGCAAGACCTCCCACGAGGCGGGCGACTCCGAGTCGGTCGTGCTGGCCATCGTGTGGCCCTACGCGCTGGCCGTCGTGGTCGCGCACGCCGGCCTGCTGTGGCGCGGCCGGCGGACGAGTCGGACCTGGCCCGAGGGCGTGGTGGTCCTGGCCGTCACCTACGTGCTCGGCATGCTGCTGCGCGCAGCCTCCGGCCGGGGGATCGCTGTCGGCTTCCTCGTCGTCGCCGTGCTGTTCCTCGCCCTCACCATGCTGGGATGGCGCGCCACCGTGCACTTCGCGCAGAGCCGACGGCCCTCTCGGGTGCCGTAGCCGGGGGCGATGCTGCGGCGCCACCTCGGACACACCTGTGAGACAGGTCGCAAATGACCTCCCGGGTGGGCCGGGTGCCATAGGTTTCGAAGGTGAAGATCGCAGTCGCAAGAGAGACTCGCGAGGGTGAGGCGCGCGTCGCCATGGTGCCCGAGCTGGTCGGCAAGCTCACCGTGCTCGGGTACGACGTCGCGGTGGAGCCGGGCGCCGGCTCCGGGGCGCTGCACGGCGACGAGGAGTACCTCCACGTCGGCGCGCAGGTCAGCGAGGACGCCGTCCTGGACGCCGACCTCGTCGTCTCGGTCAACCCGTTGGACTCCTTCGCGGTACGCCGCCTCGGCAGCGGCACCGCCACGCTCTCGTTCCTGCCGACCGGGCAGAGCCTGGACCTGGTGGCCGACCTCCGCGACCTCGGCATCACGTCGTTCGCGATGGAGCTGGTGCCGCGGATCTCGCGCGCCCAGTCGATGGACGCGTTGTCCTCGCAGGCGCTGGTCGCCGGCTACCGGTCCGCGATCGTCGCGGTCGGGCTGCTGCGCCGGTTCTTCCCGCTGAACATGACCGCCGCCGGCACCGTCCCGCCCGCCGAGGTGGTCGTGCTCGGCGCCGGCGTGGCGGGCCTGCAGGCGATCGCCACCTGCAAGCGCCTCGGCGCCGTCGTCAAGGCGTACGACGTCCGGGCGGCCGCCGCGGAGGAGATCCGCTCGATGGGCGCGCAGAGCATCGACCTCGAGCTCGAGACCCTCGAGGGTGCCGGTGGCTACGCCCGGGAGATGACCGAGGACCGTGCGCAGCGGCAGCGCGACCTGCTGGCGCCGTACATCGCCGCTGCCGACGCGCTGATCACCACCGCCGCGGTGCCCGGCCGCCGGGCCCCGATGCTCGTCACGTCCTCGATGGTGGAGCCGATGAAGCCCGGCTCGGTGGTCGTCGACCTCGCCGCGGAGACCGGTGGCAACGTCGAGGGATCCGTGGCCGGCCAGGTCGTGCGCATCGGCAACGCGCAGGTGTGGGGCGGGTCCAACGTGCCCAGCCAGATGCCCGGACCGGCCTCCCGCCTCTATGCCCAGAACATCGTCAACCTGGTCACGCTGATGACCCGGGACGGCGCCTTCGACCCCGACTTCGAGGACGAGATCGTCGCGGGCTCCTGCGTCACCCACGAGGGCCGGGTCTGGCACGTCCCCACCCGCGAGCTGCTCGAGGGTCCCGACGCCCCCTCCGCCCCGTCCGCGCCGTCCGAAGGAGGCACCCCATGAGCGAGGCGGTCGTCTGGCTGACGATCTTCGTCCTCAGCGTGTTCGTCGGCATCGAGGTGATCTCGAAGGTCTCCTCGACGTTGCACACCCCGCTGATGTCGGGAGCCAACGCGATCCACGGCATCATCCTGCTCGGCGCCATCCTGGTGACCGGCTACGCGGAGAACACCCTGGAGCTGGTGGTGGGCCTCGTCGCGGTGGTGCTCGCCTCGGTCAACATGGTCGGCGGGTTCGTGGTCACCGACCGGATGCTGCAGATGTTCGTGCGGAAGAAGCCGAAGTCGGCCGCGCCCTCCGAGCAGGACGGAGCCCGCCCGTGAACGGCACCCCGGTCTGGGCCCAGCTCGCCTACCTGGTCTCTGCGATCTGCTTCATCCTGGCGCTCAAGGGGCTCTCCGGTCCGCGGACCGCCCGCGGCGGCAACCTCATCGGCGCCTTCGGCGCGGTGCTGGCCTGCGTGGTCGTGTTCTTCTACGCCGACCTCCACCATGTCGGCTGGATCCTCGTCGCGATCGCCATCGGCGCCGTGGTCGGCTTCGTCGGTGCGCGCCGCGTGCAGATGACCCAGATGCCGCAGCTCGTGGCGCTGTTCAACGGCGTCGGCGGTGGCGCTGCTGCGCTGGTGGCGCTGCTCGAGCTCAGCAACAGCAACACCGCGGACACCGCGTCGTTCGCCCTGGTGGCCACCGGCTTCACGATCCTGGTGGGCACCGTGTCGTTCGCCGGATCGCTGGTCACCTTCGCCAAGCTCCAGGAGCTGATGACCTCGCGGCCGGTCATCTTCACCGGGCTGCCGATCGCCTTCGGTGCCAGCATGCTCGTGGCGGTGGTGCTGTGGGTGCTCACGGTGACCAGCCCGGCGGTGTGGATCGGCGTCCTGCTGGGGCTGGTCGGCCTGCTGCTCGGCGTGCTGCTGGTGCTGCCGGTCGGCGGCGCCGACGTGCCGATCGTGATCTCGCTGCTGAACGCGTTCACCGGCCTCTCGGTGGCCGCGAGCGGCTACGTGCTCGGCAACACCGTCCTGCTCGTGGCCGGCACCCTGGTCGGTGCCTCCGGCACGTTCCTGACCAAGCTGATGGCTGCCGCGATGGGCCGCTCGGTGCTCAACATCCTGTTCGGCGCCCTCAAGGGCGGCTCCACGCTCGGCGCCGGGGAGGCCTCGACCCGCCCGGTGCGGTCGGCCGGACCCGAGGACGTCGCGATCCTGCTCGGCTACGCCAACAAGGTGATCATCGTGCCGGGCTACGGCCTCGCGGTGGCCCAGGCGCAGCACACCCTGCGCGAGCTCGTCGACGTGCTGATGACCCGCGGAGTACACGTCGACTACGCCATCCACCCGGTCGCCGGCCGGATGCCGGGGCACATGAACGTGCTGCTCGCCGAGGCGCAGGTGCCGTACGAGCAGCTCAAGGAGATGGACGACATCAACGGCGAGTTCAAGCAGACCGACGTCGTCCTCGTCGTCGGCGCGAACGACGTCGTGAACCCGGCCGCCAAGACGACGCCCGGCGCGCCGATCTACGGCATGCCGATCCTGAACGCCGACGAGGCGCAGCAGATCGTGTTCATGAAGCGGTCGATGCGGCCGGGCTTCGCGGGCATCGAGAACGAGCTGCTCTTCGACCCCAAGACGACCCTGCTGTTCGGGGACGCGAAGGACTCGCTCGGCAAGCTGCTCAGCGCCGTGAAGACCCTCTGACCCCCGCTCCGTCCGCGGTCCCGCCGGGCTCTCCCGCGCGGTGACCGCGGGCGAGGTGCGTCGGAGGTCAGCGGACGATGCCGTACAGCCGGTCGCCGGCGTCCCCGAGGCCGGGCACGATGTAGCCCTTCTCGTTCAGCCGCTCGTCCATGCCGGCCGTGACGATGCTGACCGGGATGTCGAGGCCGGCCAGCCCCTTCTCCACGTTGTCGCACCCCTCGGGGGCGGTGAGCAGGCAGATCGCGGTGATGTGGTCGGCGCCGCGGTCCACGAGGAACCGGATCGCCGCGGCGAGGGTGCCGCCGGTCGCGAGCATCGGGTCGAGCACGTAGCACTGGCGCCCGGAGAGGTCGTCGGGGAGCCGTTCGGCGTACGTCGAGGCCTGCAGCGTCTCCTCGTTGCGCACCATGCCGAGGAAGCCCACCTCGGCCGTGGGCAGCAGCCGCATCATCCCGTCGAGCATGCCGAGCCCGGCGCGCAGGATGGGCACGACGAGCGGCTTCGGCAGCGCCAGGTGGGTGCCGCGCGCCTGCGCGACCGGGGTCCGGACGGTGACCGGCTCGACGCGGACGTCCCGGGTGGCCTCGTAGGCGAGCAGCGTCACCAGCTCGTCGGCGAGCCGCCGGAACGTCGGGGACTCGGTGCGTTCGTCGCGCAGAGCGGTGAGCTTGTGCGCGACCAGCGGGTGGTCGGCGACGTGGATCCGCATGCCGACAACCTAGGGGATCGTTCGTCTCTGGTGCGAGGCCGGGCACTCTGTCATCCTCGACGAGGACGTCTCGCCCGAGGAGGAGCGCATGTCGGTGGACGCGGGAGCCACGGCCGATGCGGTCGACTTCGCCCTGGTGGCCTACCGCGAGGAGGGCGTCTGGCAGCTCGCCGAGCTGGCGGAGGACCGGGCCGTCGACGTCGAGGTGCTGGCCGCCGAGCTCCGCCGCTGGCCCGGCGACGCGGGAGCCCTCGGCATGGTGTCGGTCGACGAGGACTTCTTCCTGCTCGTGCGGGTGCTCGGCGCACAGACCCGGGTGCTGCTGTCCGACGTGACCGCGGCGACCGACTGGCCGGTCGCCCGTTCGGCCGTGGACGCGCTCGAGCTGCCGCTGCCCGACGACGAGGACGAGCCGGCGCCCGCGGGCGACCTGGGCATCGTCGCGGACCTCGGCATGGGCGCCATGGACATGGGTGCGCTCCTCGACGACGACGAGGACCTCTTCCCCGACGAGATGCTCGGCGACATCGCCGCCCGGCTCGGCTTCGGCGCCCTGTACGGCGAGGTGCTCGGGGTCGCGGCCCCCTGATGGACCGGTACGACGGCTGGGCCGACGCCATGCGGCTGGCCCTCGACGAGGCGCGCGCTGCGCCGGGCACGGGTGACGTGCCCATCGGCGCGGTCGTCCTGGACGGGGCCGGCTCCGTGGTCGGCCGCGGACGCAACGCGCGCGAGGCCGACGCCGACCCCACCGCGCACGCCGAGGTGGTGGCGCTGCGCGCGGCGGCGCGGCGACGCGGTGGCTGGCGGCTCGACGGCTGCACCCTGGTGGTCACGCTCGAGCCGTGCACGATGTGCGCCGGCGCGCTGGTGCTGGCGCGCGTCGACCGCCTGGTGTTCGGGGCCGTGCGACCAGAAGGCGGGCGCGGTCGGCTCGCTGTGGGACGTCGTGCGCGACCGTCGGCTGAACCACCGGCCCGAGGTGGTCGGCGGGGTCCTCGAGGCCGAGTGCGTCGGCCCTGCTGCGCGAGTTCTTCGCCCTCGCACCGGTGACCCGGCCCGATCTCGGCCCGGAGGCGGTCCAGTACCCTCGTCGGCGGTGGCGTGTCCGAGCGGCCTAAGGAGCACGCCTCGAAAGCGTGTGAGGGTTCAAGCCCTCCGTGGGTTCAAATCCCACCGCCACCGCCAACCGTGAGCGATCCGCCCAGACGGATCCGGGTCGAGGCATGGAGATGTCCTCGATCTCGGTGTGCTCGTGGGTGCGTTGGACATGGACGCACCCACGAGCACGCCCCGGCCGCTCGTGCGTGACGCACCGGGCCCGCAGCTGTCGGCGGACCGGGCATCGGTGCCGCTGTAGCGGTGCCGGCGCACGTGCTCGCCCGGCTTCAGCCGTTCGAGCGGGACTGCAGTCCTCGGCGGCGCATCAGGCCGAGGCCTCGCCCAAGGGCAGGACCCGGCAGCCGCCGTTCGGGTGAAGTCTCTCGAGACCCCGTCACGATGACGCCCTCGAGGGTTCAGCGGCAGGACCCGACCACCCACACGTCGTTGCCGCGCCGGTGGTCGTGGTCGAGCCGCCAGGCCAGGTCGAAGACAGCCGGCTGCACCGCGGCGTCACCGGTGACCACGAGCAGGTCGGCCCGAACCTGGTGAGGATCCCGGAAGCGCCGCACGCACCCGGGGAACTCCGCGCGGTAGCGGGCGTGCCAGGTGGTCGGCTCGGCCGGCACCTCTCGCCCGGCCTGGCCAGCGTCGCGCCGCTGCGCGGGACCGGGTCGGCGATCCCGAGGTGAGAGGCCAGGGCGGAGAAGGTCGACGCGAAGCCGACCGCGACCAGGGTCGCGAACCGGATCACTGTCCGCAGCCGCGCGGCGGTATTCCCCAGAAGCGCGATAGACAACCTATATCGGGCGGGGAACACCCCGTCGCCGTACGCCGCGAACGACGCCTGCGCGGAGCTACGATCGCTCCCACCACGAGGATCGGCCACAAGGGTCAGATGACGTCACCATCGAGTGAGCCGGACCGACCGGCCGACCCACGGGTCGGTGGCGCCAGGGACTGGGTGCTTCTCGTGACCGGGTCGTTCGTCCTGGCCGGCGCGACCCTGGTGCTGCTGCCGCACAGCGTCGCCTACGACGCCTGGTCGTGGCTGGTCTGGGGCAGGGAGATCGCGCACCTCGGTCTGGACACCCGGGACGCAGCCACGGCGGTGAAGCCGCTCCCGATGTTCGTCGACGCCCTGCTCGCGCCCGCAGGCGCTGCCGCACCGGTCCTGTGGCTGCTGGTGGCGCGGGCCGGCACCTTCCTCGCCTTCGGTGTCGCCTTCCGCCTGGGTCGGCTGCTCGGCGGTGCCCTGGCGGGGAGCGTGGCCGCAGTCTTCCTCGCGCTGGCCGGCGAGCTCCTCGGCCGGCTCTTCGTCAACGGCATGTCGGAGCCCTGGACGACCGCAGCGGTGCTCGCCGCCGTCGACTGTCACGTCCGGTCCCACCGCCGCACGGCGCTCGTCTGGCTGGTGGTGGCCGGGCTGCTCCGACCCGAGGTCTGGCCGGCGGTGCTCGGCTACGCCCTGTGGCTGGCGCTGCACGGCGGGACGAGGCGGCGCAGGCTGCGGACGCTCTCGGCGACCGTCCTGGCAGGTCTGCTCGGGGTCGCGGTCCCGGCAGTGTGGTTCGCCCTGGACTGGTTCGGTGCGGGCCGGCTCTCCCGGTCGGCCGACGCGGCCACCCACCAGAGCCAGGGCGGCCCGCTGCTCAGCCGCTACCCGGGGCTCGCGACCGTCCGGGAGACCTGGCCGCTCATGTCCGGGCCGGTGGTCGTGCTGTTCCTGGTCGGGCTCGCCGTGGCGCTGCTCTCGTGGCAGCGTGGCGACCGCCGCCCGACCTGGCTGATCGGCCTGGCGGCGCTGGGGTGGCTGGCGGTCGACGCCGTCCTGGCGCAGGGACGGCTCGCGACCGGTGCTCCGCGCTACTTGATGCCGGCCGTCGGCCTGGCCTGCGTCGTGGCCGGGGTCGGCGTCGCGGACGTCCTGCACGCGGTTCGGAGGCGGTTCGCGGGAAGGCGGGGGCTCGTCGTCGCCGCCTGCCTCGCCGGGGGACTGGTGCTCGCCGTGGCGCCGAGGGTCGTCTGGACGGCCGGCCAGCTGCACGGCAGCGTCGTCGGCGGACGCCAGGCCGAGTCGTGGCAGGACGGACTGCCGAAGACCGTCGCCATGGCCGGTGGCCGGGCCGGGCTGCTGCGGTGCGGCCCGGTGAGCACCACCCCGTTCCAGCTGCCGTTGCTGGCCTGGCAGCTGCGGGTCAGCCTGGCCACCCTCGCCGTCGCCGGTCGTGGGCGGACAGGGACGATGCTGGTGCCGCGCCCGCTGCTGCCGTCGGTTCGCTACCGGGACGGCTACCGGCGCGTGGGCGGAGAGCGCGGCGGCGACGGGGCGGCGTGGGTGGTGCTGACCACCTGCCCGACCATCTGACGCCGGTCGGGCGACCCGGGGACCGCGGCGTCTCGACCCTGCGGGGACAGGCGGCTCAGCGCGGCCGCGGGCCGTTCTCGAAGCGACGTCTCGCGACGTGGTCCAATCGGTACCTGTCCGACGACGAGGAGGGTGTGATGGAGACCTGGGCGGCCGCGCCGGCGACGCGTGAGGCGTTCGTGCTGGCCGAGGGACCGTTGTGGGACGCGCCGCGCTCGCGGCTGCTCTGGGTCGACATCCAGGCCGGCGCGGTGCTCGTCGGCGCGCTCGACGGCGCCACCGTCGACGTCCGGCAGCGGCTGGAGTTCGACTCCACGGTCGGTGCGGTCGTCGCGGCCGCCGACGGTGCCCTCCTGGTCGCCGCCCACGACCGACTCGTGAGCGTCGAAGCCGACGGCCGGCGCACGCAGGGCGTCCGGCTGCTGCCCGAAGGCTCCCGCCGCCGGCTCAACGACGGCAAGGTCGACCCCGCGGGCCGGTTCCTCGTCGGGTCGATGACCCTCGGCGAGGACCCGTCGCAGGAGGAGACCCTGGTCCGCGTCGAGGACGGGCGGGTCACCGTGCTCGACGACGACCTCACGCTGTCCAACGGCCTCGCATGGTCGGTCGACAGTCGGACGATGTTCAGCGTGGACACGACACGCCACGTGGTCTTCTCCCGCGAGTACGACGTGGCGACCGGCCTCGTCGGTCCTCGGCGGGTGCATCTGGAGATGGGCGACGGCATGCCCGACGGCATCTGCGTCGACGCCGAGGACCACCTGTGGGTGGCGCTGTGGGGCGCCGGAGAGGTACGGCGCTACAGCCCCCGGGGCGACGTCGTCGGTCGCGTCGAGGTCGCGGCGCCGCACACCTCCAGCGTCGCCTTCGCCGGCGAGGACCTGGAGCTGCTCGTCGTCACCACGGCCACCGACGAGCTCACCGATGAGCAGCGTCGCGCCTTCCCGGACTCGGGCCGGCTGTTCACCGCGAAGGTCGGCGTCCCCGGTCTGCCGGCCACCGCGTGGGCTCGGGCACCGAGGGCCTGACGGCTCACTCCGAGGCCAGGACCATGCGCGCGTTCGTCGTCACCGCCCCGTACGAGGCGGCGGTCCAGGAGGTCGACGCTCCGGCTGCCGGCCCGGGCCAGGTGGTCGTCGACGTGACGCGGGTCGGCGTGTGCGGCACCGACGTCGAGTTCTTCACCGGGGAGATGCAGTACCTCGAGGACGGCCACGCCCACTTCCCGATGCGGCTGGGGCACGAGTGGTCGGGCACCGTCGCCGCGGCTGGTGTCGGGGTGGACGCGGCCTGGCTCGGGCGTCGCGTCACCGGCGACACCATGCTCGGCTGCGGCCGGTGCCGCAGGTGCCGGAGCGGGCGCCAGCACGTCTGCGCCGACCGCTACGAGATCGGCATCCGCGGCGGGTGGCCGGGCGCGCTCGCCGAGCAGCTCGTCGTACCGGTGACCGCGCTGCATGCCCTGCCCGACTCTGTCGACGACGCGATGGGCGCCCTCGTCGAGCCCGGTGGCAACGCACTGCGCGCGGTGCAGGGTGCGGACCTGCGGACCGGGGACCGGGTGCTGGTCATGGGTCCCGGCACGATCGGGCCTCCTGGTCGCGATGTTCGCGCGAGCGGCCGGCGCGCAGGTGCACCTCCTGGGTCGCTCCCCGCGGTCCCTCGCCTTCGCCCGGTCCCTCGGGTTCGACGGCGTGTGGAGCGCCGACACCCTCCCCGCCCTGACCTTCGACGCCGTCATCGAGGCGTCCAACGACCCCGCCCTGCCGGCGCTGGCGCTGGAGCTCGTGGAGCCGGGGCGCCGGGTCGTGTACGTCGGGCTGGCGGGCACCCCGAGCCGCGTCGACACCCGGCTGCTCGCGCTGAAGGACGTCACCGCCGTCGGCGTGCTCAGCGCATCGCCCGGCCTCGCCGGCACGATCGAGCACTACGCCGGTGGCGACGTCGACCCCCGGCCGCTGGTCGCCGGCACGGTCGGGCTCGACGCGGTCGGCGCGGTGCTGGCCGGGGCCCGTCCACCGGACGCGGGCGGAGGTCCCAAGGTGCACGTCGACCCCCGCCGCTGAGCCCGGTCCCGCCCACCCGGAGACCGCGGCCGTCGGGTCAGGCGGGGGCGACCACCGACGGCGGCAGGTCGAGGTCCGGAACCAGCTAGACGAGCAGCCCCCGGACCCGGGCGTCGAGGTCGGCGACGATCCTCCGCACGGTGGCCTCGTCCTGCCCGCCGGGGTCGTCGACCGGCCAGTCGACGTACCGCACCCCGGGGACGTAGGGGCACTCCTCGCCGCAGCCGAGGGTGATGGCGAGGTCGCTGGCCGCGACCGTCTCGCGGGTGAGCAGCTTCGGGTGCTCGCGCGGAGGTGTCGAGGCCCGAGCCGCTCGAGCACGTCGACGACCTCCGGGTGGATGTGCTCGCCCGGCTGGGTGCCGGCGGACAGCGCGACGACGCGGCCGCCCGCGTAGTGCTCGGCGAGCACCCGGCTGATCACCGAGCGGCCGCCGTTGCGGACGCAGGCGAAGACGACCTGGGGGACGCGACCCTCGGGCGGCGGTCGGGCACGGTGCTGCTCACCGGACGGCTCCGGTCGGGTCGGGACGGGCCTGCTGGTCGGGGAAGAAGCGGCGCGCCCACAGCCCGACGTAGACCAGCCCGACCAGCGCCGGCACCTCGATCAGGGGTCCGACCACGCCGGCGAGCGCCTGGCCGCTGGTGACGCCGAAGACGCCGATCGCCACCGCGATCGCGAGCTCGAAGTTGTTGCCGGCAGCGGTGAACGAGACCGCGGTCGCCTGCGGGTAGTCGGAACCGCAGTCCCCGGGTCAGCAGCATCGAGCCGCCCCACATCAGCGCGAAGTACGCCGAGCAGCGGTACGCGCGATCCGCACCACGTCCAGGGGCTGGGAGGTGATCGTGTGCGCCCTGCAGCGCGAAGAGGATGACGATCGTGAACAGCAGACCGTAGAGCGCGGCCGGACCGATCCGCGGCAGCAGCCGGGTCTCGTACCACTCGCGGCCCTTCGCGCGCTCGCCGAGAGTCCGGGTCAGGAACCCGGCCAGCAGGGGGATGCCGAGGAAGACCAGCACGCTGCGGGCGATCGCGCCGACGGAGACCTGCAGCGCGGCCTGCTCGAGCCCGAGCCAGCCGGGCAGCACCTGGAGGTAGAAGTAGCCCAGGAGCGCGAAGGCGAGGATCTGGAAGACCGCGTTGAGGGCGACCAGGATGGCGGCGGCCTCCCGGTCCCCGCAGGCGAGGTCGTTCCAGATCAGCACCATGGCGATGCACCGCGCCAGGCCGACGATGACCAGGCCGGTGCGGTAGGCCGGGAGGTCGGGGAGGAAGACCCAGGCCAGCGCGAACATCAGCGCGGGGCCGACCACCCAGTTCAGCAGGATCGACACCCCCAGCAGAGGGCGGTCGCCGGTGACGTGGCCGAGCTCGTCGTACCGGACCTTGGCCAGGACCGGGTACATCATCACCAGGAGGCCGACGGCGATCGGCAGCGAGACGTCTCCGACCTGAACGGCGGCCAGCGCGTCGTCGAGCCCGGGCACCACGCGACCGAGCAGCAGGCCGAGGGCCATCGCGGCGAGGATCCACACCGGGAGGAACCGGTCCAGGACCGAGAGCCGCTCGAGGACGCTGTCGTCGGCGGTCGACGCCGGGAGCTCGTGCACCGCGTCGCTCACGCCGGCGCCTCGGCGGCGCTCGTGAACAAGGTGCGCAGGGCTGCCATCGCCTCCGGGCGCGCCTGGTAGAAGACCCAGGTGGCCCGCTTCTCGCGGTCGAGCAGCCCGCATTCGTGCAGCACCTTGAGGTGGTGGCTGATCGTGGGCTGGGAGAGGTCGAAGTGCGGCGTCAGGTCGCACACGCACGCCTCGGCGCCCTCGTGGGAGAGCACGAGCGACAGCAGCCGCAGCCGCACCGGGTCCGCGATCGCCTTGAGCAGCGGGGCGAGCTGCGCGGCCTGAGCGGCGTCCAGCGGCTCGCGCGCCAGCGGCACGCAGCGGGCCAGGGGCTCACTCAGCACCGGCAGTGCAGAGAGCATCGACATACGTCTATGTTGACACCTGTCTATGCGTAGCGCCAGCCAGGGGCCGGATCAGCTGCCGGCCAGCACGTCGCGCAGCGCCTCCAGAGCGGCCGGCACGACGGCGTACCAGATGTTGCGCCCGCGGCGCTCGCTGGTGACCAGTCCGGCCCGCGACAGCACCTTCAGGTGGTGGCTCACCGTCCCCTGGCTCCGCCCGGCCGGCCGGACCAGGTCGCAGGCGCACACGGCGCCCGAGTCGGCGTTGGCGAGCAGAGAGACCAGCCGCAGCCGGACCGGATCGGCAAGGGCGGCGAACTGCGAGGACAGCGTCTCGGCCTGGGGCTCACCGAGCAGCTCGCGGCTCAGCGGCGGACAGCAGGGTCGCACCTCGGGCTGGTTCAGCACGGGAAGCTCGCGCACAGCCATGGACGGCACCTCCGGTGTCGAGATCGGCATCAGTCTAGCCAACATATTGACGAATATCAATGTATGTGGCAGCCTCAGGTATTGACAGAGGTCAATATCAAGCCAAGGAGACGCCATGTCACGCATCCAGCTGGCCCTCAACGTCGACGATGTCGAGGCGTCCACCGCGTTCTACACCCGCCTCTTCGGCGTCGAGCCGGCCAAGACCCGGCCCGGCTACGCCAACTTCGCCGTCGACGACCCGCCCCTGAAGCTGGTGCTGCTCGAGAACCCGGGACGGGGCGGCACGCTCAACCATCTCGGCGTCGAGGTCTCCGACGTGCAGGCGGTGGACGCCCAGCAGGCGAGGCTCGTCGCCTCGGGGCTCGCCTCCGTCGACGAGCGCGGCACGACCTGCTGCTACGCGAGCCAGGACAAGTTCTGGGTCGAGGGGGCGCCGGACGACGAGCGGTGGGAGGTCTACACGGTGCTCGCCGACAGCCCGACCTTCTTCGGAGAGCGGGCCGACGGGGCGGCGTGCTGTGCCCCGGACACCGCGACGGCGGCCTGCTGCTGACCTCGTCGCGGGCGGTGCGACGCCGGTCGACGGGCTGGCTTTCGAGGTCGGTCGGTACGCTCGGCTCGGGATTGTGACGACGTCGACCGCGGGTCGACCGGGACGAGAGCAGGCAGCGTGGCACGACGAAAGGCCCAAGACCTCGAAGGCCGCCAGGCCAAGCTGGCTGCCCTCAAGGCGGAGGAGGCCCGCCGTCGTCGCCGGCTGGTGCTCTCCCTGACCGCGGTCGGTGCGGTCGTGGTGGTGATCGTCGGGCTGGTCGTCATCAAGCTGGCCACCGGCCAGTCCTCGAGCGCCGGTGGCAGGCAGGGCACCTCGAGTGCCTCGAACGCGGTCGTCGACGCGGTCGCGAGCGTTCCCGCGTCCGCCTTCGACAAGGTCGGTGTGGGGGCCGTCAAGTCGGCGCCGGCGCCGATCACCAAGGGGCAGCCGCTGACCGCGAACGGGCTCCCTCGGGTGCTGTACGTCGGCGCGGAGTACTGCCCCTACTGCGCCGCGGAGCGATGGGCCGTCGTCGCGGCGATGTCGCGGTTCGGCACCTTCCACGGGCTCGGCGAGACCACGTCGTCGGCGCAGGACGTCTACCCGTCCACGGCCACGCTCTCCTTCCACGGGGCGACGTACGACAGCCCGTACCTGTCGTTCAGCGGTTACGAGACCGAGAGCAACCAGCGACAGGGCAGCTCCTACGCGCCGCTGGACACGCTGCCCGCCGCCGACCAGAAGCTGTTCGACACCTACGACGCGCCGCCCTACGTCCCCGCACAGAGCCAGGGCGCGATCCCGTTCGTGGACCTCGGTGGGCGCTACCTCATCTCCGGCGCCAGCTACGACCCGGGCGTGCTCCAGGGGATGAGCCACCTGCAGGTCGCGCGGGCGCTGTCCGACCCCAAGAGCCAGGTGGCGCAGAGCGTGCTCGGCACGGCGAACGTCATCACCGCCCGGCTCTGCACCCTGACCGACGACAAGCCCGCTGACGTCTGCGGCTCCGCCGGAGTCACCGCGGCGGCCAAGGCCCTCAACGGCCAGTGAGGTCACCATGACCGTCGCGGAGCAGCAGGTACGTTCCTTCCCGCGCTGGTCAGCGCCCGCGTCCTTGGTGATCTGCGTGCTCGGCCTGCTCGACGCCGGCTACCTCACCTTCGAGCACTTCACCGCGTCGCAGACCCTCGCCTGCTCCGACTCCGGCACCGTCAACTGCCTGAAGGTGACCACGAGCAGCTACGCGTCGATCCTGGGGATCTCGGTCGCGGTGCTGGGCCTGGTCTTCTTCGTGGCCATGACGCTGCTCTGCCTGCCCACCGCCTGGCACCGGACCGGCAACGGCGTGGCCCGGCTGCGGCTGGGCGCCGCGTCGGTCGGCGTGCTGATGGTCGTCTACCTCGTCTGGGTCGAGCTCTTCCGGCTCGACGCGATCTGCCTGTGGTGCACAGGCGTGCACGTGCTCACGCTGGCGTTGTTCGCCGTGGTCGCGGTGGCCACCGCGCTCGCGACCGAGGACACCGCTCTCGCCGGGTGAGCCGGGTCGTGGGAGCCGGTGAGCTCAGCCCTGGGCGAGCGACGGGCCCGGTGCTGCCGGTAGCCGGCCGATCGGCGCCAGCTTGGCGAAGTTGGCGTCCGCCCACATCGTCAGCGCCCGGGCTCCCGAGGTGGAGTACCCGCTGGGCGAGCCGAGCGTGGCGACACCGATGTGGTGGCCGTCGACCGGCGTGTTCACCACGAGCGTGTTCTGCGCCGGGGTGGTGAAGCCGCTCTTGCCCTGCGTCCCCGGGTTGGCTGCGACGTACTGGTTCACGTAGTCGGTGCGCCGGTAGACCCGGTGCTTCGGCCCCACGCGCGGTCCGAGGTCGAAGTGCGCCAGGTCGAGGATCGGCTCGACCACGCTGTCGGCCTGCGCGGCCCGCAGGAAGACCAGCAGGTCGTACGCCGAGGAGTGCGCGCCGCGCGCCGTCAGCCCGGAGGGCGTCACGACGACGGTGTCCTCGGCGCCGAGCGCGGCGGCCTTCGCGTTCTCGGCGGCGATGAACGCCCGGTGGCCCCGCGGGTCGGAGCCGGCCAGCGCCTCGGCGGCGTCGTTGCCCGAGGGCAGCAGCATGCCGGCCATCAGCGCCTTGCGCGCGTAGCGGCGCCCGACGACCAGGCCCGCGCAGGTGCAGTACTGCGGGTGCGCCTCGGCCCAGGTGACCCGGTGCCGAGGCAGCGCGGGCACCCGGTCGGCGGCCGTGATGGCGGTCAGCAGCTTGATGGTCGACGCCTGCGGAAGCCATGCGTGGCGGTCGTGCGCGCCGATCACCCGGCCGGTGTCCATGTCGACGACGGCCCAGGCGTTCGCCTTCACGGTCGGGGGCCGGGTCACGACGCCCGCGCTCCGGTAGTGGGTGCCGTTGACGACGTGCGGAACCGCGGTCGAGGTGCGCGCCGTGGCGGTGGTGGCGGTGGCCGGCGCGGCGAGGGCGACGGCTGCGGCGGCGGTCAGCAGCGCGACGGCTGCGGCGTACGGACGACGGGGCATGCGGAGGTCCTCTTCCGGGGGGCACGGGCCGGGAGCAGCGGGGCAGGCCGACGAGAGAGCCCGAGTCTAGGCACGGCGACACCACCCGAGTCAGGCGTTTCGGGGGTTTCGTCGGTGCGCTCGGCGCTCGGTGGACTGGTCCACCCGGGTGTCACTCAGCGCAGGGGAGCGATCCGCCAGCCCACCTGGTGGCGGTCGCCCGGACCGAGAACGACCAGGTCCGCGCCGCTGTTGTAGCCGTCGGGCGGGCAGGTCATCGGCTCGATCGCGAGGGCCCGCCGGCGCCGTGCAGGCTCCAGGTGGTCGGCGGTGTGCGCCTGCACCCACGGCAGCTCGTCAGGGTCCCACGAGCAGGCGACACCCGTGCCGTCGGCGGCGCGTACGGTGACCCGGGCGTGCCCGTCGTCGCCGCGGGCCAGCCCGGTGAACGCGTGGTCCACCTCGGCGTCGCCCACCAGCCGGCCTCCGCGGAAGTCGAGGGGTGTGCTCCCGACCGGCTGCAGGGCCGGTCGGGAGCAGCCGGTCGGGGGTCACCTCGAGCACCTCGTCCGCGTCGAGTGCAAGCTCCCAGGCGTCCACCGGACCGTCGCCGGCGACCAGGTAGGGATGCGGTCCGGTCCCCCATGGAGCCGGGCGACGACCGGCGTTGGACGCCGTCACCCTCGTCGTGAGGCCGTCCTCGTCGAGCACGTAGGCGACCTCGACGTCGACCTCGAACGGGTAGCCGTCGCGCGGCACGATCGTGTCGCCGAGCGTCACCCGGTCGTCCGCCCGGCTGCGGACCGCGAACCGGTCCCAGCAGACCAGACCGTGCAGCGCGTTGAGGCGCTCGGGCTCGGTCAGCGGCAGCTGGTGCGTCTCGTCGTCGAAGGCGTAGCGGCCGTCGGCCAGCCGGTTCGGCCAGGGCGCCAGCAGCGCACCGGCGTACTTGGGCCGCACCGTGCCGGCGGGATAGTCGAGCACCAGGTCGCGTCCGGCGTCGCGCAGGGACCGCATGCCGCCGCCGATCTCGGTGACGGTGGCCCTCAGCGTGCCGGCCCTCAGCTCGATGTCGGCTCCCCCCAGGCTCATGGCCGCGACGCTACACCGGAGCGGCACGTGCGGCCGGGCCGACGACGCTCCGGCCGACCACTCGGACCGGCACTCGCGGCGCCAGGTGAGCCAGGCCCCGCGTGATTCGGCCGGGTGATGGGGCCGAGTGCCGGTCGGAGTGGCGGTGCATCCGGCCCGGTCGGCGCTTGTCCGGTTTGTGGTGTTGTCCTCGGATAGGCCGTAGGCGCAAACTGGACTCCCGACCGCGTGCAGGTCGCACGTGGACCGCGTCTCTGGAGCTGGTCGCATGGTGCACAACGACACGCCGGATCTGATGCCCGTTCTCTCCCGCGGCAAGCACCGCAACGCCCGCAAGGGCGCGTGCTTCATGGAGCTGGCCTCCTACCTCGCCGGAGAGAAGTGGTCGGACCACCCCGCTTGCACCCATCCGGTGCTCGCGGCGATGGCCCGCGACGTGAACGACTACGTCGCGGACGGTTCGCGTGCGGAGCTCGCGCTGCTGATCCCCGAGGTCATCGGGCTGGTCAGCGAGGACCCGCGTGCGGACGCCTGGATCGCCCGGGAGGCCGCGCTCACGGCGCTGCCGATCACCTCGGCCGAGCGGCAGGGCGTCTGCGCGGTGGGCCTGCTGCGTTGCGAGCGGGTGCTGAACGACATCGAGGCCCTGCCTGCGTCGCACGTGTCGCTGCGCACCCAGGCGGCCCTCGACGACGTACCGGCCGCTCGGGACTGGGCCCGCGGCTTCACCGGGATGGGCTGGGGGAGCGTCGGCAGCTTCGCCCGCCGCAGCGCGCCCGCGATCGTGCACTCCAGCGTCTCCGGCATCGCCGCGTCGCCGATGGTCGAGCCGGACAGCACGCTGGTCGCGATGCTGCGGCGCACCATCGGGCTCTGCCACCTGTGGTTCGGGCACGAGGTCGTCGAGCTGCAGCCCGAGCGTTGGGCCGAGGCGAGCCGGTTCACCCATCGCTGACCCTCGCACGGTGGCCGTGACCGACGTGCAGGTGTCCGGCGGTACCGGCCCTCTGTCCGCGCCGGTGCGGGACGCGTTCGCCGGCGTGGTCTCCCGGCAGCGGGGCACGGGTGCGGCGCTGCCGGTCCGGGCCGGCGGGGAGTGGGTGCTCGACCTGTAGTCGGCGCCCCGGGAACCGCCCCGGCCCTCGGCACCTGGTTGCGTGCGACCCACCGTGGCGAGCGCGCAGCGGTTGCGCCGTGCCGAGGTGCCGGCGGTGACCGGCCACGGCATGGCCGGGCGGTGGACGGGGGCGGTGTGTCGCGCCGGCGGAGGACCGGCTGCTCGCGCGGTGCACGGGACGAAGCATGGCCGGCGGAGCGAGGTGTGCTGGTACGCCGTCGACTCCGTGACCGGCTGGACCGACCACGGCGGGCGGGACGGCTCGAGAACGCCGTGCGCGGCTGCCTCGCCTGCAGGGCCTCTGATCCTGGTCCGGTCCCGCCTGAGCGCCCCGCCGTTCCCGCGGGCGCGCCCTTAGGATGTTGCCCCGTGACCTGACGACGTCTGAGGTGACCTTGAACTTCGACGCCCACCAGCTCGACACCGTCCTGCTCGTCGGCGCCGTGGTCCTGCTGGTCGCGATCCTGGCGGTGCGGCTCTCGGTCCGCGTCGGGTTGCCCAGCCTGCTGGTGTACCTGTTCCTCGGCGTCCTGCTCGGTGAGTCGGGGCTGGGCCTGCAGTTCGAGAACGCCGAGGCCGCCCACGCCCTGGGCTTCGCCGCCCTCGTCCTGATCCTCGCGGAGGGCGGTCTCACCACTGCCTGGCAGGAGATCCGTCCGGCGATGCGCCTCGGTGTCGCACTGGCCACCTTCGGCGTCGGGGTCAGCGTCGCGATCATGGCCGTCGGGGCGCACTTCCTGCTCGGGCTGGACTGGCGGCTCGCCGTGCTGCTCGGAGCTGTGACCTCGCCGACGGACGCGGCGGCGGTGTTCTCGGTCCTGCGCCGGGTGCCGCTTCCCCGCCGACTCACCGGCGTGCTGGAGGCGGAGTCGGGGCTCAACGACGCCCCGACGGTGCTCCTCGTCGTTCTCGTCAGCGCCGGAACCGCGCTCGACCACGGCGTCGGCGGGTTCGCCGCGGTGGTGGTCTACGAGCTCGGGCTCGGCCTCGTGTGCGGGCTGGCGATCGGGTTCGGGGGCGCCTGGGTGATGCGGCGGGCGGCGCTGCCCGCGTCCGGCCTGTACCCACTGGCGGTGCTGTCGCTGACGATCCTCGCCTACGCAGGAGCGGTGGCCCTGCACGCGTCCGGCTTCGCCGCGGTGTACGCCGCCGCGCTCGTCCTCGGCAACAGCGAGCTGCCGCACCGCAACGCGACGCGGTCCTTCTCCGAAGGGGTCGCCTGGCTGGCGCAGATCGGCCTGTTCGTGATGCTCGGCCTGCTCGCCTCGCCGGCTCGGATCGGCCTCGAAACGATCGGGGTCGCCATCGCTGCGGGGCTGCTGCTGACCGTGGTCGCACGGCCGCTCTCGGTGCTCGCCTGCTCGTGGGCCGGTCGCCTCACCTTGCGCGAGCAGGGCTTCGTCTCCTGGGCCGGGCTGCGCGGCGCGGTGCCGATCGTGCTCTGCACCATCCCGCTCGCAGAGGCCGTGCGCGGCGCGCGCGACCTGTTCGACATCGTCTTCGTGATGGTCGTCATCTACACCCTGCTCACGGGTCCGACGCTGCCCTGGGTCGCGCGACGGCTCGGGGTGATCGAGCAGGAGCACGCGCACGACCTCGAGGTCGAGGCCGCGCCACTGGAGCGGATCGCCGCGGACCTGCTGCAGATCTCGATCACCCGACGATCGCGGATGCACGGTGTCGAGGTCGCCGAGCTCCGGCTGCCCGTGGGGGCGTCGGTGTCGCTGGTGGTCCGGGACGGCCAGACGATCGTCCCCGACGGCCGGACGGTGCTGCGCCGCGGCGACGACCTCCTGGTGGTCACGCCCCGCAGGCTCCGGGTGCGCACCGAGGACCGGTTGCGGGCGGTCTCCCGCGGCGGCCGGCTGGCGGACTGGCTCGAGTGAGCCCTGAACGTCGCCGGGTCAGCTCGCGGCGCTCGGCGTGCCGGCCGTCGGCACGCACACCGTCGTGTCCCGGCGTACCACCAGGGATCGGGACGCGTGCTTCTGCATGCCGCGGTAGTCGGAACCGACCACGACCACGACCCCCGGGCCCAGCGGCTTCTTCACCGTCCGCACCACGGTGTGCGGACCGAACTGGCGGGCCACCAGCGTCGCGGCGGGATCGCCCTTCGTCGTCGTCCAGACCTGGACGAACCGGACCTGAGTGCCCGACGGCGCGTTGCCGATGTCGCCGCGCTTGAAGCCGCGACCGGCGAGCTGGTCCTCGGTGGCCCCCGCCAGGCCGGCCCGGTCCCCCGCGTTGAACACGCTGACCTGGACGTCCGCCGTGGTGACCTTGCGGAGCTTCTGCGGGACGCATGACGGAGAGGGAGAGGCCGCCGGCGTGCCGCCCGATCCGGGCAGCGGCCGGAACAGCGACTTGTAGCCCACCACCATCCCGAGCACGAGGATGCCGACGAGCAGCAGCATCGTGACCGCGGTGGTCGCCTCCCGTCGTCCCATCCCGGTCAGCCCCGCACGGTGTGCACGCGCGCGTGGAGCACCAGCCTCTGCTGCAGCGCGGCCCGCAGAGCGCGGTGCAGCCCGTCCTCGAGGTACAGCTCGCCGTGCCACTCCACGACGTGCGCGAACAGGTCGCCGAAGAAGGTGGAGTCCTCATCGAGAAGGGCCGCGAGCTGCAGAGTGTCTTTTGTGGTGACCAGCTGGTCCAGACGGACCTGGCGCGGCGGCAGCTCCGCCCACCCCCGCTGGCCGAGGCCATGGTCGGGGTAGGGGCGGTCGGCTCCCACACGCTTGAAGATCACGGGGGTCAGCATAGAGCGAGCGCCAACCGTCCTCCGAGCGCCCGTGGCCATGCGGGGGTGTTCGCCACCTGCTGCAGTTTCCCCATGGTATGCAGACGGACCCGCGCTTCCCACGAGCTGTGCGTCGTGGGAAGTGCAGGTTCGCCTACATACCTTGGTCAACCTGCCTCTCGACCCGCCGGCTGCCCCCGCCGCCCAGGCCGACCTGACCGAGGCGCCCGAAGGCTGCGCGCCGGTGGCCAACCCGCCGCCAGTGGCCGACGATCCGATTCGGCGAGGTGCGCAGCGCCGGCGCGTGCATCCTGGTGGTGGTCTCACCATCGGCTTCCAGGGCTGGTACTGGTGCTCCAACGAGGCGGCAACCTCGACGAGCACCCCGCGTCCGGGCCAGCCCGGTCAGCGCCGCCACGGGGGGCTGTGGTTCCTGCTGCTCGGCTGGTTCTTCTCGCTGAGCCGGCCGAGTCCACCCCTGACACGTCGGGCAGGTCGCCCGGCGGGCTACAGGAACTGGGTGGGGTCGAACTCGTCGATGGGGATGATGCGGACGCGTGGCAGCGGATCGTTGAACGCCTCTACGTCGTACTCGAGGTCGATGCACTCGAGACCCTTGTCGACCAGGTTCACGAAACCGTGGTTGCGGAACTCGACGAAGCCGACGACACCGACCTTCCGTCCGTCCAACAGGGCGTCCACGTCGGAGACGAAGTCCCCGTCGTTGCTGACCAGGATCACGTCGGCGTCGCGGTGCCGCAGCTCGCTGAGCGTTCGCTGGATCGCGATGTCGACGACCTTCTCTCCGGCACCGCCGGAGAGGGCAACCGGTCGGTAGCCGATCGCCAGCAGAGCCTGGACGAACGCCATCGGAAGCTCGTTGTTGGCTGCGAGGAAGAACAGACCCTTCGCAGGCTGTCCCCAGCGCTCCTCCGAGAACTGCAGGACCCGCTCCCACCGGGGCCGCTCTCCGGGGCGCGGGCGGCGTCCGAGGATCGAGGCGCCGAGAGTGGCGTCGATGTTCTCACCGTCGACGAGGACGTACGTGGTGCCCAGTGCCTCGTCCATGGGATGAGACTACGGGTGTGCGTGGCTCTGAGTCCCCGACCCGCAGGTCGCTGGGACTGCTGCAGCAGAGGTCCGAGGCTGCTCGGCGACTGCGAACGCGACCTACGACGGCATCAGGACCCGCAGCGGGGCGTAGACGAGCATGTGGCTGTCGCGCACCACGATCACCAGAGGACGAACATGAGCCAGGCCGCCGGCGCCCGGCCGATCGCGGCCTGCCTGGGCCACGGCCGACGATGGCGCGGGAGATGACCGAAAGCCGATGGGCACGCGGGGCGTGCCTGGAACCGATCCGCCATCGGCACACCCCGCGGGTGTACTCATGGGTGGTCCACCCGACCCCTGTGTCGATGGCGTCGCATGCCGACCACGGCGACGATGCCGGTGGACGAACAGCGCCGGCCGGGCTCTAGGCTCAGCCGGGTGACCACCCTGCAGGTCGTGCTGAGCGCAGCGTCGGGAGTGGCAGCGCTCTGGTTGCTCGTGCTGATCGCTGTCGACCGGCCGCCGAACGACCCGGTGTACGCCGCGCTGGGCCTGATCGAGGTCGGCATCGTGGTGCAGCTGGTGCTCGGGCTGGTGATGGTGTTCGGTGACCACGACGGCGTGAACGTCGCGGCCTACGTCGGCTATCTGCTCGGCGCGCTGTTCATTCTGCCGGTCGCGGTGCTCTGGTCGCTGGGCGAGCGGACCCGCGCCGGGACCGGCGTACTCCTCGTCGGCGTCCTCGTGATCCCGGCGCTCTGCCTGCGCCTGCACGACCTGTGGATCCTCCGGTGAGCCCGCAGCCGCTCTCGACGCGCACCGGCGTCGGGCGGATCCTGGTCTTCGTCTACGGCATCTTCGCGCTCGCCGCCACCGCCCGCGCCCTGGTGCAGCTCGCGACGCAGGCGTCGAAGGCTCCGGTCGCATACTCGCTGTCGCTCGTCTCCGGCGTCATCTACATCGTCGCCACATGGGCGCTCGCGACCGACCACCGCCGCATCGCGATCGCGACCGTGCTGACCGAGCTCACCGGCGTCCTGGTCATCGGCACGCTGAGCCATCCCAGCGATCTCGACAAGGCGAGCGTGTGGTCGGGCTATGGCAGCGGCTACGGCTACGTGCCGCTCGTGCTGCCCTTCTTCGGGCTGTGGTGGCTGTGGCGCGTCGGCCGCCGCTCCTGACCTCCTCTGGCGACCGGGTGCGCGGCCGCTCGCCATCGTCGTAACGCACTGTCCCGCCTCGTGCGGGTGGTCCTCCCCGACCGGGTGCCCTCGGCCGGACGAGCCGGTGCGGGCGACGGTTCGCCGCGCACCGCGGCACCGTCCAGCGTGGCGCCGGACCGCTCGTGCTCCCTCGGCGGCGTCATCGAGCCGGCCGAACCCTGATTCGGGGCTGCTCGCTGGTCATGGGCCGGACACGCCATCTCCGAACGGTCATCGTCGCGCGGGAGGCGCGCAGAGGGATCGGTGAGTGGGACGGCGAAGGCCCCTCGATCGCCTGTAGACGTCGCTGCGTCGGTCTACATGCACGATCTCCACGGTGCGGGCGTCCTCAACGACGCCACGTTGGTTCGGCGGGACCCCCATGGTGACCTGAGTAGGTTCTGGGCATGCAGCCAGAAGAACCGGTCGGGCCCAAGACGGACAGCGAGACGCTCTGCTCGAGGGTCAGCGACCTGCTACAGCGGGCCCGAAGCAGCCTTGACCGGGTGCTCCCTGAGCAGCTCGCGGAGGAGGTCGCCACCGGGGCGGTGGTCATCGACACCCGACCCGTTGAGCAGCGGAGACGTGACGGCGATCTGCGAGGCGCCGTGGTGATCGACCGCAACGTGCTCGAGTGGCGCCTTGACCCGACCTCGCCGCACCGACTCGAGTCCCTTGAGGTGGAGCCCGACACGCGCGTCATCGTGGTGTGCAACGAGGGCTACAGTTCCAGCTTGGCCGCCGCGACGCTGCGCGAGCTCGGCCTTCGACGGGCCACCGACCTGGTCGGCGGCTACCAAGCCTTGCTGGCGCCTCGGGCCTCCGCGCCGCGCCAGGCGATTGTGCCAATACCCGAGGTGACGTACGGCCAAGGATGAGCTGGGGCGCCTTCCGAGCATCCTGTGGGCGACTCATACTCGGTACGCCTCGGGCGTGGAAGTGCACATGGACACCCGTTGGTGGCACGGCATGCCCGACAGCCCTGATCGGACAGCCGTCTTCGAAACGGGGAGCCTCCCGGCACAGGTCCCGCCGGTCACGAGGAAGACCTGATCCGCGAGCGCGTCAGTGACCCCGCCTGGACCTGCCGCCCCAGGCCGGTCGAGGGATCAGCTGTTGCTGGCTACCCACCAGGCAGCGATCTGGGCCCGGGAACGGACGCCCAGCCGGGTGCGGATGCGTTCGACGTGTCCTTCCGCCGAACGCTCTTCGATACCGAGGCGCTCGCCGATCGCACGGTTGGTCAGCCCTTCGGTAACCAGGGCTGCGACCTCGCGCTGTCGAGGGGTGAGGCGGAGCGGCCGAGGGCGCCGCAGCTCGGGCAGGCCGAGGTAGTGCCGGATGATCGCTAGCAGTGCGTCGACATCTCCGACGTAGGGCATGTGCGAGCGGCCGGGCAGGAGCTGCAGGCGCGCCTGGGGGATGTGGTCGGCGAGATAGCGAGCCTGTTCCACTGGTGCGGCGCGGTCTTGTTGGCGGTGGACGACGAGCGTGGGCGTGTGCACCTGATCGAGGTCCGCGGCGACGTCGATGCGGTAGCAGAACTCCAGCAGCTCGGCGGCGATCTCGGCCGAGGATGCCTTCTGTTGGTAGTTGGCAAGGGCGGCCCGCGTTCCGCCTGTCGCGTCGGGAGCGAAGATGTCGGTGAGTACGTCGGCGCCCAGTCCCCAGTGACTGGCCACCAGGCCGATGACGTGCTCCCGCACTGATCCGGGGGCAAGGTCAGCGCCGCGTGCCCAGCCGCCGTACAGAACGAGTCTGCCCACTGTCTCGGGATGTCGAGCGGTCCAGGCCAGCGCGACCGGGGCGCCCAGCGAACTGCCGAGGAGGTCGAATCGCGCCATGCCGGTCGCGGCGGCGACGCACGCCAGGGCGTCCAGTTCCGCCTTCACGGACGGGTTTGCCGGGGAGGACCGGTCGGAGAGGCCACAACCCGCCCTGTCGTAGCGCACGAGCGTGCGTCCCGTTGCCAGGCCTTCGAACAGGTACCGCTCGGCCGGCAGGGCCCAGCTGAGTTCCAGGTGGCTGAGCCAGCCGTCGATGAACAGCAGCGGCGGCCCGGCGCCGGCGACGGCGTACGCGATCGGCCTCCCGTCGGACAGCCGCGTCGATGCGGTCATCTGCTCCATGGGGCTACCTGCCTTCCTCTCCCAGCATCTCGCACTCGCGCCCGGCCGCCAGATTGAGGTATTTCCACGCCTGACAACCACAGGTGGCGGCGCGACGATCTTGAGGACGCGGAGGGCCCCGAGATGGGCTCGAGAGGAGCCACTGTGAGTGTCAACGGTCCACACGAGATCGCAGGCACCGATCCGGATGCGTCGACCTCTACCGCATGGGCACGCGGCACGAACGGGTGCGAGCATGTCGGCGCGGTCACGGTGCTGACCCTTCGACGTCCAGAGCAACGCAACGCGATCGACCGCCCGACGGCGGAGGCGCTGGCCCGGGAGATGTGCGCGTTCGAAGGGGACCGCGAGGTGCGGGTGCTGTGGTGACCGGCGACGCGGTGGCCTTCCGCGCGGGTGCGGACCTGAAGTCGTCGGGAGCCCCGAGCCGCGGGTCGGCAGATCCGAGTGGATCTTCGGTGCGCGAGGGTTCCCGGCGAAGCCAGCCATTGCGGCCATCCCTGGGTGGTCCCTTCGCGGGGCCTCACCCTGGCTACCTGTGCGATCTGCGCGTGGCGACGGACCCGGCGCACTTCGGGCTTCCCGACCGCCAGTGGGGCTCTGTCCCGGAACGAGACACCGACCGACTGGCGGGAACCATCGGACTTGGACGGACCCTGGAACTCGTCCGTCGAGCCATTGCCGAGGGCACCGAAGCCCAGCGCCTCGGTACCCGGACTCGACCCGAGGCGGATGACGTCGCGGTCGGGCAAACAGCCGTCAACGAAGGAGACACCATGAAGATCGAGCATCGAGACACCGCACCGGACATCGACGAATCAACCGACACCGGGCCCGACCGGGAAGACCTCGCGTTCGACCACGGCGCGATCGGGCGATTCAACGCCTGGTTCTTCACTGCCTTCGCCGGGTACGGCAACCACATCGCCCGGCACCACAAGGCTGCCGCCTTCGCCGGGCTCGGCACCGGAACGGTCCTCGAGATCGGCAGCGGTACCGGTGCGAACCTGGGCTACCTGGCACCCAGAACGCGCCTGTACGCCCTGGAGCCCAGTCGAGCAATGCATGACCAGCTGCGTCGCCACTGTGCCCAGGCCGACGTCGACGCCACCATCCTCCCCACGAGCGCCGAGTCGATTCCGCTGCCCGACGCCTGCGTCGATGACGTGATCTCCTCCCTCGTGCTCTGCACGGTGGCCGACCCCGTCCGGGCACTTGGCGAAGTCCGACGCGTCCTGAAACCCGGCGGACGATTCCGGTTCGTCGAGCACATCGCCGCCCCCCGAAACAGGCCCCGCGCCCTCGTACAACGCGCCGTTAGCCGTCCCTGGGGTTGGGTCTTCGACGGCTGCGACCCTCACCGGGACATCCCCGCATGCCTGCAGGACGCCGGGTTCAGCCAACTCCGACTCGAACGGCGCAAGTTTCGGCACTCGATGTTCTGGCCGGTCAACACCGCTGCCTGGGGCATCGCAGAGCGCTGAGGACGAAAGAGATCGCCACCCGTCCCGACTGCGGACGGGCGGCCGAGATCCAGCAACCCGGCGCCCGGGACATACCGATCTGCAGTCATGGCGGGCCCGTTTCCTGCCACGCCGCTGGACGCGGTCGCAGTGGCACTGCGAGCCGCATTCGTCCGTCCCACCCGCTGCATGCACGCGGAATGACTCCGGGCGCAGGTGCCGGACATCAGCGATCCGGGACCTCCCGCCTCGAAGCGCGGTCGTCGAGAGGCGTCGGCTCAGCAGCACGGGTGCCCGGCGAGCCGGGGGCGTGTGGCCGTCGCCCGGGCGTTGACCGGGCGCGCCGGCACGGCCACTGTGATCTGGGTGCGACGCGAAGCGGTGTGGGAGTACCTGAGGGGGGCGCTGTGGGTGCTGCCCACGATCGCGGTGGCGCTGGCGCTGGGCGTCGGTTACCTGCTTTCCCAACTCCAGGTCTCCTCGACCCGGTGGTTCGTCTTCCAGGGAACGCCGGATGACGCGCGGACGCTGCTCATCGCGATCTCGAGCACCCTGGCAACGGTGATCGCGCTTGTCCTGGGCCTGACCGTTGTCACGCTGCAGCTGGCCTCGACGCAGTTCTCACCGCGGCTACTGCGCAACTTCCTGCGGGACCGGGTCAACCAGGTAGTGCTGAGCGTCTTCGTCGCCACGTTCACCTACAGCACGGCCGGGCTGTTCACGGTAGGAGTCCAGGCGGGACATCGAGTGGAGGACTACCCGCGGCTTGCGGTCAGCTTCGCCCTCGCCCTGCTGTTCGTCACCTTGTTGATGCTGGTGTTCTTCGTCCACCACCTGGCGCACTCCATCCAGATCGACGAGATCATGAGGAGCGTTGAGCGCAGCACGCTTCGGGTGATCGACCACGACCTGCCCTCGCAAGGAGTGACCGCCGAGCCGGTGCCCTCGCGGCCCCCCTGGGCCATCGCGGTGCCGGCGTACCGGTCCGGTTGGGTCCAGACCATCCATCCGCAGCAGCTGCGACCGCTGGCCGAGGCCCAGGACCTGGTGGCCACGATGTCCACCATGGTGGGCGAGTACGTCGTGGAAGGAGCACCACTGCTCTGGCTGTGTCCGCCGTCCCCGGACGCCGGCTCACCAGACCAGGCGTCGTTCAGCGCGGCCCTGCCCGTGGCGGTCCGCTTGGGCTTCGAGCGCACCGCCGAACAAGATGTGGCCTTCGGCGTACGGCAGCTCGCCGACATCGCAGTCAAGGCGTTGTCTCCGGCCATCAACGACCCCTACACGGCGATCCAGGCCCTCGAGCACGTCGGCGTCCTCCTCGCCACCCTGGTAGGCCGCCCGCTCGGCAACCAACGCCTCTACGACGACGCCGGCACGCTCAGGGTCATCGCGCTCGGACGGGACCTGTCCTACTACCTGGACCTGGCGACCGGTCAGATCCGACGGTACGGATGCGCCGAGCCTCGAGTGGACCTGGCACTGCTACGCGTGCTGGCCACCACCGGCAGGTTCTGTGCCAACCCGGACGACCGCGCGCTCGTCGCCGAGCACGTGCAGCTCGTGGTTCAGGATGCGGAGCGAACCATCGCACAACCAGCCGATCTGGCGCCGGTCCGCGCTCACGCCGACCTCGTCCTGGCCCAGCTGAGGGCGTCCATGTAACCCGCCATCGCAGGGGCGACATCACCACATCCCAAGCCAAGATCCGGTCCGGACCGGGTCGGCGTGCTCACCTCCAGATCCGCTTCCCGAGCGCGCTCGCGACCTGGTCGACCACGGCCGGCAGGCCAGCCGGACGGCCGGGCGGCGTCGCTGACGGCGCGGCAGGACCCGGTCAGACCCTGCTCTCACCTTCTCGGGCCTTGTCGGGGTGAGCGTGTCATGTCACGGTGTGAGAGCGGGCGGACTCCGGAACGTTCCGGTGCAGGGCGCTGGGGGACCCATGGTGAGGGTTGAAGGTGGATGGCGGTCGACTGGGTTTGAGCGCCACCTGGATCGTGCTCCGTCGCGGGTTCGTCTCGGGGCGTTGCGCCCAGGGCGCGATCCGCGAGGGCGCTCGAGTCCGAAACCGGGTGGACGTCGCGGGGTGGCGGTGATGGTTGCCGCGCTGATGTTGGCAGTTGCTGGGTGTAGCGGCTCTGTCCCGGACAGCCACCGGCCCTCGGCGTCGCCGAGGAGGTCGCCGAGTGCGGGCGCGTCGTCTGGCGGCTCATGGGCCCGTGAGGCGCGCGCGGTGCGCGAGATCGTGCACAGTGCGGTCGCGGGCGGTGTCAGTCCTGGCATGGTTGTGCTCGTTCGCCGGGGTAGCCACCAGGCGCTGCTGGCCGACGGTCTGGCCCGGGAGCGACCCCGCATCGCGATGACGGGCGGGGATCGCTTCCGCATCGCAAGCATCACCAAGTCGATGGTGGCGACGGCGGTGCTGCGTCTGGTCGACCGGGGACGGCTCGGGCTCGATGACCGGGTAGCGGACCTGGACCCCGGCCTGCTACCGGCAACTGTCGGCCCGATCACGGTTCGCCAGCTGCTGAGCCACTCCAGCGGCCTGGCCGACTACACGAACTCGCCGCGCTTCTCGGCAGTGATGACACACCTCCCGGTTGCGCCGGAGCAGCTCCTCGCGCTGGGCACCGCGCAACCAGCCGTATTCGAGGCGGGACGAGGTCGCGGATACTCCAACACGAACTACGTCGCTCTCGGTCTGCTCATCGAGCACCTGACCGGCCATCCGTTGGGAGAGGTGCTGCGCGACACGGTCTTCGGTCCGTTGGAGATGACGCACACGAGTCTGGCCCCGCACCACGCGATGGCCCCTTTTGTTGCCCACGGCTACGAGCAGGGCAAGGACGTCACCACGCCCGACCTCAGCTACGGGTGGGCTGCCGGCGGGGTGGTCTCCAACGCGGCGGATGTGGCCACCTTCTTCGACGCGTTGATGGGCGGGCACTTCCTGCGGCCCGGTACCCAGCGCCAGCTCACCAGGTTCCCCGCGAGACCCACCTGGACCGACAACGGGTGGAGCGGTTACGGCCTCGGCGTCGCACGGAACACCGCCGGGTGCGGCTCCACGTGGGGCCATGACGGCCGGCTGCCGGGGTTCGTGTCCGACGCGTGGCTCAGCGCGGACGGGCAACGCCAGCTCGTGGCCTTCGTGAACACCGCCAGCGACCAGCTGGCGGGCATCTTCTCCAGTCTCCACGACGTTGCGTTCTGTGTCTCTTGACTCCCTCCGAGACCGTCAGCCGCGGCCCCCGCCCGAGCGCCGCAACAATCCGGTTTGCCGGGGCCGGACGGCGGCCGTCACGGTCTCGTCGTACCCGCGACCACGCTCGCCATGCCGGGACTGGCGATCCTGCGCATCGGGCCGACAATGTGAAGGCGGGTGCCTTGCGGCTCACCGCCGATGAGCCTGCCGCCCTCGCCTGATCCCACACACTCCGCCGGGAGGGACGATGTCCGAGTCTCCACACGCACCGCGTCGGTCACGGCCGGAGCACGACTTCGACGCCGCCTACCGAGCCGGGCGGCCGCCGTGGGACATCGGCCGCCCGCAACCGGCGTTCCAGCAACTCGCCGACGAGCACCGGCTGGTCGGACGGCTGCTGGACGTCGGCTGCGGCACGGGCGAGCACACGCTGATGGCGGCCGCCCTGGGCCTGGACTCGACCGGGGTCGACATCGCGCCGACGGCCGTGGCGCTCGCCCGCCGCAAGGCCGACGAGCGTGGCGTCCGGGCCCGGTTCGTCACGTGCGACGCGCTCGCCCTGGCCGACCTCGGCGAGTCGTTCGACACGGTCCTGGACTGCGGGCTGTTCCACGTGTTCGAGGACGACGACCGGATGAGGTTCGTCGCCGCCTTGCGTTCCGCGACGGCCCGCGGGTCGACGTACCACCTGCTCTGCTTCAGCGACATCGAGCCCGGCGACTGGGGACCGCGGCGAGTCCGGCAGGACGAGCTCCGCGACAGCTTCGGCGACGGCTGGCGCGTGGCGGCCGTCGAGCCGTCGTCGCTCGAGACGACGATCGGGACGGGGAGCGCCCGTGCCTGGCGTGCCACGATCGAGCGGGTCTGAGCGCATGGAGTTCCCCTGGGAGGAGTCCCGGCCGGCGTTTCGCGACGCCGCCGGATGGTTCGTGAGGACCGCCGCTCGCGTGGCCGACCGCTGGGACCAGCCGGGGCTCGGCGAGTGGGACGTCCGCGCCCTGGTCGGACACACCAGCCGGTCGTTCGTCACCGTCGAGGAGTACCTCGGCCGGCCGGCGACCGAGGTCGAGATCGCCTCCGCGACGGACTACTACCTCGCCACCCGGCAGATGGCCGCGGGTCCCGGGGTCGCCGAGCGCGGCCGGAAGGCGGGCGATGCACTGGGTGACCACCCGGCCGACGCCGTGGCGGAGCTTGCCGTACGCGTGCTCGGTCTCCTCGACGGCCTGGACGGTAGCGAGCTGGTCACGACGATCGCCGGCGGGATGCGGCTGCGCGACTACCTCCCGACTCGGGCGTTCGAGCTGAGCGTACACACCGCGGATCTCGCCAGCGTGCTCGGAGAGCCCCTCGACGTCCCGGCCACGGCGGCCGCACAGGCGCTGGCCGTCGTGACCGACCTGGCCGTGACCGACGGGCTTGCCGGGAGGCTCTTGCTCGCCGCGACCGGTCGAGCGGCTGTCCCGGGCTTCTCGGTGCTCTGAGGGCCCTAACTGAGCGGTTCCAGGGCCACATGCGCTTGCTCTGGCCGTCGCGGTAGACGTGCCAGAACCCGACCGGCTCGCCTGGAGCCACTCGCTCGATCTTCGGAAGGGCGTCCAAGAAGGCTTGGGTCATGCCATCGATGTTGCCTCTGTTGGTGTGGTGGTGGCGGTCGTCGCGGTGGCTGCGGCGTACCTCGGGCTCGCCGGCGACTTGGCGCCGAGCGCGGCGGCCGGTGCCGGCGCCGGACTCGTGTTCATCGGGTACGCCGCCTGGGTGCTCGGGCGCGGACCCACCGCCCGGGCCGGAAACGTGACGCTCGACAAGCGACGCCCTCGGGCACTCCGGTAGCTCATGCGAAGCCGGAACAGCCAAGACGACGTGGCTGGGTGCCGCCGGTCGGCGGTGACGTCGATGACCGCGATGACAAGCTCGTTTGACATACCCGGATGGTGTCAAGCACGCTTGTCATATGACACGAACTCCCCCGGACCCGGATCACCGTCCTGACCGGAACCGTCTGTCCCGTCTCCTGTGGCCCGTTCTCCTGACACTGGCCACGGCCGCGATAGCGATCAACGTCATCGTCGTCGATTCCATTCAGCCAGGTGTTCTGATCCCCATCTTCGTCGCGGCTGCGATCGCGATATTCAGCGGCGATCGGCCGGGCGCGTGCGGACGCCGGCATGCGAAATGAAGTTCGCGCGATGAGGACGACGCGCGGGATCTCACAGGCCGAGCTGGGCCACGCACTGGGCGTCTCGCGCCAGACGATCAACTCGATCGAGGCGGGACGGTACCTGCCGTCGCTTCCACTGGCCCTGGCCATGGGCCGCTTCTTCGGCGCGGCCGTGGAGGAGCTGTTCCATGAGGACGCCTAGCGCGACCGAGCTCACCGTGCCGGCGATCGCGGTCGCTGGCGGAATCGTGTATCTGGTAGCAGGCCTGATCGGCGGGCGAAGCTGGTTCGGGATCGGTGGGCTCGGGGTCATGGTGGCGTTCGCCGGGCTGCTGTGGCTGGTGCGCCGCCGCAGCGAGACCGTCAAGGGCCTGCTGGACCGGCGGGACGAGCGCATCAACACCATCGATCTGAAGGCGACCTCGCTTGCCGGCGGCGTCGTGCTGGCGGCTCTGTTCGTCGCGTTCGCGACTTCCATCGCCCGCGGCGGCAGCGGTGCCCCCTACGACTGGCTGCTCGGCCTCGGCGGCCTCGCCTACATAGTCGCCGTCGTGGTCTTGCGCGTGCGCGGCTGACGGCAGCGGGCCTCGCCCGCGCACGCTCTGCTCTGCCCGCTCAAGGATCCTGTACTGGTACGCGGGAGGCTTGGGCCGGGAACCTCGCATGCCACCTACGGGTCAGCTCTCGCTCTGGTGCCGCAGCGCTCGCCAGCAGTCATCCAGCCGACGCGTCAGGGTGGAGTGTCTGGCTTAGGCGTGCCGGAGGTCGGCCAAGGGGCGCGCGGATGTCGCTCAGGCTGGTGGCAAGGTTGACGCAGTGACTGGTGGCAACGAGCACTCGCTCAAGTCGCAGGAGGAGTCCGTAGCGGTCTCCCGCGATGGGGTTCTCGAAGGTCCGGGTGAAGCTGTTCCCAGTAGGAGGGCCACTGGGCGGACTCCTCCGATGCCCGCGGCACCGCGCGAGCCCGGCCGGCGGCGGTGTGAGCACCGCGATCGCGACCGCAGGCATGTCCAAGCACCGCTGCAGCTCCGCTGGACGCCAGGGTCGGTGTGGCCGGGCTTGAACGTACTGGCTCGAGAGGATGAACCAGTCGTCGACTTCGAGGGCCCACCGCAGCCGCGGTGCGGGCGCCGCGGCCGGGAGGGCGCCGAGATTGTGCGCCTCCTCGCAGTAGGCGTCGGCGAACATCTGCTGGGTCGTGGTCGAAGCGGCCGAGCCGACGCGTAACCCGCGACCGCGCAGGCTGAGCTGCTGAGATGACCCGCCGCAAACGTCGAGCTGCTGCCGATGGTCTTGGGAAGCCGGTTGTGAACCATGTGCAACGCCGCGCGGAGCCGGGTACGGCATGCGTCCTAGCGCCTCAAGGCTCCGATGAAGTCGCTCGCCCGAGACGCTTCCGCGCGAGCGCACAGGGTTCGCCGTTGCACCGGCCTCAGGGGGAGTCGGAGAGGGCGCGCGTTTGTGGCAGGCGCTGGTGGGAACTGTCCGCTCGACGACGGGGAGGTCGAGTGGTGAGCACCTCAGCGAGGGAAGTGGAGCGCTTCGGCTACAAGCAGGAGCTCGAGCGGACGCTGACGACCTGGGACCTCCTCGTCTACGGGCTCATCTTCATCGTCCCGATCGCTCCGTTCGGGATCTTCGGCGCCGTCTACTCCGCTTCCGGTGGCATGGTCGCGGCCGCGTACCTCGTGGGTGCGGTCGCCATGACCTTCACCGCGCTGTCCTACGCCACCATGTCGCGGGCCTTTCCGGTGGCCGGTTCGGTCTATGCCTATGCCGGACGTGGGCTCCATCCGGTGGTGGGTTTCATCGGCGGCTGGATGATCCTGCTCGACTACATCCTGGTCCCCGCGCTGCTGTACATCGTCGCGGGTGCGGCGATGGCGTCCTTCGTCCCCGCCGTACCGGTGTGGGCGTGGGTGGTCGGGTTCGTCGTCCTGAACACCGTGGTGAACTACTCCGGCATCAAGCTGACCGCACGGGTCAACAAAGTCATGCTGGCCGCTGAGCTCGTGGTCCTGGCGATCTTCTTGGTGACAGGTTTCGTCGCCCTTGCGGCTGGCCGCGGCAACGGTGCCGGCTTCGACGCGCTGTTCAACCCGGACACCTTCTCCGCGGGCACCGTCCTCACGGCCACCTCGGTGGCGGTGCTGAGCTTCCTGGGCTTCGACGCGATCTCGACCCTGAGCGAGGAGACGACCGGTGGGGAGCGGGCCGTGGGGCGTGCGACGCTGGCCGCTCTTGGGCTGGCGGCCCTGCTCTTCGTCACCCAGACCTGGGTTGCGTCCTTGTTCGTCTCGGACCCTTCCGAGCTGATCAGGAGCGGCGACCCCGCGGGTTCGGCGTTCTACGACGCCGCGGCGGTGGCCGGTGGCCACTGGCTCGCGGTGCTCACCGCGGTCGCGACCGCTATCGCCTGGGGCTTCGCAGACGCCCTGGTCGCACAGGCCGCCACCTCACGGCTGATGTTCTCCATGGCGAGGGACCGGCAGCTGCCACACATCTTGGCCAAGGTGCACCCGACCCACCGCGTGCCTGTCAACGCCACCCTGCTGGTCGCGGGCATCTCGATAGCCGTGGGGGTGTGGTTCGCCGATCGTGCCGACGGGATTACGCTGCTGTCGACGCTGGTGAACTTCGGTGCGCTCACGGCCTTCCTCCTGCTGCACGTCGCCGTGGTCAACCACTTCGCCGTACGGCGGGCAGGGGGCCGCGTGAGTCCGTGGCGGCACGTGGTCGCGCCCGTCGTCGGGTTCGTCATCCTGCTCTTCGTGGTGATCGAGGCCAACGTCGCCGCGCAGCGTCTCGGCTTCGCGTGGTTCGGACTGGGCGTGGTCGTGGTCCTCATCTCCTACGCCCGCGGCCGGCGCCCTCACATCCCGGAGGAGTCCGAGACCGAGACATCGAACACCTGAACGCCCAGCATCCCGAGGCAGGAGGACGTCCGTGGCCGAAGAACTCACGGTGATCAGCTACCACCCCGAGCCCCATGAGCTCGCCTGGGCGTTCGGGCCGATGGCGCCGGTGCGCCGGATCGAACCCGGCACGGTGCTGCAGGTGTACACCGAGGACTGCTTCGCCGGTCGGGTCACCGGGACCGACACGCTGCCCTCCCAGGTATGTGAATTCCCCTATCTCAATCCCGTGACAGGCCCGTTCTACGTCGAGGGCGCCGAACCAGGCGACACCCTGGCGGCACACTTCGTCAGCATCGAACCGGCGCGTGACTGGGCGGTCTCGACCACCTTCCCGCACTTCGGGGCCCTCACCTCGACGCACACCACCGCGATGCTGCACCCTGCCCTCGAGGAGCGGGTGTGGGTCTACGACATCGACCGGGAACGGCTTACCACCACCTTCCACGCTGCCCACACCGACACCGCGGTGGAACTCCCGATGGACCCGATGCACGGCACCGTGGGTGTGGCGCCGGCCGGCTTCGAGGCGCGCCAGTCGATCACCCCGGAGGCCCACGGAGGCAACATGGACAGCCCCGAGGTCCGAGCGGGCACGACCGTCTACTTCGGGGTCGGACAACCGGGAGCCCTGTTCGCACTCGGCGACGGGCATGCACGGCAGGGCCAAGGCGAGCTGTGCGGAACAGCGGTCGAGGCGGCCATGAACACGGTGGTGATCCTGGACCTGCTCAAGGCCGCGGACGTCGGCCCCACCCCCTGGCCCCGGCTGGAGACCGACGAGGCGATCATGAGCACCGGATCAACCCGCCCACTGGAGGACGCCTTCCGGGTCAGCCAGCACGACCTCGTCACCTGGGTGTCCGCCACCACCGGGCTCGAGGAGCTCGACACATACCAGTTGCTCTCCCAGGCAGCCGAAGCGCCCGTGGGCAACGTCTGCGACCCGAACTACACGATGGTCGCCAAGGTCGCCAAGCGCTGGCTGCCCACGTCGACCGTCTACGGAGGAGTGCACAACCGGCTCCGAGCCACCGCCTCGGCCTACCTGGCACAGAAGTAGGGCAACACGGCCGCTCACTGCCCCGTTGGGCATGCCTGATTCCGTACGGGGACTCGCCGCCCCTCGCCCCGCCGATGCCATTGCCAAAGCCGAGCTCGCTTCAGCCCTGATCCGCACTCTGAAGCTGGCGCACCCGGGCGATAGCGGCTCATGTGCGGTGGGCGGAGCATCGGGCATGTTCATCGACACCGTCCCCGAGGAGTCCGCCGGGGGGCCGCTGGCGGACTTCACTGAGGGAACGCTGACCGGCGACGTGGGGAGCACCCGACACCTGGACGGTGACATTGCGTAACGGGATCCGCCACCGATACGCTCCGCGTGACCACCCGCCACTCGAACGCTCCGCGTGATCATGCGCGTGTGGGACGGGGGTGGGGCCCGAACGTCAGTCGCACAGCGGCTTTGTCCTTGACAGTCGTAGGCGGCGGAATGGGCCACCCTAGCTCGCATGAGTGACCGTCTCTGTTGACCTTCGTCACAGACGACTCTGGAACTTGAAGTAGGCCGCCGCGAACATGGCGACGATTCCAGCGTTCACGATGAGGCGTAGCCAGAAGTGATCCCTGAGGAACAGCACGTCGAGTGCAACGATTAGGGCCACCATCACGAGGACCCCGATGCCGATGGTCGCTGCTCTTCCCATGACGTGTTGGTACCACGGTGACGAGGACGAGTTAGCAGTGGCGCGCCCTGGCTGTCTCGGCTGGTGCCGTCAGCCGGCGAAAGGACGGGCGTTTCCTTGAGCCACCGCCTACTGGAAAGATCTGAGCGTGAAGCCAGCTCGGGGAGCGTCCGGTCCATTGGGAACCGCCGACCTGCGCGAAGACTGCCGCCATGTTTGGGGGTTCGGTGAAGGAGGCTAGGCAGGGGGGCGAGGACGGCGGCGATCTAAGGCGCGGCCCGTACCATCCGCGGACCGAGCGTCATCAGCGCCGCGGCCGTGGGCTGCTGCGGCTGCGGGACGCCAGTGCCATGGCCATCGGCGGGATGATCGGCGGCGGTATCTTCTCGGTGCTGGGAGTCACCGTCCAGCTCGCGGGCCATCTTGCGTTCGTGTGCTTCGTGCTCGCTGGGGCGGTGGCGCTCGTCACCGCCCACAGCTACGCGGGGCTCGCCCGGAGAGCAGGACGCTCGGGCGGACCGTACGCCTACCTGTGCGAGGCGGGCCACCCCCATCTCGCGGCGATCACGAGTTGGTACCTCGTGTTCGGCTATGTGCTCGCCCTGGCTGTCTACGCCTTCACCTTCGGCCACTACGTCGCCCGTGTCGTCGACTCCGGCGACCTTGTCGCCAGAGCATTCTCCGTAGTGGTGCTCGGGGCCTTCTTGGTGATCAACCTGCGCGGCGTCGGCGCCTCCCGCATCACCGAGGACGCCGTGGTGCTGACCAAGATCGTCATTCTCGCGGCGATCGCCGGTATCGGGTTGTTCGCGTGGGCACCTGACCGGCTTCGCCCACTCGCCGACAGCGGCTACCTCGGGGTGTTCGTGGGAGCCGCTTCGATCTTCATCGCCTACGAGGGCTTCGAGCTGCTCTCCTACGACTACGACGCCATCGCACAGCCCGCCCGGACGCTGCCCCGGGCGCTCTACCTGTCCGTGATCGTGGTCATCGCCGTCTACGTAGCCGTGACGCTGGGCTCTCAGATGCTCGTCTCGGACCAGCTGCTCATCGCCCAGCGCGAGGTGGCCTTCGCAACCGTCGGCGAGCAGGCCCTCGGCACCGTCGGACTGTGGCTGGCCGCCGGTGCTGCTGTGCTCGCCACCTCCTCGGCCATCAACGCCACGCTCTTCTCCACCGCGAGGCTCGTCCGCGATCTCAGCGACACCGGTGAGCTGCCGTCCTCCCTCGGCCGGGCACCCGCAGGGGTGCCCGCCAACGCCATGTGGCTGCTGTCCCTGCTCGGCGCAGCCTTCGCGATGCTGCCCGGCGTCAACCAGCTCCTCGCCTTCGGGTCGGTCACGTTCCTCGCCGTGTTCGGTCTGATCAACCACCTCAACGCCCGCACCACGGATCGCGCCCACGAGCGGGTGCTGGGACACCTCGGGGCCGCCGCCTGCGTCATCGCCATCGCCGTGGTCCTTGCCCAGCTCGCCGTCCACGAGCCCACGACCCTGGCGCTCATCGCCGGCTGCCTGGTCGGCATCGGAGCGCTGTGGCTCGTCTTCGCGCGGAACAAGCCCGCCGCCGACGCCAGGCGCTGAGTGCCCTTGGCCACTCCAAGACCCCCACGGGCCGTTCGGCTCTCGAGCCCGCCGGGGGACTGACCACGCCTTCCGCTCGGCGTGTACGTGTTGGGTGAAGGTCTGCTCACCCCCCGCGACAGTGGCATAGGGGTCGGCGACCTCGTTTGATGGGCTGAGCGGCTACACCGCCCCGGCGGTGGTGACGGGGTCGAGAATGCGGTAGGCGAACAGTTTGATGCGGTCGCTGAGGAAGAACCAGACCAGGGCGTATCCCCAGACGAACGCCGCCCACTTCCAGCCGAGGGGGGTCATGAAGATCCCGTAGACGGCGATCAGGGTGGCCAGCGCTTGGGTGCCGAGGACGGCGATGAGCAGGATGCGGGCCGGGCGGATGGACCAGAACGGGCCCCGGGTGCGGGTGAGGAAGATGGTCAGGTGTCCGGCGACGGACAGCATCAGGTACATCAGGGTCTGCAGCTGGGGGTGGCCGAGGCCGAAGACGCGGTCGCCGAGGTAGAACAGGCCGAAGGCGGCGATCGGTCCGAGGATGCCCAGCACGGTGGCGATGCCCAGGACCAGGCGCATGTTCCAGGCTTCGGGCTGGTCCTTGTAGTGGACCTTGTCGTAGGCGATGGACAGGATCGCGCCATCGTTGAGCAGGGCGAGCATGACGATCATCACGGCGGTCACGGGGTAGAAGTTGAAGACCAGGATCGTGAGCGTGACGAAGATGAGGACGCGCAGGGTTTCGGCGATGCGGTAGATCGCGTAGCTGTTCATCCGCTGGAAGATCTTCCGGCTCTCCTTGACCGCGTCGATGATCACCGACAGGCCAGGGGTGAGCAGCACGATGTCGGCGGCGGCGCGGGCCGCGTCGGTGGCGCCAGACACGGCGATGCCGCAGTCGGCCTTCTTCAGCGCGGGTGCGTCGTTGACCCCGTCGCCGGTCATTCCGACGATGTGCCCGCGTTGTTGCAGCACGTCGACGATGTGGAACTTGTGCTCGGGGAAGACTTGGGCGAACCCGTCGGCGGTCTCGATGGACTCGGCCACCGCTACGGTCTCGGTCTTCTTGACCTCGCCCAGCCCGGTGGCGTCGAGAATGTTGGCGCCCAGCCCCACTGCGGTGGCGGTTTCCTTCGCGATGGCCAAAGCGTCACCGGTGACCATCTTGACCGAGACCCCCAGGCGCCCGGCGGTAGCGATGGTGGACTTGGCATCCTCGCGGGGTGGGTCGGATAGCGGCAGCACACCGACCAGCTGCCAGGGACCGGCGGCTTCGGCGCGGGCCACGCCCAACGACCGGAAGCCGCGGGCGGCGAAGTCGTTGACAGCCTGCTCCGCTGCCGACGCGGCGTGGCCACCCTTGGCGGACAGCGCCAGGATCACCTGGGGTGCTCCTTTGGTGACCTTGAAGGTGGTCCCGTCCGGGCCGCTGACGGTGGCTTCGGTGCGCTTGTGCACCGGGTCGAACGGCTGGAAGCCCACCACCTGGTAGCCCTGCAGCGCCGAGTCGTCGGACAGCCCGCCCAGGACCGCAAGGTCGATGGGGTCGTCGTCCTCCGCCCGGGAGGCCAAGGCGGCATCGACGATGACCTGCTCGGCGCGAACGTCACCTGCGATGAACGGGTCACCCAGGGTGAGGATGTTCTGGGTCAGGGTGCCGGTCTTGTCCGCGCACAGCACGTCGACCCCGGCGAGCTCCTCGATGGCCACCAGCCGGCTGACCACCGCCTGCTTGGCGGCCAGCAGCCGCGCACCGACCGCCATCGTCACCGACAGCACCGTCGGCATCGCCACCGGGATCGCTGCCACCGTCAGCACCAGGGCGAACTGCAACGTGGTGACGGTCGGGTCACCGCGCAGCAGCGACACGGCCACGATCACCGCGACCAGGACCGCCGCGAGGATGATCAGGTAGTTGCCGATCTTCAGCACCGCGCGCTGGAAGTGGCTGATCGTGTGCGCGTCTTGAACCAGTTCCGCGGTCTTGCCGAAGTAGGTGTGCGCCCCCGTGGCATAGACCAGCGCGCCGATCTCACCGCGCCGGATGATGGAACCGGAGAACACCGCCTCTCCCGGTTGCCGAGTGGCCGGCAGCGACTCCCCGGTCAGCGCGGACTGATCCACCTCCACCGGGTCGCCCTCCAGCAACCGCGCATCCGCCGGCACGATGTCGCCCAGCCGCAACCGGATCACATCACCGGGCACCAGCTCACGCGCCGGCGGCGTCACCCACGCCCCGTCCCGCCGCACCCGAGCCGTGATCGCCAGCTTCGCCTTCAACGCCTCGATCGCGTTACCGGCCTGGTGTTCCTCCCAGAACCCGACCACCCCGTTGGCCACCAGCAGCGTCACGATGATGAAGAAGTCCGGCCAGTGCCCCGCCACCGCCGACAAAACCGCCGCGATCTCGATCATCCACGGGATCGGACCCCAAAAGTACGTCAGGAACTTCAACAACCCGGTGGTCTTGTGTTCTTCGATCTCGTTCGGCCCGAACTGCACCAACCGCTTGGACGCCTCGTCCTGGCTCAGCCCTTCCGGTGACGATCCCAGCATCGACTGAACCCGCGCCAGTGGCAGTGACTTCAAGTCGTCTTCGCCCGGCACGAGTGGCGGTGTCGAAGCGCCCGGAGTCTTCTCGGCGGTCACACTGCGCCGTCCCAGGATACGGATTCGGCCGGTGCTGGCGTCATGCCGATCGCCTCCCACCGTCTCACGGCCGATCTGTTCCGCCGCTTTCCTGACCATCGTAGGCTCGCCGCGGGCTGTGAGGCCGTGCGGACTCTGCCTCGTACGTCTCCGCCAGCTGCGCCGCCAATCGGTCAGTGCCGTGCCGTGTCGAGCCGCAGCAACGGTGCCTGGCACGCCGCGACGGGATAGTTGGGCCGGTCTGCGTAATCCGTGGCCGAACGCATCACGCAGGGCATCCCTGTTGAAGCGCCCCCGGATCGGTGCCACTCCTGTGGGTCCAGGAAGCTGAGACCCACCTCGGACTTCCAACCGCATCTGTTTGGGCCCTGTGACTCGGCTGCCATGGGCACTGCTTACTGGGCGGAAGGCAGCAGGGTCTCCGATCCCACGCATAGAAGCGTCCCGTACGACGAACCACAACCGGGACACCGCAGGGCCCGGGCGGGCACTTGCACTGGGGCCGCTACTGCTCTCCCGCTAGACCCGTCCGTAAGCTCCCGGGACCCGGGAGCTTCACGGACACCTGTCGAGTCGAGGAACGAAGCGCGCGGGACCTCGGCATGAGCGAGCATCCGGAAGATGACTCCGGACGCATCAGACCCGGTCTGGTCAGCATGAGCTGAGCAGGCGCCATGGCCTGTTGTGCCTGGGCGACGTACCCAACTGAGACTACGGGCCCGGGAGACCACGAACGCCGACCTGCCCGAGGTCGGGCGTCGTTCGGCGTTCTCGCAGGTCAGCCAGGCTTCACATGGCGGAGGATACGGGATTCGAACCCGCGAGGGCTGTTAACCCAACCCGCTTTCCAACTCTGGGATCGATGGTTCGGGGGGGGTCGCCGAGCTTCGCTGAGCGTGAAACCCGCGTCGACAACCAGCTCTGGACGGGCCTGAATCAGGACAACTGAGACTAGAACTGAGCTGAGCTAACGAGGACGATCGGCCTCATGGCCACATCCGCTTGATCCTGCCGTCGTGGTAGACGTGCCAGAACCCGACGGGCTCCTCGCCGACCGCACGCTCGATCTCCGGCAGCGCATCCAGGAAAGCCTGGGTCATGGCGTCGATGTCCATGTTGCCGCTGACCAGGCAGAACAGGTGGCCCTCTTGCAGGGCCTCCAGCTCCTCGGCCCGGTAGCGGATCCGCTTGTCCTTGGTGAGTAGCACCCACTCACGCGAGCAGCCTTCCGCGATCCATTCCTCATCAGGAACGTCGCTTGCGTCGTCGGGGTAGTGGTCCGCGATGAGATGTACGACGTAACCCCCGGCCGATCGCAGTCTCGAGGCCGTGATCCTTCCGAGACTGCGGTCCAGGAAGAACTCAGGCCGCTCGGCGGAGGACATCCTCGACGACGTCGACGCTCAGGCCGTACTCGTCGGCGATCGTCGCGAGCCGCTCGCCGTTTCGCCAGAGTGTCACGAGGTCCTCGACCTTGACCTTGGACTGCCTCAGCACGGGCGCGCCCCACCCGAAACGCGGGTCGATGATGACGTCGGCAGCTGCCGGGAAGTCACGCAGATGGAGTCGCTTGGCGTTGCCATCGGGGCCCCAGTCGATCCGCCTCAGATGCTCCTCCAGAACATCCGAGATAGCGATCTGACGATCCCGAGCGTGCACGTAGGACGCGTCGGTCATCCTCACGAAGAGCGCCACCCCATCCGTGACGATCCGGCGATGTGCCAGCGCGTACGGGTCGTCGAACTCCTCGCGGACGAGCTCGGCCGCCTTGCGGACGTCATCCATGGGCAGGTGGAGATCGCGAAGCGCTCGAAGCACGTAAGCCTCGATCACGCCCACGAACGGCACACGAGGCCAGCCGCGGCGCTCTGGCGTCACCGCATGGACCAGCGGCGACTTCCCGCGGTCGAGGAGCCACACGTCGAGGGTGCTCGGGCATACCGAGGTAACGGGCTGTCTCCCGCGCGGTCAGGATCGGCTTCGAGTAGTAGTCGATCACCGGATTCACCTCCTCGGTTCCTCGCCAAACGCTAGTGCGTCAAAGCCCTGCGACTCGGATCCCACGAAGGTTGTTCGCCGCCGATCCTCGATGACTTCAGGCTAGACCTGACCGCCGACGTCCTGGTCCCGCAGCCAGCGGAGGTAGAGCTCGATGTGTGGCCGGGTGGCGGCAAGCGGCTCAAGGCCGCGCGACTCACACCAGTTGAGGTAGCTGCGCAGGTCGGACTCGGTGTGGACCCGTGACTGGCCTCTGAAACGCGCGAGGTAGGCCGCCACAGCCAGACGTGGGACGTTCGAAGTGGCGACGACGACACCGGAGACGGCCGGGCCCGGTTGTGAGTTCTCCATTGCTCCAGTGCCCCGCCGACATGACCCCGAGTCAACGCCTTCGCCCTCAATGCGGCAGATCCGCGCGCGCTGACGCGCACACTACGCGGCAGATCCGGGCGAGCGTAGCCGCCTTCATCGCGGCACTTCTGGGGCGTTGCCGGAGCATCTCAACCCTGCACCAACCGCCCTATCCGGCGGCTTCGGCGACCTGCTTGTGGAGGACGAACATTCGCTGGCCTGTCGACGTCGTGAAGTCTTCCACCGGATGCCAGCCACATCTTTCGTAAAAGCCCGCAGCGCCGTCGGTGCCCACCCACAGGTCGTCCAATCCCTGCTCGGCCGCCCACTTTTCTAGGTGGCTCATCAGCAAGCGCCCCGCGCTGCGCCCACGTAGATCGGACCGAACGATCATGCCGGTCACCCACGGCGAGGTCTCGCGTCGCTCATCCAGGTCGTGCACATCCAGTCCCACCGCACCGACGACCTCACCGAACTGATCCACGCACACGAACGTGACTGGCAAGCCCGTCCGCCCTGCCTCGCGGGTCGTCACGTCCAGCCAGAACGAGTATTCGACAGGTTCTGGCGGGTGCCCCCACTCTCGCCACCGCATATCGGCAATGGCTGGGATGCACTCGGGTCGGTCAGCGAGAAGAAACGTAGACAACTTCACGAACGGGGACCCTAACGGTGCGCTTGGACGCGTCGTGGGACGTGCGCTCACCGGCATAACAAGCATGAGTGCGCGCCCGGGAGAGGAGACAGACGCCGCAAGCCGATCGGTTCCGGGACGCTCGAAAGGCGCGGTCGGAATGACCGCCTTGAGGATGGCCACGCTCGCTTGCCGAAGCCACCCGTGGCGTTACACCGGATCGTTGCGAGCGGTCCCAGGACCTACTGGGGGTCCCGGACCTGAGCGCCCCGACCCGCACGTCCACCTTTCCAACGCCGTTACCCTGGCCGCGGACGCGGAAGCGGGCATCCTTGCCGAAACCAACTGAGACCACGACCCCCTGAGACCACGAACGCCGACCAGGTCCGGAGCGGACCCTGATCGGCGTTCTCGCAGGTCAGCCCGGCTTCACATGGCGGAGGATGCGGGATTCGAACCCGCGAGGGCTGTTAACCCAACCCGCTTTCCAAGCGAGCGCCATAGGCCACTAGGCGAATCCTCCGCCGGAGAGGGTACCGGTCATGGCGACCGTTGATGAAATCGCGGCCGCTTTTGAGGGCGTGCGACGGCTGGCCTAGACTCTCGGGCAACCCCCCGTGCGGCGGCACCTCGCCCAACTCCCCCAGGGCCGGAAGGCAGCAAGGGTCAGTGAGCTCTGCCGGGTGCGCGGGGGGCCTTCTGCTGCCCGGACCTGTGGACATCTCCCCCGGGAGGTCGGCGTCTCGCTACCGGCTGTCGGAGGCGATGGTTAGGGTTCAGGCGTGGAAGCACCCCTAGCGCTGTACCGCCGCTACCGGCCGGAGACGTTCGCCGAGGTCATCGGCCAGGACCACGTCACCGACGCCGCTTCGGACCGCGCTCAAGAGCAACCGGGTGCACCATGCCTACCTGTTCTCCGGACCGCGTGGCTGCGGCAAGACGACCAGCGCGCGGATCCTGGCCCGCTGCCTCAACTGCGAGCAGGGCCCGACCGACACCCCGTGCGGGGTCTGCCAGTCCTGCCGCGACCTGGCGCGCGGTGGGCCCGGCTCGATCGACGTGATCGAGATCGACGCGGCCAGCCACGGCGGTGTGGACGACGCCCGCGACCTGCGCGAGCGAGCGTTCTTCGCCCCGGTCAACAGTCGCTACAAGGTCTACATCATCGACGAGGCCCACATGGTCTCCCCGCAGGGCTTCAACGCGCTGCTCAAGCTCGTGGAGGAGCCGCCCGAGCACCTCAAGTTCGTGTTCGCGACCACCGAGCCCGAGAAGGTCATCGGCACGATCCGCTCGCGAACCCACCACTACCCGTTCCGGCTGATCCCGCCGCGCACGCTGTCGGCGTACCTGGCCGAGATCTGCGACAAGGAGGGCGTGCACATCGACCCGGCCGCGCTGCCGCTCGTCGTGCGCGCCGGCGGCGGGTCGGCGCGGGACACGCTGTCGGTGCTGGACCAGCTGATGGGTGGTGCGGGACCGGACGGGGTGACCTACGACCTCGCGACCGGCCTGCTCGGGTTCACGCCCGACACCCTCCTCGACGAGGTGGTCGACGCGTTCGCCGCCCACGACGGCCGCACGGTTTTCGGGGTGGTCGACAAGGTCATCGAGACCGGGCAGGACCCGCGGCGCTTCACCGAGGACCTGCTGCGTCGGCTGCGTGACCTCGTGATCATCGCGGCGGTCCCCGACGCGCCGGCCAGCGGCCTGATCGACGTGCCCGAGGACGTGGGGGAGCGCCTCGTCGCGCAGTCCGCCAGGTTCGGCCGCGCCGACCTCAGCCGGGCCGCCGACCTCGTGGCCGAGGGGCTCACCGAGCTGAAGGGGGCCACCGCTCCGCGACTGCTGCTCGAGCTCGATCTGCGCCCGGGTGCTGCTGCCCGGCGCGGACGACAGCGCCCAGGGCGTGATGGCCCGCCTCGACCGGCTCGAGAAGCGGATGTCCATCGAGGGCACGCCGTCGGTCGCTGCGCCCGATCCCGATCCGGTCGCCGAGCGCGTCGCCGCCCCGACCGCGCCGCGGCGCGAGCCCCCCACGGAGGACGCGCTCCCGGCCGGGGGTCTCCCGAGGCGCCACCGGTGCGCGAGCCGCTGCCGCCGGACCCCGCCGGGACCCCGCCCCCGGGGTCGGCCCCGTCGGCGACCTCCTCGCAGGCGGCCACCTCCCCCCCGTCGGCGCCGACGGTCGCGCCGGCAACCCCCGCAGCGGCCCCGGCGCCGTCTCGGTCCGAGCCCCAGCCCACGGCCCGCCCGCAGCCCCAGCCGGCCGGTGCTGCGGGAGCCGGCCATGCGCTTGGCCTGGTCGAGGTACGCCGGCTGTGGCCGGACCTGCTGGAGGCGGTCAAGCTCAAGCGTCGCTACACCTGGATCCTGCTCAGCCAGAACGCCCAGGTGGCGGCCGTCGACGACACGGTGCTGACCATCGCGCTGGTGAACGCGGGCGCTCGCAACTCCTTCGTCAGCGGCGGCAGCGAGGAGATCCTTCGCCAGGCCGCCATCGACGTGATCGGCCACGACTGGCGGATCGAGTCGATCGTCGACCCGTCCGCGCAGCCCGGTGCCGACCCGGCCGCCGCACCACGCGTGGTCCGCCCGGCCGTCGCCGAGCCGCCCGGGCCAGTGCAGGCCGGCCCGCATGGGCGGCGAGGCGGCCCCGAGGGGCGGCGACCGGCCGGCCGGGCTCCCGGCCGGCGGCGCTCGCCTGAGGCGCCGGCGGCCGGACAGCCGGATCAGGGGTTCTCCGGCACGCCACCGAGCGCTCGGCGCCCGGCAGACCCGAGCGCCGGGCGAGCGCGCCGGGCGATCCAGCCCCCGAGGCGGGCGCCGCCGTGCACCGGGAGACGGTCTCCGACGCCGACGTCGACCGCGACGACCCGGACGCCGACGACGGTGCGCTCGGTGGGACCCAGCTGCTCGAGCGGGAGCTGGGCGCGCCGATCATCGAGGAGATCACCCACGACTGACCCGTGCGGCGCCGCCCAGGTGGGTACCACGGGTCAAGACGGTGCAGCAGCCGCGCCGGGACCGGCGACGACGAGAAGCGAGGACGCGAATGACCGAGGACAACCCGCTGGGGGGGTTCGACATGAACGCGCTGCTCCAGCAGGCGCAGCAGATGCAGCAGCAGATGGTCGGCGCCCAGGAGGAGCTGGCCGCCGCCACCGTCGTCGGCACGTCGCCGACGGGCTGGTGACGGCGACGGTGACCGGCACCGGCGAGCTCTCGGCGTTCAGATCCGCCGGGCTCCTTCGACCCCGACGACCCCGAGGACCTCGACGACCTGATCGTCGCGGCCTTCCGCGACGCCGGCGCGCGCCGACGCGCTGGCCGCGGAGAAGCTCTCGGGCCGCTCGCGCAGGGTCTCGGTGGCGGCCGGCCCGGACTGCCGGGTGGGGCGCCGGGCGGCCCGATCGGCTTCTGAGCCGTGTACGAAGGCGTCGTCCAGGACCTCATCGACGAGCTCGGCCGGCTGCCCGGGGTCGGGCCCAAGAGCGCCCAGCGCATCGCGTTCCACCTGCTCGCCGCCGACCCGGCCGATGTCGCCGGCTCGCCGCAGGTGCTCGTCGAGGTCAAGGACAAGGTCCGGTTCTGCGCGATCTGCGGCAACGTCGCCGAGGAGGAGACTGCCGGATCTGCCGCGACCCGCGGCGGGACCCGGCGGTGATCTGCGTGGTCGAGGAGCCCAAGGACGTCGTCGCGATCGAGCGCACCCGCGAGTTCCGCGGCCGCTACCACGTGCTCGGCGGCGCGATCTGCCCGATCGAGGGCATCGGACCCGACGACCTGCGGATCCGCGAGCTGATGACGCGGCTCGCCGACGGGACCGTCGTCGAGGTGATCCTCGCCACCGACCCGAACCTCGAGGGGGAGGCGACCGCGACCTACCTCGCGCGCCTGCTGAGGCCGATGGGGTTGCGCGTGACGCGGCTTGCCAGTGGACTTCCGGTGGGCGGCGACCTCGAGTACGCCGACGAGGTGACCCTCGGGCGCGCATTCGAAGGGAGACGAGCCGTCGATGTGTGACGCACGTCTGGGTCGCGGTCGACGGCCGTGGTCACGGCCGGCGCTCGGCGCGACCTCGAGGACTTCGCGCAGCAGATCGCCGACCAGGTCGAGAGCTTCCTGCTCGCGCTGCAGGCCATCGCCCGGCGGTGAGGCCCGGCGGCCAGGCTGTCTGCTGCTCCTGCTCGAGGTCAGCCAGGTGCTGCTCGCCGGCGGCCGGCTCGGCGTCCACGCGGACTTCGAGCCCGTCGAGCGAGTACGAGCCCGACGCCGGGCCCGGACCCGGACCTCGACGCGATGCGGCTGCGGCTGGCCGGCTGCTCGAGGGCGGTCGACGCCTACACCGAGGTGTTCGACCCGTACGTCGACCCGCCGGAGCTGGTCTCGTCGCTGCTGTCCGACGACCTGACCAGCATCGCCACCGCCCTCGCCACGGGCTGCGGCACTACCGGGCCGGCCGCGTCGCCGAGGCGCTGTGGTGGTGGCAGTTCTCCTACGTCTCCACCTGGGGCACCGAGGCCAGCGCCGTGCTCCGCGCGCTTCAGTCCGTGGTCGCCCACGACCGCCTCGACGCCGAGTTCGAGAGCGAGCAGGACCAGGTCGCCGCCGCGGACGAGATTCTCGAGTCCGCAGATCCTGTGGACGACGGCGCGGACGTGGTCCGCTGACGGGAGATCTTCCTGCTGCGGGTCGCCGACGAGCCGTCTCGCTCCGTGTCGCGTCCGCCGGGGCGGGTCCCTGGGTCGGTAGAATCGTCGGGTCCGAGCGCGCCGCGCGCCGTCCGAGAATTCCTGAGGAGAACCGTGGGCATTGTCGTGCAGAAGTACGGCGGCTCCTCCGTCGCCGACGCCGAAGGCGTCAAGCGGGTCGCCCAGCGGATCGTCGAGGCCAAGCGAGCGGGCAACGACGTCGTGGTGGTCGTCTCCGCGATGGGCGACACCACCGACGAGCTGATCGACCTCGCCCAGCAGGTGTCGCCGCTGCCGTCCGGCCGCGAGCTGGACATGCTGCTCACCGCCGGCGAGCGGATCTCGATGGCCCTGCTCGCGATGGCGATCGGCAACCTCGGCCAGGAGGCCCGCTCGTTCACCGGCAGCCAGGCCGGCGTGATCACCGACAGCGCGCACGGCAAGGCCAAGATCATCGACGTGACCCCGGGCCGCATCGAGCGGGCGCTCGAGCAGGGCGCGGTGGCGATCGTCGCGGGCTTCCAGGGCGTCAGCCAGGACACCAAGGACATCACCACGCTGGGCCGCGGCGGCTCCGACACCACCGCCGTGGCGCTGGCCGCCGCGCTGCACGCCGACGTCTGCGAGATCTACAGCGACGTCGACGGCGTCTTCACCGCCGACCCGCGCATCGTGCCGACCGCGCGCAAGCGGGACCGGATCTCCTACGAGGAGATGCTGGAGATGGCCGCGTGCGGCGCGAAGATCCTGCACCTGCGCTGCGTGGAGTACGCCCGGCGCTACGACATGCCCATCCACGTCCGCTCCTCGTTCAGCACCAGGACCGGCACGTGGATCGCCGACGAGATCGAGGGAGACGACATGGAGCAGGCGATCATCGCGGGGGTCGCACACGACCGCAGCGAGGCGAAGATCACCGTCGTCGGCGTCCCCGACAAGGTCGGTGAGGCGGCGCGCATCTTCGAGGCGCTGGCCGACTCCCAGGCGAACCTCGACATGATCGTGCAGAACGTCTCGGCCGCCTCGACGAACCTGCACCGACATCTCCTTCACGCTGCCGCGAGACGACGGCCAGGTCGCGATGACCGCGCTGGCCCGGATCCAGGCGGAGGTCGGCTACGACTCGCTGCTGTACGACGACCAGATCGGCAAGGTCTCGCTGATCGGCGCCGGCATGCGCTCGCACCCGGGCATCACCGCACGCTTCTTCGCGGCCCTCGCCTCCGCCGGGGTCAACATCGAGATGATCTCCACCTCCGAGATCCGGATCTCCGTCATCGTCGACGAGTCGCAGGTCGACACGGCCGTGGCGGCCACCCACACCGCCTTCGACCTCGACTCGCACGAGGTCGAGGCGGTCGTGTACGGCGGGACCGGCCGGTGACCGACGACCAGGGTGGCGTGCGACTCGGCGTCGTCGGGGCCACCGGCCAGGTCGGCGAGGTGATGCGCCGGGTGCTGCTCGAGCGGGGCTTCCCGGTCGCGGAGATCCGGTTCTTCGCCTCTGCCCGTTCGGCCGGCACGACGCTGCCGTGGGGCGACCGGGAGGTGGTCGTCGAGGACGCGGCCGCCGCGGACCCCTCCGGGCTCGACGTCGCGCTGTTCTCTGCCGGGGCCACAACGTCCCGGGCGCTCGCGCCGCGTGTTCGCGGCCGCGGGCGCCGTCGTGGTCGACAACTCCTCGGCGTGGCGGATGGACCCCGACGTGCCGCTCGTGGTGAGCGAGGTCAACCCTGGCGCCGTACGCCAGGCGCGCAAGGGCATCATCGCCAACCCGAACTGCACGACGATGGCCGCGATGCCGGTGCTCAAGCCGCTGCACGACGAGGCCGGGCTGGTGCGGCTGGTCGCCTCGCACCTACCAGGCCGTCTCCGGCAGCGGGCTCGCCGGCGTCGAGGAGCTGGCCGGGCAGGTCGCGCGCGGCCGGCGACGGGGTCGCCGAGCCTGGCACACGACGGCGCGTGCGGTCGACTTCCCGGCTCCGGAGAAGTACGCCGCGCACGATCGCGTTCAACGTCCTCCCGATGGCGGGCTCGGTCGTCGACGACGGCAGCGACGAGACCGACGAGGAGCAGAAGCTCCGCAACGAGAGCCGCAAGATCCTCGGCATCCCGGACCTGCGGGTCTCCGGCACCTGCGTGCGGGTCCCGGTCTTCACCGGGCACTCGCTGTCGATCAACGCCGAGTTCGCGCGGCCGCTGCCGGCCGAGCGCGCCGCGGAGCTGCTGTCCGAGCGCGCCGGGCGTCACGCTCACCGACGTCCCGACGCCGCTGCAGGCCGCCGGCGCCGACCCGTCGTTCGTCGGCCGGATCCGCCAGGACCCGGGCGTCGACGCCGAGCGAGGGCTCGCGCTGTTCGTCAGCAACGACAACCTGCGCAAGGGCGCCGCGCTCAACGCGGTCCAGATCGCCGAGCTGGTCGCCGCCTCCCGCTGACCCTCCACAGCCCCCGTTCGTCTGCGTCCCGCTGGTGACTGCTGCGGGGCGACCGCAGACGAACGGATGCGATCGTGGCCCGGCCCCTTGCCGGGACCGAGCCACGTCTCACGTCGGGCTGACAGGATTTGAACCTGCGGCCTCGTCGTCCCGAACGACGCGCGCTACCAAACTGCGCCACAGCCCGAGAGCGACGCTCGACTCTATACGAGCCGCAACGCCCTCGAAACCGGGGCCGCGGGTGAGACGGGCGGCGCGGGCGTGAGCTCGATCAGCGTCGCCTCCGGCCTGCAGCAGAACCGGACGGGGGCGTACGGCGAGGTCCCGAGGCCCGCCGAGACGTGCAGCCACGTCGAACCGGGGTCCGCCGGGCACCGAGGAAGCCGGGTGGCGGTGCAGGCCCCGCGCCCGGGCCGGTTCGAGATCGCAGTTGGTGACCAGCGCCCGACCGCCCGGAAGGCAGAGCTGGCCGCCGTGGGTGTGCCCGGCGATCACCGCGTCGTACCCGTCGGCGGCGAACTGGTCCAGCACCCGCAGGTACGGCGCGTGGGTGACCGCCAGGCGTACGTCGGCCGTGGCATCGGCCGGACCGGCGACCGTCGCCAGGTCGTCGTAGCCCAGGTGCGGGTCGTCGACGCCCGCGAGGGCGACGGTCGTCCCGGCGACCTCCAGGCCCGCGCGCCGGTTGCTGAGGTCGACCCACCCGCGCTCCTCGAACGCGGCACGCAGCTCCCGCCACGGGAGCTTGGCGTTGCCCGTGCTCCGGTCACCGTCGTCTGGGAGCAGGTAGCGCGCCGGGTTCTTCAGCCTCGGCGCGAAGTAGTCGTTGGAGCCGAACACGAACACTCCGGGCACGTCGAGCAGCGCCCCGTACGCGTCCAGCACGGACGGCACCGCCTGCAGGTGCGCGAGGTTGTCGCCGGTGTCGACGACCAGGTCCGGCTCCAGCGCCGCCAGTCCGCGCACCCACTCCTGCTTGCGGTGCTGGCGCGGGGTCATGTGCACGTCGCTGAGGTGCAGCACGCGCGAGCGGGTGCCGACCTGAGGGCAGGATCGGCAACCGGACCTGGCGCAGCGCGAACCAGCGCAGCTCGAGCAGAGAGGAGTAGGCGAAGGTCGCAGCTCCGGCGAGAGCCCCGGCCGCCGCGACCCGGGCCAGGGTGCGGGCAGGGCTCAGCGGTCCCGTCGTCATGGGCCAAGGCTGCCACAATGGCGCCGTGAGCCAACTCAAGGACCGTCTCCGCACCGACCTGACCACGTCCATCAAGGCCCGCGACGAGGTTCGCTCCTCCACGTTGCGCATGGTGCTCACCGCGATCACTAACGCGGAGGTCGCCGGAAAGCAGTCCCGAGAGCTCAGTGACGACGAGGTCGTCGGTGTGCTCAGCAGCGAGGCGAAGAAGCGCCGCGAGGCGGCGGAGGCCTTCGACGCGGCCGGCCGCAGCGAGTCGGCGGCCAAGGAGCGGGCCGAGGCGGAGGTGCTCGCCGACTACCTCCCCGAGCAGCTCGACGGCGCGGCGATCGCCGACCTGGTCACCAGCACGATCGTCGCCCTGGGTGTGCAGGGTGAGGGCAGGCGCGCCATGGGCCGCGTGATGGGCGCCCTGCAGCCGCAGGTCCGGGGCCGCGCCGACGGGGGAGTGGTCGCCGCGGAGGTGCGCCGACAGCTCGGGTAGCGGGACGACCGGCGCGCAGCCCGCTCAGCGCGGGCGGCGGCTAGTTGCCGCCGCCGCCGCCGTTGTTGCCGCCGCCGCCGTTGTTGCCGCCGCCGTTGCCGCCGCCGCCGCCGTTGTCCCCGCCGCCGCCGCCGCCGCCGTTGTTGCCGCCCGCCGCCGTTGTTGCCGCCGCCGCCGCCGCCGCCGCCGCCGTTGTTGCCGCCGCCGCCGTTGCCGCCGCCGCCACCGCCGCCACTGGGTGCGGGTGCGGGTGCTGGCGGTGGGGGTGGGACGTAGGGCGTGCCGTCGGAGACGTAGATCGTCACGGTCGTGCCGGTCGGCGCGGAGCTGCCGGAGCCCGGGTACAGGTACGCGACGGTGCCGGCTGCGTTCGCGCTGTCGACGGTCGGGCCGATCACCGGGTTGAAACCGGCCCGGCGCAGCACGGAGGCAGCCTGTGCGGTGCCCATGCCGTAGACGGTCGGAACCGTCACGACCTGGCCGCGGATGGTCTGCGGGTTCGGGCTGTGGAACCGCGCGTTGGGCAGGATGCCCTGGATCGCCTTCATCGCGTCGCCCCAGATCGGGCCGGCGTTCGTGGAGCCGTGCGCGCTGCTGACGTAGACGCCGCCGACGACCTGGCCGTTCAGGCTGATCGGGTGGCCTTGTCGGTTCGCGCCCGCGATCATCGCAGCCGCGGCCATGTTGGGCGTGTACCCGATGAACCACACGGCCTTGTTGTCGCTCGTCGTACCCGTCTTGCCCGCCGACTGCTGGTTCAGGCTGATGCCGGCGTCGTACCCGAACCCACCCGGCTCCTGCACGCCGCGCAGGATGTCGTTGACCGCGTCCGCGACGTCCTTGGGAATCACCTGGCTGCACGCGGGCGCGTACTGCACCATCGGCTTGCCCGCGCTGTTGAGGATCTTGGTGACCGGGTGGTTGTCGCAGTGCTGCCCGCGGGCCGCGAACGTGGCGTACGCCCCGGCCATGGACAGCGGGTCGGTGTCGGCGATGCCGAGCGTGAACGACGGCACCCGCTGGTGGGTGGGGTCGTTCAGCGTGATGCCCATCGCCTTGGCCAGCCGGAACGGCTTGCAGAGACCGGTGCGCTCCTCGAGCTGGGCGAAGAACGTGTTCACCGACTGCTGGGTGCCGGTGTAGAGGTCCATGGTGCCCGACGTCGTGGAGTTGCTGACCGGCCAGGAGCCGGCCGAGGCGTAGGGCTTGCCGCCGCAGGTGCGGTAGTTGGCGTACGGCACGTCGATGTGGGGTGGCGAGCTGATCTGCGTCGAGAGCGGGATGCCCTTGCGGATCGCGGTCGCGAGCACGAACGCCTTGAACGTCGACCCCGCCTGGAACCCGTTGGCGTCGCCGTACTTCGCCGGCACGACGTAGTTCAGGTAGGTCTGGCCCTTGCGGCTGTTGTTGCCCATCGGGCGGGACTGGGCCAGAGCGCGCACCTCACCCGTGCCGGGCTGCACCATCGCGAGGCCGCCGATCGCCTGGTCGGTCGGGTGCACGTGGTGCCGGACCGCGCGGTCCGCGGCGTGCTGCATCCGTGGGTCGAGGGTGGTCTGGATGGTCAGGCCGCCCGAGTAGAGCAGGCTCCGGCGGTCGTCCACCGTCTTGCCGAGAGCCGGGTCCGCCAGGAGGTACTGCAACGCGTAGTCGCAGAAGAACGGCGCCATCGACGAGACGCAGCCGTTGCGGGCGGGCGTGATGCGCAGTCCCAGCCGGCTGCTCTCGGCGGCGTTGGCCTCTGAGCTGGAGACCACGTTGAGCTGCGCCATCCGGGCGATCACAGTGTTGCGACGGTCGCGCGCCGCGCTCGGGTAGACCGCCGGGTTGTAACCGGTCGGGTTCTTGACCAGGCCCGCGAGCATCGCCGCCTCCGGCAGGGTCAGCCGGGAGGCGGGCTTGGAGAAGTAGTGCCGGGCGGCGGCCTGGACGCCGTAGGCGCCGTCGCCGAAGTAGGCGATGTTCAGGTAGCGCTCGAGGATCCAGTCCTTGGAGTACTTCTGCTCGAAGGCGATCGCGTAGCGGAGCTCGTTGAGCTTGCGCTGGTAGGTGTCCGCGGTGGCTGCGGCCCGCTCCTTGGCCGTGTTGGCCTGGTTGACCAGCGTCATCTTCACCATCTGCTGGGTGATCGACGAGCCGCCCTGGACGGTGCCGTTGGCGCCCTGGTTGGTGACGAAGGCGCGGAGCGTGCCGCGCAGGTCGAGCGCGCCGTGCTCGTAGAACCGGTAGTCCTCGATCGCCACGATCGCCTGGCGCATGATCGGTGCCACCCGGGCCAACGGCACGTTGACCCGGTTCTGGTCGTAGATCGTCGCCAGCGTGCGGCCGTTGGTCGTCACCAGCCGGGTGCGCTGGGCGAGCGGTTCGGCGACCAGCTGGGCCGGGAGCTTGTCCATGCCCTCCGCGGCGGTGCGCGCGCTGAGACCGGCGATCCCGGCGAACGGGATCACGAGGCCGGCGACGAGAAGGCCCATGACGGCGGCCACGGCTACCATGACCCCCAGGTGGGAGACGACGCTCGCCGGCTTGAGGCGGTCGGTTCTGCGCGCTGACATGGTCCCCAGACTACGGGACCTCGACGCGACGTCGCGCCTAGCGCATGTCGTGCCGTCTGTCACGCACCGTGCGCGCCCGGCGTGCCGGGTGGATCATCCCGGACGTAGCCTGAACGGGCTAAGCCCGGCACATCCGACGATTCGCCCGATGTCACACATGACCCTTTGCGCACCCTCAGATATCCCCTGGCTCACCGTTAAGCGACGAACGTCCCGCGCCGATAGTCCTTTGTGACTAGTGAGATTTGCTCCCTCCGTGTCTGTTTTGTGGCAGAAAGAGTCTTTACCTTTTCTAGTGGGGAATCGGTAAAGGCTCGCTGGGAGGTGGGCCCTTCTCGGAGGGACAAGGCCATGTGGAACGAAGACTGGGCGACCAGGGCGCTGTGCAACCAGACACGCCCTGACGAGCTGTTCGTGCGCGGAGCCGCGCAGAACCGCGCCAAGCAGCTGTGCTCCGGCTGTCCGGTGCGCACCGAGTGCCTCGCGGAGGCGCTCGACAACCAGATCGAGTGGGGGGTGTGGGGTGGCATGACCGAGCGCGAGCGCCGGGCACTTCTGCGCAAGCGCCCGAACGTCACCTCGTGGCGACACCTGCTCGAGACCGCGATGGCCGACCACCAGTCGACCGCGCAGCTGGTCGCCAGCACCGCCTGAGCGACCGCGCGACATCGGGACGGGCGGGCGCGGCCGCCGTTCGCGCGTGCCTGCACGCGGGGTCAGCCGGCCAGCAGCGCGCCGACCGTGCGGAGACCGGCGAGGTCGTGCACGTCCGTGGACAGCGCGGGTACGACGACAGTCGCCACGTCGGGGTGCGCGGCCTCGAAGCGACGACGCAGCCGGGTCTCCCGCTCCACCATGAGCGTGCGGTCGGCGTGCAGCCGCAACAGCCCCGCCGTGAGCGCGACGTCCTCGGAGTCCCGTGCCTCGACCTGTCGACTCAGCCGCTCGGCCGCCGCGAGCGCCTCCTCCCGGGACACGACCCCCGCGGGCACCTGGCTGGCCCGGTTCACGACGAGCCCCGCGAGCGGCATCCGATCCTCGTTCAGCCGCTCCACGAAGTACGCCGCCTCGCGGAGCGCGTCCGGCTCCGGCGCGGCGATCACCAGGAACGCCGTACCTTCGGCCTGCAGCAGCTCGAAGGTCTTCTGCGCGCGGGCGCGGAAGCCGCCGAAGAGCGTGTCGAACGCCGCCACGAACGTCTGCACGTCTCGCAGCAGCTGGGTGCCGAGGATCTTGGTGAGCGCGTTGGTGATCATCGAGAAGCCCGCGGTGATCAGCCGCGCCGGACCGCGGGCCGGGGCCAGCAGGATCCGGATGAACCGGCCGTCGAGGAAGCTGGAGAGCCGCTCCGGCGCGTCGAGGAAGTCCAGCGCCGAGCGGGACGGCGGAGTGTCCACGACGATGAGGTCCCAGTGCCCGGTCTGCTGGGCGTCCTGGTGCAGCTGTCCCAGCTTCTCCATCGCCATGTACTCCTGCGTCCCGGCGAACGAGCTGGAGAGCGCCTGGTAGAAGGGGTTCGCGAGGATCTGCGCGGCCTTCTCGCGGCTGGCCTGGCTCTCCACGACCTCGTCGAACGTCCGCTTCATGTCGAGCATCATCGCGTCGAGGGAGCCTGTGGCGTCCTCGAGGCCGGGGACCGGGCGCGGGATGTTGTCGAGCGCCTCGATGCCCATCGACTGCGCGAGCCGGCGGGCCGGGTCGATGGTGAGCACGACCACCTTCCGGCCTCGCTCCGCCGCGCGCAGCGCCAGCGCCGCCGAGGTGGTCGTCTTGCCGACACCTCCCGACCCGCAGCACACGATGATGTGCGTGTCGCGGTCGTCGAGCAGGGCGTCGACGTCGAGCAGCGGAACCTGGTCGTGCCGGGCCACCAGGGGCCCCACGCGCGGGTTTCCGCGTCGTGACGGGGTCATGCCATCCCCTGCGCGCAGAGGTCGGCGGCCAGCTCGTACAGACCGCCGAGGTCCGTGCCGTCCGGCAGCCTCGGCAGCTCGTAGGTCGGCACCCCAAGCTCGGCGATCCGCTTGCGCTGCTCGTCCTCGAGCTCCCGGCGCTCGGCGTGGTCGCGGGCCTCGTCGAGCAGTGCGTCGACCAGCGACCCGTCCTGGTCGATGCCCGCGCTGGCAAGGTCCTGCTCGATGCGGTCGGAGGACAGGGAGCCGCTGAGCACCAGGTCGCGCGCGGCGTCGTCGAGCTCCTTGCGCCGTACCAGGTTCACCACGACTCCGCCGACCGGCAGCCGGTTCTCGCGGAGCTCGCGGATCCCGTCGACGGTCTCCTGAACCGGCATGTCCTCCAGCACGGTCACGAGGTGCACGACGCTGCGCCGCGAGCGCAGCAGGGTCATCACGGTGTCGGCCTGGTTGCGGATCGGTCCGACCTTGGCGAGGCCGGCCAGCTCGCTGTTGACGTTGAGGAACTGGGCGATGCGACCCGTGGGGGGCGCGTCGAGCACGATCGCGTCGTAGTGGCGGGCGTTCTTGCTGCGCCGGTTGCGGTTGGCCGCCTCGTACACCTTGCCGGTGAGCAGCACGTCGCGGACGCCGGGCGCGATCGTGGTCGCGAAGTCGATGACGCCGAAGCGGTCGAGGGCCTTTCCGGCGCGCCCGAGCCGGTAGTACATCGACAGGTACTCCAGCAGCGCGGCCTCGGGCTCGATGGCGAGCGCGTACACGTCGCCGCCGTCGTCGGGGCCGCTGGCGATCCGCCGCTCCTCGTAGGGCAGCGGAGGCACGTCGAACAGCTGCGCGATGCCCTGCCTGCCCTCGACCTCGCAGATCAGCACCGTCTTCCCGCGCGAGGCGAGGGCCAGCGCCAGGGACGCGGCGACCGTGGTCTTGCCCGTGCCACCCTTGCCCGTGACGACGTGCAGCTGCACGCCGTCCCAGTCCGTCCCGTTGTCACCCACGCTCAGGGACTCTACTTCGCGGACCCACCGCACCCGAGCGCTGTGCCGCCCCTCACAGTCGTCTTTGCCACCGCCCCGGCCGATCCGCGCACGAGGCGGTGACCAGGCTCACGCCACGACGCTCGCCGGGGCGAACCGGTCCCTGAGGCGGTACTAGGATCCTGGCGGACCGCCGGCTGCGCGGGACGGGACGAGGAGGAGTCGTGGACAAGGTCGTCGCGAGTGCTGCCGAGGCGGTTTCCGACATCCCGAGCGGGTCGACGGTCGCGGTCGGCGGGTTCGGGCTCTGCGGTATCCCCTCGACGCTGATCGAGGCGCTGCTGGAGCAGGGCGCCGACCGGCTCGAGGCGGTGTCGAACAACTGCGGTGTCGACGAGTGGGGCCTCGGACGGCTGCTGTTCGCCGGGCGGATCCGGAGGATGATCTCCTCCTACGTCGGGGAGAACAAGGAGTTCGCGCGGCAGTACCTGCACGGCGAGCTCGAGGTGGAGCTGACGCCGCAGGGCACTCTCGCCGAGCGGATGCGGGCCGGCGGCACGGGCATCCCGGCGTTCTTCACCGCGACCGGCGTCGGCACCCAGGTGGCCGAGGGCGGGCTGCCCTGGAGGTACGACGACGCCGGCAACGTGGTGGTGTCCTCGCCGCCCAAGGAGGTGCGGACCTTCGACACCGCCGAGGGAGAGAAGGAGTTCGCGCTGGAGCGGGCGATCGTCGCCGACTTCGGTCTCGTGCGAGCCTGGAAGGGCGACCGTCACGGCAACCTCGTCTATCGAGAGTCGGCGCGCAACTTCAACCCGCTGGCTGCGATGTGCGGCCGCGTCACGATCGCCGAGGTCGAGCACCTCGTCGACCCGGGCGAGCTCGACCCCGACGACGTGCACACGCCCGGTGTGTTCGTGCAACGGGTGGTCCCGCTGACGCCCGAGCAGGTGGCCGAGAAGCGGATCGAGAAGCGGACGGTGCGGCCGCGACCGGAACCCGCCGGGCCGGCTGCCGGTGCGGCGGCCGGGACGGAGGTCGGGGCATGAGCTGGTCGCGCGAGGAGATGGCGGCGCGGGCCGCGTCGGAGCTCACCGACGGGTCGTACGTCAACCTGGGCATCGGCCTGCCGACGCTGGTGCCGAACTACGTCGGCGACGACGTGGAGCTGGTGCTGCAGAGCGAGAACGGCATCCTCGGCGTGGGCGCCTACCCGGTCGAGGGCGAGGAGGACCCGGACCTGATCAACGCAGGCAAGGAGACCGTCACGCTCCGCAAGGGCGCGTCGTTCTTCGACTCCGCGACGTCGTTCGGGATGATCCGCGGCGGCAAGATCGACGCCGCGATCCTCGGCGCGATGCAGGTCTCTGCTGCCGGCGACATCGCGAACTGGATGATCCCCGGCAAGATGGTCAAGGGCATGGGCGGCGCGATGGACCTCGTGCACGGCGCCAAGCGGGTGATCGTCCTGATGGAGCACGTCGCCAAGGACGGCTCCTACAAGATCGTCGAGGAGTGCTCGCTGCCCTACACCGGGCGCGCTGTCGTGCAGCGGGTCATCACCGACCTGTGCGTCCTCGACGTCACGCCCGAGGGCCTGCGGCTCGTCGAGCTCGCCCCCGGGGTGAGCGCGGAGGAGGTCCGGGAGAAGACCGAGCCGCCGGTGGGGTGATTGGGGGAGGTTCACCATGGTATGCAGGCCGACCTCCACTCCCCGCGACGTACACCTCGTGGTGAGTGGAGGTTCGTCATGGGAAGCACGTCACCGGGTCGGCTGGTGTGAGGCTCAGGCAGCTGACGTCATCAACCGACGGATCCGGGCCGCGGTGTCCATCGGCCGCTGCAGGTCATCCCAGGCCAACCGGATCATCGACCACTGCGTCACCTCGCGCAGCGCGTCCTCGCGGCGCTTCTCGGCGAAGACCGCCTCGCTCGCGTCCTGGCCGGGGCGCAGGAGCCTGCCGTACTTGACCCGTCCGTCGAACTCGCCGAGCAGCCGGTGCTCCGGCCAGGCGAAGTCGGTGATCCCGATCAGGGTGCCCCACCTGTCGAACACCTCGAACTGCGTCTGCGGAGCCGGCAGGCCGGCGCTCCAGCAGAGGTGGCGTGCGCGGGACTCACCTACGGACTGACCGCCGCCGTCTGCCATGCGGACCGCCAGCTGGAGGTGTCGCGTCCCCGGCCAGGCGCGCATCACGCGATGCGCCTCCTGGAGCTGTGCCCGCGTGCACGACCGGAGGTGCAGAGCCGAGTCGAGCACCACCACGGCACGCTCGAGGTCGGTCGCGCCCGCGGTCTCGAGAGCGGCTCGCGCGACACCGACGACGTGCCTCCCGTCGCGCAGCTCGACCTCGTGGTCGAGCCAGAACCCCTCGTGATGCACGACGTCGGGCTCGGTGCGTCCGGCGCCGCGGTCGAGGCGGGTCACGTGGACGCGCCGCAGGTCGATGTCCCAGACCCGCAGCCCATGGCTGAGCGCAGCGCTGACGTGGCTGAGCGCCACCCGGTCTCCGTAGGACCGCATCACTGCAGCGGCCCGGATCAGGTGCTTCTCCTCGGGCGTCGCCGGGTCCCAGAGGTCGGCCATGGTGTAGGCGCCGCGCCGTACCCGCACCCACCTGCGACGGCGTACGGCGCGGGCGACCGCCTTGTCGTCGTATCCGAGCTCAGCCGCCTCCCAGCGAAGGAAGACCCCCTTGGTGAGCGCGAGAGTGCGCAGTCTGTCCACCGGCCCAGCGTCACCGAGCCGACGTCGTACGGCGACGGGCGTGCCGGGATCTGTGGACATCGCCGCGGCTTCGGGCGATTGTGGACAGCTCCGGGACCGCGTGCCGGGCAGCCGTCACACCTTCCCACGACGGAGCCGGCCCTCCCACGAGGTGTACGTCGTGGGAAGAGCCGGTCCCCCTGCATACCGTGGTGGACCTCCCCCCCCCGCCTACAGGTCGGGGTGCCTCGTCGCCAACCGGTAGAACCCCGAGTGGAACACCAGCGGCTCGCCGCCGGGGGCGCCGTACGACTCGACCTCGCCGAAGAACACGACGTGGTCGCCGGCGTCGACACGCTGGGTCTTCCGGCACGCGAAGTGCGCGACGGTGCCCTTCAGCAGCGGCAGGGGCTCGCCGACGCGCAGTCGCACGCCGTCGAACTTGTCGGCGCCCGAGGTCGAGAACTGCCGCGAGAGGTGGTGCTGGTCCGAGGCGAGCACGTTGACCGCGAAGTGCGCGGCGGCCTCGAACGCGGGCAGCGACGGCGAGGACCGCCGCGCCGCCCAGAGCACGATCGGCGGGTTCAGCGACACCGACGTGAAGGAGTTCGCGGTCATGCCGTAGGGGCTGCCTGCCGCGTCGGTGCAGGTCACGACGGTGACCCCGGTGGCATACTGGCCGAGCGCCCGGCGCAGGTCGCGGTGGTCGAACGGCGAGGCGTCGATGGCGATCTGCTGGGCGAGGAACCGCTCGGCCTCGGAGGCGGAGAACCACCACGGGTCGAACAGCCGCGCGTCGTCGAAGCCGGCGGCCACCACCGAGGCCACCGCGGGGTGCTCGGCGGCGGCGTCGACCACGGCGCGCTGGTGCGGCTCCGGCGGGCGCAGCCAGGAGCTCGTCCAGGCGGTGGCCCACTGCGCCCAGCCGCGCCAGAAGTTGTCGAACGTGCGCTCCATCCAGGCGGTGTCGAGCTCCCCGGCGTGCGCGGTGATCGCCTCGAGGTAGAACGACGCCGACTTCAGCGCGTTGTTCGACCCCTGGCTGGTCAGCGGGTCGTTGAGCACCACGACGTCGGCCATCCCGAGCACCGGACGCCCGGACGGCAGCACGCCGACCGGACGACGAACGACCGGGCGGAACCGGCCGGACAGCACGGAGCCGTCGTCGAGCAGGGCGGTGTGCTCGGACAGCCGGGCGTGCTCGGACGGGAAGTGCTCCGCGAGCACTCGGCGGAGCCGGGCCAGATGCGCCTCGGTGGTCGTTACGTCGCCCCAGCAGTCCAGTGGGCCTCCCGGAACGCCCTCGACGACGAAGATGTCGCACGGCCCGTCGAGGCTCGACGCCGGGCAGGTGAAGCACTCACCGACGCCCTCGACGCTGTGGTAGCGCAGGGCGGGGCCGGCCGGGTCGGGCTGGACGCCTCGCAGATAGGTCAGCGCGGCGACCCGCTGCGGCGCCGCGTACGGCGACCGTGCCTCGTCGACCGGGAACAGCGAGGTGAGTCCTCCCCGGCCGGTGGAGACGACTACCAGGTCGTGGTCGCGGGCGAGGTCCTCGACGTCGTCGACCGTGGCGCTGTGCACCACGACCTTGCCGCCGGCACGCTCGATCGCCTCCAGCAGCAGCGGCAGCCGCAGCCGTTGGTCCAGCGACCTCGCCGGAGTCCCGAACGCCGCGCTGAAGCCCACCCGCGAGCCGTCCGGCCGGACCGTGTCGTAGGACAGCCGCTCGATCTGCGGCGCCGGCGGGAGCAGCGGCGTGATGCCGAGCGCGGCCTCCGCGTCGAGCGCGGACTCGAACGTGATCTGGCTCGACATCACGGAGCCGGAGCGGATCTCCTCGGCCGTCCGGTCCGACACCAGCGTGACGTCGTACCCCTCGCGGAGCAGCCCGAGCGTCAAGGCGGTGCCCGCCGGCCCGGCGCCGACCACCGCGATCCGTCGGTGTGCGTCGTCCATGGGGCCAGCCTCTCACCCGGGCACCGTCAGCTCGCCAGGGCGGCCGCGACCGCGGGCCATGCCTCCGACCACGGGTCGACCAGGTCCATGTGTCCCACGCCGGAGAGCTCCCGGTAGTCCAGCCACGGCAGCCGGGCAACCAGGCCGCGGCTGCTGGCGACCGGTACGGCGTCGTCGTGGGTGCCGTGCACCACCACGACGGTGCAGGACGGACGCTGCTCCAGCCGGGTGGCGGGATCGGCTGCGTCGTACCTCTCCGGCACGTCGGACGGCGCGCCCCCGAGGAGAGCGGCCGCCGCGCCACCGCCGAGGTCGTGGTCGGCGGCGAACCGCAGGTCGCCCGCGGGCGCCAGCGCCACCACCCGGTCGACGGGGTCTTCCTCGTTGGCGAGCCACAGGGCGATCTGGCCGCCGGCGGAGTGGCCGAGCAGCGTGGTGGCGGTGGTCTCCACGCCGATGCCCGCGAGCAGGTCGGGCAGTGCGTGCATCGCGGCGGACACGTCCTCGAACGTCGACGGCCAGCCGCCTCCGGCGCCCACCCGGCGGTACTCCGGGGTGGCCACGGCGTACCCGAGCCGGGCCAGCGCCTCGGCCACCGGCCGGGTGTGCCGTCGGTCGTGGGCCGCCTTCCAGAAGCCGCCGTGCCAGAGCACCACGAGCGGCGCCGGACCGGCCCCTTCCGGAAGGTGCACGTCGACGAGGCCGTCGTCGTGCGCGGCGTACCGGACCACCGCGTCGGGCAGTCCGGTCGACCTCGCACGCAGCTCGTCCGGGTTCACGTGCCCACATTAGGGTGAGCGCGTGCAGAGGCTAGGCTCCGGCCCATGACGAAATGGGAGTACATGACCGCCCCGGTCCTGGTGCACGCCACGAAGCAGATCCTGGACAACTTCGGCGAGGACGGCTGGGAGCTGGTGCAGATGGTCCCCGGGATGAACGCGGAGAACCTGGTCGCCTACTTCAAGCGGGAGAAGGCCTGATGAGCACCCCCGAGGAGCGCCTGGCCGAGATGGGCCTGACCGTCCCCGAGGTCGCGAAGCCGGTGGCCTCCTACGTCCCGGCGGTGCGCAGCGGGAACCACGTGTTCACGTCCGGACAGCTGCCGATGCGGGAGGGGACCCTGGTCGCGACCGGGAAGGTCGGTGGTGAGGTGGACCCGGAGCAGGCCGCGGAGTGCGCCCGGCAGTGCGCCCTGAACGCGATCGCGGCCGTGCGCGCCGAGCTCGGCGACCTTGCGCAGGTCAAGCGGATCGTCAAGGTGGTCGCGTTCGTGGCGTCCACACCGGACTTCACCGGTCAGCCCGGAGTGGCCAACGGCGCCTCGGAGCTGTTCGGCGCGGCCTTCGGCGACGTCGGCCGGCACGCCCGTTCCGCCGTCGGCGTGCCGGTGTTGCCACTCGACGCTCCGGTCGAGGTCGAGCTGACCGTCGAGGTCTGAGCGTGGACCCGACCCGGCGGATGCCGGCCGAGCTGGCCGAGCACGCGCGGGAGTTCGCCGACGGCGGCCGCGCCCCGGTCGAGCCGCGGCACGCGTCGACGGTGGCGCTGTTCCGCGAGGGCGACCGCAGCCCCGGCTCGCTCGAGGTGTACCTGCTGCGCCGGCACGTCGCGATGGCGTTCGCCGCCGGGATGTGCGTCTTCCCCGGAGGCGGGGTGGACCCGAGGGACTTCGACCACGCCATCGGGTGGGTCGGCCCCGGCGCCGCGACCTGGGCGGAGTGGATGGGCACCGACGAGGCGCTGGCGCGGGCCCTGGTGTGCGCGGCGGTGCGCGAGACGTTCGAGGAGTCCGGCGTTCTGTTCGCCGGTCCGACAGAGGACTCCGTCGTGGCCGACACGACCGGCCCCGACTGGGAGGAGGACCGTCGCCGCCTCGAGACCCGTGAGCTGTCGTTCACCGACTTCCTGGACCGGCGCGGGCTGCGGCTGCGCACTGACCTGCTGCGGCTGTGGGGGGCGTGGGTCACGCCGGTCTTCGAGCCTCGGCGGTTCAACGCGCGCTTCTTCGTGGCGGAGCTGCCGGCCGGACAGGTCACCCGCGACGTGTCGACGGAGTCCGACCAGGTGCTGTGGATGTCGGTGCGCGACGCCGTGCTCGCGGTGGACGAGCAGTCGATGCTGATGCTGCCGCCGACGTACTGCACCTGCCTGGAGCTGTACGACGCCGTCACCGCCGCAGACGTCTGGAAGGCCTCGGAGGGCCGGGACCCCGTCCCGGTCGTGCCGGAGGCGCGGTTCGGCGACGACGGCACGGCCTACCTCACCATCCCGGACCGGCTCGGCGCGCTGGCCGCCGACGTGGGCGCGAGGATCCGCCGGTGACCTGGCGCGGGGGCAGCTTCGGGGCGCGGGCGTGCTGCGTGCTCGCCCCGAACCCCAGCGCGATGACGCTCGACGGCACCAACACGTGGGTGCTTCGCGAGCGGGACGGCCGCCGCAGCGTGGTCGTCGACCCGGGCCCGGCGATCGGGAAGCACCTCGACGCGGTGGCGGCACGGGCCGAGGAGGTGGCCGTCGTTCTGCTCACGCACGGCCACCCCGACCACGCGGAGGCGGCCAGGAGCTCGCCGACCCGGATGGGCTGCGGGGTGCGCGCGCTCGACCCGGCGCAGCGCCTCGGGTCGGAGGGGCTCGGCGACGGCGACGTGGTGGAGGTCGACGGGCTCGAGATCCGGGTGTTCGGCACACCGGGGCACACCGCGGACTCGCTCGTCGTTCGTGCTGCCGGCGGAGCGGGCGGTGCTCACCGGCGACACGGTGCTCGGCCGGGGCACCACTGTCGTGGCGCACCCGGACGGCCGGCTGGGGGCCTACCTGGACTCGCTGCGCCGGCTGCACGCGCTCGCGGAGACCCAGAGATCGCGAGCGTCTGGCCGGGTCACGGGCCGGTGATCGACGACGCGCTCGCCGCCCTCGACCACTACCTGGCCCACCGCCGCGAGCGGCTCGAGCAGGTGCGGGCGGCTGTGGCGTCGCTGCCGAGGTCAGCGCCGGGGACGCTGCCGCGCGCGAGTCGTCGAGATGGTCTACGCCGACGTCGACCCCGTGCTGTGGGGCGCGGCCGAGCTGTCGGTGCGCGCTCAGCTGGCCTACCTCTCCCGCTGAGCCGCGGCCCGAGGCCCGGCGGGAACCCGCGGCCCGGCGCGGCGGAACCCGCGGCTCGGCCTCAGCGGGCGCGGCGGCGGAGGCGCTCGATGTCCATGATCACGACCGACCGCGGCTCCAGGCGCAGCCAGCCGCGCGACGCGAAGTCGGCCAGCGCCTTGTTCACCGTCTCGCGGGAGGCGCCGACGAGCTGGGCCAGCTCCTCCTGGGTGAGGTCGTGGTGCACGTGGATCCCGTCGTCGGCGGTGCGGCCGAAGCGGTCGGCGAGGTCGAGCAGCGCCTTCGCGACCCGCCCGGGGACGTCGGAGAACACCAGGTCGGCGACCACGTCGTTGGCCTTGCGCAGCCGGCCGGCGAGCTGGGCGAGCAGGCCGCGGGCCACGCCGGGCCGGCCGTCGAGCCAGCGCAGCAGGTCGTCGTGGGACAGCGACTGAGAAGGCGGTGTCGGTCACCGCCGTCACGGTCGCCGAGCGCGGCCCCGGGTCGAAGAGCGAGAGCTCGCCGAACATCTGGCCCGGACCCAGGATCGCGAGCAGGTTCTCCCGACCGTCGGCAGAGGTGCGGCCGAGCTTCACCTTGCCGTCGATGACGATGTAGAGCTTGTCGCCCTCGTCGCCCTCGCGGAAGAGCACGTCGCCGCGGCGCAGCCGGGACTCGCTCATCGACGCACGCAGTGCCGTGGCCGCCTCGTCGTCGAGGGCGCTGAACAGTGGGGCCTGTCGCAGCACGTCGTTGTCCACGAATGCTCCTTCTGGTCTATGCCACGGCGGGCTACGCCGGCGTATGCAACTTGTCACAGTCTGACGTATCAGGCCACCCCGGATCGCGAAAAGGGTCCGCTCGTCTGCAGTCGCCCGTACGCTGGACGCCGTGCCCGACACCGCCCTCGTCCGGCGTGCCCGCAAGATCGACCGGGCGCTCGCCGAGACCTACCCCGACGCCCGCTGCGAGCTGCGACTTCGACAACGCCTTCGAGCTCCTCGTCGTCACCGTGCTCTCCGCGCAGACCACCGACAAGCGGGTCAACGCGGTCAGCCCGACGCTGTTCGCCGCCTACCCCGATGCGCGGGCGATGGCGGCCGCCGACCGCGAGAGCTCGAGGCACTGATCCAGCCGACGGGCTTCTTCCGGGCCAAGACCGAGTCGCTGCTGAAGCTGTCGCAGGCCCTCGTCGAGCGGTACGACGGCGCAGGTGCCGGCGCGCCTCGAGGACCTCGTGACACTGCCCGGTGTCGGGCCGCAAGACCGCGAACGTGGTGCTCGGCAACGCGCTTCGGCATCCCCGGGATCACCGTCGACACGCACTTCGGGCGGCTGTCGCGTCGCTTCGGCTGGACCGCGGAGACCGACCCGGTCAAGGTCGAGCACGCGGTCGGCGCGCTGTTCCCGAAGAGGGACTGGACGATGCTGTCAGCCACCACCTGATCTGGCACGGCCGGCGGGTGCTGCCACGCGCGCAACCCGGCGTGCGGCGCGTGCCCGGTGGCGCGCTGGTGCCCGGCGTACGGCGAGGGCCCGACCGACCCGGCCAAGGCCGCCAGGCTGGTGCGCACAGAGGGTCGCGCGTGAGCCGAGGCCGGGCCGGGCTGAAGGCCTGCCGCGGGGATCCGTCGCGGTGGGCCTGCTGATCGGCGGCTGCGCGGCCACCCCGGCCGCCCACCAGCAGCACCAGTCGGTGAGCCAGACCAACGTCGCCGTCGACACGCCGGCCCTGCGCGCAGCCAAGAAGGCCGCCGGCGTGCAGCAGTGCCGCCCGGGCACCGCGACGCCGCCGGCCACGAAGGCGCTGCCGAACGTCACGCTGCCCTGCCTCGGTGGCGGACCCGACGTGGACCTCGAGAAGCTCCGCGGTCCGCTTGTGGTCAACCTGTTCGCCCAGTGGTGCGGCCCCTGCCGCTCCGAGCTGCCGTACTACCAGCAGCTGCACGAGCGGGCCCGCGGCAGGCTCTCCGTGCTCGGCGTCGACTACCTCGACACCCAGCCGGGGCGGGCGCTCGCCCTGGTGAGGCAGACCGGCGTGACGTACCCGCTCCTGGCCGATCCGGCGGGCGACCTGCGCGGGGCGTTCGGGACCGTCGTCCGGGGCCTGCCCGGGATCGTGCTCGTCGACCGGCAGGGCCACGTCGTGGACATGCAGCTCACCGTCGTGCGGTCCTACGCCCAGCTGCGTCGCCTGGTCCGTGACCACCTGGGCATCCGCGTGTGACCAGCACCTGTCCCCCGCTGGGTAGGCTCTGCCCCGTGTCCGAACAGCGCGACGCGCCCGCAGCGCAGCCCCCGGAGCTTCCGGCGTGGCTCGAGCCGGTGCGCGCCGGTGCGGCCCAGATCACCGTCGAGGAGCTGACCAGCTTCGCCGCGCCCGACGACGCCGAGGTGCGCGAGGGTGCGGTGCTGATGCTCTTCGGCGAGGGACCCTCTGGTCCGGACCTGCTGCTCACCGAGCGTGCGCACGACATGCGGTCCCATCCCGGCCAGGTCTCCTTCCCCGGCGGCTCGGTGGACCCCACGGACCCCTCGTCCGAGGCCGCCGCGCTGCGCGAGGCCCAGGAGGAGACCGGACTCGACCCGCGGGGTGTCGTCGTGTTCGCGACGCTGCCGCCGCTGTGGCTGCCGCCGAGCAACTTCGCGGTGACCCCGGTGCTCGGCTGGTGGCGCGAGGAGAGCCCGGCCTGGGCGGTCGACCCCGCCGAGGTGCACGCCGTCTACCGGGTCGCGATCGACGAGCTGCTCGACCCGCAGCACCGGATCACCGTGCGCCACCCCTCCGGCTGGCTCGGCCCCGGCTTCCTCATCGGCCCCGACAAGGACCTGATCCTGTGGGGCTTCACCGCCGGCATCATCTCCCGGCTCTTCGACTTCGTCGGCTGGACCCGTCCGTGGGACAGCGGCAACAGCCGTCCGCTGCCTGAGCACATGCTGGTCTCACGGCGCGACTCCTCGCGTCCGGCGTACGACGCGGGCGCGGAGTGAGGACCACGTCGTGAACATCCTCGACTGGGCACTCGTGGTGCTCGTGCTGGCCTACGCCGTGTCCGGCTACTGGCAGGGCTTCATCTCCGGTGCGTTCGCGACCGCCGGTCTGCTGCTCGGGGGTCTGGTCGGCGTGCTCCTCGCGCCCCGCCTGCTCGGCGAGGCCGCGCCCGCCCTCTGGGTCTCTCTCGCGGCCCTGTTCGTGGTGCTGATCTGCGCGTCGTTCGGCCAGGCGTTGATGCAGTACGTCGGGACGCGGATCCGCGACCACATCACCTGGCAGCCGGTGCGCGCCCTCGACGCCGTCGGCGGGGCCGCGCTGAGCATGGTGGCCGTGCTCGTGGTCTCCTGGGCGCTCGGGGTCGCGGTCAGCGGCGCCCGGCTGCCGTGGGTCAGCGACCAGGTCCGCTCCTCCTCGGTGCTCGGCAAGGTCAACGAGCTGATGCCGACCGAGGCCACCAACGCGCTCCAGTCGTTCAACGACGTGGTCGGCTCCAGCTTCTTCCCGCGCTACCTCGAGCCGTTCGCCACCGAGCAGATCACCACCGTGGGCCCACCGCCGAAGGGGATCGCGCGCGACGCGGACGTGGTGCGGGCCCAGCGCAGCGTGGTCAAGGTCCGCGGCGAGAACTCCTGCAGCCACGGGGTCGAGGGCAGCGGCTTCCTGTACGCGCCGACCCGGGTGATGACCAACGCGCACGTCGTCGCCGGCGTCGCGCGCCCGATGGTGCTCGTGGGTGAGCGGGAGCTGCCGGCGACGGTCGTGTACTACAACCCCGACGCCGACGTGGCGGTGCTCGCGGTCGGCGGCGTGCACCGCCGGTACCTGAGGTTCGACCGCACCGCTCAGCCCCGTGAGGCCGCCGCGGTACTCGGCTACCCCCAGGACGGCCCGTACGACGTCCAGGCGGCCAGGATCCGCGGCGAGCAGCGGCTGCGCAGCCCGGACATCTACGGCGACGGCACGGTGGTTCGCGAGGTCTACTCCGTGCGCGCTCTCGTCCGGCCGGGGAACTCCGGAGGCCCGCTCGTCTCGCCGTCCGGCAGGGTGCTCGGCGTGGTCTTCGCCGCCTCGGTCACCGACCCCGACACCGGCTACGCGCTGACCGCGGACCAGGTCGCCCGGGCGGCCGCGGACGGGCTCACGAGCCACGCCCCGGTGAGCACGGGAGCCTGCGCCTGAGCCGGGCAGCGCTCAGAGGCCGGCGAGCCACGCCAGCAGGAGGTCGGTGAGCAGCGCGGACCGCTCCTCGTGGGGGAAGTGCCCGCTGCCCGCGACCGTCTGCGTCGCGAACGGCCCGGTCACCCACCGACGCGACGCCTCGACCGTCGCAGCAGACGTCACCGGGTCGCGCTCGCCGGTCACCGCGCAGACCGGCTGGGTGACCGGGTGCCGCATGGTGGCGCTGAACTCCCGGCCGTCGCTGCGCAGCCGCGAGCGGAACAGCCAGCGGTGGTACTCCAGCGCGCAGTGTGAGGAGGGCCAGAGGCTGATCGCCTCCTGGTAGACGGCCGCGGTCTCGGCATCGGGGAACGTCGACCCCGGTGCGCTCCAGGCGCGCAGATGGGCTGCGACGTACCCGCCGTCGGCCCGGGCGACCCGGCGCTCGGGGCGCCACGGCGGCTGCATCTGCAGGACGTGCCAGGCCGCCGGCCCCGCAGGGTGTCGGCGTACCGCACGCAGCATCGGGAGCGGATGCGGAGCGGAGATCGGGCAGATCGCCGCGACCTGGCTCGGATGCAGCACTGCCGCCGCCCAGGCGACGTAGCCGCCCCAACCGTGCCCGACGAGGACCGCCTGCCGCTCTCCCAGGGCCTTGACCACCCCGGACACGTCCTGTGCCAGGGTCACCGGGTCGTATCCTCGGGGCGTCTTGTCGGAGGCGCCGTAGCCGCGCAGGTCCATCGCGGCGGCCCGGTAGCCGGCCGCGGCAAGCGCCGGCAGCTGGTCCCGCCACGTCCACCAGAACTCAGGGAAGCCGTGCAGCATCAGCACCAGCGGGGCGTCGGGACGGTTCGGCTCGACGTCCGCCACGTGGAAGCGGGCTCCGTTGGCGGCGACGTAGCGGTGCCGCCAGGGACCGGGCCTCTCGATGACGCGCCCGACGTCGCGGGGGCGTTCCATCCGGGGCGTCAGGCGCGCTTGCTGAGCATGTCTTTGGTGGCCTGCGCCTGGGCGATCGCCCGCTCCGGAGCCCGCACCTTTCGGACCTTCCGCATCCCGAGGTAGGCCAGCAGTCCGGCGAGCAGCGTGTAGACCGCGAAGACGATCAAGAAGCACCACGCCAGGTCCAGACCCGTGAGGTGGATCAGGTAGGCGAAGGCCACCGACAGCATGATGATCGCGAGCACGCCGATGAACGCGGCGCCCGCGAACAGGCCCGCCCCCGTGCCGCCGTTCTTGAGGCTGATCTTGAGCTCGGACTTCGCGAGCGCGATCTCGTTGTGGATCAGGCTCGAGATGTCGCGGCTGGCGTCGGCGACCAGGCGTCCGATCGTCGGGTCGTCGGGTCGCACCTCGACGGCCCGTGGCGGGCTGGCGGGTGTCGGGGATGGCTCGGTGGTCATCATCGCCTCCTTCGTGCTCTGAGCCTAGAGGACCGTGCAGTCCCGCTGCGAAAGGTGGTCGTCACGAGGGCTTCGAGCGGCTCAGGTCGTGCGCCTTGCTCCGCCGGCCCAGGATGACGGCGGCGAGCAGCGCGGCGAGCACCGAGCCGACCAGGACGGCGGTCTTCGCCGCGTCGGTCTCGCCGCGCGGGAAGGACAGGTCGCCGACCAGCAGGGCCACCGTGAACCCGACCCCGGCCAGCACCGCGACCCCGAACACGTCACGCCACGACAGCTTCTCGTTCAGCTCGGCGCGGGTGAAGCGGGTGACGATCCAGGCACCCGCCATCACGCCGACCGGCTTGCCGACCACCAGGCCGAGCACCACGCCGATCACGACCGGGTCCCGCCAGAGCCCGCCACCGACGGTGATGGTCACGCCGGCCGCGAGCAGGGCGAACACCGGCACCGCGACCCCGGCGGACAACGGGGTGAGGCGGTGCTCGAGGCGCTCGGCGGGGGAGCGCCGCTCGTCGGCGTCGGGTACGACGCGGGTCAGCAGGCCCAGCGCCACGCCGGCGATCGTCGCGTGGATGCCGCTCTCGTGGACGAACCACCAGCACGCCAGGGCGACCGGCACGTAGAGCACGAACGTGGTGACCCGGAAGTGCTGGAGGACGGCGTACACCCCGAGCAGCACCACCGCGGCCAGCAGCGGCAGCAGGTGCAGCGACGAGGTGTAGAAGATCGCGATGATGCAGATGACGATCAGGTCGTCGACGACCGCGAGCGTCAGCAGGAACCCGCGCAGCTGCTCGGGCAGCGCGGAGCCGACGACGGCCAGCACAGCGAGCGCGAAGGCGATGTCGGTCGCTGCGGGGATCGCCCAGCCGTTGGCGGTGCCGTTGCCGAGGTTCACCACCGTGTAGATGACGGCGGGGACGGCGACTCCGGCCGTCGCCGCGGCGATCGGCACCAGCGCGTCCGCCGGCCGGCGCAGGGAACCGACCAGCAGCTCGCGCTTGAGCTCGAGGCCGGCGAGGAAGAAGAACAGCGTCAGGGCGCCGTCCGACGCCCAGTGCTCGACGTCGAGCGGGCCGACCTGGAGGTGCCGAAGGCTCACGTACGCGTCCGCGAACGGCGAGTTGGCCCAGACCACCGCGACCACCGCCGCGGCCAGCACGATGGCGCCGCCGACGGTCTCCTGGCGCAGCAGGTCCCCGACGAAGGTCCTCTCGCCCTTCCCCGTGTCGGGGAGGAAGGTGGGTCGGCGGGGGGCAGTGATCATGGAGATCCTCGACCCTCTCGGGGTAGGCGAAGCGGTCGTGCCGACCAGACTTCCCGGCTCACCGATGACGCGGATCCAGCCTACCGACACGACGGGGTCCTGCGGGTGATCACCCGCAGGACCCCGTCGCAGCGCGGGACCGGTGGCGCTCAGGCGTCGTCGGCCGTGGTGGTCGCCAGGTTCTTCGAGATCAGGTCCATCACGGAGCTGTCCGCGAGCGTGGTGGCGTCGCCGGGCTCCCGGCGCTCGGCCACGTCGCGCAGCAGCCGCCGCATGATCTTGCCGGAGCGCGTCTTCGGAAGCTCGGCGACGACCATGATCGACTTGGGCTTGGCGATCGGGCCGATCTCCTTGGCCACGTGGTTGCGCAGCTCGGCGACGATCTCCGGGCCACCGTCACCGGCGGACTCCCGAAGGATCACGAAGGCGTTGACGGCCTGGCCGGTGTCCGGGTCGTTCGCGCCCACCACGGCGGCCTCGGCGACCTTGGGGTGCGAGACCAGGGCCGACTCGATCTCGGTGGTCGACAGCCGGTGGCCGGAGACGTTCATCACGTCGTCGACGCGACCGAGCAGCCAGATGTCGCCGTCCTCGTCGAGCTTGGCGCCGTCGCCGGCGAAGTACACGTCGGGGAACCGCGACCAGTAGGTGTCCTTGTAGCGCTGGTCGTCGCCGTAGATCGTGCGCAGCATGGCGGGCCACGGCTCGGTCAGCACGAGGTAGCCGCCGGACCCCTTCTCGACCGGCTTGCCCGCGTCGTCGACGACCGACGCCGAGATGCCCGGCAGCGCCTTCATCGCCGAGCCGGGCTTGCCGGCGGTGACTCCGGGCAGCGGGCTGATCATCAGCTGGCCCGTCTCGGTCTGCCACCAGGTGTCCACGATCGGGCAGCGGCTTCCGCCGATGGACTCCCGATACCACATGTACGCCTCCGGGTTGATCGGCTCGCCCACCGAGCCGAGCAGCCGCAGCGACGACAGGTCGAACTGCTTGGGGATGTCCGAGCCCCACTTCATGAAGGTCCGGATCGCGGTCGGCGCGCAGTACAGGATCGAGACCCGGTACTTCTCCACGGTCTCCCACCAGCGGCCCTTGTGCGGGGTGTCCGGCGTGCCCTCGTACATCACCGACGTGGTGCCGTTGGCGAGCGGCCCGTAGACGATGTAGGAGTGCCCGGTGACCCAGCCGATGTCGGCGGCGGTCCAGAAGACGTCGGTGTCGGCCTTGAGGTCGAAGACCGACCAGTGCGAGTACGACGTACCGACGAGGTAGCCACCGGTCGTGTGCAGGATCCCCTTCGGCTTGCCGGTCGTGCCCGAGGTGTACATGACGTACAGCGGGTGCTCGGCGTCGAACGCCTCGGGGGTGTGCTCGGTGGACTGCCGGCCCACGACGTCCTCCCACCAGAGGTCACGCCCCTCGACCCAGCCGTCCTCGCCGAGATCCTGGCCGGTCCGCTTCACGACCACGACGTTGCGCACGTCCGGGCACGCGGCGAGCGCCTCGTCGACGGCCGGCTTGAGGGCCGCCGGCGCGCCGCGCCGGTAGCCGCCGTCCGCGGTGATCACGATGCGGGCGTCACAGTCCTGGATGCGGTCCTGCAGCGCCTGCGACGAGAAGCCGCCGAACACCACGGTGTGCGGCGCCCCGATCCGGGCGCAGGCCAGCATCGCGACGACCGTCTCGGGGATCATCGGCATGTAGATGGCGATCCGGTCACCGGCACGCACGCCGAGCTCGGTCAACGCGTTGGCCGCCTGACAGACCTGGTCCTTGAGGTCGGCGTAGGTGATCGTGCGGGTGTCACCCGGCTCGCCCTCGAAGTGGTAGGCGACCTTGTCGCCACGCCCGGCCTCGACGTGCCGGTCCACGCAGTTGTACGCCGCGTTGAGCTTGCCGCCGACGAACCACTTCGCGAACGGCGGGTTGCTCCAGTCCAGGACCTCCGTGAACGGCTCGGCCCACGAGATGCGCTCGGCCTGCTTGCCCCAGAACGCCAACGGGTCGCGGGCCGCCTCCTCGTACGCGTCGGCCTTGGCGTTGGCGTGCGCGGCCAGGTCCTCGGGCGGCTCGAAGTGACGGGTCTCGTGCAGGAGGTTCGACAGTGACTGGTTGCTCATCATCTCTTCCTTGTCCGGGGCGGTGGCAGAGCGGCGACGGGGGCGCCGGTGGAGCGAGCGCCGCCGCGACGTGCCTCACTCCACCAGTCCCCCGACCGTTCCCGCAAGGTCTTCTCAGCGCGCTCCGGTGGGGAGGACGGGGCGCTTGAAGGTGAACGCGGCCACGCCGGCGAGCGAGGCGTACCAGGCTGCCAGGGCCGTGAGCAGTCCGAGGTAGCCGCCGATGTGGTGGATCCCCTCCGAGCCGGCGAACTCGCCCCAGGCGAGCACCAGGAAGGTCAGCGTCAGCAGCACGAACACCGTGATCAGCGCGCCCGTGGTGCGCAGCGAGGCGACGGCCATGTACCCGGTGAAGATGCCCCAGGCGAGCAGGTAGAGCCCGACGCCCTTCGCCGCGTCGGAGCCTGCGCCGGACAGGTCGGTGTGGCCGGTGAGCCACCAGAAGGAGATCCAGAAGGCGCCGTACGACGTGAACGCGGTCGCGCCGAACGTGTTGCCCTTGGTGAACTCCCACATCCCGGCCAGGACCTGCGCGCCGCCCCCGTAGGCGAGCGCGAGACCGAAGACGACCGGTTCGACGGTGGCCGGCAGCCAGCCGGCGTTGACGACGCTGAGCACGAAGGTGGTCAGCGCGAAGGCGGCCAGGCCGAGAGGCGCGGGATCCGCGATGTGCGCGTTGGTGCCACCGGCCGGCGCCGTGGCCTCGACGTCGCGATCGGGCACATCCGCGTGCGTGGTGGTCATGGAGGCTCCGTTCCTGTCGTGAGACGGGTCTGTGCCGCAAGAGAGTAGGAACCGGGGCAGAGGTGGTGGAAGAGGACCGAACCGGCGGTGCGGTGAGCGAGGTCACATTCTCGGTGTGCGCATCCCCAGCCTGCGACGAACGGTCGGTCCTGCGCGACGAGCGGTCGGCGGCTCAACGCCGCTCCGGGTGGTAGCTGCCCCGGTCCAGGTCGATGTTCTCGGGGGTGTGCAGCCGGACCATGGTCCGGTTCAGGTGCACCGGGCGCCGGTCAGCGGTCAACAGCGACCCGGCCACCATCGTCGCGAACGCAAGCGGGACGGTGACCAGCGCGGGCTGGGCCAGCACCGCGCCGAGCCAGCCTCCCGGCGCCAGGCCCAGCGTGGTCGCGGTGACCGCGGTGGTCGAGAGGGTGCCTCCCACCAGCAGGCCGGCGCCGGCCCCGAAGGCGGTGAGGCCGCGCCACCAGATGCCGAGCAGCAGCAGCGGGCAGAACGTGGACGCGGCGACCGCGAAGGCCAGCTCGACGGCGTGCGCCACCGCGAGCCCCGACGAGGCCAGCGTCATCGCGAGCGTCACCAGCGCGGCGCCGCTCGCGGCCAGCCGGAACGCGCGCACGCCGTCGAACCGGTCGCCGAGCAGGTCCTGGCTGACCACGCCCGCCACCGAGACCATCAGGCCCGACGACGTGGACAGGAACGCCGCGAACGCGCCGGCGCCGAGGAACGCGGTCAGCAGCTCGCCGGCCGTGCCGCCGACGACCCGGTTCGGCAGCTCGAGGACGACCGAGTCGCTGCGTCCGCTGCCGACCAGGTCGAAGGCGTAGACCCTGCCCAGCACGCCGTACAGCGGCGGCAGCAGGTAGAACGCGCTGAGCAGCCCGAGCACGACGACGGTGGTCCGTCGGGCCGCCCTGCCGTCGCGGTTGGTGTAGAAGCGGACCACGACGTGCGGCAGCCCCATGGTGCCGAGGAACGTCGCCACGATCAGCGAGTACGTCAGGTACAGGGCATGGTCACCACCGAGCGGCTCCACCCAGTCGGTGACCCGCAGTCGGCCGGTGCCCGCGCCGGAGCCGTGCCACACGGCGAGCAGGAACATGAGCGGCACCAGCATCGCCGCGAGCTTCAGCCAGTACTGGAAGGCCTGCACGAGCGTGATGCTGCGCATGCCGCCGGAGACCACGATCGCCAGCACGACCACCGCGACGGTGACCGCGCCGACCCAGGTGGGCGCTCCGGTCAGGGTGTGCAGCGTGAGGCCCGCGCCCTGGAACTGCGGGATCAGGTAGAGCACGCCGATGAGCACCACCAGCGCGCTGGCCAGCCGGCGGGTGCCGAGCGACTCCACCCGCAGCTGCGCGAAGTCCGGGAGGGTGTAGGCCCCGGAGCGGCGCAGCGGAGCGGCGACGAACGCCAGCAGGACCAGGTAGCCCGCCGTCCAGCCGACCGGGTACCAGAGCATGTCCACGCCCCGCGCGAGCACCAGCCCGGCGACGCCGAGGAACGAGGCCGCCGACAGGTACTCACCGCCGATCGCCGAGGCGTTGGCGACCGGTCCGACGGTGCGGGAGGCGACGTAGAAGTCGCTGGTGGTCCGGGCGATGCGCAGCCCGAAGGTGCCGATCACGAGGGTGGCCAGCGAGACCGCGACGACGGCGACGACCCCGGTCATGGCGTCCACGAGCCGCCCCGCGACTCGGGACCGGGTCGCTCGACGAGGTCGCTGAACCGTTCCTCGTTGCGCTCGGCGCGTCGAACGTAGACCAGGCCCAGCCCGATGACGACGGGGTAGACCACCAGGCCGAGGAGCAGCCACGGCAGGGGTACGCCGAGCAGCTGCAGGCTGCGGCTGCTCGGCACCAGGACGAACATCGCCGGGAGCATGCCGACCGTGCCGCCGAGCAGGACCGCCACCCCGGCCGCCAGCCGCAGCTGGGCGCGCATCAGCGAGCGGATGTAGAGGTCGCCGAGCTGGGTCTGGTCGTCGATCTCGCGGCGGATCGAGCGGCGTCCGGTCCGCAGGCCGGTGCGGGCGCCCGTCACCCGGACGCGCCGCCCCGCCGGGTCCGAGGTCATCAGCCGCCCGGCTTCGCACGCCGGACGAGGAGGTCGCGCAGCGCGCGGGTGTGCCGGCGGCTGACCGCGAGCTCCTCGCGGCCCACGAGCACCGTGCACCGGCCGCCGTCCACGCGGACCTGCTCGACGTGCGCGAGGGACACCAGCAGCGACCGGTGGATCCGGACGAAGCCAGCGTCGCGCCACTGGCCCTCCAGAGTGCTCAGCGGCACCCGGACCAGGTGCGTGCCCGAGCCGGTGTGCAGCCGTGCGTAGTCGCCGTGCGCCTCGACATAGGCCACCTGCGACCGGGGCACGAAGCGGGTGACGCCTCCGAGCTCGACGGCGATGTTGTCGTCCGCGACGGTGGGGGGCGCCCCCTCGGTCACCACTCGCCGTACCGCCTCGCGCAGCCGTTCGTCGCGCACCGGCTTCAGGACGTAGTCCACGGCGTGCACCTCGAACGCGTCGACCGCGTGCTCGTCGTGCGCGGTGACGAACACCACCGGCGGCGGCTCCTTGAACTGGCTGAGCACCTGCGCGAGCTCGAGGCCGGACAGGCCCGGCATCGCGATGTCGAGGAACACCGCGCCGACCGTCTCGGTGTGCAGCAGACGCAGCGCCTCGGACGCGGAGTCGCTGGTGAGCACCTCGCCGACCCGGTCGTCGCGCCCGAGCAGGAACGCGAGCTCGTCAAGGGCCGGCCGCTCGTCGTCCACCACGAGGACGCGCAGTGAGGAGGCCGTCACCGCAGGACCCCCGGCGCGTACTTCGGCACCCGCACGGTCACCTTGGTCCCCGCTCCGGGCGCCGTCTCCACGACCAGACCGTACTCGTCGCCGAACGTGGACCGGAGCCGCTCGTCGACGTTGCCGAGGCCGACCGAGTCGACGCTGTCGTCGCCCGCGAGCGCCATCCGCACCCGCTCCGGGTCCTCGCCGACGCCGTCGTCCTCGACCGAGATCACCGCCTCCTGGTCGACGTCCTCGGCGAGGATCGTGACCGTTCCCTTGCCGGGCTTGCCCTCGAGCCCGTGTCGCACCGCATTCTCGACCAGTGGCTGCAGAGACAGGAAGGGCACGCTGATCGGCAGCACCTCTGGGGCGATCCGGAGCCGGATGTCGAGCCGGTCACCGAACCGCGCCTTCTCCAGCACCAGGTAGCGCTCGATGGACTTGAGCTCCTCGGCGAGCGTGGTGAACTCGCCGTGCCGACGGAACGAGTAGCGGGTGAAGTCCGCGAACTCCAGCAGCAGGTCGCGGGCGCGCTCGGGGTCGGTCCGCACGAACGACGCGATCGCGGTCAGCGAGTTGTAGACGAAGTGCGGGCTGATCTGCGCGCGCAGCGCGCGGACCTCCGCCTCCATGAGCCGGGTGCGCGAGGCGTCGAGCTCCGCGAGCTCGAGCTGTCCGGAGACCCAGCCTGCGACCTCCTCGGCGGCGCGCACGAGTCCGGCCGAGAGCGACGGGACGAACACCTGCAGCGTGCCGACGACCCGGTCGTCGACGGTGAGGGGCGTGACGACGACGTGCCGCAGCGTGCAGCGCGGGTCGGCGCACGGGATGTCCGGGCGGCGGCGGATCGCCGTACCGCCGTCGGCGACCACCGGGGCGGCCAGCCGCGGGGTCTGGTCGGCGTGGTGCTGGTGCGCGCCGTCGAACGCCAGCAGCCCGTCGGTGCCGGTCACCGCGACGGCGGGGGCGCCGAGCAGGGCGCGCAGGTGCCGGGCCGCCCGCTCCGCGGAGGTGCGGGTGAGACCGGCCCGCAGGGCAGGCGCTGCCAGCGAGGCGGTGTGCAGCGTGCGGAAGGTCGCGCGGTCCGCCTCCGTCCCGAGATGCCGGGTCCGCAGCCGGTCGAACGGCCCGCGCCAGGCAGCCATGGCGCAACTCTAGGCGGCCCCTCGGCAGCAGAGCTGGTTTCGGATCGCCGCGGTCCGGGGATGAGGGGCGAAGTGGCGAACTCGGGCCAGTGAGAGTGAGGCTGTCCATGACCAGCACGACCACCCGTTCCGCACGCCAGGGGACCGAGCTCAAGCGCCACGTCGGCATCGTGGGACTCCTCTTCGCCAGTGTGGGCTCGATCATCGGCTCCGGCTGGCTGTTCGGCGCGCTGACCGCGAGCCAGCGAGGCCGGCCCCGCGGCGGTGTTCTCCTGGGGACTCGGCGCGGTGATGATCCTGCTCATCGGGCTGGTCTACGCCGAGCTCGGCACGATGTTCCCGGTCTCCGGCGGGGTGGTGCGATTCCCGCACCTCGCGTTCGGGTCGTTCGCCAGCTACTCGGCCGGCTGGATCACGTGGCTCGCCTGCGCGACGGTCGCGCCGATCGAGGTGGAGGGCGCGCTGCAGTACGCCACCAAGTACGCCCCGTTCACCGCCGAGCACACCGTCAACGGCGAGACCGTGCACACGCTGACCGGACTGGGTACGCCGTCCGCCGTGGTGGCGATGGCGGTCTTCGTGGTGATCAACTACATCGGGGTCCGCTGGTTCGCCCGGGTCAACAACGCCCTGGTCGTGGTGGAAGCTCGCGATCATCACACTGGTGATCGTGGCCTTCCTCGTCACCGCCTTCCACGGCAGCAACTTCACCTCCCACGGCTTCACAGCCCGAGGGCTGGCACGGGGTCTTCACCGCCATCGCCACGTCCGGCATCGTGTTCTCCTACCTGGGCTTCCGCCAGGGGATCGAGCTCGCCGGCGAGACCGACAACCCGCGGCGCAACGTGCCGATCGCGGTGATCGGCTCGGTGCTGCTCACCGGGGTGATCTACGTCCTGCTGCAGGTGGCGTTCATCGGCTCGCTGAACCCGAGCATCCTGGCGCGGTCCGGGGGCTGGGCGGAACCTGAGCTTCGCCAACGACTTCGGGCCGCTGGCGGCGCTGGCGACCATCCTCGGGCCTGGGCTGGCTCGCGGTGCTGCTCTACATCGACGCGATCGTCTCCCCCGGCGACACCGGCCTGATCTACACCACGGTCACCTCGCGGATCTCCTACGCGATGGCCCGCAACGGCAACGCGCCGCAGCAGGCTGCGCGACCACCACCGACCGCGGCGTGCCGTTGGTCAGCCTGATCGTGACCTTCGTCGTCGGACTGATCATCTTCCTGCCGTTCCCGAGCTGGCAGCAGCTCGTCGGCTTCATCACCTCGGCGACCGTGCTCTCCTTCGCCTCCGGGCCGCTGGTGCTGTGCGCGCTGCGCAGCCAGATCCCGAGCCAGGAGCGACCGTTCCGGGTGCCCGGCCGGCACGTCATCCCGCTGCTGGCGTTCTGTCGCCTCGAACCTGATCGTCTACTGGTCCGGGCTGGGACATCACCTGCAAGCTCATGATCGCGGTGCTGATCGGCTATGCGCTGCTGGTCGTGGGCGAGGTGCTCGGCAAGACCCGGCCGGATCTCGAGCTCCGGGCCGGCGCGACCTGGCTGGTGCCGTGGCTGATCGGGTTGACCCTGGTCTCCTACCTTGGTGACTACGGCGGCGGCACCGGGACCATCGGGTTCGGGGCCGCGATCCCGATCCTCTTCGTGTTCTCGCTGGCCATCTACCTGCTCGCCTACCGGGTGCGGCTCGACCCGTCGGTCGTCGAGGAGCACATCGAGGAGACCCGGCGCGAGGTGGCGCTCGAGGAGTCGGCGCTGGGGGCGGCGCCCTGAGCCGGCGGGGGAGCGCGGCTCGTCGGGGTCTCCCGCGGCTCAGCGGAAGTCGATCAGCAGCGCGTCGCTGTCACCGCCGTCGGTGTCCGGCGACGGCGGCTCGTCGGGGCCGGCCGGACCGCGGTCACCGGGCGGCCCGGGCACGGGCGGCGCCTCGGGCTCGGTCCGGGGCCGGGCAACGGCCTTGAAGCACGTGGTGACGTACGGCAGCAGCAGCCCGTCCGGGCTCCTGCCGTACTCGGCGTAGAAGTCCTCGACCCTGCCCAGCACCCGCTCCCGCTCCGCCGGCGTCAGGACCGCGACGTTGGACCGGGACGTGACCAGGTCCCGCAGCGCACGCCGGTTCAGCGGCTGCCAGAAGCGGAACGTCGCGGTGTCCACGAAGCCGAACAGCCGCGAGCCGACGAGCAGCTGGGTCGGGTCGGTCTCCTGGTCCTGCGCGCCGATCAGGGTGCCGAGTCGCCGGACCCACGGGATGCGCTCGTCACGGTGGTTCCAGGCCAGGGCCAGCCGACCGCCGGGCCGCAGCACGCGGGCGATCTCCGGCAGCGCACGCTCGGGCTCGAACCAGTGGAACGCCTGCGCCGCCACGACGACGTCCACCGACCGCGTCGGAAGCGGGATCGCCTCGGCGGTCGACCGGGCCACGACGGCATCGGGCACCCGGGCGGTCAGCAGCCGCAGCATCTCCTGGCTCGGGTCGGTCGCCACGACGTCGTGGCCGAGCCCGACGAGCTGCTCGGTGAGCTTGCCGGTGCCGGCACCGAGCTCGAGCACTCGCAGCGCCGGTGATCCGGTCAGCCAGGCAGCGGCCTCGCGCGGGTACCGGGGACGACCCCGGTCGTAGGCGTCGGCGACCCCCCCGAACGACAGCGCCGGGTCGGAGCGTCCGTGGGAGTGGTGGGTCATCGGTGCGAGGTTACCCAACGCCCGGGGTTGCCCCGCGGCTGGTGGCGAGTAATCATGATTACATGATTACAAACGAAGACCTCGAGCGGGTGCGCGGCTGGTTCACGGGCCGGCTCCCCGCCGAGTGGCGGTCCTCGGCGCCGACGGTGAGCGTGGACCGGGAGGAGATCACCGTCGTGCTGACGGTGACGGACGTGGCGCTCGGCGAGGACGCCGGCGCTGCGGAGAGCGAGGAGGCGCGGCTCGGGCGGGCGAAGGCGTTCCGCGAGGAGACCCGCGAGCAGCGGATCGCGATCGCCCGGGAGGCGGAGCGTCGCTACGACCGCAAGGTGTCCTGGGGCGTGCGGGTCGGGGAGCAGGGCGAGACTGTGCTGTTCACCCACGTCGCGGCGCCGGTCATGACCCGGCTGCGGCAGCCGCAGCGGCAGGTTCTCGACACGCTGGTCGACGCGGGCGTCGCCCGGTCGCGCGCGGACGCCCTCGCCTGGTGCGTGCGCCTGGTCGGGCAGCACGAAGGCGACTGGCTCGCCGAGCTCCGCGACGCGATGACTCACGTCGCGGACGTCCGGACGAAGGGCCCGGCAGCCTGACCAGAGCCGTCGCGTGGCTGGGCGGCTAGCCTGCCCGGGTGGCACACGACGCTTCGCACGACGGCCCCGACGACCCGCTGGCGAGGCTCGCGGCCTTGGAGGGCGTCGGCTCCGCGATGGCCGCGGCCAGGGACGGCATCGACGCCCTGCTGCGCGACCGCGGGCTGCGCCGTACCTCTCCGGACCTGACGTCGGAGTCGCTGCTGCGCGGCGCGCACGCGAGCGCGGTGCTCGAGGGGTCCGAGTCCACCCTCGACCAGGTCCGCGAGCACGGCGGGGACGCGGTGGCGCGGTCCGCGGTTCGGGTCAGCACCGAGCTGCTGTCCCTGGTCCCGCTGCTGTCCCGGTCGCCGCTGCAGGCGTTCGCCCGGCTGCACACCCTGGCCGGCCGCGGCGAGCTCCCCGACGCAGAGCTGGGCCGACCGCGCGATGCCGAGGCGGCCGCGCGGCTGCGCGGCCTCGGCTCTCTGCTGGCCGCCCGGAGCAGCGCCCCGGCGCTCCTGGTGGCCGCGGTCGCGCACGCGGACCTCGTCGCCGGCACTCCGTTCGGGTCGCACAACGGGATCGTCGCCCGGGCGCTCGAGCGGCTGCTGCTGGTCGCCCGCGGGGTCGACCCGACGTCCCTGGTGGTGCCCGAGGCGGGCCACCTGGCCCTGCGCCGCGAGTACGCCTCGAACCTGCGCGGCTACCGCGAGGGCGGGACGGCGGGCGTGCAGTCGTGGCTGCTGTACGCGGCCGAGGCCTTCACGTCCGGGGCCGAGGCGAGCCCGGTTCGCGGTTGACCGACCCTCGACGTGCGAGGCGGCACTCTCAACGCATGTGACTGAGAGTGCCGCCGCTGACACGTGGAACCGTGGGCTACCAGGCGTGCACACCACAAGTTGTTGCTCCGGGAGACTCCCGGACGGCAACGCCCACTAGGAAGGGTTGTTCGCCGCGTGGGTACCCGGTCCACGTGCAGGTCTCGAGTTGTGGGTTCCTTTGTACGCCTTGTCGGACTCCCCGGACAAGGGGCCGATGGCCTCGACCTGCCCTGGGGGCGTGTCGCAGGCGGGTGTCAGGCGCGAGTGAGGCGCCGCCGGGCGACGACGTAGACCGCGCTCCCGACCGCCACGGCGGTGCCGAGGGCGAGTGCGGCCAGGGTCGGCTTGCCGGAGGGCAGTCTGACCCTGCTGCGCAGCGCGACGGGCTTGTCGAAGACGAGCACCGGCCAGTCGCGGGCCACCGCCGCCCGGCGCAGCTCCCGGTCGGGGTTGACGGCATAGGGATGCCCGACCGTCTCGAGCATGTGCAGGTCGGTGATCGAGTCGCTGTAGGCGTAGCTCCGCGTCAGGTCGTAGCCGTGCTCCTCTGCGAGCCGGGCGATCGCGATCGCCTTGTTCTCGCCGTACGCGTAGAAGCCGATCTCGCCGGTGTACTTGCCGTCGGCGACCTCCATCCGGGTGGCCACGACCGCGTCGGCGCCCAGCATCGCCCCGATCGGCTCGACCACCTCGGTGCCGGAGGCCGAGACGATGACGACGTCGCGACCCGCGAGGTGGTGCTGCTCGATGAGCGAGACCGCCTCGTCGTAGACCAGCGGGTCGACGATGTGGTGCAGGGCGTCGGCGACGATGTCGCGCACGGTCTGGACGTCCCACCCGGCGCTCAGCTTGGACAGGAAGTCGCGCATCTTCTCCATCTGGTCGTGGTCGGCGCCTCCGACCAGGTACACGAACTGCGCGTAGGCGCTGCGCAGCACGGAGCCTCGCGAGATCAGCCCACCCTCGTAGAAGGAGCGGCTGAACGCGAGCGTGCTCGACTTGGCGATGATGGTCTTGTCGAGGTCGAAGAACGCGGCGGGCCGGCCCCGTGCCGGGTGGTCGCCGGGGTCCGCCATCGGGTCCGCCCTCCCGCCGGCTGGCCGACGTTGGTCAGGTGTGTGACTGGTCAGGTGTCCGCCCCGTAGTCTGCCGGAACATCACCGGGGGCGGTCGTGCGCTAACAAATGGGACACGGCCCATGATAGTTCGCGGGCACCTCTGTAAAGCCCGCGCTACCCTGGACGGGCGTCACCGTTGCGACAGCGTGGAACGGCGCGTGATGCGCCCACGAACACCAGCGACTCCCCCCCGTCGCTGGTTCCGGTTCGGCTCCTCCCCCCCGGAGCGCGGACCTGAGCGGCCCCCGGCCTCCCCCCCGGCCGGGGGCCGCAGTCTCTCCCGCCGGGTTCCGTGCACAGGCCGGCCCCCGTGGCCGCTTCTCCACAGGCGCACGTACGCCGGTCGCGCGGACCGGCCGCCCTGAGCACCGTGGTCGCCATGCCCGGCACCGCACCGCTCCTGGTCACCCGCGACGACGCGCTCCTCGACGACGTGCTGCGGCTGGCCGCCGCGGCCGGGGTGGAGATCGACGTGGCGCACGACGCCGACGCCGCGCTGCGCGGGTGGCCGTCCGCACCCCTGGTGCTGGTCGGCGCCGACCTCGCCGGTGCGGTCGCGGCGCGGCAGCCGGCCCGCCGGGCGCCGGTGCACGCCGTGGCCAGAGGCCCCGCTCCGGACGCGCTGTTCCGCGCGGCCCTCGCGCTGGGGGCGCGAGATGTCGTCGAGCTGCCCGGTGCGGAGCCCTGGCTGGTCGAGGTCCTGGCGGACACGGCCGAGGGCACCACGCTGTCGGCGCTCACCGTCGCCGTCGTGGCCGGTTCCGGTGGGGCGGGCGCGACGATGCTGGCCTCCGCCGTCGCGATGACCGGCGCGGTGGCCGGCCCGGCGCTGCTCGTCGACCTCGACCCGCTCGGTCCCGGAGCGGCACACGTCGTGGGCGTCGACGACGCCGAGGGGCGGACGTCGGGCTCGGCCGTCACCTGGGAGGCGCTCGGACAGTCCCGGGGCCGGTTCGGCTCGGCGTCGCTGCGCAGCGCGCTGCCCTGCGCCGGTCAGCTGGCGGTCCTGGGGTTCGGCGCCGGCCCGGTCGCTGCTCCGGAGCCCGGCCTGGTCCGCGAGGTGATGAGCGCCGCCCAGCGCGGCAACGACCTGGTCGTGGTGGACGCGCCCCGGTGGCCGGACCCGCCCGTTGCGGAGGCGCTCGGCCGCAGCGACCTCGTGGTGGTGGTCGCGGTGCCGACCGTGCCGTCGGTCACCTCGTCGGCCCGGGTCGTCGCCCGGCTCAGGCCCGTCACCTCGCGACTCGGGCTGGTGCTGCGCGGCAACGACGCGCGGCTCCCGGCGGAGCACGTGGCGCAGGCCCTCGACGTCCCCCTCCTCGTCGCGGTCCCGGACCAGCGGCGCGTCGACGAGCAGGTGGACCTGGGGCTGGGGCCGGTGCGATCCCGCCGGGGCCCGCTGGCCGCGGCGGCGCGGGACGTGCTGACCGGCCTGCGGGCGAGGCGCGCTGGTGCCGCGTGAGCGTGGTGGACGCAGGGCTCGGGGTCCCCGACGAGGTGGTCGAAAGGGTGCGGGAGACGCTCGCCCGCCAGGGAGCGGAGCTGTCCGCGGCTGTCGTGGCTGCGGCGCTGCGCCAGCAGGGCCGGCCGGTGGGCGACCGGACGGTCCTGGCCGTGCTGGACGTGCTGCGCCGCGACGTCCTCGGCGCCGGACCCCTCGAGCCCTACCTGCGCGAGCCCGGGGTGACCGACGTGCTGGTCAACGGCCCGGACGCCGTGTTCGTCGACCGCGGCGCCGGGCTGGAGCAGGTCGACCTGCGGTTCGCCGACGACCGGGCCGTGCGCCGCCTCGCGCAGCGGCTGGCCTCCTCCGCGGGTCGTCGTCTGGACGACGCCACGCCCTACGTCGATCTCAGGCTGCCCGACGGCACCCGCTTCCACGCCGTGCTGGCCCCCGTGGCACGGCCCGGCACCATCTTGTCCCTGCGGGTTCCGGCCCCGCGCGGGTTCGCCCTCGACGAGCTCGTCGCGGCCCGGACCCTGACCCGCGACGGCGCGCGGATCCTGGCTGCGATCATCGAGCGCCGGCTGGCGTTCCTGGTCTCGGGGGGGACGGGCAGCGGCAAGACCACGCTGCTCGGGGCCCTGCTCGGCATCGTGCCGCCGGGCGAGCGCCTCGTCGTCGTGGAGGACGCCTCGGAGCTGCGGCCGCGACACCCGCACGTCGTCGGCCTCGAGGCGCGGACCGCGAACGTCGAGGGTGCCGGCGAGCTGCCGCTGCGGCTGCTCGTGCGACAGGCGCTGCGGATGCGGCCGGACCGGCTCGTCGTCGGAGAGGTTCGTGGCGCGGAGGTCGTGGACATGCTGGCCGCGATGAACACCGGACACGAGGGCGGCTGTGCGACCCTGCACGCCAACTCTGCGGCCGACGTCCCGGCGCGGATCGAGGCGCTCGCCATGACGGCCGGTCTGAGCCGCGAGGCCGCGCACAGCCAGCTTGCGTCCGCCGTCGACGTGGTCGTGCACCTCCGGCGCGGCCGGGACAGGCTGCGCCGGATGGCCGAGATCGCGGTGCTCGCCCGCGACCCGGCGGGCCTGGTGACCGTCGGTCCGGCGGTGAGCTTCGACGACGACGGCCGGCCCCACGAGCACGCCGGGGCGGACCGGCTCGGCGCCGCGCTCGAGGGTCGATGACCGTGCTCGCAGGCATCCTCGCCGCTCTCGCTGCAGGGCTGCTGTGGCCGGGCTGCTCGGCCGCACCGCCACCCTCCGGACCGGCGGCGACGCCGGGAGGCGCGGCACGGCGGTGGGGGCTGGTGGCCCTGGCCGCCGCCGGTCCCGTGGTCGTGCTGCTCGTCGACGCCTCGGTGGTGCTCCTGGCCGGGGTGGCCGCAGGCGCACTGGCGGCCGGGTGGCACCTCGCCGAGCGGGGTCGCTCACGCCGCGAGGCGCACCGGCGACAGGTCCGGGTGGTGGAGAGCTGCGAGCTCCTGGTCGGCGAGCTGTCGGCCGGGGTGCCGCCGCCGGCCGCGCTCCGGCACGCGGCCGAGGCGTGGCCGGTACTCGTGCCGGTGGCGACCGCGGCCGCCCTGGGCGCGGACGTGCCGGCCGCGTTCCGTCGACAGGCCACGCTTGCCGGTGCGGAGGCCCTGAGCGAGCTGGCCTCGGCGTGGGTGGTCGCCGAGCGCTCCGGTGCTGCGCTGGCCCGGGTCCTCGGCCAGGTCGCCGGAACCGCCCGGGCGCGCGAGGCCACCCGCCGGCTGGTGCGGGCGGAGCTCGCCTCGGCGCAGGCCACTGCGCGGACGGTCGCGGTCCTCCCTGCAGGGGTGCTTGTCCTGGGCGCAGCGCTGGGGGCGGACCCGTGGCACTTCCTGCTGCACACCGTGGCCGGGGCCGGCTGCCTCGGCGTGGGCGCCGCGCTCAGCTTCCTCGGGCTGCACTGGATCGACGGCCTCGCGGCGCAGGCGTCGCGACGATGAGACCGGAGGTGGTGCTCGCCGCGGGGGCGGCCTCGGCCGCTGTCGCACTCATGGTCACGGCACCCGTCCGGCGGCTCGCGCCGCCGGCCGCCCGCGCGGACCCGCCGCGTCCCGGACCGGCGGTGCCACCGGCCTGCACGTCGCCCGGCCTGGGACGTCGGCTGCTGGCCGCGCTGGGAGCCGCCGTGTGCGCCGCCCTGCTCCTCGGCGGCATCACCGGGCTCGCGCTCGGCGTGGCGGGTGGCGTTGCCACCTGGGTGCTCGTCGGGCGCGTCGAGCCGCGCGAGCAGCGCACGAGGCGGGAGAGGCTCGAGGCCGCGCTGCCCCACGTCGTGGACCTGATGGCCTGCGCACTCTCGGCGGGCGCCGCCCCGGACGCCGCGGTGCGTCGCATCTCCGAGGCCGTCGAGGAACCGGTCCGCGGCGAGCTGGCGGCGCTGACCGCACGGCTGCGCTGGTCCTCGGACCCGGTCGCGGTGTGGCGGGGGCTGTCCGGTCACCCCCAGCTCGGACCGCTCGGCCGAGCCGTGGTGCGGGCCGTCGACACCGGAGCGTCGGTCGCCGAGGCGCTGCACCGGCTCGCCGAGGACCTACGGGCCGAGCGTGCCGCTCGCGCCCAGGAGAGGGCGCGTGCGGTCGGCGCGCGAGCGGCCGCGCCGCTCGGTCTCTGCCTGCTGCCGGCCTTCGTCCTCGTGGGCGTGGTGCCGCTGGTCGCAGGCGCCGTACGGATGTTCACCGCCCCCTGAACCGGCCAGCTGCTCTCCACAGCCGCCCCGGGCCGCACGCCCGTCCCCAGGTCTGCAGCCGCCGGTCGAGGAGCGTGCGGATGCCGACCAGAGTCCTCGTCATCAAGAAACCCTCGGCCGGCCAGTGCCGGCCCCGACGATCGGAGATCGCATGACCACGACCATTCCTGTGCCGGCGCGGCTCGCCGAGCGCGGCAGCGCGACCGCGGAGTACGCCGTCGTCACAGCAGCCGGCTGCGGTTTCGGCGCGGTGCTGCTCCGCCTGTTGATGAGCGACTGGGGCCAGTCCCTCATCAAGAAGGTCTTCCAGGTGTTCCTCGGCATGATCGGCCTCTCCTGAGGTGAGCCGGTCCCGATGCTGGCGCGCCGCGGGGGCGGCCTCCGGGCCGCTCGCCGGCGCGGCGTCGGCCGACGCCGCCACTGCGGCGTCCGGACCGCTGCCGGCCCTGGGTCGGCGTGGTGAGTGCGGCGCAGTGACGGCCGAGACCGCGGTCGTCCTGCCGGTGCTCGTCGCGACCGCCATCGGCCTGACCTGGCTGGTCTCGCTCGCGGTGACGCAGGTGCGGGTCGTCGACGCGGCCCGGGAGGCCGCGCGGGCCGCCGCGAGGGGCGACTCCAGTGCTGCCGCGGCGGGCCGTGGGCGGGCTGTGGCGCCGGACGGGTCGCGGTTCACGATCACCCGCGACGACGGCTCCGTCCGCGCGGTGGTCACCGCAGCGGTGGAGGCGCCGAGCGGGCTGCTCGGGTTCCTCCCCGCTGTGCAGGTCTCCTCGACCGCTGTCGCAGCCGAGGAGCCGTCGTGAGGGCGCGTCCCGACCGGGGCAGCGCGGCCGTCCTCGCCACGGTGCTCGCGGCCGTCCTGACCACCACCGCCCTGGCCGGGGCCGCGTTGGGTGGTCTCCTGGTCGCTGAGCGGAGGGTCGCCGCGGCGGCGGACCTGGCCGCTCTGGCGGCTGCCTCGGCCCTTCAGCGGGGAGAGCCGGCGTGCCCGTCGGCCCGCGCCGTCGCGCTGGCCAACACGGCCACCCTGACGGCGTGCGCGGTTCGCGGCGACGTGGTCGAGGTCCGGGCGCGCGTGCGGGTGAGCTCGCTGCTGCGGCAGGTCGTGGCGGTCAGCGCCCGGTCGCGGGCCGGTCCCTCGTCTCCGTAGGACGGGTGCCGGAGGCGGTGCTGTCGGACGAGCTCGGCGAGGTCGCCGCGCTGCTGTCCTGCTGGGTGGCCTGGTCGCGGTCGAGACGCTCGCGGTCGGCCTCCTGCTCCTGGAGCTTCTTGAGCCGGCGCGAGTCCTTCCGCCGCCGGGCGGCCTTGACGGTGCCGCCACGGATCATCGCAACGCCCACCATCAGCACCAGGAGGGTGAGCGCTCCCAGGAGGAAGACGGCGAGCACGTTCATGGAGATGTGGACGGCGCCCAACGTGTATGCCGACGGGTCGTTGGCACCACCCAGCACGACCGCGACGGTGACGGCGGCGGCAAGCAGGACGAGGACCAGACCGAGTACGAACACGAGGGCCTCCCGACGGTTGCGGACGCTCGGAGCATTCCCCGTCCAGGCCGCCCCTACACCGCCCTACACCGGCACGGCCCCCGCCCGGGGGGCACCTGCGAGGAGCACGTCGAGCAGCCGCACGGCCCGGTCCTTGTCGAGCGGATGGTTGCCGTTGCCGCACTTCGGGGACTGTACGCACGACGGGCAGCCGGCCTCGCAGTGGCAGGCGCCGATCGCCTCACGGGTGGCGCGCAGCCACTGCTGGGCCGCCTCGAAGCCCCGCTCGGCGAAGCCGGCGCCGCCGGGGTGGCCGTCGTAGACGAAGACCGTGAGCCTCCCGGTGTCGGCGTGCAGGGCCGTCGAGACGCCGCCGATGTCCCAGCGGTCACAGGTGGCGAACAGCGGCAGGAGGCCGATGGAGGCGTGCTCGGCGGCGTGCGCGGCGCCGGGCAGGTCGCGGCGTGCCAGGCCGGCGACGTCGAGCACCGCGGCGGGCAGCGTCCACCACACGGCGACCGTGTCGAGGGTCCGTTCCGGCAGGTCGAGCGGTTCTTCGCCCAGGACCTCCCCGGAGGGCACCCGCCGGCGCAGGAAGGAGACCACCTGGTGGGTGACCCGGACGCCGCCGAGGCTGACCCGGCCCGGTCCCCAGGAGACGTGCCGCCGCTCGGCGGTGATCTCGATGTCGGTCAGCTCGCGCGCCGAGGTGGAGTAGTCCGGATCGGCGCGGTCGACGACGGCGACGTGCTCGTCGAGGTCCAGCGACGCGACCAGGTAGGTCTCACCGAGATGCAGGTAGACCGCGCCGGGGTGGACGGTGCCGTGTGCCGATGCGGCATCCACCGTGCCGACCAACCGCCCGGTGTCGCCCTCGACGAGCCGGACCGGCGCGCCGCCCGAGGACCGGATGTCGGCGAGGTCGCTCGCCCGGCGCCGGTCCGTCCAGAACCACCCGCGGGCCCGGTGGCGCAGCAGCCCTGCCTCGGTGAGCGCCTCGACGCCCTCGCGGGCGCGTGGTCCGAACAGCGTGAGGTCGGACTCGGCGAGCGGCGACTCCTCGGCGGCGGCGCACAGGTGCGGACCCAGCACATAGGGGTTGTCCGGGTCGAAGACGCAGGCTTCGACAGGAGCGCCGATCAGCGCGTCCGGATGGCTCACCAGGTAGGTGTCCAGGGGGTCGTCACGGGCGACGAACACGCCGAGCGCGTCCTGACCGCCGCGACCGGCCCGGCCGACCTGCTGCCACAGCGCCGCGCGGGTCCCGGGGTAGCCGGCCATCAGCACCGCGTCCAGACCGGAGATGTCGATGCCGAGCTCGAGGGCGTTGGTCGCGGCCAGCCCGAGCAGCTCGCCGCTGCGCAGTGCGCGCTCGATCCCGCGTCGGTCCTCGGGCAGGTACCCGCCGCGGTAGGCGGCCACGCGGTCCACCAGCTCCGGCGCGACCTCGCCGAGCATCCGTCGCGCGGACAGGGCGGTCGTCTCGCTGCCCCGCCGGGACCGGATGAACGCCAGCGTGCGCACCCCGTCGACCACCAGGTCGGTGAGCAGGTCGGCGATCTCCGCGGTCGCCGCGCGGCGCACCGGCGCACCGTTCTCGCCGCCGTGGGACACGAACGGGGGCTCCCACAGCGCCAGCGCGGTCTCGCCGCGGGCCGAGGCGTCGTCGGTGACCGCGACGACCGGCAGCCCGGTCAGCCGCGACGCCGCCACCTCGGGCTCGGCGACGGTGGCGGAGGCGAGCACGAACGTGGGCGAGGCGCCGTACAGCGCGCACACCCGGCGCAGCCTGCGGATGATCTGGGCGACGTGCGCCCCGAACACGCCACGGTAGTGGTGGCACTCGTCGACGACCACGTAGCGCAGCGCGGCGAAGAACCTGGCCCAGCGGGCATGCGTCGGCAGCAGCGAGCGGTGCAGCATGTCGGGATTGGTCAAGACGTACTCGCCGAAGTCCCGGGTCCAGTCCCGCTGCTCGCGCGGGGAGTCGCCGTCGTGGGTGCTTGCGCGCAGGCGTTCCAGCCCCAGCGACAGCACGGCGTCCAGCTGGTCCTGGGCGAGGGCCTTCGTCGGCGACAGGTACAGCACGGTCGCGCCCCGCTGCCCCGACGGGGCGCGTGCCTCGGTGACCGCGGTCAGCGCCGGGAGGAGGTAGGCCAGCGACTTGCCCGAGGCCGTGCCGGTCGAGACCACGGTGTGCCGGCCGGCGCGCACCGCGTCCGCGGCCTCGACCTGGTGGGTCCACGGCTGGGACACCCCACGCGCCTGGAGCGCACGCACCAGCTCGGGGGAGACCCACGTCGGCCAGGGCGCCCGGGCCCCGGCGCGGGCGGGCAGCACCTCGAGATGGGTCAGCCGTTCCTCGCGCCCGGGAGGTGCGGTCAGCCGTCGGGTCAGCTCCTCGGCGGAGTACGACGGACGGACGGCCACGGCGCAAGTCTCGCAAACGCCTGCGAGCAGGGCGGTGGATCGCCCCGGCGCCCGCTCGGGAGAGCCTTCGCAGAACGGACTTCCCGCAGGTGTCGGACGGCGTGGTTGAATGAGTGGGCGAACGGACGGCATCCTGGCCGTCGGTCGGAGTAGCCGAGCACGTCGAGGAGAGACCACGTGGACCTGTCACTGGAGACACGCCAGGAGGATGGTTACACGATCATCGAGGTGGGCGGGGAGATCGACGTCTACACCGCCCCCAAGCTGCGGGACAAGATCACCGAGCTCGTCGGCAACGGCAGCTACAACCTCGTCATCGACATGGAGAAGGTCGACTTCCTCGACTCCACCGGCCTCGGCGTGCTGGTCGGCGGGCTGAAGAAGGTCCGCGCCCACGACGGCTCCATGCGACTGATCTGCAACCAGGAGCGACTGCTCAAGATCTTCCGGATCACCGGCCTGGCCAAGGTGTTCGCGATCCACAGCTCGCAGGCCGACGCGCTGGCCGCGGGCTGAGCGAGGTGCCCTCTGGGGTGGCCCGGACGGCGACCGCCATCTCGGTGTCGATAGTCCGCGACCCGGCACTCGTGCGCACTGTGCGGCTCGTCGCAGCGGCGGTCGCCCGCCGCACCGGCCAGGACGAGGACTTCGTCGAGGAGATCCGGCTCGCCGTGGCGGAGGCCTGCGCGCTGCTGATCGGACCCGTCGGTGACGGCCCGGCAGAGGACCGGGCCGACGACCCCGCCTCCGGCGGTCCCGTGACGGTGACGATGTCGATCGCCGACCGGCTCCGGGTCGAGGTGGCGGGTGACGGGGCCGTCACCGAGGACGACTCCGACGACGACATCGAGGGCGTGCACCCGTGGGCGCTCCTGCGCGGGCTGATCCCTGACTTCGCCGCCGCCACCCACGACGGGCGCACCACGCTGTCGATGTCCTGGCCGCTGGCCTGACACGGCCGCCGGGCCGCGCCCTCGTCGCCCGGTTCGGGGCCCGTTCACAGAAATGTGTCGTACGACACACGCCCCACCCGCCCAGCAGGGGCCCGCGAAAGTAGACTCCGGCTCACATCCCTGTCAGCGACGGGTCCACGACCCGTGCTGTCGCGCTTCTGACCGTGAGGCGCGCAAGGCATCTCGACGGGCCGGGGAGGCCCACCGGAGGAGGACGTATGTCCGGGCACATCTTTGCCGCTGCCGGCGCAGGCGGCGGCGAGGCTGCGACCGTCGACCTGTCCGGCAGCAACCTGAGCTTGGTCGTCGTCGTCGGCGTCATCGCGGTGATCGCGCTGGCCATGGGGATGATGTTCCGGCGTCAGGTGCTCGCTGCGGGCGAGGGCACGGCGAGCATGCAGGAGATCGGCAAGGCCGTGCAGGAGGGGGCGGCGGCCTTCCTGGGTCGGCAGTTCAGGACCCTCGCGGTGTTCGCCGGGATCGCCTTCCTGCTGCTCTTCCTGCTGCCGGCCACGGGAGGGGCCGGGGTCCGCGTCGGCCGGTCGATCTTCTTCCTGATCGGTGCCGGCTTCTCAGCGGCCATCGGCTACTTCGGCATGTCGCTCGCGGTCCGCGCCAACGTCCGGGTGGCTGCGGCTGCCCGTGACGAGGGCCGCGACCCCGCGATGCGCGTCGCCTTCCGCACCGGCGGCGTGGTCGGCATGGCCACCGTCGGTCTCGGCCTGCTCGGCGCCGCGGTCGTGGTGATCATCTACAGGAGCAACGCCCCGACCGTGCTCGAGGGCTTCGGCTTCGGTGCCGCGCTGCTGGCGATGTTCATGAGGGTCGGCGGCGGCATCTTCACCAAGGCCGCCGACGTCGGCGCGGACCTCGTCGGCAAGGTCGAGCAGAACATCCCCGAGGACGACCCGCGCAACGCCGCCACGATCGCCGACAACGTCGGCGACAACGTCGGCGACTGCGCCGGCATGGCGGCCGACCTCTTCGAGTCGTACGCCGTCACGCTGGTCGCCGCGCTCATCCTCGGCAAGGCCGCGTTCGGCGCCGAGGGCCTGGTGTTCCCGCTGATCGTGCCGGCCATCGGGGCGCTGACCGCGATCCTGGGCGTGTTCATCACCCGGCCCCGTCCGGGCGAGGGCGGCCTGAAGACGATCAACCGCTCCTTCTACATCTCCGCGGTGGTGTCGGCGGTGCTGTCCACGATCGCGGCGTTCACCTACCTGCCGAGCAGCTTCAGCGGCCTCACGGACGGGCCGTCGTACTCGGGCGACCCCCGGGTGATCGCGACCATCGCGGTGCTGATCGGCATCGTGCTCGCCGGCGTGATCCTGTCGCTGACCGGCTACTACACCGGCACGGAGCACCGCCCGGTCAGGGACGTCGGCCTCACCTCGCTGACCGGTGCCGCGACGGTGATCCTGTCCGGCCTCTCGGTCGGCTTCGAGTCCGCGGTCTTCACCGCCTGGGTCGTCGGCGGCGCGGTGTTCTGCGCCTACCTGCTCGGCACCGGCACCATCGCTGTCTCGCTGTTCGCGGTCGCGCTCGCCGGCTGCGGCCTGCTGACCACCGTCGGCGTGATCGTCGCGATGGACACCTTCGGCCCGGTCTCCGACAACGCCCAGGGCATCGCGGAGATGTCCGGAGACGTGCACGGCGAGGGGGCCCAGATCCTCACCGAGCTCGACGCGGTCGGCAACACGACCAAGGCGATCACCAAGGGCATCGCGATCGCCACGGCCGTCCTGGCCGCGACGGCGCTGTTCGGCTCCTACACCGGCGCGATCGAGGTCGCGCTGCGCGACGCGGGCGAGAAGGCGACGTTCGTCGCGGAGGTGTTCCGGCCCAACGTGCTGGTCGGGCTGCTGCTCGGCGCCTCGGTGGTGTTCCTGTTCTCCGGCCTGGCGATCAACGCGGTGGGCCGGGCGGCCGGCGCGGTGGTCTACGAGGTGCGCCGCCAGTTCCGCGAGATCCCCGGGATCATGGAGGGCACCGGCCGTCCCGAGTACGGCAGGGTCGTCGACATCTGCACCCGCGACTCGCTGCGCGAGCTGGCCACCCCCGGCCTGCTGGCCATCCTGGCGCCGATCGCGGTCGGCTTCGGTCTCGGCGTCGCGCCGCTGGCGGGCTATCTCGCCGGCGCGATCGGCACGGGCATGCTGATGGCGATCTTCCTGGCGAACTCCGGCGGTGCCTGGGACAACGCCAAGAAGCTCGTCGAGGACGGCAACCACGGCGGCAAGGGCTCGCCCGCCCACGCCGCGACCGTCATCGGCGACACCGTCGGCGACCCGTTCAAGGACACCGCGGGCCCGGCCATCAACCCGCTGATCAAGGTGATGAACCTGGTGTCCCTGCTGATCGCCGCGGCCGTGGTGAACCTCACTGTCGGGGCGGGCCAGAACGACGCGCTCCGGATCGGCATCGCGGTCGTCGCGGTGCTGATCATCGCCGTCGCGGTCTACGTGTCGAAGCGGCGGCCGGTCGCCATCGGCGAGGAGGCCAACGAGGCGGTCACCGTCTGACGCACCGCCTCGTCCGAAGGGCCCGTCGGCACCCACCGGCGGGCCCTTCGGCGCTCACGGGTGACGAGCCGGCAGCCTCATGGCCTGGTCCTAGGCTGGGCAGGTGACCGGATCCGGGGACCTGCTCGACGCCGACGGCGTGGCGCGGCTGCGCACCGCCCTTGCCGCGGCCGGCTACACCTACGACGGGGTCGCGGCCGTGCTCGGACCGGTGGCGCACGCCGCGCTGTCGCGCAACGAGACGACCCCGGGCCGGCGCGCCACCCGCGGAGGGTCGCCGGTCGAGACGCTGACCCGGCTGTGGCCGCTGCAGGCGCCGGTCCCGCTCGCCGCCGCCGAGCGCGCGCTGCCCGGCCTGGTGGACCGGTTGTGCGTCGCGGGCATCCTCGAGCGGTCGGTCGGCGAGGTCGCGGCCCGGCTCGACGTCCGGCCGTACGCCGAGGAGGCCGCCGACTGGTGGGTGGTCTCCGACCTCACGCCCGGCCTGGACGGCGCCACCGGCCCGGGCCGCGCAGGCACCCAGGTCAGCCCGGACCACGTCCTGGGGCTGAGCTCCGCGTCGAGCTCGCTCGCCCAGCTCACGGTCCGGGAGCCGGTCGGGCGGGCGCTCGATCTCGGCACCGGCTGCGGCGTGCAGGCCCTGCACCTGTCCGCGCACGCCGGTGAGGTGGTCGGCACCGACGTGAACCCGCGTGCCCTCGCCATGGCCCGGCTCACCGCCGCGCTCAACGAGGTCGCGCTCGACGTGCGCGACGGCAGCTTCTTCGCCCCCGTGCGCGGCGAGCGGTTCGACCTCGTGGTGACCAACCCGCCGTTCGTGGTCTCCCCGGCCACCGGCGAGCGGCTGGTCTACCGCGACTCCGGGCTGCCCGGCGACGACGCGGTGCGCGGCGTGGTCCGCGACGCGCCGGGACACCTCGCTCCGGGAGGGTGGTGCCAGCTGCTCGCCAACTGGGTGCACCGTCGCGGCGAGCCGTGGGAGGAGCGCCTCGCCGGGTGGCTGGACGGCTCCGGCTGCGACACCTGGGTGGTCCAGCGCGAGCTCGCCGACCCGGCGGCGTACGTCGAGCTCTGGCTCAAGGACGCGGGGCTGCACGGGACGGCGGAGTACCTCTCGCGCTACGACACCTGGCTGTCGTGGTTCGAGGAGCAGGGCGTCGAGGGCATCGGCTTCGGCTGGCTCAACCTGCACCGCACCGACGCCGCCGAGCTGGTGCTCCGCATCGAGGAGTGGCCGTACGAGGTGGCCCAGCCGCTCGGCCCAGAGGTCGCCGCCTGGGGTGAGCGGGTGGCCCAGGGGCGGGTGATGGACGACGGGGCGCTGCTCGGGGCGCGGCTGCGGGTCCGGTCCGACGTACGCCAGGAGTCGGTCGGCCGTCCCGGCGAGGAGGACCCGGAGACCATCGTGCTCCGCCAGCAGCGCGGGATGCGCCGCGCCACCCGGGCCGACACGGTCCTGGCCGGGCTCGTGGGCGCGTGCGACGGCGAGCTGACCGTCGGCCAGATCCTCGACGCGCTCGCCACGCTCCTCGACGGCGACCCGGTCGCGCTGCGGAGCGGGCGCCTGCCGGCCGTCCGCAGCCTGCTCGCGGAGGGCTTCCTGGAGCCTGCGGAGGCCTGAGCGCCGGGAGTGGAGTCGGACCGTGGAACGGGGAGGCACGTCGGGACGTTTCCGGCGAGGCGCTACCGTGTGAGCGCATTCAGCAACGACGAGAGCAGGGTACGTGGCAGCGAAGAGCACCAGCGCCGCACGCGCGGACGGTCACAAGCTCGTCATCGTGGAGTCGCCGGCCAAGGCGCGCACGATCGCGGGCTACCTCGGGCGTGGCTACGTGGTGGAGTCCTCGATCGGCCACATCCGCGACCTCCCGCAGAGCGCCGCCGACATCCCCACGAAGATCAAGGGCGAGCCGTGGGCGCGCCTGGGCGTGGACGTCGAGCACGAGTTCACCCCCTACTACGTGGTGGCCCGCGACAAGAAGCCGCACATCACCAAGCTCAAGGAGCTGCTCAAGGACGCCTCCGAGCTGTACCTCGCCACGGACGAGGACCGCGAGGGCGAGGCCATCGCGTGGCACCTCCTCGACGAGCTGAAGCCGAAGGTGCCGGTCAAGCGGATGGTGTTCCACGAGATCACCCCCCAGGCGATCGCCGAGGCGGTGGAGGCGCCCCGCAGCATCGACATGGACCTCGTCGAGGCGCAGGAGGCCCGGCGGATCCTGGACCGGCTCTACGGCTACGAGGTCTCTCCGGTGCTGTGGAAGAAGGTGATGTCCGGGCTGTCCGCGGGTCGCGTCCAGTCCGTCGCCACCCGGCTGGTCGTCGCTCGGGAGCGGGAGCGCATCGCGTTCCGCACCGCGTCGTACTGGGACATCGCCGGCACCTTCGACGCCGGCGCGCGTCATGACGAGCGGCTCGTTCCCGGCGGGGCTGTACTCCGTCGACGGCGCCCGGGTCGCCCGCGGCAGCGACTTCACCCCCCAGGGGCAGCTCAAGCCCGGGTCCCAGGCGGTGCACCTGGACCGGGCGCGCGCCGAGGCGCTGGTGGAGGGGCTCGGCGACAGCACGTTCGAGGTGCGCAGCGTCGAGTCGAAGCCCTACCGGCGCCAGCCCTACGCCCCGTTCCGCACCACCACGCTCCAGCAGGAGGCCTCCCGCAAGCTGGGGTACGGCGCCTCGCGGACGATGTCGGTGGCCCAACGGCTCTACGAGAACGGCTTCATCACCTACATGCGCACCGACTCGGTGACGCTGTCCGACACCGCGGTGTCCGCGGCCCGCGACCAGGTGCGCGAGCTCTACGGCGCCGAGTACCTCCCGGACCGGCCGCGCAGCTACGCGTCCAAGGTCAAGAACGCCCAGGAGGCCCACGAGGCGATCCGGCCGGCCGGCGCGAACTTCCGCACCCCGGCACAGACCGGGCTGAGCGGTGACGAGTTCCGGCTCTACGAGCTGATCTGGATGCGGACCATCGCCTCGCAGATGAAGGACGCCGAGGGGCGCACCGTCACGGTCCGGCTCGGCGGCACCGCCGCGGGCGGCGAGGACGTGGTGTTCAGCGCCTCGGGCCGGGTGATCACCTTCCACGGGTTCCTCAAGGCGTACGTCGAGGGCCGCGACGACGAGGGCGACTCCGAGGGCGGGGGCCCGGACGACCGCGAGACCCGGCTGCCCGCGCTGGCCGAGGGCGACTCGCTGAGCGCGGCGTCGCTGCGCGCGGCCGGTCACGAGACCAAGCCGCCGGCGCGCTACACCGAGGCCACGCTGGTCCGCGAGCTCGAGGAGCGCGAGATCGGCCGCCCGTCGACGTACGCCTCGATCATCGGGACGATCCTGAACCGCGGCTACGTCTACAAGAAGGGCAGTGCGCTGGTCCCGGCGTGGCTGGCCTTCTCGGTGATCCGGCTGCTCGAGGAGCACTTCTCCCGGCTGGTGTCGTATGAGTTCACCGCCGGGATGGAGGACGTCCTCGACGAGATCGCGGCCGGCCGGCGCGACCGCAACGCCGAGCTGGCCGACTTCTACTTCGGCACCGGCGACATCGAGGGGCTCAAGCAGCTCGTCAGCGAGCTCGGCGAGATCGACGCCCGCGAGCTGGCGACCTTCCCCGTCGACGAGGACGTCGACCTGCGGGTCGGCCGCTACGGGCCCTACATCGAGACCAAGGACGGCAAGCGGGCCAACGTCCCCGACGACCTGCCGCCCGACGAGCTGACCCCGGAGAAGGCCCGCGAGCTGCTGGCCAACCCGGCCGGCGAGGAGAAGCACCTCGGCACGAACCCGGAGTCCGGCCTGCCCGTGGTGGCCAAGAACGGCCGCTTCGGTCCGTACGTCACCGAGCTGCTGCCCGAGGACGCCCCGAAGAGCCGCAAGCCGCGGACGTCGTCGCTGTTCAAGAGCATGTCGCTGGAGACGATCACCCTCGACGACGCCCTGCGGCTGCTGAGGCTGCCCCGGGTCGTCGGGACCGACCCGGAGTCCGGTGACGAGATCACCGCGCAGAACGGCCGCTACGGGCCGTACCTGAAGAAGGGCACGGACTCGCGGTCCATCGACTCCGAGGAGAAGCTGCTGTCGATCACGCTGGAGGAGGCGCTGGCGATCTACGCCCAGCCCAAGCAGCGCGGCCGGGCCGCGGCGAACCCGGGCCGCGAGATCGGCGCCGACCCGAACACCGGCGCCACGATCACCGTGAAGTCGGGCCGCTTCGGGCCCTACGTGACCGACGGCGAGTACAACGCCACCCTCCGTCAGGGCGACGACGAGGCGACCGTCTCCCTGGAGCGGGCCGCCGAGCTGCTCGCCGAGAAGCGCGCGAAGGGCCCGGCGCCGAAGAAGCGTGCAGCCAAGAAGACCGCGAAGAAGGCGGCCAAGAAGGCCCCCGCGAAGCGCGGGACCACGAAGGCGGGTGCGACAAAGGCGGCGAAGCGGTCCTGAGCCGCGCCGCCGAGCCGGGCGGCGGGCCAGAACATCTAGGGTGTTGCCGTGAGTGACGGTCTCCAGCACGCCGCTGCGGTCGAGGAGCTCAGCCGTGCCCCGACGCACTCGCTCACCGCCGTCCTGCGGATCCGCGACTTCCGGCACCTCTGGTTCGGTCTCGGCCTGTCCAGCCTCGGTGACTGGATGGGGCTGCTGGCGCTGACCGCGATGGCCAACCAGCTCGCCAGCGGGTACGCCTCGCGGAACTACGCGATCGCGACGGTGCTCTTCCTGCGCGTGCTGCCGGCGCTGGTCATGGGCCCGATCGCCGGCTACATCGCCGACCGGCTGGACCGGCGGATGACCCTGATCTGGGGCGACTACCTGCGCGGTGCGCTGTTCCTGACGATCCCGATCGTCGGCAGGCTGTGGTGGATCTTCGTGGTGACCGTGCTCATCGAGGCGGTCAGCCTGGTCTGGGGGCCGGCCAAGGACGCGACGGTCCCCAACCTCGTGCCGCGGCACCGGCTCGAGGCCGCCAACCAGATCAGCCTGGCGACGACGTACGGCTCGGCGCTGCCCGCGGCGCTGATCTTCACCGGCCTGACCCTGCTCGACAAGCTCTACCAGAACGTCTTCGACTGGTTCAGCCGCGGCCCGATCGACATGGCGCTGTACTTCAACGCGGTCTCGTTCATGATCTCCGGCATCGTGATCGCCACGCTCAGGCACATCCCGCGGGGACCGGCGGACGTCGACGGCGACGGCAACGCCTGGACGGTCATCGTCGACGGCTGGACGTACGTTGCCACCACCCCGGTCGTGCGCGGCCTCGTGATCGGCATCATCGGCGCCTTCGCGGCCGGCGGCGTGGTGATCGGCCTCGCCCGGACGTTCGTCTCCGACCTCGGCGGCGGCGACCCGGCCTACGGCGTGCTGTTCGGGACCGTGTTCCTCGGACTCGGGCTCGGCATGTGGCGCGGCCCCCGGCTGCTGCGCGGGCTGTCGAGGCGACGGCTCTTCGGCCTCTCGCTGACCGGCGCGGGCCTGCTGCTGTTCCCGATCGCCGTGATCCAGAACCTGCCGATCGTCACCGGAATCACGCTCGTGCTGGGCTTCCTGTCCGGCGTCGCGTGGATCGTCGGCAACACGATGCTCGGCCTCGAGGTCCCCGACGAGGTCCGCGGCCGCACCTTCGCGTTCGTCGGGTCGATGATCCGGCTGTCGCTCGCCCTGGTGCTGGCCGTCGCGCCGCTGCTCGCCGGGCTCATCGGCAGCCACACGATCGGGCCCGCCAACGAGACGGGCGAGCCGCTGCTGGTCTACAACGGCGCCGCGTTCACGTTCCTGATCGCCGCCGTGCTGATGACCGCTGTCGGTGTCACCTCGTACCGTCAGATGGACGACCGGAAGGGGACTCCGCTGCACAAGGACCTGCGCAACGCCTTCACCGGCTCCACCGGCGTGTACGCCGGGACCGGCGTCTTCGTCGCGCTCGAGGGCGGCGAGGGGGCCGGCAAGTCCACCCAGGCCAGGGCGCTCACGACTGGCTGCGCGGGGAGGGGTACGACGTGCTGCTGACCCACGAGCCCGGCGACACCGAGGTCGGCGCCAAGCTGCGCAAGATCGTCCTCGACCCCGAGACCGGCGTCATCTCCGACCGCACGGAGGCGCTGCTCTACGCCGCCGACAAGGCCGAGCACGTCGAGCGCATCGTGGCGCCGGCGCTCGCCCGCGGCGCCGTGGTCGTGACCGACCGCTACGTCGACAGCACGCTGGCCTACCAGGGCGCCGGCCGGGCCCTCGCGGACCGCGACGTGGAGCGGATCGCCCGCTGGGCCACCGGGGACCTCCGGCCGCACCTCACCGTGGTGCTCGACCTGCCACCGCAGCAGGGGCTGACCCGCTTCGAGGAGCGCGACCGCATCGAGAGCGAGTCCGTGGAGTTCCACGAGCGGGTCCGGGAGATGTTCGTCCAGCTCGCCTCGGGGACGCCGGAGCACTACGTGATCGTCGATGCCCGGCAGCCCGTCGACGCGATCGCCGTGCAGATCCGGCAGCGGCTGGCGCCGTTCCTCGACCAGGCCGTGCGTCGCCCGGTCGACCCGGCGTCCGCGCTCGCCGACCCCGGAGTCGGCTGATGAGCAGCGCGTCGGCCGTCGAGGGCGTGGGCGGGGTCTGGGCCGGGCTGGTGGGCCAGCGGCCGGTCATCGACGTGCTGCAGCGCGCGGTCGCCGGGCAGGGCATGACGCACGCCTGGCTCTTCACCGGACCGCCCGGCTCCGGCCGGTCCAACGCGGCGATCGCGTTCGCGGCCGCGCTGCAGTGCGAGCGGGGCGGCTGCGGCGAGTGCCACGCCTGCCGCACCACGCTGGCCGGCTCGCACGCCGACGTCAGCGTCACCCGCACCGAGACCTCGACGCTCTACATCGACGACATGCGCGAGCTCGTGCACCGCTCCGCGCTGGCCCCGGCCAGCCGTCGCTGGCAGGTGATGGTGATCGAGGACGCCGACCGGCTCGGCGAGCGGACGGGGAACACCCTGCTCAAGGCCATCGAGGAGCCGACGCCCAAGACGGTGTGGCTGCTGTGCGCGCCGACCCTGGAGGACGTCCTGCCGACGATCCGGTCGCGGTGCCGCAACGTGTCGCTGGCCACCCCGACCGCCCGCGAGGTCGCGGACTTCCTGGTGCGCCGCCAGGGGATCCCGGAGGGGCTCGCCGCGTTCGCCGCGCGGGCCAGCCAGGGGCACATCGGCCGGGCCCGCGCGCTCGCCACCGACGAGAGCACCCGCAACCGCCGCCGCGAGGTGGTCGCGATCCCCGCCCGGCTGACCATGCTCGGCTCCTGCCTGAACGCCGCGGCGAACCTCGTCGACATCGCCAAGGACGAGACCGCGGCGATCACCGACGCGGCGAACGCGCGCGGGCTCGCCGACCTCGAGGCGATGCTCGGCGGGGACCGCAAGGCCAAGTCGTCGCGGACCTACCGGGCGGCCCTCAAGGACCTCACCTACACCCAGAAGCAGCGCGAGAAGCGCCGGGTGATCGACGTCGTCGACCGCTGCCTGATGGACGTGATGTCGGTCTACCGCGACGCGATCGCGCTGCAGACCGGCGCCGAGGGCGACCTGGTCAACGAGGAGATGCGCGCGGAGGTCGCGGACATCGCCCGGCGCTCCACCCCCGAGGAGAACATCCGCCGCATCGACGCGATCTTCACCGCCCGCGAGCAGATGATGGAGTTCAACACCACGCCGCTGCTGGCGCTCGAGTCGATGATGGTGTCACTGCGCATCCGGTGAGCCGCTCTACAGTGGGGGCGTGCCCCGCACCCGCCCGATTCGTCCCGCTCTCCGGCTGCGCGCCGCCGCGCTGCTGGCTGCCCTCGCCCTGGCGGTGGCGGGCTGCAGCGCCCTGGGGGGCGCCGCCGGCGACGCAGGCGCGAGCTCCACTCCGTCGCCGCGTCCGCTGCCGAGCGCGAGCGGCGGCACGACGGCCGCGCCGGCCGCGCTCCGCCGCTTCTACGACCAGAGGCTGACCTGGCGGCCGTGCCGGACCGGTGACCGCTGCGCGCGGCTCCGCGTGCCGCTGGACTACGCCCACCCGGACGGTCGGACGCTGTCGCTGGCGCTGCTCGACGTGCCGGCCGGCGACCCCGAGCAGCGGGTGGGCTCCCTGGTCGTGAACCCGGGCGGCCCGGGCGCGTCGGGGGTCGACTACGCCGCGGATGCCACGACGTACTTCGGGCCGGCGCTGCGCCAGGTCTTCGACATCGTCGGCTTCGACCCGCGCGGGGTGGGCCGCAGCGACCCGCTGCACTGCGCCTCGACGCAGACGCTGGACCGGTTCGTCGCCGCCGACCCGGACCCGGACACGCCTGCCGAGGTGCGCCGGTTCGACGCGGCCCAGCGCCGGTTCGGCGAGGGCTGCCTGGCCGACAGCGGCTCGCTGACCCGGCACATCTCGACCGTCGAGGCCGCCAGGGACATGGACGTGCTGCGTGCGGCGCTCGGCGAGCCGCGGCTGACCTACTTCGGGGCGTCGTACGGAACCTTCCTCGGGGCGACGTACGCCGGGCTGTTCCCGCACCGCGTCGGCCGGATGGTCCTCGACGGCGCGATCGACCCGTCGCTGTCGACGCTGCAGATGAGCCTGGTCCAGGCGCGTGGCTTCGAGGTGGCGCTGCGGTCGTACGTGAAGTCCTGCGTGGACCGGGGCGGCTGCTTCCTCGGCAGCTCCGTGGACGCCGGCATCACCCGGATCCAGGACTTCCTCGCCCAGGTCGAGAGGCACTCGCTGCCCGCGACGGGAGGCCGACGGCTCGCGATCGGGAACGCGGTGTACGGCGTGTGGCTGCCGCTGTACAACAAGAGCTACTGGCCGATCCTCGACAACGCGCTCAAGGCCGGCTTCGCGGGCGACGGCGGGCCGCTGCTCACGCTGTCCGACGCGTACGTGTCGAGGGGGCCGACCGGCTACACCGACAACCTCATGGAGGCGCTGTACGCCGTCAACTGCCTGGACCACGACGACGCGGTGCCGAGCAGCAAGGTGGCCTCGTACCTGCCGCGCTTCGAGAAGGCGTCCCCGACGTTCGGGGCGATCTTTGCCTACGGGCTCTCGGGCTGCGCGTCCTGGCCGGTGCACACTGGCCGGGTGCCTGCACCCATCCACGCCCCCGGGGCGCCGCCGATCCTGGTCGTCGGCACCACGCGCGACCCGGCCACCCCGCTGGCCTGGGCGCGCGCGCTCGCGCACCAGCTCGACTCGGGGGTCCTGGTGACCCGCAACGGCGACGGGCACACCGGCTACCGCGAGGGGAACGCGTGCGTCGACCGCACCGTCGAGTCCTACCTGGTCTCCGGCACGGTGCCCAAGCGAGAGGTGCACTGCTGATGAGCCGGTACGGCGCGCAGTTCGGTCCGGACGTGACGTTCCTCGGCGTCGGCCAGTGCGATCTCGACGACCCCGCGTCGTACGCGGGCGCGGACGTCGTGGTCGTCGGGGCGCCGTTCGACGGCGGCACCTCGCACCGGCCGGGGACCCGCTTCGGCCCGATGGCGATCCGCACGACGGACTACCTGCCGCACGACGGCTCGCGGCCGCACCTCGCGTTGCGGGTGGACGCCTTGGCGGACCTGCGGGTGGTGGACGCCGGGGACGTGGAGATGTACAGCGGCGACGTCGAGACCGCGATCGCCTCGCTCGAGGCGGCGGTGCACAAGGTCTGCGCGGCCGGCGCCGTGCCGCTGGTCCTGGGCGGGGACCACACGATCGCGCTGCCCGACGCCACCGGGGTAGCCCGGCAGCACGGCTTCGGCCGCGTGTCGATGATCCACTTCGACGCGCACGCCGACACCGGCGACATCGAGTTCGGCTCCCTGTGGGGGCACGGCCAGCCGATGCGCCGGCTGATCGAGTCCGGGGCGCTGCGCGGTGATCGCTTCCTCCAGCTCGGACTGCGCGGCTACTGGCCGGAGCCCGCGACGCTGTCCTGGATGGCCGAGCAGGACATGCGGTCCTTCGAGATGACCGAGATCGGCGCCCGCGGCCTCGACGCCTGCCTCGACGAGGCGTTCGAGATCGCCCTCGACGACTGCGACGGTGTCTTCCTCTCGGTCGACGTGGACGTCTGCGACCCCGGGCACGCGCCGGGCACGGGTACGCCGGAGCCCGGCGGCCTGTCCGCGCGGCAGCTGCTCGACGCCGTACGCCGGATCTGCATCGAGCTGCCCGTGCTCGGCATGGACATCGTCGAGGTCTCGCCGCCGTACGACCACGCGGAGATCACGGCCTTCCTGGCCAACCGGGTCGCGCTCGAGGCGCTGTCCGGGATGGCCGTCCGGAAGCATGGGATCTCCCACGACCCGGCCGGTCCGCTGCTCGAGGGCCGCTGACTGCCGGCCCCCGGGTTGGGTCTCGACGTTGCGCACCTTCCGCGGCTCCTGCGGGATGCTTGCCGCCGAGATCCGCGGGTGGTCGCTCGCCCCAGCCCCGTTTCGCCGATTCCGAGGGCCTTCCCTATACTCGTTCGGCGTGCCCGGCCGACCGGCCGGGCGCTGCGCCGCCTTAGCTCAGTCGGTAGAGCGATTCACTCGTAATGAATAGGTCGTCGGTTCGATTCCGACAGGCGGCTCCGACGGACACCTTTTGTGACCTGCGCATTCACAGAGGTGGCACGCAGGGAGCCGTGACCGCGTTCACCGATTGTCCCCCGGGTCGGGGGTGTTCATCGTTGTGAACAGGTCGTGTCGAGATCGGGTCGTAGACTGATGGCGTGTCACTGAGCGCATCGGAGTTCTACGAGGCCGGGATGGCCTTGCCTCCTGACGTGCGCAAGGACGTGGCCATGCGCCTGCTCCGATCGGTAGCTTCCGACGAGGAACTCGAAGGGAGCGCAGAGGAGTGGTTGCGCACCGAGGCCGCCGCCGCGTACGACGCCTTGAAGGCGGACCCGTCACGGGCAATCCCCGCTGAGGAGGCGCGCGGGCGCCTCGAGGACAAGTGGGCCGCCCGTCCATGACGGGCCGGATCTACTACACCCCGGAAGCAGTTCAACAGCTCGACGACCTGGACGAGTGGATCACGGCCAGAGGGTCCGCTCAGACCGCCCGTGACTTCGTCTCGGCTCTCCTGGACCACATCGACGGCATCCTGATGTTTCCAAAGGCAGGCCGGGCACGCGACGATGTGCGCCCGCGCATGCGCACCACCGTGTTCCGTCGAAGGACGCTCGTGGCGTACGAGGTCGACGACTCTTCCGGGGACGTCAACATCCTCGGCGTCTTCAGCGGTGGTCAGGACTGGGAGGCCGCCTGGGGGCCCGGGGAGCCCCAGTCGGAGCAGCGCTGACGGCTCCGTGTGCCCTCCGGCCGGGGATGCGGCGTGTCCCCCCGGCGGCCCCCCAGCTCGGAATCCATGCGCTCGGGACCACCGCTTTCGAGCGTGGTCAACGCTCGCCAATCAGTGCCAAGGGACGATCGGAGCCGCTCGTAATGAATAGGTCGTCGGTTCGATTCCGACAGGCGGCTCCATCGTCAGCACCCCGCTGACCTGCAAGAACGCTTCTGCGCCGCTCGTTGTCGACCTGACCGGGTTCATTCTGCGGCCCCGGCGTTTCGCCTCAGATCGGGCGGCTTGTTCATCCGGTGAATCACTCACGGATCGGATCCACCGCTGGGGGGCGTCCCGGGTTCGTCTTACGGGCTGTGGAGGCGCCGGGTATCGTCGAGGATTCCGCACGGGCGTGATGACAGTGAGCGGGCTGGTTTGGTCGCGACACGTCGCAACTGAGTCGCTGGTGTGGGCGGCTAGTGCGAGGATGCCGACATGGCAGCGGTTTCCGTCCTCGATCGTGCGATCTACTCCTATGGCGACGTGGATCGGCTCGTTGGCCTTCGGGCCGGCACTGCGCGACGTTGGTTGGAGGGTTACGAGCGGCAGGGGCGTTTCTATGACCCGGTTCTGCGGCCTGACCCCGTGGGTAGTGACGTGGTGACCTGGGGCGAGATGGTGGAGGCCCGGCTGCTGGCGGAGTTCCGTGATCTAAAGGTGCCGGTGCAGCGGATGAGGCCGGCGATCGTGAGGCTGCGTGAGGAGTTCGGGCGTTACCCGCTGGCACACGCGCGACCGTTCCTCGACGTGGAGGGCCGTGAGCTCGTTCAGGTGGTGCAGCAGGCGGTTGGCCTCGATCAAGGGCTTCAACTCGTCGTCGTGCGCGATGGTCAATACGTCTTGACCGACGCCGCACAACGGTTCAGCTCCGCGGTTGAGTACTCCGACAACGTGGCTGGTCTGCTTCGCCCGAATCCAAGAACCCCTGACGTGGTGATGGATCCGCACCGGGCGTTCGGTCAGCCTGCGGTGCGCAACGTTCGCACCGATGCCCTAGCTGAGGATTATCGGGCCGGCACTAGTCGCGATGACCTTGCGGACCTCTATGAGCTGACTCTCGATCAGATCGATGAAGCGATTCGCTTTGAGCTCATCGCAGGTGCCGAGCGCGCTGCCTGACGATGATGGCTCGTTCGGCGGTGTACTTCACCGACGAGAACACGCTCGGTCTCGGCAAGCTCCTTGGTCGTGCTGGCCGGGACGACGTCGTCTATCCCGGGCACGACGAGCTTCCCGAGGTTCCGCTCGGAACCCCCGACCTCGAGTGGATGTCTGTCGTCGGTCAGCGGCGACTGATAGTCGTCACGCGTGATCGACGAATCAGGAGCCGCCCAGCTGAGTTACGGGCTTACTGGGAGCACGGCATCCGGTCGGTGTGGATCGGCGCCAAACAGGATCTCGGCCCCCGGCAGCAGCTTGAGCTGTTCCTTCAGCACGAGGAACGTCTGCAACGGGAGATCACCAAGCGTGGACCTGGACCGTGAGCGCTCGCAATGAATAGCTCGGGGGTTCGTCCGATGAGTCTCCGCGAGCCGGACACTGATCGCGCCATCCCGACGCGGCCCCCCGGCGGCCCCCCGGACCTCAACGCCAGCGACTCCGGCGGCGTTGGTCGCGCGTGATCGACGCTCACCGACCAGTACCAACGAGCCCTCGCAGCCGCTCGAAATGAATAGGTCGTCGGTTCGATTCCGACAGGCGGCTCCACCTGAATGCGCCTCTCACCTGAAGGAACGCACGAGTCGACCGCCTGGAGTCTTGGCGTCGCTGCTCTGCCCCGCGCCGTTCACCGGCCGTGTCGCCCCATGGGCCATCCACCCGATCGGTTCGACGCGGCCACTCGCTGGCTTCCGCCGTCTCGAGCGTCGCACGAGCGGCCTGAAGCCCCCGGCAAGCGGGTGCGTGGCACAGCGCGGTCTCCAACCACCCCGTTGGGGGTGATAGCCGGGTGATTGCGACCGCGGCCTGGGCCGGAGCACTGAGCTGAGAGATGCGCAAGCACGAAGCCGTCGCCTACAAGGAGATCAACGGCAAGCGCGACACGCACCTGGGGGTGCTACGGCCAGCGCCGGACTGGTCGTTCCGGCCCCTGGTGCTCAAGGAGGATCTGACGCTCACGGCCAACGTGGAGCCGTCAAGATCACCCAGGACGAGCTCGGGAACACCTATGACCGGGTCGGTGGCCCCTACAGCAACTACAAGCCGTGAGGCCGGCGGACGCCGAGGTCGTGGGGTCTCTTCCCTCCGGCGGCGGCGAGCCGGCGGCAGATGAGGCGGCTGCCCCTCTCCAGTCCGTTGGCCGGACCGGAGGGCACGCCATCGGTGGGTTGGCGCTCCACCTGGGCGTCCGGCTCGCGGAGGACGAGGTCGCGGCGGGCGGCACCGGAAGCGGAGCTGACGTACGCGCCCCGTCGTTGTCGCAGGGACCGAGCGCATGAACCCGATGCCCGAGTCGCTGAGGGGCTACCAGAGGGCGTGGCTCGTCCGGGACGTGATCGCCGGGCTGACGCTGTCCGCGGTCGCGATCCCCGAAGTGATGGGCTACACCTCGATCGCCCAGACCCCCATCGTCACCGGTGTCTACTCCATCATCCTCCAGACCCCGGTCTTCGCGCTGCTCGGGTCGTCGCGGCTGCTCGTGGTCGGCGCCGACTCCGCCACCGCCGCCATCCTGGCCGCCGGCCTGGCCGGGATCGGGGTCGTAGGGCTGACGCCGTACAGCCAGGAGTGGTTGGCCTGGTGCAGCCTGGTCGCCCTCATCTGCGGCGTGCTGCTGATCCTGGCCCGGCTGCTGAAGCTCGGCTTCATCGGCAACTTCCTCAGCGCCAGCGTGTTGGTCGGCTTCCTGAGCGGCGTCGGGATCTCGGTGCTCACCGGGCAGATCCCCAGCATGCTCGGGGTCCCGAAGTCGACCGGCACGTGGTTGCAGCAGCAGTGGGGCACGATCACCTCGATCCCTGACGCCAGTGCGCCCACCCTGGCCTTCGCGCTGGGCACCGTGCTGCTGATCGTCGGCTTCAAGCGGTTCCTGCCGGTCGTGCCCGGAGCGGTGGTGGCCGTGATCCTCTCGATCGTGATCTCGGCGGCCACTGATGCCCAGAGCCACGGTGTCGCTGTCATCGGCTCCTTGACCGGCGGGTTCCCGCCTGTCGGGCTCCCCACCGGGTTGAGCTGGTCGGATATCGCGAGCGCGTCCACCGTCGCCTTCGCCTGCTTCGTTCTGATCATCGCCCAGAGCGCGGCGACCTCGCGCGGCTTCGCGGGCCAAGCACGGCGAGCGCGTGGACATCAACCGCGACCTGGTCGGCCTCAGCGGCGCACCCCGGCCCACGTCGGGTGGTGCCAGTTCGGGCGTCGCGCGGGATCTGGTCTGCATGTGCGACCCCGACCGGGGGAACAGGAGGCGGTGCAGCTTTCAGAAGTACGCCGCCCCTTCAAGGTCGTCCACGGCGCCGACGGCCGGGCCAGACTCGACGGGACGTCGGCGGCCGATGTCGAGGCGCAGGAGCGCTGCCCTCGGGCATGGGCGGCTCGGTCATGAGAGGGATGCTGACCGACGAGGACCGACTGTCGGACGTCGAGCGTGAGTACGCTGACCGGATCACCGAAGCGCTGCAACGGGCACGGGGTCGCGGTCTTCCTCGCGGCGAGATCGCGGCTGAGTCCGGTGTCCGTGACGAGGCGATCGACCGGATCCTGCGATCGCTTGCACACCGCGGGCGGGTCACGACGGCCGGCTGTGGCCGTCGTACCCGCTGGCTCGCCACACCGCCCTGACGAGCGGGTAGGGCGACTCCCCAGCAGGGCCGGCGCTGAACCACACGTCGGATCTTTCGCCACGCCACCGTTGCCGGGTAACTGCGCCCACAGCGGGTCGAAGGCGACCGCGTGCATCCCGGCAAGTATCCCGAGCCCGCCGACTGCCTCGGAGGCCCGCGACGGCATGGGGTGGTGACATTCGCTGCCTTCGCGCCGTCGTCCACAGCGGGGAAGTTGCGGGCCGAATGGTCGACTGTCACCGATAGACTCGCACACATGTTCGAAGGGCCGCTTGACGCGATGGACGCTGCTGAGGCGTTCGCTGAGGCGGCTGCCTGCCGCCGGGTCGCTGAGCGGGCGGAAGCCAGGTTGCTTCAGGTGGCGGCGCATGTGGCCGATCTCCATCCTGTCGTGGACGGCCGAGCTGCTGGGATCGAGCTGCCGGGGTTGGAGCGGCTGGTCCCGTTGGCCGGTGAGGGGGCACCTGCGGTGGCCGAGTTCGCGCCTGCGGAGCTCGGCGCGGCTGTCGGGATGACGACCCCTGCGGCGTGCGCGCTGATGGGTGAGGCGCTGGAGCTGCGGCATCGTCTGCCGCGCTCGTGGGCGCGGGTCTGCGTGGGGGAGGCCTCGGCGTGGCGGGCTCGGTTGCTGGCTCGTCAGACCATGTCGCTGTCGAAGCAGGCTGCGGACTACGTGGATGCCCAGGTCGCGCACCTGGCTGCCACGATGACGAGCTACCGGGCCCGGCGGGTGGTCGAGGCCGCGATCAAGCGCTTCGATCCCGAGCGGGCGGCGAGGGAAGCACAAGCCGCGGCGGAAGCCCGCGGGGTGCGGGTCCGGCCGGGGCACGACGACGGTGTGGTCCATGTGGACCTCGACGTCGACGCGGCGGACGCGCAGGTCTTCGACGCGGTGGTCGCGGAGATCGCTGGTCTCCTCGCGAGCGACGGCGACGACGATCCGTTGCAGGTTCGGCGCGCCCGCGCCGTCGGTGTCCTGGCCGATCCCCTGCAGGTGCTCGAGCTGCGGGCGGCGGCGACCGCCGCCGCAGATCCGGCCGGCTCCGGCTCGGTCCGTGGCGGTGTGGGGAGTCCGAGGCGGGTGAGCGGGCGTGGAGCGGGCGCCGGCTCGATCGTCCTGCACGTCCATCTGTCGCAGGCGGCGCTCGCCACTGGTGAGGGCGTTGCCCGCGCCGAAGGGCTCGGCGCCCTGACTGCCCAGGCGGTGGCTCGCTGGCTCGGCCGCCGGGACTTCGCGGTGCGGCCGGTGGTGCGGACCGGGACGACGACGGCCGCGGACTGTTATGAGGTCCCCGATGCGCTCCGCGAAGCGATGCTCGCCGGGCAGCCGTACTGCGTGTTCCCGTGGTGCAACCGGGAGTCCCGCGGCTGCGACCTCGACCACACCGAGCCCTACCTCCGCCCCGATGCCGGCGGACCACCCGGCCAGACCAGCGTCCTCAACCTCGGGCCGCTGTGCCGAAGACATCACCGCCTCAAGACACATGGACGATGGCAGGTCGAACAACCCGAAGCGGGCGTCTATCTGTGGACCTCACCACACGGCGCCCGCTACCGCGTCGACCATCGAGGGACCACCCTCGAGCGCGCCGCCTGACACCGACGGTGCCAGGTCAACCGGGGATTTGCTGGAGAGCCCACGAGTTCGCGTCAGGATCGCTGAAGAAGGCGCAGAAGGCCTTGCTGCATCGACGTCCGTCGAGCGCAACGGGATCAGCTGGAGTCGCATGTCCATGGTTCTCTCCTTCGTCAAGGGTCGGCCCGCCGCTTGCCGAGCATGGCAGTACCTCACGGCTCCAGCGTGGCGGGCAGGCCGAAGGCGGTGACGTGATGCGCCCCGACGAAGGCGTTGCTCTCCGCGATCCTGCCGTTCTCGATCCGCAGTACGTCGACGACCAGCGCCTCGTAGTGCGGGCTCCCGGGCCGACGCAGATAGTTGACCAGGGCGGGCCGCCCGTTGGCCGACTCCCGGAAGGTACGCCAGTCGAGCGGCCGGCCCAGGAACTCGGCGGCGGCGTCGATCCCGAGGACCGGCGCCTCGGGCGGCATCGTGATCCGGACGTCCTCGGCCAACAGGGCCCGGACCGCCTCGGGATCCCTCGCGGCGGCGTACCGGCGCAGAAGCTCCTCGTCCTCCGCGGTGAGCGGCGGGCGGCGCCAGTCCTTGGGGTCCGCGGGAGCGTGCTGCCGCAGCGTGCGGCGAGCCCGTTGCAGCAGGCTGTTGACGGCCGTCGTCGGCACCTCGAGTGCCCGGGCGACCGCGGGCGTCTCCCACCCGGAGACGTCGCGGAGCACGAACGCGGCCCGCTGTCGCGCAGGCAAGTACATCAGCGCCGCGATCAGGGCCAGCTCGACCGTCTCCCGGCCGGCGACGCCCGCCTGGGGGTCGTCGGCGAGCAGGCGATCCGGATAGGGGCCGAGCTCTGTGGACCACTCGAACGGGTCGCCGGACGGTACGGCGCGTCGATGGGTCGCCTTGCGGCTGTCGAGGAAGACGTTCGTGGCGATCCGGTAGAGCCAGGTGCGCGCCGTCGCCCGCCCTTCGAAGCCGTCCTTGGCCCTCCAGGCGCGCAGGAACGTCTCCTGCACCAGGTCCTCCGCGTCGTTGACGTTCCCGGCAAGGCGGTAGCAGTGCACGTGCAGCTCCCGGCGGTGGTCGTCGAACGCCCGCTCGAGCCACACCGCGTCCTCGTGCCCCGTGCCGGACATCTGATCTCCCCTGAGCTGTGTCGTTGTCATGACCGTACCGACGAGCGCAGGCCCCTTGCTTCATCGGTGCAGCCATCTCGACCCCGGGGCGCGACCTTGACGTCGACGCCAGACGGTCAGTGAAGCGCCGTCCGAAAGGCGGCGGAGGGTGGCGATGCGGCCGTAGTCCGGCGCACTCTTGCGCAGCCGGTTGATGGCGTCGCTGCGGCGGGCGGCATTGCGTTCGTCGATGTCGACGAAGCTGCTGTCTGAGGCCGTGTAGAACAGCTTCGGCGAGAAGGCCGCCGCGACCTGTGCGGGCATAGCGCGGACGGATTTGACGTCGGCGCCTTCGCCGTCGAGTACGGCACGCAGTAGCCGCTGCTCGAGCTGGCTGCCGGCGTGGGGGCCGAGCCCGGTATCCAGGACGAAGGCTGCGTTTCCGAGGTTGGCGGCGTGTTGCGCGAAGGTTGGGAGCGGTTGTCGGGCCACGCTGTGACGCGCGGTGTGGCACCGGGGCCGCCGCTGGGCGGTGATCGCGTGCCGCGTCTTCGCGGCCGTTACCGCGGCCCGGTGACGTCTGGGGGGCCACGAGAGCCGCTGGCACGGGCACTACGGGTGCCCGCTGGTGTTCGTTCAGGCGGTGGCCGGGGCCCCGATCCGGCTGTAAGGCGCAGCCGGGGGGTCGACAAGGACTCGGCGGTAGAGCTTGAGCAGGTTGTGGGTGCCGCAGATCAGCTTCCACTCGGAGTCCGCTGCGGCCTTACCGCGTCGGCTGAACCCCCGGATTCCGCGGGCGTGCTTGATCTGGCCGAAGACCGGCTCGATGATCTGCTGACGCCGCCGGTACAGGGCGTTGCCCTTCTTCGTCGACACCTTTCGGTCCATCCGGTCGACCAGGGTGGCGTCCTTCTTCAACGGCCCCCGCCGCCCGGTCCGCGGCGTGGGGTTGTTCTTCATGTTCCGCGTCGCGACGTAGCAGTCAGGATCATCGGCGTCGAGGGCGGCGAAGTTCTCCTCCGAGGCGTACCCGGCATCGGCGAGCAGCTGCTCGGGCCGCTGTTCGATCCCGGCCTCGGCCAGTGAGGCGTCGGTGGCCTCGATCATCGGGTGGAGCTGAGCGGAGTCGTTGTGCTCATCGGTGACCTCCGCAGCCATCACCACCTGCTCCTCGTTGGTGACCGCCTGGGCGTTGTAGCCCTGCACGAACCCCCTCGCCGTCGACATCACCCGCGACTCCGGGTCGGTGGTGCTGACCTTCTTCTGCTTGTGCCCCGCCTTGTCCGCCGGTGCCTTCGGCTTGCGTCCGCGAAGCTTCGAACCGCGCTGGCCCTCCTCGGCCGCACGCCGAGCCAGATGCTCGTCATGGGCTGCCTGCTCGGCCTCGACCTCGGCGTCCAGCCGCTGCTTGGCGGCCTTGAACCGGCGCCGGCGATCGGCCCGGCCCCGCAGCACCGCCGGCGGCTCATCGCCACGATCCTGGCCGTGTGCGGCGTCCTCGGCCGCATCGACAGCCTTCGCCTCAGCGAACATCTCATCGACCGCCTTGTCGATGGAGTCCTGGGTGCGGTTGCGGGCCATCGATGCCGGGGCGGCCATCTTCGTGCCGTCCACCGCGACCAGCCCCACGCTGGTCATCCCCGCCCTCGCGCACAGCCGCAGCGAGGCCGTGAACAGCGACTTCAACGCGGTCTCGTGACGCGACCGGAACCGCGCGATCGTGGTGTGGTCAGGCGCCACGTTGCCGCACACCACCCGGAAAGCGACATCGACGTAGCAGGCACGCTCGATCTTGCGGGAGGAGACCACCCCGGTGCAGTACGCGTACAACAACAGCGCGACCATCGTCTTCGGGTGACGCGCCGCGCCACCCCAGCCATCAGCGCGGTAGCCGGCGTAGAACGCGGTCAGGTCCATCTCCTCGACCGCGTCCAGCACGAAGTAGGCCAGGTCATCCTCAGGCAGCCAGTCGGTCAGCGAGGGCGGCATCAAGAACAACTGGTCATGATCCTCAGCGACGAAGTTGTACCCCACGAGAAAGAATCCTGCCGCCTCACCCCGATGGACTCACCGACCGACACCCGCGAACAACGCCGAGGGTTCGTGCAACAGGCTCAGCGCGGACGGATTTGACGTCGGCGCCTTCGCCGTCGAGTACGGCACGCAGTAGCCGCTGCTCGGGCTGGCTGCCGGCGTGGGGGCCGAGCCCGGTATCCAGGACGAAGGCTGCGTTTCCGAGGTTGGCGAGGTCTCGGCCGCCTAGAGCCGCCTGCCGTGGACGTCGCCGAACGGGCTCGTAATCAATTGGGTGCGGCTCTTCTGGAGTGACTATGCGGCGTGCTGGGTCACGTTGTTGGCGTAGCGGGGGTGGTGGACTCGCTGTCGTTCGCGTTGGAGGTGGTAGCGCCAGTAGGCGTCGAAGTCGCCGTTGGCGCGTACGGCTCGTAGCTTGAGGACGGCTTCGGCGCCGTCCACGCTCCAGCGTGCTCCGGTGATGTCCATCCGGTCGGCCACGAGGTAGCGGCAGGCGCCTTCGATGATTCCGGTGGCGATGGGCCATCCGGAGGCGAGTGCGGTGGGGTAGTCGAGGTGCTCGGCCTTGTTGGTGAGGTACTTCGCGCACTGGTCGGCCTTGGAGCGTTTGGGCTTGGGTAGCCGGGCCGCGGTCGCGCGGCGGCGGATGCCGGTCGCGACTGCGAGGGCGTTGCCTTCCAGGATGGCCAGTGCCCGCCTGCGTACCCATGTCTCGGCGTCGGGGTCGGCTTCGGAGAAGAAGCACCAGGCCGCGGCCCAGAGGTATTCCAGGACGTGAACCAGGTCGATGAGGACCGTGAGGGTGATCCCTCGGGCTTCGGCCTCGGTGTGGATGCGGTCGATCTGGTGGTTGTTGCCGTCGACCAGTGCTATCCAGGTGCGCCGATGGTGAGGGTCGCGCCGCTCGGCCTCGTCGAACACGTCGGCGACGACCTCGGCGGCGTCGTCGACGACGCTGGCGGTGACCCACTTGTTGACGGCCTTGGGCCGCGACGGCGGCGTCTGCGGCGGGTCGTTGCCGTGGTTGTTGTCGTGGTTGTTGCCGCCGAGTATGTCGCTGGCTATGCGGGGTAGCGGATGCAGGTCGTAGACGGCGCCGACTTCGGCGAGGCGTTTACGGTTGCGCTTCTCGCCCTTGGACAGGCGGGTGGCCAGTTTGGTGCTCGCCTTGGCGGCGGCCTTGGCGGTGGCCGGGCGCAGCGAGTCGGGCCGCATCACGATGCCCTTGCCGTCCGCGGAGAGCACCAGCACGCCGCCCTCACCCGATTCGGGGTGCTGGGTGAGGGCGTAGAAGTCGGCCACGTCGACCGCGGCACGACCGGCCAACGCTTCGACTTGGCGTTTACCGATCCGTTGCCCGGTGGCGCGGGTGATGGCCGCGGTGGCCTGCTCGAAAGATCCCCGGCTCGACTCGATCGCGGCCAGCCGGCGCAGCCCGTGCGAGTGCCGCTCGATCGGGAGGTTCAACGTCGCGTCGCCCGGATACAGGTTCGGGTGGCCGCGATGCCGGTAGGCCATGCGCTCGCACTGCACCCGGCCGAAGATGCTGGCCAGCGCGCGGCGGTGCCCGGCCTCGACCGCGGCATGGACGACCCCGTCGGCGTCGGCCACGCCCTCGAGGCGCTGCTCGGTCGCCGTGCGCAGGCTCAGGTGGTCTTGGAGCATGCGTCGCAGCAGCTCCCGGCCTCGATCTTCGAGTTCGTCTTCCAGCTCGGCGTGGGTCATCTGCGTCGCCTGGTCGCCCTCGAGCCAGCCCAGCAGCTGTTCGAAGGATCCGCGGGACTCGGCGCCGAAGCCTGCCGAGGGCATGGCCAGGTCGTTCATCGACGTGTGCCGCCACGAGCGGCCCGACTACCACGCAGCCGGTCGATGCCTTCGGCCGCGCGCGCATCCAGGTCGGCCTTGGCCTGTTCATAGCGAGCCAGTGCCGCGGTGACCTGGACGACTTCGGCAGCACTCAGCGTCACTGTCTTGGTCCGGCCGCCCTCGGTGAACCGCAGCGCGGGGCTCTCGTGCGGCTCTCCCGTCGCGCAGCGGCAGGCCGGCTTGCCGCAGCGGCGCCGGAACGTGGTCAGGCTGCCCTGCAGCAGCAATGGGCGGCTTCGGTGAGCGATACACGCCATGATAGCTCCTGTCTGTATCCGTATACGGATACAGACAGGAAACAGCATGACAGTGCCGAACAGCGGGATCCTCGACGCGTGTCAGGCGATCAGACCGCTAACGTCACCTGCGTCGATGCGTCACTACAGCGGAGCCGCACCCTA
>CAWEQW010000003.1:0-219427 GCA_963811365.1 uncultured Actinomycetota bacterium | reverse complement strand
ACGTCGATCCGCCGGGCGACGCAGGTCGGCGCGCTGGGACCCCGGTGTACGTCCACCGCAACCTCGCTTGGCGCTCTCCCCCACGAAGAGCCCATCGTCGTTGAAGTTGGCCACCCAGTTGCTCCGGAAAACCGTGTCCGGTCCGTTGAGCTGGGCATCGTGGCCGTTGACGAGCTCACAGTTCTCGACCGTAGTGCGACTGCTCAGCGGATGGCAGAAGACGAGTGTCTTAGTTGTCTGCTCAGCGAGCCCGTTGGGTCCGCGGGGAGCGCCACCGGTGATGGTGTAGCCGTCCTTGCGGTCGCTGCGGAACGACCACGGCGGCAACCCTCCGTCAAACCGGCAGTGCGAGACTCTCGTGAGGTCAGAGTGCTCACCCACCTCCAGGCCGTACGGTCCCGCCAAGACCTGCAGGTGGTCCAGCAGCACCTCGTGCGAGTTCGTGACCCGGATTGTACGACCGCCACCGAAGCGGACGGTCAGGTGTGTCAGATGCAGCGTCAGGCAACCATCGATCAGGCCGGTCGGCTCGGGGGCCGTCCAGATGGCCAGGGGCAGCGAGGCGGCGTCTTCGGGCCCGGCGTAGTCGGTGACGCCGGGCTGGGTGAGTTGGGTCCGCCGCAGACGGACGTGCACGAGTCCGTCACTCCCTTGGTGCAGCCCCGGACCGAGGTAGGCCCAGGGCCGTTTCGGCAAGGCCGGGTCCGCGACCTGCGGACCGGGTGGACCTTGGCCGGCCCGAGCGGGCCGAAGGTCTCGTTCTCCGCCCTGAGGTCTTCCAGGCGGCTGTAGGTGACGAGTCGGACGTGTCGATCCGGGAGCACGAACGCGCCACGGTCGGTCTTGGGTGAAAATGTTGCGCGGCTGACGAACTCGCCGGGGACGGTCCCCGGGTCCCACCCGTTGGCGGGTTGCGTGCGGAACTCCTCGATCGCGCCGTCGATCACGGCGTGCTCGCCTGGCATTGAACGGATGGTCACTCGGGTCTTGCCGCTGATCGTGAGACGTTCGGCGTACACGCCCTCACGCACAAACAGTGTGTCGCCGGTCTGGAGCTCGCCGATCGCGTGGCCGACATGACGAAGAGGTGAGTCCTGCGACTGACCCGAGTTGGCGTCGTCGTCGCCGTCGAGTGCCACGTACCAGTGGGTCATGATGGTCTCCTGCACCGATCTTGCGCCCGGGCATGGCCCTTGCCAATGCAATGCCACTGCCCTGCCGCGTGGGGCTCCGTGGGTCCACACCTCGTTGCCGCTAGCGCGTGGCCCTGGTGTCACCAGAGACGAGAGGTCATGTGAGTTCGTCGACGGCCTCCAGAATGTCGTAGCGAAGCCTCGAGGCAGGAGGTCCGCTGAGCGGGCTGCGACGCCGCTGGATCCACAGGAGAGGTGTGCCAGTCGTGCTCCGTCCGAGGACGAACCGCCGATCGAGGCGGATGCCGAGCCGCGGGATCACATCGGGAAGGATCGCGTGGGCCGGATCCGACGCAGTCGCATGCGGGTCGATCAACAGCGGGCTGGTGGGTCCTGGCCGCGGCACCACCGGCCGCTGGTCGAGGTCGGCGAGGCGCCCCTGGATGTAGCGCCGGACCGATCCGGTGGCCTGGATGATGTAGGGGTGCCAATGAGTCGGCACGTGGGCGGCGGGGACGTAGCGGTAGCCGCGCCGCCGAAGGATGGCCAGTTGTCCTGCTTGTGGGGGCGGAGCGGGCGGCGCCGGCTCGGGTTCCACCACCTCGCTGCCATCGACGCGTTTCTCGACCGCCCACACCAGGTTGGCGTCCTCGTCGACTCCCACGTCCACTTCGTCGAGCGCGACCATCGCGGTCAGCGGATGGGCGACGGTCGGCCAGAGCAGGAGCTCGTCGGCTCGTCGGCCGCTCACGTGGAACAGCGACCAGTCCAGCGCGGCAGAGACGGTGGACGTGAGGTCCATCGAGTCCGCGACGGTCATGCCGGCTACCCGGACGAGGGTCCCGGTAGGAGCGGGCAAGGGCGCGGTGAACCAGCCGTCGCTGCGCGCCGAGGTGGCCCGGATCAGCAGCAGGCGGGCGAGGTGCGTCCGGGCCGGTGGCACGGCTCCGGGATCGAGTCGATGGTCCTCGATCTGCCACCAGCGCGGCAGTGGTCCACCGGGGATGGAGGCGCGGGTGGGGTAGCTCGTACGTACGGTGGGGGGGTTCGAGGCCGGCGGGTCCTGCCCGGTCGCGGACACGGAGTACCAGTCGACGGTGCCGCCGTCGTGGCGTGGGACGGTGAGGGTGACCGGTCCGGCCTTGAACGACGAGGTGTACGCCAGGTCGGACGGCACCCAGTCGTCCTGGGGTTCGGTGGCAGGTACGCCGAGTGCGATGAAGTCGGCCTTGGCGAGGCCGAGCCCCGTCCGTCTCTTGTAGAGCGCCAGCCCGTCGAGCGCAACCCCGTTGAGCTCGGCGTACGGCGGTGGGGCGTGGCTGAGCTTCAGGGCGTCGTCGGCGCGCTCGGCTGCGGACAGCTTTGGGCGCAGGGCACTGCCGATGCGGACCCGTCGCCCGATGGTCCACCACTGCTCGGGCTCGGACTCGATCACGACCTCCGGTGGCGTTACCCGGGGGTCGTCCTCCGGACTCGTCGTGCGGCCGGTGATTGGCGTCTGGGTGAGGTCGAGATGGACCAGCGTCGGGAACGCGGCATCGCTGCCCTGATGCTCACCGAGCTGCCACTGGCGCCCGAGCAGCCACACCGGGTCATGGATCTCGGCTCGGAGTGCGGCGCGTACGGCGAGCGGTGAGCTGACCGTGTGCACGGCCTCGAGCCGGGCATGCAGGTCGAAGCGGTAGTCCATTCAACGGCCTCCGAAGTCGACTGCGGCGCGTCCCGCCGCGGGCATTGCGGCGAGATGAAGGGCGCTGCCGTTGGGGCCGACTGACGCGGCACCGGTCATCCGTGCACGGGCGAGGTCGCGGACCTCCGCGACGATGTCGACCAGGACGTCGGTCGTCAGTGGCTGGTCGACGACGGGTGGCACCGCCAGGAGGACGGCCTGGGGGGCTCGTGCGATGGGCAGGTCGTGCGGGAACGCGACCGAGGCGTTGTGCTCGATGTCGGGGATGGTCTCGGCGAAGCGGTCGATGACGGCCGCGGCCACCTTTCCCGGCGTGCTCGAGGTGGGCCGGGGCACCAGGGCACCCTGCGGTCCGAACACGGCGACGAGCCGGCTCCCCCGCCTTGGCTCCGAGTCCGATGCGGCGGCCGATTGCCACGGGTCACCGCGATGGTTGGTCCACGCGCGAAGAGGCCGTCCGCCGGCTCGGAGCCGCTCTTGGAGCTGAACTGCCTCGAGCCGAGCCAGGGCCGGCCGCACCGCGGCCACGACCTCGAGCCAGTCCGGGTCCAGCCGGGGTGCCTGGCCGGCAGTGGCAGGTTCGGCGCGGACTCCGGCGAACGCCGCCGCGGGAATCCGGGCGAGGACGGGGTAGCCAGCCTCCGGTCCGACCAGGGCGGCGATCGCGTCGGCGAGCTCCGTGACAGCGGCGTCGGGCAGCTGCGGAGGCAGCGCTGACACCCTTCGGTCCAGCACCTCCATGGCGCCCACGAGACGCTCTTGAAGCGAGACGCCCCCCGAGGTGGCGGCAGACATCGGGCTGATCCCCCAGCGTGCGAGCCGCGCCAGCTCCCGGCGCTGGGCACGGACGGTGGCGCCTTGCGCCGTGCCCGCGTCGGCGACCGCCCGGAGCGCGGCGGCGTGGAGCGCGGCGTACCTGGTCGCGAGGTCGAGCCTTGTGGCGTCGGAGTCCTCCTGGCCGGCGCCGACGTCGGCCGCCGTCGCGGGCACCCCGGCGATCGCCGCCGCCACCGCGCGGACGACGGCGGGCCCGAGTGGGTCTCCGGGCGCGAGACCAGATGCTCCGCTCGCCGCGATGATGGTGTCGCGCAGGTTGCCCGGCGCCAGACCGACGGTGTCGCAGGGGCGAAGCCCGATGTCCTCGAGGGTGACTGGTCCGGCTGGGCGACCGTTGGCATCGAGTCGCTGCCACCGCCATCGGGGCCCGTTCGGGGGGCCGCCGCGGTCGTCGAGGTAGGCCGCTACGGCGGGGTCCGCGAGCGCTGCCGGAGAGGCAGCCCGCCTTGTAGGTGCCGCGGTGTCGGGGAGGACCACGACCGCGACGGAGTCGACCGCGACCCCGGTGCGCGGGGTGTCGGGGAAGGTGAACGCCGGAGGAAGGCCCTCGCCTGCGGCTGCTGCGGTCGACGACGAGACGAGGGACGGGCGGTGCTGGACGACGCCGAGTGCGCTCTCCGCGATGTGCAGGTCGGTGAGTGCGTCCACGGCCGTCCCAAGCTCGGCAAGGGCGGTCAGCTGTTGCGGACGGACGCCGAGACCGGCCAGCCTGGCGGAATCGGACTCGGCGGCCTCCAAGACGGCGATCCCGTTGCACGTCCTGCGGATGCGGGAGAGCCGCGTGGAGAACCCGAGTCCCGGTCCGATGGTGAGCGGAAACGCCTCGCGGAGCCGGTCGACGACGTCGGGTCGTACGACGATCCGCTCAGCCATCCGACCCAGCGCCTCAGCGGGATGGCTGCCCTCACGGATCTCGGTCGCGAGGCGCACCGCGGCGCGTACGGCGGCCGAGGTCAGGTCGGCCGCCCAGTTCGGCGCGTCCGGGTCGTTGACCGCGCGGTCGCGCAGCATCGCTGCCACGTTGGCCTGGTCGCGGGAGGGTGCGAGGACGAACTGGTGGCTGGACGTGGCCCCTCGTGGCCGGGGTGAGTCCACCCAGCCGTAGGCGCCAAGGGTCCGGGGCGCCGCTGCCAGCGACCGAAGTCGGCGCCAAGCGATGGCTGTGGCCCAGGGGTCGACGCGGTCGGCAGCGGTGTCGAGCAGGGAGCGCAGTGCGCGTTCGATGTCGTCGGGTGAATGACCGGCCAGCGCGCCGATCGCGGTGCGTGCGTTGTTGTGGACGGTGACGGCGGAGTCGCCCCTGCGGCGCAGGTCGGCGGGTTGGAGCCGGGCGGCCCAGACCTCCGTCTGCGACGGTGTGCGCACGTCGGCGCTGACCGGTTCGACGAGCGCCCTCGGCTGACCGGCCACGCTGCGAGCGACGGTCGCCGCGCTGGTCACCAGGGCGTGGCGGGCCAGCTCGGTCAGCAGGCTCCGACCCCACGGTGGGCTCCCCGCGGTGTCGGGGTTCGGGGGGCCGGCGTCGATCAGCTGCGCCATGGTCGCGTTGGCCAGCATCGACAGGCTGGTGACCAGGTCGACGCCCGCGGGTGGGGTCGCCGGCTGGGCGAGACCGATCTCGACCGGCTGTGCCCAGCCGGTCGCGACCAGGCGCCGAGCGGGCGCCGCCCCGGGGGACATTCGCGCCGTGGGCGCCTGCTGGTCCCACCAGCGGTTGATGTCGGTTCGCGCGATCGGGTCGGCGTACCGGAACGAGATGGCCGCCGCGATGTCGGTCGGCATCATCCAGCGCCATGCGTAGCTGGTGGCGGTCGGGTTGCGGACCAGCTCGGTCAGCGAGGTGGACCCGATCCCCGCGGCGCGCTCCGATGCCGCGGCCCACGCACGGACCAGCTCGCGGACGAGGGGAACCAGCTGGGCCTCGATAGCGGGATCCCCACTGTCCGCCGTCCAGCGACCGAGGGAGGTCGCGGGCAGCAGCCCGTAGGGCTGGGTGTCGATCCGCATCGCCGGCAGCGGCCCTTCCGGCACGAGGTTCTCGCCGGCCCAGACCCCGAGGTCGTCGGCGCGCGATCCGTCGCCCCAGACGTTGCCCAGGGCATGCCCCCACAACGCCGGCCACAGAGCGCGGACGAGGTCGGCGTTGACCTGCTGATGGCTCGAGTCGCCGCCGAGGAGGCCCGGCAGGCCGGCCGGACCGGCCAGTGCGACCCGGATGGAGTTGCCGCCGGGCTGGGCGGTTGCGCGCACCTTGACCAGTTGCCGCCACTCGTCGTCGCCGCCGAAGGAGACCGCGGGCTCGCCGTCCACGGTGTTGGTCGCCGTGCCGGGTGGGATCACGCCCAGTCGACCGCTGTCCGCCTGTGCGGTGAGGAGGGGACCTGGGTCCCCGCCCCCGATGCCCACGAGGTAGAGGGCGTCGATGTCGTTGGGAACGGCGGTCCCGAGGTCCAGCTCCGCGGCCAGCCCGACCCGGACCGCCTCCGCGAACGAGGTCCACCAGGGCTGCTTGGTGCTGTCGGGGTCGTCGAGGTCCAGGTCGATGTCGGAGATCAGCGGGGTCAGGGTCGCTGCCAGCCGCGGCCCCCCGCCCGCCCGGGCCAGCCACAGCTCCATCGTCGGTGTGAGCCCGTCGAGCCGGGGCGCATGCATGCCGGTGCGGGTCTGGGCGGGTCGCTGGATCGTGATGTCACCGTTGGGTCGCCTGACCGGCGGGAATGTCCGCGCGAGATAGGCAGCCTCCTCGGGGCCGACGAGGCGCGCCAGCGAGCTCCAGGCCGCGCGGCCCTTCGCCGACTCCAAGTTGGCCGAGCCGGCCTCGCGCCACATGCTCTCGACCGCGTCGAGCTCGAACGTGGACGGGACGTCGTCGTGGTTGCTGATGGAGACCGCGTCAGGGACCACCCGGACGCGCAAGGCCCAGCCTTGGGTGCCGCCGCGGTCGAGGAACCGGGTCTCCAGCCGCATCGGGAGGAGTACGCCGACCTCCGGCGCCGTCACACGAGGTCCTTGAACAGGATGTCGCCGCGGATCATCACCCGGCGAGGCGGACTGAGCGTCTGGCTGGCCAGGTCGGCGCCGTTGCGAGCGTTGCTCTGCATCCTGGCCGCGTTGAGGAAGCGTCGGCCGGTCACCGTCTCCTCGAGGAGCACCCAGCGTTCCTTGCCGAGCGCCGGGTCCAGGTCGAAGCCGAAGAAGGTCTGGTCGGGCGAGATCCGACCCAGGAACGCAGGGAACAGCCGTTGGTCGAGCGGTGGGTCAGCGCTCCAGTCTGGTGCGCCTGTCGCGGTCCGCGCGACCGGGACCAGCGACACGACGGTGCCGGGATACTCGCGGAACAGGCTGGTGTTGAAGAGCACGACAAGATCGGCACTCGACGCCGACGGCGTCTGGTGGGTGACGTCGCCCAGGGGCGTCAGGGACCGCCAAGAGTGGATGCCGACGATGTCGTCGTCGGCGTCGCCGCTGCTGGGGTTGGCCCGGTCCCAGAAGGTCCGGACGGGCGTCCAGCCCGGGACCAGCGGATAGTTGCGGAACCGCAGCTCAGCGACGATCTGCGCGTTGAGGCCGAGCAGGAACGTGTCGACGAAGGCGGGGTTGGTGGTCAGGCCAATCACGGTGTCGTCCCCAAGCTCGCCTGCCCCCGGAAGCAGCCAGTCAGGCTCGTCGTCTCGCACGAACTGCCAGGCGGCCAGGTCGAGGTCGGGGGCCATCTCGATCGGGCCGTCCGGCGCGACGTCGATGGCCTGGCCGGCGTCGAGCAGGTCGCCCAGCGCTCGATCCGCGATCGCAGGGCGTCCGGACGTGGGGTCGAAGGCGATGTCGACGGCCACCCCGGCGGCCGCCAGGTCGAAGGCGGTGGCCACGGGCGCTGGGGGGCGTCGGCGCACCCGTTCGGCGACCGCGACCACGTCGTCGGCGTCAGGCGGAGCATCGAGGGCGCTGGCCAGGACGCGGGCTCGTTCGCGGCTCAGTCGTTGACCGCTGTCGAGCAGGCCGAGCAGAGGCAGGATCGGCACGGATCGACGCGACCCCATGTCACTGACGACGTGGGAGAGCTTGGCGTCCACGAAGGCGGCCGTGTCGGGATCGAGGTCACGCCTGTCCAGCCGGCCCGCCAACTGCGCCGTCGCGGTCCGGAGCCGGCTCGTGTCGGGGGCGCGCCGGGCAGTCACGTCGTCGAGGGGGGTACGCCGGGTGGCGCCGGCGAACTCATCCGTGTGCAACGTCTCGGAGGTGCTGCGGGGCTGGGCCACCGGCGCGGCAGCGGCGAGCGGCAGCGTGTCGCCGAGATCGGAGCCGAGCGGGTTGGCGTCGGCCGAAGGTGGACGCGGCCGGAGGACCCGGTGCGCCGCGGCTGAGAACAGCGTGCCGTCGAGGCCGCGCTCCGGGTGCTCCACCGCGTCAGTGACAGGGCCCTTGGCCGTGAGCACCTCACGCAGGGCCGGCCCAAGCACCGCGAGCCGGCGGACCGGATCCGTCGGAAAGCGACGCCGCCACATCGAGCGGGAGGTCAACAGCCCGGCCGCCAGTCGACGCAGGCGGTCGGCGATCTCCTCATGGGCGCCGGCAATCCTCCCGGCCTGTGCGGCGAGCAGATCCTGGTGGACGATCCCGGCGCGCTCACCCAGACCGGCCACTCCCCTGGCCCGATAGTCGGCCACCAGTGCGTCGCGCCATCCGGGAGCGGCGGGCGGCGCATCGCTGGCCCAGGAGGCACCGAGATCGGGTAGTCCCAGGACAGGATGCGTGGCGTTGCCGCGAGGTCGCGTCAACTTGCGCAGGTCGGCAGTCAGGGCCCCCGGGAGGCTCCCCCCGTTCACGGTGTTCCGGCCGACCAGCGCGCCGCGAACCTGGAGCGGAGCCGCGTTCGCGATCGGGCCGTACCCGACCTCGGCCGTGCCGAGGTCCGGTCCTGGTTGTTCGAGGTGCAGTCGTCGGGCAATCGTGGCGAAGTCACCACCCGCCTTGGTCTCGAACGTCCAGGAGAAGTAGGCGGCGAGCTCGATCCGGCCGGTCGCCGGGGTGGCCCACGACGGCGTCCCCTGCGCGGTGAACGCGGGAACGATCACCGCGACATGGGCGCGGCCCGGGAGCAGGGCACGCGTCGAGACCAGCCGGGCCACGGTGTGCCCTGACGGGTCCAGCTCGACGTGCGCGAACCGTGCGGAGGCCGCGAGCGGATGGGCGTCCAGAACCGAGGACTGGACACGTGCGGTCTCGCCGCTGACCTCGATCTCGTCGTCGGTCCCGACGAGGACCACGATCCAGGGGCGCAGCGCCTTGTCGCGTGGTCGGTCCAGCGTGTAGCGCCACGGTAGTTCCGGCGCGGCGAGCTCGGCGTACACCGCCTTGTCGAACTCGGCCGCGCGTGAACCGGCGGACGGATAGGTGCGGACGACCGCCGCGGCGGCGAGACCGGTCACGTCGCCCGGTCCGATGAGGTCGTAGGCGACCTGGGCGGTGCGCTTGTCGGTGGGCTTGTCCAGGTCGCTCAGTGTCAGGCTGACCGCTGCCGTGATCCGGCCGTCCACGGTACTGGAGGTGGCGAGGTCGTGGCCTGGCGGGCGCATCCAGCCGAGGAAGGTGAGCTGGTCGGACATCAGACCTGCACCAGCCGATCCGCCGGATGCTGCACGGCACCTCCGCTGGCCCGCGCGGTGAGCCGGGCCTGCACCGCCGTCGCCCCGGTTGCCACCTCGACGCCGGCTGCATCGACCCGGAAGCCGCTGTCGTGCAGCTCGAACCGAGGCGGGCGAGGACGAAGGGACACCTTCCCGGAGACGGCGTCGAGCCGGTCCAGTACGTGGTCGGGGAAGGTGAGCCCCGGGCGAGTGCGCCGGTCGTCGGGAAGGCGGATCTCCTCGATCGTGAACGAGCGCACCACGGTCGCCGAGCGGGTGACCTCTGCCGACACCTGGACGCCGGACTGGTGCTGCTCGAACGCCGGCAGTGCCATCTCCTCGGCATCCGAGAGCGCGACGAAAGCACCCGGGGTGAACCAGTCCAGCTGAGTGGTCGTGGGTCGGGACGCAGTCAGGCCCAGCCGTTGGGGTGCTTTGAGGTGGCCCTCCTCGAAGGTCTCGACCGGGAGCCCCAGCGGCACCCGGTTCTGGCTCCAGACCGGAGGCGACAGCGGGCTGAGCACGGGCCGCGCCGGGCTTCCGGGGAGGGTCGTCAGGACCAACGGGTCCCCGCCTCCGGCGACGAGGTTCGCGAGGTTCGCGAGCTCGGCGCCGATGATGGGCACCAGGCTCGTGATGAGCGGGCCGAGGACGGCCTCTCCGCTGCCGAGCTCGATGCTGTCGCTCCAGCACGCGTCGAACAACAGCAGCGAGACGCACACCTCGCCCCGCAGCACGATCGGCGACGGCCCGGCCAGGCCCCCCTTGAAGTCGACACCGATCAGGTTGTGGCCGCGGTACTTGACGTGCACACCGCCATGGATCGAGACGTCGAACGAGAACGGCAGGATGATCAGCGCATCGCCGCCGATCTTGCCCTCGATCGACCAGTGGCCCGAGCTGATCTCGGCGCTCAGCTCCGCTCCGAACTGCAGCGTGTTGGTGGTCACCGCCATGTACGCGGCGACGCTGAGCTTGTCGATGGGACCGGGAAGGTCGTTGGATTTGATCGAGAGCAGGATCCGTTGGAGCTTCGGGAAGACCGCCGGGTCGGGGTGGAAGTCCGGGTGGAAGCCACCCAGGGTCGCCATCAGGTAGCGCTGGTCGCCGAAGCTCGCCCGCAGGCCGCCATCGCCGGTCAGCGTGAAGACCTTCAAGAAGCGGCCGCGCCTGATCGTCGCGTCGATGGCGACCGTACGGCGCACCGGGTCGATGTCTCCGATCACGTCGACCTGGATGTTGAGCAGCTCGTCGAGGGTCTCCTGACTCATGTTCGGACCCGCCGGGAGGTGGAGCACCAAGGACCCGAGGATCACCACCCTGGTCACCCGGTCGTCGTACTCGAGGAGCACGCCGACGGCCGCCCGGATCAGGTAGTCGCCGAAGATCGGGACCCAGCCGAACTGGGCGGTCAGGCCGAAGACCTGGACTCCGTTCGCAGGCGGGAAGAGTGCGGCGAGGTCGCCGAGCAGGATCGGTGCGTTGCGGATCGGGTCGTCGGCGAACAGCACGTTGCCCACCGCGCCCGACGTGAGGCGTTCGCGCAGAGCGTCGGTGTCGGCCCGGCGGTTGTGTCCGTAGAGGCCGCCGACGCCGTTCCAGACGATCCCCGGCCCGAACACCACGCCCGGTGTGAACTTGGTGCCGAGCACAATGATGAAGGCCACCGGTCGGTCGGCGTCGCCCTCGTTGCCGCCGAGCTGGTGGATGCCGAAGGCGGTCACGGTCAGCCCCCGGAGGCCGCCGGGCGGGGCGATGGTGAGCGTCACGGCGCCGCCGTACCGGTCGCTCGGACCTCCGGTGAAGTCGAGGAAGCCGCCCGCTGTCACCCCGGGGAAGTCGAGCTGGAGGCCGACCCCGGTGGGTGGCAGGAGGCCCACGCAGTGCTTGTCGCCGCCGGCTGGGTCGGCCCACCAGCCCACCCAGCCGCCGGCGCCGTCCATGACGAGGGTGACGGTCCGTCCCAGGGTGGCGGACCAGTGCGGTCGGGCCTCGCCGCGGATGTCGAAGTGAGCCTGGTCGGCCCGGATCGGCACCCGGACGAGCAGGGAGTGGATGCGCACGGTCAGCGCCGCGAGCTTCACCGAGCCGGCAAGGTGCCATCGGCTCTCGAGCGCCCCTTCCGCGGACACACTGAGTCCGCTTCCTTCCGCGTAGCGGGCGTCCAGGTCGAGATCGAGACGCAGGCCGTCGCGGAAGAACGACCCGGCGCCGAGCGAGCGGAACCAGCGGTTCGTCAGGACCACAGCGAACCCGTGGGCCCGCCCGACCAGCTCCACGCTCGGCTCACCGACCTCGCGCAGCCGGATGTCGAGTCCGAGGTCACGCACGACGAGCCGGGTGTCGTCGGGTGGACCGAGCAGCAGGTCGGGATGGCCTGGGTCGTCCTTCCCGATGGTGATGAGCGCCTCGTTCGTCGCCGCGGCGACCGGAGAGCTGGGCTGGGGGGCGACCGCGGCGTTCCAGATGCCGGCCGTGCCGTCGTAGCCGAGCCCGATCGGCACGCAGGGCTCCACCTTGACCGATGCCCTGCCCGGCAGCGGCAGCTCGAACGAGTCGGAGTCGACACTCGGCCGGAGCCACATCTCGAAGTCGGTGACGGTCCTGCCACCGAAGGGTCTGCGTTGCGACCGGAACAGCAGGCTCATCGCCAGCTCAGGTGTCATTCCGGAGCTGATGTCAGGGCCGTCCGGCAGGCGAAGGGGGCCACCGGTGACCAGGAGCGGCAGCGTGATCGCGATCCAACCCTCGCTCCGCTTCCTGAGCAGTGCCCACGCGGCCGAGGCGTCGGGAGAGACCGGGGGCGGCTCGAGGCCGGCGACCCGGAGGTCGCCTGTGCGCATCGCTACCGCCTCCGGGACCAGCACGAGGAGGGCCGCAAGGAGCGCGGGCACCCCGCCGCTCTGTTGGGGATTCGCGGCGTCGAGGAAGTCGTCCCAGAAGTCCTCGGTCACGACACCGGGACCGTTGAGCAGCAAGTCGCGGAGGTTCTCCCAGTCGAAGCGCGATCCGACCGACGGGCTCGAGATGATCACGCCGGCGGCGCTGAGCAGCGACGCGAGACGCGGGTACTGCTTCTGGATCACGTAGACGATCAGGGCCTCCACGAGCGGCTTGCCGACCACACCGAGCGCGGTGAGCGGGCTCAGTGCGGCCTCGGCCAGCTCGACGAGGTCGTCACCCCACGTGCGGAGCAGGTCGCAGAAGTCGTCGTGGCTGCGCACCTGCGACAGCGCCAGAACGTCCGCGACGAGCTTGGCGACCGCGAGATCGACCCGCACGGGGTCGGCCGCTGCGCGACCGATATCGAGCATGGTGAGGTCGGTGAACACGCTGCGCCCGACACCGATCGCGTCGATGGTCGCGCTGGTCACCAGGCCGATTGCGGGTTCCGTCCCGTTGCTCATGCGAGCGCCACCTTCGTCCGCAGCACCTGGCGGGCCGATGCCGGAGCGGGCTCGATGTTGCCGAGCGGGCAGCGAAGCTCCTGGTGGGCCGTCAGGACGCCGTTCGTGATCGAGAACGTCACGACTCCGACGTGTGGGAGCCCCACGAACATCCTCGAGAAGCGCTGGATGTCGGCCTGCTGGAGTGCCGACGTCATGGTCAGCGACTTCTGGGCATCCCAGCCCTCCCAGGGCGGGTCGACGGGCGCCGCCGGGAAGTCGTGCATGGGGTCGTCGACGGGATCGATCGTGTAGGTCCATCCGGGCTGAGCCAACGCATAAGCCGAGGCGACCGGCGACGCCATCGTCGTGGGGGTCGAGCCTCGCTCGCGCGCCACCCGTCCCAGCAGGACGTCGACCGTGTCGTCCCAGGCGAGCACGGTTCCGGCCGGTGGAGGCGCTAGGAGCTTGTCGCGGTCGGTGTTGGACAGGGTCGCGTAGCCCGAAGTCGACCGAGATCGCTCGAGCCCAAGCCGCATGATGAGCTCGCTGAACAGGCCGATCGCCGTGTTCTTGATCTCGAGGTTCTTGGCGGCCGAGGAGGTGAACTGGGCAAGCCGCGTGGTGATGCCGCCCTCGGTCCTTGTGAGCGCGGATGAGAACCCGTAGTGGACGTCACCGGAGAGCAGGACGACCGGGTCGTGTGCGGCAAGGCGGGCGAGCAGGTCTTGATGGTTCGCCGTCACTGCCGACCAGGACTCGAAGTCTGCGAACCTCGCCCCACCCGGGATCAGGAGCTCGAGCGCCGGTTGGAGTAGGCGCTCGACCAGTTCGGTGCCGAGGATGGGCGCAGCGGCAACCACGAGGGTGACCGGCGAGGACGTCGTCGGAGCGGGGAGCTGTTGGGCGAGACCGGCGAGCGAGACCCGCGCCCCGCGGCCGGTCTGGTCGGGATACTCGCGCACCGTGCGCTCGTCCAGGACGATGATCCGCGCTGGCCAGCCCTGGTCCGGGCCGATTACATAGTCGTACCTGATCGCACCGGACGCGGACAGGTCGCGCAGTGACCGGGCCGGTGGTGCCGCCGGCAGTGGACCCGTGGGCACGCCCAACAAGGGCGCCGCCTGGTCGGCCCGACTGGAGCCGTGTGGTGGCCGCGGTGGCCACCTCGTCGAGCGCCTGGCGCTCCGGCGTACCCGGGGCAGTGAACTGGGCCGGCTTGTTGCCCCAGTGCTGACAGAGCAGGTAGGCGAGCACGCCGTTGGTCACGGCCCGTCGGCCGGCCGGCAGTGAGTAGACGGCGTTGACCCAGGCGTAGTCGATGTTCCAGTCGTCAGTGATCTCGTGGTCGTCGAAGATCATCGCGGTTGGCACGTTGGCGAGGACTTTGCGTACTTGGGGCAGTGCGTCGCGATGCCGTTGCAGGTTCTCGCGGTCGGTATCCCACTCCTCCTTCGTGACGGATGGGTCGACGTCGAGCGGGAAGACGGTGGCCGTCGGGAAGGGTGGGAGCGAGGTGGCCCAGAGCACCGGTGACCAGGTCAGCAGGTACATCGCTACGAACTCGCCGAAGGTCCACAACTGATTGGCAGTCGCGCCGGTGTAGCCCAGGGCCCGCGTTCCCGGCCCCCGCCCGCCGATCGGCGGCGGTGCCCCGAAGACGTCCCGCTCGTCGACGCCGACCAGGTCCGCTGCGATGCGGAGGATCCGCGGCATGAGCGCGTGGCCGACCTCGTCAGCATAGATCTGGTCCCCCGACAACAGCAGGAGGTGTGGCTGTCGCGGCGAGTTCTGGGTGAACCTGAGGTCGAGCTCGTCGGTGAGGAGGGCCAACCCGTCGCGGCCCCCTCCATGGGGCTTTCGACAGGAGGCGTGGGCCACCACGAGGTCTTCGACCCGCGCTGGCGGTGCGAGGAACGTGGGTCGGTCGGCGTTGGGAAGGCTGACCTCGGGCCAGGGAATCTGATGGGCCCCCGTCCAGGACGCGTCCAGGTCGTACTCGTAGATGTGTCCGGGGACGAAGACGCCCCCACTGGGCGCCGGAGCAGTCAGGACCGTCATCCAGAGGTGCGACCCGACCCGGGTCGGAGTAGCGGTGACGACGCTTGTCGCCGGGCTCGTGACGGAGTGCTCTCTCACCCTCATCGTGATCTGAGCCGGATCGATGGTGGCGACCCATACGCTGACCTCGGTGCTGGTCAGTCGACGCAGTATGGGGCCGGCGACGATGCGCGGCAGGGTCGCGAGCGGGATCGGAACTGAGTCGATGGGCATCAAGCCACCAGGAGGCTGAGGGTCTTCCCCACAATGGCCGCGAACAGTTGGCTCGTCAACGGGAGCCGAGAGAAGGTCGCCTTCGGGCGGCTCCGGATCCTGATGAGCCGGGTCTGGCGGTGCGAGGGCGTTCGCAAGCGCGATGAGTGGTGGATCTCTTCGACTTCCAGGGGCCTTGTGTGACCGCGGCTTCCGGTGAGCCTCTTGGGTCATCCCGGGACTCAGGCCGTTGCCATCCACAAGGCAGGCCGGTGCGCCGCACAATATGTCGGGAATATTCGCCGAACGCCCCGCGCGGCCTTTGGCAGGGTTCCACGGCTCCCGACCTTGACCAGCTACCGTACCGCGTTGGCCACCACAGCAGGGGCGGGGAAGCGCACCGAACCGTCTGAGTCGCGGAACTGGGCGAGATCGATCGGGGCCCGTACCCGCAAGACGTCGTAGGCATCGTCGGAGATGAGCGGCGCCAGGGTCCAAGCCTTGATGTCGGTGTCCAGCCAGTCCAGGACGGATGGGAATCTCGCGATCCCCTCCCATCGGCGCACTTCGACCCCGGGGAAGGTTCCCACCATGAGTTCGTGCGACGCGGACTCGGTGCCGACGCTGAACGGCGCGAGGAGCGCGTCGGCCGGTTCGTCACCTGCCACCTCACGGAGCAGATCAACCATCGCGGCGTAGCCCGGCGTGGCCTCCAGACCTGCCCACGTGGCGACCACCACCGTCCCGCCGGGGCGGGCTACCCGAGCGAGCTCCGCCATGGCGCGGGCGCGGTCGGTGAAGAACATCACCGCGAACTGGCAGATCACCCGGTCCATCGTTGCGGTTTCGATGGGGAGATCCTCCGCCACGCCTTTGATCCAGGTCACGTCGGTCTGGGTCCGGGAGGCCACCGCAAGCATTCCGTCGTTCGGGTCCACGCCTGTCACCGTGCCCGATGGGCCGACGGCCCGGTGCGCGGCGCGCGCTACCACGCCGCTGCCACATCCGACGTCAAGAACCCTGTCCCCTTCAGCCACCCCGGCCAACTCCAGCAACCTCGCCGGCCACTGGTCGAACAGCGCCGGCACGAAGAACTCCTCGTACAACTCGGCGGCTTCGATGCTCACCTGTCCAGCGGTTGCGTCACTCACGCGTTCATGCTCCGCTCAGCCAGAGCCATACTGAAGTCCTGATTTAGCACTTCCCGGGGCGGCGGTCCGCGAGCACCATGGCTAGGTGCGGAACTACCACCAGTACTGCCCGATTGCGCGGACATCGGAGATCCTGGCCGAACGCTGGACCCCGCTCGTTGTCCGCAACCTGATGTTCGGAGCGGACACCTTCTCGACCATCTCCCGAGGAGTCCCTGCCATGTCGCGGTCCATGCTGGTGACGCGACTCAGGGAGCTCGAACGCGCCGGCATCGTGACCAGTGAACCCAAGCAGGGTGGGGGCGGCAGGCGCTATCTCCTGACCTTGGCCGGACGAGACCTGGCCGAGGTGCTGGAGACGATGGCCGGGTGGGGGGAACGCTGGGTCGAGGTCGGTCCGGAGCACACCGACCCGGGCTTCGCGTTGTGGGCCTGGTGTGCGGCCCAGCTCAATCGTGAGGCGCTACCTGCCGGTCGCGTCGTCGTCGCATTCACGTTCGTGGACCAGCCGCCGGGAAATCGACGTTACTGGCTGCTGGTCGAGAACGGCGACGCTCATGTCTGCTACGCCGATCCCGGAGGCGAGCCCGCGCTGTACGTGGAGGCGAAGACCCAGCCCTTCCTGGACTGGCACCGCGGAGTACTGCCCTGGGCAAGCGCACTTCGAACGCACGGGATCATCATCGGCGGCGACCGCACCATGGCGGCCGAGCTCCCGACCTGGAACTCACTGAAGCCAAGCTGGGCAAAGTCGGCCATGGGCTCGTGAGGCACCCCTCCGGGGTCGCGGCCAACACTTGCGCAGGCGTGAAGCCATTCGTCCGGCCCAGCGGACGCGACCGGTCGTTGCTGGAACGCCCCCAGCTACCAGGGCTTGTGGATGTGCGCAGACATGCGCAGACATGCGCACAAAGGCTGTAGTGAACCATGCCAGGCGGTGTGGCCAGAGCACGCGAGTCCTATCTGACCCATGCCTGGAAGGAGTCGTACGACGGCTTCCTCGCAATCCGCGACGAGCTGAGTGCCGACGACCTCGAACGGCTCGCCGTGAGCGCCTACCTCGTTGGCAGGAACGCCGAGAGCGATCAAGCCCGGGGACTCGCCTACCGGCGTCGCCAGGACGAGGGCGATCCTGGGGGTGCCATCCGGTGCGTCTTCTGGGTCGCATTCCGACTGGTCAACGTTGGCGAGCGGATGGTGGCCAACGTATGGATCGCCCGCCTCCAACGGCTTGCGGCTGCCACGCCCGACGGCTCGCTGGCGAACGCGCAGTTGGACTACCTGACTGGGCTGCGTGCTGCCTTCGAGGGCGAGGTCGTCGCGGCGGCAACGGACCTGGAACGCTCCGCCGCGACGGCGACCCACCATGCTGACGAGGAGCTGGCCGCCCTGCCAGATTGTCCCTGGGCCGCGTTCGGATCTTCGGACATCGCTCGGTCGAACGCCAGCGCGGCGCAGGACGAGCTGCACCGGTTGGCTGCGGCCGTGCGAGAAGTCTCAAGTAGCCGCCTGCAGGTGCGGCCACCGGCGCGTGGGAGCAGGCCTGGCAGTCGTCGTCAGTCGGATTCATTTTCGATGGTCGTCGAGGTTTCCTCGAAGAGCAGTGTCAACGATGACCTCCACGCGGGCAGGTCTCGCGAGATCGTGAGCCAGGTCAGCTCTCGTTCGATGTCGTCGTACTGGTGGATGATGAAGTTGCGGTTCGCGACAGCGAATGCCCACTCGACGCCATCGGGTGCGAGCATCCAGAGCCGGGATAGCCGGTTGGCGGCCTCCCCCAGTTACATCATCAGCGAGTCGCGCCTCTTGGAGCAGGTCGTCGGCAAGGTAAGCCTCGTCGCCGCGCCCGATGATCTCCTCGACACGTTCGAGCCAGCTTGGATCTGCAGCAGTTCCTTGGCGGCCCTGCGACTCATCACAGCGGCGTTGCCCCGTGGCGGATGTCGTCATCGAGTCTCGACTTCATGCCGCCGTAGGACACGAGGTCGACTTCGCGTCCGAGGACCTGCTCGAGGAGTTGCTTGAAGCCGACGAAGTCGAACGACGACGTGCCTTCGGGTGCTTCCACCAGCAGGTCAATGTCGGAGTCCTTGCGCGCTACATGACGCCTGACGGAGCCGAACACCGCGAGGCGGGAGTAGCCACGCTCCTCGGCCAGCGCCTTCAGGATCGGCGCAGCAGCTTCCACGAGGACTTCCGGGTGGACCTCGGCGAGCGCAGGAGCGGACTTGAGCTGCTGACTGATGGCTGGCTGGGTGATCCCCAACGTCTCAGCGATCTGGCGCTGGCTCGTGCCAGTGGCCACCATCGCTCGAAGCGCCAGAAGGCGACGTAGCCTCGCGAGCTCCTCGTCGTGCCTGGCAGCGCGGTACGCAGCCAGCAGGGACATAAGGTGATCTTATCAGCGCGCGGCGGAACGGTCGCAACAGTCACCGGTGGTCGCGGCAGAGGGTCCGTCCCGATCCCCGGTTGCTGCGCAATACTTGGGGAATAGGTGGGGAATAGGCGCAGCACGTCGGCGGCACCGCACAGGCTCCGATTTACGTTCCCGCAGGGGAGACGGCATCCGCCCGCGACTCGACGCTGCGATGACCTGCGGAATGGTTTGAAACACGAACCGGCCTCTGATCCGCGTTTCCGCAGTTCAGAGGCGGTTTTCCGGTCGGGCTGACAGTGTTCTGGTTCAGGACATCCCGGAGCCATGTCTCAAGACATCCCGGACTGATGTCGCGAGTCATCCCGGAGTAGCCAGCTGAGCCCCACCAGCGTGCGGGCATGTCACTCACCAGATTGCTGATCACCGCCGTGGTGGTCGAGAGCCGATCGGTTGCCCACGTCGCCGCCCAGTACGGCGTCTCCCAGTCCTGGCTGTTCGAGCTCGTCGCCCGCTACAAGGCCGAGGGCGAGGCTGCCTTCGAACCCCGCTCCCGTCGCCCGAAGACGGTTCCGCGGACCACACCCGCCGAGGTCGTCGAGCTGATCCTCGAGCTCCGCGAGAAGCTGACCGCCACCGGCTTGGACGCCGGACCCGACACCATCAAGTGGCACCTCGAGCACCACCACTCGGTCGCGGTGTCCAGGGCGACGATCTCGCGCTACCTGACCCGTCACGGCCTGGTTGTCCCGGAGCCGAAGAAGAAGCCGAAGTCGTCCTACATCCGCTTCGCCGCCGAGATGCCCAACGAGACCTGGCAGAGCGACTTCACCCACTACCGGCTCACCCGCCTCGACGGCCGCCCAAGCGCCGACACCGAGATCCTGACCTGGCTCGACGACTGCTCCCGCTACGCCCTCTCCGTGACGGCCCACGTCCGGGTCACCGGCCCCATCGTGCTGGCCACCTTCCGCCAAGCCGTTGCAGAACACGGGATTCCGGCCTCCACGCTCACTGATAACGGGATGGTGTTCACCACCCGCCTCTCCGGCGGCAAGGGTGGCCGCAACCACCTGGAGACCGAACTTCGACGTCTCAACGTGGTCCAGAAGAACGGGCGACCGGGCCACCCCACACCCAGGGCAAGGTCGAGCGGTTCCAGCAGACGACTGAAGAAGTGGCTGCGCGCCCAGCCCGAACAGCCGTCCATGATCGACGACCTCCAAGCCCTCCTCGACGCGTTCGCCGAGGAGTACAACGAGCACCGGCCCCACCGGTCCCTGCCGCACCGGGCGACCCCGGCCACCGTCTACACCAGCCGCCCTAAGGCGGGCCCACAGCCCGGCGCGCGCGAGAACGACACCCACGACCGGGTCCGCCACGACCGCATCGACAAAGCCGGCAAGGTCACGCTGCGCTACCACGGCCAGCTCTACAGCATCGGCATCGGCCGAACCCACACCGGAACCCGCGTCCTCGTCCTGGCCCAGGACCTCGACATCCGCATCATCGACGCCGCCACCGGCGAGCTCCTGCGCGAGCTCGTCCTCGACCCATCCAAGCGCTACCAAGGCACCGGCCGACCACCCGGCCCGAGGCGCTGAAACCAAGGAGGGCCGAACCCACGTCTATTGGGTTCGGCCCTCCACGATGTCTTGAGACATCACACTGGTCGGGCTGACAGGATTTGAACCTGCGACCCCTTGTCCTCGCCAGACGCGAGTCTGCCCTCTGCCGATCTTTGCGATCCATTGCGCTGACCTGCACAAACACCGTCTCCCGAGTCAGCCGCCGTTGCGGTGGTCAGACCTCTTGAGCGGTCGTTTGACCGAATACTTCGGGAATATGTGCGGCATCGGAACTTCGGCTTTCGGGGTCTCTTCTGAGATGCCGAGCCGAATCCAGCCTCGCTCAGATGCCGACCGGCAGCCAGCAGTCCTGGGACGGCGACCTGGCAGGGATTCCCCTCGCGGTTCGGCGCTGCCGCGTCTGGCAGACGTGAGTCGAGGTCGGCATGTGGCGCAGTTCCACGTGGCCAGTCAGCTGACTGAAGCAGATGCGGCTCGACGCTTCTTACGGTCTCCTCACCGACCACCGAGGAGACACGATGACACTTCAGGGGCCCAGGACCGACCATCCGCCGACGTCGGTGCTGCTCGGGACATCGGATCCATCTAGCGAGTCGACGGCGCGCTTCGGGCTGCCCTCGGCATCAGCACTCGTCGTCGGCTCGGTGATCGGCACCGGCGTCTTCGCGCTGCCGTCGGCGTTGGCGCCGTTACGGCCCGATCTCGCTGGTCGCGTTCGGCCTGGTGACCATCGGCGCGATCGCTCTGGCGCTGACCTTCCGGCCTCTCACCTCGAGACTGCCCGGTTCGGGCGGCCCGTACGTGTACGCACGCGACGCGTTCGGTGACTTCGCCGGCTTCCTGACTGCCTGGAGCTACTGGATCACCGCCTGGGCCGGCAACGCGGCGATCGTGGTCGCCTGGGTCGGCTACGTCGAGGTCTTCTGGAACACCGGCCACAGCATCGCCGGTCCGTCATGATCGCCCTGGTTGGCCTGTGGCTCCCGGCCCCGTCAACCTGGCCGGCCTGCGGAGCATCGCCTGGTTCCAGATCGTGACGACCGTCCTCAAGTTCATCCCCCTTGCTGTTCATCGCGACCGTCGGGCTGTTCTTCATGAGCAGGGCCAACTTCGGCACGCTTCAATGCCACGGGGGCTCGTCGCTGCGCGCCATCTCAGCGGCGCGGCGCGATCGCACTGTTCAGCTACCTCGGCATCGAGACCGCGTCCGTGGCCGCCGGACGGGTGCGCGACCCGGAACGCAACGTCGGCCGGGCCACCGTGCTCGGCACCCTCGCGTGCGCGGTGGTCTACATCCTGGGGACCGCTGGCCGTTTTCGGCACGGTCCCGCACTCGGACCTGCTCGGCTCGACGGCCCCCTTCACCGACTCGGCCAATGCCATCTTCGGCGGCCCGTGGGCCGGGAACACGTCGGCGTCGGCGGCCGATCATCTCGGGGTTCGGCGCGCTGATCGGCTGGACCTTGATCGTGGCCGAGATGCCGCAGGCGGCCGCTCGCGACGGACTCTTCCCCACGCGTCGTTCGCTGCACGAGAGCCGAGCGCGGGGTGCCGGCGTTCGGGATCATCGCCGTCGACGGTGCTCGCCTCTGCCCTGACGCGTGGTCAGCTACACCTCGTTCGACCAGGTGTTCACCACCATCGTGCTGCTGTCGGTGCTCACCTCGGTGATCCCCTACCTCTTCTCCGCCGCGGCCCAGCTCTACTGGCTGGCCACGCCGGCGCACGCGGCTCATCCGGTTCACCTGGTGCGGGACCTGACCGTGGCGCTGCTCGCCCTGGTGTTCTCGTTCTGGACGCTGGAGGGCAGCGGACGAGCAGGCCGTCTACTACGGCGTCATCTGCGTGCTGCTCGGCGTGCCCGTCTACGTGTGGACAAGGCCGCAGGGGCGAGTACGGCGAGACCTCGCGCCGTTGCCTCGAGGGGGGCGCGCGATGAACAGCACCACGACCGCCGACCGCCGCCCACGGCACCGACCACAGCACCGGCTGAGGTCGGGATCCACTCCGAGGTGGGCGTGCTGCGCGAGGTGATCGTGCACCGGCCCGGCAGCGAGCTGGACCGGCTCACCCCGGCCAACGCCGCCGACCTGCTCTTCGACGACGTGATGTGGCCCGAGCAGGCCCGCGACGAGCACGACGCGTTCGCGCGAGCCTGCGCCGAGCACGGCGCCCGCGTGCACCTGTTCGCACGACCTGCTGGCCGAGGCGCTCGCGGCGACCGAGCGGGCCGCGCCTTCGCGATCGAGCACGATCGTGCACCGACGAGCGGTTCGGCCCCGCGCTCGGCGCGTGACCTGCGCTGCCTGTTCGCCGACACCGACCCCGCCGGCCTGGCCGAGCTGCTCATCGGCGGCATGCTGAAGTCCGACCTGAGTCCCCTGGCGGACACGGAGCCTGGCCTGGGCAGACCCTGGGCATCGACGACTTCCTGCTCCCCCCGCTGCCCAACACGCTGTTCCAGCGCGACAACGCCGCCTGGATCGGCCACGGCGTCAGCGTCAACCCGATGGCCAAGCCGGCCCGCCGCCGCGAGTCGCTCAACACCCGCACCGTCTTCGAGCACCACCCGCTGTTCGCCGACGCCGACTTCGCGACCTACTACGGCGGCGGACGACATCGACCACACGCCGGCGACCTGGGAGGGCGGCGACATCCACGTGCTCGGCACCGGGCGCGGTGATGATCGGCATGGGCGAGCGGAGCACGCCGATGGGAGTCGAGATGCTGGCTCGGAGCTCTGTCTCGTCACGCGCGGAGTCGACCGCGGTCCTCGCGGTCGAGATGCCCAAGGCCCGGTCGGCGATGCACCTGGACACCCTGATCACCATGCTCGACGTCGACACCTTCGTCGCCTACCCCTACTTCGACCTCGACCACGCGCGCCTGTGGCTCCTCACCACCGGCGACGGAGGCGGCACGGCCTCGAGATCGCAGCAGCGGATCGGCCTCCACGGCCACCCTGGCCGAAGTACTCGGACGCGACGACGTCCGCGTCCTGCAGGCCGACGAGGACGCCCGGGCGGCCGCCCGCGAGCAGTGGAACGACGCCGACAACTACCTCGCCGTCGCGCCCGGCGTCGTCCTCGGCTACGACCGCAACGTCACACCAACACCATGCTGCGCCGACCACGGCATCGAGGTCGTCACCGCTGCCCGGCAGCGAGCTCGGCCGAGGCCGCGGCGGCGCCCGCTGCATGAGCTGCCCGGTACGCCGGGACCCGCTGTCAGCTGACGGTGCGACCATGACCGCGACCGCGCATGACCGACGACGACCCGCGTCGGCTCGCTGCTCACCGAGGCCGACCTCGAGCCGAGACCAGTTCCTCGACCTCGTGGACCTGCGCCGCGAGCTGCGGCCGGCCAAACGGGAGGGCCGCGAAGAGCCCCGCCTCGCGGGCAAGAACATCGCGCTGATCTTCCAGAAGAACTCCACCCGCACCCGCTGCGCGTTCGAGGTCGCCGCCTACGACCAGGGCGCGCACGTCACCTACCTCGGACCCGACGGCAGTCCCACCTCGGCCGCGAGGAGAGCATCGCCGACACCGCCCAGGTGCTCGGCCGGCTCTACGACGGGATCGAGTTCCGCGGCTTCGGCCAGGCGATCGTCGACGGAGTTCGCCGCGCACGCCGGCGTGCCGGTGTGGAACGGCCTGACCGACCAGTGGCACCCCACCCAGATGCTCGCCGACGTGCTCACCATGAGCCGATCATCACGACGGACCGCGTCGACGCATCAGCTGCTGCTTCCTCGGCGACGGTCGCGGCAACATCGCCCGCTCGCTGCTGGTCACCGGCGCCCTGCTGGGCATGGACATCCGCATCGCCGCCCCGGCGGCAGCTGCAGCCGCCCGCCGACGTGCAGGACTCTGGCGACCGAGCTCGCGCGCCAGTCTCGGGCGCGCGGCTCACCGTCACCGACGACGTCGGCCGGCGCCGTCGCGGGCGCCGACTTCGTCTACACCGACGTCTGGGTGAGCATGGGCGAGGCCGACGACGGAGTGGGACCGACCGCGTGCCGCTGCTCACGCCGTACCGCGTGACGGCCGAGCTGATGACCGCCACCGGCCGCCGACGACACGCGGTTCATGCACTGCCTGCCGGCCGTTCACGACGACCGCACCGAGCTCGGCCAGCGTGCACGAGCGGTTCGGCCTCCGGGCGCCGAGGTGACCGACGACGTCTTCAGCTCCCCCGCCTCGATCGTGTTCACCACAGGCCGAGAACCGCATGCACACCATCAAGGCGCTGTGGTCTCGGGCCACCGGCTGACCCGGCGACCTGCGCCCTGTCGGCCTGACAACGCGCCAGGAACCGTCGCCGCGTCACCCGGTCACGGCAGCGCTGGTCGCACAGCGGGCCGAAAGCGTCCAGCTCAGATCGCTGACTGATCACGACCTTCGCCGGATCCATGACGTTCGTCTACCTCCACGCCGTGGCCTTCGCGGCGTGGATGCTCATCTTCGAGAGAAGCCCTTGGCCGACGCTCACCCTGATCGTCTCCCTCGAGGCGATCTTCCTTTCGACCTTCGTCCTGATCGGGCAGAACCGTCAGGCTGCCTTCCAGCAGGCCAAGGCAGACCACGACTTCGTCGAGTCCGAGCTCGAGCTGAAGACGAACACCGAGCTGACCCGGCAGATCCATGCGCTGACCGTCGAGCTGCATCGTCGGCTGCTCACCGAGGAGTGAGCCGACCAACCGGAGATCTACGTCAGATGACGTACGCGGGGCGCCCACCTCTCTTCCTACCGTGGCAGAGCCGCTACCAGGAGGTCCCCCATGAACGCACACCCACCTGTCGTCGTACTCGATGCCCACCGAGCCGGTCGAGCCGAGGAGCTCGGGCGAGCAGCGCTGTCCGCCATCGCTCTCGGCGACTGGCCGCGGGCCTCCGAGGCGGCCGACGGGTGTCTCGCACTGTCCGATCCCTGGACCCAGGCCGAGAGCCTCGCTCGAGGCGAGGCCGCTGCGGGGATCGTGGCTGCCGTCCGGGGTGACGCGGCAGCGGCCCGCTCGCTGCTCGGACACAGTGAGGCCTCGGCCGTGCGACATAGCTGGACCGAGCTCGTGGACGTCGTCCGGCTGGGCCGAGGGATCGAGGCGCTCACCGCCGACCGGTACGACGAGGCGTGGGTCCAGCTCCGCCAGCTCATCGACTTCCCCGCTGCCTCCTCGGCGTGGATCCGGCTGCTCGCAGTCGGCTTTCTGGCCGAGACCGGGTTGCGCTGCGGGAGTGAGCTCGCTGCCGGCGCCGTCCTGGCAGCCGTCGAGCGACAGACCTCAGCCGAGTCGGCGCCAACACCAGCCCGGGCGTCGGCACCGGTGCCGGAGCTGAACGGTGTGACGGCGTTCGCGCACGCCGTGACCGAGCACAGCGAGGCCGGGGACGAGGCGTTCGACAGAGCGCTGGCTGGATGTCCCGGTCACCGGGCCTTCGACCGGGCCAGGATCCACCTCGCCCGAGGGATGTGGCTCCGTCGCGACCGTCGGATCACGGAGTCCCGTCAGCCACTGCACGAAGCCCTCGTCGTCTTCGAGAGGTTGGAGGCACGCGCCTGGGCCGATCGGGCCAGGAGCGAACTGCGGGCTACCGGCGAGCGCCGCTTACGACGTGACGTCGGCGAGGCTGGGGCCTTGACCGCCCAGGAGCTGCAGATCGTGCAGATGGCCGCCGCGGGGATGACGAACCGCGAGATCGGGCAACGGCTCTACCTCTCCCACCGCACGATCGGCTCGCATCTCTACCGGGCATTCCCCAAGCTCGGCATCGTCGCGCGGTCGCAGCTCCGTGACGTGCTGGCCGACCTCGGGCACGACCACGCCACCAGGGAGATGGTCGCCCGCTGAACGGGTGAGGCGTGGTGCACATCTGGTCTGCGAGGATGAAACGAGTGGGTCCCGCCTAGGTCGTCCAGCCTGGGTCGGGTCGTGGAAACCTCGATCTACGAGTAGGTGCTGGGCGCCGTGAGCAGCGAACGTGTGGGGCAGGCCCTGCCCTTGGTCGGACGTGAGGCTGAGCTGGCGCGTCTCCAGGAGCTGTTGGACCCACGACGCCAGACCGGAGACGGCCTCGTCATCGTCGGCGATGCCGGCCTGGGCAAGAGCACCCTGCTGGACAAGGCGGCCGAGAGCAGCCGCAGCACCGGCTGGACGGTCCTGCGCTCGCGTGGTGGCCGTAGCGAGACCGAGCTCGCCTTCGCGGGCCTCCACCAGCTCGTCCACAGCGTGCTCGACCGCGACGACCAGCTACCTGATGCGCAGCGTTCGGCGCTTCGAACCGCGCTCGGCCTGGAGTCGGCCGGGGACGAGCCGACGCCCCTGCGCGTGGGCGTAGCACTCCTGTCCCTTCTGTCCGGGATCGCCACAGATGCTCCGCTTCTCCTCCTCGTCGATGACGCTCACTGGGTCGACTCCGCATCGCTGGACGCCCTGGCGTTCGTCATCCGCCGGGCCACCGAGGAGCCGATCGTGTTGCTGGTCGGGGCGCGGGGTGACGTTCCGCCGCGGCCGGTGGCCGGTATGCCGAGGCTCGTCCTGGAGCCTCTCACGCCCCGCAGCAGCGCCCGGCTTCTCGACACCTTGCCGGCTCCCCTCCGTGGACCCGACAGGCAGGTGGTGATCTCGCAGGCGGCCGGGAACCCGCTGGCCCTGGTCGAGCTCGCCCGCGCTGTGTCCGGCTCGCCGAGCGCCGCGCTGCGATGGGCCGCGGCCCCGCTGCCGCTCACCGACCGCCTCTACGAGGTCTACGGCGCGAGCCTGGTCGCGCTGCCCGATGCCACTCGCCGGGCGCTCCTGCTGGCTGCGGTGGCCGACGCCGGAGACTGGGCGGTGCTGCGGGTGGCGACCGCTGACGTACCTGCGGCCGACTGGCTCCCGGCGGAGGAGGCCGGCCTGGTGTCCGTGGAGGACGTCGTCCGCTTCCGCCATCCCCTGGTGCGAGCCGCGGTCTACCGGGCCGCATCGCCCGGTCAGCGGCGAGCTGCCCACCAGATCGTCGCAGACCTGCTGGTGGACTACCCCGACCGGCGCGTCTGGCATCTCGCAGCCACCGCGGTCTCGCCCGACGAGGACGTGGCGGTCTCGCTGGAGTCCAGCGCTCTTCAGAGCAGCCGCCGCGGCGCCTACATCGAGGCGGGCCGGGCGCTCGAACGAGCTGCCGAGCTCAGCGCTGACGTCGAGTCCCGTGCGCATCGACTGGTACGGGCCACCGAGGCCGCCATGCAGGCCGGCGACGCAGCCTGGGTGCGGGAGCTCGCCGCCCGGGTGAACGACTCGACACAGGATCCGGAGCTGCTGAGGGTCAGCGCCCAGCTGGAAGCCGCCGCGCTGGCAACGACGCTCGACCACGAGGCCGCCCAGCAGGCGCTGCGCCACAGCATCCAGATCTCCTTGACCGAGGACCCCTTGCTGGCTGTCTCCGCCCTCACGACCACGGCGCTCGTGGCGCAGTTCACAGGAGCGGAGTCGACTCGCCAGGAGGTGGTTCATCTGGCTGGTGACCTCGACCGTTCGCTCGCAGCTCATCCTGCTGAAGCGATTCCGGTGGTGTCGGCAGCCCGGCTCTGGGTCGAGTCCGCAGTTGCGCCGGCCGGAGAGCGAGGTCCACTGGTGAAACGACTGGATGACTTGCTGCAGGTCGAGACCACGGACCCGGACGTGACGATGTTGCTCGGCGCCGCCGCCATGGTCCTGGACGAGACCGACGTGGCGATCCGTCTGCTCACCAATGCCGCGGACCGCAACCGGGTACGGCGGACGGGCTACGTGAGCGCCGCGACCCTCGCCGGTCTGGGCTGGGTCTGCGTCGAGCGCGGACGGTGGGACGAGGCACTCACGATTGCGGACGAGAGCTCCCAGATCGCCATCGCGGGGCGTCAGGCCATGCACCTGCTCAACGCGTATACCGTAGAAGCCACCGTTGCTGCACTGCGCGGCGACGTCCGAGCGGCGAGGGCCGGGATCACCTCCGTGCTGTCCAGCATGGATCCGGACGTGACGAAGGGGATCACGGCCCGGATCCGGCTGGCCTCCGCCTACACAGCCCAAGCGGAGGGGGACCATGCGCTGGCCTTCTACGAGCTCTCGCTGCTCTTCCGATCGGACGGCTGTCCGACCCACTTCCACCGGTCGTGGTACGCGCTGGCCGACCTCGCTGCCTCCGGTGTCCGGTCAGGCTCAGCAGACCAGGCCCGGACGATCATCGAGAGAGCACTGCCTCATCTGTCCGGGACGCTGAGGCCGCGCCTGCAGCTTCAGGTCGACCGGGCCTGCGCTCTGCTGGCGGAGTCCGACGACTCCGCGGAGCACTTCTTCCAGAGGGCGGTCGCGGCGAACCTGCAGGTGCCGTTCGAGCTCGCCCAGGCCCGGCTCGACTTCGGCGAGTGGCTCCGTCGTCGACGGCGCGTGGTCGAGGCGCGCACGATGCTCGAGGCGGCACGAGAGGAGTTCGAACGTCTCGGTGCCGAGCCCGCACTCGAACGCACCATGGATGAGCTGCGCGCCTCGGGCATCAGGCACGCCGAGCGCGCCCCCGACCTCTTCGGCCAGCTGACTCCGCAGCAGCAGCGGATCGCGCGGCTGGCCGCGTCCGGCCTGACCAACCGAGAGATCGGCGAGCGGCTGTTCCTGTCCCCGCGCACGATCAGCACCCACCTCTACGCGATCTTCCCGGTGCTGCAGATCACAGCGCGCGCCCAGCTGCACGACGTCGTCCCCGCCGAGGGCGGTCAAGCCTAGGACCCCCTTGCCGGCTCGCTCCGCTGCTCGCCGGCGGGGATCACGAAGGGGAACGCCTCCTGGCTGCGCCTGACGTCGGCGGCCCTCAGCCCGGTTGTGACGGCCGAGTTCGTGGCGAGCGAGAACATCACCTCGGCGGCGTTGTCCGCGAGCCGACGGCCGTTGAACCGTGCAAACCCGAAGACCGCCGGTGAGCCGACGACGTAGTGGAGCAGGTCGGGGAGGATGCGCTCGACCAGGCTGTCGGCGTACGCATCTGGGCGGTCCGACGTGCCTAGCCGCTCGATCGTCGACGCCACGAGCCCGGCGATCACGGGACCGTAGTCTGCCGGGTCGTCCGCGGGATGCGAGGTGAAGGGACGGCTGGGCACCTCTCCCCCGCCAGGTCGGAAGATGGACCAGATCAACGGAAGACCGGTCCGGCTGACCTGTCGCCAGCCGCCCTCCTCGGTGGCGAGCTCGGTCGTGGCCCAGGTGGCGATCTGTCGTCCGGTGCTCAGCCCGTCGACCCCGAGCGGCACACAGAGCACGATCGACCGGACCATCGACCCGACGAAGCTGTCCTCGGCGACATGTGGGACCCAGCGACCCAGATCCACCTGGTCGCCGCCCTGGACGAGCCCGGTGACGTCGTGCAGCTGACGGAGGTCGAGGTACGACGACTCGACGGCCCGGCCGGCCCAGGTCCTCCCGAGCTCACGCGTGGCGAGGTCCTGTCCGGTGCGACCTTGCGCGATCACTGTCGCCCCAGCGCCGTCGCCGTCGGCACCGGCCGCCGTCACGCGCTCGACGCGGTAGTGCTGTTCGTGGCCCTGCGCCGGCAGGAAGACCCATCGGTAGCTGAGGGTCTCGCGATCGTGGTTGTCGAGATGGATCTTGAACTCGTAGCGTGCCGCCGGGTGGAACGGATCCCCGTGCGGGTCGCCCGCACGAGGCGTCCTCACGTTCATCACGAAGACAGTCGCCCCATCCCCGTCGAACACGTAGTTGTCGGTGATGTCCAACCGAGCGTCCGGGAGGGCGGGCAGCGTGTCGAGGTGGTGGGACATGGACGGTCCTCTCAGCGTGGATCAGGAGACCGGCTGTCGGCTTCTGTCAGGCGACGGCACGGGGCGCAGCAGTCGCGCGCCCGTCGCCGGGAACAGGCAGACTCCGATCAAGCCCGCCGCTGTCATGGCAGTCGCGACCGCCGGCGTGAGGCGTCCCTGCTCGAGCCCGAGCTGGGCCGCGGTCACGATGAACGGCAGCGAGGTGGCGCAGAGCAGCCCGGCGCCCAGGACCGCGGCCCGGGGGGTCACGGGTAGGAGGAATGCCGGGACGCCTCGCGCGACCAGGAGAGCCAGCGTCAGGCTCAGTACGACGAGGGAGCCGGGCCACGCGGGCAACGAGGACAGGTCGAGACGGGCACCGCTCGTGACGAAGAAGACGGGCACAAGGAACCCGTAGCCGATGCCGTCGAGGCGTCCCCGGAAGGCAGGATCCTTCATGCCTCGGTCGAGCACGTTCAAGATGCCGCCGGCGAAGAAGGCTCCGAGCACGACCTCGAGACCGAGGGCCAGAGCGAGGGCGGCGAACACACCACCGTGGCGACGCTGAGTCGGACGCGGAGCTGGGACGTGCCACCGGAGAGGCGGTCGAGCGTGGTCGTGACCAGCCTGTGTGCTCCGAGCCTGCGACCTGTCGCAGCCACCACCACGGCGAGGCCCGCGAGCGTGGCGAGGAGGGCGACGTTCAGCAGCGGGTCCTGACCGCTGCTGAAGCCGAGGGCCAGGATCACCACCGCGGAGAACTCCGCGACGCTGGCGGCCGCGGCGACGGCTTGGCCGTTGGCGGTCCGCAGCAGGTCGGCGTCGCGCAGGATCGGCACCACCAGGCCCAGTCCGGTCGCCGACAGGGCCACCGCCACCAGGGCGGGGGCACCGAGGACGCCCAGGAGAGACAGCGGCGTCGCGATGGCGCCGGCGAGCGCCACACTGAGAGCGTAGGCAGTCAGGGACCGGGCCAGGCGCCCCCCGGATCGTGGACAGGTCGATCTCCATCCCCGCCAGGAAGAAGAGGAACGCGAGGCCGAGCAGGGCCAGTGTGTCGACGGCTGGGTCGATCGTGATCCAGCCGAGGCCGTGCGGGCCCAGCGCCAGCCCGGCGAGGATCTCGACGACGAGGCCCGGCACCACACGTCGAGGCACGAGCTGCACGAGCACGGGCGTCGCCGCGGCGATCCCTGCGACGGCCGCGACGTTGGCGAGGGTCATGTCCTTCTCCGGCGGCTGCCTGGCGCGCCCGGTCCGATCAGCCGCCCGTGTGACGACGGGCGAGCGACAGGGGGTAGGTGCGAGTACGGCCGACGAGCAGAGGGTCGTCGGAGAGGGTGATCCCGTCGACCAGGCGGACCGGGTCGAAGAAGAGGCCCTGCTCGGCGTACACGCTGTCGGGGACGAGGTCGGTCAAGTGCAGCGTCCCGAGCTCGACCCGGCGCCGATCCGGCGGCCACTGGGCGTTGGCGTCGTCGGAGACGTCGCCGGGCTGCGCGATCTGGAGCTCGAGCACGAACGAGACCGGGCCGGCCGCGAGCCGGGTAGCCAGCTCTTCGGCCAAGAAGTCCGGACCGCTGGTGGCGACTGCCTCGTCGTCCAGGAGCTGATGGCCGGCGACCGGCACCCACTCGTACCGGCCGATGCTCTCGGTGCCGTCCGGAGCCTGGAAGCAGAAGGCGTTGACGGGCCAGTAGCTCAAGGTGGCGAAGCTGGCGGGTACGCCGTGACCCTGGATGGCCTGCACGAAGGCCGCAGCTGCAGGATGGGTCGCCAGGTAGCCCTCCGGGCCGGGTCCACCTGGGGCGATCGCGGCGAGGAAGTCGGCGAAGTCCTCGACGGTGCGGCCAGGGAACCCGTTGATGGAGTGGGCGAGCAGGTCGGTGGTCGCGCCGTTGCCGAGCCGGAACTGGACGGCGAGCCCGCGGGGGTTGGATCCGGTGCGGTGTCGGGGTGGTCTGCGCCCCCCGGGAAGCTGGAGAAGCGGGCGACCACCGGAGTCCGAGTGCCAGTGAGGTGGCCGGCGCGGGTCACCTGCGAGGCCTCCGCCGTGGGGCTGAAGAACCCGGTGACGACGACGCCCTTGGCGTGGGCGGCACGACGTCGTGGGGCGACGCCGAAGTTGGCGTCGAGGTTGTCGAGGACTCGGCCGTACTGGTCGGTGGCAGGTGACGTCTCGGTCTGGATGGTGTCGGTGGTCGTGGTCATGTCGTGTCTCCGATGGTGGTCTGGATGGGTGGTGAGGGTCCCGCTTCACGCTAGGGACGGGACTGGCGCGGGGCTTCGGTCACCTGACGCAATCGCCGGCGCTCACGCCTCGTCCGCGAAAAACACGGAGTCGGGGTGCCAGACGCGGGCCGGCTGATGCCAGTCCTCGTGTTCGGCCGCGCCGGCGTTGTAGATCAGGGCGCGGATCACCTCCCGCTCACCGCTGTCTCCCGTCACGGTGCCGATGTACAGGTCGGTCTCACCGTGCTCGTAGCGCGTCGTCACCTGGTACCCCTGGTGGTGCAGGCTCACCACGGCCGCCGCTGCGTCGACGCCGACGGGCACTCGGTAGCGCAACGCCGGCGACGCTCCGTCGTCGAGGTGTCCGTTGTCGTCCTCGAGCCTGCGCGCGAACCAGCTGAGCGAGAGCACGAAGGCGGTGACGATCCCGACGCCGGCGAGGACAACGAGGATCAGTGCCATGGTCTCCTCCTGAGGTTCTTGGGTGTTCGCGACGCTAGGTGCGTGGCGCTCGTGCGGTCTTGGGTCAGGTGACTGCTGACGGGACGTCGTTGTGGGGGCTCTGCTCGGTCATGCGCTGCTGCGCTGGTCGTCGGCCGCGTCGAGGGCAGCAGCGGCGGCGGCGTCGGGTTCCAGGGGCCATTGCGCCTGCCGCATCGTGGCGACACGCTCGGGACGTCGGTCGGCCGTGAAGGCGAAGGACCACCGCAGCAGGACCGAGAGGCGTCGCCCGAAGCCCATGATCGTCCAGAGGTGGACCACGAGCCAGAACAGCCAAGCCGGCAGGCCCGAGAACCCGTGGCCCCGGATCGTGGCCACGGCGCGGAACCTCGCGATCGTGGCCAGCGAGCCCTTGTCGCGGTAGACGAAGCGGCGCACCTCCAGGTCCCCGTCGAGGCGTCGCCGGATGCAGCGGGCGGCGAAGCGGCCGCTCTGGATCGCGAGCTGCGCCACTCCGGGGATCCCGGGTGTGCTCATCAGGTCACCCACCACGAACACCTCGGGATGGCCGGGCAGGGTGCAGTCGGGCTGCAGGACCAGCTGGCCCGCCCGGTTGCGATCGACGTCCGTCTGCCGGGTCAGGGTTCGTGCCAGCGATCCGGCGGACACTCCCGCGGCCCACACCTTCGTCGTCGCCTCGATGCGTTGCTCGCGGCCACCGCGTTCGTAGACCACGGAGGCCTCGTCCACGTCGGTGACCCTCGCCTCGAGGCGGACGTCCACGCCGACGCCCTGCAACGTGTGCAGGGTCCGAAGCGACAGCCTCCGCCCATAGCTCGGCAGGAGGAACGGCGCCGCCTCCAGCAGGACGACGGTCGCGTCCCGTGGGTCGATCGTCGCGAAGTTGCGCGTCAGGCTGCCCCGGGCGAGGTCGCGGATCTGGCCGGCCATCTCGATCCCGGTCGGCCCTCCCCCGATCACCGCGAAGGTGAGATGCCTGAGCCGCTCGCGCTCGTCGACAGCGGCTTCCGCACGCTCGAACGCCGAGAAGATCCGGGCCCGGATCTCGAGGGCGTCGTCGACGGACTTCAGGCCCGGGGCATGTCGGACGAAGTCGTCGTTGCCGAAGTAGGAGTACCCGGCCCCGGCCGCGACGATGAGGCTGTCGTAGGAGACCGGGGAGCGTCGCCCGAAGGCACTCACCGTGACGGTGTGGCCGTGAAGGTCGACGTCGGTCACCTCACCGACGACGACGCGGGCATTCCCCTGCTTGGCCAGCACGTCGCGCAGTGGGCGGGTGATCTGTCCCTCGGAGAGGATCCCGGTCGCGACCTGGTAGAGGAGCGGCTGGAACAGGTGGTGGCCTGTCCGGTCGACCAGGACGACGTCCACCGCTCCCCGGCGCAGAGCCTGGGTGGCGAACAAGCCTCCGAACCCGCCTCCGATGACCACCACGCGGTGCCGAGTCAGTGCCGTGCCCGTCATGTGAGTCCTCCGAACGTCACGACGTCGACCTCGCTCACGTGGCGGGAGCGGGGTTCAGCCCCTGCTTCTCCAGCCACTCCAGGCAGGAGTCCGCGACCTCTCGCCAGCCGCTGTCGATCGTCAGCGAGTGCCCGCGGTCCTTGAACTCGAGCAGATCCGTGACGGCGTAGGAGCGCCGGTACTGCTTGAGGGTGGACTTGGTGATCGCCTCGGGCACGGTGTGGTCCTGACCACCCATGATCAGCAGCAGCGGCCCACGGTCGTCGTTCTCGGTGTCCACGGCGGCCGGGGAGTGCGGCGAGAAGTTGGCCGCGGCCGCCTCGAACAACGGCCTGCCGGGTGCCGGGATGGCCCACTGCTCAAACAGTGACATGGACTCCTCCTCGGGCACGGCGTTGCCGAAGGCGTAGCGGAACTGCTCACTGCTGAGCGACACGGCCTTGTGCTTGTTGGCCGGGTTCTTGAAGACCGGCAGCGTCGACCGCAAGGAGGAGAGTGGGACGGCAGCACGCCTTTGATCTGGGCGGCGTCGATGGCGATGCCGGCGGCCGCGGCGTTCATGCCCAGGAGCTTCTCGGTGATCATGCCGCCGAACGAGTGCCCGATCACGTCGGCTTGGTCGGCAGGGTCTCGAAGTAGGCGAGTAGTGGTCCACGACGTCGTCGATGCCGCGGTTGGCGATCTCCTCCGGGTGTTCCCGGGCCTCGGCGACCGTGGCCCGCGACACCGGGCCAGCCCGGCGCGTGCGCCTGGTAGCCGACCTGGTCGAAGAGTTCGACCCAGGGGTGCCAGGAGGTGGCGTGGATCCACAGACCGTGGATGAAGACGACAGGGGGACGGTGCTCGCTCATGGCGGCCTCCGGAGCTCGACGATCGGTCGTTGACATGCTCCAAGCCGGTTCGACCACTCTGCTTCGGTCAGGTGACTGCATCGGCCCCGCTCCGGTGCAGTCATCCGACGCAAGCGCGCGGAACGCGGACCTACCTAGATTCCGGTCATGTCCGGGTCGACCACGCCGAAGAAGTCACACCAGCCTCCATCGGGACCTCCGTCGGCCGCGGGAGACCGCTACTCCCCGATCGGGACGCCGAGTGCTCACGGCCTCGTCTTGGCATCGCCCGCCGGTCGGTGGGTGGTCGTGGCCACCATTCTCGGCTCGGCCCTCGCCGGCATCGACGCGACCGTGGTCACGATCGCCCTTCCAGCGATCGGGCACAACCTCGACGCGTCGTTCGCCGACCTCCAGTGGACCATCACCGGCTACACGATCCCGCTCGCGTCCCTCATCCTGCTGGGTGGGGTAGCAGGCGACCGCTTCGGGCGACGCCGGATGTTCCTGGTGGGTACGACGTGGTTCACCGCGGCCTCCCTGTTGTGCGCGGTCGCCCCGACGGTGCAGGTGCTGGTCGCAGCCCGGGTCCTGCAGGGCATCGGCGGCGCGCTGCTCACCCCGGCTTCGCTCGCCGTGATCGAGGCCGTGTTCAGGCCTGCGGACCGCGCGGCCGCGGTCGGCACGTGGGCGGGCTTCAGCGGCGTCGCTGGCGCTCTCGCCCCCTTCGCTGGCGGGTGGCTCCTCGGGTTGGGCAGCTGGCGATGGGTGTTCGTCGTCAACCTTCCTGTCGCGGCTGCCGTCGTGATGGTCGCGCTGCGGCACATGCCTGAGTCTCGCGACGAGACGAGCGATCCTCGGCACCTGGACTGGCTGGGGGCGGCGGCCACGGTGCTCTTCCTGGGCGGCGTCACCTACGGACTCATGGAGGCGCGCTCGCCTGGGCAGTCGCTCGCCCTTCTTGGAGCGGGGCTGCTGGCGGGTGCCGGACTCGTGGCCTTCCTCAAGATCGAGGCTTCGAGCCGTGATCCGTTGCTCCCGCTGGGTCTGTTCCGCATCCGGCAGTTCAGCGCCGCGAACGCGGCGACGTTCTTGGTGTACGGCGCCATCGGCGTGTTCTTCTTCCTTCTCGTCCTACAGCTGCAAGTGGTCGCGGGGTGGAGTCCGCTCGCGGCGGGGTCGTCCGTCATCCCGGTCACGCTGATCACCTTGAGCCTGTCGCGGCTCAGTGGTCGGGTGACCCAGAGGATCGGCCCCCGCCCGCAGATGACCGTGGGACCACTCGTGTGCGGGCTCGGCGTCCTTCTGTCGCTCCGGGTCACGGCGGGTTGCGACTACGTGACCGACGTACTGCCGGCCGTGATCGTGTTCGGGCTGGGTCTGGCGACGATGGTGGCGCCGCTGACATCGACGGCACTGTCGTCCCTGCCCACGTCGCATGCCGGGGTCGCCTCCGGCGTCAACAATGCGGTGGCTCGGACCGGGTCGCTCCTGGCGATTGCAGCCGTGCCGGTGGCCGCCGGCATCACCGGTGACGCCATCTCGGAGCCGCAGCTGTTCGCGTCCGGCTTCCGGACCTCGATGCTGGTGTGCGCCGCGCTCCTGGCCGCTGGCGCAGCTGTCTCGGCCGCGTGGATCCGACGGTCCGACCCACGCACGGAGTGAGCGCGCATCAGGCGGACGCGCGGAAGGCGACGCCGGCGCAGTCAACCGACTGAAGCACCCGAGCATCCCGGTGCCTAGCGTGCGGATCACCCAGTCGCCTGTGAAAGGAAGACCCACCATGTCCGTCCGAAACCCGATGCAACGGCCACGATCCAAGGCGACCGCCGCGCTCGCCGTCCTCGCCCTGACAGCTCTCTGCGCTGCCGGTAGTTCCGCGGCGTCAGCGACCTCCAGCCCCCTTGCCTGGCACAGCACAGCGGCCGACTCAGCTCAGAAGCCGACCGTCGTGCTCGTCCACGGTGCCTTCGCGGACGCCAGCGGTTTCAGCGCCGAGATCGCCCGGCTCCAAGCGGACGGCTACCCCGTGCTCGCCCCCGCAGACCCCTTGCGCGGTCTCACCGCCGACGCCGACTACATCCGGTCGATCCTGGCCACCATCCCAGGACCCGTCATCCTGGTCGGTCACTCCTACGGCGGCGCGGTGATCACCAACGCCGCGCGCGGCGCCAGCAACGTGGTCGCCCTGGTCTACCTCGCGGCGTTCATCCCCGACGAAGGCGACAGCGTCGCGACGTCGTACGACCCGCAGACCTATCCCGGCTCCCTGCTGACCCAGCAGGCGCTCACGATCCGTCCCGCCGTCAACCCAGCCGCTCCTGGCGGCCAGGACGCCGACCTCTACATCCGCACGGACCTCTTCCGGCAGGTCTTCGCCGGTGACCAGACGAAGGCGACCGCCTCGGTGATGGCCGCAGCCCAGCGGCCGCTCTCCGCCTTCGCCTTCACCGAGCCCTCAGCGGCCCCGGCCTGGAAGACGCTGCCGAGCTGGGACCTGATCACCCTGGACGACCGCGCCATCTCCCCCGGCGGACAGCGCTTCATGGCCCAACGAGCCGGCGCGCGCATCTGCACGGTGCACTCGGCCCACGACGTGATGATCTCCCACCCCGGACGTGTCGTCGGCCTCATCGAGAGGGTGGCCGCGCGCACCAGCTGACAGCGAGCTCCTGAAGAGGAGGAGGCGCTCCGGCCGGGTCCCGGCCGGAGCGCCTCGTGATGTCGCACCAGATCAGTCGAGCGACTGAAGCGACCCGTGTCCACGCCGGCGCACGCTCGTCGCATGCACGAGCTTCCCACAGCACGCGACGTCCTTCTGCTCCTCGGCGAGCCGCCGATCCCTCCCGGTGAAGTGACGAGCCTCGTTCACAGGGCGACCGAGCGGATGCGCACCTACACGCGCGGAGCCGGGTTCACACCCGAAGGCGTCGAGCCCGACCTGGCTGCCATCCTCGTGGCGAGCGTCGTGCGCGCCGTTCTCAACCCCGAGTCGGCCCTCTCGTCCGCCCCTTGGTTCGCAGGCAGCCCGGGCACCTTCGGAGACTGGACGACGGCGGAGCTCCAGATCCTCGAGGAGTACGCCAGGCGCGCTCAGTCGAGCCACTGACTCGCGCGGCTGTGGCTACGAGTGTCGCGGTCGCGGACCGGCTCGCCAGACCTCACGCGCCCGCCACGAGCCGGTCCAGGGCTGCACGGAGACACCCGGGCGACTCGTACCAGACGAAGTGTCCGGCTCCCCGCTCGATGTGCCACCAGGCGCCCGGGATCCGCTCGGCACTCTCGACTCCCGCGCTGGTCGGCATCGGGCTCAGCTCGCCCACGAGCACGCCGACCGGCACTCGAACCGATGACAGAGAGGCCTCCAACTCGGGCAGGCGGACCATCACGTCCGTCCACAGCCCCTGGCTGGCCGGCTCCGAGAACTCGACGCGCGGCATCGACGGAGCGGCCGGAGGATCGGCGAAGTAGGACCCCCAGAACAAGGAGAACGCCTCGTGAGCCTCCTCCGGCGTCGCCTCGCCCGCTGTGTCCTTCTGGTCCAGCGCGAGGGCACGGTCACGGGACGCTTCGGGTACCCGGGCGAGCATCTCGGCCCCGAAGGCCGCTCCTCCGCCGTCGCCGACGGCGCCGAGGGGGTCAACTGACAACACGCCCGCGAGTCGCTCCGGGATGGCCGCCGCAGCATGGAACGCCAGGTGGCCGCCCCACGAATGGCCCATCAGATAGGCCGTGTCCCACCCCAGGCCGTCGAGAACAGCCGCGATGTCGGCCACCGCCTCAGCGATCGTGAACTCGCCCCGCTCCGTCGACGGAGCCAGACCACGCTGCTGGTACGTGGCCACTCGGTAACCGACGACGAGCTCCGCCACCGCGTCGTCGAGATAGTCGAAACTCATCCCCGGACCCCCATGGAGGGCCAGGACCCGCGGTCCGGCGCCGGCAAGCCACCCGGAAAGCTCACCGGACCCCGCGACAACCGTGAAGGGAGTTCGTTCCACCATCACCGCAGCGTAGGACCCTTCCGAGCCGTCAGCACCCCGTCCGATCTCATTTCCGCCGCAGCGCAACCGCAGGGCAGTCAGTCGCGTCGGGGGCCTCCGGCTGGATCCCCCCGGCTTGTCCGGAGACTCTCTAGTTTGGGGACTCCGATCATTGACGGCCAAGGGCCGCTCCGGTCCGGCGGGTAGGGATCTCCCATGCCGCTCCCCCGCGACACCCCTCATCGTTCGGCTCTACGGCTCCGAACTGGGTCGCGTGGCTTCGCCGGCGGCGCCTCCAGCAGCGTCGGCTGGACCGTGGGACGCGCATGCCCATGCGGGATCAGCAGGAGGCAGCCGCGAATACTTCGGGAATAGGTGCGGATCAGCCTCGCGAGGGCTCATCTGCTCAACCAGCCGCGACCGAGCGTTTGCGCAGGTCAGAGGCGGTTCACGAGTCCAATCTGCTGGCATTTGACCCTGCGACCTGCAGTTGTTTGGTTCAAATCGCGAACCGCCTCTGGGTCAAGTCCGCTGAGGTGGTGTACGAGGTGATCCTTCGTTGTGGTGGGTCAGGCGGTGATGGCCTGGATGGTCAGCTCGTCGGTCACCTCCTCGTGTCGTTGCTCGACGGCCTGGGATCTGGCGAGGACGTCGAGTCCGAGGTAGCGGCGGCCTTCGGCCCATTCGTCGTGTTGCTCGGCCAGGACGGCGCCGACGAGTCGGATGATCGAGCCGCGGTCGGGGAAGATGCCGACGACGTCGGTGCGGCGTCGGATCTCGCGGTTGAGGCGTTCGTTGGGGTTGTTGGACCAGATCTGGCGCCAGATCTCTTTGGGGAACGCGGTGAACGCGAGGATGTCGGCGCGGGCGGTCTCGAGGTGCTCGGCGACGGTCGGGGAGCTTGCTCGGCCAGGGCGTCGACGACCCGGTCGAACTGGGCGTGCACCGCTTCGGCGTCGGGCTGGTCGTAGACCGAGTGCAGCAGCGCCTTGACCCAGCCCCAGCTGCTCTTCGGGGTCGCCGACATCAGGTTCGCCGCGTAGTGGGTGCGGCAGCGTTGCCAGCGACGCGCCGGGCAGGGTCGCGCTGATCGCGGCCACCAGCCCGGCGTGGGCGTCGGAGGTGACCAGCCTGACCCCGGACAGGCCGCGGGCGGTCAGGTCGCGGAAGAACCCCAGCCAGCCGGCGCCGTCCTCGCTGGTGGTGACCTGGATCCCGAGGATCTCGCGGTGGCCGTCGGCGTTGACGCCGGTGGCGACCAGGGCAGTGGACCGGCACCACCCGGCCGCCCTCGCGGACCTTGAGGACCAGGGCGTCGGCGGCCACGAAGGTGAACGGGCCGGCGTCGTCGAGCCGACGGGTGCGGAACTCTTCGACCTGGGCGTCGAGGTCCTTGGCCATCTCCGAGACCTGCGACTTGGACAGGGTGGTGATCCCCAGCGACTGGACCAGCTTGTCCATCCGCCGGGTCGAGACGCCGAGCAGGTAGCAGGTCGCCACCACGCTGGTCAGTGCCCGCTCGGCCCGCTTGCGGCGCTCCAGCAGCCACTCCGGGAAGTAGCTGCCCTGCCGCAGCTTGGGGATCGCCAGCTCCAGGGTGCCGGCGCGGGTGTCGAAGTCGCGGCCCCGGTAGCCGTTGCGCCGGTTGGTCCGCTCCGGGCGGGCTGACCCCGTACGCGGCGCCGCAGACAGCGTCGGCCTCGGCCGACATCAGCGTGTTGATGAAGCTGGTCAACAGCTCACGCAGCAGATCGGGGCTCGCCTGGGCCAGCTGTTCCTCGATCAGCCGGGCAGCGTCGATACTGGGAGTGACGGTCATCGTGGTGTCCTTCTTCGAGTCGGTTGTGAGAGATCACTCGAAGGATCACCCGATGGCCGTCACCCAGCTACGCAGCGACACGCTCACCGGGATCCGTACACCACTCTGCTGGACGCCACTCGCCTCTGACCTGCGTTTCCGCAGGTCAGAGGCGGTTTCTGAGTCGGGCTGACAGGATTTGAACCTGCGACCCCTTGACCCCCAGTCAAGTGCGCTACCAAACTGCGCCACAGCCCGAAGCCCACCGATCAATGACATCCGTGAGCGGACTGAAACCCTACCGCAGGGGGGTTCGGGCACAGAATCGGGTCAGGCGACGTCGTCGAGCGCGGTCGTACCCCGGGGGTCGACCCGGTAGCGCCTGCCGTGCGGCGACGTCCACAGATACACACCGTTGATCGGCTGCTCGAGCCTCCAGCGACCGTGGGTCTTCATCCGATGGTGTCGGCGGCACAGCGGGCCGAGGTTGGCGCTCGTCGTCTGGCCCGGTGGCCCGCCGGTGTCGGGGTCGACATAGGCCGTCGAGTGGTCGATGTCGCAGCCGCGCGACTCGCGGTTGCACCACGGGAAGACGCAGTACGGCGAAGCCGCGATCTCCGCCTCGCGCAGGGCGTCCGGGATCTCGTGGGCATCCACGCTGAACGTCGAGCCGACGTGCACCGTTGGCGCCAGTGTCACGTCGGAGCGGCCGAGCCACCGGCGTACGACGTCGAGGCTCACCGCACCAAGTCCCTCGACGCGGGCCACGTCGTGCGCGCCGGGAGCCGCCGGCGCAACGACGTGGACATGGAGACGGATGGCGCCCTGGGACGGCAAGGACCGAGTCGCGCCGCTGAGCAGGTCCAGCGCCTGCTGCGGGTCGGCGAGCACGCCGACAGCTCGGGCCCGGCGCACCTGGTAGAGGTCGTGGTCCCCGAGCCGGCCCAGCGAGGCGGCGACCGCGTCGAGCGCCGCGTCGAACGACTCGGCGTCGGTGGCGTCGCAGTCGATGCCGATGTGCACCACACCGTGGTCGTGTCCCCGGGCGACCCGGACGCCCCGGTATTCGGCGGCTCGTGCCGCGTCCTGCGCCGCGCGGTCTGGGTCGAACCGGAGCACGGCCGCCTCCACGACTCGCGCCACCCGGTGGCTGGTCAGCGCGTGTGCGATGTGGGCCACCTGGCGGTCGACGTAGTCGGCAGCCTCCTGGCCGAGCGCGACCGTCTGCCGGGCGACGAGCCGGGCCCGCCACGCCGGCACCTCGAGCGCTCGAACCCGCGCCCATACGCGCGGCAGCCGGTGGCGAAGCTCCAGCGCCTCCCCCACCAGCGAGCAGGCCGCCGCGGTCGTGATGCCCAGGGCCGCCCCGAGCTCGGCGGGCGCGAACTCCGCGACCTCCGGGGTGCCGTCGCCTGCGAGCGGTGTCAGCCGCTCCATGCCCGGGACGACGTGGCCGGCGCACCCGCCGTCCAGCGCGGGGTGGAGGTCGGCGTAGTGCGCCGCGACCTCCAGCAAGGCGGCCTCCGCGGCGTCGGCAGAGCGGCGCAGCCCGGCCGCGGCGTCCAACGCCGCCTGAGCATCCAGCACGTCCACCGCATCCTCGAACATGTGTTCGATCCTACCGGCGAGCACCGACAGGCGCACCGTGTGGACTGCGCCCTGGGGATCCTCGCCCCCTGTCCGATCCCTGGTGCAGGATGACCTCATGCGCCGCACCGCCGTCCTGCTCCTGGTCCCCGCCCTGCTCGTCGCCGCCGCCTGCACGGGCGCGGCCCGCCAGGGTGCTCCTGCGGCGCGAACGTCACCCCGCGAGGCCCGCGCCTCCGCCGCCGTGCCCTTCACCGACTGGACGACCTACCACCGCACCCGAGACCGCGCCGGCGTCGCGACGAACCGGATCCCCGGCCGGCTCGCGCACGTCTGGCGCGCCCGCCTCCGCGGCGCCGTGTACGGAGAGCCGCTCGTGGTCGGCTCGACGCTGGTCGCGGCGACCGAGCGCAACAACGTCGTGGCGCTCAACGCGCGCACCGGAGCGCACCGGTGGCGGGTCCACCTCGGCACTCCACAGCCGCTCAGCGCCCTTCCTTGCGGCAACATCGATCCGCTCGGCATCACCGGCACCCCGGCATACGACCGCGCCACCAACACCGTCTTCGTGGTCGCGGAGACGGCGGGGGCCCACCACACGCTCTGGGCGATCAACGCCTCCACGGGCGGGCGCCGCTGGCACCGCAGCCTCGACCTGCTGTCCAACCGCGACCGGCACGCCGAGCAGCAGCGGACCGCCCTGCTCGTCGTCGGGGGACGTGTCATCGCGACCTTCGGCGGGCTCGCCGGCGACTGCGGGAACTACGTCGGGTACGTCACCTCGAGCGCCACCAACGGCCGCGGCACGATCCACCACTACGCCGTGCCGACCCCGCGCGAGGCCGGCATCTGGAGCCCGCCCGGACCGTCCCGTGGAGCCAACGGGCACATCTACGTCTCGACCGGCAACGGCGCACGCACCAGCGGCACGTGGGACAAGAGCGACTCGGTCACCGAGCTCACTCCCGTTCGGCTCCGACGCCTCTCCGTGTTCGCTCCCGCCACCTGGCGCGAGGACAACGCAGCCGACGCCGACCTCGGATCAGGAGCGCCGGCGCACGTCGGCGACCGCATCGTGATCGCGGGCAAGCGCGGACGCGCGTACCTGCTGGGGCAGACCTTCCACGGCGTGGGCAGCGCCCTGGCGACGCTCGACGGCTGTCGCGCGTTCTCGGGTGGTGCGGTGAGCGGCCGCAGCGTGCTGATGCCCTGCATCGACACCGGCATCCGCAGGCTCGACGTCGGACGGCACAGCCTCAGCTGGGGCTGGCGCGCCGACGGCGTCTACGGGTCACCGGTGATCGCCGGCGGTCGGGTGTACGTCGCCGACCGCAACTCCCAGGACATGGTCGTGCTGTCCCTGGCCGACGGCCACGAGGTCTACCGGGTCAGCCGCGTCGGCCCGCTCACCCACTTCCCGTCGGTGACGATCTCCGGGGGCATGGCGTTCGTGCCGACGCTCGGCGGGATCACCGCGCTCGGCGTCCGCTAGCGCTCCTTCCGGCCCCGCTTGGCGCGCGGCCGCTGCTGCAGGTGGATCGGCGTACCGACGAAGCCGAACTCCTCGCGCAGCCGGCGCTCGACGAACCGGAGGTACGACGCTTCGAGCTGCCCGCTCGTGAACAGCACGAAGGTCGGCGGCTCGGTGGACGCCTGGGTGCCGAACAGGATCTTCGGCTGCCGGCCACCGCGCACCGGGTGCGGGTGCTCGGCGACCAGCCGGCCCAGGAACGTGTTGAGAGCGCCGGTGGTCACCCGGGTCTGCCAGCCCTCCAGCGCGGCATCGAGCGCGGGCACCAACCGGTCGACGTGCCAGCCGGTGCGGGCGGTGACGTTGATCCGCGGGGCCCACTGCACCCGGACCAGGTCGCGTTCGACCTCGCGGTCGAGGTAGTGCCGGCGCTCCTCGTCGACGAGGTCCCACTTGTTGAACGCGATCACCAGCGCGCGACCCGCCTCGGCCACCGCCGTGATCAGCCGGGTGTCCTGCTCGGAGATCGGCTGAGAGCCGTCCACGACCAGCACGGCGACCTCGGCACGCTCGATGGCGCTGTTGGTCCGCAGGCTGGCGTAGTACTCGTGGCCGGACGCCTCCTTGATCCGCCTGCGGATGCCGGCTGTGTCGATGAACCGCCAGGTCCGCCCGCCGAGCTCCACGAGCTCGTCGACCGGGTCGACGGTGGTGCCGGCCACGTCGTCGACGACGACCCGCTCCGCCCCGGCGAGCTTGTTGAGCAGCGAGGACTTGCCGACGTTGGGCCGCCCGACGATCGCCACCCGCCGCGGACCGCTGACCTCGGCGAACGACTCCTCCGGGGTCTCGGGGAGCGCGGCCAGGATGGCGTCGAGCAGGTCACCGGAGCCGCGGCCGTGCAGCGCCGAGACCGGGTAGGGCTCGCCGAGCCCGAGGTTCCACAGCGCCGCCGCCTCGGCCTCGGTGCGCAGGTCGTCGACCTTGTTCGCGGCAAGGATCACGGGCTTGCCGGACCGCCTCAGGATCCGTACGACGGCCTCGTCGGCGTCGGTGATCCCGACCAGCGCGTCGACCACGAACAGCACCGCATCCGCGACCGACACCGCGATCTCGGCCTGCGCGGCGATCCGCTCCGCCATCCCGCGGGCATCGGGGTCCCACCCGCCCGTGTCGACCACCGTGAACGCGCGGCCGTTCCAGGTGGCGTCGTAGGACACCCGGTCGCGCGTCACGCCGGGGATGTCCTGCACGACGGCCTCGCGGCGCCCGATCATCCGGTTCACGAGGGTGGACTTGCCGACGTTGGGCCGGCCCACGACCGCGAGCACAGGCTGCAGGCCGGCGGGCCGCTCGGTCTCCTCAGTCGTCATCTGCCTGGTCCTCCTGCGCCTGCCGCACGAGCGCGACCACCTGGTCGACGACCTGCTCGAGCGTGAAGGCCGTGGTGTCGATGTGGTGGGCGTCGGCGGCCATCTGCAACGGCGAGACCGCCCGCCCCGAGTCGGCCTCGTCGCGCCGGGCGAGGTCCCGGTGGGTGTCGGCGACCGTGGCGCCGGTGAGCTCCGCCGTCCGGCGGACCGCACGCGCCGCGACGTCCGCGGTCAAGAACACCTTGACCGGGGCGTCGGGTACGACGACCGTGCCGATGTCGCGACCCTCCACCACGATGCCGCCGCCGCCGATGATGTCGCGCTGCTCACGCAGCAGCCGCTCGCGGATCCGGGGCACGGCGCTGACCGCGCTGACCGCCAGGGTCACCTCGGGCGTCCGGATCGCCGCGGCGACGTCCTCGCCGTCGACGGTGACCGTCGCCGCCTGCGGGTCGGTGCCGGAGACCAGCAGCGGTGCGTCGGCCATGGCCGCGACCGCGTCGGCGTCGTCCACGTCGACGCCGTGCCGGAGCATCCACACGGTCATCGCTCGGTACATCGCGCCGGTGTCGAGGTAGCGCAGCCCCAGCCGGGTGGCGACGCCCCGCGCGGTGCTCGACTTGCCGGACCCGGAGGGTCCGTCCATCGCCACGACGACGTTCGCGCTCACAGATGCGGTCCTTGCTGCTCGGGTGGCTGGGCTGCCGGAAGGGCTGACGGGCGAAGCCTACCGGTGGGTCGTCCAACCCCGGTCCTCGAGCGAGGACAGCAGGTGCTCGACCCGGTCGGCGGCCACTGTCAGCTCGACCAGACCGACGGGGCGGCCCGGGTCGTGGTCGATGCGCAGGTCCTCGATGTTGACGCCGATCTCCCCCGCGTCCGCAAGCAGCCGGGCCAGCTCACCGGGATGGTCCGGCACCGCGACGAACAGCGCGGTCTCGGGTCGGGACGGGCCGCCGTGCTTGCCGGGGATCGCCGCGGTACCGGCGACACCGCGGTCGAGCAGCGCCCCCACCGCCTCGCGCCGCCCGTCGTCGAGCGCGCTCAGCAGCCGGTCGACGTCGCCGCGGACCTCGCGGAGCAGGACGCTGAGCGCCGCGGTGTTGGCGGCGATGATCTGCAGCCACAGCCCCGGGTCCCCCGCGGCGATCCGGGTCACGTCGCGCACCCCCTGGCCGGAGAGCGCGAGGTGGTCGGGCGGTGCCTCGGCGAGCCGGCCGGCGACGAGCGCGGCGACGAGGTGCGGCAGGTGCGAGGTGCGGGCCACCGCCGCGTCGTGCTCGTCGGGGTCGAAGGTGAGCGGCGTCGCCCCGCAGGTGGCCGCCAGGGCGGTGACCGCGGCGACCGCGCGCGGGTCGCTCGCGGCGTGCGGCGTGACGGCCCAGGGACGACCGTCGAACAGCGCGGCGCTGGCCGCGAACGGTCCCGACCGCTCGCTGCCGGCCATCGGATGGCTGCCGACGTAGCGGGGCAGCGCCTCGTGGGGGGCCAGAGACCTGACCTCGCGCAGCGGCGCCGCCTTCACGCTGCCCACGTCGGTGACCACCGCGTCGGTGTCCTGCAGCGCCCGCGCGATCTCGGCGGCGAGGTGGTCCGGCGGCACGGCGACCACCACCAGGCGAGGGCCGGGGCCGGGCTCCTCGGTGACGTTCGCCGCGCCGAGCCCGGTGGCGATGCGCAGGTTCTCCGCGCTGACGTCGCGCATCGCGACGTCCACCTCCGCGCGGCGCAGCGCCAGCCCGATCGACGTACCCAGCAGCCCCGCGCCGACGACCAGGACCGGACCCTCAGGCCTCATCGGGGACCTCGCGGACCCGGGTCAGGTCGCGGCGCAGACCGGCCGCGCCGTGCAGGTAGACGTGCGTGATGTCGGCCCGGGGGAGCTCGGACTCGACGTGCGCGAGCATCCGCACCACCCGTGGCATCGAGCCCTCGATCTCGAGCTCCCTCGCGCACAGCAGCGGCACCTCGCCGAAGCCGAGCCGTCGGGCGGCGTACGCCGGGAACTCCGAGACCAGGTCGGAGGTGGCGGTGAACACCACGCTGATGAAGTCGTCGACGACCAGGTCGTTGGCCTTCATCACGTCGGTGACCATCTCGGCCACCCGTTCGAGCATGTGCTCGCGAACGTCCTCCTCGAGCTGGGTCGCTCCTCGCACTGCTCGCACCGCCACCCGGCCAACCCTAGCGATTCGTCTGCGATGTCCCCGCGCGGTTCACCGGCTGGACCGCGGACGAACGGGGAGGGGTCTCAGAGGCGGGCGGCGTCGAGCAGGGTGCCGAGCTCGTCGCGGGTCAGCTCGCGTACGGCGCCCGGCCTCAGACCGCGCACCAGCACCGGGCCGATCGCCGTCCGGGTGAGCCGCCGCACCGGGTGGCCGACCGCGTCGAGCAGCCGCCGGACGATCCGGTTGCGGCCCTCGTGGATCCGCAGCTCGACGATCGAGCGCTCCGCGGACGTCGAGACCACCCGGAACGCGCTCACGGCCACCGGCCCGTCGTCGAGCGTCACCCCGTCCAGCACGCGGCGCGCCACCGCCTTCGTGGCCACGCCCTCGACCTCCGCGACGTAGGTCTTGTCCAGCTCGTACGACGGGTGCGCGACGCGCTGCGCGAAGTCGCCGTCGTTGGTCAGCAGGATCAGCCCGTCGGTGTCGGTGTCGAGCCGCCCGACGTGGAACAGCCGCTCCGGACGGTCCGCGACCAGGTCGGCGAGCGTACGACGGCCCTGCGGGTCCGACATCGTCGACACGACCCCCCGAGGCTTGTTGAGCACCAGGTACACGTGGGCGCTCAGCGGAGGCAGCCGCTGCCCGTCCACGCGGATGACCGCCGTGCGCGGGTCGACCTTGGTGCCGAGCCGGGTCACCACCTCCCCGTCGACCTCCACCGAGCCGGCGAGCATCAGCTCCTCGCAGCGGCGGCGGCTGGCCACGCCGGACCGGGCCAGCAGCTTCTGCAGCCGGACCAGCCCGTCATCGGTGTCGGAGCCGCTCATGCAGAGGCGGGGGCGGCGGGCTGCTCGCCGGCGTCGTCGACATCCTCCATGGCAGGCAGGAACGGCGCGATCTCCGGGAGGTCGTCGAGCGAGGTGACGCCGATGCGCTCCAGGAAGTACGACGTGGTGCGGTAGAGGGTCGCCGTGGTCTCCCTGTCGTGGCCGGCCTCCTCGACGAGGCCTCGGGTGACCAGGGTGCGCATCACGCCGTCGACGTTCACGCCGCGGATCGCCGAGACTCGGGCCCGGCTGACCGGCTGCTTGTAGGCCACCACCGCGAGCGTCTCGAGGGCGGCCTGGGTCAGCCGGGCCTGCTGTCCGTCGAGGACGAAGCGCTCCACGACCGCGGCGTACTCCTCGCGGGTGTAGAACCGCCATCCGCCCGCGACGTTGCGCAGGTCGAAGCCGCGGCCCTGCTCGGCGTACTCCGCGGACAGCTGCTCGAGGGCGGCCACCACCTCCCCGGCCGGGTAGCCCACCGCAGTCGCCAGCGTGACGTGGTCGAGCGGCTGGTCGGCGACCATCAGCACGGCCTCCAGCGCAGGGCGGAGCGCGGCCACGGGGACCTCCAGGGCCTCCGGGTCCTGCTCCCGGGCGGGCAGCTCGTCGTCGCTCACGTGTCCTCCTCCTCGGCGCGCGGGGCGACGCCGTCGCTCTCCCCCCGGCCGACGTCCCGGCCCTCGTCGGGCGAGCCGTCGAACTCGTCGGTGATCTCCACCTCGCCGTCCTCCGCGCCGGTCCACCGGACGGTGAGCTCGCCCAGCGGGGTCATCTGGTCGAAGGAGACCGCGCCCTCGCGGAACAGCTCGAGCAGCGCGAGGAACCGGGCGACGGTGGTCAGGGTGTCCGGCGAGTCTCCCGCGAGCGCTCGGAAGGTCATCGTGCCCTGCCGTCGCAGCCGGTCCACCACGACAGTGGCCTGCTCCTTGACGCTGACCGTCGGGGCGTGGATGTGCGCCAGCGACAGCTCGAGCACCGGCCTCGGCTGCATCGCCCTCGCCGCCAGCGTCGCGAGCTCCTCGAGCCCGAGTCCGATCAGCACCTCGGGGAGCAGGGTCGCGAAGCGCTCGTCCAGGCCGACCGCGCGCGGGTGCCGCATCGCCTCGCCGGCCATCCGCTGCTCGAAGACCGCCGCCACCTGCTTGAACGCGCGGTACTGCAGCAACCGCGCGAAGAGCAGGTCCCGCGCCTCCAGCAGGGCGAGGTCGTCCTCGTCCTCGACGTCGCCCTGGGGCAGCAGCCGCGCCGCCTTGAGGTCGAGCAGGGTCGCGGCGACCAGCAGGAACGACGAGGTCTGCTCGAGGTCCCACTGCGGGCCGAGCGCCTTGAGGTGCGCGATGAACTCGTCGGTCACCTTCGACAAGGCGACCTCGGTGATGTCCAGCTTGTGCTTGGCGATCAGGCTGAGCAGGAGGTCGAAGGGCCCCTCGAAGTTGTCCAGCCGCAGCGAGAAGCCGGCCGCGGCGGTGCCTGGGTCGGATGCGTCGTGGAGGGCCGCGGGGACCTCGGTCACCGTCATCCCTGGGACAGCCGCTGGGCGAGCACGCTCGCGTCGCCGCGCTCGGCGAGGTCGGCCAGCACGATCGCGACCGCCTCGCGGACCAGCCGGCCGCGGTCCACGCTGACCCCGTGGTCGCGGCGCAGCATCAGCCGGGCGTGCTCGAGGTCGAGAAGCTCGTCTGCGGTCACGTAGACGGTCATCTTCTCGTCGTGCCGCACGCGCCCGCTGGACGTCCGCTCGGCGGGCTGGTCGGCCGACTCTCCCGAGGGCTGCTCAGGGGCGTCCGGCTGGGCTGTGGGACGGAACAGGTCGTCGGCGGCCGGCAGGCTCACCCGTCGAGACACCGGACGACCACCTCCTTGGCGAGCTGCCGGTAGGCCTCCGCGCCCGCCGACGCGCCGGCGTACACCGTGATCGGCTCGCCCGCCACGGTGGAGTCGGAGAACTTCACGGTCCGCCGGATCACGGTGTGGAACACGGTGTCGCCCCAGGCCTGTACGAGCCGCTCCATGACCTCGCGGCCGTGCAGGGTGCGGCTGTCGTACATGGTGCCGAGCACCCCGTCGATGGTGAGCTTGGGGTTGAGCCGCTCGGTGACCTTGTCGATCGTGGTCTTCAGCAGCGCCACTCCGCGCAGCGCGAAGTACTCGCACTCCAGCGGCACGATCACGCCGTCGGAGGCGGTCAGCGCGTTGACGGTGAGCAGGCCCAGCGACGGCTGGCAGTCGATGAGGATCACGTCGTAGTCGGCGACGGCCGGCGCCAGCAACCGCTGAAGGCTCTGCTCCCGGGCCACCTCGTGGACGAGCTGGACCTCCGCGGCCGACAGGTCGATGTTCGACGGCAGCAGGTCCATGCCCGGCACGTTGGTCGGCACGATGACCTCGTCGAGCGTCACGTCGCGCTGCATGAGCAGGTTGTAGATCGACAGCTCCATGTCGTGCGGGTTCAGCCCCAGGCCCACCGACAGCGAGCCCTGCGGGTCGAAGTCCACCAACAGCACCTTGCGGCCGTGCTCCGCGAGCGCAGCCCCGAGGTTGATCGTCGTCGTGGTCTTGCCGACGCCACCCTTCTGGTTGCACATCGAGATCACGCGCGCGTTGCCGTGGGTGGTCACCGGTCGCGGCTCCGGCAGCCGGGGCATCGGGCGCCCGGTCGGCCCGAGCACGGGCTCGGCCGGCTCCTCGGCCACCATCGGCTCCGCGGCGGCAGCCGGCTGCCGGAACGGGATCGGCTCGCTGACCTGCTCCGACTCGAGGAGCGAGCGGTCGACGAGCGGCGGGATCTCAGGAGCACTCGTGCCGTACGAGGCCGGTCCGTGGTCGTTCACGCTGCTTGCCTCTCCTCAGGGCCGTGCTGCGCGCGGGTCGACTCTCGACGTCTCGGTCCGTCGCGCACAACGCGGCGACTCTATGCGGTCCGTACGGAACCAGTAAATCCGGGGACACGGTGCGCACCGCGCAGGCGCGCCGTACACAGGACGGGCCGCGTTGTGGACAACTCGGCTCACTCCAGGGCCCGCGGGTGCGCGGTGGCGTAGACCTCGCGGAGGCTGTCCACGGTGACCAGGGTGTAGACCTGCGTGGTGGTCACCGAGGCGTGCCCGAGCAGCTCCTGGACGACGCGCACGTCGGCGCCGCCGTCGAGCAGGTGGGTGGCGAACGAGTGCCGGAGCGTGTGCGGCGAGACCTCCGCGGTGACCCCGGCCCGCTCGGCGGCGCGCACCAGCACCGTCCAGGCGCTCTGCCGGGACAGCCGGCCGCCGCGGGCGTTGAGGAACAGCGCCGCGACCCCGGGCCCGGTGGACGCCAGCTCCGGCCGGCCGCGCACCAGGTAGGCCTCCACGGCCGCACGGGCGTAGGAGCCGACCGGGACTACCCGCTGCTTGCCGCCCTTGCCGCTCAGTCGCACGGTGCCCTGCTCGGGGGTGGAGACCAGGTCGAGGTCGTCGACGTCGAGGCCGACCGCCTCGGAGATCCGGGCCCCGGTGCCGTAGAGCACCTCGAGCAGCGCCCGGTCCCGCAGTGCCAGCGTCGTGCCGGGTGCCCCCGCGGCGTCCAGGATCCGCTCGACGTCCGCGAGCGGCAGCGCCTTGGGCAGCCGCTTGGCGGGAGCCGGCGGGCGGACCGCCGATGACGGGTCGGAGGCTGCCAGCCCCTCGCGCACGGCGAACCGGTGGAAGCCGCGCACGGCCACCACCGTCCGCGCCGCCGAGCCGGCACCGAGCGGCGGGTGCTCGGCGTCGCCCTCCCGCAGCGCCATCAGGAACGCGGTGACGTCCTCCTCCCGCACGACCGCGACGTCGTGGACGTCGCGGCCCGCCAGGAAGCCGACGTAGCGCCGCAGGTCGCGGCGGTACGACGTCAGCGTGTTGGCCGCGAGACCGCGCTCGACCACGAGATGGTCGAGGTAGCCCCGGACCTCGCGCTGCAGCGGCGTGGGGCCGCTCAGGCGAGCACCCCGTCGAGGGTCGCGCTGGTCAGCCCGTGGGCCTCGGCCACCGGTGCGTAGGTGAGCTCCCCGCCGTAGGTGTTCAGGCCGAGCGCCAGCGAGCGGTCGTCGCGCAGCGCCTGCTTCCAGCCCTTGTCGGCGAGCGCCACGACGTAGGGCAGCGTGGCGTTCGTCAGCGCGTAGGTGGAGGTGTTCGGCACCGCGCCGGGCATGTTCGCGACGCAGTAGAACACCGACTCGTGGACCATGAACGTCGGGTTCGCGTGCGTGGTGGGACGGGTGTCCTCGAAGCAGCCGCCCTGGTCCACCGCGATGTCTACCAGCACCGAGCCCGGCTTCATCTGCGCGACGAGATCGTTGCTGACCAGCTTGGGCGCCTTCGCTCCCGGGATCAGCACCGCGCCGATCACCAGGTCGGCCTGCATCACCTGCTGCCGGATGGCGAGCTTCGACGAGGCCAGGCCGTGCACGCGGTTGCTGTAGCGCCAGAACGACATCCGCAGCTTGTCGAGGTCGGTGTCGAGCAGCGTCACGTCGGCGCCCATGCCGAGCGCGATGTTGGCCGCGTTCTGACCGGCCACGCCCGCACCGATCACGACGACCTTGGCGTTGGCCACCCCGCCGACACCGCCGAGCAGCACGCCGCGACCGCCCTGGGCCCTCATCAGCGCGTGCGCGCCGACCTGCGGGGCAAGGCAGCCGGCCACCTCGGACATCGGGTAGAGCAGCGGCAGCGTTCCGGACGGCAGCTGCACGGTCTCGTAGGCGATGCCGGTCACCCGGCGCGCGACCAGCTCCTCGGTGAGCCGCTTGTCCGCGGCGAGGTGCAGGTAGGTGAACAGGGTCTGACCGTCGCGCATGCGGTGGTACTCCTCCGCGACGGGCTCCTTGACCTTGAGCACCGTCTCCGCGATGTCCCACACGTCGTCGGCGGTGCCGAGCATCGTCGCGCCGGCCGCGACGTACTCGTCGTCGGGGATCAGCGAGCCGGCTCCGGCACCCGTCTCGACGTACACCTGGTGACCGTGCTGGGTGAGCTCGTGGACGCCCACCGGCGTGATCGCCACCCGGTACTCGTGGTTCTTGACTTCCTTCGGAACGCCGACCTTCATCGACTGGGACTTCCTCTCATGTGACGTCGCCACGCCGTCGGGACGACGAGGTGAGTGTATTGCCCTTCAGTCTCCTACGGAAACCGAACCAGCAAGCGCCTACGACGACTTGTTCCGTGGCGGATCCACGGTTTCGCGACGGAGGCCGACCTTGAGCGCGTACGCCATCACCGCCTGACCGGTCGGGCCGTCGGCGACCCGTCCGTCGAGTACCGCCTCGAGCAGCTCGGCCGCCGGCACCCAGCCGCCCGTCATGTCGGCCTCCTCGTGCTCGGGCTCGAAGTCGCCGCGGTCCGGCGCCGCCGACAGGTCCTCGGCGAGGTAGGTCTCGACGCGCTCGTCGTTGATGCCCGGCGAGTTGTACGACGTCAGCAGGTGGGTCCACGACCCGGCCAGCAGCAGGCCCTCCTCGCGCAGCTCCCGGCGAGCCGCCTCGACAGGGTCCTCCCCCGGCTGGTCGAGCAGGCCGGCGGGAAGCTCCACGAACCGCCTGCGCGACGGGTGGCGGTACTGGCGCAGCACGAACACGCGCTGCGCGTCGTCGACCGCGAGGACGACCACGGCGCCGGGGTGCCGCACCACGAGCCTCCCGAAGGTCTCGTCGGGGCGGTCGGGGGCGGAGATCGTCTCCAGGTGCACGGAGAACGGCGCGGGCCCGGTCCACACGTCCTCGACGTCGTGCACCGACCACTCCTCCGGTCGGTCCTCGAGGGGGGCGTCGTCGGACATCGCTCACACCTCGTCGAGCGCCGGCCGCCGCAGCGCCGACTCGTCGATGGGGAAGCGCAGCTCACGCTGCCGGGCGATGGCCGCGCCGACCAGCCCGGCGAACAACGGGTGCGGGCGGGTCGGCCGGGAGCGCAGCTCGGGGTGCGCCTGGGTCGCGACGTAGTAGGGGTGCACCTCGCGCGGCAGCTCGACGAACTCCACGAGGTGGTTGTCGGGCGACGTGCCGGAGAACACCAGGCCGGCCTCCTCGAGGCGGCCGCGGTAGCCGTTGTTCACCTCGTAGCGGTGCCGGTGCCGTTCCTCGACCTTCGCCTCGCCGTACGCCTCGCGCACCAGGGAGCCGTCCTTGAGCTCGGCCGGGTAGAGCCCCAGCCGCATGGTGCCGCCGAGGTTGCCGGCACCGGAGACGATGTGCTCCTGCTCGGCCATCGTGGCGATCACCGGCTCGGTGCAGCCGGGGTGGAACTCGGTGGAGTCCGCATCGGGCAGCTCGGCACGGTGCCGGGCGTACTCGATCACCATGCACTGCAGGCCGAGGCACAGCCCGAGGGTGGGCACGCCGTGCGTGCGGGCGTACTGCAGCGCTCCGACCTTGCCTTCGATGCCCCGGATCCCGAAGCCGCCGGGCACGCACACCGCGTCGGCGTCGGCGAGGTGCCGGGCGGCGCCCTCCTTGGTCGCGCACTCGTCCGAGGGCACCCAGAGCAGGTTCACCTTCGCCTCGTGGGCGAAGCCACCGGCCCGCAGCGCCTCGGCGACGGACAGGTAGGCGTCGGGAAGGTCGATGTACTTGCCGACCAGCGCGACCGTGACCTCCTCCGACGGGTGGTGCACCCGCCGCAGCAGGTCGTCCCAGCCGGTCCAGTCGACGTCCCGGAACGGCAGGTTCAGCCGGCGTACGACGTAGGCGTCGAGCCCCTCGGAGTGCAGCACCTTGGGGATGTCGTAGATCGAGGCCGCGTCGCTGGCGTTCACGACCGCCTCGTCGTCGACGTCGCACATCAGCGAGATCTTGCGCTTGACGTTGTCGGGCACCGGCCGGTCGGATCGGCAGACGATCGCGTCCGGCTGGATGCCGATCGAGCGGAGTGCGGCCACGGAGTGCTGGGTGGGCTTGGTCTTGAGCTCGCCGGACGGGCCGATGTAGGGCACCAGCGAGACGTGCAGGAAGAAGACGTGGTCGCGGCCGACGTCGTGACGGATCTGCCGGGCCGCCTCGAGGAACGGCAGCGACTCGATGTCGCCGACCGTGCCGCCGACCTCGGTGATCACCACGTCGACGTCGGGGCCGGCCATCGCGCGGACCCGCTCCTTGATCTCGTTGGTGATGTGCGGGATCACCTGGACGGTGTCACCGAGGTAGTCGCCGCGCCGCTCCTTGGCGATGACCTCGGAGTAGACCTGGCCGGTCGTGACGTTCGCGGTCTGGGAGAGGTCGGCGTCGAGGAACCGCTCGTAGTGGCCGATGTCGAGGTCGGTCTCCGCCCCGTCGTTGGTCACGAACACCTCGCCGTGCTGGAACGGGTTCATCGTCCCGGGGTCCACGTTGAGGTACGGGTCGAGCTTCTGCATCGTGACCCGCAGCCCCCGCGACTTCAGCAGGCTTCCCAGCGAGGAGGCGGTGAGTCCCTTGCCGAGCGAGGAGGCCACCCCACCGGTGACGAAGACGTGTTTGGTCGGCTGCGATGCGGCCAAGTGAGCTCCCGTGGCTGGTGTCCGTCAGGTGGGGCACGTGCTGCGACGACCAATGATCGTCCACGGGGTTCTAGCCTACCAATGCGCCGCGCGGAACCGGCAAGCCCCGCCGGGCTCCGTCGCCCGTTCGTCAGCCGGTCGTCAGCCGGTCGTCGAGCGGGCGCCGGGCATCGCGCCGTTCGCGGCGTCGACGGCCCCGTAGTGTCCGGTCTTGCCCGTCGCCTGCTCGGCGAGCGCCATGACCGTCACCACCTGGCCGGCGGTGCGCTCGAACACGTCGACAGTGGAGACGTCGCGGGCCGTGACCACGTCGTCGCGCACCGCCTTGACGAGCCCGTTGTCGCCCGCGGAGGAGAGCGGACCGGCCACGACCGCACCCGCGGTGCCGTTGTCTACCGCCTCGATCAGGGTGGTGGCGATGCCGTTCGCGCCCTGCTTCTGCTCGTCGGTGCCGCTCGGCGGACCGGCCACGAACAGCACCAGGCTGCCGCGCCGCTCGAAGGTGCCCTGTGCGGACATCAGTCCGGCCGTGCTCAGCCCGGCCAGGATGCTGCTGGCGGTGCCGTCCACCACCGCGCCGCCGGCCCGGTCGGTGCCGATCGCCCGCGCCAGCAGCGCGCCCATCCGCTGGTAGCCGCTCGCCTTGGCCGGCACGCTGACGTCGCTGGCGCCCTGCAGCAGCTGGGTGCCGAGCTCCTCGACGAGCTGCTTGTTGCCGACGTCGAGCAACCCGCTGCCCGCGCGGAGGGTGCCAGCGACGGAGCCACCCGCCTCCTTGATGAACGTGGTGACCGCCGTGACGTCCGCCGGCGCGGCGCCGGGCAGCTGCACCAGGGTGACCGCCCGACCGTTCAGGTCGCCGGCCAGCAGGTCCGGGGCGGCGGTGGCTGCGAACCGGTCCTGGAAGTCGTAGGCGCTCTTCAGCGTGACGATGTCCGCGCGCAGCGACGCCTTGGTCTTCCGGTCGGTCTTGACCTGCTGCACGAGGGTGTTGTCCACCTCGCCCTTGAGCGGTCCGCCGCCGAGCGCGACGCCCACGGCGAGCGCGAGGAACACCGAGACGATCGAGACGATGTGGTAGCGGAAAGAGATCACGTGAGGAGTCCTTGGATCCAGGAGACGAGGTCGCTCAGGCCGCGGTGCACCGACGACCACCAGTCGCTGCCCACCGGGGTGGCGGCGAGCGCGACACCGAGGGCCACGAGGCCGGCGAGCAGGACGAGCAGGAGGTGCCAGGGCCGCACCCGTCCGGCGTACAGCCGCGGGACGTTCTTGGCGTCCACGACCTTGGTGCCGACCCGGAGCCGGGTGAGGAACACGCTGGCGAGCCCGGTCCGTTGGCGGTCCAGCAGGTCGTCGAGGGTGGCGTGCATGCCCACCGTGACCAGCATCGAGGCGCCGGCGTGGTCGGCGAGCAGCAGGGCGGCGTCCTCCGACGTGCCGGAGGCGGCGAAGGCTCGGGTTCGCACGCCGAGTCGCTCGAGGCGGTCGGCGCCGACCGCGCGACCGGACCGGTCGGTGTGCAGCACGACCTCGCGAGCCGCGCGCAGCGCCCTGTCGGACACGGCCTGGCCTTGTTCGGCCGTGCCGGGCTGGTCCAGCCCGCCGGCGCCGACCACCACCAGGTCCACGCGGTGGCCGGCCTCGAGCAGCGCATCCGCACCGGCGTCGACCCCGACGAGCAGGGGGTGCTGCTCGCGGATGTAGCCGCGCAGAGCCCGCAGGTCGTCGCGGTAGTCGTAGCCGTGGACCACGACGACGGCCGGGCGGCCCTCGAAGCGGGTGGTGGTGTCCGGGATGCCCTCGCCGCGCAGCAGCAGGTCCTGCTCGCGACGGAGGAACTCGGTGGTGTTGTGGGTGAAGCTCTGCAGCTGCGAGGACAGCCCGCTGCGGGCCTCGTCCATCAGCCGCTGCACGTCCTCGCCGGTCAGTGCGTGACCCCGGGCCACGACGTTGTCGCCGACGACCAGGGTGTCGCCCTCGACGCGCGCCGTGGCGCCGTCGCGGACCGCACCGAACACCTCGGGCCCGACGCTGTCCAGCATCGCGACCCCCGCGCCGGCGAGCACCTGGGGTCCGAGGTTGGGGTAGCGGCCGGAGATGAACGCCGAGGCGTTGACCACGGCGACCACGCCCCGCTCGACGAGCGCCTCGGCGTGCGCCCGGTCGAGGTCGAGGTGCTCGACCACGGCGATGTCGCCGGGCTGCAGGTGGCGCAGCAGCGACCCGAGGCGCCGGTCCAGGCGCACGGTTCCGACGACCCCGGGCATGCCGTCGGCAGCGGGGTGGCGGGAGGGGAATCTCATGGCCCTTGAATCCTGCCACGCGGCGCCGGGCGTTCCACGGAGGCGCCGCCCCTCGGCGTGGACTGTCCACGGGTGGCTCTCGGGGTCAGACGAGGTGCCGTACGGCGTCTCGCCGACGGCGCTGCTCGACCGGGTCCGCCACCGGTGCGGCGGCCAGCAGCCGCGCCGTGTAGGGGTCGCTCGGCGCCGTGAGGACGGCGCGGGCAGGGCCGTGCTCGACGATCCGACCGTCGCGCATCACGGCGACGTCGTCGGCGACGGCACCGACCACCGCGAGGTCGTGGCTGATGAACAGGCAGGCGAAGCCGAGGTCATCCTGCAGGCGACGCAGCAGCGACAGCACCCGCGCCTGCACCGAGACGTCGAGGGCGCTGGTGGGCTCGTCGGCGACGAGCAGCCGTGGGTGCAGCGCCAGCGCCCGCGCGATCGCGACCCTCTGACGCTGACCGCCGGAGAGCTGGTGCGGGAACCGGGCCGCCATGACCGGGTCGAGATCCACCGCGGCCAACAGCTCCTCGACGCGGGCCAGCATCCGGGAGCGTCTCCAGCCGTCGAGGCGCAGCGGCTCCGCGATCGCGCGCCCCACGCTGCGCTTGGGGTTGAGCGAGGAGCCCGGGTCCTGGAAGACGATGCCCACCTCGCGGCGGATCTCCCGGAGCCGCCGTCCACGGGCGTCGGCGAGGTCGAGGCCGGCCACCAGGACCCGACCCGCACTCGGCGCGACCAGACCGGTGAGGCACCGGCCCACGGTGGACTTGCCCGACCCGGACTCCCCCACCAGCCCCGTCGTGCGGCCCTCGACCAGGTCGAGGTCGACGCCGCGCACCGCGTGCAGCGTCGACGGCGCGCGCCACGGCAGCCCCCGGCTGCCGGTGTAGCGGACCTCGACCCCCGCGAGCCGGGCGACGGTCTCGTGAGCCGCTCCCCCGTCCCGGCGGGGATCCGGGGCGGCGTCGAGTCGGGGCACCGCGGCGAGCAGGGTCCGGGTGTACGCGTGGCGGGGACGGCCCAGCACCTCCTCGACGGACCCGCGCTCCACCACCCGGCCGGCACGCAGCACCACCACGTCGTCGGCGAGGTCGGCCACGACGCCCATGTCGTGGGTGATCAGCAGCACACCGGTGCCTCGGCCCCGGGCGAGCGACCGGAGGAGTTCGAGCACGCCTGCCTGCACCGTCACGTCGAGCGCCGTGGTGGGCTCGTCCGCGATCAGCAGGTCCGGCTCGCGGCTGGTGGCCATGGCCACCATCGCGCGCTGGAGCTGTCCGCCGGAGAGCTCGTGCGGGTACGACGCCGCCACCCGGTCCGGCTCGCCCAGCCCGGCTGCGGACAGCAGCTCCCGCACCCGGTCGGGCGTCGCGCCGCCGGCGCCGTCACGATGCGCGGTCAGCGCCTCCTGGATCTGCGCACCGATCCTGTGCACCGGGTTCCACGCCGCCATCGGCTCCTGGAACACCGTCCCGACCCGGTCGCCGCGCACCGCTCGCATCTGCTCGGCGGACACCGTGAGCAGGTCCGTCCCGTCCAGGAGGACCTTCCCGGTGACCAGGGTGCCCGGCTGGAGCAGCCGGAGGACCGCCTGCGCGGTCACCGACTTGCCCGAGCCGGACTCCCCGACCAGCGCCAGCACCCGGCCGCGCGCCACCTCCAGGTCGATCCCGTGCACGACCTCGCTGCGGGTCGACCGCCCGTTCGGGAAGCCGATCCGCAGGTCCCGGACCGCGAGCAGGGCACTCACCGGCAGTCCACCCGTCCCCTCACCGAGCCAGTGAGACGCGCAGGTAGTTCGGGTAGTTCGGGAAGCCCGAGACGTCGAAGTTCTGCACGTCGGATCCGCGCAGGAAGGCGTTGCGGGCGTACAGCAGTGGCACGACCGGCGCGTCCTGCATGATCCGGCGGTCGGCTCTCGCCCAGTCCCGTCCAGCTGCTGCCTGGTCGACCTCGGCGGTCGCCTTGGCGATCAGCGCGTCGACCTCCGGGCTGGAGTAGCGCGACAGGTTGTAGCCGCCTCCGCCGATCTGGCTCGAGGCGAACAGCGGCGAGATGTTGCCGTTGGCGCTGGGGAAGTCCGGCTGCCAGCTGCTGACCGTCAGGTCGTAGTCGCCCTTGTCGCCGGTGACCGTGTCGACGTACACGTTCGGGTCCTGCGGCTGGATCCGCACGGTGATGCCGGCGCGCTGGAGCCCCTGCTGGATCGCCTCCGCCTGGCCCACGCTGGCGCTGTCGTTGGCGGTGACCAGGGTCAGGGTGAGGTGCTGCGCGCCGGCCTTGGCCAGCAGCCTCCTGGCCTTGGCCGGGTCGCCGTTCGCCGGCGCCGGGTAGAGGTCGTACTGCTCGCGGCCGGGGATGCCGGGGGTGATCAGCGTGCTGGCGAGCGCGCCGCCCTGCGTGCCGCCGGCGGCGAGCTGGAAGACCCGCTTGTCCACGGCGTACTCGATCGCCCGCCGAACCGTCCGGTTGCCGAGGTGCGGCCGCTGGTTGTTGATCGCGAGGTACTCCAGCGCGCCGGGGTGCGACAGCGCGAGACGCGAGCGGGCGCCGGGGTCCGACGTGATCTGCTTGAGCTGCGCGGGCGGGACGAAGCCGGCGCCGAACGCGTCCTTGGCGGCGCCCGAGTCGGCGATCAGCTGCTGCGCGGCGACGGCGTCGTCCTGGCCGAGCTGGAAGACGATGTGGTCGGGTCCGGCGGTCCGCACCGGGTCGGTGGACCGGCTCCAGTGCGGGTTGCGCTCGAGGGTGACCGAGGTGCCCTGCCTGACCGACTGCACCTGGTAGGGGCCCGAGGCGACCGGGTGGCTGCCGTACGTCGCAGGCTTGGTGTCCTTGGACTGCGGCACCGGCGCGAAGGCCGGCATCGAGGCGATCCAGGGCCAGTCGCCGTACGGCGTGTTCAGGTGGAACACGATCGTGCGCGCATCCGGGGTGTCGATCGAGGACAGCTGCTTGCCCTGGTACGGCCCGGTGTAGTGCGCGGCGTGCGCGAGCAACATCTTGTGGTAGCCGAGCCCCCCGGACAGCTCGGGGGCGAACGACCGCTCGACGCCGTACTTGACGTCGGCGGCGGTGATCGGCTCGCCGTCGGAGAACCGCAGCCCCTTCTTCAGCGTGTAGGTCCAGGTCCGGCCGCCGTCGGTCGGCCTGCCGGTGGTGGTGGCGAGGTCCGGCACCACGTGGGGCTGGTGGCCCGGACGGATGTCCCAGGTGGTCAGCCGCCGGTGCACCAGGCCCTGGGAGGTGATCGCCAGGCTCTGGCTCTTGGCGGGGTCGAAGTCCTGCTCGGTGGCGGAGGAGTAGATGGTCAGGGTTCCGCCGCGGTGGAAGCCCTGGTTGGACGACGAGCTGTTCTGGGACGGGTTCGCGTTGCAGCCGGCGGCCGCAGTGGCGACCAGTGCGAGCGCTGCTGCGCCGAGCACGGTCGTGAAGGTGCGGTTCACGAGGTTCCTCTCCGAGATGGGTGTACCAGTCTGGTTCATCCGCCGGAGCGGGTGACGCGCGGGTCGAGCCAGCCGTAGGCGAGGTCCACGACCAGGTTGGCCAGCACGATCAGGAACGCGGAGAACAGCGTCACGCCGAGCACGACCGGCAGGTCGAGGTTCCCCACGGAGTCGATGAGCAGCGAGCCGAGGCCCTGCATGCTGAAGATCTTCTCGGTGATCACGGCACCGCCGAGGAGGGCTCCGAGATCGAGGCCGAAGATCGTCACGATCGGCAGCAGGGCGTTGCGCAGCGCGTGGTGCAGCACCACCCGCCGCTCCGGGAGGCCCTTGGCGCGGGCGGTGCGCACGAAGTCGTCGCCGAGCACCTCGAGCAGCTGCCCGCGGGTCATCCGGGTGTAGATGGCGGCGCTCGCGACCGCGAGCACCACCCAGGGCAGCGTGAGGTGCCAGGCCCACCCGACCGGGTCCTGCAGGAGCGGCACGTAGGTCCCGACCGGCAGCACGTTGAGCCGGAACCCGAACACGTAGATGCCCACCAGACCCACCAGGTACGTCGGCGCGGAGACCCCGACGACCGTGGAGGCCATCGCGGCCCGGTCCATCCAGGTCCCGCGTCGCAGGGCGGCCACCACACCGGCCGTGACCCCGACCACCGTCCAGAGCAGGGCCGCGCCGAGTGCGATCGACGCGGTCACCGGGAACCGGTCGCCGATCAGCGCCGTCACGCTCTCGTTGAGCCGGAACGAGTAGCCGAAGCACGGAGCGTGGCAGACGACCGCCGCGGTCCCGTCGCCGTACGTCCGGCCGGCGACGATGCCGCGCAGGAAGTCCGCGACCTGCACCAGGACCGGCTGGTCGTAGCCCAGGAAGTGCCGGACCGCCTCCCGGCGCTCGGCGGTGCACGGCTTCCCGCAGGACGCCTGCGAGACGTCGTTCGGGAGCAGGTGGAAGACCAGGAAGGTCAGCGCGGCGATGACCAGCAGCACCAGCACAGCGGCGACCAGACGGCGCAGGACGTACGTCGTGGTGCTCACCGGCGACCCGCCAGCCGCGGGTCGAAGGCGTCGCGCAGCCCGTCGCCGACCAGGTTGAAGGCGAGCGTGATCACGAACAGCGCCGCCGCCGGCGCCAGGAGGTACCACGGGTCGGTGGCGATCCACGCGATCGCGTTCCCGATCGTGCGGCCCCAGGCCGGCGTCGGCGGCGGGACCCCGACCCCGAGGAAGGAGAGCGCGGCCTCCGCGCCGATGTTCGCCGGGATCGCCATGGTCGCGAAGACGATCACCGTGCTCGCCAGGTTGGGCAGCAGGTGCGTGCCGAGGACGTGCCACGGGCCGGAGCCCATCGCCCGCGACGCGCTGACGTAGTTGCGGTTCATCAGCTGCAGGGACTGCCCGCGCACCACCCGGGCGATCATCGGCCACCCGAACACGCCGATCACCAGCACGATCAGCAGCCACTTCGGCAGGGTCGGAGGTGCGAAGGCGCCGAGGGCGATCATGAAGATCAGGCTCGGGAAGCCGAAGAGCACGTCGACGACCCGGCTCGCGACCCGGTCGTACCAGCCGCCGAACAACGCGGCGGTGCTCCCGACCAGCACCCCGATCGTGACCGCGACGGCGGTGGAGGCGACGCCCACGAGGATGGACGTGCGCGCGCCGTACACCACGATCGCGTAGAGGTCCCGTCCGGTGAGCGGCTCGACGCCGAACCAGTGCGTGCTGCTCACGCCGCCGAAGGCTCCGCGCGGTGAGCCGTCGCCCTGCAGGGCGTCGGCGTGGTACGTGAACGGGTTCTGCCCGCCCACGCCGGCCACCCACGGCGCCGTCGCGGCGACGAGCAGGGCGATGACGATGACGGCGAGGCCGAACATCGCGGCGCGGTCCCGCCGGAACGCCGTCCACGCGCTCGTGCCCGCGCCGCCTGTGGCGACGTCGAGACCACCGTCGCCGGCCTGTACCGTCGCCATGGCGCTACCTCTACCCCGCGGCGCGCCACCCGATACATCGCGCGCACCGGATGTCGGTCAGCCGACGGCGCGGGACTCCCGGGCCGTGGCGAGCAGCTCCTCGGCATGCGCGAGCGCCGTCTCGGAGTCCTCGAGACCGGCCAGCATCCGGGAGAGCTCCTTGACCCGGCTCGCGTCGTCGAGCACCGCCAGGTCCGAGGTGGTCACGGTGCCGTCGTCGGACTTGGCGACGACGACGTGCTGGTCGGCGAAGGCGGCCACCTGCGGAAGGTGCGTCACCACGAGCACCTGGGCGTGCCGGGCCAGCGCGGCGAGCCGCCGGCCGACTTCGACCGCGGCCTTGCCGCCGACCCCGGCATCCACCTCGTCGAACACGAACGTCGGCACCGGGTTCGTCGCGGCCAGCGCCACCTCGACGCCGAGCATCACCCGGGACAGCTCGCCGCCCGAGGCGCCGCGACCGAGCGGACGAGGCTCCGCCCCGCGGTTCGCGCCGAGCAGGAACTCGACCTCGTCGGCGCCGTGCGGCCCGAAGGCGAGCACCCGGTCCCCGACCCTCAGGCCGGCGTCGGGCTCCGGATCGGAGCTCGCGCCCGCCGGCCCGGCCGCCTCGACCTGCCGGACGGCCACGGTGAGCTCGGCGTGCGGCATCGCGAGCGAGGTCAGCTCGTCGCTCACGATGCGGGCCAGGTCGGCCGCAGCCCGGGCGCGCCGCCGCGACAACGTGGCCGCGAGGCCGCCGAGCTCCGCGCGCAGCGCCGCGCGGCGCTCCCTCAGCTCCTCGACGTAGCCGTCGGCGCCCTCCAGGGAGGCCAGCCGCTGCGCCGCGTCGGCGGCCCAGGCGAGCACGTCCTTGACGGTCTCGCCGTACTTGCGGGTCAGGGCGAGCAGCGCCGCGCGTCGCTCGGACACGGCCGCCAGCCGGGCCGGGTCGGTCTCCAGCGAGGAGGCGTAGGACGAGACGTCGGCAGCGACGTCGGAGAGCAGGTAGCTGACCTCCGCCAGCCGGTCGGCGAGCCCGGCCGCCTCCGCGTCGTGCTCACGGACCCCGTCGAGCAGCTTGCGGGCCCCCGACACGGCCGCGAGCGCGTCCGCGGATCCGTCGTCGGAGGACAGCCACTCTCGGGCCTGCTCGGCGGCGGTGCGCAGCGTGTCGGCGAACCCGAGCCGGCTCTCCTCGACAGCGAGCTCGGCGTCCTCGCCGGGCTGCGGGTCGACGGCCTCGACCTCGCCGAGACCGAACCGGAGCAGGTCGGCCTCGCGGGCGCGCTCACGGGCGTTGGCCACCACGTCGACCAGCTCGGCCTCGGTGGCGCGCAGCCGGCGGTAGCCCTCGGCGTACCGGGAGCGCAGCCCGACGGTGTCGGCGCCGGCGAAGCTGTCGAGCGCGTCCCGCTGGGCCGAGGACCTGAGCAGCCGGTGCTGGTCGGACTGGCCGTGGACGGCGACGAGCCGGTCCGCCAGCCCGGCGATGGTCGCGGCGGGGACCGACGCGCCGCCGGCGAACGCGCGCGAGCGCCCCTCGGCAGAGACCTGTCGGGCCAGCAGCAGGCGGTCCTCCTCGACCGCTCCTCCGGCCCCCTCGACCTGCTCGCCGACCTCCCTGGCCGTGGCGTCGGGCAGCCGGACCAGGGAGACGAGGCCCTCGACCCGCGCGGCCTTGGCGCCCGTCCGGACCGCGCCGGAGTCCGCGCGACCACCCAGCAGCAGCCCCAGCGCGGTGACGATCATCGTCTTGCCGGCGCCGGTCTCGCCGGTGATCGCGGTGAAGCCCGGCCCGAGCTCGAGCACCGACTCGTCGATGACGCCGAGCGAGTCGATCCGCAGCTCCTCAATCACCGTCCGCGCCTCTCCCGTCCGCGGCTCGCTCGTCCGCCGCTCGCTCGTCCGCGGCTCGCTCGTCCGCCGCTCGCTCGTCCGCGGCTCGCTCGTCCGCGGCGGACTGGCTGTTGCGACGGCGGCGTCCCTCAGCCGCGCCCCGCCAGCCGGCCACCGGCAGCTCGAACTTGGCCACCAGCCGATCGGTGAACGGCGCCTCGTGGAGCCGCACCAGACGGACCGGACGGCTCGCGCGACGGACCTCGATGCGGGCGCCGGGCGGCAGCTCGACGGTCCGGCGGCCGTCACACCACAGCACCCCCGAGCCGTCCTGGCGGGCGATGACCTCGACGGCCAGCACGGAGGTCGGCGAGACCACCAGCGGCCGGGCGAACAGCGCGTGCGCGCTGATCGGGACCATCAGCAGCGCCTTGACCCCCGGCCAGACGATCGGGCCACCGGCACTGAAGTTGTAGGCGGTCGAGCCGGTCGGCGTCGCGCACACCACGCCGTCACAGCCCCACCGCGACAGCGGTCGGCCGTCGACCTCGACGACCACCTCGAGCATCCGCTCCCGCGAGGCCTTCTCGACGCTGGCCTCGTTGAGCGCCCAGGTAGTGGCGACGAGCTCGCGGTCGCGGAACACCTGGACCTCGAGCGTCATCCGCTCCTCTGAGGTGTAGCGGCGGTTGACGACCGCAGCGATCGTGAAGTCGACGTCGTCGCTCTCGGCCTCCGCCAGGAACCCGACATGGCCGAGGTTGACGCCGAGCAGGGGGGTGCCGGTCGTGCGGGTCAGCTCGGCGGCGCGCAGGATCGTTCCGTCTCCGCCGATGACCACGGCCAGCTCACAGTCGGCGGAGGCCAGCTCGTCGGCCTCCACCACCTCGATGTCGTCGGTGTCCACCCCAGGGTCCAGGAGCAGGTCCGCGGCCTCCTCCTTGAGCAGCCGGACGGCCACGTGGTGGCGCGTGAGCGCGGCGCAGAACTGCTCGGCCACCCGGCGCGCCGCCGAACGACCGGTGTGCGCGATGACGAGCACCCGGCGGTCGGCCTGCGTGGAGACGTTCACGGACCCACCTTCTCACCCGGCGCCCCCGGGCCCGCGGTCCGGCGTACCTCGTCCGTCACCGCGTCGGGGGTGACCAGGGCCGGCGCCCGCCGGAGCCACAGGAAGTACTCGACGTTGCCCGACGGCCCCGGCAGCGGTGACGTGGTGACCGCCTGGGCGCCCCAGCCGCGCTCTGCCGCGGCGGAGGCGACCGCGATGACCGCCTCGGCCCGCCAGGTCGGGTCCCGGACCACGCCACCCTTGCCGACCCGGTCCTTGCCGACCTCGAACTGAGGCTTGACCATCAGGCAGAGGTCCCCGTCCGCGGAGGTGACCCCCAGCAGGGCGTCGAGCACGAGTCGCAGCGAGATGAACGACAGGTCACCGACCACGAGGTCGACCGGGCCGCCCACCAGCTCCGGGGTGAGGCCACGGATGTTGGTGCGGTCGTGGACCCGCACCCGCGGGTCCTGCTGGAGCGACCAGGCCAGCTGGCCGTAGCCGACGTCGACCGCGACCACCTCCGCGGCGGCGTGACGGAGCAGGACGTCGGTGAACCCGCCGGTGGAGGCGCCCGCGTCGAGGCAGCGCCGGTCCGCGACCACCAACCCGCGCGGCTCGAGGACCGCGAGCGCGCCGGCGAGCTTGTGGCCACCGCGCGAGACGTAGTCCGGCCGGTCGGGATCCTCACGCACCACGACCGCCACGTCGGTGGTGACGCCGGTCGCCGGCTTGGACGCGACGACGCCGGCCACCGTGACCCGACCGCCGGAGATGAGCTCGCCGGCATGCTCGCGCGACCGGGCCAGTCCTCGGCGGACCAGCTCTGCGTCGAGCCGCAGGCGACGGGGAGGCACCGGCTCTAGGCAGGACCGGAGGTGTCGCCCGGGTCCGCGTCGGTCAACGCCCCGCGCAGCGCGTCATGCGCGGACTCGAAGACCGCGACGTGCTCCCCGACCGGCAGGTCGTCGAGGCGGTCGAGCGACCCGACGACGTCGTCGACGCGGGAATCGCCGGTCGGCTCCGGGGCCGAGGTCTCGCTCTGCTCGCTCACCTGGTCATCTCCGTGCTCGTCGTGCCTAGGGACCGGCGTCCACCGTACCGGGCGGCCGCAGGCCGGCGACGTCGACAGGCCGGCCGTCGCGGTCCAGGTGCGCCCACGCGGCCGTCGCCGCCACCCGCCACCAGTCGTCGGACGAGCCGGAGCCGTCCACCCGCAGTCGACCCGAAGCCACGCTCGCGCGCCAGCCGCCGAGCACCGCTGCGCCGTCGTCGCTGCCGGGCGCCGGGTGCGGGGTGTGCAGCCCGGCCAGGTCGGCGCTCAGGTACGTCGGCCGCTGCACCGGCTCGGCGGTCACCAGTGTCTCGAGGCTCGTCACCCCGGTGAGCACCAGCAGGCTGTCGTAGCCCGCGTTGACCGCGCCCTCGATGTCGGTGTCGAGCCGGTCGCCGACCACCAGCGGGCGCCGGCCCCCGACCCGGCGCAGGGTCTCCTCGAACAGCGGAGGGCGGGGCTTCCCGGCCACGATCGGCTCGCGCTGCGCGAACCTGGCCACGGTCTCCACCAGCACGCCGTTGCCGGGAGCCTTCCCCTCCGGCGTCGGCACGGTCATGTCGGTGTTCGAGGCGACCCACAGCAGGCCGCGCTGCACCAGCAGGGCGCCGGTCATCACGGTGCGCCACAGGATGTCGGGATGGTAGCCGGAGACCACGGCCACCGGCTCGTCCTCCAGGCTCTGCACCGGGCGCAGGCCGCGCTCGACCAGCGCCTCGAACAGGCCCGCGCCGCCGATGACGAACACCGACGCCTCGTCCTCCAGTCGATCGGCCAGCAGGGCTGCGGCCGCCTGCGCCGAGGTCACGACGTCGCTGTCCAGCACCGGGATGCCCAGCTCACGGAGGTGCTCGGCGACCGACGAGGGCGGACGCGAGGCGTTGTTGGTGACGTAGGCGAGGTGCATGCCGGCCGAGGCCGCCGACGCGAGGTGGTCCGGCGCTCCAGGGACCGCCTGCGGCCCGACGTACACGACCCCGTCGAGGTCGAGCATGGCGACGTCGTACGCCTTGCTCAACGCCGAGCTGCTCGGCTTCAGCATGGGCCCTCCCGGTCGCGCTGATGGGGTCTCGTACGATGCGACGATGGTCAGCGACATCCCGGACCGTGCGCGTCCGTTCGTGCTCGCGCCGTTCCGCGGGCTCCGCTTCGACGCGACGGCCGTCGGCGACCTCGGCACCGTGGTGTCACCGCCCTACGACGTGCTCGACGCCGACACCGTGCGTACGCTGGAGGCCGCCAACCGGCGCAACATCGTCCGGCTGATTCTGTCACGCCACTTCGAACGGCCCTACCTCGCGGTGCGGGACCGGCTCCAGAGCTGGCGGGACAAGGGCTACCTCAAGGCGGACACGCACCCGGCGCTGTACGTCTACGAGTACGTCGTGGACCAGGTGATGGTGCGCGGTCTCATCGGTCTCGTGGGCCTGCGCGCCGAGGAGGAGCGGGTCATCCTGCCGCACGAGGACGTGATGCCCGGACCCGTCGAGGACCGGACCGTGCTGATGCGAACCACGGAGACCAACCTCGAGCCGATCCTCCTGGTGCACCGAGGATCGGCCGGCCTGCGGACGCTGCTCGACGAAGCGACGGCGGGCCCGGAACTCGCGGACTTCCGCGCGCTCGACGGGAGTCACCACCGGCTGTGGTGCGTCACGGCCGCCGACACGCTCGCGCGCCTGGCGAGCGAGCTGGCTGCCAGCCAGGCGCTGATCGCCGACGGCCACCACCGCTACGCGGCGTACCTCGGTCTGCAGCGGCAGGAGCGTGACCCCGGTGCCCCCGACGGCGGCTCGCCGTGGGACTACGGCCTCGCCCTCCTCGTCGACCAGTACGACCACCCCCTGAGCGTCGGCCCGATACACCGGTCGGTCGCCGACCTGACGATGGCCGACGTGCAGGAGATCTCCCTCGAGCGCGGCGACGAGTACCGCAACCTCCCCGACCGCGAGGCGGCCCTCGCCCTCCAGCAGCAAGGGCGCGACGACCCCGACCGTGCCACGTTCGTCATCGGCGACGGCACGGCCTGGACTGTGCTCCGCACCAGGCGGACGGGCCCGGTCGACGCCGCCGTGCTGCACGAGACCCTGCTGCCGGCCTGGGGAGTGGCCGAGGGCCAGCTCGGCTACCACCACAGCCTCGACCAGGCCCTCAGCACCACGGCCCGCGAGCCCGGTGTCGTCGTCGCGGTGAACCCGCCCACCCTGGATGAGGTGATGGGGTCGGCGGCGCGCGGCCGCCGGATGCCGCGCAAGTCCACGTCGTTCGCACCCAAGCCACGGATGGGCGTGGTGATGCGCGACCTGCGTGACACCTGAGGCAGGTGCGGGTCCGGCTCATGCCGGCGCCCGCACCAGCCGCCGCGCCCGCACCAGCTCGACCTCGAGACTGGTTGCCGTGGTGGGACCTGCTCGGTAGAAGCGGCGGCGCAGCGCGCCCTCGACCAGCACCTGGTCGCCGGGCGCCCAGCATCCCGTGGTGCGCCGCAGCCGCGACGTCCAGGCGATGCAGTCCACCCAGTCGGACGTCTGCTTCGTCGAGCGATGCCTGGCCGTCGGGTCGCGGCCCACGCCCAGCCGCACCTTCACGATCAGGTCACCGCTGGGCAGCTCTCGCTCCACCGGGTCGCGCAGCACGCGCCCCCGCAGCGCCACCACGTTGAGCACCGCTGGCTCGCCCTCGGACGTCTCGGTCATCGTCCACCTCCGCCAACCAGCCTTCCGCAGCCCTGCGTGATGGGGCCAGGGCGATGACCTGCGCTGTGGACGAAGGCCACATCACGTCGACCTGGGGACGGGAACCGGCCGCAGGCCCGGATATGCGTGAAGGCCACCCAGGGTCTGGGTGGCCTTCACGAAAGTATGTCCGGCGACGTCCTACTCTCCCACAAGCTCCCGCTTGCAGTACCATCGGCGCTGAAAGGCTTAACTTCCGGGTTCGGAATGGAGCCGGGTGTTTCCCTTTCGCTATGGCCGCCGAAACTCTATGGAGTTACCTTGGTCTCCCGACCGTAACTCGGGAACCACACAGTGGACGCGCAACATCTTTGAGGGACAAGCCCTCGGCCTATTAGTACCGGTCGGCTCCGTGTATCACTACCTTCGACCTCCGGCCTATCAACCCAGTCGTCTACTGGGGGCCTTACCCGGTTGACCCGGTGGGAAACCTCATCTTGAAACGTGCTTCCCGCTTAGATGCTTTCAGCGGTTATCACTTCCGAACGTAGCTAACCAGCCGTGCTCCTGGCGGAACAACTGGCACACCAGAGGTTCGTCCATCCCGGTCCTCTCGTACTAGGGACAGCCTTTCTCAAGTTTCCTGCGCGCGCGGCGGATAGGGACCGAACTGTCTCACGACGTTCTAAACCCAGCTCGCGTGCCGCTTTAATGGGCGAACAGCCCAACCCTTGGGACCTACTCCAGCCCCAGGATGCGACGAGCCGACATCGAGGTGCCAAACCATCCCGTCGATATGGACTCTTGGGGAAGATCAGCCTGTTATCCCCGGGGTACCTTTTATCCGTTGAGCGACGCCGCTTCCACATGCCAGCGCCGGATCACTAGTCCCGACTTTCGTCCCTGCTCGAGATGTCCCTCTCACAGTCAAGCTCCCTTGTGCACTTACACTCGAAACCTGATTGCCAACCAGGCTGAGGGAACCTTTGGGCGCCTCCGTTACATTTTAGGAGGCAACCGCCCCAGTTAAACTACCCATCAGGCACTGTCCCTGATCCGGATAACGGACCTAGGTTAGACATCTAGTACGACCAGAGTGGTATTTCAACGATGGCTCCACACGAACTGGCGTCCATGCTTCACAGCCTCCCACCTATCCTACACAAGCCGAACCAAACACCAATACCAAATTGTAGTAAAGGTCCCGGGGTCTTTCCGTCCTGCCGCGCGTAACGAGCATCTTTACTCGTAGTGCAATTTCGCCGAGTCCACGGTTGAGACAGCGCCCAAGTCGTTACTCCATTCGTGCAGGTCGGAACTTACCCGACAAGGAATTTCGCTACCTTAGGATGGTTATAGTTACCACCGCCGTTTACTGGGGCTTAAGTTCTGCGCTTCGCTCCGAAGAACTAACACGTCCCCTTAACCTTCCAGCACCGGGCAGGAGTCAGTCCGTATACATCGTCTTTCGACTTAGCACGGACCTGTGTTTTTAGTAAACAGTCGCTTGGGCCTGGTCTCTGCGGCCATCACCGCTTCACACCGCAAGGGTGCTGACGGATCCGGCCCCCCTTCTCCCGAAGTTACGGGGGCATTTTGCCGAGTTCCTTAACCATGGTTCACTCGATCGCCTTGGTATTCTCTACCTGATCACCTGAGTCGGTTTGGGGTACGGGCGGCGCACAGCTCGCTAGAGGTTTTTCTCGACAGCATAGGATAATCCACTTCGTCCATACGGACTCCCCATCAGATCTCAGGCACATGAGACGCGGATTTGCCTACGTCTCGCCCTACATCCTTAGCCGTGGTCTACCATCGCCACGGTTGGACTACCTTCCTGCGTCACCCCATCGCTTGACTACTACCAGTTCGGGTCGTGCGCTCGGCTTCCATCGTCCCGAAGGATCCCGGAAGCTTCGGGCACTTAGCATCACTGGGTTCGTCATGGGCGCTGTTTTGCCGGTACGGGAATATCAACCCGTTGTCCATCGACTACGCCTGTCGGCCTCGCCTTAGGTCCCGACTTACCCAGGGCAGATTAGCTTGACCCTGGAACCCTTGATCATTCGGCGGAAGAGTTTCTCACTCGTCTTTCGCTACTCATGCCTGCATTCTCACTCGTATGGCGTCCACGACTGGATCACTCCGCCGCTTCGCTCGCCATACGACGCTCCCCTACCCATCCACGCACCTGGACCTGGCGAACCAGGCCGGGCTAACGCATGAATGCCATAGCTTCGGTGGATAACTTGAGCCCCGCTACATTGTCGGCGCGGAATCACTTGACCAGTGAGCTATTACGCACTCTTTCAAGGGTGGCTGCTTCTAAGCCAACCTCCTGGTTGTCTGTGCGACTCCACATCCTTTTCCACTTAGTTATCGCTTAGGGACCTTAGCTGATGGTCTGGGCTGTTTCCCTCTCGACTACGGAGCTTATCCCCCGCAGTCTCACTGCCGCGCTCTCACTTACCGGCATTCGGAGTTTGGCTGATTTCGGTAAGCTTGTAGGCCCCCTAGACCATCCAGTGCTCTACCTCCGGTAAGAAACACGCGACGCTGCACCTAAATGCATTTCGGGGAGAACCAGCTATCACGGAGTTTGATTGGCCTTTCACCCCTATCCACAGGTCATCCCCCAGGTTTTCAACCCTGGTGGGTTCGGTCCTCCACGCGGTCTTACCCGCGCTTCAACCTGCCCATGGATAGATCACTCCGCTTCGGGTCTTGGTCATGCGACTCAGACGCCCTGTTCGGACTCGCTTTCGCTACGGCTTCCCCACACGGGTTAACCTCGCCACACAACGCAAACTCGCAGGCTCATTCTTCAAAAGGCACGCTGTCACAGGTCCAAAGATCCGCTCCGACGGATTGTAGGCACATGGTTTCAGGTACTATTTCACTCCCCGCCAGGGGTACTTTTCACCTTTCCCTCACGGTACTTGTCCGCTATCGGTCACCAAGGAGTATTTAGGCTTAGCGGGTGGTCCCGCCAGATTCACACGGAATTTCAGGGGTTCCGTGTTACTTGGGGTGACGTCACAGAGCCATCGTCTTACGTGTACGGGGGTATCACCCTCTACGCCGGGACTTTCCAGTCCGCTTCGACTTCAACGACGGTTTCTTACTCTGCGCTGGTTCGGCAGAACCATCAAGACGGCCCCACAACCCCGTATGCGCAACGCCTGCCGGCTATCACACGCAATAGGTTTGGCCTGTTCCGATTTCGCTCGCCACTACTCTCGGAATCACTATTGTTTTCTCTTCCTGTGGGTACTGAGATGTTTCACTTCCCCACGTTCCCTCCAACTGCCCTATGTGTTCAGGCAGAGGTAACTGGACATGACTCCAGCTGGGTTTCCCCATTCGGACATCCCCGGATCACAGCTCGGTTGCCAACTCCCCGGGGCTTATCGCAGGCTCCTACGTCCTTCATCGGCTCTTGGTGCCAAGGCATCCACCATGTGCCCTTAGTAGCTTGTCATTGCTACAAAGATGCTCGCGTCCACTGTGTAGTTCTCAAATTACGGGCGGCACCACCACGAAACCCCGCGCTGACCGGTGCAGCACAACGGCTGCGTCAGTAGTCCACGAGGATGATGGCCCAAAGAGAGATCGAAGCTCGATCCCTCAGGACCCAACAGTGTGCCAAGCCGCCGGCGACCCAGCCCCTCGAGGTTCCACTCCAGCAAGCTGGAAGTACTGACGAAGACCCACGCCTCCGACGGCCAACTAATCGACGTTCCACTAGTGAGCATTGCCCGCCGCAGGACATCCGCCCACGAAACAGACTGCCTGACCGCCCCACCAAAGGCAGGAACGGCACATGCTCCTTAGAAAGGAGGTGATCCAGCCGCACCTTCCGGTACGGCTACCTTGTTACGACTTCGTCCCAATCGCCAGCCCCACCTTCGACGGCTCCCTCCACAAGGGTTGGGCCACCGGCTTCGGGTGTTGCCGACTTTCGTGACGTGACGGGCGGTGTGTACAAGGCCCGGGAACGTATTCACCGCAGCGTTGCTGATCTGCGATTACTAGCGACTCCGACTTCATGGGGTCGAGTTGCAGACCCCAATCCGAACTGAGACCGGCTTTTTGGGATTCGCTCCATCTTACGGTATCGCAGCCCTTTGTACCGGCCATTGTAGCATGCGTGAAGCCCTGGACATAAGGGGCATGATGACTTGACGTCATCCCCACCTTCCTCCGAGTTGACCCCGGCAGTCTCTTATGAGTCCCCGGCATTACCCGCTGGCAACATAAGACGAGGGTTGCGCTCGTTGCGGGACTTAACCCAACATCTCACGACACGAGCTGACGACAGCCATGCACCACCTGTATGGAGCCCTTACGGACCCCCTATCTCTAGGGGATTTCTCCATATGTCAAACCCAGGTAAGGTTCTTCGCGTTGCATCGAATTAATCCGCATGCTCCGCCGCTTGTGCGGGCCCCCGTCAATTCCTTTGAGTTTTAGCCTTGCGGCCGTACTCCCCAGGCGGGGCGCTTAATGCGTTAGCTGCGGCACGGAACTCGTGGAATGAGTCCCACACCTAGCGCCCAACGTTTACGGTGTGGACTACCAGGGTATCTAATCCTGTTCGCTCCCCACACTTTCGCTCCTCAGCGTCAGGTAATGCCCAGAGAACCGCCTTCGCCACCGGTGTTCCTCCTGATATCTGCGCATTTCACCGCTACACCAGGAATTCCGTTCTCCCCTGCATACCTCTAGTCTGCCCGTATCGGAAGCAGGCTCAGGGTTAAGCCCTGAGTTTTCACTCCCGACGCGACAGACCGCCTACGAGCCCTTTACGCCCAATAATTCCGGACAACGCTCGCACCCTACGTATTACCGCGGCTGCTGGCACGTAGTTGGCCGGTGCTTCTTCTGCAGGTACCGTCACTTGCGCTTCGTCCCTGCTGAAAGAGGTTTACAACCCGAAGGCCGTCATCCCTCACGCGGCGTTGCTGGATCAGGCTTTCGCCCATTGTCCAATATTCCCCACTGCTGCCTCCCGTAGGAGTCTGGGCCGTGTCTCAGTCCCAGTGTGGCCGGTCACCCTCTCAGGCCGGCTACCCGTCGTTGCCTTGGTGGGCCGTTACCCCACCAACAAGCTGATAGGCCGCGAGCTCATCCTCCACCGCCAGAACTTTCCACCACCATCGGATGCCTGAAGTGGTCGTATCCGGTATTAGCTCTCGTTTCCGAGGGTTATCCCGAAGTGAAGGGCAGATTGCTCACGTGTTACTCACCCGTTCGCCGCTCGTGTACCCCCGAAGGGGCCTTACCGCTCGACTTGCATGTGTTAAGCACGCCGCCAGCGTTCGTCCTGAGCCAGGATCAAACTCTCCGTTGAAATCTCATGATGCCCACCGGCCGAAACCAGCAGGTCCATCGACTCTAGGAGTATCCCAGCAGAAGCCACCCCACCAGCCGACACCAGCAGAGACAACCATCTACCAAAGGAATCGTTGACAGATACCGAGACCAACAAAAGCCCCCGCAACCTGCCGACTGGCGTTATACAAATTAATTCGTCGACTTTTGGCACACTGTTGAGTTCTCAAGGATCAAACGCACACCCCAACCCAGCCTTCCGGCCTCACCAAGGGGCAACCCGAACAAACTTACCGGGTCCAACCAGCCCCGTCAAATCGGTTCCGGCTCCGGCAGGCGACCCGCCTCCGGCTGTTGCCCGGGCGGCGTGTCATCGCTCGAGGTGAACTATACGGCAGGCGACGGCAACCGCAAACTCGGCTCAGGAGGGCGCCTCAGGACGCCCGGTGGAGCCGCCCGTCTCGAGCTGCTCGACGCGCCCCGCCGCGTCAGTACCCCCTCACCGCCGCACCGGCCGTCCGATGGAACCAGGTCAGTGCGTCCTCGGTGCGTCCGGCGGACAGCAGGGTGTCGGCGTAGGCGTACCGGAGCCGCACCACCCACTCCGGCGCGACCGAGACCGCAGCGGCGCGTTCTCAAGGGTGCGCAACGCCCCGTCGAGCTCCCCGAGATCACGGCGCGCACCGGCCTCGACGATGGTCATCTCTGCCTGAAGCTCCTGGGGCAGGTTGCCGACGGCCGGGTTCCGGGCCAGGTCAAGGGCGCGTTCGGGCCGGCCCAGGGCGCGTTCACAGTCGGCCATCACGGGGAGATAGTCGTTCACGCCGTTCATCCGCCGCGCGGCGCGCAGCTCCGCCAGCACGTCGCCGTACTCACCCGCCGCGTACGCCGCCTCACCGCAAGCCTCGCGAACGAGCGCGATGCGAGCGGCACGCGCACGAGCCGCGAGAGTGTGCTGGTAGGCGGTCTTCGGATCCTCGTCGATCAACCGGCCGGCAGCCACCAGGTGACGTGCCACGCGCACCGCCAGCTTGTCGGGGAGCCCCCGCAGCTGCTGCAGCACGGAGCGGTCGAGCTCGCGGCCGGTGATGGACTCGTCGAGCTGCGGACCGTCATACACCGTCTGCTCTGCCGTCCGGTCCGCCGGCGTGCGACGCTCCTGGCGCCGGCCCCCGCGAGGCTCGGACCCCGCGCGTCCGGAACCACGTCCGGGTTGGCTGCGTCCGGCCTGGCCGCGTCCGGACGCGCCACGGTTCGACGACTGGCGTTGGCTCGGGCCGTCGGTCGGCCGCCCGTCGCGCCGGCGCCCCGCGCCGCGGTCACCGTTGGAGTTCGCCACCGTCTGCTCCTCTGCCGTCTCCTTGCTCGGACAAGCTGAGACATCGTCTCCGGCCACGTCCGCACCGTGGACCCGAGACGAGGAAGTGTCCTGATACGCGTGGAGGCCACCCAGGTCTGGGTGGCCTTCACGAAAGTATGTCCGGCGACGTCCTACTCTCCCACGAGCTCCCGCTTGCAGTACCATCGGCGCTGAAAGGCTTAACTTCCGGGTTCGGAATGGAGCCGGGTGTTTCCCTTTCGCTATGGCCGCCGAAACTCTATGGAGTTACCTTGTCTCCCGACCGTAACTCGGGAACCACACAGTGGACGCGCAACATCTTTGAAGGACAAGCCCTCGGCCTATTAGTACCGGTCGGCTCCGTGTATCACTACCTTCGACCTCCGGCCTATCAACCCAGTCGTCTACTGGGGGCCTTACCCGGTTGACCCGGTGGGAAACCTCATCTTGAAACGTGCTTCCCGCTTAGATGCTTTCAGCGGTTATCACTTCCGAACGTAGCTAACCAGCCGTGCTCCTGGCGGAACAACTGGCACACCAGAGGTTCGTCCATCCCGGTCCTCTCGTACTAGGGACAGCCTTTCTCAAGTTTCCTGCGCGCGCGGCGGATAGGGACCGAACTGTCTCACGACGTTCTAAACCCAGCTCGCGTGCCGCTTTAATGGGCGAACAGCCCAACCCTTGGGACCTACTCCAGCCCCAGGATGCGACGAGCCGACATCGAGGTGCCAAACCATCCCGTCGATATGGACTCTTGGGGAAGATCAGCCTGTTATCCCCGGGGTACCTTTTATCCGTTGAGCGACGCCGCTTCCACATGCCGGTGCCGGATCACTAGTCCCGACTTTCGTCCCTGCTCGAGCTGTCCCTCTCACAGTCAAGCTCCCTTGTGCACTTACACTCGAAACCTGATTGCCAACCAGGCTGAGGGAACCTTTGGGCGCCTCCGTTACTTTTTGGGAGGCAACCGCCCCAGTTAAACTACCCATCAGGCACTGTCCCTGATCCGGATAACGGACCTAGGTTAGACATCTAGTACGACCAGAGTGGTATTTCAACGATGGCTCCACACGAACTGGCGTCCATGCTTCAACGCCTCCCACCTATCCTACACAAGCCGAACCAAACACCAATACCAAATTGTAGTAAAGGTCCCGGGGTCTTTCCGTCCTGCCGCGCGTAACGAGCATCTTTACTCGTAGTGCAATTTCGCCGAGTCCATGGTTGAGACAGCGCCCAAGTCGTTACTCCATTCGTGCAGGTCGGAACTTACCCGACAAGGAATTTCGCTACCTTAGGATGGTTATAGTTACCACCGCCGTTTACTGGGGCTTAAGTTCTGCGCTTCGCTCCGAAGAGCTAACGCGTCCCCTTAACCTTCCAGCACCGGGCAGGAGTCAGTCCGTATACATCGTCTTTCGACTTCGCACGGACCTGTGTTTTTAGTAAACAGTCGCTTGGGCCTGGTCTCTGCGGCCATCACCGCTTCCCTCCGCAAGGGAGTTCACGGATCCGGCCCCCCTTCTCCCGAAGTTACGGGGGCATTTTGCCGAGTTCCTTAACCATGGTTCACTCGATCGCCTTGGTATTCTCTACCTGACCACCTGAGTCGGTTTGGGGTACGGGCGGCGCACAGCTCGCTAGAGGTTTTTCTCGACAGCATAGGATTATCCACTTCGTCCATACGGACTCCCCGTCAGATCTCAGGCACAAGAGACGCGGATTTGCCTACGTCTCGCCCTACATCCTTAGCCGTGGTCAACCATCGCCACGGTTGGACTACCTTTCTGCGTCACCCCATCGCTTGACTACTACCAGTTCGGGTCGTGCGCTCCACTGCGATTGTCCCGAAGGATCCCGGAAGCTTCGGGCACTTAGCATCACTGGGTTCGTCATGGGCGCTGTTTTGCCGGTACGGGAATATCAACCCGTTGTCCATCGACTACGCCTGTCGGCCTCGCCTTAGGTCCCGACTTACCCAGGGCAGATTAGCTTGACCCTGGAACCCTTGATCATTCGGCGGACAAGTTTCTCACTCTTCTTTCGCTACTCATGCCTGCATTCTCACTCGTATGGCGTCCACGACTGGATCACTCCGCCGCTTCGCTCGCCATACGACGCTCCCCTACCCATCCACGCACCTGGACCTGGCGAACCAGGCCGGGCTAACGCATGAATGCCATAGCTTCGGTGGATAACTTGAGCCCCGCTACATTGTCGGCGCGGAATCACTTGACCAGTGAGCTATTACGCACTCTTTCAAGGGTGGCTGCTTCTAAGCCAACCTCCTGGTTGTCTGTGCGACTCCACATCCTTTTCCACTTAGTTATCGCTTAGGGACCTTAGCTGATGATCTGGGCTGTTTCCCTCTCGACTACGGAGCTTATCCCCCGCAGTCTCACTGCCGCGCTCTCACTTACCGGCATTCGGAGTTTGGCTGATTTCGGTAAGCTTGTAGGCCCCCTAGACCATCCAGTGCTCTACCTCCGGTAAGAAACACGCGACGCTGCACCTAAATGCATTTCGGGGAGAACCAGCTATCACGGAGTTTGATTGGCCTTTCACCCCTATCCACAGGTCATCCCCCAGGTTTTCAACCCTGGTGGGTTCGGTCCTCCACGCGGTCTTACCCGCGCTTCAACCTGCCCATGGATAGATCACTCCGCTTCGGGTCTTGGTCATGCGACTCAGACGCCCTGTTCGGACTCGCTTTCGCTACGGCTTCCCCACACGGGTTAACCTCGCCACACAACGCAAACTCGCAGGCTCATTCTTCAAAAGGCACGCTGTCACAGATCCAAAGATCCGCTCCAACGGCTTGTAGGCACATGGTTTCAGGTACTATTTCACTCCCCGCCAGGGGTACTTTTCACCTTTCCCTCACGGTACTTGTCCGCTATCGGTCACCAAGGAGTATTTAGGCTTAGCGGGTGGTCCCGCCAGATTCACACGGAATTTCAGGGGTTCCGTGTTACTTGGGGTGACGTCACAGAGCCGTCGTCTTACGTGTACGGGGGTATCACCCTCTACGCCGGGACTTTCCAGTCCGCTTCGACTTCAACGACGGTTTCTCACTCTGCGATGGCTCGGCAGAACCATCAAGACGGCCCCACAACCCCGTATGCGCAACGCCTGCCGGCTATCACACGCAAACGGTTTGGCCTGTTCCGATTTCGCTCGCCACTACTCTCGGAATCACTATTGTTTTCTCTTCCTGTGGGTACTGAGATGTTTCACTTTCCCACGTTCCCTCCAACTGCCCTATGTGTTCAGGCAGAGGTAACTGGACATGACTCCAGCTGGGTTTCCCCATTCGGACATCCCCGGATCACAGCTCGGTTGCCAACTCCCCGGGGCTTATCGCAGGCTCCTACGTCCTTCATCGGCTCTTGGTGCCAAGGCATCCACCATGTGCCCTTAGTAGCTTGTCTTGCTACAAAGATGCTCGCGTCCACTGTGTAGTTCTCAAATTACGGGCGGCACCACCACGAAACCCCGCGCTGACCGGTGCAGCACAACTGCTGCGTCAGTAGTCCACGAGGATGATGGCCCAAAGAGAGATCGAAGCTCGATCCCTCAGGACCCAACAGTGTGCCAAGCCGCCGGCGACCCAGCCCCTCGAGGTTCCACTCCAGCAAGCTGGAAGTACTGACGAGAGACCCACGCCTCCGACGGCCAACTAATCGACGTTCCACTAGTGAGCATTGCCCGCCGTGGGACATCCGCCCACGAAACAGACTGCCTGACCGCCCCACCAAAGGCAGGAACGGTACATGCTCCTTAGAAAGGAGGTGATCCAGCCGCACCTTCCGGTACGGCTACCTTGTTACGACTTCGTCCCAATCGCCAGCCCCACCTTCGACGGCTCCCTCCACAAGGGTTGGGCCACCGGCTTCGGGTGTTGCCGACTTTCGTGACGTGACGGGCGGTGTGTACAAGGCCCGGGAACGTATTCACCGCAGCGTTGCTGATCTGCGATTACTAGCGACTCCGACTTCATGGGGTCGAGTTGCAGACCCCAATCCGAACTGAGACCGGCTTTTTGGGATTCGCTCCACCTTACGGTTTCGCAGCCCTTTGTACCGGCCATTGTAGCATGCGTGAAGCCCTGGACATAAGGGGCATGATGACTTGACGTCATCCCCACCTTCCTCCGAGTTGACCCCGGCAGTCTCTTATGAGTCCCCGGCATTACCCGCTGGCAACATAAGACGAGGGTTGCGCTCGTTGCGGGACTTAACCCAACATCTCACGACACGAGCTGACGACAGCCATGCACCACCTGTATGGAGCCCTTACGGACCCCCTATCTCTAGGGGATTTCTCCATATGTCAAACCCAGGTAAGGTTCTTCGCGTTGCATCGAATTAATCCGCATGCTCCGCCGCTTGTGCGGGCCCCCGTCAATTCCTTTGAGTTTTAGCCTTGCGGCCGTACTCCCCAGGCGGGGCGCTTAATGCGTTAGCTGCGGCACGGAACTCGTGGAATGAGTCCCACACCTAGCGCCCAACGTTTACGGTGTGGACTACCAGGGTATCTAATCCTGTTCGCTCCCCACACTTTCGCTCCTCAGCGTCAGGTAATGCCCAGAGAACCGCCTTCGCCACCGGTGTTCCTCCTGATATCTGCGCATTTCACCGCTACACCAGGAATTCCGTTCTCCCCTGCATACCTCTAGTCAGCCCGTATCGGAAGCAGGCTCAGGGTTAAGCCCTGAGTTTTCACTCCCGACGCGACAGACCGCCTACGAGCCCTTTACGCCCAATAATTCCGGACAACGCTCGCACCCTACGTATTACCGCGGCTGCTGGCACGTAGTTGGCCGGTGCTTCTTCTGCAGGTACCGTCACTTGCGCTTCGTCCCTGCTGAAAGAGGTTTACAACCCGAAGGCCGTCATCCCTCACGCGGCGTTGCTGGATCAGGCTTTCGCCCATTGTCCAATATTCCCCACTGCTGCCTCCCGTAGGAGTCTGGGCCGTGTCTCAGTCCCAGTGTGGCCGGTCACCCTCTCAGGCCGGCTACCCGTCGTTGCCTTGGTGGGCCACTACCCCACCAACAAGCTGATAGGCCGCGAGCTCATCCTCCACCGCCAGAACTTTCCACCACCATCAGATGCCTGAAGTGGTCGTATCCGGTATTAGCTCTCGTTTCCGAGGGTTATCCCGAAGTGAAGGGCAGATTGCTCACGTGTTACTCACCCGTTCGCCGCTCGTGTACCCCCGAAGGGGCCTTACCGCTCGACTTGCATGTGTTAAGCACGCCGCCAGCGTTCGTCCTGAGCCAGGATCAAACTCTCCGTTGAAATCTCATGATGCCCACCGGCCGAAACCAGCAGGTCCATCGACTCTAGGAGTATCCCAGCAGAAGCCACCCCACCAGCCGAAACCAGCAGGACAACCATCTACCAAAGGAATCATCGACAGATACCAGAAACCCACAAAGGGCCCCCGCAACCTGCCGACTGGCGTTACAAATTAATTCGTCGACTTTTGGCACACTGTTGAGTTCTCAAGGATCAAGCGCACACCCCAACCCAGCCTTCCGGCCACACCAGGGGGCAACCCGAACAAACTTACCCGGTCCAACCAGCCCGACCAAATCGGGCCGCCCGTCCGAGCCTCCACCGCAGACACCGTCTCCGAGCCAGGCCGCGGCCGCTCGAGAGCGTGCACGGTCCACCTCGGTGCAGGTGAGAGTTGTGGGGTTCCGCCTCGGGGCCGGCCGCCCGGCGTCTCAGCCTTGCGTCCCGCCGCTCCCTGGCGACAGAGAGAACATTACGGTTCCCGCGGAACACCGTCAAATCGGCTCTGAGTGGCCCCCGTCACAGCGGCACAACCGCAGGTCAGACCGGGTTTAGCCGGCGCTGCCGCGCTCCGGGCGCCGGGGCCGGACCACAACGGTGTGATTCCACGGCCTGCGGGTCCGCGGTCCCGTCGCTGCCGGGTCACCGGCCGGGCCAGCGCCTCCGCGAGGTCATCGGCCACCACCAGCAGGTGGCCCACCCCTCGCCCGCGCCACCCGCACGTGCCCACAGCGCCGCCCGCGGTCGGATGCCGCCGTCGAGGTACACCTCGGCACGGTCGCCGACCTCGTCCGCGACCGCCCTGAGGCAGTCGGCTCCCGCGGCCGTCGGGCTGCCCCGGGAAGCCGGCGTGCAGCCATCTCCGCTCCACGAGCCGAAGGTCGACCGCCCCCGGCCCGGCGTACTGCGTGCCGACCAGGAGGGTGAGCGCGACGGCGGACTCGGACAGCGGCAGGCACGTGGCGACGTCCGCGGTGACGCACATCGGCAGCCACCAGTCCGCCCCGGTCTCCGCGACCTCGGAGCGGGCTGCGGCGTTGCCGGGGGAAGACCTGCACCCGGCTCGGCTGGGCCGCCGGGGCCGCCGGGAGCCCAACGCGATGGGTCCTGGCGCGCTCACACCACCTGGACGCCGGCGATGTGCCTCTTGCCGCGCCGCAGCACCAGCCACGCCTCACCCAGCAGGTCGTCGTCCCCGGGCACCAGGTCGGGGTCCTCGACCCGCGCGTTGTTGAGGTAGGCACCGCCCTCGGCGATCGTCCGCCTCGCCTCGCCCTTGCTCTTGGACAGCCCCGAGACGACGAGGAGCTCGACCATGGTCGGCAGCCGGCCGTCGCGGTCGACGCGGGCCGCACCTGCCTCCTGCAGGGCCGCTGCCAGCGTCCGCGCCTCGAGGGCGCCGAGCTCACCTGACCCGAACAGCGCCGCAGACGCCGCCTTGATGCGCTCGGTCTCGTCCGGACCGTGGGTGAGCGTGGTGACGTCATCGGCCAGGACCCGCTGGGCGGCCCGCAGGAACGGCTTCTCCTCGGTCTGCCGGGCCAGCTCCTCGATCTCCTCGTGGCTGCGGAACGTGAAGTACTTCAACAGGGACACGACATCACGGTCGTCCTGGTTGAGCCAGAACTGGTAGAAGGCGTACGGCGAGGTCATCTCCGGGTCCAGCCACACGGTGCCCGACTCGGTCTTGCCGAACTTCGTCCCGTCGGCCTTCGTGACGAGCGGAGTGGCGAGCGCGTTCACCCGGGCGCCCTCCACCCGGCGGATCAGCTCGACACCCGCGGTGATGTTGCCCCACTGGTCGCTCCCGCCGGTCTGCAGCGTGACGCCGTGGTCGCGGTAGAGGTTCAGGTAGTCCATCGACTGGAGCAGCACGTAGCTGAACTCGGTGTAGGAGATCCCGCTCTCGAGCCGGGACCGCACCACCTCGCGAGCCAGCATCCGGTTGATCGGGAAGTGCTTGCCGATGTCGCGAAGGAACTCGATCGTGGACAGGCTGGCGGTCCAGTCGTAGTTGTTGACCACCGTGGCGGCCGCCGGTCCGTCGAAGGAGACGAACCGCTCGACTTGGCTCTTGACCTCGGCGCTCCAGGCCGTGACGGTGTCGAGGCTGTTGAGCCGGCGCTCCCCCGCCTCCTTGGGGTCGCCGATCATGCCGGTCGCGCCTCCGACCAGGACGTACGGCTTGTGGCCGGCGTCCTGCAGCCGGCGCACCGTGACGAGCTGGAGCAGGTTGCCGAAGTGCAGGCTGGGCGCGGTCGGGTCGAAGCCCACGTAGACCTTGACCGGGCCGTCGTCCATCTCGGCGCGCAGGGCGTCGCGGTCGGTCGCGTGGGCGATGAGCCCGCGCCACTCGAGGTCGTCGAGGACGTGCTGGTCAGTGGCCACTGCGAGGGCCCTCCGATCGGGGTTGGCTGTCTGCGGGCTCAAGCCTGCCGCATCCGCTCACGCGGGTGGAAACCGGTTACGCGTCGAGCCACTCACCGAAGGCGTAGGGCTCTCGGGTCACGAGGTAGGTCGCCCAGTTCAGCTTGGTCACTCGGCCGTCCGCGTCCCTGCCGACCCGGAGCAGCTCGCCGGCCTCGCGGCCGGACTCCGTGCGGTAGAGGTCGGGCGCCACCTCGACGAACACCGACGACGGCTTGTGCGCGGGCAGGTCCTGGGCGCGCGCCTCCAGCCGCCCCTGCCGCACCGAGAACACGAAAGGGCTGCCCTCGGAGTACCAGAGGCCCAGCAGGTCCACCATCGACGGCGGCACCTGCGTGCCGGGGCGCCACGGCGAGGGCTCGAGCGGATCGTGGTCCGCGACGTGGTCCGCGAGCTCGACCGCGAACGCCGCCGGGTCGGGTGCGGAGGTGCTGTTCATCAGCACCACACCCCCGGTCCCGCTCTGCCGGTCGGTGAACAGACCGGTGATGTGCCCCGGCATGCCGCCGGTGTGCCCGACGTACGTCCTGGTCCCGGAGCGGACGAGGAAGAAGCCCAGGCCCATCGCGGCCTGCCACCGCTCGCGGTCGATCATGATCTGGGGCTGGCACATCTCCTCGAGCGTGTCGGCGGCGAGCAGCTCCGACGGTGGACCGGCCACGAACGTCGACCACCGGGCCAGGTCCTCGGCCGTGCTGGCCAGACCGCCGCACGGAGCCAGCGCCTTGAGGTCCAGCACCGGCTCGTTCACCGGGACGTCGGTGTACGGCGGGACGTAGTAGCCGCGAACCGCCGGACCGGACAGGCCGATCGTCGTACGGCGCATCTCCAGCGGGTCGAGCAGCCGCACCTGGAGGCTCTCGGCCCAGGAGCGTCCGTCCAGGCGCGCCACGACCTCACCCAGCATCGAGTACACCAGGTTCGAGTAGTGCCAGAGGTGATGCGGCCGGTGCACCCGCTCGGCCTCCGCGAACCCGGAGACCAGGGCCGCCCGGTCGGGGTGCTCCAGCGTCTCCCACACGTCGGTGACCGGTTCGCGCTGCATCCCGGTGACGTGCGCCAGCATCTGCCGCACAGTGATGCCGAGGTGCCCTGCCTCGGGGACGAGCGTGTCCAGGGTGTCGTCGAGACTGAGCCGGCCCTCGTCGCGCAGCTGCATCACCATCACGGCCGTGAAGGTCTTGGTGTTGGAGGCGATCAGGAACTGGTCGCGAGGGGTCGGCGGCACCTCCGGGCTCTCGACGTCGGCGGCACCGACGCCGTCCTGCCAGACCAGGGCCCCCTCGCGCACCACGCCGGCGCAGACGCCCGGGACCCGATGCTCGGTCTGCCGGGCGAGAGCGATCCTGCGCAGGGCGCTGGCGGTCGAGGCGGCGAGAGGGCGTGGCATGAGCGGCACTCTAGAAGGTCGGCGGCTCGACCACACCGACCGGCACTCGGCTCCGGTCGACGACAGCCGCACGCCGCGGACAAGTCGCCTCGCGGGCCGACTGCCGGTCCGAGTGGTCGGCCCCGCTGTCACCCGGTCGTGGTCGACGGACCGGCGGTCATGTGTCGCCGGGACGTCCGGCACGGGGGCTGCGCCGGTACGCCGACACGGTGGGCTCCTCGGCGAGCCAGAACCGCCAGGGCACGTCGTACGCGACCGAGACCCCGACACGAGGCCCGGTCAGCACCCGCGACGACGGGACCGGCTCCCCCGCCTCCAGCCGCAGCCCGGCCGCGTCGCACAGGTCCGCGCCGTCGGACGAACGGTCGACGCCCAGCGCCTGGGTGAGGCAGGCCGGCCCGCGGGCGAGCCCGCGGAAGGTCACGCGCGCCCCACGCCGCCGCCCGGCCAGGTCGACGCCCTCGACCACCTCCCCGGCTCGCAACAGGACTGCCGAGGCCTCTCCGGCAGGACCGGTGACGACGTTCGCGCACCAGTGCATGCCGTAGGAGAAGTACACATAGAGGTGACCGGCCGGTCCGAACATCACGCCGTTGCGCGCGGTGCGCCCCCGGTAGGCGTGCGAGGCCGGGTCGCGCGCCCCGGCGTACGCCTCCACCTCGGTGAGCCGCACGGTGACCCGGCCCTCCGCGGTGTCGTGGGTCAGCAGCGCCCCGAGCAGCAGCCGCGCGACCGCGGGCGACGGGGCGACGAGCCGCTCACGCAAGCCAGGCACGGTCCTGGGCGGCCACGGCACGCAGCTCCTCGAGCTGCTCGGCGACCCGTTCCGGGGCGGTGCCGCCACGGCCGGAGCGGGAGGCTACCGAGCCCTCGACGGTGAGGACCTCGCGCACGCTCGGGGTGAGGTGCGGTGAGATCGCCGCGAAGTCGGAGTCCGACAGCGCGTCGAGCTCCGCGCCGAGCTCCTCGCAGCGCCGCACGCACGCACCCGCGAGCTCGTGGGCCTCGCGGAACGGCACCCCCTCGCGGACCAGCCACTCCGCGACGTCGGTCGCGAGGGAGAAGCCCTGTGGGGCGAGCTCCGCCATCCGCTCGGTGCGGAAGCGCAGGGTGGCGACCATGCCCGTGAACGCCGGCAGCAGCACCTCGAGGGTGTCGACCGAGTCGAGCACCGGCTCCTTGTCCTCCTGGAGGTCCCGGTTGTAGGCGAGGGGCAGCGCCTTCAGGGTCGCGAGCAGGCCGGTGAGGTTGCCCACGAGCCGCCCGGACTTGCCGCGCGCGAGCTCGGCGATGTCGGGGTTCTTCTTCTGCGGCATGATGCTCGACCCGGTCGAGTAGCCGTCGTCGAGCTCGACGAAGCCGAACTCCTTGGTCGCCCAGAGGATCACCTCCTCGGCCTGCCGCGAGAGGTCCACGCCGACCATCGCGGCGACGAAGGCGAACTCCGCCACGAAGTCCCGGGCGGCCGTGCCGTCGATCGAGTTCGCGCTCGAGCCCGAGAAGCCGAGCTCGCGGGCCACCTGCTGGGGGTCCAGCCCCAAGGACGAGCCGGCGAGTGCGCCGGCGCCGTACGGCGAGTCGGCGGCGACGCGCGCGTCCCAGTCGCGCAGCCGACCGACGTCGCGCAGCAGCGGCCAGGCGTGCGCCATCAGGTGGTGCGACAGCAGCACGGGCTGGGCGTGCTGGAGATGCGTGCGGCCGGGCATCACGGCGCCGAGGTGCTGCTCGGCCTGGTCGGCGAGCGCGTCGACGAGGTCGAGCACCCGGGCGGCCAGTACGCGGGCGTGGTCGCGGAGGAAGACCTTGAACAGGGTCGCGATCTGGTCGTTGCGCGACCGCCCGGCCCGGAGCCGGCCACCGAGCTCCGGTCCGAGCAGGTCGACGAGCCCGCGCTCGAGGGCGCCGTGGACGTCCTCGTCCCCCGGCGCGGCGGTGAAGTCGCCGTCGCGCACCTGCCGGTCGAGCGTGTCGATCCCGTCGAGCAGCCGGGACAGGTCGTGCTCGTCGAGGAGGCCGGCGCGAGCCAGCACCCGGGCGTGCGCCCGCGAGCCCGCCAGGTCGTACGGCGCCAGCCGCCAGTCGAAGTGCGTGCTCTTGGACAGGGCCGCGAGCTCGGGGCTCGGCCCGCCCGCGAACCGGCCACCCCACAGCGCACCGGTGTTGGTCGCCATCAGTCGGTGCCCGCCTCCATCGCCGCCGCGTCGAGCGCCTCAGGGTCGTCACTCGCCCCGGGGTTGCTCGCGATCCGGTCCGCGCCGCCCGGCTCGAGGGTGCCGAGCAGGTTGCCGTGCTCGACGACGACGTGCCCCTGGTCGTCCGGCTGGGTCGCGTAGAGCTCCAGCTTGGACCGGGAGTCGGCGATGTCGAGGTTGCGCATCGTGAGCTGGCCGATCCGGTCCGTGGGCCCGAACGCCGCGGACTCGACCCGCTCCATCGACAGCTTGTCGGGGTGGTAGGAGAACGTCGGGCCGTCGGTCCGCAGCACCGTGTAGTCCTCTCCGCGACGCAGCCGCACGGTGACCTCGCCGGTGACCACCGAGGCCACCCATCGCTGGGTCGACTCACGCAGCATCAGCGCCTGCGGGTCGAGCCACCGGCCCTCGTACAGCAGGCGACCGAGACGCCGGCCCTCGGAGGCGTAGGTGGCCAGCGTGTCCTCGTTGTGGATCGCGTTGAGCAGCCGTTCGTAGGTGATCCACAGCAGCGCCATCCCGGGCGCCTCGTAGATGCCACGCGACTTCGCCTCGATGATGCGGTTCTCGATCTGGTCCGACATGCCCAGGCCGTGGCGTCCGCCGATCTCGTTGACGGCGTGCACCAGCTCGACCGGGTCGTCGTAGGGCTTCCCGTCCACGGCCACCGGGCGCCCGCGGTCGAACCGGATCGTGACGTCCTCGGTGGGGATCTCCACGCTCGGGTCCCAGAACTTCACGCCCATGATCGGCTCGACGGACTCGAGGGACACGTCGAGGTGCTCCAGGGTCTTCGCCTCGTGGGTGGCCCCCCAGATGTTGGCGTCGGTGGAGTAGGCCCTCTCCTGGCTGTCCCGGTAGGGCAGCCCGCGCTGCAGCAGCCACTGGCTCATCTCGGTCCGGCCGCCGAGCTGGCTGACGAAGTCGGCGTCCAGCCAGGGCTTGTAGATCCGCAGCCGGGGGTTGGCGAGCAGGCCGTAGCGGTAGAACCGCTCGATGTCGTTGCCCTTGAACGTCGAGCCGTCGCCCCAGATGTCCACGCCGTCCTCGTGCATGGCGCGCACCAGCATCGTTCCGGTGACCGCGCGGCCCAGCGGGGTGGTGTTGAAGTAGGCGCGGCCGGCCGAGCGGATGTGGAAGGCGCCGCAGGCGAGCGCGGCCAGGCCCTCCTCGACGAGCATCCCACGGCAGTCCACCGCGCGGGAGAGCTCGGCGCCGTACTCGAGCGCCCGCCCGGGCACGCCGGACACGTCGTGCTCGTCGTACTGGCCGATGTCGGCGGTGTAGGTGCACGGCACCGCGCCGTTCTCCCGCATCCAGGCCACCGCCACTGAGGTGTCGAGGCCGCCGGAGAAGGCGATGCCGACGCGCTCGCCGGCGGGCAGGGATGTCAGGACCTTGCTCACGGTGGGTGTGTTCCTTCGCTGGTGGGTGGACGAGGGCTGGTCGACGAGGAGCGTCACGGCTCACCGCCGTCGCCGCCGTCGCGGGACTCGGGGTGCGCCGTGCCGTCCGCGAGGGCCAGGAAGCGCTCGGCGAGCTGCTGCCCGCCGTCGGGTCGTCGGCTGATCACGAGCACCGTGTCGTCGCCGGCGATCGTGCCGAGGATGTCGGTGAACCCGGCGCGGTCGAACGCCGAGGCCAGGAACTGCGCCGCGCCGGGCGGGGTGCGCAGCAGCGCCAGGTTGGCCGAGGCGTCCGCCGACACCAGCAGCTCGGCGAGCAGCCGGGCGAGCCGGTTGCCGGAGGCCAGCGTCTCGGTGGCGGTGCGCGGCGTCCGGTCACCGCCCTCGGCGGGCACGGCGTACACGAGCGCCCCCGACGGCACCCGCACCTTCACCGCGTCGAGCTCGACCAGGTCTCGCGACAGGGTGGCCTGGGTGACGCTCACCCCTTCGGCGGCGAGGAGCTCGGCGAGCTCGGTCTGCGACCGGACGTGGTGGTTGCCGAGCAGGTCCACGATCTTCTGCTGGCGTGCGCCCTTGGTCATCGGGATGATCCGGCCCTCGGTCACGGTCGTGCTCCCTGGTCGGCGAGCAGCCAGGTGAGCAGGGCCTTCTGTGCGTGCAGGCGGTTCTCCGCCTCGTCCCAGACGAGGCTGCGCGGTCCGTCGATGACCTCCGCGGCGATCTCCTTGCCGCGGTACGCCGGAAGGCAGTGCATCACCCGCGCGTCGGGGGCGGCGCCCTCGAGGAGCGCCGGCGTCACAGCGTAGGGCTGGAACGGCGCGGACCGATCGGCCGCCTCGTCCTCCTTGCCCATCGAGACCCAGGTGTCGGTGACCACCACGTCGGCGCCCCGGACCGCGTCGGCAGGGCCCACGACGTACGACGCCGAGCCGCCGGTGCCTGCGGCGATCTGCTCCGCGCGCGCCAGGACCTCCGGGTCTGGCCGGAAGCCGTCCGGACCGCTGACCCGGACGTGCAGCCCGGCGGTGGCACCGGCGAGCAGCGAGGAGTGCGCCATGTTCGAGGCGCCGTCGCCGAGGAAAGCCAGGGTGACGCCGGCGAGGCGCCCGACGTGCTCCTCGACCGTCAGCAGGTCGGCGAGCAGCTGGCAGGGGTGGAACTGGTCGGTCAGCGCGTTGACCACCGGCACCCCCGCGTGCGCCGCCATCTCCTCGAGCCGGCTCTGCTCGAAGGTGCGCCACACGACCGCGGCGGCCTGCCGCCCGAGGACCCGGGCGGTGTCGGCGACGGACTCCCGCACGCCGATCCGCGCGAGACCGCCGTCGACCACCATCGGGAACCCGCCCAGCTCGGCCACGCCGGTCGTGAACGACACCTGGGTGCGCAGGGTCGGCTTGTCGAAGACGAGTGCGACGCTGCGCGGTCCGTCGAGGGGTCGCTCCGCGAACCGGTCCGCCTTGAGCCTGTGCGCGAGGGCGAGCACCTCGGCCTGCTCGTCGGGCGTCAGGTCGTCGTCGCGCAGGAGGTGCCGGGTCATGCGCCCGCCCGGTAGCCGGCCTCGAGGATCTCCGGCCACGCTGCGACGAGGTCGTCCGCCTGCTCCCCGGTGAGCACCAGAGGAGGAGCCAGCCGGATCCGGTTGTCGGTGCAGCTGTTGACGATGAACCCGCGCTCGAGGGCGGCCGCGGCCACCTGCGCGGCCACCGGCGCGTCGAGGTCCAGGCCGATGAGCAGGCCGCGGCCGCGCACCTCGGTCACGTGCTCGTGGGCCAGCCCCGACCGCAGCTGCTCGCCGACCTCGCGGGTCCGGGCGAGCAGACCGTCCTTCTCGATCGTGGTGATCACCGCGATCGCGGCAGCCGCAGCCACCGGGTTGCCGCCGAACGTCGTGCCGTGGTTGCCGGGTCCGAGCAGGCCACCTGCGGCTCCCCGCGCGATGCAGGCGCCGATCGGGATCCCGCCGGCGAGCCCCTTGGCGAGGGTGACCACGTCGGCCCGAACGCCGCTCTCGGCGTGCGCGAACCAGTCCCCGGTGCGTCCCATGCCGGTCTGCACCTCGTCGAGCCACAGCAGCGCGCCCTGCGTCGCCGTGATCTCCCGGGCGCGCGCCAGGTAGTCCTCGGGCGGGACCACGACGCCCGCCTCGCCCTGCAGCGGCTCGAGCACCACCGCGGCGGTGCGCTCGGTCACCGCGGCGGCGAGCGCGTCGGCATCGCCGTACGGCACGAAGGTGACGTCGCCGGGCAGCGGCTCGAAGGGCTCGCGGTAGGCCGCCTTGGCGGTCAGCGCGAGCGCGCCCATCGTCCGCCCGTGGAAGCTGCCCTCGGTGGACACGACGTGGGTGCGACCAGTGCGCCGGGTGAGCTTGAAGGCCGCCTCGTTGGCCTCTGCGCCGGAGTTCGCGAAGAACACCCGTCCGCGCTCAGCGGGCTCCCCGGGCTCGCCCAGGAGGTCGAGCAGCCGCTCGGCGAGCTCGACCTGCGGCTCGGTGGCGAAGAAGTTCGAGACGTGGCCGAGGGTCTGGAGCTGGTCGCAGACCGCCGAGACCAGCGCCGGGTGGGCGTGGCCGAGCGAGTTGACAGCGATGCCGCCGAGGAGGTCGAGGTAGCGCCGTCCGTCGGCGTCCCAGACGTAGGGCCCCGCCCCCTTCGTGAGCACCAGCTTCGGCGGGCCGAAGGTGTTCATCAGGGACGCGCGGTAGCGGTGCGTCCAGGCCTCCTGTGCGCCGGTCATCAGACCACCACCTTCGTCGTCGGCGAACCGGGCCCGCGCAGGGCCCTGCGGACCTTCGTCGGCACCCCGGGAAGGACCTGGGTGCCGACGCCCTCGTCGGTGAAGATCTCCAGCAGCACGGCGTGCGGCTCGCGGCCGTCCACGACGGTGGCGCGCGGCACGCCGTGCTGGACGGCGGACAGGCAGGCCCTCATCTTCGGCACCATGCCGCTCGCGAGCGTCGGCATCAGGGTGTCGAGCTCCTCCGGGCTGATCTCACCGATCACGTCGGTGCTGTGCGGCCAGTCGCGGAACAGGCCTTCGACGTCGGTGAGCACCAGGAGCTTCTCGGCCTCCAGCGCCACGGCGAGCGCGGCGGCCGCGGTGTCCGCGTTGACGTTGTGCACCACCCCGTCGACGTCCGGCGCCACTGAGGAGATGACCGGGATCCGTCCGGCCCCGATCAGGTCGCGGACCGCCTCCGGCCGCACCGTGGCCACCTCTCCCACGAGGCCGAGGTCGGTCTCCTCCCCGTCGACGACAGCGCCGGTGCGCCGGGCGGTGAAGAGGCCGGCGTCCTCGCCGGAGAGCCCCACCGCCAGCGGCCCGTGCTGGTTGAGCAGCCCGACCAGCTCCCGGCCGACCTGGCCCACGAGCACCATCCGGACGACCTCCATCGCCTCGGGCGTGGTCACCCGCAGGCCACCGCGGAACTCCGACTCGATCCCGAGCCGGTCGAGCATCGCGGAGATCTGCGGTCCGCCGCCGTGCACGACGACCGGGTGGAAGCCCGCGTAGCGCAGGAACACGATGTCCTCGGCGAACGCCCGCTTGAGCGCGTCGTCGGTCATCGCGTTGCCGCCGTACTTCACGACGATCGTCTTCCCGTGGTACCGCTCCAGCCACGGCAGGGCCTCGGCCAGCGTGGCGGCCTTGTCCGTGGCCGCCTGCCAGCGCACCACGGGGTCGGCGGTGTGCGGGGTGCTCATCGGTGCTCCAGTCTCAGCTCGAGTAGGCGGAGTTCTCGTGGACGTAGGCGTGGGTCAGGTCGTTGGTCCAGACGGTGGCGCGCTCGCCACCGGCCTTGAGGACGATCGTCACCGACACCTCGCGACCGGTCAGGTCGACGAGCTCGGGCGGCTCCGCGGGCTCGGAGCCGCGGCACACCCACACGCCGTTCATCGCCACGTCGAGGTCCGCGGGGTCGAAGGCCGCGCCCGTGGTCCCGATGGAGGCCAGCACCCGACCCCAGTTCGGGTCCCGGCCGAAGACCGCCGCCTTGAACAGGTTGCTGCGGGCCACCGACCGGCCGACCTCGACGGCGTCGTCCTCGCTGGCCGCCTCCACCACCGTGATGGCGATCTCGTGGTCGGCGCCCTCGGCGTCGCCCAGCAGCTGCATCGCCAGGTCCGTGCAGGCGCGGGTGACCGCCTCGGTCAGGTCGGCCTCGGTGGGGGTGGTTCCGGAGGCGCCGCTGCAGAGCAGGGTGACGGTGTCGTTGGTGGACATGCAGCCGTCCGAGTCCAGCCGGTCGAAGCTGACCCGGGTCGCGGCCCGCAGCGCCCGGTCGGCGGTCTCGGAGTCCGCCACGGCGTCCGTGGTGAGCACGACGAGCATGGTGGCCAGCTGCGGCGCGAGCATCCCGGCGCCCTTGGCCATCCCGCCGACACTCCAGCCGCTGCCCTCGACGACCACCTGCTTGCTCACCGAGTCGGTGGTCATGATCGCCTCCGCGGCGTCGACGCCACCGTCGTCCGACAGACCGGCGAGCGCCCCGTCGACACCGGCCAGGACCGTCGCCCGGTCGTTGCGCAGCCCGATGAGGCCGGTGGAGCAGACCACGACGTCGATGGCGCCCGCGCCCAGTCCGGAGGCCACCTGCTCGGCCACTGCGTGCGTGGTCTGGAAGCCTTCCGCGCCCGTGTAGCAGTTGGCGCCTCCGGAGTTGAGCACGACGGCGCGGACGACACCGTCCTTGACCACCTCCTGGCTCCACAGCACCGGGTTGGCCTTGCACCGGTTGGCGGTGAACACGCTCGCCGAGGCGAACGCCGGACCGTCGTTGACGACGAGCGCGACGTCCTTGGCTCCGGAGGCCTTCAACCCCGCGGCGACGCCGGCCGCCCGGAAGCCCCGCGGCGCGGTGACGCTCACGGCGCGAGCCCCACGGTGCCGAGGCCGGTGGTCTCCGGAATGCCGAGCGCCAGGTTCATGCACTGCACCGCCGCGCCCCCCGTGCCCTTCGCGAGGTTGTCGACGGCGGCCACGGCGACGAGGCGGCCGGCGTCGGCGTCGACCGTGACCTGCACGTGCACCGCGTTGGAGCCGAGCACCGCTTTGGTCTGCGGCCACTGGCCCACCGGGAGCACGTGGACGAACGGCTCGTCCGCGTACGCCTTGGTGTACACGGCGTAGGCCTCCTCGGCGTCGACGGTCGAGGGCGCCGAGCAGGTGGCGAGGATGCCGCGAGGCATCGGGACCAGGAGCGGCGTGAAGGAGACACGCACCTTCCGGTCGGTCAGCAGGCTGAGGTTCTGGAGGATCTCGGGGGTGTGCCGGTGGGTGCCGCCGACGGCGTACGCGCTCGCGGACCCCATCACCTCCGAGCCGAGCAGGTGCGGCTTCGCAGCCTTGCCGGCGCCCGAGGTGCCGGATGCGGCCACCACCACGACGTCGTCCTCGGCGACCAGCCCGGCCGCCACCGCGGGCGCCAGGGCCAGCGTGGAGACGGTCGGGTAGCAGCCCGGCACCGCGATGCGGGTGGCCCCGGCGAGCTGCTCCCGGAGGCCGGCGAGCTCGGGGAGGCCGTACGGCCACGACCCGGCGTGCGCACCGCCGTAGAAGCGCTCCCACTGCGCAGGGTCGGTCAGCCGGAAGTCCGCGCCGCAGTCGACCACCACGCAGTCGTCGGGCAGCTGGGCGGCCACCTCGGCGGACTGGCCGTGCGGCAGGCCGAGGAAGACCACGTCGTGGCCGGCGAGGACCTCGGAGGTGGTGGGCTCGAGGAGCCGGTCGGCGAGCGGGACGAGATGCGGTTGCAGCCGGCCGAGGGGCTCGCCTGCGTTGGAGCCACCGGTCAGCGCTCCGACGGTGACGTGGGGATGCCCGAGCAGCAGTCGCAGCACCTCCCCACCGGCATACCCGCTGGCGCCCGCGACGGCGACCCGGAACTGACGACTCACTTGCATGACCATACACGCTCCTGCATAGCGACTCTAACTGGGTGCGCGGTGCCACCCCGGTCGCCGCTCCGGCCGACGCCCGCGCACGACATGCCCGGTTCCTGCCCGCTGGACGCGAGGGCGAACCGGCGGGCTGGTCCGGCAGGTCTCGCAGAGATCGGAGGCTGGAACCACTGGCAATTGTCGGCGCCGACCAGCAAGATGTCTGCCGTCGGCCGGATCGGGCCGTTCACCAACTGGGGGAATCATCATGCATCTCGCGCGTCTTCGCGCTCATCTCCGGCTGTTCATCGGCGCCGTCATGGCTCTGGCGCTGGTCGTCGCCGGCGCCACCACCTGGTGGCTCTCCCGCGAAGGGGGACCCGAAGCCGCTCGCGCGATGAGCGAGGCGCTCGAGAAGAACCCCTCTCTGGCCAGCCATCGCCTCCCGCTGGCGTACGTCGCCGAGAAGCTCGAGCAGCAGGGCGGCGAGGCCAGCGGCGAGATCCTGAACGGACCCGCCCAGGAGTCGTACGACCAGCGGGCCTACCCGCACGCCTATGTCCGGCACGCCCAGGCGTCGAACGCCAAGGCGGCGTTCGCAACCGCGCACGGTCGCAGCACGACCGCCTCCGGTCGTCAGCTGCTGCGCCGGGCCCAGGGGACCGCCCGGGTGCAGACCTGGCACCCGCTCGGCCCGGACGGAGGCCTCCAGGTACCCGAGAGCACCTACACCGGCTCCCCTGCGGTCGTGTCCGGCCGCACCACGGCGCTCGCCCTCGACGGTTCCTGCACCACCGGCCGTTGCGTGCTGTACGCCGGGACCGCAGGCGGCGGGGTCTGGAAGTCGACGGACGCGATGGCCGCGACGCCGACATGGACGTCGATCGGCTCCGACATCCCGTCGACCGCGATCGGCTCGCTGCTGGTCACCGGGGACGGCACGCTCTACGTCGGCACGGGCGAGCCCAACGGCTCGTCGGACTCAGAGGCCGGTGTCGGGCTGTACAGGTCGACCGACGCAGGCTCCTCCTTCACGAAGGTGCCGACCGCGGCCGACGGCCAGGACTTCGCGCTCAACCGGTCGGTGGCCTCGATCGCGGTCGACCCGGCCGACCCGCAGCACCTCGTGGTCGGCACGGCGGTCGCCCGGCACGGCTCCTCCTCGGTCAACGGCGGCCGTTTCACCCCGCCCGGCTCGGCCAAGGTCGGTCTCTACGAGAGCACCGACGGCGGAAGCACCTGGTCGCTCTCGCTCAGCGAGGAGTCCGACGCGGTCAACCCGGCATCGCCGACCGGCGCCGACTACTTCCGCGGCGGCGTCTCGAAGATCCTGTTCGACCCGACCCACCGCGGGACGGTCTTCGCCTCGATGTTCGACTACGGCCTGTTCCGGAGGACCGGCAACGGCTCGTGGAAGCAGGTCTACACGATCAAGACCCCGGGCAGCCCGGCCACCACGCTGAGCAACCGGGTGGAGTTCGACCTCGCCACGCTGCCCGGTGGCGAGACCCGCGTCTACCTCGGCGACTCGACCTACTTCGACAACCAGACCGCCGCGCTGCTCCGCAGCGACGACGGCACGGCGACCGACCCGAGCTTCACCCTGCTGTCCGACCCCACCCCGGGTACGCCGGGGTACGGGTCCTACAACTTCTGCCAGGGCCAGTGCTCCTACGACATGGCGGTCACCGCCGTGCCGCACCAGCCCGACCAGGTGTTCCTGTCCGGCTCGATGAACTACGACGAGCTGCAGGCGTTCGGCGGGCCGGGCTCGTCCAACGGCCGTGCGGTGGTCCGCTCCACCGACGCCGGCGTGCATGTCACCGACATGACCAACGACGCGGTACGGCCGGTCAACGGGCTGCACCCGGACCAGCACGCCCTCGTGGTGACCTCGACGCGAGGCCGCCAAGTGGTGTTCACCGGGTCGGACGGTGGCGTGGTCCGGGGCAACGGCCCCTACCGCAACCGCAGCGCCGAGTGCGCGCGCCGCGGGCTCAGCGGTGCCGAGCTGTCCGACTGCCGGCAGTACCTGTCCGCGATCCCGTCGCAGCAACACGTTCCTCAACCAGGGCCTGCAGACGCTGCAGTACCAGAGCGTCTCGGTGAGCCGCAACGGGAGCAAGGTGCAGGGCGGCACCCAGGACAACGGCACCTGGGAGTCGGACTACCAGGGCAACCAGTTCGCCGAGACCGTGGGCGGTGACGGCGGCCAGTCCGGCTTCGACGCGTTCAAGCCGAGCATCCGCTACCACTCCTACTACGCGCCGCAGCACGACGTGAGCTTCGAGAACGGCTCACCGACCAGCTGGGACTTCATCAGCGACCCGCTGCTGGCCTCGGGCGAGGCGGCCTCGTTCTACACCCCGCTCACCGCCGACCCGAAGGTGTCCGGAACCGTGTTCGACGGTCTCCAGCACGTCTGGCGCACCCAGGACAGCGGCGGTGACCGCGCCTTCCTGGACCGCTACTGCAACGAGCTGACCGGGGACTACGGGAACCGTCCTCACCCGTGCGGCGACTGGCAGCCCATGGGCGGCGCGGCCGGAGACCTGTCCGGGGGCGACGCGGCGAACTACGTGGTGGCGGTCGAGCGGGCGCCCAGCAACGCGCGCACGATGTGGGCGGCGACCCGCAAGGGCGGGGTCTTCCTGTCCGACGACGCCAACGCCAAGGACCCGGCCTCGGTGAGCTACCAGCGCGTCGACCAGAACCTGGGGCTGCCGCAGCGGTTCGTGTCCGGGATCGCCATCGACCCGGCCAACCCCTACCACGCCTGGCTGTCCTACTCCGGCTACTCGGCCTACTCCCCCGGTGGTCACGTGTACGAGGTCACCGTCGACCCGGCGACCGGGAAGGGGACGGCGACCGACCTCAGCGCCAACCTCGGGGACCAGCCGGTGACCGACGTGGTGTGGGCACCGCGCACCCATGCGCTGTTCATCTCGACCGACTTCGGGGTGCTGACCCGTACGGAGGGCCAGGACAGCTGGGTCGCCACGCAGGGTCTTCCCCGGGTGGCCGTCTACGGGCTCACCCTGGACCTCAAGGCGCGCCGGCTCTTCGCCGCCACGCACGGCCGGAGCATCTGGGAGCTCCGCGCCGGCTGACGCCCGACGCCGAGGCCGCGTGGCCGCTCCTGGTGAGCGGCCGCGCGGCTTCGTGGTCCCAGGCGTCCTCACCCGGCGGCGACGGGGCCCGTCAGCTGCGCTGGACGGCGCCGTGCCGCTGCGCCGCGCAGCGCCACCGCGGCATCACGCGCCTCGGCGGTCTCCGCCTCGGTGAGGGTCCGGTCCGCCGCGCGGAACCGCAGCGCGAACGCCAGCGACTTGCGGCCCTCACCGATCTGGCTGCCGGTGTAGACGTCGAAGAGCCGCACCGACTCCACCAGCGGACCCGCGCCCTCGGCCAGCGCCTCCGCCACGGCCCCGGCCGGGACGCCGACGTCGACGACGAGCGCGACGTCCTCCTTGGCGACCGGGTACGTCGAGAAGGTGGGCGCGGGGACCACCAGCGGCGCCGCGTCGATCAGGAAGTCCAGGTCGACCTCGAGCGCGCTGCTGCGCGCCGGGACCCCGTAGGCCTTGCACACCGCGGGGTGCAGCTCGCCGGCGTGGCCGAACTCCACACCCCCGATCCGCAGCTGCCCGCAGCGTCCGGGATGCCAGGGGGCGCGGGTCGACTGCACCACCTCGACCTCGACGCCGAGCACGGTGCCGAGCTCGCGGACCACCTCGATGGCGTCCGCCCAGGATGCCGTCCGGGCGGCACCCCACCAGCCCGACGGCTCCCGCTCGCCGGCCAACAGCACCGCGAGGGTGAGCGGCTGGTGCGGCACGGCGGCCATCAGCTTGTCGAGGTCGGCCTGGTCGGGTCGCCACTCCACGCCAAGGATGGGGGCCTTCAACCGCTCGGGGGTCGGGAAGAACACCGACGCGGTCTCGTAGATCCCGACGCCGGTCGCGCCCCGGCCCACGTTGCGGGCGGCAGCGCGCAGCAGCCCGGGCAGCAGCGTGGTGGTCAGCAGCGGCTCCTGCTCCGAGAGCGGGTTGGCCACCCGGATCGTCTCGCGGAGCGGGTCGTCGGCCGGCAGCCGGAGCCGGTCGAAGTCGGCGTCGCCGACGAACGGGTAGGTCCGCACCTCGACCAGCCCGGCACCGGCCAGTGCGAAGCCGATGCGGCGGCGGAGCCGCTGGGCCCGGGTGAGCCCCCGGCCGGCCGGTGCCGACGGGAGCACCGAGGGCACCTCCGTGTAGCCGACGAGCCGGGCGACCTCCTCGACGAGGTCGTAGGGATCGGTCAGGTCGGGGCGCCAGGACGGCGGCAGGACGGTCAGCCGGTCGCCCTCGACGGACACGGCGCAGCCGACGGTGCGCAGATGGGCGACCGTGGAGTCGTCGTCGATCGACATGCCGGTGACCCGCCGGGGCAGGTCGACCGGGACGACGATCGGCAGGACCGGCGGCGGGGACCCCACGTAGGTGACCCCGTCGGTGACGGTGCCGCCACCGTGCCGGGCGAGGAGCTCGGCCACCCGGTCCGCGGCGTACGCCGGGAGCAGCGGGTCCACGCCGCGCTCGAAGCGCTTGGACGCCTCGGAGGGCAGCTTGTGGCGGCGCGCGGTGCGGAAGATCGTGGTCGGCTCGAAGTGCGCCGCCTCGATGACGACCTGGGTGGTCGACGCGGACAGCTCGGTGGTCCGCCCACCCATCACGCCGGCGATGCCGATCGGACCGCTGTCATCGGTGATCAGCAGGTCCTCGGCGCTGAGCGTCCGGGACACGTCGTCGAGGGTGGTGAGCCGCTCCCCCTCGGTAGCGCGACGGACCACGATCGGCCCGGACAGCCGGTCGCCGTCGTAGCCGTGGATCGGCTGCCCGAGCTCGAGCATCACGTAGTTCGTGACGTCGACGGCCAAGGAGATCGGCCGCATGCCGGCGAGCTGGACCCGGCGAGCCAGCCAGCCGGGGGTCGGCGCGCTCGGGTCGAAGCCGGTGACGGTCCGGGTGACGAACACCGGGCATCCGTCCGGCGCGTCCACGCGCACCGGGTAGCCGCTCTCGTTGGGCACCGGCACGTCGCGGCCGGCCGGGTCGTGGAACGCGCAGCCGTAGGCGATCGCCGCCTCACGGGCGATGCCGCGCAGGGAGAGCGCGTAGGCCCGGTCCGGGTTGATCTCGAACTCGATGACGTCGTCGCGCAGGTGCAGCAGCGACACCGCGTCGTCGCCGGGCCGCGCCCCGGCGTGCAGCCGAGGGTCGAGCACCAGGATGCCGTCGTGGTCCTCGCCGATGCCGAGCTCCCGGGTCGAGCAGATCATCCCGTCGGACACGTGGCCGTAGGTCTTGCGGGCCGAGATCGCGAAGCCACCGGGCAGGACCGTTCCGGGCAGCGAGACGACCACCAGGTCGCCGTCGGCGAAGTTGTCCGCGCCACAGACGATGCCGCGGCCGCCGGCCTCGTCGTTGTGCTCGGGACCCACGTCGACCCGGCACCACCGGATCACCTTGCCGTTCTTCTGCGGCTCTTCGACGAAGGACAGCACGCGGCCCACGACCAGCGGTCCCTCGACGTCGGCTCCGGGCGCCTCGAGGGCCTCGAGCTTCAGGCCCAGGGCGGTCAGCCGGTGCGCGAGCTCGGCGGGGGTGAGGGCGTCCGGCAGGTCGACGTACTCGCGGATCCAGGACAGGGGGGCGCGCATCAGATCTCCGTTCCGAAGGCCGCGGTGAACCGGACGTCACCCTCGACCATGTCTCGCATGTCCTCGACGCCGTGCCGGAACATCAAGGTCCGCTCCAACCCCATGCCGAAGGCGAAGCCGGAGTAGGTCCGGCTGTCGATCCCGCAGGCTGCCAGCACCCGCGGGTTCACCACGCCGCAGCCGCCCCACTCGATCCAGCCCTCACCCTTGCAGGTGCGGCAGGTCTCGACGGCCGGCGCCCGGCCGCGGCAGACGAAGCAGACCAGGTCCACCTCGGCCGACGGCTCGGTGAACGGGAAGTACGACGGGCGGAAGCGGGTGGTGATGCCCTCCCCGAAGACGGCCTGGGCGAAGTGGTCCAGCGTGCCCTTGAGGTGGGCCATCGTGATGCCCTTGTCGACCACCAGCCCCTCGACCTGGGAGAAGACCGGCGTGTGCGTGGCGTCGAGCTCGTCGGTGCGGAACACCCGGCCGGGACAGATCACGTAGATCGGCGGCTGCTGGGTGAGCATGGTCCGGGCCTGGACCGGCGAGGTGTGCGTGCGCAGCACGAGACCACCGTCGGCCGGCTCCAGCCAGAAGGTGTCCTGCATCGTGCGCGCCGGGTGGTCCGCGCCCAGGTTGAGCGCGTCGAAGTTGAGCCACTCGGCCTCGACCTCGGGTCCTTCGGCGACCTCCCACCCCATCGCCACGAAGATGTCGGCGACCAGCTCCTGGAGGGTGGTCAGAGGGTGCCGGGCGCCCCGGGGCGCCCGGTCCCACGGCACGGTCACGTCGACGGTCTCCTCGACCAGCATCCGCGCCTCGTGCTCCGCCTCCAGCTCGGCCTGCCGGGTGGCGAGCGCCTGGCCGACCGCTCCGCGAGCCGAGCCGACCCGGATCCCGGCCTCCTTGCGGGCCTGCGGCGGAAGGGCGCCGATCTCCCGGTTCGCCAGCGCGAGCGGGGCGCGTTCGCCGGCATGCGCGATGCGGGCCTGCTTCAGCTCGTCCAGGTCCTGTGCGGCCGCGATCGCGGACAGCGCCGCCTCGCGCATCGCGGCCACCTCCTCGGCCTTGAGCGGCGTGACCTCGACGGGGTCGTAGTCGGAGTTGGGGCCGGACATGGGCTGCCTTTCGGTCTGGGTGCGGCGGGTCGCCCCGCGAGGTGCCTGGGAGGGGTGCGCCAGGCGCACCGGCCGGCGCATCCCGAGGCGCGAGGCCAAGTCTAGGAAGTGCCCGTGTCGTCCGACGAACCGGTTTCCCCGGGCCACAGGACCGTGATCCGTCCGCCACCGCCCGGGGCGTCGTCGATCTCGACCAGCCCGCCGTGCGCCGCGACGAGCCCGTGCACGATGTACATCCCCAGCCCGGAGCCGCCGCGGGTGCCGTGCTTCCAGAACTTGGTGAACACCCGGCTCCGGATCTCGGGACTGATCCCGTCACCCTGGTCGTCGACGTGCAGCACCACACCCTCGAAGGGCGCCTCGTGGGTGATCGGCCCGGCCTGCAGGTGGACGTCCCCCCCGCCGTGCCGCACGGCGTTGTCGACCAGGTTGGTCAGCACCTGCGCCAGCTTGTCGGGGTCGGCCACGATCCGCGGCAGACCCGGTGCGGCGTCGAAGGCGATGTCCCGGCCGCTGCCGGCGCGGACGTTGGCCAGCACGCGCTCGACGGCCTCGGTGACGTCGAGCGGGCGCGGGTACAGCGGGAGCCGGCCGGTGTCGATGCGAGCCACGTCGAGCAGCTCGGCGATCAGCCGGGTCAGCCGGTCCGCGTCGGAGTTGACCGTCTCGAGCATCAGCTTCTTCTGGTCGTCGTTGAGCCGGTCCCACTTCGACAGCAGGGTCGCGACGAAGCCCTTGACACCCGTCAGCGGCGAGCGCAGCTCGTGAGCCACCGTCGCCACGAGGTCGGACCGCTCCCGGTCAAGCCGGGCGCGGGCGCGGGCGGAGCGCAGGGACACCGCCACGGTGCGGACCGGCCCGGCCGGCCGCTCGCGGACGATCCGGGCGGTGACGAGCAGCTCGGTGCCGTCGGAGAGGTACCAGGCCTGCTCGGTCAGCGTGTGCCGGATCTGCAGGCCGTCGTACGGGTCGTTCCAGGCGAACCACTCGTTGCCGCCCCGGTCCTGGAGCGTGACGACGTCCGCGAGATGCTTTCCGACGCCGTCACCCGCGCACAGCAGGTCGCAGGCTGCGGCGTTCATCGCCACCACCCGGCCGGTGGAGTCGGCCACCACGACACCGTCGGGCAGCGCGTCGAGGAGCTCCTGCTCCTGGGCGCGCTCCGGGGCGCTCGCCTCGACCATGGGGACAGGCTAACGGCTGCTCGCGGATTCGCAGCCGATCGCGACCGCTCACCGGCGGTGCGCACGGGCCGAGGCGTAGAGGCAGACCGCCGCGGCGGTGGCCAGGTTGAGGCTCTCGGCCCGCCCGTGGATCGGGATCCGGACCCGGTGGTCGGCGAGGGCGCCCAGCTCGGCGGGCAGGCCGTGTGCCTCGTTGCCGAACAGCCAGGCGGTGGGTCGGCCCAGCAGGCCCTCGTCGGCGGCATCGTCGAGGTCCAGCTCGCCGCCGGCGTCGGCGGCGAGGACCACGACGCCGGCCTCGTGCAGGGCTCGTACGACGGCCGCGCCGTCCTGGGCGACCGACACCGGGACGTGGAACAGCGAGCCGGCGCCGGCCCGCACGGCCTTGCCGTTGTAGGGGTCCACCGAGCGCCCGGCCAGTACCACGGCGCCGGCGCCCGCAGCGTCTGCGCACCGGATGACCGTGCCGGCGTTGCCGGGGTCTCGCACGTCCGCGCACACCGCGACGAGGCGGGGCTGCGAGGCCAGCACCTCGTCGAGTCCGACGTCGAGGAACCGGCAGACCGCGACGACGCCCTGCGGGTGCACGGTCTCGGTCAACGACCCGAGCGCGGCGTCGTCGACGAGCAGCCAGGGCACCTGCGCGCGCTCGGCGGCCGCGAAGAGCTCCGGCGCGGCTCCGGGGAGGGCGAACACCTCCCGCACGCAGCCGGGCACGGTCAGCGCCTCCCGGACGGCCTGCGGTCCCTCGGCGAGGAAGAGCCCGAGCTCGGCCCGAGACGCACGACGGGCGAGCCTCCGCGCCGTCTTGACGCGTCCGCTGCGGATGCCCAGCAGGGACGCGTCGGCGGGGGGGCTCGCCATGGTGCCGTGGGTGAGCCGGTGGCTCAGGCGGAGACCTTCTCGGCGTTGACGTCCGCAGGCAGGTTCGCCTTGGCCGTCTCGACGAGCGAGGCGAAGGTCGCCGGGTCGTTCACCGCGATGTCGGCGAGGATCTTGCGGTCGACCTCCACGCCGGCGGCCTTGATGCCCTGGATGAACCGGTTGTAGGTCATGCCGTGCGAGCGGGCCGCCGCGTTGATCCGCTGGATCCACAGCTTGCGGAAGTCGCCCTTCTTGGCCTTGCGGTCGCGGTAGCTGTAGACCAGCGAGTGGGTGACCTGCTCCTTGGCCTTGCGGTAGAGCCGCGAGCGCTGTCCGCGGTAGCCGGACGCGCGCTCGAGGGTCACCCGGCGCTTCTTGTGGGCGTTGACCGCCCGCTTGACGCGTGCCACTTCTTACTCCTTGATGCTCAAACCTGCTGAACTCGGGTGGACTCGCTCGTGCCGGTCAGCGACCGAGGAGCTTGCGGGCCTTCTTGGTGTCGGCCTTGGAGACCTCGGTCGTGCCGCTCATCCGGCGGGTCATCGACGAGGGCTTGTGCTCCAGGTTGTGGCGCAGGCCCGTCTTCTGGCGGCGCAGCTTGCCACTGCCGGTCACCCGGAAGCGCTTGCTCGCACCCGAGTGCGTCTTCATCTTCGGCATGTCGTGTCCTTCGGTAGTGCTTCCTGTGCGGTCAGGTGGTGCGAGGTGCCGGTCGCGACCGGTCACATGTCCGGGTCGAGGTTCTCCGAGCGCCGGCGCGGCTTGCGGTCCGAGGGCGCCGTGGGGGCCACCGACGTGCGCTCGTCGTGCTCGGCCTGCTTCTCGGCCGCCCGCTCCGCCGCCCGCTCGGCGCGCTCGGCACGAACCTCGGCCTTGGCCTCGGACTTCTTCTTGTGCGGCCCGAGCACCATGATCATGTTGCGGCCGTCCTGCTTCGGCGCGGACTCGACGAAGCCGAGGTCGGTCACGTCCTCGGCGAGCCGCTGCAGCAGCCGGAACCCGAGCTCGGGGCGGTGCTGCTCGCGACCACGGAACATGATCGTGATCTTGACCTTGTCGCCCTGGCGCAGGAACCGGACCACGTGACCCTTCTTGGTCTCGTAGTCGTGCGCGTCGATCTTCGGCCGGAGCTTCATCTCCTTGATGACCACGTTGGTCTGGTTCCGGCGCGCCTCGCGGGCCTTCTGGGCGTTCTCGTACTTGAACTTCCCGTAGTCCATGAGCTTGCAGACCGGTGGGCGTGCGGTCGGGGCGACCTCGACCAGGTCGAGGTCGGATTCCTGCGCGAGGCGCAGGGCATCGTCGATGCGGACGATGCCGACGGTCTCGCCGTTGGGGCCAACGAGCCGGACTTCCGGCACCCGGATCCGGTCGTTGATACGCAGCTCAGTGCTGATGGGTCCTCCTGGGATGGGTCTTGTGGTGTCGACCTGCGGCGGCCCCCGGTGCACCGGCCGGGAAACCCGTCCGGAACGCAAAAAGGCCTCCGCACGACAGCGGAAGCCAGTCACCCACACCGTGGTACGGCGTAAGCCGAAACACCGACCGACCGCGGCACGTGCGTGCGGCGAACGGTGGCGCCTCGTGACCGGACCCGACGACCTCGGCGGCCGGTGCGGGTGGGAGACGGGTCTCCGCTTGTCAGATCTCACGGAGTAGAACCACACCGGGGGCAGGGTTGTTCCACGAGATCGGTCCCGGACAGCATAGCGGGACCGCGCCGGTTTCCGCACATCGTGGCCGTCGTGCCAGGCTCTCGGCATGAGCGACGCCTCCTCGACCGCACCCGGGACCCCGGGCTCCGCCCGCGACATCGCCGAGGTCCCGGCCGTCGAGATCGTCTCCACCGCCGCGCTGCACCTGATGAGCGCCGCCGCGGTCAACCTCGGGCTCGCCGAGGACCTGCCGGAGCACCGGGACCTCGACGAGGCCAGGACGCTGATCGAGGCGCTCGCCGGCCTCGTGGTCGCCGGGGCGCCACGGCTCGGGCACCACCACGCGGCACCGCTCCGCGACGGCCTGCGGACCCTTCAGCTCGCCTTCCGCGAGGCCTCCGACATCCCCGACGCGCCGGGCGAGGGTCCCGGCGAGCGGCTCACCGGTCCGGTCTCACCCACGCGTAGCGGCCGCTGAGGTCGGCGAGCGTCCAGCCGTCCGCGAGCGCCTGCAGGTCGTCCCCCTCCACCACGAACATCACCGGGCCGGCCACGTCCACCAGCAGCGCTGCGGCGCCGTCGTGCACCGCGGCCTCGGCGGCCTGCGCTGCGGTCACCGGCACCGGCCGGGCCTGAGGGTCCCACCGCCGCAGCGACTCGGTGCCGGTGAAGGAGAGCAGCGCGGTGCGCCCGTCCTGGCCGCGCATCAGGACCGTCGCCATGTCGGAGGTCTTCTCGCGCGCCGGACCGTGCTCGTCGACCTCCACCTCGCCGAGCACGGCCACCAGCGGCACGAGCAGCCGGGTGTGCTGCACGAGCGCGAGGGTGGCGGCGTGCCGGGTCGCAGGCTCGGCGTCGTACTCCGCGAGGGCCCGGCTCAGCGCGGAGTCCGCCGTGCCGTCGTCGCCGGCGAAGCCGGGAGCAGGGATGCGCACCCGGGTCATCGTCGCAGGCCGCCGTCCTCGCGGGAGCCACGGGTGCCCGTGGGGCATACGCTGGTGGCGTGGGCGCCGTCGACAACGCAACCTGGTTCGCACTCGCCGTCACGCTGACCCTGCTGGGGGCGGTGGCGACGTTCCTGCTGTGGCGCCGCCGCGGCGCGGCCTCGGGGCTGCGGATGCTGGCCTGGACGCTGCTGCCCGCAGCGGCCTACCTCACCGGCACCCTGCGGCTGCTCGGCAGCGTTCTCCAGGACGTCGTCGACTGGGCGTCCCGGCTGGTGTTCAACCCGCAGGTGTGGCTGGGCATCGCGGTGGCCGGCGTCTCCGTCCTGCTGTTCGCGGTGTCGGCGGCCCTGCGCAACCGCGGTGGCGGCCGCGCCCGACGCGCCGGCGCTGCCGAGCGCACCGGTGCTCCCAAGCCCGGCGCTGCCCCGCAGGTCGCCGGGAAGCCCGGTCGCCCGCCGGACGCGTCCGTCGACGAGGACCTCGCCGACATCGAGGCGATCCTGAAGAAGCACGGCATCTCGTGACGGAGGCCGACCTCCGGCCGTCCCGCAGCGGCCCGGTGGTCGCCGCCGCCGAGGAGATCGTCACCTGGACCCTGGCTCGGCCACCGACCCTCGGCGCCGGCCGACTGCTCTGCGTGGACGGGCCGGCCGGCTCCGGCAAGACCACCCTCGGCGCCGCCCTCCGTCGCGCGCTGCGCGACCGGCTGCGCGAGCCCGGCCGGCCGGCGGAGCGCGCGCACGTGCAGCTGCTGCACATGGACAACGTCTACGAAGGCTGGTCCGGGCTCGAGGGGGCGGTCCGGCGGGTCGCCAGTGACGTGGTCGGCCCGCTGCGCACCGGCGGCCCCGGACGCTACCGGCGCTACGACTGGCACACCGAGAAGCTCGCCGAGGAGCGCGTGGTCGACCCGGTCGCCGTGCTTGTCGTGGAAGGCGTCGGCTCGGGAGCGGCCGCGTACGCCGACGCGACCACCTGTCTGGTCTGGGTCGACGCGCCCCGGGACGTCCGGCTCGCGCGCGGCCTCGCCCGCGACGGCGAGCAGACCCGGGAGAACCTGCTGCGCTGGCAGGCCGAGGAGGACGTCGTGCTGGCGCGGGAGCGGACCCGCGAGCGTGCCGACGTGGTGGTCGACGGCACCTGGACGACACCGGTGCCGGGTTGGCGGGTCGGAGGTCAGTCCGGCAGCAGCCAGTAGCGCCGGCCGGTCGCCGGGCGGGGATGTCCTCGGTCGTCAGGTCTCGCAGGGTCAGGTCCTCCACCGCCCGATGCCAGGAGAGCCTGCGCGTTGCCCGCACCTGCGTCTCCGGGCCTCCCTCGGGGCGCCGCCACGGGCACCGGGGATCTCCGCGACGAGGGACGAGGGCATGGCAGGGTGGTGGCCGACGTGTGAGGAGGTGCATCGTGGTCGCGCCGAGTGGCGAGCAGTACGAGATCCGGGCCGGTGGCTACCGGGCGGTGGTCACCGAGTGCGGGGCCGGGCTGCGGGTGCTCGAGCACGACGGCCGCCCGCTCGTGCAGGGGTACGACGTGGAGGCGACCGCCTCGGGCGGGCGCGGGCAGCTGCTGCTGCCCTGGCCCAACCGCCTCGAGGACGGCTCCTACACGTTCGAGGGCCGGGAGCACCAGCTGCCACTGTCCGAGCCGGCCCGCCACAACGCCAGCCACGGCCTGACCCGCTGGGTGCCGTGGACGCCGGAGGAGATCACCGCCCAGTCCGTGTCGCTCGTGCTGCGGCTGATGGCCCAGCCGGGCTACCCGTGGACAGTGGACCTGCACGTCGTCTACGACCTCTCGGCCGATGGACTGACCGTCACCGTCACCGCGTCCAACCTCAGCGGCGAGGCCGCGCCGTACGCGCAGGGCGCACACCCCTACCTCACCGTCGGCCCGGGCCCGGTGGACGGCTGGGAGCTGACCGTGCCGGCCGCGACCCGGCTCCTCACCGGCGACCGGCTGCTCCCGGTCGGCAGCGAGCCGGTCGAGGGCACCCCCCGCGACTTCCGGCTGGCCAGGCCGATCAAGGGGCTCGTCCTCGACGACGGGTTCACCGACCTGGACCGCGACGCCGACGGCCGCGCGGAGGTCCGGCTGCACGACCCGGCGACCGGTGACGGCGTCACGCTCTGGATGGACCGGGCGCACCGGTGGATCCAGGTGTTCACCGGCGACACGCTGCCGGTGGGCGCCCGCACGGCGGTGGCCGTCGAGCCGATGACCGCCCCCGCCAACGCGCTGCGCACCGGGACGGACCTCGTCGTGCTCGGCCCGGCCGGCTCCGAGGACGACACGCACTCGTCCTCGTGGGGGATCCGGGTCGCCTAGCCGGCACCTTCCCGGTTGCCGGCCGCGGCTCTACAGTCGCCCCGTGAGCTTCGACGTGGCCGCCGACGCCTACGGCGTGTTCATGGGCCGCTGGGCGGAGCCGCTCGCCGCCGACCTGCTCCAACGGCTGCGACCGCGCACCGGTGACCGCGCCGTCGACGTGGGCTGCGGCCCCGGCACGGCGACCGGCCTGCTCGTCGAACGGCTCGGCGCCTCCGCGGTCTCGGCGGTCGACCCGTCGAGGCCGTTCGTGGCGGCCGCCCGCCGCCGCTTCCCCGCGGTGGACGTCCGGGAGGGATCGGCCGAGGTGCTGCCGTTCGCCGACGCCGACTTCGACCTCGCGATCGCCCATCTGGTCGTGCACTTCATGGCCGACCCGGTGGCCGGGCTCCGGGAGATGGCCCGGGTGACCCGACCCGGCGGCCTGCTCTCGGCCAGCGTCTGGGACACCGAGGGCGGCACCGGACCGCTCACCCCGTTCTGGGACGCGGTCCGCGAGCTCGATGCCGGTGAGCGCGGCGAGAACGACCTCGCCGGGGCGCGTGAGGGGCACCTCGCCGAGCTCTGCAGCCAGGCCGGCTGGCGGGCGGCGGACCCGTTCACGATCACGGTACGGCGGGCGTTCGCGTCGTTCGACGACTGGTGGGAGCCCTACACCTACGGCGTCGGCCCCGCCGGGGGGTACGTCGCCCGGCTCGACGCCGAACGCCGGGAGGCGCTGCGGGCGACCTGCGCGACGAGGCTGCCGGAGGGGCCGTTCGAGCTGAGCGCCTCGGCGTGGTGCGTCATCGGGCGCGCCTGAGCTGCGACCTGCGCACGGCGCGGCTCGGGCGGCAGGGGGCGAGCGCGATGCCCGGCAGCCGCCATCCACCGGCGGCACTGGAGCGCCGCCTCCACGCCCGGCACACGAGCACTTAAGCCCGCCCGGCACTGGGCCGATGACCTCGTCATGACCTGGCTCCCGCGGGTGCGGCACCTCCTGGACGAGGCCCGGGCGCACGCCCCCGGCCAGTCCGCGGCCCTCCTGTCGAGGGCGGCCCGGCTCGGTCGCAGGCCGACGGCCGACCGGCTGCTGGCCCGGGCGTTCGAGGGCGGCTGGTCGAACGCGGTCCTCGCCGCCCACCACGACGTACGCCGTGACGAGGCGCAGCGGCTCGACGCCGAGCTGTGCGCCCTCGAGGAGCAGTTCCCGTACGAGCCGGACAAGGTGGTCGCCGGCCAGCTGGAGGCGGTCTCGCGGTCGCTGCGCGACCAGGACCGGGTCTTCCGTACCGCGCACCAGCTGCTGATGCCGGACCTCCCCCGATCGTCCGCCGGACCGACCGACGGACCCGTCCGCTCCGCCGAGGGCTGACTCCGGGCCGGACCCGTCGGGTCACGGCTGCGGCGCGACGTAGCCGGTCGGCTCGTGGCCCAGGTCCACGATCGCGGCTACCGGTCCGCCCCCATCGGGTCCCTGGTGCGCCGCCGACACCGACACGAACGCCGCCGGGTCGCCCGTGACGGCCGCGGTCACCCCGCCCACACACGCCTTGATCTGACGGTGCCAGTGCACGTCGGAGTCGTCGAGCATCGCGTTGCGCCGGCCGCGGACCATGCCGTCCTGGCTGACCTCGCACTTGAGGAACACGTTCACGAGCCGGCCGCCGAGGTCGGCGGGGCGTGCCCGATCGGGCAGCTCCAGGCCGGCGTCGCGGACCGCCGCCCAGATGCCCTCGGCATCGAGGGCGTCGCGCATCACCGAGTGGCCGATCCGGTAGCGGCCGCCGATGCCGCGCGCGTTGCCGACCACCACGACCTGCGCCCGGTCCAGCTCGACCCCGCTGCTGCACGAGGCGACGCTGGAGTACAGGCTCCGGTCGTGCATCACCTGGTCGTCGGTCGGCATCTCGATCTCGCCGAGCGCGACCGCCACACCGAGCGCCGTGCAGCCGTTGGAGAGGTCCATCGACTCGTGGGTGTGCTCGGTCCACACCGTCTTCCCACGGCTCTTGGCGTCGCGGATCGTGTGGATCGTCAGCAGCGGCGTCTTCGTCTGGACGTAGTGCACGTCGCCCGCGTCCTCGATCCCTGCGCGCGCCATCGCCTCGCGGACGGCGTCGGCCACCTTGCCGACCATCGTCGTGCGCCCGATGTCCTCGGGCAGCAGGGTCTGGCTCATCGCGAAGCCGACCGTCAGCCGCGGCGCGTCGGTCGGCTGCACCGTCGAGCCGGGAACCGTCGCGAAGATCGTGGCGTGCGGGCTGAGCACCCCGTCCGTGCCGCCGGACCAGACGATCGGCACCTGGGCGACCTCCTCGGGACTCCTGCTCCCGCGCGCGACCAGCACCTCCCGGAAGGCGCGGTCGGCGATGATCCGGGTGTAGTCGTTGACCCCGCCGTTGCCCTCGGTCTTCCCGACGACCGCCACCACGCGGTCCGCCTCCAGCACGCCGCGGTCCAGGAGGTCGGCGAGGCCGCTCGCGTCGGACACGTGCAGGATCGGGACCTTGCGGACCTCGATGGGCTCAGGCTGTGGCATCGGTGGCATCTCCTTCGGTGGGGTGGGTCGACTGCTGCGCAGGGTCGGGTACGACGACGGTGCCGGCGGTCCCGGAGACCGCGTCGACGATCCGGTCGAGGCTGGTGATGACGGCGTACCGCCCGCCGTCCTCGACGAACCGGCAGACGGCCTCCACCTTCGGGCCCATCGACCCTCCAGCGAAGTGGCCCCGGGCGGCCAGCACGCGCAGCCGGCTGACGGCGACCCGGCCGATGGGCTCCGCAGCGGGCGTGCCCCATCCGACCATGGCGTGCGGCACGTCCGTGGCGACCACCAGCACCTCGGCGGCCACGGTCCGCGCGAGCACCGCCGCACCGAGGTCCTTGTCGATCACCGCCTCGACGCCGCGCAGGCCGTCGGGCTCGCGCACGACCGGGATCCCGCCGCCGCCGCTGGCGATCACCACGAACCCCGCGTCGACGAGCGCCGTGATCGCTGCTGCGTCGAGGATCTCCTTCGGCTCTGGCGAGGCCACCACCCGTCTCCAGCCGCGCTCGCCGCGGTCCTCCCACGTCTCCCCGTGCTCGCGGAGCACCGCCGCCTCGTCGAACGGCAGGTACCGTCCGATCGGCTTGGTGGGACGGCCGAACCCCGGGTCGTCGGCAGCCACGCGGGTCCGGGTCACGACCGAGGCCACCCGGGCGGTGCGACCCAGACGGGCGAGGGCGCGCTCGAGCGCGTTCGTCAGCACGAAGCCGAGCGTGGCCTGGGTCTGCGCGACGCACCAGTCCAGCGGAACCGGAGGCACGACCGCCGCGGCGAGCTCGTTCTTGACCAGCAGGTTGCCGACCTGGGGTCCGTTGCCATGGGTGAGCACCACCTCGACCTGACGCTCCAGCAGGTCGGCCACGCCCTCCATCGCGCGTCGTGCCGCCTCGATCTGGTCACCGGGACCGGACCGGCCACCGGGACCGGTCATCGCGTTCCCGCCGAGTGCGAGCAGCACCCTCATGTCGTCCTCACAGCCAGTCCACGTCCGCGTGCGCCGCGCCGCCGGACAGCCGCGCGTAGCCGGGTCCGCGGTCGAAGAACGGCTGCGCGCCCCGGGCGGCACGCAGCTGGGCACGCAGCGCGTCGCTGGCGGCCTCGTCGACCCGGGGACCGGCGTCCTGGGAGGGACCGGTGACGACCACGCCGTAGTCCGCACGCGCCGCATCGGGACTCACCTTGCCCCACAGCACGTCGCGGCGCACCTCGTCGTACGGCCTGGTGAGCGGGTCGCCCCACCCGCCGCCGCCCGTGGTGCGGATCCGGACCACCTCGCCGGCTGCCACCGGCTCCGCGTCGGCGAGCGCGTCGACCTCACGCTCCGCCGGCCCGCCCGGGTCGATGGTCACCTGGAAGGGACGTCCGGCCCGGCCACCGCGGACGCCCCAGCAGGCGAGGATCGACCGGTCGGCGATCGACATGAAGTGGGCGTCGCGAAGCATCCGGATGTGCTTCTCGTAGCCGAGGCCGCCTCGGTGCCGGCCCGGGCCCCCGCTGTCGACGGCGAGTGCGAGCCGCTCCACCCGGATCGGGAACCGGGACTCGGAGAACTCCGTCGGCAGGTTGCGGGAGTCCGGCACCACGTGGATGGTGTCCTCGCCGTCGGCGTAGTAGCGGCCACCGGAGCCGCCGCCGAGCACCTCCCGCATGAGGTACGGCGAACCGTCGGCGTCCGTGCCGTAGACGCCGGTGTAGCGGATCGTCTCCTGGTCGGCAGGCATCCGCCCGTCGACCGCCTTGGCGAGCACCCCGGCGAGCACCCCGAGCAGCCGGAGAATCACGAAGGTCCGGGCGTTCGTCGGCGCCGGGAACCGCGGCGTGAGCAGGGTGCCCTTCGCCGGGAACCGCATCTCGATCAGCGGCACCACGCCCTCGTTGACGTCGAGCTCGGCCATCCGCTCCGGCCCGTCCGCGAGGTTGCGCAGGACCGGCGCCAGCCACTTCTTGAGGAAGTTGCCGTCGGCGTAGTCCCCGCAGTGGTTGATCGGGCCGCGCGCCTGGGGGCCCGTGCCGTCGAAGTCGACCACGAGCCGTTCGCCGTCCGGGTCGTGCGACGCGGTGCGGGTGAGCGTGATGCGCTGGGTGTGCAGGCGTGGCGCGTCGACGCCGTCGTGCTCGGCGTAGTCCTCCCAGACGTAGCTGCCGACCGGGATCTTCGCCAGCACCTCCCGGCGGAACGTCTCGGTGGTGCGGGCCAGGATCGCCTCGAAGCACCCCTCGACCGCCACGACGCCGTACCGGTCGAACAGCTCGGCCATCCGCCGCGCGCCCATCAGACAGGCCGAGCACTCCGCGTCGAGGTCGGCGGCGAGGGACTCCGGCATCCGGGAGTTGCGGGTCATGATCTTCAGCGCCTGCTCGCACGGCACACCCTGCTCCCAGAGCCGGATCGGGGGCACCATCAGACCCTCCTCGAAGACGCTCGTGGCCCGGCTCGGCATCGAGCCCGGCACCGAACCACCGATGTCGTCGTGGTGGCCGAACGCCTGGACGAAGGCGACCACCTCCGGCCCGCCGCCTGTGTCGTGGAACACCGGGGCGGTCACGCAGAGGTCCGGGAGATGGCCGATCCCGCCCTCGGAGAGGTACACGTCGTTGTGGAAGAACACGTCGCCGGGCCGCATGGTGCCGACCGGGTAGTCGCGCACCACCGGGTGCACCAGCGCGGAGTACGACCTGCCGGTGAGCTTGCGGAGCAGGCGGTCGTGGATCCCGGCGCGGTAGTCGTGGGCGTCGCGGATCATCGGCGAGCGTGACGTACGCCCGATCGCGGTCTCCACCTCGCGCTCCACGGAGGCCAGGTAGCCCGTGACGATCTCCACGAGCACGGGGTCCGGCGCCTCGTCGCTCACTGGTGCACCTCCTCGGCGTGGCCGGCGTGCCGACGGGTGAGCAGCAGGTTGCCGAGGTCGTCGACCCGGGCCGCGAACCCGGGATGCACCGGAACCGTGGAGGAGTACTCCTCGACGACCCCCGGCCCGGTCACGACGTCCCCCGCGCCGAGCGCCGCACGGTCGTAGAGCGGCACCTCGGCCCAGGTCTCGAAGCGGACCCGCCGGCTCCCCGTGCGCGCCGCGTCGGCCCCGCGGCCGGGCGGGAGCGAGGACGCGACGGGACGCCGGATCGGACCGACGCCGCTCACCCGGAGGTTCACCCACTCGACCTCCTGGCGGGCGTCGTCACGGAAGTCGTAGCCGTACAGCGCGCGGTGCGCGCCGTGGAAGCGGAAGGCCACCTCGTCGACGAGTCCGGCGTCGACCGGCCCGTTCGGGACGTCGACCCGCACCTCGTACGCCTGCCCGAAGTACCGCAGGTCCGCGGTGCGGAGGAACTGCCGCGACTCCGGCGGGAAGCCCTCGCGGGCGAGCGCGGCGTCCGCGCGGGAGGTCAGCGTGTCGAGAACCCGCTGGACGAGCGCGCCGTCGAGCACGGACTGCCGGGCGACGGCGGTCTGCACGTAGTCGTTGCGTACGTCGACGGTGAGCAGGCCGTACGCCGACAGGTTGCCGGGGTCGCGCGGCACGAGGACGCCCTCGAGCCCGAGGATGTCGGCCAGCCGGCAGGCCAGCAGGGCACCCGACCCGCCGAAGGACACCATCGTGAGGTCGCGGACGTCCAGTCCGCGGTTGACCGTGACCTGCCGCAGCGCGTTCGCCTGGTTCCAGGCGGAGATCTCCAGGATCCCGGTCGCGCAGGCCTCGAGGCCGAGGCCGAGCCCGGCGGCGAGGTCGCTGATGCCGGCGGTGGCCCGGTCGACGTCCAGCCGCAGCTCGCCACCGAGAAGGTGCGGCGGGATCCGGCCCAGCACGACGTGGGCGTCGGTGATCGTCGGCTGCTCGCCGCCCGTCGCATAGCACATCGGGCCCGGATCGGCGCCGGCCGACTGGGGGCCCACCTTGAGGCTGCCCTCCGGGGAGACCCAGGCGACCGAGCCGCCGCCGGCGCCGACCGTGACCACGTCGAGCATCGCGATCTTGCTCGGGTAGCCGCCGACCTGGCCCTCGGTCGTCAGCGCAGGCTGCCCGTCCACGACGAGGCACACGTCGGTCGACGTACCGCCGCCGTCCAGGGTGACGACCTGACGGAAGCCGGCACGGCCGGCCACCACCGCAGCCCCGAGCGCGCCGGCCGCCGGGCCGGAGAGCACGGTGCTGATCGGCTGGTGCACCACCTCCTCGGCCGACAGCACCCCTCCGTTGGACTTCATCACCGAGAACGGCACCCGGTTCGTCTGCGGCCCCGCCGGCGTGCCGACCTCAGACGAGCCGGTGAAAGAGGCGAGCCGGGCGCCGATGGTCGCGACGTAGGCCCGGATGTCGGGCTTCACGGCCGCGTCGACCAGGGTGGTGACCGCCCGCTCGTACTCGCGGTACTCGCGCAGCACCTCGCTGGACAGCGACACCACGGCGTCGGGGTGCTCGCGGGCCAGGACCTCCCCCATGGCCCGCTCGTGGCGGTCGTCGGCGTACGCGTGCAGGAAGCAGACCCCGAGCGTGTCGATCCCGCGGTCCCGGAACCAGCGGGCCACCCGCGCCGCGCCGTCGGCGTCGAACGGGCGGACCTCGCTGCCGTCGGCGGCCAGCCGGCCGGCCACGGTGCGGACCCGGTCCACCGGCACGATCCGGTCGGGCTTGACCCAGAAGTAGGAGTTGCCGTAGCCGTCCGGGACGGACTGGCGGGCGATCTCGAGCAGGAACTCGTAGCCCTCGGTGGTGATCAGGCCGAGCGTGCCCACCCGGCCCTCGAGCAGCCTGTTCGTGGCCACCGTCGTGCCGTGGCTGACGCCACTGACGGCGCCCCCGTCGAGACCGAGCCGGTCGAGCACCTTCCGCATCCCGGTCATGAAGCCGTCGGCAGGGTCCGCGGGGGTGGACGGGGTCTTGGTGGTGACCAGCTCGCCGGTCTCCTCGTCGACCGCGACCACGTCGGTGAAGGTGCCGCCGGTGTCGATCCCGATCCGGACCCGTCGACCGTTCACGACGCGGCCCCGGCCTGCGTCGGGCGGCGCTCGCCGACCCGGGTGAGCTGCTCGTAGGCGTGCGCGACCTCGAGCAGCCGGCGCTCCTGGCGCGGGGCGGCCACCAGCTGGACCCCGACCGGCCAGCCCTCGACCGTGAAGCCGGCCGGCACCGAGATCGCCGGGCAGCCGGTGACGGTGATGAGGTACGCCGACCGCATCCAGTCGAGGTAGGTCGCCTGCTCCCGGCCGTTGACCGTCGACGGGTACTCCACGTCGGCGCTGAACGGCGGGACCTGGCTGACCGGGAGGACGAGCAGGTCGTGGCTCTCGAAGAACGCCCGGACCCGCTCGGCGATCGAGGTCAGCTGCTGGTAGGCCTTCGCGACGTCGGCCCCGCTGAGCCGGGCGCCCGCCTCGATGTTCTCGCGCAGCGCGGGCTTGAAGCCCTCGGGCCGCCTCTCGAGCATGCGGCCGAAGAGGTGCTGGAACAGCCACGCGCGCTGCGTGCGGAAGGCCGCGTCGGCGCCGTGCAGGGTGGGATGCGCCTCCTCCACGCGCGCGCCGGCGCCCTCGAACACCGTGGCCTGGTCGCGGACCACTGCGGCGACGGCCTCGTCGACGGCGAACATCCCGCCGAGGTCGACGCTCAGCGCCACCCGGAGGCCGGCCAGGCTGCCCCGCAGTGGAGGTGCGAACGCCGATCCCGGCGTCTCCAGGGACAGCGGGGCGCGGGTGGACGGGCCGGCGATGACCGACAGCAGCAGCGCGAGGTCCTCGACGTCGCGAGCCAGTGGCCCTCCGACCGAGACCAGGTCCCAGGCGTTCTGGGTCGGCCACTGCGGCACCCGCCCGACGCTCGGTCGCAGTCCGACCACGTTGCAGAACGAGGCGGGGTTGCGCAGCGAACCGCCCATGTCGCTGCCGTCGGCGAGCGGCAGCATGCCGCTCGCGAGGGCCGCCGCCGCTCCCCCGCTCGAGCCGCCGGCGGAACGGCTCAGGTCGTAGGGGTTGCGTGTGGTGCCGAACACCGGGTTGAACGTGTGCGAGCCGGCCGCCCACTCCGGGACGTTGGTCTTGCCGAGCGGGACGACCCCGGCCGCCCGGATCCGCTCGACGATCAGGTCGTCGCGCCTGGGCACGTAGGAGGCGCGCAGCGGTGAGCCGAACGTGGTGCGCCAGCCGGCGACCTCGTGGGTGTCCTTGAACGCGAACGGCAGGCCGTGCAGCGGCCCGAGCCGAGCGCCCGAGGCCGTCTCCGCGTCGGCCTCGGCGGCGCGCTGTCTCGCCCGCTCCGGGTCGAGGCTGACCACGGCGTTGACCGCCGGGTTGGCGTCCGCGATCCGCGCGAGGTGCAGGTCGAGCAGCTCACGCGCGGAGACGTCCCGCGCCGCGACCGCGGCCGCCATCGCCCGGGCCGTGGAGTAGTGGTCGAGCGTCACCGGCGACCCCGCCGTCCCGCGATCCAGGCCCCGACCAGGGCACCCGCCAGCGCGGCACCGGCTCCGGCGAGCACCCCGAGGGCGAAGCCTGGGCCGCGGCCGGCTGGTGCCGGTGGCGCGGTGAACACCGTCCCCGCCGGGACCGCCCCGGGGGCCGGAGGACCGCCGGGCTCCGGCGCGACGCCGTCCGCGGGTGCGCCGGGCGTCGTCCCGGCCAGCGCCGCCTCGACGTTGGCGAAGAACTCCTCGGCCATCCGCCGGGAGACGCCGGTCAGCATCCGCTGCCCGACGCCACCGATCATCCCGCCCACCACGGCGTCGGCGTCGTAGCTGAGCAGGGTGCCGCCGTCGGTCTGCTGGAGGGTGACCAGCACGTCCGCACCGATCGTGCCCGGGGCGCCGGCCCCGTTGGCCTTGAGCCGGAACGAGGAGGGCTCGTCGTGGTCGGTGAGCCGGACCTCCCCGTCGTACACCCCCTGGATGGAGCCGACGCCGGCCGCCACCGTCATCGCGAACGAGTCCGCGCCCCGCGCGACCAGCCGCTGGCAGCCCGGGATCGACCGCACCAGGACCGCGGGGTCGTTCAGCGCACGGAACACCGCGGCGGGCTCCGCGGCCAGGGTGGACGTGCCGGTCACCTTCATGGCAGCTCCTGAGGAGTCGTGTGACGGGCCGCCTCGCGCATCGCGAACAGGTCGCTCGGCGAGATCGGCATCCGCCGGATCGGCAGCCCTTCGGCGTCCTCGACGGCCGCGGCGATGGCGGCGGAGCCGGGGATCACGCCCGCCTCCCCGGCCCCCTTGACCCCCAGCGGGTTGAGCGGCGAGGGCGTCTCGAGGTGGTCGATCTCGACGGTGGGCACCTCCGAGGCGTACGGCATCAGGAAGTCCATGAACGACGCGTTGAGCAGCTGGCCGTCCTCGTCGTAGGCCATCCGCTCATAGAGCGCGCCGCCGACGCCCTGCGCGACGCCGCCGTGGATCTGGCCCTCGAGGATCATCGGGTTCACGATCGTGCCGCAGTCGTGCACCACGCAGTAGCGCAGGATCCGGATCTCCGCGGTCTCCGGGTCGGTCTCGACCACCACGGCGTGCATCCCGTTGGCGAACGTCGAGCGCGGCGGCGAGTAGTAGTCGGTGGCCTCCAGCCCCGGAGCGTCGGCCTCGTCGACCGGCGGTCGCTCCGGGTCCGACGGGGCGGCGAACTGGGTGGCCTTCGCCGCCGCCTCGTCGAAGGCGTAGCGCAGCGGGTTCGAGAGCACCGCCACCGTGCCGAGGTCGATCTGCGGGCCGCCCTCGCCCGAGCCGCGCACCCGGACCTGCCCGCCGACGATCTCGAGGTCCTCCTCGGCCGCCTCCATCGCCTGCGCCGCGACGCGTACCGCCTTCGCCCGGACCAGCCGGGCGGTCTTGGCCACCGCGCTGCCGCTCATCACGGCGGTCCGCGAGGCGAAGGTGCCGACGGCGTACTTGAACCGGCGGGTGTCGCCGGTCGTCACCGTGATCCGGTCGAACGGCACCCCGAGCTCGTCGGCGACGATCTGCGCGAGCATCGTCTGATGGCCCTGCCCCTGGGTGGTCAGGCCGGTCGAGACGACCACCGAGCCGTCCGTCTCCACCCGGATGTGGCCGCCCTCGTAGGGGCCGACGCCCGTCCCCTCGACGTAGCAGGCGAGCCCGATCCCGACCCGGCGGCCCTCCGTGCGTGCCCGCTCGCGGAACGCCGCGAAGTCGTCCCAGCCGACGAGCCGCTTGAGCATGGCGAGGGTGGCCGGGAAGTCCCCGGAGTCGTAGACCAGCGGGCGGCCGTCCTGGAAGACCAGCCCGTGGTCGTAGGGCATCTCCTCGGGTCCGATGAAGTTCCGCTCGCGCACGGTCGCGCGGTCCAGCCCGAGATCGGCCGCGACCGCGTCCATGGTCCGCTCCATCACGAAGCAGCCCTGCGGCCGACCGGCCCCGCGGTAGGGCGTGACGATCACCGTGTTGGTGTAGAGGCTGGTGAACTCCACCCGGTAGACGCCGGGCTTGTAAGGGCCGAGCAGCTGTGTCGAGGTGATGATCGGGACGATCAGGCCGTACGGCGTGAAGGCGCCGTTGTCGTGCCAGAAGCGGACCGACAGACCCTGCAGCCGCCCGTCGTCGTCGTACCCCACCCGGACGTGGTGGAGCTGGCCCCGCTCGTGGGCGCTCGAGACGAAGTGCTCGCGGCGGTCCTCGGTCCACTTGACCGCCCGCCCCAGCCGGATGGCGGCCCACGGGACCAGCACCTCCTCCGGCCACGGGTGCACGATCTTCACCCCGAAGCCGCCGCCGACGTCGGGGGTGACCACCTCGACCCGGTCGACCGGCAGGCACAGCTTGGCGGCCACCGCCTGGCGCACGCTGGTCGAGGTCTGCGTCGAGCTGTGCACCAGCAGCGAACGGTCGTCGGGGTCCCAGCGGGCCAGCACACCGCGGCCCTCGAGCGGCGTGGAGGCGCTGCGCTCGATGGCCAGGTCCAGCTCGAGGACGTGCGGCGCGGCGTCGACCGCCGCGTCCGCGTCCCCGGTCTGCTGCACCATCACCGCCGCGACGTTGCCGGGCACGTCGTCGTGGACGAGGTGCTCCGCGGCCCGTGCCGCCTCGATCCCGACCACGGCGGGCAGGGGCTCGTAGCCGACCCGGATGCGGCCGGCCGCGTCCTCGGCGGCGTAGCGGTCGCGGGCGACGACCATGGCGACCGCCTCGCCGACGTAGTTGACCTCCCGGTCGGCCAGGGCGTGCTGGGTGCGCCCGTGGCTGAGCATCGGGTGCGGGATCAGCAGGGGCAACGGCTCGGCGACCCGCGTCGGGTCGGCCGCAAGGTCCTCGTAGGTGTAGATGGCGACCAGGCCGTCCGCGTCGAGGGCGTCGGTGACGTCCACGTCGACCACCCGGGCATGGGCGTGCGGGCTCCGGACGAAGGCCGCCTCCCAGGCGTCCTGCCCGAGGTCGTCGAGGAACCGGCCCTGCCCGGTGACCAGGCGCGGGTCCTCGCTGCGCGGGACGCGGGCACCGACCATCCGGGTGGTCACCTGCCACCTCCCTCGACCGAGCCGTCGGGATCGCCCGAGGCCAGCAGGGCGGCGGCCCGCACCACGGCCGCGACGATGTTCTGGTAGCCCGTGCAGCGGCAGAGGTTGCCGCCGATCGCCTCGCGCGCCTCCCCCGGCGTCGGGGCCGGGTGCTCGCCGAGGTAGGCGGTCACCGTCGTCACGAAGCCGGGCGTGCAGAACCCGCACTGGAGCGCGTGGCAGTCCTGGAACGCCCGCTGCACCGGCCCCATCCCACCGTCGGGCGCGCGGCAGCCCTCGACGGTGGTGATGGCCGCCCCGTCCACGGACGCGGCGAAGAGCAGGCAGGACCTGACCGGCCGACCGTCGAGCAGGACCGTGCAGGCGCCGCAGACACCGTGCTCGCAGCCGACGTGGGTGCCGGTCAGCAGGAGGTCGTGGCGCAGCACGTCCGAGAGCAGCCGGCGGGGCGCCAGGGTGAGCTGGTGCGGCGTGCCGTTGACCGTGAGCGCGACCGGGACCTCCTGCATCAGGCGACCCGTCGCTTCCGCCGCCGGGTGACCGCGTCGCGGTGCGCGGACCGCAGCGCCCGGAGCGTGAGCACCCGGGCGAGCTGAGCGCGGTAGGCGGCGGTGGCGTGGATGTCGCCCTCGGGGTCGACGGCCGCGTCGACGAGTCCGGCCACCCGGTCCGCGGCGAAGCCGCTCCCGCTGCCCGTCACGGCGCCGGCCAGGTCGACCACGACCGGCCCCGGCCCGACGCCGAGCAGCGCGACGCGCGCCCCCGTGACGGCTCCGCCGTCGTCCGTGCCGAGCAGGGCAGCCACCCCGCACAGCGCGTAGTCGCCCTGCCGGCGCGAGACCTCGACGAAGGCCGAGCCACTGCCCGCCGGTGGCCGGCGGAACGTCGCGGCGACCGCCAGCTCACCGGGTCGCACGTCGGTCTCGAGGGCACCGAGGAAGAAGGCCGGCGCCGGCACCGTGCGGCCGCCATCCGCACGGCGCAGCTCCACCTCTCCCCCGAGGACTGCGAGGACCGCCGGCAGCTCCGCCGCGGGGTCGCCGTGCACGAGGGAGCCGACCACCGTGCCGCGGTTGCGGATCGCCGGGTGGGCGACGTGCTGCAGGGCCCGGCCGAGCAGCGGCACCGCGTCCCGGGCGTGCGTGTCCCGCTCGACGGTGGCGTGCCGGGCGAGCGCTCCGACCCGCAGGCCGTCGACCGTGTCCTCGACGATGTCGAGCCCGGCGACGTGGTTGACGTCCACGACGTGGTCCGGCGTCGCGAGCCGCATCGACATCAGCGGCACCAGGCTCTGGCCGCCTGCCAGGACCTTGACCTGCCCGCCGAGCTCGGCGAGCAGGCCGAGCGCCTCGTCAAGGGAGCGTGGCCGGTGGTAGCCGAACGGGGCGGGCTTCACGGCGCCCCCGGAGGTCGTCGGGACCCGTCCGCGTCGTCCTGGACGCCCGGCCGCTCGACGACGATCAGCGTGACGTCCTCGTCGGGCTCGTCGTGCGGGGCGATGGCACGGGCCGTGTGGTAGGCGCCGATGACCACGATGGTGCCGAGGGCGATGCCGCCGAGCGTGAAGTTCTCGGTGAACCTCAGCTGGGTGTCCCCGATGGCGATGACGATGCCGGCCGCGATCGGCACCAGGTTGACCGGGTCGGCGAAGTCGACGTCGTTCTCCTTCCAGATCTTCGCGCCGAGCAGCCCGATCATGCCGTAGAGGACGACCGTGATGCCTCCGAGCACGCCGCCGGGGGTCGCGGACACCAGGGCGCCGAACTTGGGGCTCAGGCCGAACAGGATCGCCACGAGGGCCGCGACGTAGTAGGCCGCGGTGGAGTACACCCGGGTCGCGGCCATCACGCCGATGTTCTCGGCGTACGTGGTGGTCGGCGAGCCGCCGAACGTGCTGGCGAGCACGGTGCCGAACCCGTCGGCGAAGATGGCGCGGCCCATGACCGGGTCGAGGTCGCGCTCGGTCATCTCGGCGACCGCCTTGACGTGGCCGGTGTTCTCCGCGACCAGCGCGATCACCGCCGGGAGCATCAGCAGGACCGCCGCCAGCGTGAAGGTCGGGAGGTGCCAGCCGACGACCCCCGCGGCGGTGTCGGTGTGCGGCGGGAGGCCGATCCAGCCGGCGCGGTCCACCTGGTCCCAGCTGACCCGCCAGTGGGTGGTGACCTTGCCGGCGCCCGCGTCGAAGGAGGTGATCTGGCCGAACAGCCGGTCGAACACCCAGGAGAGCGCGTAGCCGAAGACCAGGCCGAGGAAGATCGCGATCCGGCCCAGGAAGCCGCGCAGGCCGACGGCCATCACGATGACGGCACTCATCGTGAAGAACGCGACCCACTGGTCCTGCGGCCAGTAGACGTCGGCGACCACCGGGGCCAGGTTGAACCCGATCAGCATCACGACGGCGCCCGTGACGACCGGGGGCAGCACCTTGTGGAGCACCTGGCTGCCGGCTCGGTGGATGAGCACCCCGACCAGCGCGAGGACCACGCCGGCCACGAGCACCGCACCGGTGACGTCGGCGGCGTCGCCGCCCTGCTTGTAGATCGCGGCCGCACCACCGACGAAGGCTGCGCTGGTGCCGAGGTAGCTCGGCACCTTGCCCGAGACGATGAGCAGGAAGCAGATCGTGGCGATCCCGCTCATCATGATCGCGAGCTGCGGGTTCAGCCCCATGATCAGCGGGAAGACGAACGTCGCCCCGAACATCGCGACGACGTGCTGGGCGCCCAGTCCGGCGGTCCGGCCCCAGGACAGGCGCTCCTCCGGCGCGACCGCCGCGCCGGGCGGCGGGGTCCTTCCGCCGTAGACCACCTTCCAACCGAACGCCATGCCGGCCCCCTCACTCAGCCGGCCCGGAGGCCCGCTGCGTCGCCCGTGGTGTGCCCCGCACAGAGCACTGTGCCGCAGACACTGGCACCGCGCACCCCCCGGATGCCGGAGAAACGCGGCACTCGTGCACACGGCCGCCGCGGTCCACAGCGCACCCGGCACGCTCTGGACCGTTTCCGACATGACCCCTATGGTCAGTTCCGTGGATGCGCCGGCGCTCTCCTCCGGAGCGGCGCCCACGCACGACGGGTCGCCCGCGACCCCGTGCGCGGCGTCGTGGCTGACCTGCGACCTGCTCGGCCGCGGCGGCCTGCGGCTGCTGCCCGTCACGCGCACCAGCCTGGGGGTGCACTATGTGACCGGTGTCGCCGAGGTTCCCGTGCTGACGGTGACGGCGCCCACCGCCGTCCGGCTGCCAGCCTCCGTGGTGACCGGCAGGCTGCCGGGGCCGGGGCCCCTGCTGCTCGACGGCGACGGGATCCTCTCGGAGGGCGGTTCGACCTGGCAGGTGACCCGCTGGTGGAAGCCGCCCCGGCCGCGGGGGCTCACCGGCCCGCGGTGCGTCGAGCACCACGTCTGCTTCCCCGCGGGATTCCCCGTCCCGCCCACGACGTACGACGGGCTGGACCCCGCCATGCTGCTGGGCGCCGGTCAGGGGCTGACCCCCGCCGGCGACGACGTCCTGGCGGGAGCGCTGGTCGCGGCGCACGCGACCGACGACCCGCGGCTGGCCGACTGGCAGCAGCGCACCCGTCGGGCCCTGGCCTCGCGGACCACGACGGCGGTCTCCCGGGCGCTGCTGCACCACGCGCTCGACGGCTACGCCACCCCGGAGCTCGCCGGCTATCTGACCGCCCTGTGCCAGGGCGGCGACACCACCGCGGCGCTGCGCCGGCTGGTGTCGGTCGGGCACTCCTCCGGCCGGGCGCTGCTCGCCGGCGTGCTTCACACGCTGGTGACCCGGCAGCCGGTTGCGCTCGCGTCCGGTGGCGCATGACCCGTTCGGTCGAGCTCCGGCGGGGCGGCTACCTCGACTCCGTCACGCTCATGCAGGTGAGCAGCCGGGTCGCCACGCGCGAGGGCGTCCGGGCCGCTCTCGTCGCGATGGCGACCGACCTCAACCTCGAGCTCGCCGGGGACATGGGGTTCGACCTCCCGGCCGGCGCGGGGCCGCACGACCTGCTCGTGGCGCTCGACGCGGACTCCGCCCAGGCGCTGGACCTGGCGCGCGCTGACGTGGACAGTGCGCTCGAGGCCGCGTCGAGCCCTGCACGGTCCGGGACCGGGCCCTCGGTCCGCCCGCCCCCCGTCACCGTCGCGGCGGCCGCACGGCTCGTGGAGCGGCCGGCCGTCGCGCTCGTGTCGACGCCCGGCCCGCACGCCTTCGTCGACGCCGTGGACGCGGTGGACGCCGGCCTGACCACGATGGTCTTCAGCGACAACGTCCCGGTCGAGCAGGAGGTCGCGCTCAAGCAGTACGCCGACCGCGCGGGGGTGCTGGTCATGGGTCCGGACTGCGGCACGGCCGTGCTCGGCGGCGTCGGCCTCGGGTTCGCCAACGTCGTGCGCCCCGGGCCGGTCGGGATCGTGGCCGCGTCCGGCACGGGCGCCCAACAGCTGATGTCGCTGCTCGACGCGGCAGACGTCGGTGTCGCGCACTGCGTCGGCGTCGGCGGACGCGACCTCTCCGCGGCGGTGGGCGGGCGCTCGACGCTGCGGGCCCTGGACCTGCTCGACGCCGACCCGGCCACCGAGCTGGTCGTGGTGGTGTCCAAGCCGCCGGCGCCCGAGGTGGCCGAGCTGGTGCGGAGCAGGGCGGCGCGGGCCCGGACCCCGGTGCACCTCGCCCTGCTCGGCCCGGGACGGCCGACGCTGACCGACGCGGCCCGCGACGCCGTCCGCACCCTCGGCGGTGCCTGGCCCGAGCCGCAGCGCTGGGTGGGGGCGGTCGACGAGGCCCGCGGCGGCGGCGCGCTGCGCGGGCTGTTCAGCGGCGGCACGCTCTGCGACGAGGCCATGCTCGTCGCGGCCGAGCGGCTCGGCCGGGTGCGCTCCAACATCCCGCTCGAGCCGGCGTGGGCGGTCGGCGACGACCTGGCCTCGGACGGGCACACCATGCTGGACTTCGGTGACGACCGCCTCACCCTCGGCCGGCCGCACCCGATGATCGACGGCGCCCTGCGGATCGCCCGGATGCGCGCCGAGCTCGAGGACCCCGGCTGTGGCGTCCTGCTGCTCGACGTGGTGCTGGGCCTGGGCGCCGACGCCGACCCTGCGTCCGGGCTGGTCCCGGTGGTGCAGCAGGCGACCGCGGCCCGGGTCCCCGTCGTGGTCAGCCTCGTCGGCACCCGCGACGACCCGCAGGGGCTTCGCGGCCAGGCCGGCCTGCTCGCCGAGGCGGGAGCCCACGTGCTGGTCTCCAACGCCGAGGCGGCCGGGTTCGCCGTCGACCTCGTGGCGGGACGCCCATGACCTCCCCGCTCACCACCCCCGCGGCCGTCGTCACCGCCGGCGCCGCACTGCTCGCCGACTCGGTGGAGCAGCAGGCCGTGACGGTCGAACGGGTCGCCTGGCAGCCCCCTGCGGGCGACCCGGCGTCCCTGGCGGCGGTGATGGGCGACGTCCGCCGGCACGCTGCCGCGCGAGCCTCCCTCGAGGCGATGCTCGCCGCGCAGGCCCAGCTGGTCGACGTCCTCCCGGCCTCCGAGGCGCTCGGCCTCCAGCGCGGCGACCTGCTGCACGCCGGGCCGCCGGTCGACTGGGAGCGCGCGTCGGGACCCCTGCGCGGCGCGCTGGTCGGCGCCCTCCTGCTCGAGGGCATGGCCGACTCCGCGGAGCGCGCCGAGCGGCTGCTCGTGGCCGGCGACGGCGTCCGGTGGGAGCCGTGCCACCACCGCGGCGCGGTCGGGCCGATGGCCGGGGTGGTGTCGCCGTCGATGTGGGTGTTCTGCCTGCGCGACGAGGTCCACGACCGGTCCTCGTGGTGCACACTCAACGAGGGGCTCGGCAAGGTGCTGCGGTACGGCGCCTACTCCCCCGACGTGGTGCTCCGGCTGCGCTGGATGGCCGACGTCCTGGGACCGCTGCTCCAGCAGGCGGTGCGGGCGACCGGACCCGTCGACATCCGGGCGGTGATCGCGCAGATGGTGCAGATGGGCGACGAGGGCCACAACCGCAACCGGGCCGGCACGCTGATGTTCCTGCGCGAGCTGCTGCCGGCGATGATCGACTCGGGGCGGCCCACCGCCGAGGTCGCCGAGGCGGTGCGCTTCGTCTCCGGCAACGACCACTTCTTCCTCAACCTGGTGATGCCGGCCTGCAAGCTGCAGACCGCTGCGGCCGCAGGGGTGCCCGGCTCGCCGGTGGTCACCGTGATGGCCCGCAACGGCACGGACTTCGGCATCCAGACCGCCGGGACCGGCGAGCGCTGGTTCACCGCGCCGGCCGGCACCCCTCGGGGGCTGTTCCTCGGCGGGTTCGGGCCGGCGGACGCCAACCCCGACATCGGCGACTCGGCGATCACCGAGACCGCCGGGCTCGGCGGGATGTCGATGGCCACCGCGCCGGCCATCGTCCGGTTCGTCGGCGGCAGCGTGCCGGACGCGCTGGCCACGACGCAGCGGATGTACGACATCACGGTCGGCGAGAACCCCGCCTTCGGCATCCCGATCCTGGAGTTCCGCGGCGCACCCACCGGCATCGACGTGACGGCCGTGGTGCGCAGCGGGTGCTCCCGCAGATCAACACCGGGATGGCCGGCCGGGTCGCCGGGACCGGCCAGGTCGGCGCCGGGCTGGTGACCCCGCCGATGGCCTGCTTCACCCAGGCGCTGGACGCCCTCGCGGACGCCGTCCCCCAGCGGTGACGGTCCGAGCAGCTCAGTCGTTGCGGTCGGTGCGGCTCTGCTGATCGAGCAGCACCCGCAGCTGCCGCACGTGGGTGCGGGCGCGCGCGCCGTCGGAGCCCTGGATCCCCATCGCCGCCACCGAGGTGCCGTCGCTGAGGTCGAGCACCGCCCAGGGGCTGCCCCGGCGCAGGGTGACCCCCAGGACCTCGTTCCAGTCGTAGCGGCGCACCCGGTAGCCGTTGACCACCTTCAGGCCGTCGACGCGCGCCACCACCCGGCTTCGCGCCAGGGCGTAGCCGGCCGCGCCGAACCCGACGGCGATGGCCAGCATGGTCGCGCGCTGCGTGAGGTCGAACTCCGCGCGGGTGCTCGCCGGGAAGGCCAGCCAGACCACCGCGCACAGGACGAGCAGCATGCCGCCGAAGCCGACCACGGCGAGCCGGACCCCGAGCGGCCGGAAGGTGTGCGGCAGCGCGACCGGAGTGCGCTCAGAGCCGGCAGGCATGGATGTCGGTGGACAGGATGCCGCGGGCACCGATCTGCCAGAGCTCGTCCATGATCTTCTGCGCGGCGTCGCGGCGGCACCATCGAGCGCACCGCGACCCACCCCTCCCGGTGCAGCGGCGAGACGGTCGGGCTCTCGATGCCGGGGGTCAGGGCGACCGCCTGCTCCACCCGCTCGCTGGGGATGTCGTAGTCCATCATCACGTAGGCCCGGGCCACGAGCACGCCCTGGAGCCGCCGCTGGAACACCTCGAAGCCGGCCGGCACGGCGCTCCGGCCCGGGTGATCAGCACCGCCTCGGACTCCAGGATGGTCTCGCCGACGATCTCCAGCCCGGCCTGCCGCAGGGTGCTCCCGGTCTCCACCACGTCGGCGATCACGTCGGCCACACCGAGCTGCACGCTGGTCTCCACCGCGCCGTCGAGCCGGACCACCTCGGCCTCCACGCCCTTCTCCTCCAGGAAGGCGCGGACCACTCCGACGTACGACGTCGCGATCCGCTTGTCCGCCAGGTCCTGGCGCCGCGCACCGTCCCGGGCCGGGCCGCGAACCGGAAGCGCGAGCGCCCGAAGCCGAGCCGCATCACCTCCTCGGCCTTCGCACCGGAGTCCAGCAGCAGGTCGCGGCCGGTCATCCCCATGTCGAGGGTGCCCTCGCCGACGTACAGCGCGATGTCGCGCGGCCTGAGGTAGAAGAACTCGACACCGTTCTCGGCGTCGGTCAGGGTGAGCTGCTTGGCGTCGAGGCGCTGCTTGTAGCCGGCCTCGCGCAGGATGTCCGACGCCGCCGCGGACAGCGAGCCCTTGTTGGGGATCGCGATCCGCAGCAGGCTCCTGTGCCGGTCTGGGACATGGGGTTCTCCGGGCGCTCAGAGGTGGGCGTAGACGTCGGCGAGGTCGAGCCCGCGGGCGATCATCAGCACCTGCGCGTGGTACAGCAGCTGGCTGATCTCCTCGGCGGCCCGCTCGGGGCCCTCGTGCTCGGCGGCCATCCACGACTCGGCGGCCTCCTCGACCAGCTTCTTGCCGATCGCGTGCACCCCGGCATCGAGCTCGGCCACGGTGCCGGAGCCCTCGGGCCGGGTCAGCGCCTTGTCGCGAGCTCGCTCCAGAGCTCCTCGAACGTCTTCATCGGCTCGCTTCCTGTGTCGGGACCGGCGGCAGCGGCCGCGGTCCGGCCGTCCCAGCCTACGGCGTACGGCGTCCACCGACCGCCTCGCACCCCCACGGCGAGACGTCGCGACGCACTCGGTCAGGACTCGTAGCCGCGCCGGATGGTGCGCAGCGTCAACGCCGTGCTCAGCGCGGCGGCGGCCGCCTCGTAGCCCTTGTCCTCCGAGGACCCCTCGAGCCCGGCCCGGTCCAGGGCCTGCTCCTCGGTGTCGCAGGTCAGCAGGCCGAAGCCGACCGCGGTGCCGGTGTCCAGCGCCACCCGGGACAGCCCGTCGGCGGCCGCGGAGCAGACGTACTCGAAGTGCGGGGTCCCGCCGCGGATCACCACGCCGAGCGCGACGACCGCCTCGTAGCCCTTCTCGGCGAGCGCGAGCGCCACGACCGGCAGCTCGAAGGACCCCGGTACCCGCACCACGTTCGGAGCCTCTACGCGGTGGTCGTCGAGCGCCCGTCGGGCGCCGGCGAGCAGCCCGTCCATCACCCGCTGGTGCCAGCTCGCCGCGACCACCGCGACCCGTAGGTCGTGGCAGTCGGTGGGCGTGGCCCGGGGGCGCCCTCACCGCTCACGGCTCGCCTCCTTCGTCGTCGGTCCGGTGCTCCCGGACGGCAACCGGGCCGAGGTCGGGGAGCACGTGCCCCATCCTGTCGCGCTTGGTCAGCAGGTACGCCAGGTTGTGGTCGTTGGGGTGCGGGGTCAACGGCACCCGCTCGGTCACCGCGACGCCGTACGCCTGGAGGTTGCTGGTCTTGGCGGGGTTGTTCGTCATCAGCCGCACCGAGCGGACACCGAGGTCGCGCAGGATCTGGGTGGCCGTGCCGTAGTGCCGGGCGTCGGCGGGCAGCCCGAGGTCGAGGTTGGCGTCGACGGTGTCGCGGCCGCCGTCCTGGAGCTGGTAGGCCTGCAGCTTCGCGACCAGCCCGATGCCACGCCCCTCGTGGCCGCGCAGGTACACCACCACCCCGCGCCCCTCGGCGTCGATGCGGTCGAGCGCCTCGTCGAGCTGGGGCCCGCAGTCGCAGCGCTCGGAGCCGAACACGTCCCCGGTCAGGCACTCCGAGTGCACCCGGGTCAGCACGTCCGTCCCGTCGCCGAGGTCGCCGCGGACCAGGGCGATGTGCTCGGTGGGTTCGATGGTGGTGCGGTAGCCGTAGGCGGCGAAGGCACCGTGGCGCGTGGGCAGCCGGGTCTCGGCGACCCGGGTGACGTGCGTCTCGTGTCGACGGCGGTAGTGGATCAGGTCCTCGATGGAGATCATCGTCAGCCCGTGCTCGTCGGCGAACTCACGCAGCTGCTGGCCGCGCTTCATGGTGCCGTCGTCGTTGACCACCTCGGAGATGACGCCGGCCGGTGTCAGACCGGCCAGCCGCGCCAGGTCGACGGCGGCCTCCGTGTGGCCGGGGCGGGCGAGCACGCCGCCCTCGCGGTAGCGCAGCGGGAAGACGTGCCCCGGCTGCACGACCTCGAACGGCTCGGTCGCCGAGTCGTTGAGCACCCGAACCGTGTGGGAGCGGTCGGCTGCGGAGATCCCGGTGGTCACGCCGTCGCGGGCGTCGACGGAGACGGTGTACGCCGTCCGCATCCGCTCGCGGTTGTGCGGGGTCATCAGGGGGATGCCGAGCCGGTCGAGGGTCTCGGCCACCATCGGCACGCAGATCACGCCCGAGGAGTAGCGGATCGTGAACGCCATCAGGGCCGGCGTGGACCTGCTGGCCGCGAAGATCAGGTCGCCCTCGTTCTCCCGGTCCACGTCGTCGACCACGACGACCGCCTTGCCGGCGGCGATGTCGGCGACCGCCTGCTCGACGCTGTCCAGCCGGACCAGCGGCGCGGCGTTCATGCGGCCACCTCCACGGGCTCGGCGTCGGCCTCGACCTTCGAGGCGCGCAGCCAGACGAAGAAGCCGTAGACCACCAGACCGCCGTACACCAGGTACAGGACCGCGGTCGGGTAGTAGCCGGAGTGCCACAGCAGCGGGACCCCGACGACGTCGACGGCGATCCAGGCCAGCCAGAAGTCGGTCCAGCCGCGGGCCATGGCGTATGTCGCGAGCATCGAGCCGACGAAGATCCAGGCGTCGCACCAGTAGTACCAGCGCGGGGCCGGCCAGCCGGCGCCGACCACGCTGAAGACCCACTGACAGATCAGCACCCCGCCTACGGCGAACAGCAGGTAGCCCACCCGCTCCCGGGCGGTGGCCCACCGCGGGGTGATCGCCGGCGCCTCGGACCCGCCTCCGCGCGCGCGGCGGACCTGGTTCCAGCGCCACCAGCCGTACCCGCTCGTGAGGATGAAGAACACCTGGCGGCCGGCCTGGCCGAACAGCGGCACCTGCGCCTCCGCCTCGAAGGTGGCGGCCACGAAGACGGTGAACAGCAGCGCGTTGCCGACGATGCCGACCGGCCACGCCCACACCCGCCGACGCATCCCGCCGATCGCGGAGGCGAACCCGAAGGCGTTGCCGAGGATCTCCCGCCAGGTGATCGGGTGACCGGCGACCGTGATGCTGGCGTCGTAGAGCCAGGTGAGGACGCTCATCGTGGGTCCTTCCCGTCGGAGGCGGTCGGCCGGTCCGCCGCCGTGCCGGGGGCGGCCAGCCTCTCGACGTACTTCGCGATCACGTCGACCTCGAGGTTGACCGCGTCGCCGGGCTGCCGGAGCCCGAGCGTGGTGCGGGCCAGGGTCTCGGGGATCAGCGAGACCGTGAACGACTCCTCGTCGACGTCGACGACCGTCAGTGAGACCCCGTCCACGGTGATCGACCCCTTGGCGACGAGGTAGCGCCCCAGGGACGCGGGCAGCGAGACCGCGACGAGCTCCCAGTGCTCGGAGGGCGTACGCCGCACGATGGCGCCGGTGCCGTCGACGTGTCCCTGCACGATGTGGCCGCCCAGCCGGGTGGTCGGCGTGACCGCGCGCTCGAGGTTCACCCGCGCGCCGGGGTGCAGGCCGCCGAGCGACGTCTTGGCCAGGGTCTCGCGCATCACGTCGGCGGTGAAGGTGACCCGGTCCCGCTCGGCGACCGTGAGGCAGCAGCCGTCGACCGCCACCGAGTCGCCGAGCCGCACGTCGGAGAGCACGTGCGGTGCACGCACGACGAGGCGTACGGCGTCGCCCTGGTCCTCGAGCGCCTCGACGACCCCGAGCTCCTCGATGATGCCGGTGAACACTCAGACCACGTCCTTCGTCGATGCCCGGCCCGGCGCCGCGGCCGCTTCCCGCACGGCCGCCCGGCGGGGTGTCAGGGTGAGCCGCACGTCGGCGTCCGGCAGGGTGCCGATCGTCGTGACGTCGCGGACGTCGAGACGCAGCGCTTCGGCGATGGTGCCGATCCCGAGGTCGGCGACGGCGGGCACCCCGGACCCGAGCAGCACGGGCGCGACGTACGCGACCACCTCGTCGACGAGCCCCGCGCGCAGGAAGGCAGCCGCGACGGTGGGGCCGCCCTCGACGAGGACGTGCTGCCGGTCCCGCGCGCGGAGCTCGGCGAGCACCTCTGCGGGGTCCCGGGTGCGCAGCACGAGGGTCTGCGCCGCGCCGTCGAGGACCCGACGCTCCCGCGGCAGAGCGCGCAGCCCGATCACCACGCGGAGCGGCTGCTGGTCGTGGGCAAGGGGCCGGTCCGCCGCGTCGCGGACGGTGAGCTGCGGGTCGTCGTCGAGCACCGTGCCGGTCCCGACCAGGATCGCGTCGCACTCCGCCCGCAGCCGGTGGGTGTCGGCACGCGACGCGGGTGAGCTGACCCACCGGGAGGTGCCGTCGTCGGCCGCGCTGCGTCCGTCGAGAGTGGTCGCGAGCTTCCAGGTCACGAACGGCCGGCCGCGCTCCACCGCGAACGTCCACTCCCGGTTGAGCGTGCGCGCCCGGTCCGCAAGGAGTCCGGCGGCCACGTCGACACCGGCAGCGCGCAGCCGGTCGGCTCCACCGGTCGCGACCCGGCTCGCGTCGGCCTGGGCGAAGACCACCCGCGCGACGCCCGCCGCGACCAGGGCCTCTGCGCAGGGGCCGGTCCGGCCGGTGTGGTTGCACGGCTCGAGGGTGACCACCGCCGTCGTGCCGTGCGCGCGGTCACCGGCCCGGGACAGCGCGTCGGCCTCGGCGTGCGGCGTGCCGGCGCCGCGGTGGAAGCCCTCGGCCACGACCCGCCCGGCCGGGTCCAGCAGCACGCAGCCGACACGGGGGTTGGGGCCCTTGGGCACGCCCGGGGTGGCGGCGAGCACGAGGGCACGCGCCATCGCGGACCGCTCCGCCGGGGAGACGCCGGCGGTGTCCGCTGCACCGTTCACTGCGCCGTTCACTGCGCCGTTCACCGACCCCTCTCGTCCTTCGCGGACCCCGGGGCCGGACGTCGCCGCCTCCCGGGGCCGGGGACAGCCGCGGCCGGCGGAGGACGACAGACGCCTGCGTGCGCTTCCCATCCGGACTCTCACCGTCGGTCCAGGACTTCCACCTGGTCAGCCGGCCGCTGGCTGCGGACGGGTCGCGGACTGTCACCGCCGGCTCGGAATTGCACCGACCCCAGAGCACGCGAGCTTTGCTCGTCGGGACCAAGCCTGCCACACAGGTGACTGTCCGGGCACCCGCGGGGCCGCCCGGTGGACGCGCGGTCAGCTGCGGTAGGCCGCCCGAGCCGCCTCGCGCAGGTGGTCCACCATCGACGCCGGGTCGTCCGCGCGGAAGACCGACGAGCCGGCCACGAAGACGTCCGCGCCGGCCTCCGCACACCGCTCGATGGTCTCCGGGGAGACCCCGCCGTCCACCTGGAGCCACAGCTCGAGGCCGTGGCGGGACAGCAGGTCACGGGCCCGCCGGATCTTCGGCACGCAGAGGTCGAGGAACGCCTGCCCGCCGAAGCCCGGCTCCACGGTCATCACGAGCAGCATGTCCAGCTCGGGCAGCAGGTCCTCGTAGGGCTCCACCGGCGTCGCCGGCCGCAACGCCATCCCGGCGCGTGCACCCTTGGCACGCAGCTCGCGGGCCAGTCGCACCGGCGCCATGGCAGCCTCGACGTGGAAGGTGACCGATCCGGCTCCGGCCTCGACGTACTCGGGCGCCCAGCGGTCCGGCTCCTCGATCATCAGGTGGCAGTCGATCGGCGTGCGCGCCACCTTGGCCAGGGCCTCCACCACCGGCGCGCCGATCGTCAGGTTCGGCACGAAGTGGTTGTCCATCACGTCGACGTGCAGCCAGTCGGCGTTGGAGATCCGCCCCGCCTCCGCGTCGAGGTTCGCGAAGTCGCTGGCGAGCAGGCTCGGGGAGATCTGGATGGCCATGGACCCGACCCTAGCCGCGACCACCAGGAGGCTGGTGCGCGCCGTCGGCGCGCCGCCGCAGAAGGGCGAAGAACATCGCGTCGGTGCCGTGGAGGTGCGGCCACAGCTGCACGGTCCCGGGAAGCCGCATCCGCTCGGGCCGAAGGTCCGGCACGCCGCGGAACAGGGGTGCGGCGTCCTCGAGATCGGCGTCCGCGCGCGCCTCCAGGGTGGCGGCGACCACCTCGGCCGTCTCCGCGAGAACGGGCGAGCAGGTGACGTACGCCACCACGCCGCCCGGTCGCACCGAGTCCAGAGCGGTGTCGAGCAGGGCGCGCTGAAGCGGGACCAACGCCTCGAGGTCCTCGGGCCTCCGGCGCCACCGGGACTCGGGCCTGCGGCGGAGCGCGCCGAGCCCGCTGCAGGGCGCGTCGACCAGCACCCGGTCGACGTCACCGTCGCGCCACGCGGGCCGGGTCCCGTCGGCGACGAGCACCCCGACCAGCCCCTCGCGCACGGCAGCGGTCGCGGAGGCCACCAGCGCCGCACGGTGCGGCTGGCGCTCCACGGCGAGCAGCCGTCCCCCGCGCTCGGTGGCCAGTGCCGCCAGCAGCGCCGCCTTGCCGCCCGGCCCGGCGCAGAGGTCGAGCCAGCGTGCGTCGCGGCCCTCCAGGGTCGCCTGCGCCAGGGCCTCGGCGACCAGCTGTGAGCCCTCGTCCTGCACCCGGGCCCGGCCCTGCGCCACCGCGGGCACCTCGCGGGGGTCACCGCCCTCCAGCGTCGCGGCGTACGGCGACATCGCGGACGGGCGGCCCCCGAGCTCGGCCACCTCGGCCCGCCCCGGCAGCGCGACCAGGGTGACCTTCGGGGCCATGTTGTCCGCGGCCAGCAGAGTCTCGGGGTCCTCGCCGAGCGCGGCGCCCAGCGCCTCGACGACCCAGCGCGGATGGGAGTGCACCACGGCCGCGTGACCAACTGGGTCCGCGGCCGGGTCCGGCGCCACTCGACGCAGCCAGGAGTCCAGGTCGTGCCCGGTCACCGTGCGCAGCACCGCGTTGGCGAACCCGGCGGGCCGCTGTCCCACCCGGTCGCGCACGAGGTCGACGGTGGTGCCGACGGCAGCATGCGCGGGCACCCGCATGCCGAGCACCTGGTGGGCTCCGAGCCGCAGCGCGTCGAGCACCGCGGGGTCGACCGCGTCCAGCGGGCGGCTCGAGCAGGCGGCGAGCACCGCGTCGTAGCTGCCGCGACGGCGCAGCGTGCCGGAGACCAGCTCGGTGGCGAAGGCGGCGTCCCGGCCGGTGATGTCGCGGGAGCGCAGCAGCGGGGGCAGCACGAGGTTGGCGTACGCGTCGTGCTCGCGCACCGCGGCCAGCACGTCGAACGCCGCCAGCCGCGGCGCGTCGACGACCGTGCGGCGACCCTGACCGCCTCGACGCCGAGGCGAGGGCCGTCGTCCCCGCTGACCGGGATCAGGCACCGAGCGTCTCGCCGGAGACGACGCGGACCCCGCGGGCCCAGTCCGCCGCCGGCATCGGCCGCTTGCCGACGCCCTGCACGAGACCGAGCCGGACCGGCGCAGCGGCCGTGCCGACCAGCACCTCGCGCTTGGTGACCTCGAGTGTGCCGGGCGCCAGCCGGGTGTGGTCCTCGGCGACGGTCACCGGACCGAGCTTGACCCGCTCGCCGTGGTAGGTCGTCCACGCACCGGGCTCGGGGGTGCAGGACCGGATCCTGCGGTCCACGGCCGCCGCGGGCTCGGCCCAGCAGACCTCGGCGCCCGCCACGCTGATCTTCGGCGCGAGGCTGACCCCGTCGGCGGGCTGCTCGCGGGGCTCGAGCGTGCCGTCGTCGATGCCGTCGAGCGTCAGCTCGAGCAGGTGGGCGCCGCTGACGGCGAGCCGCTCCAGCAGCTCTCCGGCGGTGTCCCGGGGCCGGATCCGCTCCGTCACCACGCCGTACGTCGGGCCGGCGTCGAGCTCGCGGACCAGCCGGAACGTCGTGGCGCCGGTCACCTCGTCGCCGGCCAGGACGGCGTGCTGCACCGGGGCGGCGCCGCGCCACGCGGGCAGCAGGGAGAAGTGCAGGTTCACCCAGCCGTGGGCCGGGATGTCGAGGGCGGCCTGCGGCACCAGGGCACCGTAGGCCACGACCGCGCAGCAGTCGGGGCGGAGGGCGCGCAGCCGCTCCCGGAACTCGTCGTCGCGTGGGTGGGCGGGCTTGAGGACCGGCACGCCGAGCTGCTCGGCGCACCGCGCGACGGGTGAGGCGACCAGGCTGCGGCCCCGGCCGGCCGGGGCGTCCGGCCGGGTCACCACGGCGACCAGGTCGTGGCGGCTGTCGGCCAGCCTCTCCAGCGACGGCACCGCGGCGTCCGGCGTGCCCGCGAACACCACTCGCATCAGAGGCCGAACCCGTTGGTGGCGTGCGGCGAGACCCTGACCGTGGTGTCGTCGCCGAACCAGGGCGCCTCGCGGATCGCCCGCATCGCGGCCCTGCGCGCCTCACGGTCCAGGCGGTCGATGAAGATCACCCCGTCGAGGTGGTCGGTCTCGTGCTGGATCGCGCGGGCCAGCAGGTCCGAGCCGGAGATCGTCACCGGCTCGCCGTGCAGGTCGAAGCCGCGGGCGACCACCGACAGGGCGCGGCGGCAGTCGAACGTCAGGTCGGGCAGCGACAGGCAGCCCTCCGGCCCGTCCTGGACCTCCTCGGAGAGGTCCAGGCTCGGGTTGACGAGGTGACCGAGCTCACCGTCGACGTGCCAGGTGAACACCCGCAGGCCGACGCCGATCTGCGGGGCGGCCAGGCCTGCGCCCGGCGCGTCCATCATGGTGTCGGTGAGGTCCTGGACCAGCCGGCGCAGCTCCTTGTCGAAGTCGGTCACCGGCACCGCGGCGGTGCGCAGGACCGGGTCGCCGAACAGGCGGATCGGCTGGATGGCCACAGAGGTTGCGCTCCTTCGGTCGTCGTGGGCGGCAGCCAGTCTACGGAAGCCGGCGGCTCAACCGAGCGACGGCGGGTCGACCTGCACCCGGACGGCCGGGAGCTTCCGGGCGGCACGGACCCCCTGGAGCTCCACGAGCGCCCGCGACAGCGCCGCGCCGTGGGCCCGCGGCACCCGGACCACGGCCCGCAGCAGCGGCTCCCCGGGAGCCGGATGCGGCTGGTGGGGCACCGGCCCCAGGACCTCCGCGCCGGCCGGGAGCGTCAGCGCGTCGAGCGCGGCGGTCAGGTCGTCGGCGGCCGCCACCAGCGTGGCCACCCGGGACGCGGGTGGGAGATGGGCCGACTGGCGCTCGACCAGCTCGCGGTGCGCGTAGCCGGCCGGGTCCCACCGGACCAGCGCCTGCAGGGCCGGCTCGGCCGGCTCACCCACCGCCACCACCCGGCCCCCGTCGACGGCGGGACGGGCCAGCGCGGCGGCCGCGAGCCAGCGGCGCAGCGCCTCCTCCGCGGTGCGCAGGTCGGCCCGGCCGAGCACCAGCCAGGTGTCGAGCAGCACCACGCCGGAGTAGCCACCGTCCGCGACCGGCTCGGCGCCCGGTGTCGCGACCACGAGGGCCGGGGTCGCCTCGACCGTGTCGAGCACCCGGTCTCCCGAGGACGTGCGCACCGGCACCTGGGGGAAGGCCCTCCCGAGCTCCTCGGCCGTGCGCCGGTCGCCGAGCACCGGGGCGCGCAGGCCGTGACCGGCGCAGACCGCGCAGGTCCAGGCCGGCTGCGGCGTGCCGCACCAGCGGCAGCGCGGCGGCTGGTGCGCGGCGGACTGGTGGAGGGGACCGGCGCAGACCGGGCACCGGGCCGGCGCGCGGCAGCGGTCGCAGGCGAGCGAGGCGACGTAACCGTGCCGCGGCGTCTGGACGAGCACCGGTCCCGACGCCAGACAGCCACGGATCGTCTCGAAGGCGGACCGCGGCAGCCGGCTGCTGCGCGCGAGGGGGTCCCGGGCCAGCTCGGTGTCGGTGGCTCCCGTGACCGAGACCTGGGGCGCGGTGCTGCGCACCGTCGCCCGGTCCGCGGCGAGCTCCCGCGCCCACCCGGTCTGCAGGAGGTAGGCGGCCTCCACGGTGCGCCCCAGGCCACCGACCAGCGCCGCGCAGCGCTCGTCCTCGGCGCGCAGCAGCAGCACCTCGCGGGCGTGCGGATAAGGGGCGCGGGGCTCCGCGTGCAGGTCGTCGCCGTCGTCCCAGATCGCCACGAGCCCGAGGTCGCGCACCGGCGCGAACGCGGCGGCGCGCGACCCGACCACGACCTGGACCGCTCCGCGCGCGAGCGCCAGGAAGGACCGGTAGCGGGCCGCCGGGCCGAGGTCCGCGGTGAGGACGACGTGACGCCCCTCGCCGAGCACCGTCCGCAGCGCCTCGTCGACGCGGGCGACGTCGCGGTGGTCGGGCACGCAGAGCACCGAGCCGCGACCCGAGGCGAGGGTGGCCGCGGCGGCCTCCGCGAGGGCAGCCGGCCAGCCCGGGCCGGGAAGCGCCGACCACACCGAGCGGGGGCTCTCACCGGCCGCGAGCCGGCGCACGAACGCAGCGCCGGTCCGGTAACGCGCCCACGCACGCTCGGCGGCGGCCACGTCGACGGTCGTCTCGGGGGCCGGCGTCGACGCCTGGGCCTCGACGCGGGCGTGCCGAGCGGGCACGGCGAGCCGCAGCACGTCCGAGCGGGTGCCGGCGTAGCGGGCCGCCACGGCGGCCGAGAGCCGGGCGACCGCCGGGGTGAGCACCGGCTCGGGACTCACGGCGCGACGCAGCGGCGCCAGCCGCCCGGGGTGGTCGGAGGCGTCGGCACGCGCGAGCACGAACCCGTCGACGTCCTGGCCGGCGAAGCGCACCTTCACCCGCGAGCCCGGGACGACCCGCTCGTCGAGGCGCCGCGGGACGAGGTAGTCGAACGGCCGGTCGAGGTGGGCCAGCGCGACGTCGACGAGGACCCGCGCCACCGGCTCCTCAGAAGCGGGGTCCACGGGCGCCGGGCCGGACGCGGCGCGCTCGGCGGCGCGTCGGGCCGCCCGCGCCCGCGAGCGGGCCAGCTCGGGCATCAGCGCGAGCTGGCCGGCCTCGTCGTCCCGGTCCTCCACCACGGCGCCCAGTCTTCCAGCCGCCGGGGACAGGACCCGGCCCGAGTCCACAGCCCCCGTCGACGCGGCGCGGGGATCGCGGGTGCTCAGATGCCGGCAGCCGCCCGGAGCGCCTCGACGCGGTCGGTGCGCTCCCAGGTGAACTCCGGCAGCTCGCGGCCGAAGTGGCCGTACGCCGCGGTGGCGGCGTAGATCGGTCGCAGCAGGGCGAGGTCGCGGATGATCGCCGCGGGGCGGAGGTCGAACACCTCCAGCGCGGCCTTCTGGATGGTGTCGACGGACACCGCCTCGGTGCCGAAGCAGTCGACGTAGAAGCCGACCGGGTGGGCCTTGCCGATCGCGTAGGCGACCTGCACCTCGCAGCGCCGCGCCAGGCCGGCCGCCACGACGTTCTTGGCCACCCAGCGCATCGCGTACGCCGCGGACCGGTCGACCTTCGAGGGGTCCTTGCCGGAGAACGCACCACCACCGTGCCGGGCCATGCCGCCGTAGGTGTCGATGATGATCTTGCGACCGGTCAGCCCGGCGTCGCCCATCGGGCCGCCGATCTCGAACCGTCCGGTCGGGTTGACCAGCAGCCGGTAGCCGTCGGCCGGGATGTCGAACGCCGCGAGGACCGGGTCCACGACGTGCGTGCGGATGTCGGGGGCCAGCATCGCGTCGAGGTCGATGTCCTTGGCGTGCTGGGTGGAGACCACGACCGTGTCGACCCGGACCGGCCGGTTGTCCTCGTCGTACTCGATCGTGACCTGGGTCTTGCCGTCGGGGCGGAGGTAGGACATCGTGCCGTCCTTGCGGACCAGGCTGAGCCGCTCGGCGAGCCGGTGGGCGATCGTGACCGGCAGCGGCATCAGCTCGGGAGTGTCGTCGCAGGCGTAGCCGAACATCAGGCCCTGGTCGCCGGCGCCCTGCCGGTCCAGCGGGTCCACCGAGTGGTCCTGGCGCTCCTCGTAGGCGTCGTCGACGCCCTGCGCGATGTCGGCCGACTGGGCGCCGATGGCCACCTGGACACCGCAGGACCAACCGTCGAAACCCTTGTTCGAGGAGTCGTAGCCGATGGAGAGGATGCGGTCGCGCACGAGCTGGGCGATCGGCGCGTAGCTCTCGGTCGTCACCTCACCGGCGACGACGACGAGCCCGGTCGTCACCAGCGTCTCGACGGCGACCCGGCTGTGGGGGTCCTCGGCCAGCAGGGCGTCCAGGATCGTGTCGCTGATCTGGTCCGCGATCTTGTCCGGATGCCCCTCGGTCACCGACTCGGAGGTGAAAAGTCGTCCAGCCACTGTCGTCCTGCCCCTGTCCGCGTCCTCGTCGGACGCTCCGTCTGCGGGTCCGCCGCCTGGGTCGGCGTTCGTGCGTCTGCCTGCGCGTCCCCGGCACACGATAACCGGTGACGCCGACGAGCCTCAGCCCGTCTCGAACCGCGCCGCGACCCGGCTCCACACGACGTGGGCCAGCGCGGCCTTGGAGCCCCGCGGGACCGGCGTCGCCGTACCGTCCGCCGCCAGCACCACGGCCTCGTTCTCGCTGCTGCCGAACACCTGGCCACCGGTGACGTCGTTGACGACGAGCAGGTCGCAGCCCTTGCGGGCGAGCTTGGCGCGCGCGTGCTCGAGCACGCTCCCGCTGTCGTCGCCGGTCTCGGCGGCGAAGCCGACGACCACCTGGCCGTCGTGCAGCCGCGGGGCGGACAGCTCGGCGAGCACGTCGGGGTTCTGCTCGAGCTCGAGGGGCGCGGCCGAGCCGTCGTCGGCCTTCTTGATCTTCGTGGTGCTGGGGCGGCGAGGACGGAAGTCGGCAGGCGCTGCCGCCATCACGACCGCGTCGGCGCCGACCGCCGCGGCGAGCACGGCGTCGCGCAGCTCGCCGGTCGTCTCGACGCGCACCACCTTGACCCCGGCCGGGTCGGGGAGCACGGTGTTCGCGGCCACCAGGGTCACCTCGGCGCCGCGCGCCGCCGCCGTGCGGGCCAGCGCGTAGCCCTGCAGCCCCGAGGAGCGGTTCCCGAGGAAGCGCACCGGGTCGAGGTACTCCCGGGTGCCGCCGGCGGACACGACGACCCGCCGCCCGGCCAGGTCGAGCGCGGCGCGGCTCACCGGCGCGGGCGAGCAGGTCCCGGGCCACCTCGAAGATCTCGGCCGGCTCGGGGAACCGGCCCTTGCCGGTGTCGGCTCCGGTGAGCCGGCCCTCGGCGGGCTCGACGACCAGCGCGCCCCGGCGGCGGAGGGTGGCGACGTTCTCCTGGGTGGCGGGGTGCTCCCACATCTCGGTGTGCATCGCCGGGGCGAAGACCACCGGACAGCGGGCGGTGAGCAGGGTGCTGGTCAGCAGGTCGTCGGCGAGCCCGTGGGCGGCTCGCGCCAGCAGGTCGGCGGTGGCGGGCGCGACCACGACCAGGTCCGCGCCCTGTCCGACGCGGACGTGTGGCACCTCGTGGACCCGGCTCCACACGTCGCTCGCGACCGGCCGTCCGGACAGCGCCGCCCAGGTCGGCGCCCCGACGAACTCCAGGGCGGCTGCCGTCGGCACCACGGTCACGTCATGGCCGGACTCGGTGAACCGGCGCAGCAGCTCACAGGCCTTGTACGCAGCGATGCCGCCTCCCACGCCGAGGACGACGTGGGGGCGGCTCGGCACGGGCTGGTCCACCGCAGGCTCAGGCCCCGGTGTCCTCGGGCTCCACGTCCTCGCAGGTCAGCAGATCGTCGTTGATCTCGCGCAGCGCGATCGACAGCGGCTTCTCCTGCACGTGGGTGTCCACGAGCGGGCCGACGTACTCGAGCAGGCCCTCGCCGAGCTGGGAGTAGTAGGCGTTGATCTGACGCGCGCGCTTGGCGCTGTAGAGGACCAGCTTGTACTTCGAGTCGGTCTTCGTCAGGAGTTCGTCGATGGGAGGGTTGGTGATGCCCTCGGCGACAGGCAGGGTGCCAGACACGCGGATGCAGCCTCACAGACTCTGGGGGTGGTTCGGCGTGATCACGGCCTGTGATCACGGGGCGGGCGCGTGGGCACACGCCCGACACCTTCATCAAGGCTACCAACTGTTCGCTCGCATCGTGAACTTCGGTGTTGACCAGCGTGACGTCGAACTCGTCCTCGGCGGCCAGCTCCTCGCGCGCGGTCCGCAACCGGCGCTCCCGCTCCTCCTCCGACTCGGTCCCCCGGCCCACGAGCCGGCGCACCAGCTCCTCCCAGGACGGCGGCTTGAGGAAGACGAACAGCGCGTCGGGCATGCTCTGCCGCACCTGTCGGGCCCCCTGGAGGTCGATCTCCAGCAGCGCCAGCCGCCCGGCGGCGAGCGCCTCCTCGACGGGCCGGCGCGGCGTGCCGTAGCGGGCGGCCCGGTGCACCACCGCCCACTCGAGCAGGTCGCCCTCGGCGACCATCAGGTCGAACTCCGCGTCGGAGAGGAACCAGTAGTGCCGGCCGTTCACCTCCCCCGGCCGTGCGGGACGAGTGGTGACCGACACCGAGATCCAGACCTCGGGGTGGTGCGCGCGCAGGTCGGCCGCGACGGTGCCCTTGCCGACCGCGGTCGGCCCGGCGAGCACGGTCAGCCGGCTGGCCCGGCGAGATGGGCGGAGTACGACGTCCCCGGTCTCGTACCCGGGATCAGCCACGCTCGCCGAACTCGCGCTCGAGCGCGGCGATCTGGTTGGCACCCAGCCCGCGGACCCGACGGCTCTCGGAGATGTTGAGCCGTTCCATCATCTGGCGGGCCCGCACCTTCCCGAGGCCCGGCATCGACTGGAGCAGGTCGAGGACCCGCATCTTGCCGATGACGTCGTTCTCCTGGCCCTGGTGGAGGACGTCGACGATCGAGGCGCCGGAGTGCTTCAGCCGGTTCTTCACCTCGGCGCGCTCCCTCCGGGACGCGGCCGCCTTCTCGAGGTTCGCCTGACGCTGTTCGGGAGTGAGTCGCGGCAACGCCACTGTGCGGCCCTCGTCCTGGGTGTGGGAGATGGGTGGTAGTCGCAATGTAGCCATGCCGGCGACACCGCCGCAACGCGACCCGGCCGCCGCTCTCGACGTGTCCCTGCTGGCGTGTCACCCGCCGAGGCGCACGCCGCACCAGCGGCCGGCGTGGCGCACGACGGCAGGGCCGGCCCGCCGGGTGCGAGGCGTGGTCGCGGCGGCTGCGCGCCGGCCAGCAGCCCGCTCGCGGCGGCCGGTGTCCTCATCGGTCGAGCAGCCCGCGCCGCCGCAGCAGCGGCTCGGGGCTCGGCGGCCGGCCGCGGACCGCGGCGAACGCCGTCATCGGGTCGACCGCCCCGCCCCGCGACAGCAGCACGCCGCGGAACAGGTCGCCGTTCTCGCGGGTCGGTCCGCCGCGCTCCGCGAACCAGTCCACGAGGTCGGCGTCGAGCACCTCGCTCCACAGGTAGGAGTAGTAGCCCGCGTCGTACCCGCCGGAGAAGACGTGCGCGAAGTAGCCGCTGCGGTAGCGCGGTGGGACCAGCCGCGAGGCGACCCCCGCCTCGGCCAGGGCGTGCTCCTCGAACGCGTCGACCTCCTCCGGCGGGACCCGTGGCGCGTCCGGGTCGCGCTGGTGCCAGGCCTGGTCGAGGAGGGCCGCACCCAGCATCGAGACGGTGTCGTACCCCTGGCCGGACGCCTCCGCTGCGACGAGGCGGTCCACCGCCTCCTGCTCGAGAGGCTCGCCCGTCTCGTGGTGCACGGCGTAGCCGGCCAGCAGGTCCGGCCACCACGCCCACATCTCGTTGACCTGCGAGGGGAACTCGACGAAGTCCCGGGGCACCGCGGTGCCGGCGATCCGCGGGTAGCCGACGTCGGAGAGCAGGCCGTGCAGGGCATGGCCGAACTCGTGGAAGGCGGTGCGCACCTCGTCGGTGGCCAGCAGCGCGGGCGCCCCGCCCTCGGGCGGCCGCGGCACGTTGAGGCAGACCACGGCGACCGGCCGGGTGCCGAGCAGCCGGGACTGCTCGACGAGCTCGCTCATCCAGGCGCCGCCCTGCTTGGTGGGCCGGGCGAACGGGTCGAAGACGAACAGTCCGAGCGGGGTGCCGTCGGCGTCGGCCACGTCGAACACCCGGACGCCCTCGGCGTACACCGGGAGGTCGCTGCGCTCGGCGAAGCCGAGCCCGTACAGCCGCTCGGCCGCCGCGAACACGCCCTGGCGCAGCACCCGCTCCAGGGAGAGCCACGGCCGCAGGGCCTCGGGGTCGACGTCGAACCTATCGGCCCGCACCCGGGCGGCGTAGTACGACCAGTCCCACGGCTCCAGCGGCCCGGGTACGCCGTCGGCACGCATCGACGCCTCGAGCGCCTGCCGCTCGGCCTCGAGGTTGCGCATCGCCGGCCCCACCATCGAGATGAGCATCGCGCGGACCGCGGACGTGCTGCCCGCGGTCTGGTCGGCCACCACGTACGACGCGTGGTCCGGATGGCCCAGCAGCGCCGCCCGGCGGGCCCGCAGGGCCGCAAGCCGGCCGACCAGGGCGCGGGTGTCGTGCGGGCCGCCGGACATGCCCCGACCGACGGACGCGTCGTGCAGCTCGCGGCGCAGCTCCCGGTCCGCCAGCACCGCGAGCGCCGGCTGCGGCGTCGGGGAGACCAGCGTCAGCAGCCATCCGTCGACGCCACGGCTCCGGGCAGCGGCGGCAGCGGCCTCGGCCGCGTCGTCGGAGAGGCCGGCCAGGCGGGACCGGTCGGTCACGAGCACGGCGCGCTCGTTGCGCTCGGCCAGCGCCCTGCGGCCGAACTCCGTGGTGAGCTCGGTGATCTCCTCGTTCAGCCGGCGCAGCCGGTCCTTGTCGCCCGGGGACAGCCCAGCGCCGGCGCGCAGGAAGTCCGCGTGGTAGCGCTCGACGAGCCGGCGCTGCTCCCCGGTGAGGCCGACCTGGGCGCGCTGCCGGTGGACCGCATCGAGGCGGGCGAAGAGCGCGGGATCGAGGCGGACCGCGTCGTCGTGCTCGGCGACCAGAGGCGCGAGGACCGCCTCGAGGTCCTGCATCTCCTCGGTGGCCATCGAGCCGGCGAGGTTCCAGAAGACGAGCAGGACGCGCTTGAGCAGCTGACCCGACCGCTCCAGCGCCTCGACGGTGTTCGCGAACGTCGGCGGCTCCTCGGAACCGGCGACCGCCGCCACCTCGGCACGGTGCTCGTCGACCCCCGCCTCGAACGCGGGGCGGACGTGCTCGAGCCGGATCCGGTCGAACGGCGGGAACGCGAACGGCAGCGGGCTCGGCGAGGCGAACGGGTTGCGCGGGTCCATCCGCCCTTTCTACAGCGGTCCGGTCTCCCGGCGCCCGCCGGACCTCAGCGGGCGAGCACCGCGAACGCCTCGGCCGCCTGCTCGGCCGCACCGCGCAGGGCGACCTTGTCCGGACCGGCCCCGAGGATCTCCCGCGAGCTGCTGGGCAGCACCGCCGGGGTCGCGGCGCCGAAGATCCGGCGGACGTCCTCGACGGTGCCGCCCTGCGCGCCGATGCCGGGGACGAGCAGTGGCCCGTTGACGTCGAGGTTCTCCGAGCTCTCGCCGATCGTCGCGCCGACCACCGCGCCGACCGAGCCCAGGCCGTCGACGCCGGCGTTGCGGCTGGCCACCGCGTCCAGGACTGTGCCGGCGACGGTCCGTCCGTCCGCGGTGACGGCGTGCTGGACCTGCGGGCCCTCGGGGTTCGAGGTCAGGGCCAGCACGAAGACGCCGGCGTCGTGCGCGAGGGCGGTGTCCACGAGCGGGTCGAGCGAGCCGATGCCCAGGTAGGGGCTGGCGGTCACGGCGTCGCACGCCAGCGGCGAGGTGGGGACGAGGTAGGCGTCGGCGTACGCCTGGGCGGTCGACCCGATGTCGCCGCGCTTCACGTCCAGGAGCACCAGGCTGCCCAGCTCGCGGGCCGCGGCGACCACCTTCTCGAGGACCGCGATGCCGTGCGCGCCGTGCCGCTCGAAGAAGGCGGACTGCGGCTTCACCGCCGCGACGGTGCCGGCGAGCGCCTCGACGGCCGTCATCGCGAAGCGCTCGAGCCCGAACGCGCTGTCGGTGAGCCCCCAGGCGTCCATCAGCGCCGGGTGCGGGTCGATGCCGACGCAGAGCCGGCCGCGGTCCTCCATGGCGGCACGGAGCCGGTTCCCGAACGTCATGAGGGTTCCCTTTCGAGGTGGGCCAGGCCGACGGCGTCGGCGATGCCGGACAGGTCCCGGGCGAGCAGCTCGGCGCGCAGCTCCTCGAGGATCCGGACGGGGGCCGAGGGGTCGTGCAGCAGGACGGTCCCCAGCTGCACCGCCCGGGCGCCGGCGGCGAGCAGGGCGATCACGTCGAGGCCGCTGCGCACCCCGCCCACGCCGACGAGCGGTACGGCGGGCAGCGCGTGGTGCACCTCCCACACGGACCGCAGGGCGACCGCGCGCACCGCCGGCCCGCCGAGACTGCCGCCCGCGGGGACCGGGACCGGGCGCAGCGAGTCGGGGTCGAGCGCCAGCCCCGGCGGGCCGTGCGCGACCACCAGGCCGTCGGCCCCGGCGTCGACGCAGCCGGCGGCGACGTCCACCAGCGCGGCGTCGGGCACCAGCTTGGCGAGCACCGGCATCCCCGACGGCACCTCCTGGCGGACCGCGGCCAGGACCCTGCCGGCCTGGTAGGGGTCGACGGCGGGAGCGCGACGCGAGCGGTCCTCGTGGTCGCCGGCGAGGTTGACCTCGATCCCCGCGACGCCGGGGCTGGTCGACAGCCGGCCGGCCAGCTCGGCGTACTCCGCCAGGGCGGCGGCCCACACGGACACGAAGACCCGGACTCCCTGCTGCACCAGCCAGGGCAGCTCGGTGGCCAGGAAGCCGTGCAGGCCGGGGTTCGCCAGCCCGGCGGCGTGCAGCACCCCGCTGGGCGTCTCGACCACCCGCGCGCCGGGCCGGCCGGGGCGCGGGTCCAGGGTGACCGTCCGGGTCACGAAGCCGCCCAGGTCGCGCACCGGGGCGAACGGCTCGAGCTCGCGACCGGTGCCCGCGCAGCCGGACGCGGGCAGCAGCGGGCCGGTGAGCCGGACGCCGGCGAGCTCGGTCGACAGGTCGACGCTCACGTCGCGACCTCCTCGGTCGCGAGGTCGGCCCAGCGCACCCGGTCGCCCCGGAAGACCGGCCCGTCGACGCACGCGCGGGCGGTTCGGGCGATCCCGTCCTCTCCGACGACCGGGACCGCGCACCCGTGGCAGACGCCGGTGCCGCAGACGGCGGGCCACGGCACCGCGGTCTGGCTCCAGGCGCCGTGCTCCTCGGCGGCCCGGGCGACGGCGTGCAGCAACGGCACGGGGCCACCGGCGTACACCACGTCGGCCCTGGTGCGCACCAGGAGAGCGGGCAGCGCCTCGCCGGCCGAGCCTCGGGCACCGACCGAGCCGTCCGCGGTGGCGACGGTCAGGGAGCGGGCCGTGCGGCGCGCCTCCAGGACGCCGAGGAGGTGCGCCTCGGTGCGCCCGCCGAGCAGCATGTGCACCACGCAGCGCCGCTCGCGAAGCCGCTCGGCCAGCAGGAACAGTCCCGCTCCCCCCGGCCCGTCGACCACCAGCACGCAGGTGACCGGCTCCTTCGGCAGCGCGAACGGCCGGCCGACCGGCCCGATCACGTCGAGCGGCGTGCCGGCGACCGTCTCGCTCAGCCAACGGGTCGCCGGGTCGGCCGCCTCGACGACCAGCTCCAGGGTCCCGCCGTGCGGCCCGGCCGGGCGGGCGCGGTGGACCGGGAAGGCCCGGCGCAGCATCGCGGCGGAGAGCGCGCCGCCGACGGTGAGCGCCACCTGGGCGCCGGGCCGGTGTCGCTCCACGACGCCGGGAGCGAGCAGCGTGAGGTGGTGGTAGGCGCCGGTGCGCCTGACGCCCACGACCTGGCCGGCGACCTGGACCGGCCCGGTGGCGGCGGTCACGGGGTCGCGCTCGCGGCCGACCGCAGGGCCCGCTGGACCCGGGCCGGCCAGCCGAGCCCCTCGTAGACGAACGCGGTGTAGGCCTGCAGCAGCGTGGCGCCGGCCTCGAGGCGCTCGCGGGCGTCCTGCGGGGTGCGGATGCCTCCGACGGCGATCAGGGTCAGGTCCGGGCCGACCCGGTCGCGCAGCAGCCGCAGCACCTCCAGCGACCGGGCGCGCAGCGGCGGCCCCGACAGCCCGCCGGCGCCGGCCGCCTCGACCTGCTGCGGGGCCGAGCGCAGTCCGTCCCGGCCGACGGTGGTGTTGGTGGCCACGATGCCGTCCAGCCCCAGCTCGAGGGCCAGGTCCGCCACCGCCAGCACCTCGTCGTCGGTGAGGTCCGGGGCGATCTTCACCAGCAGCGGCACCCGCCGGCCGGCGGTCACGGCGTCGGCCTGGCGTCGTACGGCGAGCAGCAGCGGGCGCAGCCGGTCCACCGCCTGGAGGTCGCGCAGCCCCGGGGTGTTGGGCGAGCTGACGTTGACGACCAGGTAGTCGGCGTACGGAGCGAGCAGCCGGGTGCTCTTCTCGTAGTCGGCGACCGCCCGGTCCTCGGCGACGAGCTTGGTCTTGCCGATGTTGACGCCGAGGACCACGTCGCGGTGCCGGCCGGCGGCGCGGCGGGCCAGCCGCCGGGCGACGACCTCCGCGCCGTCGTTGTTGAAGCCCATCCGGTTGACGATCGCGCGGTCGGCCGGGAGCCGGAACAGCCGGGGCCGCGGGTTGCCGGGCTGCGGCTCGCCGGTGACGGTGCCGACCTCGACGAAGCCGAAGCCGGTGGCCGCCAGCGCGTCGACCCCCTCGGCGTTCTTGTCGAACCCGGCGGCGAGCCCGAGCACGCCCGGAAAGCGCAGACCGAGCGCCTCCACCTCCCCCCCGGCTCGGCTGCGGTCGGCGCGCGGGCGAGCCACGCGGGACCGCAGGCGGATCGCGGTGAAGCCGGCGCGGTGGGCCCGTTCGGCGTCGACGTGCACCAGCAGGTGGTCGAACAGCCAGCGGTAGCCGGTCACGCCCCCGCCTCGGCGGCCGCGGCGTGCCAGGACTGCAGCGACCGGACCCCGACCTCGCCGGCGCGGACCGCCTCGATGCCCTGCACGGCGGCCGCCAGCCCCTGGACGGTGGTGATGCACGGGATGTTCGCGTGCACGGCCGCCGTCCGGATCTCGTAGCCGTCCAGCCGGGGCGAGCCGCCGGACGTCGTGCCGTGGGGCGTGTTCACCACGAGCTGGATCTGGCCGTCCAGGATCCGCTGTACGACGGTCGGCTCGCCGTTCGCGCCCGGTCCCTCGCTGTGCTTGCGCACCTCGGTGGTGGCGACCCCGTTGCGGCGCAGCACCTCCGCCGTGCCGGCCGTCGCGGCGATCGTGTAGCCGAGGTCGGCCAGCCGCTTGATCGGGAACACCAGGTGGCGCTTGTCGACGTTGGCGACACTCACGAAGATCGTGCCGGAGGTCGGCAGCGACCCGAAGGCGGCCGTCTGGGCCTTCGCGAACGACGTGCCGAACCCGGCGTCGAGGCCCATCACCTCGCCGGTGGAGCGCATCTCGGGGCCGAGCACCGTGTCGACCGACCGGCCGTCGGGGGTGCGGAACCGGTTGAACGGCATCACGGCCTCCTTGACCGCGATCGGCGCGTCAGCGGGCAGGTCGCCGCCGTCCCCGACCACCGGCAGCAGGCCCTCGGCCCGCAGCTGCGCGATCGTCGTCCCGAGCATCACCCGGGCGGCCGCCTTCGCCAGCGGCGTCCCGGTGGCCTTGGAGACGAACGGCACGGTCCGCGAGGCACGCGGGTTCGCCTCGAGGACGTAGAGCACGTCCGAGGCCATGGCGTACTGCACGTTCAGCAGCCCCCGCACGCCGACCCCCTTGGCGATCGCCTCGGTCGAGCTGCGGATCCGGTCGACGGTCTCCCGGCCCAGCGTGATCGGCGGCAGCGCGCACGACGAGTCGCCGGAGTGGATGCCCGCCTCCTCGATGTGCTCCATGACGCCGCCGAGGTACAGCTGCTCGCCGTCGTACACCGCGTCCACGTCGATCTCGACCGCGTCGTCGAGGAACCGGTCGACGAGCACCGGGTGCTCCGGGCTGATCTCGGTCGCCCGCTCGATGTAGCCGCGCAGCGCCTGGTCGTCGTACACGATCTCCATGCCGCGGCCGCCGAGGACGTACGACGGGCGCACCAGCACCGGGTAGCCGATCTCCGCGGCGATCGCGAGCGCCTCGGGGTAGGAGGCCGCCATGCCGTGCTTGGGCGCCGGGAGACCGGCCTGGGCCAGGACGTGCCCGAACGCGCCCCGCTCCTCGGCGAGGTGGATCGCCTCCGGAGCGGTCCCGACGATCGGCACGCCGGCGTCCTCGAGGCCCTGGGCGAGCCCCAGCGGGGTCTGCCCGCCGAGCTGGCAGATCACCCCGGCCACCGGACCCGCCTGGGTCTCGGCGTGCACGATCTCGAGCACGTCCTCGAGCGTCAGCGGCTCGAAGTACAGCCGGTCACTGGTGTCGTAGTCCGTGGAGACCGTCTCGGGGTTGCAGTTGACCATGATCGTGTCGAAGCCCGCGCCGCCCTTGGCCGCTGACAGCGCCAGCGACGCGTGGACGCAGGAGTAGTCGAACTCGATTCCCTGGCCGATCCGGTTCGGCCCCGAGCCGAGGATGATCACCGCCGGCCGCTCGCGCGGCGAGATCTCGGTCTCCTCGTCGTAGGAGGAGTAGTGGTACGGCGTGCGCGCCGCGAACTCGGCGGCGCACGTGTCGACGGTCTTGTAGACCGGCCGGATGCCGAGCGCGTGCCGCACCCCGCGGACGACGTCGGCGCTCATGTTGCGCAGCTTGCCGATCTGCTCGTCGGAGAACCCGTGGCGCTTCGCCCGGCGCAGCAGCCCGGGAGTCAGCTCGGCCGCCTCGAGCACCTCGAGGGCCACGTCGTTGATCAGCGCGATCTGGTCGACGAACCAGGGGTCGATGGCGGTGGCGTCGTGGATCTCCTCGGCGGTGGCACCGGCGCGCAGGGCGTCCATGACCTTCTTCAGCCGGCCGTCGTGCGGGGTGCGGATCTCCTCGAGCAAAGCACCCTTGTCGAGGTCCACCCACCGGTGGCTCCAGTCGAAGGGCGCGGCCCTGCTCTCCAGCGAGCGCAGCGCCTTCTGCAGCGCCTCGGTGAAGCTGCGCCCGATCGCCATCGCCTCGCCGACCGACTTCATGTGCGTGGTCAGCGTCGGGTCGGCCGTCGGGAACTTCTCGAACGCGAACCGCGGAACCTTGACGACGACGTAGTCCAGCGCCGGCTCGAAGCTGGCCGGTGTCTCGGCGGTGATGTCGTTGGGGATCTCGTCGAGCGTGTAGCCGATCGCGACCTTGGCGGCGATCTTCGCGATCGGGAAGCCGGTGGCCTTCGAGGCGAGCGCGCTGGACCGCGAGACCCGCGGGTTCATCTCGATCACGATCAGCCGGCCGTCGCGCGGGTCGACCGCGAACTGGATGTTGCAGCCGCCGGTGTCCACGCCCACCGAGCGGATGATGCCGATCGACAGGTCGCGGATCCGCTGGTACTCGCGGTCGGTGAGCGTCATGGCCGGGGCCACCGTGATCGAGTCCCCGGTGTGCACGCCCATCGGGTCGAGGTTCTCGATCGAGCAGACGATGACGACGTTGTCCGCCTGGTCGCGCATCACCTCGAGCTCGTACTCCTTCCAGCCGAGGATCGACTCCTCGAGGAGCACCTCGGTGGTCGGGCTGGCCGCGAGGCCGGCTCCGGCGATGCGGTGCAGGTCGGTCTCGTCGTAGGCCATCCCGGAGCCGACGCCGCCCATCGTGAACGACGGCCGCACCACCATCGGGTAGCCGAGCGTGTCGGCGGCGCCGAGGCAGTCGTCCATCGAGTGGCAGATGACCGAGCGGGCGACCTCGCCGCCGAGCTCCTCGACGACCTTCTTGAACGACTCGCGGTTCTCGCCGCGGTCGATCGCCTCGATGCTCGCGCCGATGAGCTCGACGCCGTACTTCTCCAGCACGCCGGCGGCGTCGAGCGCCACCGCGCAGTTCAGCGCGGTCTGGCCGCCGAGGGTGGCCAGCAGGGCGTCGGGGCGTTCGAGGGCGATCACCTTCTCGACGTACTCGGGGGTGATCGGCTCGACGTACGTGGCGTCGGCGAACTCCGGGTCGGTCATGATCGTGGCCGGGTTGGAGTTCACCAGGACCACCCGCAGGCCCTCGGCCTTGAGCACCCGGCAGGCCTGGGTGCCGGAGTAGTCGAACTCGCAGGCCTGGCCGATGACGATCGGACCGGAGCCGATCACCAGGACGGAGGAGATGTCGTGGCGCTTGGGCATCAGGGCCTGCCCTCCATGAGGTCGGCGAAACGGTCGAACAGATAGCCGGCGTCGTGCGGGCCGGCCGCCGCCTCCGGGTGGTACTGCACGCTGAACGCCGTCAGCCTGCCCGACCCGTCGCGCAGCTCCAGTCCCTCGACGACGTCGTCGTTGAGGCAGACGTGGCTGACGGTCGCGTCTCCGAAGCGGGTCGTCGTGCTGCCCTCGAGGGGCGCGTCGACGGCGAACCCGTGGTTGTGCGCGGTGACCTCGACCTTGCCGGTGGTGCGGTCCATCACCGGCTGGTTGATGCCACGGTGGCCGTACTTCAGCTTGTAGGTGCCGAAGCCGAGCGCCCTGCCGAACAGCTGGTTGCCGAAACAGATCCCGAAGTACGGCAGCCCCTCGGCGAGCACCCCGCGCAACAGCTCGACCTGGTGGGTCGTCGCCGCCGGGTCCCCGGGGCCGTTGGAGAAGAACACCCCGTCGGGCCGCACCGCCAGCACGTCCGGGAGCGTCGACAGCGCAGGCAGGACGTGCACCTCGATGCCGCGCTCGGCCATCAGGTGAGGCGTCATCGCCTTGATGCCGAGGTCCACCGCGGCGACCGTGAACCGCCTCTCCCCCACCGCCGGGACGACGTACGGCTCGGTGGTCGAGACCGCCCCGGCCAGCTCGGCGCCGGACATCTCCGCAGAGCCGAGGACTCGGGCGAGCAGCGCCGTCGGGTCCTGCTCGGTGGTCGAGATGCCGACCCGCATCGCGCCCCGCTCGCGGAGGTGCCGGGTCAGCGCGCGGGTGTCGATGCCGGAGATCCCGACCACCGCCTGGTCGCGCAGCGCGTCGTCGAGCGAGCGACGGCTGCGCCAGCTCGACGGCACCCGGGCGGGGTCGCGCACGACGTACCCGCTCACCCAGATCCGCCGCGACTCCGGGTCCTCGTCGTTGACGCCGGTGTTGCCGACGTGCGGCGCGGTCATCACCACCACCTGGCGGTGGTAGGAGGGGTCGGTGAGCGTCTCCTGGTAGCCGGTCATGCCGGTGCTGAAGACCGCCTCGCCGAAGGTCTCGCCCTCGGCGCCGAACGACTCGCCGTGGAAGGTGCGGCCGTCCTCGAGGACCAGGATGGCGGATCGGGTCATGCGGCGTTCTCCTCGACGATCCGGTTGATCGAACGGACCCAGGTGTCGTGCACCTCGGTGGTGGACGGGGCGTCGACCCGGAAGCCGCTGTCGAGCAGCAGGTCGCCGTGCGCCCAGGTCACGACCAGCAGCCCGTGCGGCGGGACGACCTTGCCGGCGATGCCCTGGTCGTGCCGGGCGCCGCGGAGCGCGGCCCGCACGACCCGGAAGCTGTCGGCCGGGCGGACCACGTCGAGGCCGTCGGCGGACAGCGTGATCCGGCAGCCGCTGCGCGTGCCGAGCCCCCGGGTCACGACCCGGTCGAGCCAGGAGCCGGCGACGGTGGTGCCGAAGTAGCGGCCCTCCGCCTCGAGAGCGCCGGTGCCGGCGGCTTCCTCCGGCACGGCGACCAGCGGGGGCAGGTCGTGGCGGAGGGCCCGGCGCCGCCACCCGCGCCACATGCCGACATAGGCCAGCGCGAGCAACCCGAACAGGATCGTCACCGGCAGCCAGACGGCACCGAGACCGCTCCTCATACCGCCTTCCCGTCCAGGACGCTCGGCGTGCCGCGCAGGAACGTCGCCACGACCCGGCCGGGCAGCTCCCTGCCGGCGTACGGCGTGTTGCGCGACAGCGACGCGGTCTCGGTCGGGTCGACGACGTACGGCGCCGCCGGGTCGTAGAGCACCACGTTGGCGGGCTCGCCCACCTCGAGCGGGCGGCCGTGACCGGTGAGCCGGCCGATCTGCGCGGGGCGCAGCGACATCCGCTCGGCGACGCCCGCCCAGTCGAGGAGCCCGGTGTCGACCATGGTCTGCTGCACGATCGGCAGGGCCGTCTCGAGGCCGAGCATCCCGAACGCGGCCGCCTGCCACTCGCAGTCCTTGTCCTCATGGGGGTGCGGCGCGTGGTCGGTGGCGACGACGTCGATCGTCCCGTCGGCGAGCCCGGCCCGCAGCGCCTCCACGTCGGCCGCCGAGCGCAGCGGTGGGTTCACCTTGTAGATCGGGTCGTAGGTGCCGGCGAGCTCGTCGGTGAGCAGGAGGTGGTGCGGGCAGGCCTCCGCGGTGACGTTCCAGCCCTTGCTCTTGGCCCATCGCACGATCTCCACCGAGCCGGCGGTCGAGACGTGGCAGACGTGCAGCCGGGACTCGACGTGCGCGGCCAGCAGGCAGTCGCGCGCGATGATCGCCTCCTCGGCCACGGCCGGCCAGCCGCGCAGCCCGAGGCGGCCGGACAGCTCGCTCTCGTTCATCTGCGCGCCCTCGGTCAGCCGCGGCTCCTGGGCGTGCTGGGCGATGACTCCGTCGAAGGCCTTGACGTACTCCAGCGCCCGGCGCATCAGCACCGGGTCGGCCACGCACCTGCCGTCGTCGGAGAACACCCGCACCCGGGCGGCCGAGTCCGCCATCGCGCCGAGCTCGGCGAGCCGCTCACCGGCCAGGCCCACCGTCACCGCGCCGACGGGGAACACGTCGCAGTGCCCGGCCTCGCGGCCCAGCCGCCAGACCTGCTCGACGACGCCGGCCGTGTCGGCGACCGGGTCGGTGTTCGCCATCGCGTGCACCGCGGTGAAGCCGCCACGGGCCGCCGCGAGGGTGCCGGTCTCGACCGTCTCGGCATCCTCGCGGCCGGGCTCCCGGAGATGGGTGTGCAGGTCCACGAGGCCGGGCAGGGCCACGAGCCCGTGGGCGTCCACGATCTCGGCGTTCTCGATGCTGAGGTTCTCGCCGACCACGGCGACCACGCCGTCGCGGAGCAGCAGGTCGGCCGTGCGCTCACCGAGCAGGCGGGCGCCTCGGATCAGGTAGGCGCTCACGCGTCTCCTCCCGTACGGGACTCGTGGGAGCCGCCGGCCGAGCCGTCGGCGGGTGCGGCGTCGGCGGCAGCACCGACCGCGGGCTCGGAGCCGCCGAGCAGCAGGTACAGCACGGCCATCCGGACCGCGACCCCGTTGGTGACCTGCTCGACGATCACCGAGCGGGGCGAGTCGGCCACGTCGGCGGTGATCTCCATGCCGCGGATCATCGGACCGGGATGCATCACGATCGTGTGGTCCTGCAGGACCGCCATCCGCCGCGAGTCGAGCCCGTAGCGGCGGCTGTACTCGCGCTGGGTCGGGAAGAACGCGTCGTTCATCCGCTCGCGCTGCACGCGCAGCATCATCACCGCGTCCGCCTTCGGCAGCACCGCGTCGATGTCGTAGGACGTCTCGACGTCCCAGCCCTCGATGCCCACCGGCAGCAGCGTCGGCGGCGCCACCAGCGTGACCTCGGCCCCGAGCGTCTTCAGCAGCAGCGCGTTGGAGCGCGCCACCCGGCTGTGCAGCACGTCGCCGACTATCGTGATCCGGCGCCCGTCGAGGCTGCCGAGGTGGCGCCACATGGTGAAGGCGTCGAGCAGCGCCTGGGTCGGGTGCTCGTGGGTGCCGTCTCCGGCGTTGACCACGCTGCTGCGAGACCAGCCGGCGTGCGCGAGAAGGTGCGGAGCCCCGGAGGCCCAGTGCCGGACGACGACCGCGTCGGCGCCCATCGCCTCCAGGGTGAGCGAGGTGTCCTTGAGGCTCTCACCCTTGCTCAGGCTCGAACCCTTGGCGGAGAAGTTGATGACGTCGGCGGAGAGCCGCTTGGCGGCGGCCTCGAAGGAGATCCGGGTGCGGGTGGAGTCCTCGAAGAACAGGTTGACCACGGTGCGCCCGCGCAGCGCGGGCAGCTTCTTGATCGGCCGGTCGGCCAGCGAGCGCATCTCGACGGCCGTCTCCAGCACCAGCTCGGCGTCGCCGCGGCTGAGGTCGCCCGCGCTCAACAGGTGTCGCTTCACGCCTGGTCCTCCTCTTCCTGCGTGCCGGTGGGTGCAGCCGGACCGCTCGACCCGGTCGCGATCGTGACGGCGTCCGTGCCGTCGTGCTCCTGCAGGCGGACCTGCACCGACTCGACCAGGGAGGTCGGCAGGTTCTTGCCGACGAAGTCCGCGCGGATCGGGAGCTCGCGGTGGCCGCGGTCGACGAGCACGGCCAGGCGCACCGCGCGGGGCCGGCCCAGGTCGTTCAGCGCGTCGAGCGCGGCGCGGATCGTGCGGCCGGAGAAGAGCACGTCGTCCACGAGCACGACCACCTTGGCGTCGACGCCCTCGGCCGGGATGTCGGTGCGGAGCAGGGGGCGGGCCGGGCGGAGCCGGAGGTCGTCGCGGTACATCGTCACGTCGACGGAGCCCACGGGGACGTGCACGCCCTCGACCGAGGCGATCCGGGCGGCGATGCGCCGGGCCAGACCGACCCCGCGGGTCGGGATGCCGAGCAGCAGGAGGTCCTGGGCGCCCTTGTTGCGCTCGAGGATCTCGTGGGCGATGCGGGTGAGTGCGCGGTTGATGTCGCGCGGGTCCATCACGACCTGGCCGACCTGCCGGGGAACCGGTCCTCGTCGGGGGCGGACGCTGCAGGGGCGGGCATGATCAGCCGGACCTCCTTCTCCGCCTCACGGGACGGCTCGTTAAAGGATGTCGATCGTCGGAAGCCTAACAGCCCCATCCCGCTTCCCTCGGCGACCACCCCGACCGGCACTCGAGCCCGCTCGTCCGGCCCACCAAGCCTGAGCAGCCCCGCAACGCACCCCGACTGCCGGTCCGAGTGGCGGCGCGTCGCCGGGCTCTCACCCGAGATCGGCCAGCGCCGCCTCCACCGCTCGGTGGAACGTCGGGTAGGCGTAGATCATCGACCGGAGCGTCGCGGTCGGGACCTCGGCGTGCACCGCGGTCGCCAGCATCGACAGCACCTCGCCGCCGACCGGACCGACCGACGTCGCTCCCACGAGGACGCCGCGGCCGGCGTCCTCGACCAGCTTGACGAGCCCCTCGGCCCGGTGGATCCAGCCACGGGTCGACGAGGCCAGGTCGGTCGTGCCGACCCGCACGTCGAGACCGGCGTCCCGGGCCTGGCGCTCGGTGATCCCCACGGAGCCCACCTCCGGGTCGGTGAAGGTCACCCGGGGCACCGCGTGGTACGACGCCTCGGGACCGTCCTGGCCCAGCACGTCGCGCACCGCGATGGCGGACTGGTACATCGACACGTGGGTGAAGGCACCCTTGCCGGTGATGTCGCCGACGGCCCAGAGCCCGTCGGCGACGCGCATCCTGCCGTCGGTGTCCAGCGCCCGCGCCTTCGGGTCGAGGCCGACCGTCTCGAGCCCGAGGTCGCCGAGGTTGGGCCGCCGGCCGGCCGCGACCAGCAGCCGCTCGGCGGTCAGCGTGCGGTCGGCGAGCGCGACGTCGAACCGCGTGCCGTCGTGCGCCACCGACCCGATCCGCTGACCGGTCAGCACCTCGATGCCCTCGCGCTCGAACACCTCCGTCACCAGGGCCGACGCCTCCGGCTCCTCGGGCGAGAGGATCCGGTCGGCCACCTCCACGACGGTCACCGTGGCGCCGTACCGGGCGAAGGCCTGGGCGAGCTCGGCACCGATCGCCCCGCCGCCGACGACGACCAGCGAGTCGGGGACCTCGGTGGCCCGCAGCGCCTCCCGGTTGGTCCAGTACGGCGTGCCGGCCAGGCCCTCGACGGGCGGCACGCCGGGCTCGGTCCCGGTGTTGAGCACGACGCCCCGCCGGGCGGTGAAGCGCCGGCCGTCGACCTCGACGGCACGAGGCCCCACCAGCCGCGCCTGGCCGCGGACGAACTGCACGCCGGCCTTCTGCAGCCGGTCGACGGCGACCGTGTCGTCCCAGTCGTCGGTGGCCTCGTCGCGGATCCGGCCGGCCACCAGCGACCAGTCCGGCTCCACCGTGCTGCTGCCGGCGAGCCCCGGGACCCTGCGTCCCTCGGCGAGCACGTCGGAGGCGCGCACCATCATCTTGCTCGGGATGCACCCGTAGTAGGGGCACTCGCCGCCGACGAGCCGGCGGTCCACCCCGACCACGCTCAGCCCGGCGCCGGCGAGCTGGGTCGCCACCGCCTCTCCTCCGGGGCCGAGCCCCACCACCACGATGTCGACGTCGTCGCTCATGGGCTCCACCCTGCCAGCATGGTCGACGGATTCGCTTGTGCATCCCCCCAACGTGCACAAGAGTGTGCTCGGAGCCGAGGGCCGGCTACCGGCTAGGGGGCTCGAGCATGACCCGTTCCACCAACGGACGCACTGCAGCACTCGCCGCTGTCACCGCAGGGCTCACGGTCGCGGCGGGGCTCGCCGCGCTGAGCCCGGCGTCGGCCGCTGCGGGGACCACTCAGAGCGGACCGGAGGCCCCGCGGGCCACCGCGTCGGCTCGAGGCGGCTACGACGCCCGCGACGGGGCCACGCCGCAGGGCCGAGCGGGGCTCCTGCGGGCGCAGGCGCGTACGGCCGGTGCGGCCGACGCCGCAGCCATCCGGCGTGTGGTGCCGGGTCAGGCCGTCGTCGACGTCGACGCCACCACCGGGACCCCCCGTGAGGTCGCCCGGCTCGACGGCACGCTCACCGGCCGCAGCAGCGCGTCCCCGAGGCGCGTCGCGATGGGCTGGGTGCGCGTGCACCGGGCAGCCCTCGGACTCACCCGGGCCGACCTCGGGACCTTCCGCCTGGCCCGCGACTACCGCGACGTCGCCGGCACCCACCACCTCTCCTGGACCCAGCACGTCGGCGGGCTTCCGGTGTTCGGCAACGGGCTGCAGGCCGCCGTCACCCGCAACGGCCGGCTGCTGTCGGTGGGCGGCTCCCCCGTCTCCGGCGCACGGGTGCCCGCCACCCGGCGCACCACCGTGGACAGCCGGGCCGCTGCGATCGGCGCGGCCCGCCGCGACCTCGGCGAGCGCGCCACGCCGGGACCGGACGACACTGCTCACCGGGTGCTGTTCGTGACGGCACGCGGCAGCTACGTGGGCTGGCAGGTGCTCACCATGTCGGCCGCGCACCCGGCGCTGACGGTGGTGGCCGCCGACGGCGCACGCGTGCTCTACCGGCGCCCGCTCACCTCGGACGACCGCAGCGCCGAGCGCCCGGTCACGCTGCGACACAGTGCCGGGCTGGCGGTCCGCTACTTCCCCGGCCACGTCCCCGGCGGCGTGCCACGCCAGGTCGACTACACCGCCCGCGGATGGCTGCCCGGCAACGCCCGGACCCTGAACGGCAACAACGCGCACGCCTACTCCGACGTCAACGACGACGACAAGTCGCAGCCGCGCGAGGAGGTGCCCCCGAACTCGCCGCACCGGTGGGACTATCGGCTCAAGCCGTTCCACCTCGGGTGGGCGTCCTTCTGCGACCACCCCTACCCGTGCTCGTGGAACCCGAACGTGCCGTTCTCGTGGAAGAAGAACCGGGCCCAGAACGCCACCCAGGTGTTCTTCTTCGTCAACAGCTGGCACGACCACCTGCTGCGCTCGCCGATCGGGTTCACGGAGGCGGCCGGCAACTTCCAGGAGCACAACAAGACCCACGCCGGCAAGGGCGACGACGCGGTCGACACGCAGACCGACGACGGGGCCACCATCGACCACGGCCTCCCGGACGGCGGCCACGTCGACAACGCGAACATGAGCACCCCGCCCGACGGCACGCCCCCGCGGATGCAGATGTACCTTCAGCACACGCCCGGTACGTCGTACCCCGACGGTGACCCGTTCGCGCCGACGAACGTGGGAGACGAGGCCGACACCGTCTACCACGAGTACACCCACGGTCTGTCGAACCGGCTCGTCGTCGACGCGTCCGGCGCCTCGACGCTGGGCGACGTGCAGGCCGGTGCGATGGGCGAGGCGTGGAGCGACTGGTACGCCATGGACTACCTGGTCAGGAAGCACCTGCAGACCGACAACCGCCGCAAGGTCGACGTCGTGCTGTTCCAGTACGACGGCGCCGGGGTGGCCCTCGACCGCACCGAGCCGCTGGACTGCGCCGTCGGCTCGCACTCCCCCGCGTGCAACGGCGGCGCGACCGGGCACCGCGGCGGCTATACCTACGCCGACTACGGTCAGGTGATCGGGCTGCCGGAGGTGCACGCCGACGGCGAGATCTGGTCACAGACCCTGTGGGACCTGCGCAACCGGCTCGGCAGCTACAAGGCCGAGGCGCTGGTGACCCGCGCCATGGAGCTCTCGCCGGCCAACCCGTCGTTCCTCGACGAGCGCAACGCGATCCTGCTCGCCGACACGGCGGTGTTCGGTGGCCGCCAGCGCGCGGCGATCTGGGGCGTCTTCGCGCACCGTGGGATGGGCTTCTACGCCGGCAGCCTGGGCGGCGACGACACCACCCCGGGAGCCGACTTCCACGTCCCGCCGGCGAACCCCGCCGCGGCGTCGCTGTCCGGCACGGTCACCGACCGTGACACCGGCTCACCGGTGGCCGGAGTGACGGTCACGCTCGCCTTCCAGGGTGGGTACACCCCGGCGAACCCGTCCGCGGTCACCGGCGCGGACGGGCGCTACCGGCTCGGCCCGGTGCCGGCGGGTCGGTACCCGAAGCTGGTCGCCACCGCGCCCGGCTACGACGCCCAGCAGACCGCGGTGACCGTCGCCCGCGGTGGCAGCGCGAAGGACCTCCAGGTGCGTCGCGACTGGGCCGCGGCGGGCGGCGGCGGCTCCGTCACCGGCTTCACCGGTCCGGACTTCTCACCGGCCTGCGGCCCCGCCGGAGCGATCGACGGCAGCCTGGCCACCGGGTGGGGCAGCACGACCGGCGACGACCAGGGCGATCCCACCGCCACGTTCGTCCCGAAGTACGTCGTGGTGCGGCTGCCACGCGCGGTCGACGTGTCGTCGATCGCGGTGGACCCCTCGGCGACCTGCGGGGACGGCGGCAGCGCCTCGACGGGCGCCTACCGGGTGGAGACCTCGACGAACGGCCTCACCTGGGTGCCGGCTGTCGCAGGGACGTTCACCGCGGCCGACCGTGGCCGGCTCAACGAGCTGACCCCGACAGCCGGTGCTGCCGGGGTGCAGTTCGTGAGGTTCTGGATGCTCGGCAACCAGACGCCGGACTTCGCGACGACCTGTCCCGCCGGCGCCTACAGCGGCTGCTCGTACACCGACCTCACCGAGCTGGAGGTGTACGGCTCGCCCGCCTCATGACCACCTCAACCTGAATGTCGGTGCCGACCTCTAGCGTCGGGTGCATCGCGACGAACGAGACGCGCGTCCGACACCAGGAGGTTTCATGGATTGGAGGATCGAGCTGGTCCCGGTGCCCGTCACCGACGTGGACCGCTCAGTGGCGTTCTACGGCCAGCAGGTCGGCTGGAACGTCGACCACGACCGGACCGTCTCCCCCGAGCTGCGGTTCGTGCAGGTGACCCCGCCGGGCTCGGCGTGCTCCTTCTGCTTCGGGACGGGGCTCGCGATGCTCGACGAGGGCACGCGACAGCATGTCCAGATCGTCGTCGACAGCGCCGAGGAGGCGCGGGACCATCTCCGCGGCCGCGGAGTGGAGTGCAGCGAGGTGGAGGAGCAGCCGTGGGGACGGTTCGTGCGCTTCGACGACCCCGACGGCAACACGTGGTCGCTGCAGCAGATCGTCCGCCCGGGGTGAGGTCCGCGGCTGTGCCCGGCGCGTCGGTGGGCTCGGCTCGGTCGGCCGGTGCCCTCAGGCGGACAGGGCGGCCTTGTCGCGCACGATCGTGCCCAGCACGCCGTTGACGAACGCCGGCGAGTCGTCCGTCGACAGGTCGCGCACGAGCACCATCGCCTCCGAGACCGCCACCGCGTCCGGGACGTCGTCGGCGTACATCACCTCGTAGACCCCGATCCGCAGCGCGTTGCGGTCCACGGTCGGCATCCGCTCGAGTGTCCACCCCAGGGCGTACGTCGCGATGAGCTCGTCGATGCGGGTCTGGTGCTCGACGATGCCGCGGATCAGCGTGACGGTGTACTCGTTGACCGGGGGCTCGGCGGCGAGCACCCGGTCCTCGAGCGTCTGCCCGAGGGGCAGCCCGCGCACCTCGCACTCGAAGAGCACGTCGAGCGCGCGCTTGCGTGCCTTGGACCGGGCGGCCATCAGCCCTTGTCCGCGGTGACGCGACCGAGGTAGCTGCTGTCGCGGGTGTCGACCTTGATCTTCTCGCCGGTGGTGATGAACAGCGGCACGTTGATCTCGTGGCCGGTCTCGAGCCGGGCCGGCTTGGTGCCGCCCGTCGAGCGGTCCCCCTGCAGGCCCGGCTCAGTGTACTCCACGACGAGCTCGACAGAGGCCGGCAGCTCGACGTAGAGCACCCGACCCTCGTTGGTGGCGACGATCGCCTCCTGGTTCTCGAGCAGGAAGCTGGTGGCGTCCCCGACGATCTCCGGCGGCACCTCGAGCTGGTCGTAGGTCGAGGTGTCCATGAACACGTAGGACGTGCCGTCGTTGTAGAGGTACTGCATCGTCCGCTTGTCGACGTTCGCGGTCTCGACCTTCACGTCGGCGTTGAACGTCTTGTCGACGGTCTTGCCCGACTCGATGTTCTTCAGCTTGGTGCGGACGACGGCGCCACCCTTGCCGGGCTTGTGGTGCTGGAACCAGACGACGGACCACAGCTGTCCGTCCAGGTTGAGAACCATGCCGTTCTTCAGGTCGTTGGTGGTGGCCATGCGTGTGTGATCCTGCTTTCCAGGGGTCGGGGGCAGCGGCCCAGTCTAGACGGCGGCCCGGGGTGGACCGGAACCGGTCGTGGTCAGCGGGCGATCTCGGCGTAGGCCGCGGTGAGCAGCGCCGGGTCCGGCCCGGCCAGCACGGACGGCCTGGCGAGGCCGTCGAGAACGACGAAGCGCAGCGTGTCGCCCCGCGTCTTCTTGTCCATCCGCATCGCGTCGAGCAGCTGGTCCCACACGCCACCGCGGTACGACGTGGGCAGCCCGACGACCTCCAGCACCGCGCGATGCCGGTCGGCGGTCGCCTCGTCGAGACGGCCGGCCAACCGGGCCAGCTCGGCGACGAACACCATGCCGATGGCCACGGCGGCACCGTGCCGGAACGCGTAGCGCTCCACCCGCTCGATCGCGTGGCCGAGCGTGTGGCCGTAGTTGAGCACCTCGCGCCCAGGGTGCCCGGCGGCCCCACCGGTCTCCTTGAGGTCGGCGACGACCACGTCGATCTTGACCGCGATCGCCCGCTCGACGAGCTCGCGCAGCTGCGGCCCGTCCGGGCGGGTGACCGCCAGGGGGTCGCGCTCCACCAGCTCGAGGATCGCCGGGTCGGCGACGAAGCCGCACTTCAGCACCTCGGCGAGCCCGCTGACCAGCTCGTTGCGCGGCAGCGTCTCCAGGGCGGCGAGGTCGCACAGCACGCCCGCGGGCTCGTGGAACGCGCCGACGAGGTTCTTGCCCTCCGCGGTGTTGATGCCGGTCTTGCCGCCCACCGCCGCGTCGACCATCGCGAGCAGCGTGGTCGGCAGGTGCACGACCTTGACCCCGCGCAGCCAGGTGGCCGCCACGAAGCCGCCTAGGTCGGTCGTCGAGCCGCCGCCGACCGTGACGACCGCGTCGGAGCGGGTGAAGCCGGTCTGCCCCAGGACCTGCCAGCAGAACGATGCGACCGGCGCGAGCTTGGCCTCCTCCGCGTCGGGGACCTCGATGCCGTGCGCGTCGTACCCCTGAGCGACGAGGTCCTGCCGGATCGCCTCGCCGGTGGTGGCCAGGGCACGGGGATGGATCACCGCGACCTTGCGGACGCCGTCACCGAGCAGGACGGGCAGCTCACCCAGCAGCCCGGTGCCGATCACCACGTCGTACGGCGCCGCGCCGCCGACGCGCAGCCTGGACGTCTCAGACATCTGCCACCTCGTCGCCTCCTGCCTCGGCCTGTTCCACCATGCTCCGGACCTGCGCGGCGACCTCCTCGGCCGTCCGGCCGTCGGTGTCCACGACCAGCGTCGCGACCTCCTGGTACACCGGCAGCCGCTCGGCGAGCAGCGCCTTGATCCGACCGCGCACGTTGCCGAGCAGCAGGGGCCGCGCCGAGCCGAGACCGACCCGCTTGACGGCATCGGACAGGCCGACGCTCAAGAACACCACACGGTGGCCGCGCAGCTCGGCCCGGGTCGTAGGGTCCAGCACGGCCCCGCCGCCCAGGGCCAGCACCCCGGGGTGGCCGGCCAGGGCCTCCGCCACCGCCGCGCGCTCCCGCTCGCGGAAGTAGGCCTCGCCCTCGTCCACGAAGATGTCGCTCACGGAGCGCTGCTCGGCCTGCTCGACGACCTCGTCGGTGTCGAGGACTGTCACCCCCCAGGCGTCGGCCAGCAGGCCGGCGACGGTGGTCTTGCCGGCGCCCATCGGCCCCACGAGCACCACGCGCGGGCGGCGTACGACAGGACTCACCCGAACCTCAGCGCGGACAGGTAGCCGTCGCGGTTCCGGCGCGTCTCGGCCACCGAGTCTCCGCCGAACTTCTCCAGCGCGACGTCGGCGAGGACGAGCGCGACCATCGCCTCGGCGACGATGCCGGCCGCCGGGACCGCACAGACGTCGGAGCGCTGGTGGTGCGCCACGGTCTCCTCACCGGTGGCCACGTCGACGGTCCGCAGCGCGCGGGGCACCGTCGCGATCGGCTTCATCGCGGCGCGCACCCGCAGCACCTCGCCGGTCGACATACCGCCCTCGGTGCCGCCGGAACGACCCGAGCTCCGCCGGATCCCGTCGTCGCCCCGGACGATCTCGTCGTGCGCACGCGAGCCTGGGTCGGCCGCGAGGTCGAAGCCGTCGCCGACCTCGACGCCCTTGATGGCCTGGATGCCCATCAGCGCCCCGGCCAGCCGGGCGTCGAGCCGGCGGTCCCAGTGGACGTGCGACCCGAGCCCCGGCGGCAGGCCGTGGACGACCACCTCGACGACGCCGCCGAGCGTGTCACCGTCCTTGCGGGCCTGGTCGATCGCCGCGACCATGGCCGCGCTCGCCTCCGGGTCCAGGCAGCGGACCGGGTCGGCGTCCAGGCGAGCGAGGTCCTCGGGCAGCGGCACGGAGCCCGCGGGGGCCCGGGCGTGCCCGAGGGCGACGACGTGGGACACGACGCGCACGTCCAGCGCCTGCTCGAGGAAGGCGGCCGCGACCGCGCCGAGCGCCACACGCGCGGCGGTCTCGCGGGCCGAGGCCCGCTCCAGGACCGGCCGCGCCTCCGTGAAGTCGTACTTCTGCATCCCGACGAGGTCCGCGTGGCCGGGGCGCGGCCGGGTGAGCGGGGCGTTGCGGGCCAGCGCCGCGAGCTCTGCCTCGTCGACGGGGTCGGCGGCCATCACCTGCTCCCACTTCGGCCACTCGGAGTTCCCGACCCGGATCGCCACCGGGCTGCCGAGCGTCCGGCCGTGCCGCAGGCCGCCGATGACCTCCACCTCGTCGGCCTCGAACTTCATCCGCGCGCCGCGGCCGTGGCCGAGCCTGCGCCGCGCGAGCGCGTCCACCACATCACCGGAGGTCACTGAGACGTGAGCGGGCAGACCCTCGAGGATGGCGACCAGGGCGGGGCCGTGGGACTCTCCCGCAGTGAGCCAGCGCAGCATGGCGGACAGTCTCCCACGCGGCCTCGCGCGAGCCGTCAGGCGTACCACGCAGCGACATACGGGCCGACCAGGACGCCGACGAGCGCGCCGACCAGCATGAACGGGCCGAACGGGTACGCCTTGCGGTCGACGATCCGCAACGACGACAGGAGCAGGCCGCCCACGCCGCCGAGCAGGAAGCCGGCGTAGACCCCGGTCAGCAGCTCACCCCAGCCGAGGTAGCCGAGTGCGATGCCGAGCAACCCGGACAGCCGGACGTCGCCGAATCCCATCCCACGTGGGTAGACCACCCAGAGCACGACGAAGGTGCCGCCGGCGACCAGCCAGCCGAGCGCAGCAGTCACCGCCGACCCCCGGTCGCCCTCGGCGAGCGCCGCCAGCGCCGCCAGCACCCCGACCACGACGTACGACGGCGCGATCACCTTCGTCGGCAGCAGCCGGGTCCGCCAGTCCACCACCGCGAGCGCGACGCCGACCGGCGCCAGGTAGAGCAGGAACGTGAGTGCCGGCGTCCAGCCGACCGCGCCACCGAGCAGCGCGGCCACCACCGCCGTGGCGACGGCGGCCTTCCAGCGCAGTCCGGGCAGCGCCGCGACCTCGGCGTAGGGCTCCTTCTCCGCGACGGCGACCGGCGGCCGGTCGGCGCCCATGGCCGCAGCGCCTGCCTCGGCGCCGGGCGCGGATCCTGCCTCGGTGCCCGTCCCGGTGCCTGTCGCGGTGCCTGTCGCGGTCCCTGTCGCGGTCCCTGCCGCGGTCCCTGTCGCGGTCCCTGTCGCGGTCCCTGCCGTGGGCCCGCCGTCGCGGGCCGGCGCCGGCGTGGGCTCCGGGATGCGGGCGATCAGCACGGGCACCAGCAGTCCGGCGACCGCGCCGTAGGCAGCCGTCGCCAGCGAGGTGGTGAGATGCCAGCTCATCGATGTCGACTTTAGGCGAGTCGGGCGGTTCGCGGGGTGTGATCCACAGGCTCGCGCGGCACCTTCCCACGACGTACCTCCCCTTCCCACGAGGAGTACGTCGTGGGAAGGGGAGGTCCGCCTGCATACCGTGGTGAACCGCCCCAGCCGGGGCAGTGCTCAGGTGCGTGCGGCCAGCGCGCTCTTCCCCGCGGTGCGCAGCACCTCGAGCGGCACGTCGTCGCGCCCGGTCATCAGCCGCAGCTGGAGCACTGCCTGGTGCACGAGCAGGTCCAGCCCCGACACGAGCGGGCGGCCGGTCGCGCGGGCCCGTGCGGCCAGCGGGGTCGGCCACGGGTCGTACACCACGTCGAAGACGGCGGCCGCGCGCGCGGCCAGCGCGACGACCTGCGGGGCCTGCGCGGAGGCCGGGATCGTGGAGACCAGCAGGTCCACGTCGCCGGACCACTCGTCGAGCCTGGCCACCTCGGTTCGCGGCGGATGCGGGTGCCGGGCCACCGCGGCGAGCGTCTCCTCGGCCCGGCGGGGCTCGCGCACGACCAGGGTGGCCCGGTCGCACCCGAGGTCGGCGAGGGCGAGCAGGGCCGAGGCGGCGGTCGCACCGCCCCCCAGGACGGCCACCGACCTGGGTGCGACCTCGAGCCGCTCGGTGACTGCGGCCGCGGCGCCGGGGACGTCGGTGTTGTGCCCCACCCGCCGGCCGGGCTCCAGGAGGACCGTGTTGACCGCGCCGGCGAGCCGGGCCTGGTCGGAGAGCTCCCCGACGAGCGGGACCACGGTCCGCTTCAGCGGCATCGTGAGCGACAGCCCGCGCCAGCTCCGGTCCAGGCCGTCGAGGAGGGCCGCGAGCTCCTCGGAGCGCACGTCGACCGCCTCGTAGCTCCAGTCGAGCCCGAGCGCTCGGTAGGCCGCCCGGTGCAGCACCGGCGACAGCGAGTGTCCGACGGGGTGGCCGAGGACCGCGCAGCGGCGGTGCGTCCCGGCCCGGTCGGCCGGCTCGCCGCTCAGCACTTCGAGGATGCTGCGCACCAGCGGTTGAACGCCGCGACGTTCTTCAGGTGCTGGCGGTAGGTCGTCGCGAACTTGGTGACGCCGGTGTCCGGGTTGGTGGTCACGAAGTACTTCCACGACCCGTGGGCCGGGTTCAGCGCCGCCTCGATCGCCTGGTTGCCGGGGGCCGCGATCGGGGTCGGTGGCAGCCCGGTGACCTTGTAGGTGTTGTACGGCGAGTCGACGTTGCGGGCGCTTTCACTGGTGCCGACGCGGCCGTCCTTGCCGACGGCGTAGTGCACGGTCGAGTCGAACTGCAGCGGCATCTTCGCGTCGAGCCGGTTGTAGATCACCCGGGCGACCTTCGGGAAGTCCTTGGCGAAGCGCGCCTCCGCCTGGACCAGGCTCGCCACGGTCACCACGTCGTGCGCGCTGTAGCCGAGCTTCCGCGCCTTGCGCGCGAGGTCGAGCTGATGGGCCGCCTCGGTGTAGCGGGTCACCATGGCGCTGAGCACCGACGTCGGGGTGGCGTTCGGCGGCACGTCGTAGGTGGCCGGGAACAGGTAACCCTCCGGGTTGCCGTGGGCGTACGCCGGAAGGCCGATCTGCGCGGGCCGGCGCAGCACGGCCTCGTACTGCTTCGCCGAGAAGTCGGTCTTCTTGGCGAGCAGGGCGACGATCTCCTGCACGGTGAGCCCCTCGGGCACCGTCACCGCGCTCTTGACCAGGTTGTCGGGGTTCACCAGCACCCCGAGCGCCGACTTGGCGGACATCTTGTGCCGCAGCCGGTAGAAGCCGACCTGGATGCTGCGCGACCTCGGGTCGCTCGTGGCGGCGTCGGTGAACGCCTGCTCGCTCTCCACGACCCCCTTGTCGACGAGGGTCCGGGCGATGTCGGCGGAGGAGTCACCCTGCTTCACCTCGACCATCACCGACCCGCTGCCCGAGCCGGCGTAGTCGGGAGGCGGCGCGAGCCGGTGCTTCAGCGCGCTGAGACCGGTCGAGTAGGCGAAGAACGCGCCACCGCCCAGGACGGCCAGGGCGACGAGGACCGCCAGGCAGCCGAGCCAGTTGCGTCGGGGTCTGTGCTTGCGCTCGTGGCCGAGGTCGAGCCCGAGATCGCTCACCGTTCGTTCACTGGGGTGCCCACACTCCGCTCTGGTCTCCCGCTGCGCGGGTCATCCATCGTCCGTCTGTGTCGTCCTCCCCCGAGGAACCGCTTCGCCCGGCGCCCTGCCGGCGCCACGCTCGGTGTCCAGCGCGCTCTGCAGGATCACCACCGCCGCCGCCTGGTCGACCACCGCGCGCCGCTTCTGACCCTTCTTGCCCTGGCCACGGAGGACGTCCTCCGCGGTCACCGTGCTCAGCCGCTCGTCGCAGAGCCGCACCGGGACGGGGTCCACGGCGTCGGCCAGCCGAGAGGCGAACTCGCGCACCTTAGCCGCCGCGGGTCCCTCGCCGCCAGACAGAGACCTCGGAAGCCCGACCACGACCTCGACGGCGTCCTCCTCCACGGCGATGCTACGCAGCCGCGCCAGGTCGCCCCGACCGCGGCGGAGGGTCTCCACGGGCGTGGCGATCAGCCCCGCCGGGTCCGACCTGGCCACGCCGATGCGCACGTCACCGACATCGACGCCGATCCGGACCCCGGGCCGCATCGCGGCGGTCAGGACCGGCCCGCGGTCACGGCCCGGCCCACCTCGTGCTCCACGTCGCGCAGCGCCTGCTCGGCGTTCGCCGCGTCGGCGCCGCCGCCCTGCGCGACGTCGTCCTTGCCGCCTCCGCTCCCACCGAGCGCGCCCGCGGCGGTCTTGACCAGCGCGTTGGCGGAGATGCCCCAGCCGCGCGCCTCGTCGTTGACCGCCACCACGACCGCGGGCTTGCCGCCGGTGGAGCCGATGATCGCCACCACGCTGGGTCGGCCGGAGGGCATCCGGCTGCGGATGTCCAGCGCCAGCTTGCGTACGTCGCCGGCGCCGGCGCCCTCGACCTGGTGGCCGACGAACGCCACCCCGAAGACATCCGTCGCGTCCGCGGCGAGCTGTCCCGCCGACGCCAGCAACGCACTCACCCGGACCCGCTCGATCTCCTTCTCGGCCGTCCGCAGCCGCTCGACCAGGTCGTGCACGCGCGCGGGCAGCTCCTCCGGGCGGGCCTTGAGCGCCTCGCTCAGCTGCGCGACCAGGACGTGCTCGCGGGCCAGGAACGCGTACGCGTCCCCGCCCACGAGCGCCTCGACCCGCCGTACGCCGGAGCCGATCGAAGACTCGCCGAGCAGCTTGATGACGCCGAGCTGGCCGGACCGCCCGGCGTGCGTCCCGCCGCACAGCTCCCGCGCCCAGTCGCCGACCGAGACCACCCGGACCTCGCTGCCGTACTTCTCGCCGAACAGCGCCATCGCCCCGGAGCGCCGGGCCTCCTCCTGGCTCATCAGCTCGGCGTGCACCATCAGGTCCGCGAGCACCAGGTCGTTGACCCGGGCCTCGACGTCGGCCATCGCCGAGACCGGCACAGCACCCGCGGCGGAGAAGTCGAACCGGAACCGGCCCGGCGCGTTCTCCGAGCCCGCCTGGGTGGCGGTCTCTCCCAGCGCCTCGCGGAACGCCTTGTGCACCATGTGCGTCGCGGTGTGCGCACGGCTGATCGACTTGCGCCGGTCGATGTCGACGAGCGCCTGGAGCGGGCTGCCGACGGTCACCTCGCCGCTGAGCACCACCGCCTGGTGGACGATCAGCCCGCCGATCGGCGACTGCACGTCGCGGACCTGCACCTTCGACCCGTCGGCGAGCTCGAGCACGCCCTGGTCCGCGAGCTGGCCACCGCCCTCGGCGTAGAACGGCGTGCGGTCCAGCACCAGCTCGACCTCGTCACCCTCCGCCGCCGCGCCGGCCACCTCCTGACCACGGACGATGCCCGCGACGGTCGCCTCGGAGACCACCTCGTCGTAGCCCGTGAACGTGACCGGCCGACCGAGGGCGTCGGCGACCTCGCGGTACGCCCCGGAGTGGGAGGCAGCGCCCTTCTTGGCCCGCGCGTCCGCCTTCGCCCGGTCACGCTGCTCGGTCATCAGCCGCCGGAAGCCCGCCTCGTCGACCTGGAGCCCCTGCTCGGCGGCCATCTCGAGGGTGAGGTCGATCGGGAAGCCGTAGGTGTCGTGCAGCGCGAACGCCTGGCTGCCGGACAGCTGCGGCGTCCCGGCGGTCCTCGCCTCCTGCACCGCGAGGTCGAAGATCGACGTGCCGGTGCGCAGCGTCTGGCGGAAGGCGTCCTCCTCGGCGTAGGCGATCGTGGAGATCCGTTCCCAGTCGGTGCCGATCTCGGGGTAGGACAGCTTCATCTTGTCGCGGCTGGCCGGGAGGAGCTCGGGCAGCGTGCGGTCCTCGACGCCGAGCAGCCGCATCGAGCGAACCGCGCGGCGCAGCAGCCGGCGCAGCACGTAGCCACGGCCCTCGTTGCCCGGGGTCACCCCGTCGCCGATCAGCATCATGGCGCTGCGCACGTGGTCGGCGACCACCCGGAACCGCACGTCGTCCTCGTGCCCCTGCTGTCCCCCGGCACCGTACCGTCGGCCGGACAGCTCCTCGGCGCGCTCGATGACCGGGAACATCTCGTCGATCTCGTACATGTTGTTCTTGCCCTGGAGCAGGTAGGCCACCCGCTCCAGGCCCATGCCGGTGTCGATGTTCTTCGCCGGCAGCTCGCCCAGGATCGGGTAGCCCTCCTTGCCCGGCCCCTCGCCACGGACGTTCTGCATGAACACGAGGTTCCAGAACTCCATGTAGCGGTCGCCCGCCTCCCAGTCGCGGTCCGCACCGAACTCCGGTCCCCGGTCGATGAGGATCTCCGAGCACGGCCCGCACGGCCCCGGCACGCCCATGGACCAGTAGTTGTCCTTCATGCCGAGCCGGACGATCCGGTCGTCGGGCAGCCCCGCGACCTTCCTCCAGAGCGCGATCGCCTCGTCGTCCTCGTGGTAGACGCTGGCGTACAGCCGCGCCTCGTCGAAGCCGTAGCCGCCGTCGGCCTGCGGTTTCGTCACCAGGTCCCAGGCGAGCTCGATCGCCCGCTCCTTGAAGTAGTCGCCGAAGGAGAAGTTGCCGTTCATCTGGAAGAACGTGCCGTGGCGGCTGGTCTTGCCGACCTCCTCGATGTCGAGGGTGCGCACGCACTTCTGCACGCTGACCGCACGCGGGAACGGCGGGGTCTCCTGCCCCAGGAAGTAGGGCTTGAAGGGCACCATGCCGGCGGCGGTGAACAGCAGCGTCGGGTCGTCGGCGATCAACGAGGCGGACGGCACGTAGGTGTGCTCCCGCTCGGTGAAGTGCGCGATGAACCGTCGGCGGATCTCCGCGGTGTCCATCAGGTGGTGCCCTCTCTCGTCAGTTCGCGGCGCCCGACGTCGAGCCGGCGTCGCTCCAGGTCGTCACCGGCGGGTCCGCCGGCGCCGTCGTCCCCGGCCGCGGTGGGACGGCCGGCGCTCGCCCGTCCATCGAGCCTCAGCTCCAGGCGTCGGCGCAACTCGGTTTCCTTCTCCGCCATCCCGGCGCGCACCTCCTCGCCGAACACGTGGGCGGCCGCGGACAGGCCGGCGAGCCGGTCGCGCAGCCCGTCGGGGGTCACCGACTCGGCGAGCCGACGGACCTTCGCCACCGCGTAGACCCCTGCTCCGGCGCCGGCGACGAACCAGAACGCACGGCTCATGCGGCGTCCTCCCGGGCGCCGGCGGGTACCTCGGTGCGCAGCCGGCGGCGGGCCGCCTTGAGCTCGCGGCGCCGGTCTCGACGGGACAGCCGCGTGTGCCGGCGCATGGCGAGCGTCATCCGGTCCCGGTTGTCGGCGGACAGGGCACGCCGTACCCCGTGGCCGAGCGCGACCGCCTTGACCAGGGACTCCCCGACCACGACCGAGACGAAGCCGGTGCCGGACACAGGCGCCGGGAGCGGCGGCTCGGACCGGGTCGGGTCGAGGTCGGTGATCACGAACTCCACCGGCCGCTCGGCAGTCGCGGCGACCGGCGGCGCGGCACCGAGCTCCTCGACGCGGTGCCGGAGCGCGTCGAGCTCGGCGCGGGCGGCTTCCAGCTCGACCTCGAGACGGCGGCGTCGGCCGAGCCGGGAGCCGAGGAGCCCGCCCAGCAGGCCGCCGACGAGCACGAGCACGCCCGCGGCCACCAGCAGGGCCGCCCCGGCACCGGAGGTCGCCAGATCCATAGGACGTGACCCTACCGTGGCCCGGCGGGCCGCTCAGGGACGGTCGCCGCGGACCACCTTGCGGAGCCGATCCCACCGCTGCTTCAGCGACGCCTCCGCGCCCAGCGTGGTCGGTTGGTAGTACGTCGCCCCGGCCACGACGTCCGGGGCGTACTGCTGGGTGGCGATCCCGTACGGCGCGTCGTGGGCGTACTGGTACCCCTCGCCGTGACCGATCGTGCGGGAGCCGCCGTAGTGCGCGTCGCGCAGGTGGCTGGGCACCGGACCGATCCGTCCCGAGCGCACGTCCGCACTGGCGGCGTCGATCGCCCGGGTCACCGCGTTCGACTTGGGAGCCAGCGCGAGGGCGATCGTCGCCTGCGCCAGGTTGAGCCGCGCCTCGGGCATCCCGATCAGCTGCACCGCCTGCGCCGCCGCCACCGCCGTGGTGAGCGCCGTCGGATCGGCCAGCCCGACGTCCTCGCTGGCGAGGATCACCAGCCGGCGTGCGATGAACCGGGGGTCCTCGCCGGCCTCCACCATCCGCGCGAGGTAGTGCAGCGCGGCGTCGGCGTCGGAGCCCCGCACGGACTTGATGAACGCGCTGATCACGTCGTAGTGCTGGTCCCCCTGGCGGTCGTAGCGAACCGCCGCCCGGTCCACGGCGGTCTCCGCCGTCGCCAGGTCCACGACGTCCTCGCCCGTCGCGGTCGCAGCGCCGGCGGCCGCCTCGAGGTAGGTCAGCGCCCGGCGGGCGTCTCCCCCGGCCAACCGCACCAGGTGCTCGCGGGCGTCCTCGGCGAGCGCCACCGTCGCGTCGAGCCCCCGAGGGTCGGCGAGGGCCTGGGCGAGCACGGCCCGGACGTCGTCGTCGGTCAGGGGCTCGAGGGTGAGCAGCAGCGACCTGCTCAGCAGCGGTGAGATGACCGAGAAGAACGGGTTCTCGGTGGTGGCGGCCACCAGCGTCACCCACCGGTTCTCGACGCCGGGCAGCAACGCATCCTGCTGGGCCTTGGTGAACCGGTGCACCTCGTCGACGAACAGCACGGTCTCCTGACCGCTGCGCGCCAGCACCGTGCGAGCCCCGTCGATGGCCGCCCGGACCTCCTTGACCCCGGCGGCCACGGCCGAGACCTCCACGAACCGCCGGTTGGTCTGCTGGCTGACGATGGAGGCGATGGTGGTCTTCCCGGTGCCCGGGGGGCCCCAGAGCAGCAGCGACATGGGCTGGTCGCCCTCCACGAGCCGGCGAAGGGGCGAGCCGGGCGCTCGGAGGTGCTGCTGGCCGACCAGCTCGTCGAGTGAGCGCGGGCGCATCCGGACGGCCAGCGGCGCGGAGCTGTGGGCGTTGCCCTGCAGCGCGCCCCCGCCCCGGGGGTCCGCGGGGCGGGAGCCCTGTCCGGGCCCGTCCGGCGTACCCATGTCGAAGAGGCCGTCCACGCCGGCCACCCTATCCGGGCCCCGCGCGGTCCGGGCTCAGCGGATCGTGCCGCCTTCGCCGCGCTGGTCGTCGGTCATCCCCGTGCCGACACCGCCGGCACCGACGAGCGGCGCCGACGCCCTGGCGTGCTGCTCGACCGTGGTCCAGGTCTCGGAGTAGCCGGGCTTCGTCAGGTCCTCGGTCGACGCGTCGGCGCCCGGGACCGAGTTGCCGCGACCGTCCACCCCGAGCGCGCTGAGCGTGATCGGGCTGGTCGGCATGTTGCCGAACTGCCCGGCGAAGTGGCAGGCCACCTTGTGCCGTCTGCCGATCTGCAGCAGCGGCGGCTCGGCCTTGGCGCAGATGTCCTGCGCCATCCAGCAGCGGGTCCGGAAGCGGCAGCCCGACGGGGGGTTGATCGGGCTCGGGACGTCGCCCTCGAGCCGGATCCGCTCCCGGCGGCCACCGACAGCGGCCTGCTTCACGTCGGGCACCGCGGACAGCAGCGCCTGGGTGTACGGGTGGTGCGGACTGCTGTACAGCGTCTCGCGGTCGGCGATCTCCACGATCTTGCCGAGGTACATCACCGCGACCTCGGGGCAGAAGTGCCGGACCACCGCCAGGTCGTGGGCGATGAACAGGAACGCGATGCCGTACTCCCGCTGGACGTCCTGGAGCAGGTTGACGACCTGGGCCTGGATGGACACGTCGAGCGCGGACACCGGCTCGTCGGCGACCAGCAGCTTGGGCTGGAGGGCCAGCGCCCGGGCGATGCCGATGCGCTGCCGCTGGCCGCCGGAGAACTCGTTGGGGTAGCGGTTGTAGTGCTCGGGGTTGAGCCCGACGACCTCGAGCAGCTCGCGGACCCGGGTGAGCACCTGCTTCTCGGGGACCACTTTGTGGACGCGCAGCGGGGTGCCGACGATCGTCCCGACGGTGTGCCGCGGGTTCAGCGAGCTGTAGGGGTCCTGGAAGATCATCTGGATCTCGCTGCGCAACGGCAGCATCTGCTTGTTCGACAGCTCGCCGATCTCCCGGCCGTCGAACTTCATCGACCCGCCCGTCGGGTCGTAGAGCCTGGTGATCAGCCGGCCGGTGGTGGACTTGCCGCAGCCGGACTCGCCGACCAGCCCGAGCGCCCCACCCCGCGGGACCTCGAAGGAGACCCCGTCGACGGCCTGCACCTGGCCGATCACCCGGCGGACCAGCCCCGAGGACTTGACCGGAAAGTACTTCTGCAGGTTCGTCACCTGGAGGATCGGCGCGCCACCGCTCTCGGACGGGGAGGGGGCAGGCGCCACGTCGGGCTGTGTCATGGAAGTCAGTGTCCTCGTCAGCGGCTTTCGGGCGCAATGTCCGGGGAGGAGTCGGCGGGAGCCTGCGCCCCGTCCTCCTCCGCGCGCAGCTCGATCAGGTCGGGCGCGATCTCGGGCAGCACCTCAGCGGCGTAGATCGTCTCGGGGTCGGCCAGGTGACAGCGCTTGAGGTGAGCGGGACCCCGGCTGCCCGGCACCAGCTCCGGAAGCTCGGTGGTGCACAGGTCCCCGGGCACCTTGTCGCGGTGCGGGCACCGCGGGTGGAACGGGCAGCCCGTCGGCGGGCTGAGCAGGCTCGGCGGGTTGCCGGGGATCGGGATCAGCCGCGACTCCGTGGAGGCGCTGACGTCCGGGACGCTGGAGAGCAGCCCCCAGGTGTACGGCATCTCCGGATGGGTCAGCAGCTCCCTGGTGGGCCCGTGCTCGACGCCGCGTCCGGCGTACATCACCAGGACCTCGTCGGCCATCTCGGCGACCACTCCGAGGTCGTGGGTGATGATGATGATCGCGGACTTGAAGTCCTCCTGGAGCTGCTGCAGCAGGTCCAGGATCTGCGCCTGGACGGTCACGTCGAGCGCCGTGGTCGGCTCGTCGGCGATCAGCAGCTTGGGGTCGTTGACCAGCGCCATCGCGATCATCGCGCGCTGCCGCATCCCGCCGGAGAACTGGTGGGGGTAGTCGTCCACCCGGCTCTTCGGCTGCGGGATGCCGACCCGGTCGAGCATCTCCACGGCCTTGGCGCGCGCCTGGGACTTCGAGACCTTGTTGTGCGCGCGGTAGCCCTCGGCGATCTGCCGACCGACCGTGTAGAAGGGGTGCAGCGAGCTGAGCGGGTCCTGGAAGATCATCGCGACCTCGCCGCCGCGGAGCTTCATCATCTCGGGGTCGGCCAGGCCGATGATCTCCCGTCCGCCGACCCGGATCGAGCCTGCCATCTTGGTCCGCTTGTAGTCGTGCAGGCCCATGATCGCCATCGACGAGACGCTCTTGCCCGAGCCCGACTCCCCGACGATGCCCAGCGTCTTGCCGGGCTCGAGGGTGTAGCTCAGGTCGCTCACCGCCTTGACGGTGCCGTCGGCGGTCGGGAACTGCACGCTCAGGCTGTCCACCACGAGGTAGGGCTCGTCGGGACGTCCCGACGTGGTGCTGCCCGGCTCGTCGCGGAGATAGGGCGTGGTGTCGGTCATACGAGGCGCACTCTCGGGTCGATGACGCTGTAGACGATGTCGACCACGATGTTGGCGGTCACCACGAACGCGGCCGCGATGATCACCGTCGCGGAGATGACCGGGAGGTCCTTGGTGCCGATCGCCTCCAACGCGGTCAGGCCGATGCCTTGGATGTCGAAGATCTTCTCGGTGAAGATGGTGCCGGCCAGCAGGTAGGCGAAGTCGAGGCCGAAGATCGTGACCACCGGCACGATGGCGGCGCGCAGCGCGTGGCGCAGCGTCACCCGCCGGTCGCTGAGCCCCTTGGCTCGAGCGGTCCGCACATAGTCCTCGTTCATGGTCTCCAGCATGGACCCCCGACTGAAACGGGCGTACTGCGTGGAGTTGGCGACCCCGATCACGATCCAGGCGAGCAGCATGCCCTTCGCCCAGGCGACCGGACCGTCCTTCCAGATCGGGAAGTACCCGCTGTCGGGGAAGATGCCCCACTGGCTGATCAGGTAGAGGTAGGCCAGCAGCGCGAGCAGGTAGTACGGGATCGCGTTGATCAGCAGGCTGACGCCCACGATCCCCTTGTCGGTGGCGGTCCCGCTTCTTCGGGCCGCGCTGATCCCCAGCGTCAGGCCGAGACTGAGCATGATGATGGAGCCGCCGACGGCGAGCGAGAGGGTGGCCGGGAACCTCGACAGGAGGTAGTCGGTGACGTCGACGTGCAGCTTGAACGAGACGCCGAGACACGGCGCCGGGCACGGGATGTCGATGCTGCCGAGCTGGAAGTTGTTGCCCGCGACGATGCCCTTGATGTAGTGCCCGTACTGCTGGACCACCGGCTTGTCCAGGCCCAGCGTCGTGGTGATCTGGTGGAGCCGGGCGGGTGTGCACTTGGTGTCCGGGCAGTACGCCAGGGCCGGGTCGGCCGGCCCGTAGAAGAACAGCGCGAACGTCGCGATCGAAGCGACGAAGAGCACGAGCAGCCCCGAGATGATGCGTCGAACCATGTAGCCGAACATGCTGGCTCCTCGTGAGAGGTCCCGTGAGAGTGGAACGCGGGTGGAACGTGGTGGGCAGCCCGGTGGGAACGGTACAGGACCGTCCCCACCGGGTGGTGCTGTGGTGCAGCGGTGACCTGCCGGTCAGCCGGGCATCACTTCTTGATGTACATGATGCTGAGCGTCGGCATGCCGCGGACGTTGTCGTCGTACATGCCGCCGACCTTGGAGCCGTGGATCATCGCCACGCCGCCGTAGCCCACGTTCACGGCCGGGTAGTACTTCTGCTCCATGGTCTTGTCGAACTGACCCCAGGCCTTGACCGCGTCAGAAGGCGACATGGTGTCCAGGATCTTGTTCTGCTGGTCGTCCATCGCCTTGACCTTGAAGTTGGCGATGTTCGGCATGCCCGACACGCCGACCAGCTCGCCGGCCCACTGGGCCGGGAACCACGAGCCGCCGTCCGGCCAGTCCGAGCACCAGCCCGAGGACCGCACGTTGATCGGCGAGTCGTACTTCGTCCGGTCGGTGCGGATGTTGGCCGTCGTCGAGGCGATCGGGGTCGCCTTGAAGCCACCCGCGTTGAGCCCCTTCACGATCTCGTCCTTGGCCGCCACCGCCTGCGAGTCGTCGCTGGCGAACAGGAACTTGATCTCGTACTGACCGGGCTGGTAGCCGGCCTTCTTGAGCAGGGCCTTGGACTTCGAGGGACTGGTCGTGCCGCCGTCCTGGCCCTGGATCGCCTGGTACTCGACGCGGCCCGCGGTGCCCGGCGGAAGGATCGCCGTGCCCGGGATCCGGGTGACGCCGACGATCTCGCCGCCGGCCTTCCAGGCGTTCTGGTACGGATAGGCCCAGGCCAGGGCGCGCCGGACGTTGATGTCCTTGATCTTCGTCATGTCGATGTACCACATGAACGTGCACGGCTGGCTGCCCAGCACCAGACGGCTCTTGTCAGACTGCATCTGCCGGTACGACGACGCGCTCACGTTGTCGTAGGTCAGCGTGGTCTGCGCGTTGCCGTTGTCGTTGATGATGATGTTCTCGAGCTTGGCGGTGTCCTGCGCGAACTTGAAGTCCCAGCCGTCGACGGCCTGGATCCGGCCGGGGTCGGACTTCGCGTTCCACTGGTCGTTGCGGACCAGCGTCAGCGAGGTGCCGGGCTTGTAGTCCGCGAACTTGTACGGACCGGTCGCCAGCGGGTGGTTGCCGTACGTCGTCGGGTCGTCCTTCGACTGCGGGATCGCGGTGAAGGCGGGGAACGACGCGTAGTAGTCCATGTCGGTGAACGGCCGGCGCATCTTGATGGTGACGTCCTGGCCCTTGACCACGACGCCGGCGTACGCGCCCTTGTCCTTGAAGGGGCCCTTGTACTTGTCACCGTCGAGGAAGAACGTGGTCTGGTACGTCGGGCCGTCGGGCAGCTCGGCGATCGCGAAGGACCGCTTCACCGCGTAGGCGACGTCCTGCGGGGTGACCGGGGTGCCGTCCTCGAACTTCAGCCCCTTCTTGAGGGTGAAGGTCCACGACTTGTTGTCCGAGCTGGGGCGGCCGAGGTCGGTGGCCATGTCGGGCACCAGGACCATGTTGCCGTTCTTGTAGACGTACTGCGTCAACGACCGCAGCACCAGGTCCGACAGGATCGCCGTGGAGTCGGTGTAGTACGCACGGGTCGGGTCCAACGTCGCGGGCGCGACCGAGGTCAGCACGGTGAGCGTGCCGCCCTTCGACGCGTCGGAGGGCACCTTGTAGGGGCCCTGTGCCGACGGGTCCTTGCCGGAGCCGGCGTTGCCGCCTGCCTGGAACGAGGGGTTGCCGCTGCTCGATCCTCCGTTCGACGACCCGCTGCCACCACCACAGGCAGCGAGCGTCAGGAGGGCAGCAGCGGCAAGGACCACTGCTGGTTTCTTCAAACGCATCGAGGTGGACCCACCTTTCTTGGCTTGTTGTTGCTGTCGGCCGGTGACGGTTTCACCGGCGCGTCTTGGGGTCGAAGGCGTCGCGGACCGCGTCGCCGAGCAGGTTGAGCGCCACGACCAGCAGGAGGATGCCGAGGACCGGGGCGTAGAGGTAGAGCGGGTAGGTGTTGAAGAAGTCGACCGCCTTGTTCACCGTCTGGCCCCACGACGGGATGCCGACCACGCCGATGCCGAGGAACGCCAGACCTGCCTCCGCGGTCACGAACGCGGGCAGCCCGAGCGAGATCGACACGATGATCGGCGCGATCAGGTTGGGCAGCAGCTCCTTGAACAGGATCGTGCGGGTGGGCACGCCGATGACCCGGGCCGCCTGGACGAACTCGCGCTCGCGCAGCGACAGCACCTCGCCCCGGACCAGGCGGGCGAGCGTCATCCATCCGAACAGCGACAGCACGATCAGCAGCGAGGTGAACTGCCAGAACTTCAGCTGGTTGGGGCTGTTGCCGAAGCGGCTGACCAGGATCGGCGCCACGGCCAGCGCGACCAGGATGAACGGCAGCGACAAGAAGACGTCGATGACGAAGCCGATGACCTTGTCGCCCCAGCCGCGGCTGAAGCCGGCGAACAGGCCCATCACGATCCCGATGAGCGTGGCGACGACCGTGGAGACCGTGGCCACCGCCAGCGAGGTGCGGGCGCCGTAGAACCACTCCGCGAGGTTGTCGTTGGCGGTGTTGGGCGCGATGCCGAGCGGCGCCTTCCAGGTGAAGCCGTGGTCCGGCGGGCCGAACGCCGGGAAGTTGAACTGGTCCAGGTCGCGCACCGGGTTGCCGGCCTGCAGCTTGACCCCGAACAGGTGGGTGAGCACGCCCGCGAAGACCGCGATCAGCACGAAGATGACCACGGTCACCGCGCATGCGATGGCGATCTTGTCGCCCTTGAGCCGGGCGAGGGCGATCTGGGTCGGGGACCTCCCCGCGAGCTCCTGCTTGACGACCTCGGGCTCGGTTTCTCCGTCGTTGACCTCGTCGTCGACCTCGTCGTCGCTCAGCTCAGTCGGCTGAAAACCACTCATGGTCACCTTTCTGTCGAGGCAACGCTCGCGGGTCCCTGCCGGTTGCCGGGTGAGGCGCGACACAGGAATCGGCCCCGACGAGCCGAAGCGACTGTAGACGACCCTCGGACAAAGTTCGGTCCCCACGAGGTAACGATTGGATACCAAGCCCTCCGGGCGAAAACGACCATGCGGTCCCCGGGTTGGCTATGCGGTTCTTTCGGCGGGAGCCGCCTTCTGCAGGACGACGTCCACTCCGGCCTCCTTGCGCTGGGCGGGCGTGATCGGGGCCGGAGCGGCGGTCAGCGGGTCGTAGCCGGCACCGGTCTTGGGGAAGGCGATGACCTCCCGGATCGAGTCGGTCTCGGCCAGCAGCGCGCAGACCCGGTCCCAGCCGAACGCGATCCCGCCGTGCGGCGGCGCGCCGAACTTGAAGGCCTCGAGCAGGAAGCCGAACTTCTCCTCGGCCTCCGCCTCGGAGAGGCCCATCACGGCGAACACCCGCTTCTGGACGTCCTCGCGGTGGATACGGATCGAGCCGCCGCCGATCTCGTTGCCGTTGCAGACGACGTCGTAGGCGTAGGCGAGCGCCGCGCCCGGGTCGGCGTCGAAGGTGTCCATCGACTCCGGCTTCGGAGAGGTGAACGCGTGGTGCACGGCGGTCCAGGCGCCGCTGCCGACCGCGACGTCCCCCGCCGCGGTGGCGTCGTCGGCGGGCTCGAACAGCGGGGCGTCGACGACCCACAGGAACCGCCAGGCGGACTCGTCCACGAGGCCGCAGCGCCGGCCGATCTCGAGCCGGGCGGCCCCGAGCAGGGCGCGCGAGCTCTTCACCGGGCCGGCTGCGAAGAAGATGCAGTCACCCGGGGCCGCGCCGACGTGGTCGGCGAGCGCCGCCTTCTCGGCGTCGGAGAGGTTCTTGGCCACCGGGCCGCCGAGCTGCCCGTCCTCCCCCACCAGGACGTACGCCAGGCCGCGGGCGCCGCGCTGCTTGGCCCACTCCTGCCAGGCGTCGAGCTGCTTGCGCGGCTGGCTCGCACCGCCGGGCATCACCACCGCACCGACGTAGGGCGCCTGGAACACGCGGAACGTGGTGTCGGCGAACAGCTCGGTGCACTCGGTGAGCTCGAGGTCGACGCGCAGGTCCGGCTTGTCCGTGCCGTAGCGGGCCATCGCCTCGGCGTACGTCATCCGGGGGATCGGGGCCTCCAGCTCGTGGCCGACCAGCCGCCAGACCGCCGCGAGCACCTGCTCGGCCACCGCGATGACGTCGTCCTGCTCGACGAAGCTCATCTCGATGTCGAGCTGGGTGAACTCCGGCTGCCGGTCGGCGCGGAAGTCCTCGTCGCGGTAGCAGCGGGCGATCTGGTAGTAGCGCTCGACGCCGGCCACCATCAGCAGCTGCTTGAACAGCTGCGGGCTCTGCGGAAGGGCGTACCAGCTGCCGGGCTGCAGCCGCGCCGGCACCAGGAAGTCGCGGGCGCCCTCGGGGGTCGAGCGGGTCAGCGTCGGCGTCTCGACCTCGACGAAGTCGCCTGCGGCCAGGACCTCCCGGGCGGCGCGGTTGACGTCGCTGCGCAGCCGCAGCGCGGCGGCCGGCCCGGTCCGGCGCAGGTCGAGGTAGCGGTGCGTGAGCCGGACCTCCTCGCCCACGTCGACGTGGTCGTCGATGGGGAACGGCAGGGGCGCGGCCGGGTTGAGCACCTCGACGGACTCGGCGATCACCTCGACGTCCCCGGTGGGCAGGTGCGGGTTCTGGTTGCCCTCCGGTCGCAGCGAGACCTCGCCGGTGACCTTCAGGCAGTACTCCGCCCGAAGATGATGGGCGACCGCCTCGTCGCGGATCACCACCTGCACGAGCCCGGAGCCTTCCCGGAGGTCGATGAACGCCACCCCGCCGTGGTCGCGCCTGCGCGCCACCCAGCCTGCGAGCGTGACGGTCTGGCCGGCGTTCTCGGCCCGGAGGTCGCCGGCGTCGTGCGTGCGGATCACGTGGTCTCCCTGACGGTGGCTGGATCGGTGAGGGTGGTGTCGTTCCTGGTGACCTGCGGCCGCAGGTCCTCGGCGGGCGGGCACCAGGCGGCCGGGTCGGCGTCGACCTGGTCACCGCTGCGGATGTCCTTGACCTGGTGGTCGACCGGCCGGCCGTCGTCGTCGAGCCGGTAGAACCAGACGTAGGGGATGCCGCGCCGCTCGGCGTACCGGATCTGACGCCCGAACTTCTGCGGGGCCGCGGCCACCTCGCAGGGCACCCCGCGGGCGCGCAGCTGCTGGGCGACCGCGTCGCTGACCGGGCGGCTGGCCTCGTCGGGCAGCGACACGAGTGCCGCGGACGGCACCGGCCGGCTGCCCTCGAGCACCCCGCGGGCGAGCAGCGGGACGAGCGTGCGGGAGATGCCGAACGAGATCCCGACTCCCGGGTAGGTCGTCCGGCCGTCGGAGGCCAGCGCGTCGTACCGGCCACCGCCACCGACCGACTTCAGGAACTCGAAGCCGTCCATGAAGATCTCGAACACCGTGCCGGTGTAGTAGTCCAGGCCGCGGGCGAGGCTGAGGCCGGCCTCGACGCGGAACCGCTCCGACACCGCGGCGGAGCAGCCCTCGACCACCGCGACGAGCTCCTCGAGGCCCGTGTCGAGCAGGTCGTGCTGGACGCCCAGGGCGCGGACCTGTGCGACGAAGCCGGTGTCGGAGGTGCTGATCGCGGCGAGCGCGAGGCACTGGTCGGCCTGCCGTTCGCTGAGCCCGGCATCCGACACCAGCAGCCCGCGCACGATGTCGGCGGGGAGCTTGTCGAGCTTGTCGACGATCCGGATCACCGACGCGGGATCGGTGGCCCCGATGCCCCGGTAGAACCCCTCGATGAGCTTGCGGTTGTTGACTCGCAGCCTCATCGGCGGCAGCGGCAGCCCGGCGAGCGCCTCGGCCATCACCCGGGCCACCTCCACGTCGAAGTGGAACGGCAGGTCGTCCTTCATGACCACGTCGATGTCGGCCTGGGTGAACTCCCGGTACCGGCCCTCCTGCGGGCGCTCCCCGCGCCAGGCCTTCTGGATCTGGTAGCGGCGGAACGGGAACTCCAGGTGGCCGGCGTGCTCGAGGACGTAGCGGGCGAACGGCACCGTCAGGTCGAAGTGCAGTCCCACCCCGGCGTCGGTGTCGGGCTGGGCGGCGTCCGCCTGGAGCCGGCGCAGCACGTAGACCTCCTTGGAGGTCTCGCCCTTGCTCTGCAGGCTCTCCAGGGTCTCCACCGCCCGCGTCTCGACCGGCGCGAAGCCGTGCAGCTCGAAGGTCCGCCGCAGCGAGTCGACGACCTCGAGCTCGACGAAGCGCTGCTCGGGGAGCATCTCGGGGAAGCCGCTCAGCGGCGTGGGTCTGCTCATCGTGTCTAGAGGCCTCTGTCGGGGGCGGGGACCGGCTGGTCGCCGGAGCGGAGCAGGTCGAGGAGGAACGGGTTGGCTGCGCGCTCGCGGCCGATGCTGGTCTGCTCGCCGTGACCGGGCAGCACCACCACGTCGTCGTCGAGCGGGAGCACCTTGGTGACGAGGCTGCGCAGCATCGTGGGATGGTCGCCGCCGGGCAGGTCCGTGCGGCCGATCGAGCCCGCGAACAGCAGGTCGCCGGAGAACATCACCGCGGAGACGTCCGGGTGGTCGTACGGCGTCCGGAACGTGACCGAGCCGGGGGTATGACCCGGGGCGTGGTCGACGACGAACCGGAGCCCGGCGAGCTCGAGGTCGTCGCCGTCGCCGAGCTCGACGACGGCGTCGGGCTCCGCGAACTCGTAGCGTCCGCCGAGCAGCATCCCGGCCGTCTCCGGCGACAGGCCGGCCATCGGGTCGCTGAGCAGGTGCCGGTCCGCCGGGTGGACGAACGCCGTGGCGTCGTACGCCCCGGCGACCGGCGCGACGCACCACATGTGGTCGACGTGGCCGTGCGAGACGAGCACCGCGACCGGCTTCAGCCGCTGCTCGCGAACCACCTCGGCCACGCCCTCGGCAGCGTCCTTGCCGGGGTCGACCACGACGCACTCCGAGCCCGGCCCGGTGGCCACGACGTAGCAGTTCGTGGCCCAGGGACCGGCCGGGAAGCCTGCGATCAGCACGGCTCCCTCCTTCCTCACGAACGGGATCGCTCGTGTGCTCGCTGGGGCCTCGGGGCAGCCTATCGAGGGCGAAGATCCGTCACCGAACCCGGCCGCGCGACTAGACTCCGGAGGCGTGGTCTCCAAGAAGCGCCGCCGCCGCGAGCTGGCGCGCGCCCGCGTCCGTCGACAGGTCGAGCACCAGACCGAGCGCGCCGCGCGACGGCGCCGGACCCGCCTGCTGACCGGCATCGTGCTCGGCGTCGTGGCGGTCGGCATCCTGGTGATCTGGGTCGCGACGCACACCGGCAACAGCGGTTCGGCCGCAGGCCGGATGGTTGACTACCATGCAACACCCGCGCATGACACGTCGATCGCGAACGCAGAGGAATCCCGGTGACCAGCACCGCAAGCGACCAGCCGGCTGACGACTGGGGCCGCGTGTCCGAGGACGGCTCGGTGTTCGTCCGCACCGCCGACGGCGAGCGCCAGGTCGGGCAGTGGCCCGACGGCGACCCGGTCGAGGCGCTGGCGTTCTTCAAGAAGCGGTACGACGACCTCGCCTTCGAGGTGGAGCTGCTCGAGCAGCGGGTGAAGGGCGGCGCGCTCGCCCCGGACGAGGCCACCGCGTCGGTCAAGAAGGTGCGGGCGGCGGTCCTCGAGGCGCAGGCCGTGGGCGACCTCGCCGGTCTCGAGCGCCGGCTCGACGGGTTGACGGCGACGATCGAGGCACGCCGCGAGCAGCGGCGCGCCGAGCGGGCCCGCCGCGTCGAGGCGGCGAAGGGCCAGAAGGAGCACATCGCCGAGGAGGCCGAGCGGCTGTCCACGAGCAACGACTGGCGCAACGGTGCGAACCGGATGCGCGACCTGCTCGAGGAGTGGAAGGCGCTCCCCCGGCTCGACAAGACGCTCGACGACGCGCTCTGGCGGCGGTTCTCCACCGCGCGCACGACGTACACCCGGCGGCGGAAGGCGCACTTCTCCGAGCTCAACGAGAAGCGCGACGGCGCCCGGGTGGTCAAGGAGAAGCTGGCGGTCGAGGCCGAGTCGCTGGCCGACTCCACGGAGTGGGGTCCGACGTCGGCGCGCTACCGGGAGCTGATGCGCCAGTGGAAGGAGGCCGGTCCGGCTCCGAAGGGGGTCGACGACCAGCTCTGGAAGCGGTTCCGTGGGGCTCAGGACACCTTCTTCTCCGCGCGGGACGCGGCCAACGCCGAGCTCGACCGCGAGTTCGCGGCCAACGCGGAGAAGAAGGAGGCGCTGCTGGCCGAGGCCGAGGCGCTGCTCCCGGTCACCGACCTGCGTGCCGCCAAGGAGGCCTTCCGCGACATCGCCGAGCGATGGGACGCCGCCGGCAAGGTGCCACGGGACCGGATCAAGGAGCTGGAGGGACGGATGCGCCGGGTCGAGCAGGAGATCCGGGGTGTCGAGGACGACGCCTGGCGGCGCTCCAACCCGGAGGCCCGCGCCCGCGCCGCCGACACCGTCGCGCAGCTGCGGTCCTCGATCGCCGACCTCGACGCCGCACGGGCGAAGGCCGAGGCGTCCGGCAACGACCGGAAGGCGCAGGAGGCGGCCGCCGCCATCGAGGCCCGGCAGAGCTGGCTCACCGAGGCCCAGCGCGCCCTCGACGAGTTCTCCTGACCGGTTCGACTGCGGTCCGGCCGGTGCTTGCCGCGAGGCGGCCGCAGACCGACGAAGGGGCTACTGGGTGACGCGGTAGGCGTCGAACACGCCGTCGACGGATCGGACCGCCTTGAGCACGTGGCCGAGGTGCTTGGGGTCGCCCATCTCGAAGCTGAACCGGCTCTTCGCGATCCGGTCCCGGGTGGTCTGCAGGGTGGCGGCCAGGATGTTCACGTGCACGTCGGAGAGCACCTTCGTGATGTCCGACAGCAGCCGCGCCCGGTCGAGCGCCTCCACCTGGATGTTCACCAGGAACATCGACTGCGCGGTCGGCGCCCAGTCGACCTCGACGATCCGCTCCGGCTGCGCCGTCAGGCTGCCCGCGTTCGTGCAGTCGGCCCGGTGCACCGAGACGCCCGACCCGCGGGTGACGAACCCCAGGATCTGGTCGCCGGGGACCGGTGTGCAGCACTTCGCCAGCTTGACCCAGACGTCGGAGATGCCCTTGACGATCACCCCTGCGTCGCCGCCGGTCTCCACGCGCTTGCTGCGGCCACGGCGCTCGGTGATCTGAACGCCCTCGGCGAGGTCCTCGGTCGCGCCCTCCTCCCCGCCGAACAGGTCGATGACCCGGCGTACGACGGTCTGCGCCCCGACGTTGCCCTCGCCGACGGCGGCGTACAGCGCGGAGACGTCGGCCAGCCGCATCTCGGTGGCGACCGTCGAGAGGGTGTCGTGGGTGAGCACCCGCTTGAGGGGCAGGCCCTCCTTGCGCATCAGCCGGGCGATCTGGTCCTTGCCCTGGTCGATGGCCTCCTCGCGGCGCTCCTTGGTGAACCACTGCCGGATCTTGTTGCGCGCACGCGGCGAGGTGACGAAGGTCAGCCAGTCGCGACTCGGCCCGGCGTTCGGCGCCTTGGAGGTGAACACCTCGACGACGTCGCCGTTGTCGAGCGTCGACTCCAGCGGCACCAGCCGGCCGTTCACCCGGGCGCCGATCGTGTGGTGGCCCACCTCGGTGTGGATCGCGTAGGCGAAGTCGACCGGCGAGGAGCCCGTCGGGAGCGCGATCACGTCCCCGCGGGGGGTGAAGACGTACACCTCGGCGGAGTTGATCTCGAAGCGCAGTGACTCCAGGAACTCGCCCGGGTCCTCGGTCTCGTGCTGCCAGTCGAGCAGCTGCCGCACCCACGACATGTCGCCGGAGCTCGCGTCGGCCAGCGTGCGGTCGGTGTCCGCTCCGGAGCGGACGTTCTCCTTGTACTTCCAGTGCGCGGCGATGCCGTACTCGGCGCGGCGGTGCATCGCGAAGGTGCGGATCTGCAGCTCGACGGGCTTGCCCTCGGGGCCGATCACCGTGGTGTGCAGGGACTGGTACATGTTGAACTTCGGCATCGCGACGAAGTCCTTGAAGCGCCCCGGCACCGGGTTCCAGCGGGAGTGCAGCACGCCCAGCACCGCGTAGCAGTCGCGGTCGTCGTCGACGAGGATCCGGATCCCGACCAGGTCGTAGATGTCGGAGAACTCGCGGCCGCGCACGATCATCTTCTGGTAGATGGAGTAGTAGTGCTTCGGCCGTCCGGTGACGACCGCCTTGACCTTCGCATCGGCCAGGTCCTTGTCCACCTGCTCGATCACCCGGGCGAGGAACTGGTCGCGCGACGGCGCGCGCTCCGCGACCAGGCGCACGATCTCGTCGTACATCTTCGGGTGCAGCGTCGCGAAGGCCAGGTCCTCGAGCTCCCACTTGAGGGTGTTCATGCCCAGCCGGTGGGCCAGCGGCGCGAAGATCTCGAGGGTCTCGCGGGCCTTGCGCTCCTGGGTGTCCTGCTTGAGGTAGCGCAGCGTGCGCATGTTGTGCAGCCGGTCGGCGAGCTTGATGACGAGCACCCGGATGTCGCGGCTCATCGCCACGATCATCTTGCGGATCGTCTCGGCCTGGGCACTGTCGCCGTACTTGACCTTGTCGAGCTTGGTGACGCCGTCGACGAGCAGCGCGACCTCGTCACCGAAGTCGCGACGCAGCTCTTCCAGCGTGTACGACGTGTCCTCGACCGTGTCGTGCAGCAGCGCGGCGCAGAGCGTCGGCTCGGTCATCCCGATCTCGGCGAGGATCGTCGCGACCGCGAGCGGATGGGTGATGTACGGGTCGCCGCTCTTGCGCGTCTGCGTGCCGTGCGCCCGCTCGGCGGCGAGGTACGCGCGCTCCAGCAGCGCGAGGTCGCCCTTCGGGTGGCTGGCCCGGACCACGCGGAACAGCGGCTCGAGGACGGGGTTGGCGCTGCCGGACTGCGACTTGGTCGCCATCCGGGCGAGCCGGGCCCGCATCCGGCGGCCGGCGGGTCCACCGGTCGAGGGCGGGCGGGGGCGGTCGGCAGCGGGCGCGGGCGTGCCTCCCGGCGCCTCCACCACCCGTTCCTCAGCCATGCGCACTCCCGTGCCGACGCGTGGCCGCTCGAGGCGCCCACTTCCGAGCCGGCCCTCCTGCGGGACGGTCGGCCTGCTGCCAGTCTAGGCGGTGCCGCTCAGCGGCGCGTCAGACCGTGCGCAGCGAGACGAGGGGCAGGTCCCCCAACGCATCCCTGCCGCGGAGGTCGCCGAGCTCCATCAGGACCGCCGCGGCCACGACCGTGCCGCCGCACTCCTCCACGAGCCGCCGGGTGGCGGCGATCGTGCCGCCGGTGGCCAGGACGTCGTCGACGAGCAGCACCCGCTCGCCCGGCCGGATCGCGTCCTGGTGCACCTCGAGCGTCGCCTCGCCGTACTCCAGGGCGTACGACATCACGTGCGTGGGCCCGGGCAGCTTGCCCTGCTTGCGCACCGGCACGAAGCCGGCGCCCAGCGCCAGCGCCACCGGCGCGGCCAGGATGAAGCCGCGCGCCTCCATGCCGACCACCTTGTCCACGGGCAGCCCGTCGGTGTCCACGCCGGCGCGGGCCAGCGCCCGGATCACCGCCGAGAAGCCCGTGTGGTCGGCGAGCAGCGGGGTGATGTCCTTGAACGTGACGCCGGGCTTGGGGAAGTCCGGCACGTCGCGGATCAGCGAGTCGAGCCGCTCGTCCAGGAGGTCGTCGAGCGGGCCGAGGGGCTCGCTCACTTCTTGCCGCGCTGCGACCGTGGCTTGCGGCTCGGCTGGGCGCGCTTCGAGGACGCCGACTGCGAGACGGGGCGGGACGCGCCGCGCTCGCCCGCGGTGTAGCGAGGCGGGCGGGCGACCGGACGCGCCGCTGCCGTCTCGCTCGGCACCGGCTCCTGCTGCGGCGCTGCGCCCGGCTCGTCGTGGATCGGCATGTCGTCGGTGTACGCGGGGACGTCGGCGAACGGGTCGACCTCGCGGCGCTTGCGGTTCTTGAGCGCCCGGGCGTCTCCGGCGCGCACGCCGGGCTCCAGCTCCTTGAGCTGCACCACGAACGGCGTCGCGATGAAGATCGAGGAGTACGTGCCGGCCGCCATGCCGACGAACAGCGCGAGAGCAAGGTCCTTCAGCGCTCCCGAGCCCAGCGACACCACGCCCACGTAGAGCAGCGCACCGACGGGCAGCAGCGCGACGATCGAGGTGTTGATCGACCTGATCAGCGACTGGTTGATCGCGAGGTTCGCGGCCTCGGCGTACGTCTGGTGGGTGCGGGCCAGGTTCTTGGTGTTCTCGCGCACCTTGTCGAACACCACGACGGTGTCGTACAGCGAGAAGCCGAGGATCGTGAGCACGCCCGTCACGGTCGCCGGCGTCACCTCGAAGCCGGACAGCGCGTACACGCCGATCGTGATCACCAGGTCGTGGACGAGCGCCACGATCGCCGCCACGGACATCTTCCATTCTCGGAAGTACGCCCAGATGAACAGCACGACGAGGACCAGGAACACGATCAGGCCGAGCAGCGCCCGCTGGCCGACCTGCGCTCCCCAGGTGGCGCCGATGGCGTCGGAGGAGACCGCGTCGGCGTTGACGCCGGCAGCCTTCTGGATGGCGGTGGAGACGGTGTTGGCCTGGTCGTTGGTGAGCGGCTCGGTCTGCACCCGGATGGTGCCGCCCGAGGTGTTCACGATCGGGGAGGCCGCGGCGGACAGCCCCGTGCCGGCGACCGCGTTGCGGACCTTGACCACGTTCGACGCGTTGGCCTGGCCGGACGCCACCGACACGCGGTACTCCACGCCGCCCTTGAACTCGATCCCGTAGTTGAGCCCCCGGAACAGCAGTCCGGCCAGCGCCGCCAGCAGGATCAGCGCGGAGATGGTGTACCAGAGCTTGCGCCGACCGACGAAGTCGATCGAGACCTTGCCCTCGTACAGGCCGTGGCCGAAGTCTCGCAGCTTGCTCATCAGGCTCGACCTCCGGCCGGCGAGGTGGTGGCGGCGACACCGATGCGCTCGATGCCGATGTGGTCCGGAGAGAGACCCGACCACTTGTTCCCGGTGTAGAAGAACGGCTTGGTGGCCAGCCAGGACACCATCGGCTTGGTGAACAGGAAGAACACGACCAGGTCGATGACCGTGCTCAGGCCGAGCGCGAAGGCGAACCCGCGGACCACGCCGATGGCGAAGACGTAGAGCACCACTGCGGCGAGCAGCGAGACCGAGTCCGCCGCCAGGCAGGTCGCCCGGGCCCGCTTCCAGCCGGACTCGACCGCCACCCGCATGGACCTACCCTCGCGCATCTCGTCGCGGATCCGTTCGAAGTAGACGATGAACGAGTCTGCGGTGATGCCGATGGCGACGATCAGACCTGCGATGCCGGGCAGGGTCAGCGCGAACGAGACCGCCTCGCTCAGGATCAGCACCATCGCGTAGGTGATCACGGCGGCGACGACCAGGGAGGCGATCACCACGATGCCGAGCCCGCGGTAGTAGAGCAGGCAGTAGATCATCACCAGGAGGAGACCGATCATGCCGGCCCACAGGCCCGCGGTCAGCTGGTCGGCCGCCAGCGTCGGCCCCTCCTCGGTGACGACCGGGACGGTGAACTTCAGCGGCAGCGAGCCGTACTTCAGACTGTTGGCCAGCGAGAGCGCCTCTGCCTGCGTGAAGTTGCCGGTGATCTGCGCCTGGCCGTTGAGGATCTCGGAGTTGAAGACAGGGGCCGAGAGCACCTTGCCGTCGAGCACGATCGCGAACTGCTTCTGGGTGCCGACCAGGGCCTTGCTCAGGTCGGCGAAGGTCTTGCGGCCGCTGCCGTTGAACCCGAGGTTCACCGACCACTGGACGTTCTGCTGGTCGGGGGCACCCGCGCTGGCGCTGCTGAGCTGGGTGCCCTCGATGGCGGCCACGGACAGCAGGTACTTGTTGCCGTGGGCGTCGCAGGTGATCAGCGGCTTGTCGGGCACGTCGTTCACCGGCGCGACGGCATGGTGCTTCGGGCAGGTGAACGCCGCGAACTTGCGCAGCCAGGCATTGCCGGGGTTCGCCTGCCACCGCAGCGGCTGGTTCACCGGCGCGCCCCGCGGGGTGGTCGTCGGCGCGGCCGTGGTGGGGGCGGTCGGGACCGCCGAGGGAGCGGCGAGCGGGGTCGCGCTCGGCGTCGCGGCCTTCGACGGCTTCGCGGCGGGTCGTGACCCCTTGTCCGCGGCCAGCAGCCCCCCGGAGAGCGCGCGGCCCCGTGGGCTGGCCGACGACGACGGCCTCGCGCTCGATGCGGCCGACGGCTCGCTGCTCGGCGACGCGGCACCGCTCGGGGCGGCACTGGGGCTGGAGCTCGGGGCCGGCTGGGGTTGGCCCGCTGCGGCAGCCGCCACCAGCCGGAACCGCAGCTGGGCGGTCTGGCTCACCGTGTCGACCAGGTCCTTGCGGTTCTTGCCGGGGATCTCCACGACGATCTGGTTGTTGCCCTGCGTGCCGACCTCGGACTCGGTGACACCGCTGCCGTTGACCCGCTGGTCGATGATGCCGCGGGCCTCCGCGAGCTTCTCGGTGGTGACCGCCTGGCCGTTGGCGGTGGACGCCTCGAGCGTGATGCGGGTGCCGCCCTGGAGGTCCAGCCCCAGCTTCGGCTGCCAGGTGCCTCCGAGAGCGACCAGGCCGTACAGCAGCACGATGGCCAACCCGAAGATCATCAGCCGGCGCCCGGGACGGGCCGCTTTTGTCGCCACTGCTTCTCGCTCCTCAATACCGCCTGCCGCCGGCCCGTGCCGGGCCAGCCGGCCTGCTTCAGTCCTGGTCGGTGGGGCTGCCCGTCGTCGACGGTCCCCCGTCCGTCGGCCCGTCGGTGCGCCCGTCGCCGAGCCCGTCTTCGGACCCGTCGGCCCCGACCGGCTCGGGGCCGGGCTCGACGATCCGCATCACGGCCTGCCGGGCCACGGTGAGCTGTGTCCCGGGGGAGACCTCGAGCGTGATCGTCTCATCAGCCAACGACACAACCGTGCCGAAGATCCCCGACGTCAGCATCACGCGGCTGCCTGCCGTCACCCCCCGCTGTGTCGCGGCCACGTCCTGCTGCCGCTTGCGCCCCGGTCGGATCACGAGCACGTAGAAGAGGAGGGCGATCAGGATCAGCGGGAGGAAGGCTCCCAGGTTCTTCACAGCGCGGACTCCTCGGTCGGGGCAAGGGGTTCTTGGGCGTGCCGCAAGCACGACAGGCGAGCCGAGCGGCTCGACCGAGCACCTACTCTAACCGTCGACGGGAGGTGCGGTGGACCACACGGCTCTCGTCCGGTCACGGAACGGTCTCAACCCTCGTCCTCGAACAGGGTCTGCTCACCGCCGAGGAAGGCGCCCGGCGGGACGGCGAGGCCCAGATGCTGCCACGCGGCGGGCGTCGCGACCCGGCCCCGCGGCGTCCGCGCCAGGAAGCCGCAGCGGACCAGGAACGGCTCGGCGACCTCCTCGACGGTCTCCCGCTCCTCGCCCACGGCAACGGCCAGGGTGCTGACGCCGACCGGTCCGCCTCCGAAGCGCCGGCACAGGACGTCGAGCACGGCGCGGTCCAGCCGGTCGAGCCCGGACCGGTCGACCTCGTACAGGTCGAGGGCGCGGTGCGCGATCTCGAGGGTCACGACACCGTCGGCGCGGACCTGGGCGTAGTCGCGGACCCGGCGCAGCAGCCGGTTGGCGATCCGGGGTGTCCCCCGGGAGCGCGACGCGATCTCCGCCGCGCCGCTGTCGGTGAGCTCGACGCCGAGCAGCGCCGCCGAGCGCCGGACGATGAGCTCGAGGTCGGCGGGCTCGTAGAACTCCAGGTGGGCGGTGAAGCCGAAGCGGTCCCGCAGCGGGCCGGGCAGCAGGCCCGCCCGGGTGGTCGCGCCGACGAGCGTGAACGGCGGGATCTCCAGCGGGATCGCGGTCGCGCCGGGCCCCTTGCCGATGACGACGTCCACCCGGTAGTCCTCCATCGCCATGTAGAGCATCTCCTCGGCCGGGCGCGACATCCGGTGGATCTCGTCGACGAACAGCACGTCTGCGTCGTTCATCCCGGACAGGATCGCGGCCAGGTCGCCGGCATGGGTGATCGCCGGTCCGGACGTGAGCCGCAGCGGGCTGCTCATCTCGGCCGCGATGATCATCGCCAGGGTGGTCTTGCCGAGCCCCGGCGGGCCGGACAGCAGCACGTGGTCGGGCGCGCGGTCGCGCCCCCTGGCCGCCTGGAGCACCAGCGAGAGCTGTTCGCGGACCCGGACCTGCCCGACCACCTCGTCCAGGGTGCGCGGGCGCAGCGCCGCCTCGACTGCCCGCTCGTCACCGTCGGCGTCGGCGCCGACGAGCCCGCGGTCGGCGGCCTCCTCGAGGTAGCGCGCCTCCGCGGCGTCCAGCGCCGACTCGAGGGCGGGCTCGGCAGCGGCGTCGGCGCGTCCGTCGTACTGGCTCACCGGCTCACGCCTTGCTCAACGAGCGGAGCGCGGCGCGCAGCAGCCGGGCGACGTCCGGAGCGGCGTCTGCGTCCACATCGGGCGCGACCGTCTCGACGGCCCTGTCCGCCTCCTTCGCCGACCAGCCGAGACCGACGAGGCCGGCGTGCACCTGCCCGCGCCAGGCCTCCGTGGCGCCGGGGGCGACCGCGGTGCGCTGCGGGCCGGTGCCGACCGGTGCGCCGATCCGGTCCTTGAGCTCGAGGATGATCCGCTGGGCGCCCTTCTGACCGATCCCCGGTACGACGGTCAGCGCCGTGACGTCCTCGGTGGCGACCGCCCGGCGCAGCGCGTCGGGGCTGTGCACCGCGAGCATCGCCTGAGCCAGCTTCGGCCCGACACCGCTGGCGGTCTGCAGCAGCACGAACAGCGACTTCTCGTCGTCGTCGAGGAAGCCGAACAGGGTCAGCGACTCCTCGCGGACCACCATGCTGGTGGGCAGCGTGGCCTCGGAGCCGACCCGCAGGGTCGCCAGCGTGTTGGGGGTGCAGTTGAGCTCCAGGCCCACGCCGCCGACCTCGAGGACCGCCGAGCTGAGCGTGAGGCCGGCGACCCTGCCCCGCACGAACGCGATCACCGCGCCCTCCTTCCCGCGGCGAGCGCCGCGTCGATCCGCGCCTGGGCGCCTCCGCGCCAGATCTGGGTGATGGCGAGCGCCAGCGCGTCGGCCGCGTCGGCGGGCTTCGGGGGCGCGGCGAGCCTGAGGATGCGGGTCACCATGGCGCCGACCTGGGCCTTGTCGGCCCGACCGCTGCCGGAGACCGCGGCCTTGACCTCGCTGGGGGTGTGCAGCGCGACCGGGATGCCGCGCCGAGCGGCCGCGACCATCGCGATCCCGCTGGCCTGCGCGGTGCCCATCACCGTGCTCACGTCGGAGCGGGCGAACACCCGCTCCACCGCGACCGCGTCCGGGGCGTACTCGTCGAGCCAGGCGTCCACGCCCTTCTCGATCGTGATCAGCCGGACCGCGACGGGTTCGGTGGCCGACGTGCGCAGCACGTTGACGTCCACGAGCCGCAGCGGCCGCCCGACGTCGCCCTCGACGATGCCGAGGCCGCAGCGGGTCAGGCCGGGGTCGATCCCCAGCACGCGCATCGCCACCTCCCACCGGCCGGCTCGCCGTCCGAACACATGTTCGGAGCCACCGTACGTGAACGCCGCTCCCCGGTCCGGGGCGACGCGCCGGGGTCAGGCCTCCAGGGACTCCATGATCTCGTCGCTGACGTCGAAGTTGCCGAACACGTTCTGCACGTCGTCGAGGTCCTCGAGGGCCTCCACGAGGCGGAAGACCCTGCCGGCCCCGTCCTTGTCGAGCTCGACGTTCATGGAGGGCACGAACGAGGCCTCCGCCGAGTCGTAGTCGACCGCCGCGGCCTGGAGCGCCGTGCGGACCGCGACCAGGTCGGTCGCCTCGGTGACCACCTCGAAGGAGTCACCGAGGTCGTTGACCTCCTCGGCTCCGGCGTCGAGGGTCGCCTCGAGGACGTCGTCCTCGTCGACCTCCCGGTTCTCCTGCGCACGCGGCACGATCACGACGCCCTTGCGGTTGAACAGGTAGGACACCGAGCCCGGGTCCGCCATCGACCCGCCGTTGCGGTTCATCGCCGTGCGCACCTCCATGGCGGCGCGGTTCTTGTTGTCGGTGAGGCACTCGACGAGGAAGGCGACGCCGTTGGGGCCGTAGCCCTCGTACATGATCGTCTGGTAGTCCGCTCCGCCGGCCTCGGCGCCGGACCCCCGCTTGACCGCGCGGTCGATGTTGTCGTTGGGGACCGAGGACTTCTTGGCCTTCTGGATCGCGTCGTAGAGCGTCGGGTTGCCGGCCGGGTCACCGCCACCCATCCGGGCTGCGACCTCGATGTTCTTGATCAGCTTGGCGAACATCTTGCCGCGCCGCGCGTCGATGACCGCCTTCTTGTGCTTGGTGGTCGCCCATTTGGAGTGGCCAGACATGAGGTGGTGCCCTACTTCCGCGTCGCTTGTCGAGAAACCGTCGTCTGCTCAGGCCCCGGACCTGCGGACCATCTCCACGAACAGCTCGTGGACCCGGTGGTCTCCCGTGATCTCCGGGTGGAACGACGTGGCCAGCAGGTCCGCCTGCCGAACCGCCACGATCCTACCGACTGACTCCCCCGACGCGACCCGGGCGACGACCTCGACGTCCTGCCCTACCTTCTCCACCCACGGGGCCCGGATGAACAGGGCGTGGAACCGGTCGGCGAGGCCGGTCACGTCGAGGTCGGCCTCGAAGGAGTCCACCTGGCGGCCGAACGCGTTGCGGCGGACCACCACGTCGAGCCCGCCGATGGTCTGCTGGCCGGCGATCGCGCCCTCGAGGTGGTCGGCGAGCATGATCATCCCGGCGCAGGTGCCGAACGCCGGCAGCCCGTCGCGCACGGCCGTGGCCAGCGGTTCGAGCAGCCCGAAGGTGCGGGCCAGCTTGTACATCGTCGTGGACTCGCCGCCCGGCACGACGACGCCGTCGACCTCGGCCAGCTCGCGAGGGCGGCGTACGGCGACCGGGCGCGCCCCCGCACGGTCGAGCATGGCGAGATGCTCGCGGACGTCGCCCTGGAGGGCGAGCACGCCGATGGTCGGGGTGTCACTCACCCCGCCATCCTAGATTCCCCCGTTCGCCTGCGGTCGCGCCGGTCAACGCGCGGGGCGACCACAGAGGAGTCGCCTAGGGGCTCGGTGTGGGGCGGCGCTGCCAGTGCATCGACACCTCGACCCGGCCCTCGTCGAAGTGCGCCGGCAGGCCGTGCCGGGCCAGGACCGCCTCGACGTCGGCCAGCAGCGGCTCCCCCGGCGCGACGTTGGCGGTGTCGCCGTGCCAGACGTTCACCTCGAGCATCCCCTCGTCGACCGCGTGCCAGACGTCCGGCGGGGTGAACCAGGCGACGCCGCGCGGCGGGTCACCGGCACGGGCGTCGAGCAGCTCCGTGGCGGCCCAGTGGTCGTCGACGCCTTGAAGGACCACGACGCCGAGCTCCTCGAGGGCGGCGAAGGCGTCCTGCAGCCGGTCGTAGTCGGTGCGCGGGGGCCAGGCGGCGGCATCGACGGCCAGCTGGGCGCGGTCCTCGCAGATCCACCGGCCGGCCAGGGTGGACGCCTCGGCGGCGCGTCCGGGGAGCTCGGTGACGATGGCGAGCACGACCTCGTCGTGCAGCCGCTCGTCGTCGAGCAGCCCGGCCCGCACGCACGACCGCGTGAACTCGCGGACGTGCTCCTCGACGAGCGGCACGACGCCGCTACCAGCCGCGCTCGGCGAGCCGGTGCGGCTGCGGGATCTCGTCGACGTTGATGCCGACCATCGCCTCGCCGAGCCCGCGCGACGCCTTGGCCACCACGTCCGGGTCGTCGAAGAACGTGGTCGCCTTGACGATCGCCTCCGCGCGCTGCGCCGGGTTCCCGGACTTGAAGATGCCGGAGCCCACGAAGACGCCCTCCGCACCGAGCTGCATCATCATCGCCGCGTCGGCCGGCGTCGCGATGCCGCCGGCGGTGAACAGCACGACCGGCAGGGAGCCGTCCTGCGCGACCTCGCGGACCAGGTCGTACGGCGCCTGCAGCTCCTTCGCGGCGACGTACAGCTCGTCCGCGGACAGGCCCTGCAGCCGCCGCAGCTCGCCGCGGATGGTGCGCATGTGGGTGACCGCGTTGGAGACGTCGCCCGTGCCCGCCTCGCCCTTGGAGCGAATCATCGCGGCGCCCTCGGTGATCCGCCGCAGGGCCTCGCCGAGGCTGGTCGCGCCGCAGACGAACGGCACCGTGAACTGCCACTTGTCGATGTGGTTGGCGTAGTCGGCCGGGGTGAGCACCTCGGACTCGTCGACGTAGTCCACCCCGAGGCTCTGCAGCACCTGCGCCTCGGCGAAGTGGCCGATCCGGGCCTTGGCCATCACCGGGATGGAGACCGCCTCGATGATCCCGTCGATCATGTCCGGGTCGCTCATCCGCGAGACACCGCCCTGGGCGCGGATGTCGGCCGGCACCCGCTCGAGGGCCATCACCGCGACCGCTCCGGCGTCCTCGGCGATCTTCGCCTGATCGGCGGTGACCACGTCCATGATGACGCCGCCCTTGAGCATCTCGGCCATGCCGCGCTTCACGCCGGTGCTGCCGGTGAGGGGGGTGGGGCTGGGCTGCTCTGCGGTGCTCGTGGTCTGCTCTGTCACGGTGTGCTCTCTCGTTGTGAGGATGCGGTCGGGCACGACTGACCGACCGGCACCTGCGGGGTGCTCCCAGGGTACGACGCCGGAGACCCGCCCTGCCAACCGGCGGCTCAGGCCTCCACGAGCGCCCGGGGAGGCTCGTCGTCGAGGTCCACCGCGGCCAGCTCACCCGCGCTTCCGGCGAGCCGGAACCACCGCACGCGTCGGCGGGCGCGCAACAGCCGCGCGGTGACCACGACGTCGTTGTGGAACCGCCGCGCGAGCTCGACCTTGCGGCAGTCGCCGGCGAGCTCCTCGAGCAGCGGGGCCAGCGAGCGGTCCTGGCGAAGCGTCCGCACCTCGTCCTCGTCGGGGAACACCGCGCGCAGCGCCTCGGACAGCTCGGACTCGGCGGACTCGAAGTCGACCGGGGCGGCGGCGCGCGCGTTGTGCGCTGCGTCGACGAGCAGCAGCGAGCGGGCCGGGTCCAGGGCACCGGAGGCGCCGAGCTCGAGCACCGACCCGGAGCGGCGCAGCAGCTGGGCGTCGAGGGAGGCGCGGGACACCTCGATGCGGTGGTGCATCCGGTCCAGCCGGTTCGCGGTCCACCACAGCCAGAGGCCGACGGCGACCGCGACGACGACCGCCAGCACCACCCACTCCCAGCTCATCGGCGCGGCTCCGGGGCGGGCTGGCCGACCACGGTCTCGTAGACCTGCAGGATCCGGGATGCGATCGAGGACCAGTCGTACTGGCGCACCGCCGTGCGGGCCGCCTCGGCGACCGCCGCACGCCGGTCCGGGTCGTCGAGCAGCGCGCCGGCCTGTCGGGCCAGGTCGTCGCCGTCCTCGGACCGGAACGTCACGCCGTACCGGCCGTGCCCCAGCACCCGCTGGAACGCCGGGATGTCGCTGGCCAGCACCGTCGCGCCGGCCGACATGGCCTCGACGAGGATGATCCCGAAGCTCTCGCCGCCGGTGTTCGGCGCGACGTAGAGGTCGGCGGTGGCCAGCGCCCGCGCCTTCTCCTCGTCGACGAGCCGACCGAGGAACGAGATCCGGTCGCGCACCGCCACGGGCAGGCCGGAACGGGCCTCCTCGACGTCACCGCCACCGACGACGAGCAGCCGTACGCCTGGTCGCTCGGCCACCAGCCGCTCGAAGCCGGCGAGCAGCACCCCGAACCCCTTGCGCGGCTCGTCGAAGCGGCCGACGAAGGCAAGAGTGCCGTCCGGACCGCTCCACTCCGCACGCGGCAGCGCCCGCGCGAAACGGTCCACGAACACCCCGTTGGGGATCACGACGAGCTCGCCGCCGAGGTGGTGCACCATCGTGTCGCGCGCGTAGTCGGAGACCGCGATCCGGGCGTTCACCTTCTCCATCGACGGGCGCAGGATCGCCGAGGTCACCAGCAGCGCACGGGACCGCTCGTTGGCGCCGTGCCAGGTCGCGACCACGGGGCACTCCGCGGCCCACAGCGCCAGCAGCGCGACGCTCGGGAGGTGCGGCTCGTGGAGGTGGACGACGTCGAAGTCGCCGTCGCGCAGCCAGCGGCGCACCCGGCCGGCGACGACGGGCCCGAAGGCCAGCCGGGCGACCGCCCCGTTGTACGGCACGGGCACCGCGCGACCCACCCCGACGACGTACGGCGGCAGCTCCTCGTTCTCGCTCGGGGCGAGCACGGACACGTGGTGGCCCCGCGCGATCAGTGCCTCGGCGAGGTCGCGGACGTGGTTCTGGACGCCGCCCGGGGTGTCCAGGGAGTACGGGCAGACGATGCCGATCCGCACGCCGCTCACCGCCTCGCGAGGTCGCCGCTGAAGACCCGCTGCATCATGTGCCAGTCCTGGGGGTGCTCCCGGATGGCCTCGCTGAACGCGTCGGCGACGCCCTGCATCATCTGCGCCAGGCCCTCGTCGCCGGGCGCGTGCCGGCACCTCGTCGTGCAGCCGGACCACCATCCGCGGGCCGTCGTAGGACAGTGTTGCCGGGACCAGCGGCGCGCCGGTGCGGCGGGCGAGCAGGGCGGGGCCGCGGGGCATCCGCGCCGGCTGGCCGCACAGCTCCACCTCGACGCTCGTGCGCGACAGGTCCCGGTCGGCGAGCAGACAGGCGAGGCCACCCGCCTCGACCCACTCCATCAGCCGCGGGAAGGCGGCCGCCTCCCCGGTCAGCGAGAGGATCTCCACGCCGAGCGACGTTCGGTAGGCCACGAACTCGTCGTACAGCCGCTCCGGCTTGAGCCGCTCGGCGACCGTGATCGCCGGCATGTTCTTCGCGCTGGTCCAGGCCCCGGCCCAGTCCCAGTTCGCCATGTGCGGCAGCGCGGCCACCATGCCCTTCCCGCGACCGAGGATCTCGCGCATCCGCGGCTCGTCGATGACCGTGCGGGCGACCAGGTCCTCGATCGGCCAGGAGGGCAGCCGGAACGACTCGCACCAGTAGCGCATGTAGGAGCGCACCGCCTCCCGGGTGAGCCCGTCCAGGTCGGGCTCGTCGGGCCGGACCCGGCCCAGGTTGGACCGCAGCCGCTGCACGCCCTTGCCGTCGCGCCGGTACACCTCGTCGGCGATCATGCGGAAAAGCGCCAGCGCCTGTCGCTCCGGCAGCAGCCTGACCAGCCGCCAGCCGGAGAGGAACCCGAGCGCCACGGCGTTCTCCGAGGCGGCGCTCGCGGCCCGGCGCAGCCCCCCGACCCGGCCCGGGCTCATCCGACCGCCGCTTTGGCCTGCCCGCGCACGATGAGCACCCGCTGCACCACCGTGACCGTGCTCGCCACCGCCAGCACGGCCAACGTCAGGGGGACCAGCACGGGGAGGTCGAAGATGTCCGACAGCCCGGTCGCCAGCAGGATGGCCGCCAGCCGGTCGGCGCGCTCGGCGATCCCGCCACGCGCCTCCATGCCGAGCGACTCCGCGCGGGCCCGGGCGTACGACGTCACCGACCCCATCACCAGGCAGTAGAGCGCGGCGCCGGCCCACAGACCGGAGTCGCCGGGCCCCACGAAGTACATCACCAGGCCGCCGAAGACCGCCGCGTCGCCGAGCCGGTCCAGCGTGGAGTCGAGGAACGCGCCCCACGACGAGGACTGTCCGGACTCGCGCGCCATGTAGCCGTCGATCAGGTCGGAGAACACGAAGACGGTGATCACGACCGCCCCGATGAGGAGGTGGCCGGTGGGGAAGAAGATCAGCGCACCTGCGCAGACCCCGAGGGTGCCGACCAGCGTCACCACGTCAGGGCTGATCCCCCACCTCAGGAGGAGGTGGGCGACCGGGGAGATGAGCCCTCGTCCAGAAGGCCCGGAATCGGTTCAACATCGCAGAGCAGGCTACCGGGTTCGGGCTCCGCTCAGGCCCACGCCTCCGCGAGCAGCTGCCGGGTGTCGGCCATCAGCTGGGGCATGGTCTTGGTCCGGCCGATGATCGGCATGAAGTTCTGGTCGCCGCCCCAGCGAGGCACGATGTGCTGGTGGAGGTGCGCGGCGATGCCCGCGCCGGCCACCGATCCCTGGTTCATCCCGATGTTGAACCCGTGGGCGCCGCTGACCGCGCGCAGTGTCCGCATCGCCGCCTTGGTCGACGCCGCGAGCTCGACGGTCTCCGCGTCGTCGAGCTCGGTGTAGTCCGCGACGTGCCGGTAGGGGCAGACCATCAGGTGCCCGGGGCTGTACGGGTAGAGGTTGAGCACCACGAAGGTGGACTCGCCGCGGTGCACGACGAGCCCGTCCTCGTCCGGCAGCGACGGGATCCGGCAGAACGGGCACTCATCGCCCGAGGAGTCGGCCGGCTTGTTCTGACCCTTGATGTAGGCCATCCGGTGCGGGGTCCACAGGCGCTCGAGCTCGTCGGGCTCGCCGACGCCGTCCTGGCGGAGCGCAGCGGCCACCGGCGCATCCTCGGTCACGCTGCTCACACCTGGACCCGACGGGCCACCGCGTCGACGACCCGGGCCACCGCGTCCTCGACCGAGACCCCGTTGTCCTGCTCGCCGCTGCGGTAGCGGAACGAGACCGCGCCCTCCTCGACGTCGCGGTCGCCGGCGATGACCATGAACGGCACCTTCTGCAGCTGGGCGTTGCGGATCTTCTTCTGCATCCGGTCGTCGGACTCGTCGACCTCGACCCGGATCCCCTCGGCGCGCAGCGCCTCGGCCACCTTCTCCAGGTAGGGGTGGTGCCGCTCGGCGATCGGGATCGCGACGACCTGCACCGGGGCCAGCCAGGGCGGGAACGCGCCCGCGTAGTGCTCGACGAGCACCCCGATGAACCGCTCGATCGAGCCGAACTTCGCGGAGTGGATCATCACCGGCTGCTGACGGCTAGCCGTCGGCGGCCTGGTACTCCAGGCCGAAGCCGGCGGGCTGGTTGAAGTCGTACTGGATGGTCGACATCTGCCAGGTGCGCCCGATCGCGTCGCGGGCCTGCACCGAGATCTTCGGGCCGTAGAACGCCGCGCCGCCGGGGTCGGCCACCAGCTCGAGCCCGGAGTCGGTCGCCACCTGCTCCAGGATCCGAGTGGCCTGCGCCCACTGCTCGTCACTGCCGATGAACTTGTCGGAGTCGTCGCGGGTCGACAGCTCGAGGTAGAAGTCGTCGAGCCCGAAGTCCTTGAGCAGGCCGAGCACGAAGTCGAGCAGGTGCCTGATCTCGGCGGGGGCCTGCTCGGGGGTGACGTAGGAGTGCGAGTCGTCCTGGGTCATCCCGCGCACCCGGGTGAGCCCGTGCACCACGCCGGACTTCTCGAAGCGGTAGACCGACCCGAACTCGAACAGCCGGAGCGGAAGCTCCCGGTAGGACCGCCCGCGTGACCGGTAGATCAGGTTGTGCATCGGGCAGTTCATGGCCTTGAGGTAGTAGCTGCTCCCCTCCATCTCCATCGGCGGGAACATCGTGTCGGCGTAGTAGGGCAGGTGTCCGGAGGTCTCGAAGAGGCCCTGCTTCGAGATGTGCGGGGTCCCGACGTACTCGAAGCCCTCCTCGATGTGCCGCCGGCGGACGTAGTCCTCCATCTCCCGCTTCAGCACGCCGCCCTTCGGGTGGAACACGGCGAGTCCCGAGCCGAGCTCGTCGGGGAACGAGTACAGGTCGAGCTCGCGGCCCAGCTTGCGGTGGTCGCGCCGCTCGGCCTCCTCGATCCGGTGGAGGTGCGCCTCGAGCGCCTCCTTCGACTCCCAGGCGGTCCCGTAGATCCGCTGGAGCTGCTTGTTGTGCTCGTCGCCCCGCCAGTACGCCGCGGCGGACCGCATCAGCTTGAAGGCGGGGATGCGCTTGGTGGTCGGGAGGTGCGGCCCACGGCAGAGGTCCTTCCAGGCCAGGGAGCCGTCACGCTTGAGGTTGTCGTAGATGGTGAGGTCGCCCGCGCCGACCTCCACACCGGCGCCCTCGGCGGCATCCGCGGCGCCGGAGCCCTTCAGGCCGATCAGCTCGAGCTTGTAGGGCTCGTCCGCCAGCTCCTCGCTCGCCTCGACGTCCGACACCGGACGTCGGGAGAACCGCTGGCCCTCCTTGACGATCTTGCGCATCCGGGTCTCGATGGCCGCGAGGTCCTCGGGGTGGAACGGCTCGTCGACGTCGAAGTCGTAGTAGAAGCCGTCGGCGATCGGCGGGCCGATGCCGAGCCGCGCGTCCGGGTGGAGCTCCTGGACGGCCTGCGCCATGACGTGCGCGGTGGAGTGCCGCAGGATCGCCCGGCCGTCCTCGGAGTCGATCGCGACGCCCTCGACGGCGTCGCCGTCCGAGAGCTCGTAGGCCAGGTCCCGCAGCTGGTCGCCGACCCGCGCGGCGATCACTGCCGGGTCGTCGGCGAACAGCTCCCAGGCACGCGTGCCCGTGGTCACCGCACGCTCGGCACGGGTGCCTGCGTCGACGACGGTGACCTTGATCTCGGGCACGGGGATCCCCTCCTGTGACGTCTCGACCTCCGGCCGTCGGGAGGTCGTGCTGACCCGCCGATCGTATCGGGGCCGGTCGCCGGAGCGCCCGTGGGTTTCACCGCCGTGGGGGGCGACCGGTCGTCCTGGCTCGCGGGCGGCGGGCGGTGCTTCGTTGCCGGGACGTCCGGCAAGCGATCGAGCAGGGAGTCGGACAGCCCCGCATCCACACGCGAGCGACCCCGGCCCCGTCCGGGACCGGGGTCGCCCTGGGAAGGCGGCACGGGCTGTCAGGGAGCATGCCTCACGCACCACTCTCCTAGCGAGCCGGTTACCGTCGCCGCCGGGTCTCATGCAGAGGGCTGGACCACCGCCGGAGCGTCCGGACGGACGGCGGCAGCCCGGTCATGGCTCGTCGCGACGCGGACCGGCGGAGGACGGCGCGGGGACGTCGGGAGCCACGTCGAAGGTCGCCCACACCGACTTCACGCCCCCTTCCAGATGGTCCACGCCCCATCCCGAGCTCACCAGGCCGAGGAGCCAGATGCCGCGACCGGACACGTCCAGCAGGTCCGGATGCAGCGGCACGGGCTCGGCGTCCGAGGTGTCCTGCACCCTGAGCGTCAAGCACGCCGGCTCCCGCTCCAGAGCAACGTTGAACGGCGTCCCGGCATGGCGCACGGCATTGGTGGCCAGCTCGCTCACGGCCAGGCGAACGTCGTCCATCAGGCCGAAGAGCCGATAGTCGGCCAGGTGCACCGACACGAAGCGCCGCGCCCTGAGAACGCTCGCCGGATCGGACGGGAAGGCGGCTTCGTGGCTCCAGTGCGACCGGGTGTTTGAAGGCAAGGCGTGCTGCACCCCCTGTGGGCTCGACAGGCGCGTTCCAGGCGGGGGCAGGGCCGGACACCGAACGTCCAGACGGTCCTTCTACCCCCGGGAGGCCCAAGCCATGCGTCTCGCGGGAGAGGAATCGGCGGATTCGGGGCTTGCACGCCGACTTGGCGCTGCGGTCCGGTGCGCTGACCGGCCCCGGCGGACAAGGGCCCCCGACCAGCCGTCGGCTGACCGGGGGCCCCTTGTCCCACGGTGGGCGATACTGGGCTCGAACCAGTGACCTCTTCGGTGTGAACGAAGCGCGCTACCACTGCGCCAATCGCCCGCAGCAAGCGCTGAGAAGGTTAGCGCATCCTCCCGCGCGACTCACATCCCGGTCACATCCCGGGGAGCTCCGGCAGCAGCCCGAAACGCTGCTGGAGCCAGTCCCATCCGGAGACGGCGTACCCGGGCCAGTCGAAGACCGCGACGTACGCCACGGCCGCGCCGACCACGACGACGACCACGCCCAGCACGACCAGCCGGTTGCGGCGCCGGACCGCGGGGTCCTGCGCCTCGGCCTTCTTCCTGGCCTTGACCGCCTGCCGCCTCGCCGTCTCCAGAGCGTGCCGCGCCCAGGAGAACTCGCTGGCGAGGATCGCCAGCCCCAGCGGGACCAGCACGATGGCCGGCCCGGGAGTGACGATCATCACGATGCCGGCGACCAGCACGGCCGTCCCCACGACGCCGACCACGATCTTGCTGAGCAGGGTCAGAGCGGGGTTGGCGTGCATCCCGCGATGCACCCGCTTGGCATGGTGCTTGAGCCGGCTCCCGGCGCCGTCATCGGTGTCGTCAGCGCTCCGGTCGGCCGACCGGCGCTCGGCGGGGCTGGTGTCCTGGCTCACAGTCCTCGGCTCGTGGTCGTACGGCAACGGCTCGGTGAGCGTGTCGGGTCGCGGTGGGCTGGCAGCCCCCTACGACGACGAAGTCTAGCTCGCCAAACGTATCTTGTACCCCGCTCAGATCAGACCAAACGGGACAGATCGAGTCGGCTGTTCAGTCCGGCTCAAAAAAAGCCGACACCTTTGTTTGATTCTCCGTCATAGCGCCAACCCAAAGTCGTCTCCTCTACGAACACCGGAGGGAAAGGCCCCGCAATGGACACCAATACCGCGCCCCTGGCGGTTACCCAGCCCGTCACCGTCGAGCTCATCGACGCGACCGGCGCCGCGACGCCGATCGAGGCGGAGCTGCACTACGACGCGAGCGACCCGTTCGCGGTCACCACAGTCTTCATCACCGGCTCCAGCCGGGTCCGCTGGACGTTCGGGCGCGACCTGCTGACGCAGGGCCTCTACGAGCCGTCGGGTGACGGCGACGTGCACGTCTGGCCCTGCCTGGACACCGGGGGGCACGCGGTCGTGATCATCGAGCTGTGCTCCCCCGACGGCGAGGCGCTCGTCCAGGCACGGACCGGCGACCTGACCACCTTCGTCGACCGGATGAACAAGGTCGTCGAGCAGGGCCAGGAGTCCGCCCACATCGACATCGACGCGGCGATCATGGCGATCCTCACGTCGGAGAACGCCTGATCCCACGACGTAGGTTGGCAGGGAGGATCAACCCACGTCTCGAGGTCAGCGATGCTGTTCGGCCACGACACCGTTCGGGCTCTCGGCGGCGCCGTCGACCTCGTCAACTCCGCACCAGAGGCGTCCGGCGCCGAGCAGCTGCCGGACCTGGACGCGCTCGGTGACTTCGTCCACGACCACCGGATCAACGAGGTCACGCGGCTGACCCGCGACGACCTCCAGGCGGTCCGCCGGCTGCGCCCCCTCATCCGCTCGGTGTTCACGGCTGAGGGCGAGGAGCAGGCGGTCGCCGCGGTCAACGAGCTGGTCGCCCGCGCACTGGTCACCCCCCGGCTCACCCATCACGACGGCCATCCCTGGCACGTCCACCACGTCGCGCCGGGAGCATCGCTCGCGGACCACCTCGCCGTCGACTGCGGGATGGCCCTGGCCCAGGTGATCGCGGCCGACGAGCGGGAACGGCTCCGGCCCTGCGCCGCGCCGGACTGCCGGCAGGTCCTCGTGGACCTGTCCCGCAACCGGTCGAAGAGGTACTGCGACGCGCGCACGTGCGGCAACCGGCTGCACGTCGCCGCCTACCGCGAGCGGCGGCGCTCGAGCGTCTGACTCGCCCGTCAGGGGTCCAGGTCGGCCGGCTCCCGGTCGCGCCACACCGCGGCGACCTCCCGGGTCACCGGTCCCGGCGCCTCCAGCAGCCGCCCGTCGCAGCGCCCCACGGCCTGCACGTCACGGGTCGTGGAGACCAGGAAGAGCTCCGTCGCGCGAGACAGCACCTCGATCGGCTCGTCGACCTCGCGCCCGCCGTACCACTCGAGCACGAGCCCGCGGCTGATCCCGGCCAGGCAGCCGGAGGCGAGCGTCGGAGTACGCAGCTCGCCCCTCCGCGACGTAGAACACGTTGGAGCCGGTCCCCTCGCACAGGTTGCCGGCCAGGTTGGCGAACAGTGCCTCGCTCGCCCCCTGCTCACCGGCGCGGGCCAGGGCGACCACGTTCTCGGCGTACGACGTCGTCTTCAGCCCGGCCAGCGCGCCCCGCTCGTTGCGCGGCCACGGCACCGTCACGACCGCGGTGACCTCGGGCCACGGGGTCAGCCGGTCGGCGACCACGGCGAGGGTCGGCGGAGCGTCACCACGTCCGGAGCCGAGTGGCGCCGGGCCGCCGGTGTAGGTGACCCGCAGCCGACCGGACGGCAGGTGCTCGGCGTCGAGCACCGCCGCGATCCCCCGGCGCACCGCCGCCACGTCGAGGTCCGGAAGCCCGAGCCCCCGCGCCGAGCGCGTCAGGCGGTCCAGGTGCCGGGTGAGCGCGAAGGGCCGGCCGTCGACGACCTTGACCGCCTCGAACACCCCGTCGCCGACCGTGAACCCGTGGTCGCTCACTCTCAGAGCCGGAGCCGCCGGGTCGGGCAGCAGCCGACCGTTCACCCATGCGTGCATAGGTCCGACCCTAGGACCAGGGGGGCGAATTGGTCATTCGGAGGTGGTCGGATACAGTTCTGCTCGCACGTTCGGCAGGGACGCGAGAGTGTTCCATGCCGGGAGTGACAAGCGGACGTAGCTCAGTTGGTAGAGCGCAACCTTGCCAAGGTTGAGGTCGCGAGTTCGAGCCTCGTCGTCCGCTCGGAGAAGGGTCCCAGGTCCCCTCCGATGGTGGAGTGGCCGAGAGGCGAGGCAACGGACTGCAAATCCGTCTACACGGGTTCAAATCCCGTCTCCACCTCGGATGCCCCACTCCCGCTCATGGGAACATGGGTCGTCACGGGCGATTGGCGCAGTGGTAGCGCGCTTCCTTGACACGGAAGAGGTCACTGGTTCAAACCCAGTATCGCCCACCAAGTTTCCGCAGGTCAGAGGCCCTTTCGAGGGCCTCTTTCCAAATTTCGGGAACATACGGGGAACAAGAAACAGCCACGTTTGGCGTCTCCTGACCCGGCGAAGCCTCAGCGCCAGTTGCCGACGGGCCTGGCATCGATGAAGCGCTCGATCGACTCGACCTTGATCCGAAGCGTCTTGCGGCCGAGACGTACGGCGTCGAGCTGACCATCGGCGATGTAGCGACGAACGGTCCGCGTCGACACAGCGAGCGCGTCGGCAGCGTCGGTGAGCGAAACGAGTCGGCGGGAGATGGTGGCAGTCATGAGACCTCCTGGGTTCGGGACCGTCCGACGACGGCCTCACTCCCCCAAGGCAGAGGTCTGTCCGCGAGTGGCCACGCATGGCGCGATGTTCGGATCGCTCTTGGCCCCATCGGAGGGCGCTCTCCCGCGCTGGCTGTTCGCCGTAACGGGATCCTCAATCGACAACCGCTTCTTGTTTTGCCCGTTGCCCGGAGCCCTGTGCTGACCGGTTGGACCCCACCCTCGGCTGCGATCCACGTCGCCGCCGAGACCGCTCCAACCCGACCGCGGCAGGAGCCGCATAGCCACTCGAGGTCTGCGTGTTGACCTTCAACATCCGCTGATGGGCCTACGAGGGCCTACATAGCCACCGCCGCGGGATCGCCGAACTCAAACGGCTACGCGTCCCGGCGCCATCCCACCGGTAACGTTCGCACGACAAACTCGACACGCGGGTCTGCTTCGCGACGGATTCGCACGTCGTTGTCGGCGTCGTCGCGGTCTGCGAAAACGGCGACGCCGATCGGGTCGGCCGCCTCGTCCTCACCGCTGCCGCCTGCGGCGAGCAGCACCACATGCACGATGTCGGTGGGCCCGCCGACGACCCCATGGGTCTCCCACATCACACGCGCCCCCGGAGCGTGTGTCACGACCTGCGCCTCGATCTCTGCTGCTTCCTCCTCGGTCCGCACCAAGGCCACAAGTGGCTCGTGCTGCCTGAGGCCCGAGCGGGCGTAGACGAGCTGGACAACGTTCCCCGCGTCGTCCGTCTGCGCGCGGCGCCGACCCCGGCCCTTAGCCACCGCAGGCGAGCGTCTTGACGGGCTGGTAGACCCGTGCGTAGTACTTCTTGCCGCCATAGGAGATGGTGCCGGCCGTGGTCCCTGACCAACCCGTACTCTCGTTGCTCACGCAGCGGTACTCGACGTTCCTCTGGGTATAGGAGGCCACTCCAGTGTTGCCGCCCGACTTCGTCGTAGCTTTCCTCCACCAGATGAAGGACTTGTATCGCAAATCGGTAGAATGATTGATGGACGAGACCGGCACCTCGCATTTGGCGTACGGCTTGGTACCCACGTTGCGGTAGTTCGACGACTTCCTGAGGTACATAACGCTTGGGTACAGTGTGCATGGTCCGTATTGGATTGAGGCGGTTCGTGCCGTTTCCCCCCCTGCCTCGATCGCGGCGAACTTCTTCTCGGCATCGGCAGGCGAAGTGGCCTGGATGTAGGGCGACGGCAGCGCAACGTCATCGGTGAGAGCGAGCTCGTCCGCGCGCTTGTTCGCCTCATTACTCGCGTCGGACGCGGCTGCAGGCAGCGCGCTGGCGACCGTGATCATGAGGGTCACGCCGAGGACGAGACTGAGAATCGATCTAGACATGTGCTGAGCGTACGCATAAAGGGCGGGTCCAGATTGACACCGGCTTGCCTGTGAGGCGCGTGCAAGCCCGGAGTTCTGCCCGACGGCTGGGTCAACCGCTATGGGGTGGGCGCGCGTCTCACGTGCTCGGTCGCCGTGGCCCCGACCGGCACCCACAAGGAAGCGCCGGTGGGGGCCAGGCTTACCGACGACGGTTCTGACCTCGTATCAGTCAGAGCCGCACGAGGCGTGTCGCCCCTCGTCGCACCGCATCGCCATGCTGCACCCAGCGGTTCGCCTGCAAAATTCGACGAGAGAGACAACATCGGGCCGACGCCGCCGCAGGAGGAACCTCGAGGGACACAGGCTGGGACCCAGAGCCTGCCGCCGTGGTTCGTGGCCGCTTGACCCGTCCGGTGATGTGTTCCGGTGACGGGGCCTTATCCGGACGAGCCAGCGCAACTCTCCGAGGTAGCGCTCACTCCCCAACTTCGAGCGCCGTCCGCGATAGCGGCTCGATTCTGCGTCGTTCTCCCGGAAGGGAATCCCCAGACTCCATAAGCGTTCCTCACAACCTCCCTATCCACCCGTCCCCACGTCCCTCCCTCCCCCCGTCCCTGCCTCTCACTCCTTTCCTCCAGTCCTTCTCTCTGCCCCTGCCCCTCTCCTCCTCCGTCTCATCCAGTCACACACACCTCTTTCATCCGAGGTCACGGCTGGCCACTCGCGGCCGGCTCGCGGCCTTGAGGGGCGTGACGATGACGTTGCAGAAGCTGTCGGCCGGGTCGGGGTACGAGTACCTGACTCGGCAGGTCGCCGCGCTTGACTCGACGGAGAAGGGCAACATCCCGCTGGCCGACTACTACGCGGCTAAGGGCGAGTCGCCGGGCCGGTGGGTCGGTTCGGGGCTGGATGGCATCGAGGGCCTGGCGATCGACGACGTCGTGACGGCCGAGCAGATGAAGAACCTGTTCGGCACCGGCTGCGATCCCGTCTCGGGCCGACCGCTTGGGGCGGCGTACAAGGTCTACGCCAACGAGAGGGTCGACGCCTTCAACGCCCGGGTCGACGAGCTGCTCGCATCCTCGCCCGCGCCGACATCGGCCGAGCGGGCCACTGCACGCTCGATTGCAGCGGGCGAGTTCTTCGTCGCCGAGCACGGACGCGAGCCAGCGTCGGCACGCGAACTGTCGGCCGCGCTTGCGAGGTACTCCCGCCCGCGGCAGACGGCCGTCGCCGGATTCGACCTGACGTTCAGCCCGGTCAAGTCGGTCTCCGCACTCTGGGCCGTCGCGCCGCCCGAGATCGCGGCGAAGATCGAGCAGGCACACCAGGCGGCGGTCGCTGACGCGATGGCCTTCGTCGAGGAGCACGCCCTGTTCACCCGCGAGGGCAAGGACGGCGCCCGGCAGGTCGAGACTCGTGGACTCATCGCCGCCGCCTTCACCCACCGCGACTCGCGCGCGGGCGATCCGGACCTGCACACGCACGTGGCGGTTGCGAACAAGGTGCAGACCCTGCAGGGCAAGTGGCTCTCGATCTACGGGCGGGTGCTGCACCAGCACGTGGTCGCCGCGTCGGAGACCTACAACACCGCCCTGGAGCGCCACCTCGTCGAGGCGCTCGGGGTGCAGTTCGCCGAGCGGCCGGGTGCCGATCGCGAGAAGCGGCCGATCCGCGAGATCGTCGGCGTCGACCGCGAGCTCTGCGAGGCGTGGTCGCGCCGGCGAGCCGACATCGTGGCTCGGCAGCGCGAACTGACTCGTGACTTCCGCAACGCTCACGGCCGTACGCCGACGCCGGTCGAGGCCGTTGCGCTGGCCCAGCAGGCGAACCTGGAGACCCGCGAGGCCAAGCACGAGCCGCGATCGCTGGCCGAGCAGCGGACGACCTGGCGCAGCCAGGCCGTCGACGTACTCGGATCCCCGGACGCCGTCGACCGGATGGTGCAAGCCGCGCTCCACCCGACCGGCGTGCCCGCGCAGGCCAACGTGTCGACCTGGTGGGTCCGGGAGATGGCCGAGCGCGTGCTCGGCGAACTCGAGGCGCACCGGCCGACCTGGCAGTCCTGGCACGTGCACGCCGAGGTCCATCGGCAGATCCGCGACGCCGGGCTCCCCGCCGATCTGGTCGCCGAGGCCGTCGGCTGGGTCGTCGACGAGGTCACGGAGCTGTCGGTCAACCTCACCCCGGACCGCGACCCGATCGGCGAACCAGCCGGCCTGTGCCGCTCGGACGGGACGAGCGTCTACCGCCACACCGGACGCGACCACTTCACCACCACCCGCGTGCTCGACGCCGAGGCGCGCATCGTCGCGGCGGCCGCGAGCACCGACGCGGTGGCATGGTCGACCGACGACGTCGAGCTGGCCATCCTGGCCGCCCGCCTCGACGGCACCGAGCTCAACGCCGGCCAGGAGCAGCTGGTCCGCGCGATGGCCACCAGCGGCCGCCGCGTGCAGCTCGCCCTCGCGCCGGCCGGGGCCGGCAAGACGACCGCGATGCGGGTGCTCGCCGGCGTGTGGACCGAGGCAGGAGCCGACGTGCTCGGACTCGCCCCGTCGGCGGCCGCCGCGGCCGCGCTCCGCGACGCCACCGGCATGCCGTGCGAGACCCTCGCCAAGCTCGTCCACGACCTCGACACCCAGCCCGATTCGCCGCTCGCAGCCTCTGTTGGACCGGGCACCTTGCTCGTCGTCGACGAGGCCGGCATGGCCGACACCATCACCCTCGACCGGGTCATCGGCTTCGCGGTCGAGCGCGGCGCCACCGTGCGGCTGATCGGCGACGACCAGCAGCTCGCCGCCATCGGCGCCGGCGGCGTCCTCCGCGACATCGCCCGCACGCACGGCGCCGTACGCCTCGACGAGGTCGTCCGGTTCGACGACCCGGTCGAGGCCGAGGCGTCCCTGGCGCTCCGGGACGGCGACCGGGCGGCCCTGGGCTACTACCTCGACCACGAGCGCATCCACGCCGGCGACCAGCACACCGTCGTCGACGAGGTCTTCGACGCGTGGCAACGCGAGCAGGACGCCGGTCGCGACTGCTCTGATGCTGGCGCCGACCCACGACCTCGTGCGAGAGCTCAACGAACGAGCCCGCACGGCCCGGCTCGCTGGACGCCGCCGTTGACGACGAGGTCCGGCTGCGGGACGGCACCCACGCGTCGGTCGGCGACGTCGTCCTCACCCGACACAACGACCGCCGACTCGGCGTGAGCAGCACCGACTGGGTCAAGAACGGCGACCGCTGGACCGTCACCCGCATCCACAACGGCACCCTGATCGTGCGACACCGCGACTCCGGACTCACCACCGTGCTGCCCGCGGAGTACGTCGCCGCCCACGTCGAGCTCGGCTACGCCTCCACCGTCCACACCGCCCAGGGCCTGACCGCCGACGTCATGCACGGCGTCGTCACCGGCGAGGAGACCCGGCAACTGCTCTACACGATGCTGACCCGCGGCCGCGCCGAGAACCACGTCCACGTCATCACCGACGACCTGAGCGACGAGCGTGAGTTCGAGCTGCCCGGCATCACCGAGCAGCTCACCGCCACCGAGGCGCTCGAGCGCGTCCTCGCCCGCGACGGCGCGGCCGTCTCGGCGACCTCCACCCGCCAACTGGCCGCGACGCCGGAGGCTCGTCTCCACGACGCGGCAACGAGGTACGCCGACGCCGTGACCTTCGCGACCCAGAAGGTGCTCGGCGCCGGCGACGACGAGCCGGCAGCGCCAGGCCCGCTCCCGTGGCTGCCGGACATCCCGGCCGAGGTCGCCGACCACCAGCGCTGGGGTCCCTACCTCGCCGCGCGAGCACGCCTCGTGAGCACCCTCTCGGCACAGGTCCGCGACCGCGCAGACACGACGCTCCCGGCCTGGCTCGACGACTACGCCGACGTCCTCACCCCCGAGCTGCGCGCAGATATCGCTGTCTGGCGGGCCGCCCAAGGCATCGCGCCGACGAACGCACGATCGCCGGTCCCGCGCCCGACGACGACCGCGCCGCGGCGTACCGCCGCGGCCTCATCCGCACCGTCAACAGCCGGTACGACGACGCCGTCCGCGTATGGGAACGTCGTGTGGTCGCGTACGTCGGCCGCGCCGACGAGCACACCCTCACGCTGGCGCGCGAACTCGACCGGCTCAAGCGTCAGGGCCGCGACCCAGAGCCTTTGCTGATGAGAGCGAGTATCAGGCCGTTGCCGTCCGAACACCCGACCGCGGCGCTGGCGTATCGGATCCGCAAGCAGCTCGCTCCCAAGCGGCAACGCCACGAGATACTCGGTGTCGACCACCACCGGCAGGCGCCTTCCCAGCAGGCGCCGGGCATCGGGCTGTGAGTGTTGCCCGCGCCGCGGCAAGGTTGCAGTCAGGAACGGCGTGGTCCCGCGTGGCCCGCAAGGCACCTCCACACGTCGCCCTGGCGGACCCAGACCTGCGTCATCGGCATCCGGAAGACCTCGCACTCATCGTCCTCTCCCAGCACCTCATCGGTCACCTCGGCGTGGAGAACGGCGGTGTCGCCGACAACGACGACCTCGACGCCACTCAGCCGTTGCGAACGCCAGACCTTGGACCCCTTCGTGTTTCGACGCACATACTCCGACCGGCTGTAGGTCTCCCCCGTATGTGACGTCCACCTGAAGCCCTCGTGCAGGAGCCGCGCGAGTCGCAAGGCATCGCCTGCCGCGAGGGCCGAAGCCCGATCCTCCGCTGCCGCAACGACCTGCTGCTCTGCGTTCATGCGCGCCAGCCTGACACCTGACCGCGAGCCTGTCTGGGCGCGCGCCGGTCGGCGGCAGATCCGTCAAAACGAGGTCGCCGCATCACGCCGACTCGTCGAGCTCCCGGTGGCTCTCCTCGACGCACTCGTCGATGTGCTGCCAGAGATACTCCTCGAGGACCTCGTCGAGGCTCATCGGCGGCAACTCGTGCGCTGCGACGAACGCGCCCAGGTCCTCGACGAGGCGATTCTCCTTCGCGTACCGACCGAGGCGGTCCATGAGCATCGACGCGCGGCGGCGCACTGATCGCGCCGACCCAGGGCGGTATCGGGTGACGACCTCGACGACAGCCGGCGAAGTGAGGCCGGCGCGGCCCCTTCGCGCGGGTGCTTGCTGCTCGGCGGCCGCGTCCGCGAGGTCTTGCAGGAGTGACGCGTCAGCCAGGTTCAGCACGCCGCCGAGGAGCACGTGCTGAACGAGAAGGCTCGACTCGAACACCGCGTCGGCGTGAAGGTCGGGGAGGCCGGCGAGGCGGTCGAGGTCTTCAGCGTTGTCGCACAATGTCGTGGTGGCCCAGGTGCGATCGCGGCGCTGCGCTGCCTCGGCGTTCCCGAGCTCGGCGAGCAGCGAGCGGCGTACGTCGCGGAGGATGGTCGCGGCGACACACCGCTGCGCCGGCCCGGTTCGGATCTGCAGCCAGAGCTCGCCCGCCGTCAGCGCGTCGATGTCCGGCGAGAGGTCCCGCAGGCTGTCGGCCAGCCGTGTCGCGCCCGGCAGCAGCAGCCATGCCAGGGCCGCTGCCGCCTCGGCGTCATCCTGAGCCATCCGATGGAGCCGGACCAGCAGAGCATCCTTGGTCGCCGTCGCCGTCGACGCCCGACGCGTCCACGAGGGTAGGTCGAGCAGGTCGTCGACGACCGCCAGTTCCGGCGCCAGGTGGCACCAGCGCTGCCAGGCCACGCCGGCAGCCGCGATCGCCGGGCCGCCGACGTCGTCCAGACCAAGACACTTCGCGACGCTCATCGCGATCACCCCCTTCGGTGCCAGGGCAGATCCCTGTCAAGAGGTAGGTGTGCAAGGCATGTCGGAAATTGGCACGGACACGCCGCACCACCTGCCCGCAGCTGTCCTCGGCTCGTCGCATCTGTGCAGGTCGGACGGCGAATCGCAGGATCTGACCGAGAAGATCCGGTCGGATATCCTCAACGGGTGACCGGGCACGCCCTGCTCGCCTACGCCCGCCGCACGGCCGGGCTGACCCAGGACGCCCTCGCACGGCTCGCCGGCACCTCCCAGCCGACCCTGTCGGCGTACGAGCGCGGCGCGAAGTCGCCCTCTCTGGCCGTCGCCGAGCGGATCATCGAGGCCACTGGCCATCGGCTGGAGGTCGTGCCGAACCTGGAGTTCGTCGAGGTGCCGGGCCAGCATGGTTTGCACCCGTTCTGGCTCGCCAACCAGCTGTGGCGGCTGGATCCGGAACGCGCGTTCAGCACCATCCTGCTCCCCGGACCTGTCCACGACTGGCCGGTGCCGCGGCGGCAGTACTACCTGCGCGAGCGCACCGATCGGGCGCGCGCTTACCAGCTGATCCTCCGCGAGGGCAGTCCCCGCGACCTGCTCGACTACATCGACGGCGTGCTGCTCGTCGACATCTGGAAGGAGCTCGACCTGCCCGACCCGATCCGCCGCGCCTGGCTGCCGCTCATCCGCAAGACACTGCCGACGCGCCGCCGGACGCGAGTGACCGGCTCAGGTAGTGACCGCCCACCCGGGGCGCTCATTCGGCTCCGGCCCAGCGAGAGGGCCCATCACTTGCGGTCAGGGCAGGATGCACAGGACGAGTAACCCAGCAGTTGATTCTGGGTGGCCTCTCGCTCGCGGGCGTACTTCGCGGAAGTCTTTGCCATGACGCGCAGTCAGGCGTGACGAGTCGTGAATCGCTCGATGGCTGCCTGGTACTCCTCGATAGCTCCCGGGAGTAACTCGATGTGGACGATCGTGCCGTTGGCCCTGGCGACCAGGTCGATGACCTGCCCCATCGCGAGGTCCTCACCGTCGCGCAGCGTCAACACCGCTCCGGGCACGATCTGCTCAGGCTCGCGTGCCTCGTCGAGCCACAGCCAGATGTACCCCGTCTCGTCCTCGTTGGCGAAGTCCACTTCGAGGTCGACCCGGTGGCCGGCCACGTCGGTCATGTCGTGCATCGTCATCGGGGCCTCCTTCCAAGTCTCCGCTTCCAGTATGGATTGTCCCTGATCTCGCCCAGAGCGTCTATGAACGCCTGGTACTCCGGGCCGTCGGCGCCGTTGAACAGCACGGTCCAGTGCGGTGCGTTGAAGGTAGGGAGCAGCCGCAGCCGCAGGTTGGCGACGTCCCGATAAGGGAGCCGGTAGTAGCGCCGTCGGACATCCATCTTCGTCGCAAGGACCCAAGCCTCGTTCTCCTCAGTCGCTGCGAAGACCGAGACGCCAAAGCAGTCGTCATCGTCGAAGGTGTAACGACGAGCGAGCCGCAGTGCCTGCCGCTTGAGGAGGTCGACGTCGTCATCCGCCGCACCTGCTCGAAGCAGGAAGACCAGATCCTCCGGCGCTTCCTCGGGACGCAGAACATCCTCCAATGCGTCCTTCTCCGGTGGCTCGGTCACGACTCGACCGTCCCATTCACGTCCGACACCAACGCCGACAGGCGACGGGCTATCTCGGCGTCACGGTCCGCAGCGGCGTGCTGGTACCGCATCGCGGCGCCGGGGGTGGAGTGCCCGAGCCGGCCCATCAGCTCGGCGAGGGTGGCGCCGGTCTGGGCGGCGAGGACGGCGCCGGTGTGGCGCAGGTCGTGCCAGCGGAGGTCCTCGCGGCCGGCCGCCTTCCGGGCCGGGTAGTAGACCTTGTAGAGCGTCGACGGGGCGATATGGGCGTTGCTGTCGGCGGCGGCTGGGAAGAGCAGGGCGTCCTTGCCCTTGCCGGTGTGGTTCTTCAGGTGGGCTTTCAGCACCGGGAGCAGGTGCGGCGGGATCGCGACGTCACGGACGCCGGCGTCGGACTTCGGCGAGCCGACGACGAACTTGCCACCCGCACGGACGACTGCGCGGGTGATCGAGACCCGGTTGGTCCGGAGGTCGATGTCGCCGCGGCGCAGCTCGGCGAGCTCTCCGAAGCGCATCGCGCACCAGGCAGCGAGCAACGCCATCAGCTTGTAGCGGTCGGGCAACGCCTCGACGATCGTCTCCAGCTCCTGGAGCGACGCTGGTCGGACCTTGTGGGCGCGCTTGACGTTGCCGGCGCCGCGGATATGCGCCGGGTTGTACGGGATCAGTGGCTTCGGTCGGGCCGAGGCCGCCGAGCCGAGGATCGTGCGGAGCAGGCTGTAGGCCTGCGCGCGAATCGTCTCCTTGCCGGGCGCCAGCGCGTCGTACCAGTCGGTGACGTCGTCGGCGGTGATCCGGTCGAGCGGCTCGTCCCCAAACGTCGGGTAGATGTAGGCGTCGAGCAGCATCCGGTACTGCTGCCGCGTGGTCGGCCGGAGCTCGCGGCCGCGGGTCTTTCGGCCCTCGAGCCACTGGTCGCCGTACGCCCGCATCGTCGGGACCGCCTTGCGCGAGGCGCCACGGGCGGCGGCGTCCGGCGCCCAGACCTCCATCTGGATCTCGGCCCGCCGGTTGGCCAGCCAGGCGACCGCGTCCTCCTTGGCGTCGAACGTCGTCGGCGCCCGGTAGAGCCGGCCGTCGGGGCCGGTGTACGCCACGCGGTAGCGGCCGGACTCACGCCGCTCGATCCGCCCGAAGCCGCGCCGGGCGATACTGGTTTCCCGAGCCATCCTTTGTCCCTCCAGTGTCGCCTTTCGGGGAACATACGGGGAACATAGACGTCAGAACGTGTCCGAAGATGCCTCGGTCTGTCAGGCGTCAGAAGATCCCGAAAGTGCCCGCTGACCTGCGATTTTACGCCAGAGCCAGTGTCGCCGGCGAGACCACGACGGCCCCCGCTCTCAAAAGTTCAAACCCAGT
>CAWEQW010000002.1:0-575140 GCA_963811365.1 uncultured Actinomycetota bacterium | reverse complement strand
GGCGGCGCACGAGCGGCGCCAGTCGCGGGTCGCCCGCGAGGCTCTCGTCGACCGCGTTCGGGTCGCAGTCGGCGTCCAGGAGCCGGCGGCAACGCTCGCCGGCTGCGCCCAGATCGCGCAGGTCGGTCAGCTCCAGCCGACAGCCGACGAAGGCCGTGCCTGTGGCCGTCCGCTCAGGAGAGCCCGGTGAGACTGCGGGACCTCCTGCGTCCGAAGGCATGGTGAGCCGCACCCGCCCCGGGCCGTGCGGCAGCGCGAGGGTGCGCTCGTACCAGCCGGGGCCGCTGCACTCCACGCCCGGCACCAGGTGGGCGGCGAGGAACACCAGGAGGTCCTCGCCCGCGAACCGGCGCGCGTACCGGGAGCCGCAGCTCGACCGCGCCCGTCCGGTGGGTTCGGGGAGCCCGGCCCCGCAGCCGGGTGGGCGTGGCCGCGTACACGTCGCGGACCGTGTCGTTGAACTGCCGGATGGAGGAGAAGCCTGCCGCGAAGGCGACCTCCGCGAACCCCAGGTCGAGGTGGTCTCGATCAGGGTGCGGGCCGTCTGGGCCCGGCGGGCCCGGCCGGGCCAGCGGGCCGGCGCCGAGCTCGCTGCCCGGAGCAGGCGGTGAGGTGGCGCGAGTGTTCCAGTCGCTCGGGCCGCGAGGCCTTCGCCCTCGCGCTCCACGACGCCGTCTGCGATGAGGCGCATCGCCCGGCCCCACGTCGGCGGTCGACGTCCCAGTCCGGCGAGCCCGGCGTCGCGTCGGGCCGGCAGCGTCGGCAGGCCCGGTAGCCGGCGGCCTGGGCCGCGGCCGCTGTGCGGTAGAACGCGACGTTCCTCTCTGCGGGTCATCGCCGGGCAGCCGGGCGGCAGTAGATGCCGGTGGTCCGCACCGCGGTGTAGAACGAGCCGTCGAAGCGGCGGTCGCGGCTCTGCACCGCCCGGTAGCAGGCCTCGGTGTCCTCGATGTCCACACCCCGATCCTGCCCGGTGAGGCGGGCTCGTGCTAGCGGGATTCGGACACGACCGTGAGCGGACCCTCGTCGGGCGTCGGTGGCTCGAAGTGGTCGAAGTACAGGGTCGCGAGCTCCTCGGGCAGGACGAAGTCGTCGGAGGTGACCACCTCGCCTGGCCCGCATGCGTCCCAGGACCAGCTCGACCAGCTCGACCAGCCGGGCCCGGAGGCCGGCCTCGATCTCGACGCGAAGGTTCGCCGGCAGCGGCACCGCTGAGATGCCGCGGCGCCACATCTCCGTGTCGAAGGAGAGCCGAACCATTCCCTGGCTCTCCAGGCGTCTGGCGTACGTCGACTTGCCCGAGCCCGGAGGGGCCACACATGAAGATCACCCGGCTGCTCACGGACGGACCCTACGTCGTTCGTCGGCGACCCCACGCCTCACGCGGCCCCGGGGCCCGCCTCGATGATCCGCCGGACCTCGTCGAGGTCGAGGTCGAACGGCCCGACCGCGGGTCAGCACCGACGAGGCCCCGCGGTCCAGCCACGGCGCCGGGGTCCTGCTGAGGTTGTAGGTCGACCACCACCTCGAAGCCCGGGCGACGGGGAGTGCGCTGCGAGCTGGGGCGGTCACCTCGTCGAGGTCGTCGGGCCGGTCCAGGCCGATGACGAAGAAGCCCTGGTGCCGGGCGGCCCGGCGCAGGGGGGCCGGGTTGCCGACCGCCCCGCGAGCCAGATCGGCACGGCGGGTGCCGGCCGGAAGCGGACCTCCCGGACCGTGTGGTGGGCTCCGTCGTGGGCCACAAGGTCGCCGGACAGCAGGGCCGTGAGCACCTCGAGACCCTCGTCGAGCATCCTGCCCCGCGCCCGGGGGTCCGGCTCGTCCCCGAAGGCGCTGAACTCTCCCACCCAGTCGTCGCCCAACCCCAGGCCCAGCACGAACCGGCCACCCGAGAGCACCGACAGGCTCGCGGCCTGCCGGGCGAGGACCTGCGGCCGGCGCCGGGCCAGCGGGGTCACCATCGGCCCGAACCGCAGCGTCTCGGTCCGCATCGCGACCGCCGCGCAACACGTCCACACGTCGGCGATCGCGGTGACCCGCTCGCCGTACAGGAGATGGTCCCAGACGAAGAAGCCGTCCCAGCCGGCCGCCTCGGCGGCAGCAGCCAGGTCGCCGACCGTCCGGGGGTCGGCCAGGGAGTCGAAGGGGGCGACGAAGAGCCCGCGGCGCGTGGTCATGGTGCAGATCATGCCGACCCGGCGCCCGGAGGAGACGTGGGCACGGGGCGACACCCGCGGCCGGTCCCAGGCGCTTGACGTCGACCCGCGGTCCGCCGACCGTGGCGTCATGGAGTCCGACCGGTCCCGGCGCGGGCGAGGCACGCTCGCCGTGCGGCCGGTCGTGGTGGTCATCGCTGCGAAGGCCGCGCTGACGCTTGCGGTGTCCGGGCGCTATGGCTGGCACCGCGACGAGCTCTACTACGCCGTGGCCGGCCGCCATCTCCAGGGAGGCTACGTCGAGTTCCCTCCCGTGACGGCGCTGGTGGCCGCGCTCGCACGAGAGTTGTTCGGTCCGTCCCTGGTCGGGCTCCGGTCGTTCACCGTTCTCGCCGCAGCCGGAACCGTCCTGGTCGCAGCGCTCGTCGCCTGTGAGCTCGGCGCCACCCGTCGCGCGCAGACGCTTGCAGCGTTCCTCGTGGCGTTCGTCCCGGGGGCGCTCGCGACCGACTGGCTCTTCCAGCCCGTCGCCTTCGACCAGCTGACGACGATCGTCGTTCTGTGGCTCGCGTTGCGGCTCGCGCTCGGCCGCGGGTCGTGGCTGTACCTGGGCCTGGCTGCCGGAGTCGGTCTGGAGACGAAGTACACGATCGCAGTCGTCCTCGTGCTGCTCGTCGGAAGCTTCCTGGTCTGGCGCCGCGACGTGCTGCGGACCCGGGGCTTCCTCCTTGCCGTGGGAGTCGCCGCCCTGCTCCTGGCGCCGAACCTGCTCTGGCAGGCCGAGCACGGGTGGACGAGCGTGCAGTTCTTCCTGCACCCTCCCCCGAGCGGGAGCGACGAGACGCGGACGCAGTTCGTCCTCACCCTTGCGCTGCTCGCTGCCGTCGCCGTCCCGGTCGCGGTCGCCGGTGTCGTGTCGCTGGTGCGGGACCGTGCCCTCCGGCCGCTCGGGTGGACGGTCGTCGGAACGGTCCTCGCGTACCTCGTCCTCGGCGGCAAGTCGTACTACGTACTGCCCGTGATGCTGTTCGCGCTCGCCGCGGGTTCGCTGCCGCTCGATCGCTGGCTGACCACTCGGCGCTCTGGGTCACGTCCGCCGCGTTCGTCCTCCTCGACCTGGTCTTCCTCCCGATTCTCCTGCCCGTGCTGCCGTTCCCAGCCGCCGAACGCCTCGGCGTCATCGAGTCGCGCGGCGACTACCAGTCCGAGATCGGCTGGCCCGAGTACGTCCGGCAGGTCGAGGTCGAGGCCCGGGACTCCGCCGTCGTCATCGCGTCGAACTACGGTGAGGCGGGCGCCCTCGTCCTGTTCGGCCGCGGACTCCCCCGGTCGCGTCACCGGACGTCACGATGCGCTACTGGCGCCCGCCGGTCAGCGCGTCGCACGCGCTCGTCATCGGGTACACCCGCCGCGCCGCGACCTTCTGCGCCACGTACCGCCCCGTCGCGACGATCTCCACTCCGGATGGCAGTGACGAGCGAGGCGAGCCGATCGCGCGCTGCACGCTCCGCGGCCCGCTCGCACGGCTTTGGCCGGGCATGGTCGCTGCTGCCGGCTAGCACGCTGCCACGGCCGGGGTCCCCTGTCTCGTCGCTGCGCCGGGCGGAGGTCGAAGGATCCGAGGCGATAATGACGTCGTGGCCGGAGACTGGGAGTTCTGGATCGACCGGGGTGGCACGTTCACCGACGTCGTGGCCCGTCGCCCCGACGGGACGCTGCAGACCCACAAGCTCCTGTCGGAGAACCCTGAGCGCTACGACGACGCCGCCGTTGCCGGCATCCGCGCGGTGCTCGGGCTCGGCGCGAGCGAACCGCTCCCGGTCGACGACATCGCCGCCGTGCGGATGGGGACGACGGTCGCGACCAACGCGCTGCTCGAGCGCCGGGGGGAGCCGACCGTCCTGGTGGCCACCCGCGGGCTTCGCGGACGCACTGCGGATCGCCTACCAGAACCGGCCGAAGATCTTCGCGCGGCACATCGAGCTCCCCGAGCCGCTGTACTGCGCGGTCCTCGAGGCCGAGGAGCGCGTGGACGCGCACGGAGAGGTGGTGAGCCCGCTGCGGCTGGACCGACTCCGCGCGGCGCTGGAGGCCTGCTTCGAGCACGGGCTCCGCAGCGTCGCGGTGGCGCTGATGCACGCGTTCGGCAACCCCGACCACGAGCTGCTCATCGGTCAGGCGGCGGCGGAGATCGGTTTCACGCAGGTGTCGCTCTCCCACGACGTGAGCCCGTTGATGAAGCTGGTCTCCCGCGCCGACACGACGGTCGTCGACGCCTACCTGTCCCCGGTCCTCAGGCGCTACGTCGACCGCGTCTCCGACGCGCTGCCCGGCGTCCGATGCCAGTTCATGCGCTCCTCCGGCGGCCTGTCCGAGGCGCACCACTTCCGCGGCAAGGACGCGATCCTCTCCGGACCCGCGGGCGGCATCGTGGGGATGGCCCGGACGGCCGAGGCGGCCGGCTTCGACCGGGTGATCGGGTTCGACATGGGCGGCACGTCGACGGACGTGTCGCACTACGACGGGGTCTTCGAGCGGACCTTCGACAGTGAGGTGGCCGGCGTTCGCGTGCGGGCGCCCATGATGAGCGTGCACACGGTGGCCGCCGGGGGTGGGTCGATCCTCCAGTACGACGGCCAGCGCTACCGGGTGGGGCCGGCCTCTGCGGGCGCCGATCCCGGGCCGGCGGCGTACGGCGCCGGCGGTCCGCTGACCGTGACCGACGCCAACGTCGTGCTGGGCCGGATCCAGCCGGAGCACTTCCCCGCCGTGTTCGGAGCCTCCGGCACCGAGCCGCTGGACGCCGACCGGGCGCGGCGCGGATTCGACCGGCTGACCCGGACGATCGGTGACGGCCGCACCGCCGAGGAGGTCGCCGCCGGGTTCCTGCGCATCGCGGTGACGAAGATGGCCGAGGCGATCAAGCGGATCTCGGTGCAGCGCGGGCACGACGTCTCCCGCTACACGCTGTCCACGTTCGGTGGAGCGGGCGGACAGCATGCCTGCGCGGTCGCCGAGGCCCTCGGCATGGAGCGGATCCTGGTCCACCCCTTCGCCGGCGTGCTCTCGGCGTACGGCATGGGGCTGGCCGAGGTGACGGCCACCCGGGAGGCCTCGGTCGAGGCGCCACTGGAGGAGCGCGGTGCCTCGGTGCTCGACACCGCGCTGGCGCCGCTGGTGCGGGAGGCGACGGGCGAGCTGGTCGCCCAGGGTGTCGCCCCCGGGCAGCTCCGGGTGGAGCGACGGGCGCACCTGAAGTACAGCGGCACCGACACGAGCGTCGAGGTCCGCCACGGCCCGCCGGCAGTCATGCGGTCGGAGTTCGAGCGGCTCTACCGGCGACGATTCTCCTTCCTGATGCCCGAGCGCGAGGTGGTCGTGGAGGCCGTGTCGGTCGAGGTCACCGCGGCCGCCTCCTCCCGCCCCGACGAGCTCGAGACCCGGCGGCGAGCGACGCCCCTCGTCGTCGCCACCACGGTGCCGATGTACACCGGCTCCTGGATCCAGGTGCCGCTGCACCGCCGGGTCGACCTCGCCCTCGGCGACGTCGTGGAGGGACCGGCGATCATCGCCGAGGCCAACGCCACCACGGTCGTCGACCCGGGCTGGCGCGCCGAGGTCACCGACCACGACAACCTCGTGCTGCGTCGTGCCGGGTCCCGGCCCGCCGCCTCCGACGCGACCAGCACGGTCGACCCGGTCATGCTGGAGCTGTTCAACAACCTCTTCATGTCGGTCGCCGAGCAGATGGGCGAGCGGCTGCGGGCCACCGCCAGCTCGGTGAACATCAAGGAGCGGCTGGACTTCTCCTGCGCGCTGTTCGACCCCGAGGGGAACCTGATCGCCAACGCCCCGCACATGCCCGTGCACCTCGGGTCCATGGGAGAGTCGATCAGGACGGTCATCGAGGCGTACGGCGGCACCATGGGACCCGGCGACTCCTACGTGCTCAACAACCCGTACCGCGGCGGAACGCACCTGCCCGACATCACGGTGGTCACGCCCGTGTTCGGTACCGAGCGACAGCCACTGTTCTACGTCGCCTCTCGCGGTCACCACGCCGACGTCGGTGGTGTCACGCCGGGCTCGATGCCGTCGTTCAGCACCCGGGTCGAGGAGGAGGGTGTCCTGGTCGACAACGCGCCGATCACCCGGGACGGGCGGATGCTGACCTCCGAGCTCGGCGACCTGCTCACGAGTGGCCCCTACCCCGCTCGCAACCCGCGCGACAACGTGGCCGACCTGCGGGCACAGCTCGCGGCGAACGAGAAGGGTGTCACGGAGCTGCACGCGCTGGCCCGCGACTTCGGGCTCGAGGTGGTGCTGGCGTACATGGGGCACGTGCGCGCCAACGCAGCCGAGGCCGTACGGCGGGTGATCGCGGCGCTGCACGACGGCCACTACCGCTACGAGCTCGACACCGGCGCGGTGATCGAGGTCGACGATCACCGTCGACCAGGAGAGTCGGTCGGCGCGCATCGACTTCACCGGTACGTCGGACCAGCAGCCGGACAACTCCAACGCACCGTCGTCGGTCACCAAGGCGGCGGTGCTCTACGTCTTCCGCTCACTGGTCGACGACGACATCCCGCTCAACGCGGGCTGCCTCGAGCCGCTGGAGATCGTGATCCCCGAGGGAAGCCTCCTGGCTCCTCGATACCCGGCGGCGGTCGTCGCGGGCAACGTCGAGACGTCCCAGGCAGTCACCGGCGCGCTCTACGCGGCGCTCGGTGTCCAGGCCGAGGGCTCGGGGACGATGAACAACCTGACGTTCGGGAACGCGCGCTACCAGTACTACGAGACCGTGGCCAGCGGCTCCGGTGCGGGTCCGGACTTCGACGGCACCGACGTGGTGCAGACGCACATGACGAACTCGCGGCTCACCGACCCCGAGGTCCTCGAGTGGCGCTTCCCGGTGCGCGTCGAGAGCTACGAGGTCCGCCGTGGCAGCGGTGGCCGGGGACGGCACCACGGTGGGGACGGGGGCCGTCGACGCCTGCGGTTCCTCGAGCCCATGACCGTGACCCTGCTCAGCAGCCATCGCCGCGTCCCGCCGTACGGCATGCACGGCGGCGAGCCGGGGGCGCTCGGCCGGCAGTGGATCGAGGGTGCCGACGGCAGGGTCCGGCCCCTCCGCGGCCGCGACTCCGTGGAGGTCGCAGCCGGGGACGCGCTGGTGGTCGAGACACCGGGAGGCGGCGGATTCGGTACCCCCCGGTGAGGACGTCGCCGCTCCGGCACGCCTCCTCGGCACGACCCTGGCACGGGCTTCTGCGGCACGGTCGCGAAGCCGGCGGGTGGCGGCAGCCCTCGGGAAGGTGCGGGGAAGGCGTCGACCGGACGCTGGCCGCATGTCGATCACCCATCACACCAAAGCTCCCGAGGCGGCACACGACCTCGTCCTCGCCGACGAGCCTCCGACGCTGGTCGCCGAGGGTGTGGTCGTTGTGCGAGGCGGCCGGCGGCTGCTGGACGGCGTCAGCCTGACGCTGGGTCCCGGCGAGCTCGTCGCCGTCGTCGGAGCCAGCGGGGCAGGGAAGAGCACGCTGTTGGCGGCGCTGGCCGGTCTGACCAGGGTCGCGTCGGGGTCGGTGGGCCTGGTCGGACGCGGCGGCGCCCCGTCGTGGTCGCCGTACGGAGCGGTCGGACTCGTCCCGCAGGACGACATCCTGCACCGGGACCTGCCGCTGGCCAGGACGCTGCGGTACGCCGCCGGGCTCCGACTGTCGGGAAGCGGGCAGGAGCTCGAGGCCGGCGTGCAGGGTGTTCTGCACGCGCTGGACCTCGATGACCGGGCCGCGGTACCGGTCGGCTCTCTCAGCGGTGGTCAGCGCAAGCGGGCGAACATCGCCGTCGAGCTGCTGGCCCGACCGACCCTGTGCCTGCTGGACGAGCCGACGTCCGGGCTGGACCCTGCGACAGGGCGCTCGCTGGTCGCCACACTCCGCGAGCTCGCGGACCGGGGCGCCGGAATGGCGTTCACCACACACGCGATGGCCGACGTGGAGAGCTGTGACCGCCTGGTGGTTCTTGCTCCCGGCGGTCGGCTGGCCTACGACGGCCCGCCCGGTCTGGCAGCCATCCGGCTGGGAGCGGACAGCCTCGCCGACCTCTTCGAGGGGCTCAGTGGCCTGGAGGTGCCCAGTATGGGCCCCGACGTCGAGGAAGGCGGCCCCTCGGCGCCCCGCTCTCGCGCGGCCGGTCGCCCGGCGACACGGCGGGCGGCTGGACGGCCGGCCGCACGCGAACGCCGACCGCACCCGTCGCCACTGCGACAGCTCGCCGTGCTCACCCGTCGGGCGGCCGACATCGAGCTGCGCAACCGGCTGACGTTGAGCATCCTGCTCGGCTCGCCGGCAGCCGTGATCGCCATGTTCGCCATCCTCTTCCAGCCCGGTTCGTTCACCCGGGGGATCGATCCCACGGGTGCAGTGATGGAGACCTACTGGCTGGCCTTCGCCGGGTTCTTCTTCGGCCTGACCTACGGTCTGCTCCAGATCTGCACCGAGCTGCCGATCGTTCGCCGTGAACACCAGTCCGGGGTGAGCGACGTCGCCTACCTGGCATCGAAGGTCGCGTTGCTGGCGCCCGTGCTGTTGCTCGTGAACGCCGTGATGCTCGGAGTGCTGCGCATCCTCGACCGGCTGCCCAAGGTGGGCGGACGGACGTGGACGTCGCTGTTCGTGACTCTCGGCGTCAACGCCGTAGTGGCCCTTCTTCTCGGACTGCTCGCCTCTGCGGCCGTGACCTCGGTCGCCCAGGCAGCGTTGGCCCTTCCCATGCTGTGCTTCCCGGCAGTGCTGTTCTCCGGCGCCATGGTCCCGGTGCCGGTGATGACGGCGGCCGGTCGGGACATCGCCGCGGTGGTGCCGGACCGTTGGGCCTTCGAGGCCATCGCGCGCGACCTGCGGGTCACCCGACTCGTGGGAGCCGGCTCGCCGTACGCCGACCTCGGCCACTCGACGTCCGGCCTCTACTGGACCATCCTCGCGGTGACCGGAGCCCTGCTTGCCGTGGCCTCCTACCTCACCCTGCGTCGCCGTGCGCGCTGACGGCCCACGCGGCCGCGCCGGTCCGGCCGCGACATCCGGCCCGCGGACGGCCCGACCAGGCACGCGCCGTGGACCGGACTGCGGCAGCCCGCACACGAGCGTGAGACGGACCTCGGCCGGGACTCAGCCGACGACGCGCTCCGCGGCGGCCACCACCGTCGCGAGCTCCTCGTCGGAGACCTCGTGCGCGTCCACGGACAGCACCTTGGCGATGGCCGATCGCAACGGCGCCGAATCGTCGGGGAGCGCGAACAACAGGAAGTAGGCGTGCACGAGAACCAGCAAGGCGTCGACGTCGCGCGAAGAGAGGCGGCCGTCCCGCCACCACACGCTGATGCGGTCCCACGCGAGATGCATCGGGAGGCTCTCCGCCACGCGGGCGATCCGTTCCAGGTGACGGCGCACCTTCGCCAGCACGATGTCTCGTGCCGCTGCATCCTGCTTGGCGTCGCCGCCACGGATCGCCAGCATGTCCTGGCCCAGATCGAAGAACGGCATGAGGTTCTGACCGCCGTAGACCATCGCCATCTGAATGCGACTCCGCAGCTGCTCGTAGAGGTCAGGGTTGCGGTCGTCGGCGGTGTCGATCAGCTTCGCGACTGCCTGATAGACGCCCAGCTGCTCGCTGAGCACCAAGAACTCGGCGACCTCGCGGGCGTCGCGGTTGTTCTTGGAGATCTCGGCGTAGAAGCCGAAGAAGAACTCACCCATCCGGTACGCCAGGCGCCCCCGATGCGGCGCCACTCTCGAAGGACGGGCGTAGACCGACTCCCACACCACTCGTTGGGCGGTGTCGTCCGGACGAGCAAGTTGTCGTGGCCAGCGCACCATCAGGTGCTCGGCGGACACCGCGAAGCCTCCCAGTGCCTGGTCGGGATCCTTCGAGGCGACGACGACGCCCACCGCCTGTGCAGTCTCCGGGTCGACCAGCGGTCCACCGGAACAGCCACCCTGCACCTGGGTCTGTGTGAGGCGGAGAGCCTCGCCCTCGTCACCGTCGAGGGCCACCAGAGTGGCGTTGTCGGCGGTCAGCGCGGTGGATCCGCCGGCCGTGGGCATGCCGTAGTAGCGCAGCAGGGCGCCGGAGGTGAGCAGGCGCGAGCCGAGCGGCGCGAAGTGCTCCAACCGCTCCCCGATCTGGAGCAGCGCCAGGTCCGGCCAGGCGGCCAGGTGCTTCTTCCAGGGCTTCTCCTGCCAGCTCCAGGCCTGCGGCACCGAGAGCATCCGCCCGTCGAGGGTCTGCACGGAGTCGGCGTCCTGCCAGACGTGGGCTGCGGTGACGACGAGGTCAGGGGCGACAGCGAACCCGGTCCCGACCGTCCTCCCGTCCCGGACGAACCGGATGACCACCTGGCGGAGCAGGGCGTGTTCCGCGGCGACGTGGACGCTCACGAGGGGTCCTTGTGCCCGGACAGGTCCCACCCCAGCGTGATCTTGATGCCGGTGTCGGCCTTGCCGTCGACCAGGACAGAGACGAGACGGCCCGACTTGATCCCCACCGCCAGGCTCACTTCGACCTCCACCGAGGAGGGCCGGAGCGGCGACAGGGTGTCCTTGATCCGCTCGCCCACGTCCTTGAGCGGTTGCAGCAGGTCATCGACGTCGAAGTCCTTGAGCGAGGCCGTGTTGACGGTGTCGTCGCGCTCAGGACGCGCCACCCCCTCGAGCTCGTCGAGCTCGATGACGGGCACGTACATGGACCTCGTGTCGCCGGTCGACAGTTCGGTGACTCTCATGGCGTACCTCCGAGCTCGAAATCCCCTTGTCTGAAAGTAGGACATGCCTCGCCTCGGGCACACCCCGCGCCGGACGCGCAGGAAGGTCTCGTTCCCAGGGGCCGGAGTGGCCGAGGGATCCGGGGCGGTTCGAGTGACCTTGCCAGGACGCGCGTTCCCCGCCGGCGTCGGGTGTCGCGCAGGGACGGCGATCGTCGACGCGTGCTCAGGGCGGTGTCACCGAGGTGTTCGCCCAGCCCAGGGCCGACACGCTCTGGAACCGGCTCCACGACGGGATGTCGACGTTCGAGGCCCAGGCGTCATCGACGATGTCCACGATCGAGTACCACGCGACCACCGGACACAGCCGGGTCTGCGGACCCCCGAGCAGAGGGGTGCCGGCGACCCAGCCGGTGAAGTTCTGGACCGCGCGGATCCTACTCGGACGACTTGCCAGGAAGGGAAGGATGTCGGGCCCGGGTGAGTCGTAGTAGGCCACGGTGTCCGGGCCCCAGGCGACGTTCTCGTCCAGGGGACCGTCCTCCCCGTCGCCCAAGGAGCTCGAATGCCGATTCCAGGCCGCGGTGGCCGGGCTCCCCTGCTTGACCCACATCACCGAGGGGCCCTCCCACTGGACCGCCCTCATCGAGGCGAAGAGCTGGCGGACGCCCGGCTGCACGGTGAACTGGAGCTCGACGGCGTTCCCGTAGACCGTGCCCACCCCGATCTGTCCCAGCTGGCGTCCCACGATGCCGACGCCCTGGTTCAGGAACTGCTTGAAGCCCACCGTGGGGATCTCGACCACCGGACCGGTGTACAAGGTGGCGACGCGGTCGGTGGTCCTGTCCCAGAACACCGAGCCCCACTGGAACTCGTTCACCCGGCCCGTGACGTTTCCGGCGGCGTCGACCTCGTCATGCTCGTCGGAGGTGGGATAGCCGAGCCGGCCGAGCGGTCCGCCGCCGGCGCGGTACTCCCCGAGGATCGCGCCGTGCACCTCGGCGGCTCCGGACAGCGGGCTGAAGTAGACCGCCACGTCGACCCCGGTGGCCGTGGTCCAGCCGAACCACGCGCCGACTCCGTCGCCGGTCGGCAGCGCGGAGAACTGCACCGGGGGGTCGGCCACCCACCCCTCGGCCTGCAGGGCGTCGTACTTGTCCCGGAGCTCGTCCACCTCACCCTCCGCCTGCTCCTCGGCGCTGGTCGGCCGGCCAGGACCGGACGCGGACACCGCGAGGAGGCCACCGCCACGCTCCCCTCGGCGATCGGTGGTTGTCAACGATCTGCCGACCGGCAGGTCGGCGCCGCGCCGCAGCGAACGCCGACCCACCAGGGAGCGGTCTAAACAGGGCCTCCGGTCGACAGGCGATCGGCGTGCGCCCTCGAACGCACCGTGGATACGATTCCGCCAGCCTGCGCAAGCGTCATTCCGGTTCCACCAGTGAACGATGGGCGTTCCCTCCAGGGATCGCAGAACGGCGGGGTTGGGCCATGGCCGATCCTTTCTCGGAGCTGGCCGAGAGGCTGCGCGCCCTGCTCCCCGAAGCCGGCCGTGCGGAGTTCCTGACCGCGACCGACGAGGTGCGGAACGCCGCGCCGGCGCAGGTCCCCCTTGCGCTCCAGCACTGGCGGGCAACGCTCCTCGACGGCGCCGGCGGCGCGGAGGCGACCCGCGTGCTGTGGCGGCGCGCCCTGGGACTGCCGCCGATCCCCCAGCTCGACGACGGCCTCACCACCGCGCTCCTCGCCGGATCACCGCGGCTCGCGTCGGGCTGGGACGCCAGGGCAGCGTTCGGCCCACTGACGGTCGATGCCTCCCTCCGGGCCGTTGTCGTCGCCGACCCGACCCAGGTCGCCGGCGTGATCGGCGGCGGTCTCTCCGTCTCCGTCGACGTAGCGCCGATCACCGTCTCGGGCGGGCTCGCGCTCGACGCCTACGGACGCGAACTCATCGGTCAGCTCTCCTTCGACGCGGGCGCGGTGGCGGCGGGCGCCTTCGCCAGCATCTCCTTCGACGAGGGGGTGCCGGTGTTCCGCACCATCATCGGCGCGCGGTTCACCCCCGGCATCCAGCTCGGCTTCGGGTTCGAGCTGTCCAGCGTCGGCGGGACCGTCGGCGTCAACGTCGGCGTCGACCTGGCGCTCATGCGGGCCGCCCTGGCCAGCGGCGCCGTGGCCGAGGTCTTCTTCCCCGCCGACGCCGACGCCGGCGCCCGGCTGCTGCCCCGGGTCAGCGCGTTCTTCCCCAGACGGCCGGGCTCGTCCGTCGTCGGACCGGCGGGTGAGCTCACCTGGCTGCAGGTCGCCGGCCGATCCTTCCTCCGGCTCTCGCTGGTGGTGCTGCTCGAGCTGCCGCGCGGGCGGGTGATCGTCGTGGGCCGCGGCGCGTTCAACGTGGTCGAGCTGATCAGTCTTCGGGTCGACGTGCTTGGCGAGATCGACGTCGCCGGCGGGCGCACCGCACTCGACATGGCGATCGTCGACGGCAGGGTGATGGGCTGGCTCCGGATCAGCGGCACCGCGGCGATGCGTGCCTCGGCCGGGCAACCGGCGTACTCACTGGTGACCATCGGCGGCTTCTACCCCGGGTTCCGAACCGAGGCTCCCGGGCTGCCCGCGCAGCGCAGGATCGCCATGGAGCCTGCCTTCCCCGTACCGCTCGGGCTGCGGTTCGAGGGCTATGTCGCCGCCACCGACGGCACCTTCCAGTTCGGCGGCTCCATCTCGGCCGGCTTCGACGCCGGGATCCTCGCAGTGCGCGGCCACCTCGGTCTGGACGCGATCTTCGCGCTCGACCCGCTGCACTTCCACGCCGATCTCTATGGCGGCGTGACCGTGGAGGCCTTCGGCAAGGACTTCTGCGGGGTGGACTTCCACGGCACCCTCGACGGCCCACGGCCGCTCGTCCTGGCGGGCCGGGTCGAGGTCTCCTTCCTCGGCATGTCCCGGTCCTGGGGCAAGCGGGTCGTCCTGGTCGGCGGCGAGGCCGGTCCGTCGCAGGATGTGAACCTCCCGTCCTGGGTCGCGGACCGCGTCGGTCCGGCCAACGTCGCCGCCGTGGAGGGAGCAGACCCCCTGGTCGAGTTGGGCGTTCCGTCCCGGGACGCCCACGGGCGTGCCGTGGTCCACCCGCTCGGCTCGGTGCGGTGGAGCCAGGCCGTCGCTCCCCTGGACACCCCGATCCACCGTGTCCCCGGGGCGCACCTGCCCGGGGAGCAGCGGGTGATCCTGGTCAACCTCCCCGACGGCGCCGACCTGTCCCCCCGCGAGTTGTTCGCGCCGGCCAGCTTCCTCGACGCGGACCGGGACGCGCTGCTCAGCCTGCCGGCGTACGAGCGGATGCCGTCGGGCACGGTGCTGCACCTGCAGACCCGCCCCGTGGACGCGGTGCCCGCCGCCGACGCCTACCGGGAGCTCTACCCGGGCGACGGCGAGCGAGACCCGCAGCTGCGGCAGGGCCCCTGGTCGCTCGTCCCGAGCGCCCTCGCCCAGTGCGTCCTGGCACGGGGTGCGCCGCCGGTCGTCGGCCCCGCCGGGGTCACCCTCGCGGTCCGGCCCGAGGAGTGGTCGGTGCGCGGATCGGTCGGGCCGCCGTCGACCAGCCGGACCGACGCCGTCCTGGCCGCCGTCCGTGCCCGGGCCGCAGGTCGGCCGGCTGTCGCGGTGGCCTCCACCGAGCCGACCGTCAGCGTCGACGGCGTCTGGCAGGCGTGACCATGACCCAGCGGCTGGCGTTCCTGCCCTTCCTCCGGCGCTCGGCGCCGGCCGAGGAGCTGGTGCACGAGGCGCCCGACCCGGCGCGCGGGCAGCAGCGGCTCGACCTCCACCTGACCGACGGTGTCCACGACGCCACCGTCGCCGCGACCTTCGTGCTGCCGGGGCCCGCGGACGTCGTCGGCCTGCGCCCCGGCGCCGTGCGTGCGATGGTGCCCCGCCCGGGCGAGACCCGCGCAGAGGAGGAGAACTGCGCCTTCGTCGAGCTGGCCGCCGAGGACCTGCCATGGCGCTACGGGCTGCCGACGCAGGACCCCCTCGGCCCGGTGCCCTGGTGCGTGCTGGTCGTGGGACCGCCCGAGGACCTGGTGGTCGCCGGGGAGAGAGCGGCGCTCGGCGCCGACACACAGATCGCTCACGACCTCGACCGAGCGCGGGACTGGGTGCACGTGCAGCGCCGGGCCGACGACGCAGCGGTCGCGGGCTCCGGAGTCGCGCGCGTCCTCTCGCCTGCCGAGCTGAAGTCCGACAGCGACTACGTCGCCGCACTCGTGATCCCCTGGCGCGACGACGGGTCGAAGGCGTGGCCGGAGCCGGTCGTCGACGTCCGCTGCCTGCTCGCCTGGCGGTTCCGCACCGGCCCCCAGGGCTCGTTCGCGTCGCTGGCCCGGAAGCTGCACGCGGCCGGCGCCGACGGCACCCCCGTCGGGGCCGTCGAGGTCCACCTTCCCGACGCCGCAACGGTCCAGGTCCCCGGGGCGCTGACCACCTTCGGGTCCACGCTCGACCCGCCGGAGCCGGGTGCGCCGGTCCGCGACCACGACCTGCTCGAGCCGACCCATGACGAGGAGGGGCGCGCGATCGTCGGCCCACCGGCGTACGGCGCCCCGTGGCTGGGCCACGAGCCGGTGCGGACCATGGTGGACGCGGCGCGGGCCGACGACGCAGGCCAGTGGGCGTGGCCGGTTCAGGTCAACGCTGACCTGCGGATGCGGGTCGCGGCCGGGGTCGGCCTCCAGGCCGGGATCGACCTGCAGGAGGAGATCGTGACCGCGGCAGCCCGGCACTGGGGGCCCGCACACGCCGTGCGGGACCTGGTGCACGGACTGGCCCTCGGCGTCGAGGCGAGCCGAGGGATGTGGGAGCGCCGGCTCCCGCAGGACCGCGACGAGCGGCTGGTGGTGCTCGGCCCGGCCGCCGGGCGGATCTCGACCGACGACCGGCCCCCCGAAGGCGCCGCGGAGGGGCGCTCCCTGGCCTGGGCGCTCTCCCGCCCCGCCGACGGGCGAAGGCCGTTCCCCAGCCTGCTCCTCGGGCCGCGGCTCGCTCAGGCGCTGGGCAGGCCCGTGGTCGCCGCGGCGGGCGGTCCGGGCGCGCTGGTCGCTGCCGCGGCCGACGCGCCACCCGAGCCGGGCCGACCGGCCGGGGAGCCCGACACCGCCGATGCCGACGGCGGCCACCTCGACGCGCTGGCCGCCCTGGCCGGCGTACCTGCGATCGCCGACGGCGAGCTGCTCGGCCGCCTGGACGTGCCGGTGCTCGACGACGCCGGCTACCGGGAGCGGGCGCCACTCGACCGCGATGCCCTCGACGGCCTGCTCACCGACCTCCTGGCCGGCGGCGCCGCCCGCGGCCGGGTGCAGGACAGGATCGCAGGGCTCGACCCCGTGGCGCCCCTGGGCCCGGTCGAGGACTGCCCGGACCTGGACCTGCCCGTCTGGCGCTATCTTCGCGACCGGGCGCGGCACTGGCTCCTGCCGGGCGCCGACGCCCTCGAGGAGGGCGCGGTGGCAGCCCTGCGCACCTGTCCCGAGTTCGTCGAGGCACTGCTGCTCGGGCTCAACCACCGTGCGGTCGGCGAGCTCGCCTGGCGGGGCCACCCCGTCCGTCCCGGCTGCACGCCGCTGCGCCGCTTCTGGGACCGCGCCCCCGTCGCCGGCCGCGCCGACGACATCGCCCCGGTCCGCGACTGGGCAGCGGGGAGCAGGCTCGGCGACCACCTTCCCGACGGCGTCCACGAGCAGCTGGTCGTGGTGGTGCGCTCGCCGCTCTTCCGGCTCTACCCGCGCACGCTGCTCTACCTGGCCCCCACCGCCGCGCCGGCCGGGCAGTCGCCCTGGATGCGGGGCACGGCTCGTCTCGACCAACCGGTCTGGCCGCGGTTCGTCGCGCAGGTCACCGACGACCTCACCCTGTTCGCCTTCGCCCTCCAGCCGGCACAGGTCGCCACGCACTGGGTGGTGGTCGAGGAGGTCCCGGAGGGCATTCGCTTCCTCAGTCGCCCCCACGGCGTCGCCGCCGACGCCAACGGTGCCGCGTACGCGAAGGCTCACCTGCGCCTCCCGATCCGGGTGCTGCTCGAGGGAAAGGGGACGGTGATCCCATGACGGCAGCCCAGATCGGGGTGCTCCTCCCGGCCAGGCTGGAGACCCGATTCGACCAGGGAACCGACGGCGGGTGGCGGCTTCGCGTGATCGTCATCCCGGCCGACGTGTGGGTCGACGAGCACGATCCGGCACCCGACGCCGCCGAGCTCGACCTCCTGGAAGCGGCCAGGGCCTCGTGCCCCGAGGTCGGCGGCGACCTCGCATCAGCAGGCGGCAGGGGCGCATTCGAGCGCCTCGCCGACCAGATCGGCCTCGGGCGCGCAGCCTGGCTGGTCCGGACGCGGCTCGCCGTCGATGCCGACGGGAGCAGGGTGGACCGGTCGCATCAGGCTCCCGCCGACCCCAGGGCCTCGCGCGGCGGGGTGCTGCGCGGACTGCCCTCCAGGCTCCAGCTGTGGGCGGACGTCGACGACGCCGCCGGCGCCCGGCAGGTGCGGCTCCACACGTTCCGGCCCCGCGGCCCTGACCTGCCGGTGCTGCCACCCGACCCCGACGACCCGACCCCGCGGTTCTGGCCGACCTGGCAGGCGCTCAAGCACGCCGGTCTGACCGTGCGGGTCCGGCTCGACCGGCACCACATCGAGCCCGAGGCGATCGCTCGGCTGACCGTGGTGGGCCTTGGCGACACCGCGCCGGACGCGTTGTTCGGCGCCCACGTCGACGCCGGCCGCGCGGCGCTGCTCGCGCCGGGAACGCCGACCAACGTCGTACCGGACTCGCCGCGAGCGACCCCCTCTGTGGCGCAGGTCCACGCCGCGCTGCGGCCGTCCGCGCCGCCGGTCGGGGGCACCCCCGGCGGCGCCGACGTCTCGGCAGCCCTGACCGGGTCCCCGGACGGGCTGGCCCCGATGCCGGGCGGCGACCGGGACCACCGCGGGCTCCAGGGCGACCTGGTGCGGTGCCTGTGGCCCGCGCTGTGGGGCCACTCACTGCAGGACCTGTGGGGGTCCGGGCACCAGTGGACCGCCTCCGGGGCCGCAGAGTGGCTGGCCGAGAACCTGCATCCCGAGGGACCCATGCCCACGCTGCTCATCGGGGACCAGCCGCTCGCCGTGCTGCCGCTGACCACGCTGGAGGACGCGGCGGACGGTGCGACGCCACCCGAGCTCGGGATCGTAGCGGGGCTCGTCGAGGCGGTACGTCGGCTGCGGGGCCGCTCGGGGCTCGGCACCGTCGTCGACCTCGCCGACGCCGAGCGGCTGCTGCGGCTGGTGGCCCGGACGCCCGTCTCGACCGCGTACGCCGCACGGTGGACCATCCCGCTGCGCGAGGCGCCGTACTCCTCGGGTGAGCGCGACGCGCTGCTCACCGCGCAGGCCGACGCGGTCGCGCCGGTGCTCGAGTCCGCGGGCCTCGATCCGCGGGCGGCGACTGCTCCCGCGGTCGCCTTCGGGGAGGCGCACCCGGTGCGGCTGGCGCCCATCTGGCCGCGGTCGGCGGACGGCGACCTGGACCCCCTGACCGAGCGGTGGCTCGAGCAGCTCCTGGGGCCCGACGGAGACATCGTGGAGAGCGAGGTGCGTGCGCTCGACGAGCGCGGGCTGCTCAAGGACCCGGTCCGCGTGCTGATGCTGAAGATCCTCGACGCGGCCCGCCGCAGCATCGAGGACCCCTATGCGCAGCACCTCGCGGAGCGGCTGGAGATCGCCGACCGCTGGGTCGACTCGTTGCTGTTCCAGGTGCTGCGCCCCTCCCTGCTCGAGGCGTGGCGCTGGGGCGCGTGGGTCGCCGCCGGCGAGCCGGGGCCGAAGGTCGAGCCGGACACGCTCTTCGGGCGGGGCGGGCCCTGGCAGCTCCCGCCCCAGGGGGACACGACGTGGGTCGAGGTCGCCCTCAAGGAGGCTGTCGAGGCGCTGGGCACGCTGGCGCAGCGGGATCTCGACGGGCTGGAGCGCACGCTGCGCGCCACGCTCGACGCAGCGGTCCACCGGATCGACCCCCTGGTGGTGGGCCTGGCCTGGCGGCGCCTGTCCGAGCGGGGGCAGGCGGCGCGAGCGCTGGGGCTCTACGGCTGGGTGGACCGACCGTTCCGGGGCGAGCCGGGCCTGGCCGACCGGGGACTCGTGCTCGCCCCCTCCCCCGACCAGGCCAAGGTGGCGGCGATCCTGCGCGACCGCGCGGCGTCCTGGCGCGAGTCCGGCGCTGCGCCGGAAGACCGCTGGGACATCACGCTGGACTCTGAGCGCGTGCGTCTCGCGCTCGGCGTGGCGGACGCAGTGCGGGCGGGCGGACATCCCGCCGAGGCTCTGGGTCGCGAGGTCGAGCACCTGCTGCCCGACGACGTCACGGTCCGGACGTTCCGGAACACCTACCGCCAGCACGAGGAGCACGCCGGACGGCGGACCTGCGACGGGCTCAAGGTGCTCGCAGCCCACCGGACCGGCTCCCTGACGGCCGAGACCGGGTACGTCCCGACCGCCGACGTCCAGCGCGGGCTGAGGCTCCTCGCTGGCGTGGGCGCCGACCTCGCCGACCTGCTCGTCGCCGAGGCCGTGCAGGACACCGTGCGCGGCGGCACGGGCAGGGCGGTGGCAGCGCTCGATGCCGCCGCCGGCCTAGGAGTGCCACCCGAGCCGCAGGTGGTCGCCACGCCCACCGTCGGGCACAGCATGACCAGCACCGTGCTGATCGCGCTCCCCCGGGTCGACGGCGCCGCTGCGGCCGACCGACCGGCCGCGGCCGACCCGTCGGTCGCGCAGCTGCTCGACACCTCGTTCCCCGCGCCGGCGGACTGGATCTGGACGGCAGCCGACGGCGCCACCGTCAGCCTCGCCGGTCTCGGGCTGGCGGTCGCCGACCTGGTGGCGGTCACCGACGCCACCCTCGACCGCGCCGCGCGCGCCCACCTCGGGGCAGGCGCCGCGGCTGACGCGGCGGCGCCGGTGGAGGTGCAGCCACCCGAGCCGCTCGGGCGGTTGCGCGACCTGGTTGCCCTGATCGCGGGGCTCTCGGACGCCGGCGAGGCACCGGGGCCCGCGTCGCCGCCCTCCGCAGTCGCCGATGCGCTCCGGGGCGCGGGCGAGGCACTCGCCGCGGAGCTGGCTGCGGCGGACCCCGCGGAGCCATTGCCGGGTCCGCTCGCGGCGCGCGCCCTACGCTGGGGGCTGGTCGGGACCGCCGGAGCCGCACACGCCGCCCTGCGGGCGCACCTGGACCGCCCCCTCGACGCCGATCCGCGCACCGCGCTGCGCCAGCTGGCCTCCCCGGGCCGCGCCGATGCCCGGCTCGACGAGCTGTGCCCGGTGCTGCCCGCGGTCACGCTGCCGGGCGCCGGTGCCGACGCCGGCACGTGGCGCGAGGTCGTGAAGCGGGTGCGGGGACGCGTCGCACGGGTGCCGGCGGCGTGGGCCGCGATGGCCGACCCGGCTGGCCGGTGGTGGACCGGTGCTCCAGTGGACCCGGACCATCCGGACCGCGGCGCCGCGCTGACCGTGGCGTTCGGCCCCGGGCTCGGCCAGGGGGGCGACGTGGTCGGCGGCGTGCTGGACTCGTGGACCGAGCTGGTGCCGGACAGCGAGGTGCCCGCCACCGCGGGGTTCGCGTTCCGGACCCCGGGCTCCCGCGCACCGCAGGCGGTCCTGCTCGCCGTACCTGCTCGAGAAGGGGTCGAGGTGACCCTCGACGAGGCGCGCGCCGTGGTCGGGCTGGCTGCGGACCTGGCGCGGATCCGGTCGCTGCGCCAGCGGGACCTCGGCCCGCTGGGGGCGCTGCTGCCGAGCCTGCTGCTCCCGGCCGGGGAGCGAGGCGGTGCCGAGCTGCAGCCCCCCGGTCCGTACGACGCCGTCAGCCGACACGCCCACCTGCGCCTGGAGCCGCTCGCCGACGAGGCCGACGCGGACCTCGGGCTGCGAGCGGAGGTCGCAGACCCGGTGTGGGCGCTCGCCCGTCAGTGGCAACTGGGAGAGCACCAGGGCGAGAACGCCGCCAGCCCGGTCAGCTACCGGATCTCGGCCCGCCACACCCCGCTGCTGCCCCCCGCGGACCGCCCCTTCGCGGACCCCGTCTCGGTGCCCGGGGAGGCGGTGCTCGAGGCGGCCGCCAAGGACTGGCATGCCCCCGGCGACGCGGACCCCTGGGACACCACCGCGCTCTGGCACCGGGTGCCGCTGGCCACTGGTCGTGGCGGGAGGGTCGAGGCGGGCGCGCCGCGCCACGACGGCGGCGCCGCGGACTGGTGGTCCGTCGACGTGCGGCCGCTCGACGGCCGGGCCGGTCGCGCCTTCAGGCCCGGGACGGCGACGCGGACCTACGAGGGCCAGACCGGGGCGTTGCGGTACCCCGGTTGCCCCGCACCCGGATGGTTCACCCTGGAACGCCCGGAGGAGAGCGTCGTGGCCCATCTCCCCGACACCGCCCACGGAACCTCGCTGTTCTTCCTCGACGTGGTGGCCGGCCACGCCACCGACTGGTACCTGGCGGGCGTGCCGACCCCGCCGGGGCACGTCCTCTCGGTGCGCTCCGTGCGGGTACGCGACATCTTCGGCAACGTCTGGCCGCGTGCCGGCGGCACCTGGAGATCGGACCACGACGACCGCTCGACCCTCTTCCGCTCGGTGGGCCTGGGCGCCCACGACCTCCTGGCCTGGTTCGCGACCACCCCGCTCGCCGGAGACGTGGTGGAGCAGGTGCTGCTCGGCGTCGACGAGGACGCCGACGTGATGTGGGCGGTGGAGGAGGTCCGGGCGGAGCGAGACGTGACGCCGTCCGCGCCCGGGATCGCCCCCGTGGTGCTGGGTGACGGCGACCTGCGCACCCCTGACGTCCGCTACCAGGTGGCCGCCCCCGCTCCCGGACCATGGCACCCCTATCCGCTGGCAGCGGTCGGGGAGGGGACGACGCAGCGTCGCTATCGGCAGGGGCGGCTGACGGTCGCCGACGACGACGGCGCGCCGGTGCTGCAGGCACCGCCCGACCCGGACACCCGGCTGCTCCGGCCGACCGGAACCGCGCTGCACCAGGTCGATCCCACCTCCGTGCCGGCCGGCGGCTTGCGACTCGAGCGCCGGTGGATGCTGGCCCGGCGCGCCGACGGCTCGCCGGTTCTGTGGCAGCAGCGCCGCCGGCTGACGCCGATGACCGCGCCGGCGCATGCCGTGGGGTTCGACCGCACCGAGGTGATCCCGGAGGGGTGACACCGGAGCGCTGATCCCGGAGGGCCGGGCCGCGCCCTGTCGGGTACCGAGGTGCCCGGGTGCCGGGTCGCGGCGATGTGGACGACCGGGCCGCATCGCCCGACGCCGGTCCTCTACGGGTCCCTGTCCGGCGAGCTCACGCTTCCCGGGTGCGCGTCTCCGTGGGGCGCATGCCCAGGTTCGCTTCCACCCGCAGACCGAGCTCGGCCAGCGAGCCCCGCTCGTGGAGATCGAGGTCCTGCGCCGCGGCCGTACCCCGCAGCCGCTCGAGGTGGTCACGGACCGCCTGTCTCTGGTCCGGCGCCACCCGGTGACTGAGGTCCAGCAGGACCTCGAAGATCCTTTCGAGGACCAGCGGATCCGCAGCGCCATACCGGCGCGGCTGGGAGATCCCGCGGTCGATGAGCGAGGCGAGGTCGGGCCCCTCCATCCTCACGCGCACCCGGTCGTCCTCGTCGCGCAGGATCCGTGCGCCGAGCTCGTGACCAGCGAGCTCACACAGGAGTGCCGAGATGTGGCCCAAGGCATGGATCGCCGTCGTGGGGTCGTTGATCCCGGGCGACAGCGCCTTGGTCGCGACGTCGGTGAGCTGGCGCAGACCGTAGCCGACGTCTTGGGAGGCGGTCGGCTCGAAACCCGTGTGCAGGCACCCCGCGGCGGCGTCCGCGACACGATCGGCCGTCTCCGCGTCGAAGCGGCCGCCAGACGCGGGCCATGCCAGCCCCACCGGTGTCCCTTTCACCACGTAGCTGCCCGGGTACACCTCGACCCTCACCACGGCGTCTTCGTCGACAGCGACCGTGAGCAGCTCCGAATGGGCTATCCACGTCAGGAAGCCGTCGGCGGGAGCCAGCAGCTCCAGGGCACCGGGGGGCGCCTGTGGCCCGGCCCGGTGGTCGGGTTCGGCACGGTCCCGCTCAGGGAGTACGGCGCGCATCATTCCGGAGGCGTCGCGATGCACGCTTCGCAGCATCGTCTCGACCCGGATCTGCTGCGCCAGGTGGCCCAGGAACAGCACGAGCCCGAGCACGCTGGCCACAGCGAGAACGAAAGCAAGGGTGATCGCCAGCTGCGGGACGACCTCGCCCTGGCCGCTGCCGTCCGACGATCCGCGCACCGCCCGAAGAAGCGTCAGGGCATAGGTGAAGGTCGCCAGGAACAGCGCGAGGGTCGCCTGCACGAACCGGTCGCTGGTGAATGTTCGCAGCAGCCTCGGGGAGAACTGGCTGCTGGCCAGCTGCAGGGTCACCACGGTGAGGGAGAAGGTCAGCGCCGTCACGGTGATCAGCGAGGAGGCAATGGCCTCCAACAGAGCTCGCGCCGCGTCGGCATCCCCACCGAAGCCCCAGTCACTCAGCCAGCCCGAGATGTGGCCATCGACCCTCGCGTCGACTTGCGGGAGTCCGAGGCCGACCGCCAAGGCAGCCACCACCGCGATCGCGGGGATGGGCCAGAGCTGGCTCCTGATCGTGTCCCGCGCGTTGGCCCACCAGCTCGTCATGGCGCCTCCGGCCCCAGCTCAGGCGCGCCGAACAGCGGCGCCGGAACGCTAGGCATCGGCCCGCCACCCCGTGATGGCCGACCCGGTGCCGACCTGGCTCCTGGAGATGACGCTGATGGTGCCGTTGCACTCCAGGACCACCGCGGAGACCAGCTCCAGCCCTCCGATACCAGCGCTGCGCACCGCTTGCCGAAGGCTCTCCTCGGTGATCCGCTCGCGGCACAGCGCCGCGCGGTCGGGCCGGCCGTCGCGGAACAGGATGGTGGGCGCAGCGGTCACCGCGCCTCGCACCCGAGGCGCGCGGACCGAGAGCCAGGCCACGACGAACTGGAGCGCGGCCAGAAGACCCAGCGCCAGCGCCCCCTCGGCCCACGCGACCGTGCCACTGAGAACGACCGTCGCCAACGTGGACCCGAGCGCGACCGTCACGATGAAGTCGAAGGCATTGAGCTGGGCCAGCGTGCGCTTTCCGCTGAACCGCAACACGGCAACGAGCCAGACATAGGCCAAGGGGCCGACCACGAGGACGCGCACCAGGCCGTTGAAGTCATCGTAGAACAAGGAATCTCCTCCTGTCGGCCGCAAACTCTGCGGCCACCCACGCTGTGCGCACCGACGGTGACGATCAGCCACCGGAGCCGCTCGGGAGACGAGGACGGTCGTGTTCTCCAGCCTCGGAACCGACCGGGCTCCCAGCATGGTCGGCGCGCCTGCGCGACGACCGTTCCCCCATCTTCTCGTCGCCATGCCCCCGCGTGGCCCGTGCCGGCGTGCCCTGTTCGCCGGTGTCCGAGTGCCGAGGTGCCCTGCTCGGCCGCTTCACGTCGACCAGGGCCACGCCGGCCCCTACCGTGCGCCACCGGGGGAAGCGGGCGGTCGGTGAGAGCCTGGCCGATCCCCGACGACGGCCGCTGGCTGCCGGCGCACCGTCGGCCTGGGCGCTGAGGTCCCGGGTGCCAAGGTTGCAGCGCCCCAGGATCCCCAGCAGCGCAGCGTCGGCCGGCGATGCACGCGTCACCGGCTGCCGCCTCGACAAGGAGGAGCTTGTTCGAGACGCTGGTCGCCCTACGCGAGACGAACCGAGACGTCGTCGCCGCGCTGCTCGAGGCGGTCCGTGTCGACGTACGCTGATCGCGGCGTGTCGGCGTACAGCTCCGCGGCCGACGGCCCGGCGATGCAGTCGTGTCCAACGGCGAGCGGCGCTGCAGGGGATCGGGCCATGGGTGCCGTCGACTGCGAGCAGCCGGGACTCAGGGAACCGGGAAGTCCTTCGGAGCGCCTTCTCCCGTCGCCCCGTCGACCTGCTCGCGGAGCAGGTCGGCGTGTCCGGTGTGCCGGGCGTACTCCTCGATCATGTCTGCCAGCAACCGGCGCAGGCTCATCCCGTCGTGCGTTGCCTGCTCCATGCCGCCGTGCGACAGCGCCTCGACCAGGGCGTCACGAGAGCGGTGCACCGCTTCGGCCTACAGCGCGCGCAGAGCGCCGGGCGTGTCCTCGGCCGTCGTGGTCCAGGCCCAGTCGCTCCAGTCACTCTCGAGGTCCAGCTGGTCGAACGGCGCCATGGACTGCCGACCGGCCAGGTGGTTCTGGAAGTAGAGCTCCTCGACCCACGCCAGATGCCTGAGCAGGCCGCCCAACGTCACCGACGACGCACCGAGCCGCAGGCTCAGCCCCCGAGAGTCCACATCGGCACACTTCCATGCGAACGTGAGCCGGTTGCGCTCCAAGGTGATCACGGCCGTGTCGACCTCGTCACCGTGCATGAAGCGCTCGCGATCCCACTCTGGTGGCTGCCCGGGCGTGAAGCCGAAGGTACTCGTCATAGCGCCCACCGTAGAGATCCTTCCGGACGAAAGGCGTCCGCAACCAGCGGGTCACCTGCAGGTCAACGAGCGCGTCCGTGCGGCCGGCGGGTGGCGGTGTCCCCGTCCTGGGAGATCGGCAACAGCGTCGAGGTGGATGACGTACCCCGACGGCGGGCCGGACCCTCTGCCGCTGAGGGCGGGGGACGTCGTCGCGGACTGAGCCTGCGGTGAGCCTCGGACCGCACGGTTGACGGCGAGAGGCAGATGGCGGGTGTGGTGGCCACGGGGACCGGTCAGGCGAGCGGCGCGTCGGGTCGTTACCTCGGCGACACGACGCTCGATCTCGGCGTGGCCCAGGGCGAGGCTGAGGTGGTTCATGACGACTCCTTCGGAAGGGCGGGGTGGTTGCTGCCTGCGAAGAAGTCCTGTCGCGTGCGCAGGTCCGGCGCGTCGGAGAGGACGCCGCATGCGGATGTGGGCCTCGGCCCAGGACGCCTCGGCCGATTGACGGCCGTCTCGGCTCAGGCGGGGAGCGGGAGCAGCACCCGGATCCGGCCGCCCTTCCCGGGTGAGGAGATGACCTCCAGCTGCGCACCGGCGGCGTGTGCCCGGTCGCGCATCGTGCCCATGCCCAGGTGACCCGGGCGCGACACGCTCGGGTCGAACCCTCGGCCGTCGTCGACGACCTCGAGCAGGAGGCCGTCGTCGGTGGCCTGGAGGGAGACGTCGATGCGGGTGGCCTCGGCGTGCTTGAGGGCGTTGTGCATCGCCTCGAGGGCCAAGCGGTAGAGGTGCTCCTCGGAGTCGGCCGGGATGGGGATGCGCTCAGCCGGGGCCTGGACCCGGATGGGGACCTGCTCGCGCGCCGTGAGCGCCGTGGCCTGCTTGACGAGGGCCTGAGCAAGGCCCTCCTCCTCGAGTGCGCCGGGGCGCAGCTCGAAGATCAGTGCCCGCATCTCGGCGAGCGCAGCCCGAGTGAGGCCTCGCAGCTGGTCCACCTCGAGAGCCAGAGGGTGGTCGTCGCGAAGCTGCGCCGCCTCCAGATGACGTTGCGCGGTCGGACGTGGAGGGTCATCGAGAACAACGCCTGGCTGACGGAGTCGTGCAGATCCCTGGCCAGCCGGTTCCGCTCGACCAGGGCGGCGTTCTGCTCGGCGGTGCGGAACATCGTGCTGTTGCGAACGGCGACCGCGGCCTGGTCGGCCAGCGCCCGCAGGTAGGACTGCTCGTCGCTGGTCAGGTCCTGACCCGCGCCCAGGTAGATCGCCAGCTCCCCGACCTGCACGCCCGACACCACCAGCGGGATGATCGAGATGTCGTCCCAGTCGGGATCGCTGGAGGAACGGGTGCACCGGCGCGAGCACCGGGTCGGCGAGGGCCTCGGCCACGAAGTTGCGCCGGATGGTCACGTCGTAGGTCGGGACCGGCTCGAGGGTCTCGAACCCGCGGCGCAGCCAGATCTCCTCGAGGGCAGCAGCGAACCCGTCGCCGAGGATGGGGTCGGCGTAGGCCGTCGCCGGACGCGAGAGATCCTCCTCCCAGCAGGTGACCGAGCACGCACGGGCCGCGGTCGTCTCTCGCACGGCGGCGACCACCTCGGCCAGCGTCGTCGGCCAACGGCTGGTCGACGCTCATGCCCGTGGCGACCCGGGAGAACGTCGCGATGCGCGCCTCGAGCCGCTGGAAGGAGAGCACCCGGTCGGTGGCGTCGGTGACGATGTCCACGACACCGACCACCTGGCCGTCGGCGAACAGCGGCGCGAACACGACGTCCCAGTACGTCTCCATGCCCGGGATCGCGATCCGGTGTGCTGCCTGGCGGACGATCTCACCGGCGAGGGCGTGGTCGAACAGCTCCTGGACGGACTCCTCGTTGCCCGGGATGAGCTCGTTGATGTGCTTGCCCGGCGCACGGTGTACTCGGCCGGCACCCCCAGGTAGTGCTCGTAGAAGCGGACCCAGGTCTTGTTGCATCGCTGCAACCGCATGTCGGTGCCGAACACGGCCACGCCCATCGGCGTCCGGTCGAAGAACAGCGCGAGGAGCTGGGCGTCGAGGGTGTCGCTCGCGGGTGGCAACGGCTCGGCCACCTGCCCGGTGGGCATCGAGGTGCTCCGCAGGGGCGAGCGTACGCCCGTCCTCAGGCTCGGCTGTGGTCGCCATGGCTCCCCGTACCGGCCGTCCTCGGCGCTGACGAGTCCCTCCCGCACCGCCCACATGGCCGCCTGCGTCCGGCTGGCCAGGTCGAGCTTGGCGAGGATGTTCGACACGTGGGTGCGCGCCGTGCGCTCGGCGACTCCCAGTCGCTTCCCGATCTCCCGGTTCGTCGCTCCCTCGGCGACCAGGATCACCACCTCGCGCTCGCGCGCGGTCAGGGACTCGGCCGCGGAGGGCGGGGTGCGCAGCGAGGCGGCGAGGGCAGCCGCGACCGCGGGGTCGAGCCGCACCTCGCCCGCCATCGCGGCGCGGATGGCATCGACCACGTCCGAGGCGTCGGCGTCCTTGAGGAGATAGCCGGTCGCTCCGGCCTGGAGCGCGGCCCGGATGCGTGACTCCTCCACGAACGACGTCACCGCGATGACGTCGATCTCGGGCCAGGACGCCTTGATCTGCGCCGTGGTCTCGACGCCGTCCAACTGTGGCATCTGCAGATCCATCAGGACGACGTCGGGTGCCTCGCCAGCGGGGTGCAGCGCCGCGATCCGGGCCAGTGCCTCCCGGCCGTTGGCGGCCTCGGCGACCACCTCGATCCCCGGTTCGGTGCCGAGGTAGGCGGCGAGTCCGGTCCGGACGATCGCGTGGTCGTCGACGAGCATCACCCGGATCCGCTCCTCGTTCGCATGGGTCACGTGTTCGGTTCCTCTCGTCGAGCGGCGCGGACGGCGGCGACAGCCCGTTGGATCGCCTCCCCGTCACCGTCCTTCTCGACGAATGCTGCCGCACCGGCCTGCAGTGCGGGAAGTCGCATCGACCCGCTCATGCTCATCGCGACCACGGGCACGGCCGCGCCGAGTCGTCGGAGGAGGCCCAGGGCCAGCGGGCTCTGGTCCGGTGCGTCGACCACGGCGACCTCGTAGTCCCGCACCGAGAAGTCGCGTCAGCCGTCGCGCTTCACCGGGGCCCACCGCGACGACCTCCAGCCCGTCGGGTCCGGTGAGCAGACTGCTCAAGGCGGCACGCACCCGAGGGTCGTCGTCGACCACGAGCACGACAGGGCGGGTCACCCTTGCACCGAACCGCGCGCAGGAGCGGCCTCGCTCGCCGGCCTGCCGTGCCAGTGGTCGAGCCTTCGGGCGGCAGGGACACGCAGGCAAGACGATCTCGACGTTCATGGGACTTCCTTTCCATCCGAGAACTCGAGCATGGTCGGCCTTCGCGTTCGGTCACCACGGCGGAGCGGCCGTTCCAGCCAGGTCCCTCGCGCCGAGGCATGGCTCGGCCGCAATGACGTAGATCCGAGGCCTTCCCCGGAGGGACGGGGCTGCCGCCCGTTGCGGACGAGAACGAGGCGACCCGGTCAGAGTCGTCCGACACGTCCGAGCAGACCGACATGCCTTCACACCGACCCTCGGTGATCCTACCTTTCCGCCAACAACTCGGTGCGGGCTGCACCACGTCGGCGGACGGTGCACCACGTCGGGCGAACCGTCGGACTGCGCCACGTTCCGTCTCGGCCCAGAGCCACTCCACCGCAACGACATCTCCGATGTCATCGACCGCACCGCGTGCGCGCAAGATGACCAGGCCGACGACCGCGCCGAGCAGAGCTGTGAGGCTCGCTACGACCAGGCTGTGCTCTACAGCGAGATCGAATGCGCCGCGCGCAGCAGCCGCCAGCCGACGCCCGCGCGCCCCTGCTCGCTTGCGATCCGCATCGCCTCGCCGTAGGAGGAGGTGCGCCGTGCGGCACCGAAGCAGGAAGACCGAGCGGTAGGCGGTCGCCGCGACTCCTCCGAGCACGGCGACACCCAGAGCGGCGCCAGTTCCTGCTCGTGTCATTCATCGCCGACCCGACCCCGGCATCGTCGCGCGGGAAGCTGCTCATGAGTGGCACTAGCGAGCCATGGCCAGACCCAGGCCGGCCCCCAGAAGGACGATCCCCACAGCCACCGCAGGTGTCTCGCGACTCGCTCCCAGGCCGAGCGTGGCCAGCCCGCAGCGAGCACGGCCAGTCCCACGGCGACGGCACGGTTGTTTCCCACACGAGCAGCGAACGTCGGAGACAGGGGCGAAGCGAGAGCGATCGCGACCGCCACGGGCAACGTGCGCAGGCCGGCGCCGAGCGGGGAATAGCCCAGGGTCAGCTGGAGGAACTGTGAGCACGAACGTCGCGCCGGCAAGGCTGAACATCAGCAGCACACCGACCGAGCCGGCACCTACGAACTGCGCGAACGCATCAGCGTGACCTGCACCATGAGCTCCTCCGCGCGCTCCTCCCAGATCATGAAGAGCACCCCGGAGGCCGCCGCGACCAGCAGCCCGCCCGCGACCGTGGGCTCAGCCATCCCCGCTCAGGAACCTCGATCATCGACCGAACGAGAGCGAGGATCGTGACGGACGAGAGCAGGGCGCCGACCAGGTCGGGACCAGGAGCATCGCTGCGCCGTGACTCCGGCACGATCGCCACGGCCGCGATGAACGTCCACTACGACGACAGGCACGTTGACCAAGAACACCGAGCCCCACCAGAAGTGGTCGACGAGCAGCCCGCCGAGGACCGGCCCTGCCGAGACGCCCAGCGCCGAGACCCCGCCCCAGACCGCTATCGCACGGGGCGCTCGTCGGCGTCGAAGACTTGGACGAGGATCGCAAGCGTCGCCGGCATGAGGAAGGCGCCGCCCACACCCATCAGCCCGCGGGCGATGACCAGGGACAGCGCTGACCCCGGGAGTGCGCGGCAAGCGAGCCGAGACCGAACACCATGAGCCCCCCAAGGAGGCCGCGACGGCGGCCGAAGCGGTCCGAGACGCTCCCCAGCGGTGAGCAGAAGTCCGGCGAAGACGAGCGAGTAGGCGTCGACGACCCACTGGATCTGGGACGTGGACAGCGACAGATCCGTGATGAGAGTGGGAACGGCCACGTTGAGGACCGTGTTGTCCAGGGTGACCATGAAGAGGCTCATACACAGGACGGCGAGGATCAGCCACCGCCGCGGACGCGGACGGGAGACGGGTGAGCCGGTGCCTGCTCGGCGGGCATCTTCTGGTACGCCGCGTTGTCCGCCAGGGACATCTGGATGTCTCCCTCCACTGGTCACCGCCCTCTGCGGCTCTCGCGTCCAGCGTCGCCGCCGGTCCACTGCGACGCCTCGTGCTACCCGCCCTTCTTCGCCGCGACCTTCGGCCCATCACCTCGCCGGCCGGATGACGTAGGCCGGATCGCCATGCCCGCCGACCCGTCTTGGCCACCGGCCTATGGCCCCCCTCGACGTCGTCCCCGCCGCTTGCCCGACGCGCCCGAGTCCGCCACGCTGGACCCCGTGACCGCAACGTCCGACCGTCCCGTCGCGGACTCGCCGCCTGCGGCAGTGGGCGGCGCGCGTGTGCAGTGGCACCAGTCCCGGACGTTGTTCGAGCCGGCATCGAGGAGCAGCTCGGGTCGCCCGTGGTGTCGGCGGAGAGCCAGCCGGGCGGGTTCTCGCCAGGCAGCGCTGACCGCGTGGTACTCGCCGACGGCCGACGCGCCTTCGTCAAGGCGGTGGGCGCCGAGGTCAACCCGGACTCCCCGGCGATCCACCGCCGCGAGCTCGCGGTGACCGCGGCCCTGCCCGATTCGAGCTTCGCCCCGCACCTGCTCGGCGGGTACGACGACGGCGCCTGGGTCGCGCTCGCCTTCGACGACATCGATGGCCGCGCGCCGCAGATGCCGTGGACGATCGAGGACCTGACCCGCTGCCTTGCCGCGCTCGGCGAGATAGCCGCGCGACTCTCGCCCTCGCCGCTGCCCGACCTGCCGCGACTCGTCGACGCAGTGGCCGACGACTTCACCCGTTGGGACACTCTCGCTGACGACCTGCCGGCCGACCTCGACCCGTGGGCGGCCGACCGGATCCCCGAGCTGGCCGACCTCGGCCGCCTCAGTCTCGAGGCCATGGACGGCGTCGCGCTCGTCCACGGCGACGTCCGCGCCGACAACCTGCTGCTCACCGACGACAGGGTCGTCGTGGTGGACTGGCCGTGGGCGTCGCTCGGGGCGCCCTGGGTCGACAGCCTCACGATCGTGCTCAACGCGGCGGTCTTCGGCGAGCACGACCCCCAGGCGCTGCTGACCCGCACCCCCGTGCTCGCCGCCACCGATCCGGACGCGGTGACGGCGACCGTGGCCGGCCTGGCCGGCTACTTCTCATGGCAGGGCCGGCAGCCCGCGCGACCGGAGATGCCGACCATCCGCCGGTTCCAGCTTGCCCAGGCCGACGCCTGCCTGCGGTGGCTGCGGGTCCGTCTCGACGCCACGCCCTGGTAAGGCTAGCGATCTGCGCGCTGATCCCAGTGGCTCGTCGACCTGGGAAGGAACATCCGATGGTCAGCGCCGAGAAGCGCGTCCACGATGGGCAGGCGACGCGGGAGCACGCGATCCGCACCGCCTGCCAGATCACCCGCCTTGCGGGACGCCCAGCCCGTGGCCCGCCCGTCGCGCCGAGCCGCCGAGCACGTCACTGGTCGGATTGCAGGCTCCGTGCAGCGTGGATGGCTTCCTCGATGGCGTCCTCGTCCCCGTGTGGCACGTCTGCTACGACCATCATGTGCTTGGCGAAGCGCGGAGGGACGCTGAACGTCTCGGGAGAGCATCGGAGGACAAGGTCTCGCGCGTCGAAGGAGCTGCGGATGACGACGTGGTTCTCGTCGAGCTGGCGTGCCACGAGCCTGCCGCGATAGCGCCAGGTCAACATGCCATCGGTGCGGCGCTCGGTGACGCCGTCGAGTTCGGTCGCATCGGCGCGAGGGTGGTCCATCGCATCGGTGTGCCTCCGGAGGGCGTCAGCGGAACTGCTCGATGTTCCTGCCGCTCTGTTCGGCGATCCCGTAGGCGGCGATGTAGCCCCAACAGTCCGGGCGGGAACCGTCTGTGTCGGTGAGGCCGTAGGTATCGGCCAGCTGTCGGGAGGTGAGGACCTGACCGGCGAACCTGGAGCCGTGCTCGTCGGCGGCGAGGGCGGCGATGCCGCGTCCGACGTAGGTGGGTGACTCCGAGATCGCGAACCCGGGCACCGAGTCCAGGGCGTCGCGCCAGGTGCTCTCAGTGACGCCGAAGTTGTCGAGCATGTTCTCCGAGCGCAGCCAGCCGGGGGTGACCCCGAGGGCGGTGACGGGGCGGTCGGCAAGCTCGAAGGTCAGGCCTGTGACGATCCTTGCGACGTTGGCCTTGACCAGGTCGTAGTAGAAGCCGACGCCCTCTCGGTAGTTGGCGTTGAAGCTGCTGGTCCCGTCGGTCATCTCCACGACCAGGCCACGACCCGTGGCGAACATCAGGGGGAGCGCGTAGGTGCTGGTGATCAGGTGGGTGTCCACGCCCATCCGCAGCATCCGCAGACCGCCGGCGAGGTCGTGTTCCCACAGCGGCTTGTTCCACTCGGCGTACCGGTCGCCGCCGAAGATGTCGTTGACCAGGACGTCGAGGCGGCCGTGTTGCTTCGCTATCCGGTTGACCAACGCCTCCACCTCAGCGGCCTCGAGGTGATCCACGCGGGCCGCGGCCCCAGCGCCACCGGCCGCGTGGACCAGGTCGCCGGTGCCCTCGATCGTCTCCGGACGGTCCATCTCCGACCGCCCGGCGGTGCGGCTGCTGCGGCCGGTGGCGTAGACGAACGCGCCCGCACGGGCGAGCTCGACGGCGATCGCGCGCCCCGCGCCGCGGGTTGCTCCCGCGACCAGGGCGACCCGGCCAGCCAGCGGATGGGGTGCACTCATGTCCTCTCCTCCATGGGCGTGACCCAGGCCGCGAGCATCGCGTCAAGGTCGTCGGCGAGCCGAACGATCAGGGACCCCTCGGGGTGCACCGACCCACCTGTCCCCACCCCACGTGCAGCAACGCCCGCATCTCCTCGTTCTGCAGGTGCACGGCCAGCGCCGCGAGCTGCATCACGGCTGTCGCCGGATTGTCGAGGTCGTGGTAGCCGTGCAGGGCCACCGCCCGCAGCCGTGCAAGCGGTGACGCATGCGGCGCGGCACTGGCCACCAGCTCGGCATCCAGACAGACCGGCCACCGCTGCGACAACCGCAGGAACAACGTCTCCTTCGAACCGAACCGCTTCACCAAAGTGGCGGCCGAGACACCGGCGACCGCTGCCACCTTCGCCAGCGCGAACCCAGCGGGCCCCTGGGTCAGCAGAACCCGGTCAGCGGCGTCCAGCAGAACCTCGTCCGCTGTCTCGACCGGCCGACCCACGATGTTAGTGAACCACCATTCACTAACCGGGCCAATCCCCGAGTCCGGCCTCCCCCGTGGCCACGGCTCGCGACCCACGGCTCGCGACCCGCGACGCACGACCCGTGCGCCGGCGCCCGCGCCGCTGACGCTCGTATCGGGATCCCAGCCGTTGGCGTTCCTCGAACGGCGGCGTCGCGGACGCATTCGCTTCTCCGTTCGACATCGGCTCCCCGGCCACGAGGGACAAAGTGTGTGCATCACCGCCGGCGACTCGGACTCAGGCGCAGAGCTCGACGCGCCGCTTGGTCGGGCCGATGTAGTCGGCCGAGACCCAGGAGCCGCTGGCGAGCTGGTACCACCGGCTGTCGCCCGCGCCCTCGCCCAGCCCGTCGACCCAGCAGACCACAGACACCCGGGCGTTGCGTGCCAGAGTCCCGTCCTTGGCGGCCCGGAGCGTCGGCGCCTCCCGCCGGTTGAGCCGCCCGGCGACGACGCGGCCCCTGGACCGGCGACCGTCTCCGCACACCCGCGGATCCGCGCCGACGTTGTCGACGTACCGGGCGCTCACCCACCGGCGCCTGCTGCCCTGCACCAGGTACCACAGGTCGTTCCCGCCGATCGAGACGCTGTGCACCTTGCACACCAGGCGAAGCCGGGCGCCGTCGGCGTAGCTGCCGTACCGCGGCGCAGCCGATGTGGGCACGTAGTGGGCGATCAGGCCGCGGTTGGCGTCGACGCGTCCCACGTAGTCGACGGCGGCTTCGGCTGGTGAGACGGCCAGACCGGTCCCGATGCTGACGGCGAACGTGGCGAGTACGGACATCGCGCGACGAAGCATGCCGGTGCCTCCTTCTCCTTCGTCACGGGCCAGCTGGTCTGGCCCTACACAGAAGGAGATGCCGGCTCAGGGCACAAAGTTGCGTCCCCTCGCCGGCTGCCGGCCGACGACCCGGTACCGATGCCGTTGCAGCCGCCTCTCCCCGGTTCCCGATCGGTATGCCTGCGTGTCACAGGCGGATCGTCACACTGCGATCCGGTGGCCGCCGCGGCAGGCAGGCCGGTTTCCACGCAGCCAGTCGCCCGGCTCCGGCACACCGCAGCCGGCCCCGCCATCGCGAGCGGCGCCGACGTCGAGGTCGTCCAGCAGATGCTCGGCCACGGCTCGGCGACCATGACACCGGACACCTACGGCCACCTCGTCGACGACCGGCTCGTCGAGGTCGCCACTGCGATGGACGCCGCTCACGAGGCAGCCCAACAACGCAGCAACGCAGCAACGCAGCGACGCCCTACGAGCGTCGCCCCGTGTTGCCCCGTGCTGCGCGAGGCCGTCCTGCGCCGGAATGCCGAAGCGGCCCCTCCCAGCGTCTCCGCTGGTCAGGGCCGCTTTTCGACTGCGTACCCCCGACCGGATTCGAACCGGCGCTACCGCCTTGAGAGAGCAAACGAGGGGTCACCGGACGACGTTGAAAATCAATGAAACCCCAGGTCAGAGGCACAATTGCTCAGTGGTTGTCGATGGCCGTTCTTGGCAATTTCTGGAGCTCGCGTTGCCAATGTGTTGCCAAAACCCCTGATGACGGCTCAGGGATTGCTATAGCACTTCTTGCTATGCTCATGTCATGACGAGTCGGGGCGACGTGCTGCGCGAGGTGATGCTCGAGACGAGCACCACGCAATCAGACCTGTCCCGGCTCAGCGGTGTGCGCCAGCCGAGCATCAGCGGCTTCCTCTCCGGCAGGGTCGACCTCAGCGACGACCAGCTCGAGCGCCTCCTGTCGTGCATGGGCTACCGCCTGGAAGTCGTACGCCGCCCAGTCGTCCCCAAGCTCACGCGCTCCGAACGGCGCTCGTGGCAGCTCCACCGACGCGTCTCCAGCCTGCTGAACCGCGACAACATCCAGGAGTGGCGCCCAACGATCGAGCGCAACGTGGAGCGACTCAGCGGCCAGGTCACCGGCCAGCCGCACGAACGCAACCTCCAGAGGTGGCGCGACCTCGTCAATCGGGGTGACCTCCCCGGTCTGCACCGCGTCCTGACCGGCCTCGACCGCGACTCGATCGAGATGCGCGAGGTCTCCCCCATGGGCGGCCTGCTCACGCAGGAACAGCGCTCCGAAGCGACGGCCGAGGCAAGCTGATGCGACGCGATCAACTCGAGCACGCGATCCGAACCGCCTGCCAGATCATCCAGCACTCGGAGGTGATCGTCGTCGGCTCGCAGGCGATCCTCGGGACCTACGACGAGTCGCAGCTTCCCGCCGCGGCGACGATGTCGATCGAGGTGGACATCCTCCCGATCGCCGACACAAACGCCGAGACTGCGCGTCTTGCCGATCTCATCGAAGGAGTGGCGGGAGAGTTCTCTCCCTTCGAAGAGCTCCACGGCTTCAGCATCGACGGAGTAGACCTCGACACCACTGTCCTACCCGAAGGATGGCGTGAGCGCCTCGTCAAGGTGCAGAACGCCAACACCGCCGCACCAGCGGGATCGCCGCGATTCACCGGCTGGTGCCTCGACAAGGAGGACCTCTGCGCGGCGAAGCTCATCGCCTTCCGCGAGAAGGACATCAACTTCGTCAGCGCCCTCATCGACGATCACCTTGTCGACCTCGAAGAGGTCAGACGGCGCCTCGGAACCGTTGCCGACCAGCACGGTGTCGCCAGGGAGTACGCCGATTCATGGCTTGAGAGCCGCAAGCCAAGCTGACCGGCCCCGATCGGAAGCGCACTCATCTGCCGAGATCCGGATGTGTCGCCCCGAGCCGGTACGGTCGGCGGCATGCGAGCCGCCCTCCACCACGTCGAATTGTGGACTGCTGATGTTGAGACAGCAGCGGAGGGGTGGCACTGGCTTCTGAGACGCTCGGCTGGCGCACTGCAGACACTTGGGAACAGGGCCGCACGTGGGTGCATCCAGATGGCACGTACATCGTGCTGGAGCAGTCGCCCGACGTGAAGCAGGGCGCACATGACCGCCTGCGTGCTGGCCTCAACCACCTCGCCGTCAACTGTCCGGACGCGGATGCGGGTGCGCTGGACCGCATGCGAGAGGAAGCGAGCGCGCACGGTTGGCGCGAACTCTTTGCGGACCAATACCCGAACGCCGGAGGGCCTTCACATCGCGCGCTGTTCTTGGAGAACACGCAAGGGTTTGAGGTTGAGATCGTCGCGTCGTGATCGTCCATTGTGCCGTGCCCCACGTCCGGATCTGCCGCATAGTGTGCGCGTCAGCGCGCGCGGATCTGCCGCATTGAGGGCGGCTACGCGATCGGCCGCCGACTCTGCCGCATTGACGGCTACGCTCGGCTACGCTCGCCCGACTCTGCCGCATTGAGGGCGGCTACGCTCGCCCCGACTCTGCCGCAATCCGGGTGGGCCGACGGGCGACGGTGAGGTGATCCTCGGGGGCAGCCTCGGGGCGTCGCTACGGCAGGTCGGGGCGCTGCTGCGCTTGCTCGAACCGTTCGACGGCGGCTTCGTCGATCAGTCCCTGATCGGCCAACCAGCGCACGGCGCGGGACCGCGCCCGGGCATCGCGGAAGGCATGCCAGACCGAGATCAGCTCGGGATGGCGTTGGTACAACTCGTTCTTGAACCGCCGGAACGCGCCCTTGCCCTGCAGCGAGCGGTGCAGGGCAGTACCGGCGGCGTGGTCGCTGATGCCGTCGGCGAAGTCGACCATGTCCTGGTACCAGACGTAGGGCGGAAGGGGGTCGATCACCATCAGGTCCAGCTCGTCGAGCTCGACGGGGTTCTCACCGTCGATGCCGGTGTCGCTGGTCCAGAAGGCGACCTCACCGGTCCTTGGGTCGATCAGCCATCGGTGTTCGTAGTCGGTCTGGTCTGCGAGCGCGGTGGCGATCTCATCGACGTCGATGGCGTCCAGGTCGAGCACCGACTAAGCGTATGACCAGAGCCGGCCACAGCCAGCCCCGAAGCGAGGCCAAGGGCCGACGAGCGGACGGCGAGAAGGCCAACCTGCTTGCGGCAGATCCGCACGGCCGCATGCGCACGTTATGCGGCACGTCCGGATGGCCGCAGCGAACGCTATCTGCGACATGTCCGGACGGGCCCCGCGCAGGGTGCGCCGCATGGCGGTCCGTGGTGTCGAGCTGGTGTCGGCGATCCACGCAGGAACCTTCGCCCCGTAGGCGGGCGGTTTGGCCGCGCAAGGAACCACCGCGGCATGCGCGGATGCTTCCCCCTATCGTTCAGCACGTGACCTGGACCGAGCAATACGAGTTCTCCGACCCACTCCGCGACGTGCGTGGCGAGGGTGAGGAAGCCGAGCGGCTGCGTGCTGAACTCCTACGAGAGGTGAGCCCCGATCACCCGCTGCACGGCCTCGACCTGCGCGTCATCGCTCGGGGCATACCTCAGGACGAGGTGCTTGTGGAGACCGCTGACGAGCGGGTCGCCCTGGTGCACATGACGTGGTCGGGCCGCGCTGACTCCCCGCCGTGGCCGATGACGACGTTCCTCGGATTCGGCCGAACACATGGAAGAAACGCTCGAGTTTCGCTTCTGACTCTGCGACCTCACATCGGCATCTCCGCTCGGATGGCGGCAGATGTGCGCGCTGTCCCCAGGTTCGCCGTCCGTCGGGGTCACCTCGGGAACTTCCTCCGTACCAGGCGCCGGCGATCTTCCCCAAGTGCCGGTCCAGCCCGCCCTCATCGCTGATGAGCGCACGACTCGTGCTTGCCGTCATGCGATGTGGCTGCGACAACGACCAGAGCGCATGACGTTGTCCGGGACGTCATGCGCAGTGGCTGCGATAACGACCAGACCGTATGACGTCCCGGGCCAAGTCACCGTGGACAAGCATCCTCATCTCGGCATGAGCGTGCGTTCGTGGCCGTGCCGTAAGGCACCCCGCGCCGGGGCCGCGTACCCGTGGGAGAGGCCCTTGGTGAGACCCGTACGGGGCCGTACCCCCCCGGAGACCAGTTCGCCTCTGAGCTCGCAGATCTGACGACACCGACGATGCCCTCACAGCACTCACCGGACGTCCCTTTGCGAATGACTGACGTTGGCTCTCGACGGCACCAAGAATCTCGCCCGGAAAACCCGAAAGTCACGATCGATCAGAGGCCAAAACCGTCGGCACGCATGCTACGAAAGTAGGTGAGTCGGGTCGCCCTTCGGGCGGCCCGATGAGTCATTTCTCGGGCTAGTTGTTGGAATGTCGTTGGCGGTGACTAGATCATGCATGGTGGGATGAAGTTCTACCGCGGAGCACGCCGCTGCTGCGCGTACCTACGTCGAGGCCGACCGCTCCCGGGCCGATGACTACTACCTGGCCGAGGGCACCGGCGTCGCCGACCCGCTACGTCGCCTCACCACTGGACGGTCGTGTCCGCACGGCAGGGAGCCTCGCCGGTGAGAGCTACGAGCCCTGGGTCGCCGGCTACGACCCCGAGACCGGTGCCGCGAAGGGGCGGCTGCGCACCGACGCGAACGGCGCTGCGGTTCGTGGAGGTCGTGGTCAACGGACCCAAGACCTGGTCCCTGGCCGCCGCGCTGCACCCGGACATCGCCGACGGCCTACGACGCGGCGCAGGACCGGCGCGGCCGAGCAGATCATCGGCTGGGTCGCCGAGCACGTCACCACCCGGGTCGGGCCGCGGGGCCGCCAGGTCCAGGTCCCGGTCGACCGGATCGAGGCGGTCGTGGTGCGGCACTACACCTCCCGGGCCGGTGACCCGCACCGACACCTGCACCTCCAGATCAACGCCCGGGTCTTCGCCGCCGGCGACTGGCGGGGCCTGCACACCGTCGGGGTCGCGCGACAGCCTCGACGCGATCAACGGCATCGGCCACGCCGCCGTCATCACCGACCCCGACTTCCGGGCCGCGCTCGCCGCACACGGGTTCACCCTGGACCCGGCCACGGGCGAGATGGCCGAGCTCGCGCCGCTACGTGGGCGGTTCAGTGCGCGCGCCGCGCAGATCGGCCGCAACCTCGACCGCTACGAGGCCGAGTGGCGGGCGGCGAACCCCGGCGCCGGAGCCCGGGCCGGGGCTTGCGGCGGGCGTGGGACCGCCGTGCCTGGGCGCAGGCGCGCCCCGACAAGGTCGTCCCGACCGACGGCGCCGCGCTGGTCGGCACGGTGGAACGAGGAGCTGCACGCCCTCGGCTACCGCGACCCGCACCAGGTCGGACTCCCGCATCGTGGCCGGCACCCCGCGGGTCGGGCCGCTCGACCGCGACGCAGGCGGTCGAGGTGGTGCTGTCCCGGCTTGGGGGCGCGGCGGTCGGCATGGAACGCCGCCGACATCCGCGGCGAGGTCGAGCAGCGGATCGCCGGCACCGGCCTCGTGGCCGACGCCGCGGTCCGGATCGAGCTCGCCGAAGACCTCACCGCCCGCGCCGCTCGCGGCGTGCGTGCCGCTGCTCGACCGCGCCGACGTGCCCGAGCACATCCGCGCCCTGACCTCTCCCGAGGTCCTGGCCGTCGAGGCCGACCTCGTCACCCGGCTCATCGCTCGCGCCGAGCAGCCCGCCCACGTGCCGCGTTCGCCGACCCTCGACCCGACGCAGGGCCCGACGCAGGGCCCGACGGTCTGGATCTCGCGCAGCAGGCGGCCGTCGCCGCCGCTCGCCGGGAGCGCCCAGCTTCTCGTTGTCGAGGGCGCGGCCGGAGCCGGCAAGACCACCACGCTCGCCGCCGCCCGGCGACGCTGCTGGCCGAGCAGCGGCACCGGATGGTCGTGGTGACCCCGACGCTGAAGGCAGCCGAGGTCGCCGCCCGGCGAGATCGGCACCGCCGCGTTCTCGGCGGCCTGGCTGGCGCACCAGCACGGCTGCCGGTGGGACGACGACGGCCGCTGGACCCGCGACGACCGTCGACCCCGCGTCGCGGACGCGCGTCGCTGCGACCCGGTGACCTGCTGCTCGTCGACGAGGCCGGGATGCTCGACCAGGACACCGCCCGCGCCCTGCTCACCCTCGCCGACGAGACCCAGGCGCCGGGTCGCGTTCGTGGGTGACCGGCACCAGCTCCCCGCCGTCGGCCGCGGCGGCGTCCTCGACCTCGCCGCCCGCTGGGCCCGCCCCGAGACCGTGCGTGCCCCTCGACGTCGTCCACCGGTTCACCGACCCCGCAGTACGCCGAGCTCAGCCTCGCGATGCGTACGGGGGTACGCCGCCGGCGAGGTCTTCGACACCCTCGTGGACGCGCGGCCAGGTCGGCCTGCTACCCCACCGAGGCCGAACGCACCCAGGCCCTCGCCGACCTCGCCACCGCCGAGCGACCCTCGCCAGCCAGGCCAGCCAGCGCGGGGTGCTGGTGATGGCCGACACCCGCGAACAAGTCGCCGCGCTCAACGGCGCGATCCGCGACCGGCTCGTCGCCGCCGGCTACGTCGATGACCGCCGCGCAGTCGTCACGAGCGCGGGTGAGCGCCTCGGCGTCGGCGACCGCGTCGCCACCCGCCGCAACGACCGCGACCTCGGAGTCGCCAACCGCGACACCTGGACCGTCACCGCCGTCGACCCCGACGGCACCCTCACCGTCACGCGGCGACGCGCGCGCCGGCTCGCGGTCCCTCCCGGCCGCGCTACGTGCGCGAGCACGTCGAGCTCGCCTACGCCACCACCGTCTACGGCGCCCAGGGCGAGACCACCGACACCGGCCACCTCGCTCCTCGGCGAGCACACCTCCGCCGCCGCGGCCTACGTCGCGATGACCCGCGGCCGCGAGGACAACATGGCCCACCTGGTCGCCGAGAACCTCGACGAGGCCCGCCAGGTCTGGGTCGAGACCTTCGGCCGCGACCGGGCCGACCTCGGACCCGCCCACGCCGCCCACGTGCGCCAGGCCGAGGACCTCGACCGGTACGCCCCCCACCGCCCCCTTCACGTCGCGCTGAGCCGACCTGCGCGCCGCCTGGGCCGACCGAACAAGACCTACGAGTCGCCCTGGACCGCGACCAGCAGCGCCGCGTCCTCATGGCCGGCTACGGCGATCCTGACCCCTACTGTCGCCAGATTCCAGGCCCATATCGAGGAGCTACGTGACCTGGACCTCACTGCCGCCACCCACCAGGTGCATGCCCTCCTCCACGAACCCGCCCTCCGATCCCTACCGCCTGGGTCGGGTCGAGCAAGAGCGCGCCGACTGGCTCCAGCAACCGAAGCCGAACACAAATACGAACGCGCAGCCAAGCCGGCACCGAGCAGCTCAACCATCCGCGCGACCGCAGCCACCGGACCGTCAGCCCTACGGCTACCAGAGCGCTCCTGATCGAGGACAGCGGCATCGGCCGGTGAGCCTCACCACAGATCTACCCCGATGGAAATCAGGCCCGGTGAGCCATCTGGTGAGCCATCCGGTGAGGAAAGTGGTGAGTCCCCTGCAGCACAGTTGATCGCTCGAAGGCCCCCATCGAGCCCTGTGTAGACGTCAACGGAAACCACCGAGCCCGATGAACACCGGCAACCCACCAAGGAGAAGCGACCATGACCGCCACCCCGCACCGTCCCACCCCACCTGAAACACCGCACGCCAACGACGAGCTGCTCACCCTCCACCGAAGTCGCCGACCTCGTCCGCGTGCCCGTGGCCACCCTGCGCTACTAGCGCCACCTCGGCTCCGGACCACAGCAGCTTCCGGATCGGCCGGACCGTCCGCTACTGGCGCAGCGACGTCTACCAGTGGCTCGAAGAGCAGTCCAGTCGTCCACAGGGTTCCGCGCTGAGCCTCGCCGCTGTCGGCGACGAGAGGGATCATGAGTCATGGCGAGCATCGAGAGAAGGCCGCGGCGTGACGGCCGCATGTCGTGGCGAGCGCACTACCGCACGCCATCTGGCGAACAGCGCAACAAGACCTTCGCCCGCAAGGTCGACGCCGAGAGGTTCCTCGCCTCAGTCGAGAACTCCCGGGTCACCGGCACCTTCGTCGACCCGGCATCTTGGCGCGCCTGACCGTCGGCGAATGGACCACCAGGTGGCTCGAGGGCCAAACGCACATCAAGCCGTCGACGCTACGAGCGCTACGCGGGGATCATCCGCAAACACATCGAGCCGACGTGGGCCCACGTGATGCTCTCGAACGTCTCGCACGGCGACGTGCAGGGCTGGGTCGCGCGGCTGACCGCGACGCAGTCCCCCGCATCGGTTCGCAAGATCCATCGGGTGCTGTCGCTGATCCTCGACATGGCCGTCAAGGACGGGCGCCTTGCTCGCAACGTCGCCGAGAAGGTGAACCTGCCGCGCGCCGATCAAGCACGAGCAGCGCTACCTGACTCACGACCAGGTCGAGGACCTGGCCCGTGCCTGCGGATACCCGGCCGACCCGAGCAAGCACAGCAGCCTCGACACCCGGACCAACGAGATGTATCGACTCGTCGTGCTCTTCCTCGCCTACACCGGCGTCCGCTTCGGTGAGATGGCCGCGCTCAAGGTGAAGCGAGTCGACCTGACGCGACGCCGTGCCGTAATCGTCGAGTCGGTGACGCCGGTCCAGGGCATGGGGCTCGTCTGGGGCACCCCGAAGTCCCACCAACGCCGTGAGGTCTCGATCCCGAGCTTCCTGGTCGACGACTTGCCGCCCGCGTCGCCGGCAAGGGACCGGACGACCTCGTCTTCGGCGGCATCCGCAACGACCAGCCTCTGCGCGTCTCCACGTTCCGGTCCGCGTTCAGCGCCGCTGCAGCCTCGATCGGCGCTACCCGGCCTGCACCCCCACGAGCTGCGGCACACCGCGGCGAGCCTCGCCATCGCGAGCGGCGCCGACGTGAAGGTCGTTCAGAAGATGCTCGGGCACGCCTCGGCCACGATGACGCTCGGACACCTACGGGCACCTGTTCGAGGACCGTCTCGACGAGGTCGCCGCGGCGATGGACGCCGCCCCGAGGCAGCGCACAGCGCGCGAAGCGCGACGAGGCCGAATCCGCTGCCAAGGCTCTTTCTGCTGTTGCCAATCTGTTGCCAACGCCGTCCGAATGCGCCGCAATGACGAAGGGGCCCCTTCCCGCGTTTCCGCTGGTCAGGACCCCTTTTCGACTGCGTACCCCCGACGGGATTCGAACCCGCGCTACCGCCTTGAGAGGGCGGCGTGCTAGGCCACTACACAACGGGGGCCTGAATCGGACGAAACTCTAGCGGTGCCGGAGTTGCGGTCCAAATCGCTGGGGTACTAGGACTCGAACCTAGACTAACTGGACCAGAACCAGTCGGGCTGCCAATTACCCCATACCCCATGGGATGCGACTTCTTGCGAAGCCCGGTTGAGAATACACGGCCCTCCCGGTCCCCACCAAAACGCCCGGACCGTCAGCTCAGGCCCCAGACGGCAGCGGTTCGCCGAGCCCCGCTGAGGGGTGCACGGGGACGCCGCCGGGCGGCCGGGTGTGCGTCTCGAGCCGCATCCGCCGAGCCAGCCAGAGCACCAGGACGGCGTAGATCCCCGACTGCGTCAGGGTCAGCACGATGTTCCACCAGCTCACCTCGGACACCGTCAGGGACTGGGTCAGGTTGCCGAAGGCGATGGCGGCGCCGAACGCCAGGAAGTTGTTCAGGATGTGCATCGCGATCCCGGCCTCGAGACCACCGGTGCGGGTCACGAGCCAGCCGGCGATCAGCCCGAACATGAACCGGTCGAAGAACAGCGGCGGGTTCTGTACGCCGTGGGCGAGCGCGAAGACCACCGACGTCGTGAGGATCGCCACCCACCTGTTGCCGAACAGCGACCCGACCGCCTGCAACAGGTATCCCCGGAAGACGTACTCCTCCCCCGCGGCCTGCAACGGCGTGGTGAGGATCACCACCGCCGCGATCGCCAACGTGGAGGCGGTGAAGTCGTTGAGCCTGCCCCCCATGTCCTGCTGCTGCCCGGGCAGCAGGGAGCCCACCAGAACCTGCGCGACCAGTGCCACCGCGGCCAGGCCCAGGCACGCGAAGAAGAACCGCCACCGGATCTTCGGGCGCACAGAGGCCAGCCAGCGTGGGCGGAGCTGGTGGATCACCCGCATCACGAACCAGGTGACGAGGATCATCGACCCGAGGACCAGGTTGAGATACAGCAGCGCGGCGGGGTCCACGGTCTGCAGGGTGAGGGCCTGCCGGAACTTCTCGGCGAACGGCCCGCCCTCGACGGCGACGCCGAGGGCCAGCACCGGGAGCAGCACCAGCGGAGCGACGATCATCATCCCGACGATGACCACGAGGATCCCCAGCGCCGGCTTCCACCACGCGTAGGTCCAGGTCCGCAGCATCTGGTGGTAGGGCCGGGGCTCGGCGTGCGGGAACGCCGGACGCGGCGGCGCCCACGGCGCGGGGGGCGGCCACCTCGGCGACGGCGGGGGCCACGGGGGCATCGTCGAAGATGGAGCGGCGGGCGCCCAGGGAGGTGGACCCGCGGGCGGTCCCGGCGGCGGTGCGGTCGCGAACGGCCGTGCGGGAGGTGCCGCCGGCGGTGGCGGAGCAGGCGGTGGCGGAGCAGGCGGTGGAGCAGACCGAGGCTCAGGGGGCGGCTCAGGCGGCGCCGAGGATCCGCGCGGCTGCTCGCCGCCGTCAGAGGAGTTCTGCTCGTTCATCGCCCCACCTCCGCCGGTCTCAGGCGTCCTGCGCGCTCGCGAGACGGGACAGGGCGCGCTCGCGACCCAGCAGCTCCAGCGACTCGAACAGCGGCGGGGAGACCCGCCGTCCGGTGACGGCGACCCGCACCGGTCCGAACGCGGTGCGCGGCTTCAGGCCGAGGTCCTGCACGAGCGCGGCGCGCAGCGCCTCGTCGATCGCGGCGGTCTCCCAGGTCGACAGCTCGGCGAGCGCGGCGTGCGCGGCCTTCACCACGGCGCGGCCCTCCTCGTCGAGGAGCTTGGCCTCGTCGGCCGGGTCCCGTGTGAAGGCACTCTCGTCGACGAACAGGAAGCCGAGCATCCCGACGACCTCGCCGAGCGTGGTCATCCGCTCCTGCACGAGCGGAGCCGCCTGCCGCAACAGCCTCCTCTGATCCTCTGACACCCGGTCCCCCAGCACTCCGGCGCTCTGCAGGTAGGGGGTCATCCGGTCGGCCAGGTCTGCGACGTCGAGCGCGCGCACATGAGCCGCGTTGATGGCCTCGGCCTTCTTGAGGTCGAACCTGGCCGGGTTGGGGTTCACCCGCTCGAGCCGGAACTCCCTGACCATCTCCGCCATGGAGAAGACGTCGCGGTCCTCCGCGATGGCCCAGCCCAGCAGGGCCAGGTAGTTGAGCAGGCCCTCCGGAAGGAAGCCTCGGTCGCGGTAGCCGAGGAGGTTGGACTCCGGGTCCCGCTTGGAGAGCTTCTTGTTGCCCTGGCCCATGACATAGGGAAGGTGGCCGAACCGGGGTGCGCGACCTGTCCCGACGCCGATCTCGGCCAGCGCGTCGTACAGCGCCAGCTGGCGCGGCGTCGAGGACAGCAGGTCCTCGCCACGCAGCACGTGGGTGATCTCCATGAGCGCGTCGTCGACCGGGTTCACCAACGTGTAGAGGGGGTGTCCGTTGGCCCGGACCAGCACGTAGTCGGGGACGTTCTCCGGCTGGAAGGTGATCTCGCCACGCACCAGGTCGGTGAAGGTGATCGCCTGGTCGGGCATCCGGAACCTGAGGACCGGCCGGCGACCCTCGGCCCGGTAGGCCGCCACCTGCTCGTCGCCGAGGGCGCGGCAGTGGCCGTCGTACCCAGGCGCCCGGCCTTCGGAGCGCGCTCGCTCGTTGCGCTCCTCGAGCTCCTCCTGCGAGCAGTAGCAGTCGTAGGCTCGCCCGCTGTCCCGCAGCCGCGTGGCGACGCGGGAGTAGACGTCGTAGCGCTCGGACTGGCGGTAGGGCCCGTGCTCGCCTCCGACCTCGGGCCCCTCGTCCCAGGTGAAGCCGAGCCACCGCATCACCTCGAGCAACGTGTCGTAGGACTCCTGCGAGTCACGCGCCGCGTCGGTGTCCTCGATGCGGAACACGAACGTCCCGCCGTGGTGGCGGGCGAACGCCCAGTTGAACAAAGCCGTGCGGGCGAGCCCGACGTGGGGAGAGCCGGTCGGGGACGGACAGAAGCGGACGCGGACCGAGGAGTCGGGTCCGGGGTCAGTCACGAGAAACCACCTTGTTGGTCAGGGATCCGATGCCGGCGACGCTCACCTCGACCTCGTCGCCGACCTCCATGGGACCGACGCCGTCCGGGGTCCCGGTGAGGATCACGTCGCCGGGGAGCAGGGTCATCACCGACGAGACGTAGGCGACCAGCGCCGGCACGTCGAAGACCATGTCCTTGGTCCTGCCGTCCTGCTTCAGGTCGCCGTTGAGGTGCGTGGTCACGGCGAGGTCGGAGGTGTCGAGCTCGGTCTCGATCCAGGGTCCGAGCGGGCAGAAGGAGTCGAAGCCCTTGGCGCGGGTGAACTGCACGTCGCTCCTCTGCAGGTCGCGCGCGGTCACGTCGTTGCCGACCGTGTAGCCATAGACCACGTCCGGCACCCGCTCGGGCGCGACCTCGCGGCAGATCCGACCGATCACCACGGCCAGCTCGCCCTCGAAGTGGAGGCTCCTGGTCTGCCGGGGGTAGAAGATCGGGTCGCCGGGCCCGACCACCGACGTGTTCGGCTTGAGGAAGATCAGCGGCTCCGTCGGCACGTCACCGCCCATCTCAGAGGCGTGCGCCGCATAGTTCCTGCCGATCCCGACGACCTTGCTGCGCGGGAGCACCGGGGCCAGCAGCCGGACGTCCGCGAGGGCGTGCTGGGTGTCGGTGGGGTTCATGCCCACGTGGAGCGGGTCACCGGCGAGCGCGACCACCACGGTGTCCTCCGCCGGGATGCCGAGGTCGTCGACGTCGCCGGTGACGATGCCGTACTGGGGGTCGTCCCCGGTCGTGAATCTCGCGATGCGCACCCAGGGAGCCTACCTTCGCCGGCCGGCCGGCCGGCTGACTACCCTCGACCCTGTGGACACGGCGGACAGCTGCACGACGGTCGTCCTCGGCGAGCGGACCTGGCGGGCCCGGCAGGACGCGCACGCCGCACGGGTCGACGCCTGGCTGACCCCGCATCTCGCCCGGCGACGGGCTCGGGACCCGCACCCCGTCGAGGACTTCCTGTTCACCTACTACACCCAGCGACCCGCCGCGCTGCGCCGTTGGCACCCCGGGTACGGCGTCGCGCTGACCGGCGCCGACGAGCACGCCATGTGGAGGGGCTACGTCCGTGACGCTGCCGTGGTCCGCGTCGCCGACGAGCACGTCCGCGCCCAGGCACGGTTGGTCGCCGCGCTGCACGAACTGCTGACCGCCACCGCGGGGCGACCTCCGCAGCTCGGCTGCTTCGGCCTGCACGAGTGGGCGATGGTCTACCGGCTCGACCAGGAGCAGGTCCGGCACGCGTCGTGGCCGCTCAGGCTCGGCGCACGCGGCACCGACAGCGTCGTGGAGGGGCACCGCGTCGCCTGCTCGCACTTCGACGCGTTCCGGTTCTTCACCGACGCCGCCCGTGCGCGCAACGTCCTGCAGCCCGGTCGCAACGACCGCGCGGCGTTCGAGCAGCCGGGCTGCCTGCACGCCGGCATGGACCTCTACAAGCACGCCTTCCGGCTCTCCCCGATGATCCCCTCGGAGCTGGTCGCCGACTGCTTCGCGCTGGCCCGCGACATCCGGGTGCTCGACATGCGGGCCTCGCCGTACGACCTCAGCGCCCTCGGCTACGACCCCGTGCGGATCGAGACACCGGAGGGCAAGCAGGAGTACGTCGCCGCCCAGCGCCGCTTCGCCGAGCGCGGTGTCCCGCTCCGGGGGCGGCTCGTCGCCGAGACCGGCCGGCTGCTCGACGTCTGACCGGAACCCCGGCTGCGCCGAGTCCCCCGAACCGCGCAGCTCTCGCGTGTCGGAGACTCCGGACCCGTCGTGACTCCGCGGGGTGGAGCCGACTGGCCCGTTGGGGCGACATTCTGCTCCGGGCATGGCGCCGCCCACCCTCAGCGCGGACCGTGCGAAGGACACGTCACGCTAGGGGTCCTCCATGCACGCACGTCTGACGCAGCGCCTTCGGCGCGGCACCGTCCTGGTCGCCGTGACCGCGCTCCTCCTCGTGGGAGCGGTGGGCGCGGTGGTGGGCGCGACGACGCACAACTGGACGTCGTACCTCCTCGACGGCGGGCACTCCTCGTCATCGGAGGCCACGAACGTCACCCCGTCGAGCGCGCAGACCCTCAAGCGGCTGTGGAACTTCGACCCCGACTCGCCGTCGCAGGCGGGGCAGCCGCCCAAGAGGTTCTACGCGAGCCCGACGGTGTACGACGGCACCGTGTACATCGGGGCGAACACCGGGTGGTTCTACGCGCTGAACCTCAGCACCGGCGCCGTGATCTGGAAGAAGCTGCTCGGGTGGCAGCCCGCCACGACGTGCGCCGCGAAAGGCTTCGTGTCCACCGCGGCGATCGCTCCGGACCCCGGCAGCGGCAAGCCGACCGTGTACGTCGGAGCACCGGACGGCAACGTCTACGCCCTGGACGCCGCCACAGGGACGCAGCGGTGGCGCGCCCAGGTCGGCGAGACGCTTCCCTCCTCCGTCATCAACGACATCTTCAACTGGGCCTCACCGGTGGTCGCCAACGGGCACGTCTACATGGGTGTCAGCTCCAACTGCGACAAGCCGTGGGTCCGTGGCGGCCTGCAGTCGTTCGACCAGAGGACCGGCTCGTTGCAGGCGTCGTACTGGGGCATGCCGTCGGGGGCGGTGGGCTCGGGCGTCTGGACCAGCCCGGCACTCGACACGGCCACCGGTGACGTCTACGTGACCACGGGCAGCGGCCCCAGCCCGCCGGCGCCCCAGGGCGACGACTACTCGGTGGTCCGGCTCGACGGCACCACGCTCGCCACGAGGTCGATCTGGACGGTGCCTCCCACGGACCGTCCTGGTGACCCCGACTTCGCCTCCTCCCCCACGCTGTTCCACGCTTCCGTGGCCGGGGTGGACACCCCGCTGGTCGCCGCGTGCAACAAGAACGGCGTGCTGTACGCCTGGCGGCGCGACGACCTGGCCGCGGGAGCGGTGTGGAAGCTCAAGGTCGGGCTCGGTACCCCCGCCGGCACCAGGGCCTGCCTGGCGGCGCCGATCTGGAACGGCACCTCCCTCTACGAGGCGAGCAACCCCACGACCGTCGACAACGTCGGCTACCAGGGGTCGATCCGCCGGCTGGACCCGAACACCGGCACCGTCCAGTGGGAGACGGGCCTCGGCGGCATCGTCCTCGGCAGCCCGTCGATGAGCGCGGGAGGCGTGGTCGCCGCGCCGGAGTACGTCACGGATGCCGGCGCCACGATCGGCCTGCCGCTGGTCGACGCGGGCACCGGGAAGGTGGTCAACTTCGTCACCGGGCTCTCCGGCTTCGCCCAGCCCGTGTTCGCCGACGACGGGATGCTGGTCGCGACAGCGGGCGGTCGGCTGGCCTACTACAAGCCGCGGACCTCTGGTGACACCGTGCCGCCGTCGGCCCCCCTGCTCACCGGCAGCCGGTCCGCAGACGGTACGAGCGTGCACCTGTCCTGGCCCTCGGCCGACTCGTCGCAGGGGGTGTCGAGCTACCGGGTGTTCCGCAACGGCGCGCTGGTGAAGACGCTGGCCGGCTCCGTCTCGTCCTACGACGACACCGGCGTGGCGACCACGAAGGACTACTCCTACTTCGTGCAGGCCGTGGACTCCTCGGGCAACACGTCGGTCCAGAGTGACCTCCAGGTGCTGCGCCAGCCCACCGGACAGCCGTTGTTCGCTGACGGCTTCGAGTCCGGGAGCCTCAACCTGTGGGCCGCGCGCAACGGCATCACCGTGCAGCAGTCGGTCAGGCACACCGGGTCGTGGGCGGCCAAGGACGTCAACAAGGCCACCGCTACGGCACTGCTGCCGACGCCGCAGACCGACCTCTACGCACGGGTGTGGTTCCAGGTCGCCCAGCAGGGCGCCAACCCGGTGAACCTCTTCATGCTCAACGACCCGGCGGGCAAGAAGATGCTGGGAGGTCGGATCGCCGCCGACGGCCGGCTCCAGCTGACCAACCTCAACACGAGGACCGCGAGGTCCAGCACCGTGAAGCCGGCTCGGGGCGGGTGGCACAGCCTCGAGCTGCACCTGACGGTGAACAGCAGCCAGGGCTATGCCGAGGCGTGGCTGGACGGCAACGCCGTGCCCGGCGTGGCAGGCACCTGGGACCTCGGGGTGAACCCGGCCGGCGAGCTGCTCATCGGGGACAGCGTGGCCGGGCGCACGCTGACGACGTACTTCGACGACGCGAAGGTGGCCACCGGCTACATCGGACCCTGACGGCCGGCTACTCGTCCCCGGGCGCGGTGGAGTCGCTCTCCACGGTGAACCGGGCGGCGCTCGACGAGCACAGCGCCTGCACCTGCGTCTGGCGGCCGTCGCCCTTGAAGGTCACCTCCACCTCGCCGGGACCGGGTCCACCCACCTCGACGCGGTAGCCGTCGTTCGGCGTCGCGGACACCAGCGACGAGCGGCTCCCGGTGCAGCCGACGGTCACCGATCCGGGGGCGGCGTGCCAGGTGCTGTCGTGGGAGAGCGGGGCGGCCGTACGGGCCTGCCGCCCCCCGGGACGCGAGGCCTGCGTCCCCGCGGCGGAGCCGGTCGCCGTCCGCGAGCGCCGGGGCTGCTGAGACGCCGCCGGCGGCGTCGCACGGCTCGGGTTCGCTCCGGCCGCACCACGGTGGTGCGCCGGCGAGCGCGTCATCGACGGCGAGGGCCGCATGCTCTGCGAAGGCTCCGGCGCGGCCGCCGGGAGCGGGACCGGCGCGCTGTCGGTGAGGACCTGGTCGCCCGCGGAGTTGATCACCGTCCAGGTCAGCGCCGACGCGACCACGACCACCCCCAGCCACACCAGCAGCCCGACCGTCCAGGACCTCCTCATGACACCACTCTTCCACCGAGTCGCCCGGAGGGCCGGCCCTGCTGCCGTAGCGTGCAGACATGAGCACGGTGCTGGTCGTCGAGGACGACCCGGGTATCCGCAGCGCGCTCTGCCGCGGGCTCGACGAGCGCGGCCATGCCGTCACCGTCGCGCCGACCGGACTGGCGGCGCTGGAGCTGGTGGTCAAGGCGCAGCCCGACGTGGTGCTGCTCGACCTCGGGCTGCCGGACATCGACGGTCTGCAGGTGCTGGCGATGCTGCGCGGCCTGGGCGACGTGCCGGTCATCGTGATCACCGCACGCGACGACGACGCGACCATCGTCGAGGCTCTCGACGCCGGCGCCGACGACTACGTCGTGAAGCCCTTCGGCCTCGACCAGATCGCGGCCCGGATGCGGGCAGTGATGCGCCGCGGCGGCAGCGAGACGAGCACGCCGGCCACCCTCGTCGTCGGCGGCCTCACCATCGACCCGAGGGCCCGCAGCGTCACTCTCGACGGCACCCCGGTGGAGCTCTCCCGCAAGGAGTTCGACCTGCTGCACGCACTCGCCACCCGCGCCGGCGAGGTGGTGCCGAAGCGCGCGCTGCTCGCCGAGGTCTGGCAGCAGGCGTACGGCGGCGGGGACCGGACCGTCGACGTGCACCTGTCCTGGCTGCGGCGCAAGCTCGGCGAGAGCGCCGCACATCCGCGCTACCTGCAGACCGTCCGAGGAGTCGGGGTGCGGCTGGTCGCCCCGGACGCCGACACCGGCACGTCCTGATGCGCCGCCAGATCGCGTGGCTGGTCGCGGCCACCACATCAGCGGTGATCCTCGCGTTCGTGATCCCGCTGTGCCTGCTGGTGCGCACGATGGCCGAGGACCGCGGGATGGCTGCCGCCGACCAGGAGGCCCGCAACGTCGCGGTCCTGGTCTCCGGGCTGCGTCACGGACCGCGGCTGCGCGCCCTGGTGGACGAGCTCGACCAGCGCACCCCCGCGGCCACCAGCGTGCTCACCGCCGGCGGCCGGGTGCTCGGCTCCCCGGCGCCCGGCCTGGCCACCGACCCCGACGTGCTGCGGGCCCGCACGGGGAGCGCCTTCACGGTAGTCGACCAGGGCACCCGCCGGATCCTGGTGCCGGTGGTCACCAGCCAGGGGACCGACGTGGTCCGCACCGTGGTGGGGCCCGACGTGCTGCACCGCGGCGTGCTGCGGGCCTGGACCTCGATCGTGCTTCTCGGCCTGCTCCTTCTCCTCGCCGCGGTGGTGATCGCGGACCGGCTGGGCCGCCGGGTGAGCACGCCCGTCACCGACCTGGCCGGCGTGGCGCACCGGCTGCGCGAGGGCGACCTGGACGCGCGCGCGACGCCGTCCGGGCCGTCCGAGGTCGCCGAGCTGGGAGTGGCCATGAACCTGCTGGCCGATCGGGTCGGCGAGCTCCTGGCTGCCGAACGGGCCGCCGTGGGAGACCTGTCGCACCGGCTGCGCACCCCGCTGACGGCGTTGCGGCTGGACAGCGAGGCGGTCGACCAGGCTGAGCTGGCGGCCCGGTTGCAGGGACACGTCGGGCAGCTGCAGCGCACGGTCGACGCGATCGTCAAGGACGCCCGGCGCCCGGTCCGGCACGCGCTGAACGCCCGCTGCGACGCCGCGGCGGTGGTCCGGGAACGCGCCTCGTTCTGGTCCGCACTGGCAGAGGACCAGGGTCGGACCGTGTCGGTGCGGGTGCCGGGGCAGCGCTGCGCCGCCGCCGTGGATCCGGGCGACCTGCGCGACGTCGTGGACGTGCTCGTCGACAACGTCTTCGCGCACACCCCGGAGGGCACCGCGTTCGCGGTGACGCTGCGCCGGGTCGGCGGCCGCTGCCTGGTCGAGGTCGTCGATGAGGGCCCTGGCTTCGATGACCCGGAGACGCTGCCGGCGTCCGCCGAACCGCCGCAGGAGCGTCCCGGCTTCAGCGGGCTGGGGCTGCAGATCGTCCGCCGCACCGTGGCGACCTACCAGGGAGAGGTCGTCCTCGAGCGTGGCCCGAACGGAGGAGGGACCCGGGCGCGGGTGTGGCTGCCGGTCCCTCCTCCGGACCCACCGGGACCGCGGTCCACGCACGGTCAGTCGTCGGCGGGCTCGGACGGCTCGCCGCCACCGCCGTCGTCGTGACGGCCGTCGTCGTGACGGCCGTCGTCGTGCCCGTCGGCCTCGAACTGGGCGGCCGACCGGATCTGCCGCGCCTGCCGCGCCGGCTGGGGGGGAGCAGCCGGCGCGGCGACGGCGGCCGCGGCAGGCGCGGCCGGAGGTGGGTCGGAGATCACGATGCTCCGATGCACCGTGGTGACGCAGACGCCGTGCACCAGATGGGCACCACGCTCGCACGGGGCCATCGTGACCGTGACGCGAGCAGGCGGAGCGGGCAGTGGCCGCCCGACGGGCGCGACGACGGTCGGCCCCGGTCCGGGAGTGGACGAGGCTGCGGTGGTCTGGTAGCCGAGCACGCCGACAGTGACGCCGACAGTGGCGCCGACGACGCCGAGCAACGCTGAGGACAGTCGCATGGGGCCTCCTGACACGGAATGACTGAGGGCGATGCTCCGACACCCTCCGCTATGCGCACCTCGTCGCAGCGTCAAGGTTTCCTCAAGCCTGGCCGGCGGGCAGCCGGTCGTGCGACCGCCTCGTTCCCGATCCCTGACGCACTCTTAACGGAGCCATGAGGCCGCCTTGGGCTCCGCTCCCTCAGCGTGGTCGTCGTCCGGTACGGCAGGTCGGACCCGGTCGCCGCAACGACCGGACCGAGAGGCACTGGGAGGCCCCGAGACCATGCGCTACACCCCGCGGTCGCGAGACCGGTACAAGAGCCTGGTGGCGTTGACCACCGGCGTGGTCGCCCTCGGGAGCTTCGCCGCGACCGGCGTGGCCACCGGGCTGGCGGCCAAGCAGACGACCGAGCGCGACGCAGCGCGTGCCGACGCCGAGGCCACCGCAGCGGCCCTCGCCCGAGCGGCCGCTGCCCGGGCACGGCAACCGCTCCCCTGGTCGCCGCAGATCACTGTGGTCAAGCACCGGCCGTCCCGCACGGTGGTCCGCACGCACGTCGTGCACCAGGTCAGCAGTGTCGGAGTGGCGGCTCCGGCATCGGGCGGCTCGGTGGGCTACAGCGCCCCCGTGCAGTCGGCCCCGTCGACCTCGAGCGGCGGCGGAGGTGCGTCCACCACGTTCTCCGCCCCGCCACCCCCGCCGCCCCCGCCGGCTCCCGCACCGGCGCCGGCTCCGAGCAGCGGCTCCTGAGCGGCCCGCCGTGAGCACGACCGTCGCGCCCGGCGGCCGACTGACCCCCGAGGCCTCCGACGGCGCGAGCGCCCGGTGGACCGCGCTGGGCACCTACGCCTGGCTGGCCACCCGGCGCGACCTGCTCCCCGCAGCCGTGCGGGTCGCGCAGGACGTCCTCGACGCGGTGGACCGCACCTGCAGCCGGTTCCGCGCGGACTCGGACCTGAGCCGGGTGAACCGGTCCCCCGGGCGATGGGTGGAGGTCGACCCGCTGCTGGTAGCCGCCGTGGCCGTCGCGCTCGAGGCCGCCCGCGCGACCGACGGGCTGGTCGACCCGACGCTGGGCCGGACCATGGTGCATCTCGGCTACGACGCGGACCTCGACGTGGTACGCCGGCGGCAGCCCCCTACGGCCTACCGCGCGCTGCCGCCGCACCGCCGCGACGCCTGGCGCGAGGTCGCGCTGGACGGTGATCCCACCGCGACGGCGACGAGCGCGCCGGGGGCGGTACGAGTGCCGGAAGGCTGCGCGCTGGACCTGGGCGCCACCGCCAAGGCGTGGGCCGGCGACCTGGTGGCCCGCAGCGTGCTCGACGCCCTCGGCTGTGCCGTCGTGGTGAGCCTGGGCGGCGACGTCCGCATCGACGGCCCGGATCCCGGCGCGGATCCCGGCGCAGGCCACCCGGTGCGGATCAGCGAGCGGCCCGACGTCGACGCTCACGACGCCGACGCGGTCACGGTCTGGCTCGGCGGCGGTGGCCTGGCCACCTCCAGCACGACCGGGCGACGGTGGCACGGACCGACCGGTCCGGTGCACCACGTCGTCGACCCCCGCACCGGAGCACCGGCGGCCGAGCGCTGGCGGACCGTGACGACGACCGGTCCGACCTGCGTCGCCGCCAACGTCGCCTCCACCGCGGCGCTGGTGCTGGGGGACGGCGCGGTCGCGTGGCTGGAGCACCGCGGCGTGGCCGCCAGGCTCGTGGCGGCCGACGGCGCCGTCCGGACGACGAGGGGCTGGCCGTCCGACGAACAGGCCCCGCACCCCACCGACCACCCGACTGACGACCCGACTGACGACCCGACTGACGACCAGGAAGGACCGACCCGATGACCTCACCCGTGCTCTGGTTCGCGAACCGAGGGACCGGCGTGGTGCTGATCGTGCTGCTGACCACGACCGTGCTGCTCGGCGTGCTCGCCGCCGGCGAGCGCCCGGGCAGGCTGGTTCCCCGGTTCCTCAGCCAGGCGCTGCACCGCAACCTCAGCCTGGTGGCGGTGGTGCTCCTGGGAGCGCACGTGACGTCCGCCGTCATCGACAGCTACGTCGACATCCGGTGGTGGCAGGCCGTGGTGCCCTTCGGAGCGACGTACCGCCCGCTGTGGCTCTCGCTCGGAACCGCTGCGCTGGACGTGATCGCGGTGGTCGCGGTGACCAGCCTGCTCCGGACCCGGATGCCGCACCGTCGCTGGCGCGTCGTGCACCTGCTGGCCTACGTCGCGTGGGCGGCCTCGCTCGCCCACGGACTGGGCATCGGCACCGACGCCGGCACGCCCGCCGGCCGGTGGCTCACCGTGGCCTGCATCGGCTCTGTGGCGCTGGCCGTCCTGCTGCGGCTCGTCGGGCTCGCCGTGACGCAGACCCGTCGCCGCCGGGCACTGCCGGTCCCCACCGCGCTCGTCCCGGCAGGAGCCGAGCAGTGAGGCGGTCGCAGCGGCCGGCACAGCGGCGCGCCGGACGGGGCGCGGTCGGCGGCGACTCGGCGCTGGTCCAGCCGTTCGCGCCCGGAAGCGGCCCGATGGTGCGGGTGCACGCCGGACCGGACCTGCTCCTCGGGCCGGCGGCAGGCCCCCGGCTCGCCGCCCACAGGCGGGTCGTGCCGGAGCCGGAGGCGAGCCTCGAGGAGCTGCTCGACCGGCTCGACGAGGTGGACCTGCGCGGCCGGGGCGGCGCAGGCTTCCCCTTCGCACGCAAGCTCCGGGCCGCGGCCGGCGCGGGCGGCCGACCCGTGGTGGTCGTGAACCTCGCCGAGGGCGAGCCGGCCAGCTTCAAGGACGCCGCGCTCGCCCTCACCCGGCCGCACCTCGTGCTCGACGGCGCCGCCGCGGTCGCCCGGGCCCTGGGAGCCCGGGAGGTGCACGTGGTGCTCCCCGGGGAGCGGGCCGGCGTGGGCCAGGTGATCCGGGACGCGGTCGACGAGCGCGCCCAGGGCCGGCCGCGGCTGCGGTTCCGGACGCACACCGCCGACCCGCGGTTCGTCGCCGGGCAGGCACGAGCGGTCGTCGAGCTGCTGTCCGGGCGTCGCGAACCTGCCCGTGACCGGCTGGCGTCCCGAGGCCGTGGACGGGTTGCACGGCCGGCCCACGCTGCTCGTCGAACGCCGAGACCTTCGCGCACGTCGCCCTGCTCGCGACCGACCCGGGACGCGGCGCGGACACCGTGCTGCTCGACGGTGTCCGGCGACACCGGGCGTCCGGAGGTGGCCGAGGTCCGCACCGGCACGCCGTGGTCGGAGGTACTGCCCGCAGGGCTGCTGGACCGCCCCGTCCTGGTCGGCGGCTACCACGGCACGTGGGCGGCGCCTGGGACGCTGTCCGCGTTGCGGGTCTGCCGCGACGACATGGCGCAGGCCGGGCTGGCGCTCGGCGCCGGCGTGGTCCTGCCGCTGCCCGACGACGACTGCCCGGTCGCCCGGACGGCCCGGCTGGTGCGCTACCTGGCCGGCCAGTCCGCGGGCCGCTGCGGGCCCTGCCTCAACGGGCTTCCCGCACTGGCCGACGCGGTCGGGCGCGTTGCCCGTGGCGAGGACGGCACCGACCGGGTGGCCGAGCTCTGCAGGCTCGTGGAGCGACGCGGCGCGTGCGCGCACCCGGACGGAACCGCTCGGCTGGTGCGCTCGCTCCTCGCCGCCTTCCCGGCCGAGGTCGAGCAGCACGGCCGCGGGTCGTGCAGCCACCTGCCGGCTCCGCGGGTCCTGACCGGGGTGCACCAGTGACCGCCCGGCTGCGCGTCGACTGGCCGGCCTGCCGGGGCCGCGGCCTCTGCTTCGAGGTCCTGCCCGAGGCCGTCTCCCTCGACGAGTGGGGCTATCCGGTGGTGGGCGAGGTGCCGGACGCGCTGCTCGGGCTGGCCCGCGAGGCGGTGCGCTCCTGCCCGGTGCTCGCGCTGCGCGCTGGTGTAGCGGCCGCTCACCAGCACGCCGGGTGCCGGTCGCCCCACGGCGCGGCGGCCTCGAGCTGTGCCGCCGCGGCGAGCAGGACGTGCTCCTCGGCGGGTCGCGCAGCGAGCATCACCCCGACCGGCAGACCGTCGGGCGTGCGGTGCAGCGGGCAGGGAGACCGCGGGCATCCCGGTGACGTTCCACGCCGACGTCCAGGGGGTGAACGCCTTCTGGTTCTCGAAGTCGCGCGCCGGGTCGGCGTCGTCGCGGATCTCGCCGACCCGCAGCGGGGGCTGGGCCAGCGTCGGCGTCAGCACCAGGTCGTACGGCGCCAGCTCGGCCAGCGCACGTGCGGCGACCCGCCGCAGCTCGCCGACCGCGACGCCGAACGCCGGCCCGGACACCGCCCGCCCGCGCTCCTGCAGCCACCGGGTCAGCGGTCGCAGCAGGTGCTCGGCGTCGGGCGGGGCCTCCACCGAGGGCCGGTGAGCACCGCCCAGCAGGTCTCGAACGTCGGGACCGCCTCGGGCGGCAGCGGCACGGCCACCTCCTCGACGTCGTGGCCCAGCTCCTCCAGCAGCGAGCTCGCCCGCTCGTAGCCGCGCAGGCACTCCTCGTGGATCGGCGCGTCGGCGATCACCGGGGTCGCGAACCGGGCGACCCGCAGCCGGCCGGGGTCGCGGTCGCACCAGTCCAGCCACCGCTGTCCCGCGGGAAGCCCGGGCGCCCAGGTCGGGTCGCCCACCGACCGACCGGCCATCACGTCGAGCAGTGCAGCGGCGTCGCGGACCGTGCGGGCCAACGGTCCGGCGACCCCGAGGCCGACCGGGTCGCCGTACACCGGCGCACCGCTGACCCTTCCGCGGGTGGTCTTCAGGCCCACCAGGCCGCAACAGCTCGCCGGGATCCGGATCGACCCGCCACCGTCGGAGCCCTGCGCGACAGGCACGAGCCCGGCCGCGACGGCGGCGGCGGCCCCGCCACTGGAGCCACCGGCCATCCGGTCGAGGTCCCACGGTGTCCGCGCCGGCGGCGCCACGTCCGGCTCGGTGTAGCAGGGCGACCCGAGCTCCGGCGTGCTGGTCTTGCCGAGGCTGACGAAGCCGGCTCGCTCGAGCCGGAGCACCACCTCGTCGGAGACGTCGGGCACGTAGTCGCCCCAGACCGCGGAGCCGAACGTGGTGCGGACCCCGGCGGTGAGTTGCAGGTCCTTGACCGCGGTGGGCACCCCCAGGAACGGCGGCAGGGCCTCCCTCGTCGACCCGACGTTGTGCGGCGCGCGCACCGGCCCGGGCCCGGTCGGCGGTGACCGTCACGAAGGCGCCGACGGTGTCCGAGAGCTCCGCGACCCGGGCGAGGTGGTGCTCGACGAGCTCCGGCGACGACACCTCCCGCGCCCGCAGCGCGGCGGCCTGCTCGAGGGCGGTCAGGTCGTGGAGATCGCTCATGACCTGAACCTACGGGGTCGGTCCCTGGGTCAGGTGGCCCGGTGGTGGCCCTCCCGGGCCATAGACTCCGGCGCATGTCCCGCACGGTCGCCACCCTCGTGGTCGCGGGCGTGCTGGCCGTCTCGGGCTGCAGCACGGCGTCCGAGGCCCGCTCCACGGGCCCGTCGGCCGCACCCTCGAGACCACCGTCGCCGCGCGCCTCGCCGGCCGTGCCCTCCCCTGTCCGCTCGGCCCCTGTCCACTCGGCCCCGGCCCCGGCCCCGGCCTCGGCCTCGGCCTCGGCCCCGACGGCCACCGCGTCCACGGTTCCGGGTGACCTGCGGCAGCCGGACCCGCGCTGGAGGTTCTTCGCGAGCGACCACCGGTGGTACCGCTCCGCGTGGTTCGCCGGACGGCACCGGGTGATGGTGGGCTTCGGCTGCACCCGCGCACCGTGGTACGCCGCGGACCCCCGCTGCCCGGGCCACGAGGGGTTCCACCACGGCATCGACGTCGCGATGCGCTGCGGCACGCTGCTGTACGCCGGGCTGCCGGGGCGGGTCGTGGAGCCGACGTCGCCCGGCTCGCCCGGACCGGCGTACGGCGCGCACGCGTTCCGGCTCCGGCACGACGGGGTGGACGTGCTCATCGGGCACGCGCGCCGGGTGCTCGTGCGTCCGGGGCAGCGGGTCCGCCGCGGCGAGCCGGTGGCCCGGGCCTCGGACGCGGGCGCGCCGGACGGCTGCCACCTGCACTTCGAGGTGCGGCCCGCAGGAGACGGCTACCTGTCCGCCGTGGACCCGGCGCGCTACCTCGGGCTGCGCTGAGGCGGGGCGCCGGCCGCTGCGCTCACCGGCTCGGTCCCGGCGCCGTTGCGCCGCAGGCCGAAGGTCACCGCGTCCACGAGCGCGCCCCAGGACGCCTCGATGACGTTGTGCCCGACGCCGACCGTCACCCAGGAGCCGGTGCCGTCGGTGGTCTCGATCAGCACCCGGATGACCGCGTCGGTGCCGTGGCCCTGGTCGAGGATCCGCACCTTGTAGTCGATCAGCTCGAACTTCGCCACCTCGGGATAGGCCTGGCCGATCGCCTCGCGGAGCGCGTGGTCGAGCGCGTTCACCGGCCCGTTTCCCTCGCCTGTGGTGATGATCCGGGCGCCGCCGGCGCGCAGCTTGATCGTCGCCTCCGAGAGCGCCTCGTCACCGGGCGTGGAGTCGGTGATCACCCGCCACGACTCGACCTCGAAGTACGACGGGCGGACCCCCTCGACCTCCTCGGAGAGGAGCAGCTCGAACGAGGCGTCCGCGGCCTCGAAGGTGTAGCCGCGCGACTCCAGCTCCTTGACCCGGTCGGTGATCCGGGTGACCAGGGCACGGTCACCGTCGCCGCCGAGGTCGAACCCGAGCTCGCGGCCCTTGAGCTCGATGCTGGCCCGGCCGGCCATGTCGGAGACCAGCAGCCGCATGTCGTTGCCGACGAGCATCGGGTCCATGTGCTGGTAGAGGTCCGGGTCCACCTTGATCGCGCTCGCGTGCAGGCCGGCCTTGTGCGCGAACGCCGAGACGCCGACGTACGGCTGCCGGGACGCGGGCGGCACGTTGGTGACCTCCGCGACCGCATGGGCGATCCGGGTGGCCTCGCGCAGCGCCGTCGGGGGGAGCACCCGCCGGTCCAGCTTGAGCTCCAGGTTGGCCACCACGGTGACGAGGTCCGCGTTGCCGGTGCGCTCGCCGTACCCGTTGAGCGTGCCCTGCACGTGGCTGGCCCCCGCCTCGACCGCGGCCAGGGTGTTCGCCACGGCGCAGCCGGTGTCGTTGTGGCAGTGGATGCCGACCCGCGCCCCGGTGGTCTCCAGCACGTCGTGCACGACGTCGCCGACCCAGGGCGGCAGCATCCCGCCGTTGGTGTCGCACAGCGCGACCACCTCGGCCCCCGCCTCGGACGCGGTGCGGAGCACCTCGAGGGCGTAGTCGCGGTTGGCCCGGTAGCCGTCGAAGAAGTGCTCCGCGTCCAGGAAGACCCGCTGGCCCTCGGCGCGCAGGTGCGCGACGGTGTCCCGCACCATCGCGAGGTTCTCCGCCAGCGTGGTGCGCAGCGCCAGCTCGACGTGCCGGTCGTGGGACTTCGCCACCAGCGTCACGACCGAGGCCCCGCTGTCGCGGAGCGCGGCCACCAGCGGGTCGTCCGCGGCCCTGACGCCGGCGCGCCGGGTGGCGCCGAACGCCGCCAGCTCGGCGTTGGCCAGCGACAGCTCGTCGCGGGCCCGGGCGAAGAACTCGGTGTCCTTGGGGTTCGAGCCGGGCCAGCCGCCCTCGATGTAGCCGACCCCCAGCCCGTCGAGCTGGCGGGCGATGGTGAGCTTGTCCGCGACGGAGAGGTTGAGGCCCTCCTGCTGCGCGCCGTCGCGCAGGGTCGTGTCGTAGACGTGGAAGTCGGCGCTGAGTGGGCTGCTTCCTGGGCTGCTGGCTGGGCTGGTCACGGGGATCCTCGCGGCTCGGCGACGTGGAGCGGGTCCGGCAACAAAAAGACCTCCCGTGGGAACGAGAGGTCAGCGCGCCGGAGCCCGGCGCGCTAGCGAATGATGATGCGGCTCCGCTGCTGCACCCTTCGAGTCTGCCACGGGTGTCCGGCATCCGGAACCAGGTCTCGCGATCCGGGCGACCGTCCGAGGTGCGGGGTACAACGAGTCCATGACTCGTGCACTCGTGCTGGGCGGCGGCGGCATCACCGGGATCGCCTGGGAGCTCGGCATCCTCAAGGGGCTCCGCGACTCCGGAGTGGACCTTTCGGACGCCGAGGTGCTCGTCGGTACGTCGGCCGGGTCGGTCGTGGCCGCCCAGCTCACGAGCGGCCGGGACCTCGACGACCTGTACGCCGCGCAGCTGGAGGACCCCCGAGGCGAGGTCGCAGCCCGGTTCGGACCGTGGACCGCCGCCCGATGGGTGGCCGCCTACGCCTGGCCAGGCGAGGACGCCGCCAAGCGCCGCCGCCTCGGGCGGGCCGCGCTCGCCGCGCGGACCGAGCCGCCGGAGGCTCGGGTGGCGGTGATCCGCAGCCGGCTCCCGCTGGAGCGCTGGCCCGACCGCGACCTGCGGGTCACCGCGGTGGACGCCGACACCGGGGAGCTCGTGGTCTTCGACCGCACCACCGGGGTCGACCTGGTCGAGGCCGTCGCTGCCAGCTGCGCGGTGCCGCTGGTCTGGCCACCGGTGCCGATCGACGGTCATCGGTACGTCGACGGCGGGGTCCGCTCGGCCACGAACGCCGACCTCGCCGCCGGCGCCGACACGGTCGTCGTGGTCGCGCCCCTGACCCGGTCGGCGAGCCGGGCGAACCGGATCCCCGCGCAGCTGAGCCGCACCGGTGCCTCGCGCACCTTCACGACCTGGCCGGACCGCGCCGCACTGCGGGCGTTCGGCCGCAACCTGCTCGACCCCGCGCGGCGGCCCGAGGCTGCACGCGCCGGGCTGGAGCAGGCCGCCGCGATGGCCGGGGAGGCCGCCCGGGTGTGGCACGGCGGCTGAGCCGGTCCGTCAGGGCCGGTCTGTCAGGGCCGGTCTGTCAGGGCCGGTCCGTCAGGGCCGGTCCGTCGAGAGCCAGTGCAGGACGTCGCCGAGCATCGTCCCGGACCGCCAGGGCGCTCCCGGCCGCGGCGTCCAGGTGACCCCGGCATCGGTCAGGAACCAGGCGCAGAGGGCGGCCGCGACGGCGAGCACAGCGACGGCCACCCAGCCCGCGTAGCCCCCGGTGCCCAGCATCAGCAGGGCCCGCCGCGCCGGCAGCCGGACACGCCGGGCGCCGGGGCCCCACCAGGTCGCGAGGGCGAGGGCTGCCCCCATCACCAGGAGCCCGGGAACCAGCGGGAGGCCGAACAGCAGGTACGCCAGCCCGACGACCAGCGCCACGCCGACCCCCCAGACGAGCAGCACGACCGTGCCTCCGGTGGCGACGAGCAGGTACCAGGGCGAGCTGAGCACGGCCACCGCGCCGTCGTACCAGCGGGCGGAACCGCGCCGGTAGCGCCGGACCCGGACCGAGTCGCTGGTCCACGAGAAGGTGCGCACCGCCAGGGTCGCCAGGGCGAGGAGCAGCACGCAGACGTAGGGAGCTCGCGCGAAGCCGAGGCTGACGAGCGCGGCGAGCCCGAACAGGGCCGCCCCGCGCTGCAGCCGCGCCGTTCCGCCCGGCGGCCGCCAGGCGGCGGGGAAGCCGGCTCCGGCCGGCACCGGCGGCGTCGGGTGGACCGGTCTCGGGTCCGGCGGCCTGCGGTACGGCTCGCGTGCGGGCGTCAGCACCGGCCGCTGCTCCGAGGCCGGCAGGGTCCGGGTCGGCGCGGTCGGCAGCGAGGCCGGCCGGCCGGAGGTCGGCTGACTGGAGGTCGGCCGGCCGGAGGTCGACGTCGGCGCGGCCGCGGCCGGCCCCGGGATCACTTCCGTCGGCGCGTCGGCCGACGTGGACGCCGGCTCGGCCCCGGCGGCCAGCCGGTCGGTCGGGTCCCTGTCGCCGTCCGGGCCGGCAAACAGCGCGTACGGCATCGTCGGCTGGTCGACGGGTGGCCGCGCCGCGGCGCCCGACCCGAGCTGGTGCAGCCCGGCCCGCAGCGACGCGAGCACGGCTGCCATCTCCGGGCGGTCCTCGGGCTCGGTCGCCAGACAGGCCGCGACCAGCCCGCGCATCGGCTCGGGCACCCCGGACAGGTCGTGCTCGCCGCGGCGGACCCGGTCCATGATCGCCATCGCCGGCCCGGTGCCGAACGGCGGGCGGGCGGTGGAGGCGAACGCGACGGTCGCCGCCCACGAGTGCACGTCCGAGGCGGTCGTGGCGTCCTCGCCGTACAGGATCTCCGGGGCGAGGTAGCCCGGGGTGCCGAGCAGCCAGCCGGAGGCGGTCAGCCGCGGGTCCTCCGCGAGCCGGGCCAGCCCGAAGTCGATGAGCACCGGGGTGCGTCCCTCGAGCAGCACGTTCGAGGGCTTGATGTCGCGGTGCAGCACGCCGACCGCGTGCACCGCGACGACCGCCTCGGCCAGGCAGGCCCCGAACCAGGCGAGCTCGGCGCCCGCGACCGGTCCCTCCTGCCGGACGTGCTGGTGCAGGGAGAGCCCGGGGACGTAGCGGGTGGCGACGTACGGCTGCGGCCCCCAGGGGTCGGCGTCGATGACCTCGGCGACCCGTGGGCTGTGCACCCGGCGCAGCGACGCGACCTCGCGGGCGAGCCGCTCCCGCGCCTCGTCGTCGCCGACGACGTGCGGACGGAGCACCTTGAGTGCGACGCGTCGGCCGTCCGGGCCCTGGGCGAGGTGCACGACGCCCATGCCGCCCTCGCCGATCCGGGTGAGCAGCCGGTAGGGACCGACGTACGGCGCGTCTCCCGCCGACGCACGCGGCGGCTGCTGCCCCTGGAACACCACCGCACCACGGTAGCCGACCGGTCGGCGCGGTCCGTGCCGCGGCGCATGTCCGGCGGGGACGTGGCTCAGACGACCCGGTGCATCCAGCCGAAGGTGTCCTCGGCCCGGCCGTACTGGACGTCCACGAGCGCCTGGCGGATCTTGAGGGTCACAGGGCCGGTGTCCTCGCCGGTCGGCCCACCGCTGTTGACCGAGCCGCCCCGCCACTTGAGCAGGCCGACCGGGGTGACCACCGCCGCGGTGCCGCACGCGAACACCTCGGTGATCCGCCCGGACTCCACGCCTTCACGCCACTCGTCGATGGAGAACCGGCGCTCCTCGACCCGGTGGCCGAGCTTGCCGCAGAGCTCCATGATCGACGAGCGGGTGATGCCCTCCAGGATCGTGCCGGACAGCTCCGGGGTGACCACGCTCCCGTCGTCGTGCACGAAGTACAGGTTCATCCCGCCGAGCTCCTCGACCCACGTCCGGTCGACGGTGTCGAGGAAGGCGACCTGGTCGCAGCCCTCCTCGATCGCCTCCTGCTGGGCGACGAGCGAGCTCGCGTAGTTCCCGCCGGTCTTGGCCGCACCCGTGCCGCCGACGCCGGCGCGGGAGTACTCCTCGCTCAGCCAGATCGAGACCGGCTTCACCCCCCGGGCGAAGTACGCGCCGGCCGGCGAGGCGATCACCATGTACGTGACGTGCCGGGACGGTCGGACGCCGAGGAACGTCTCGGAGGCGAACATGAACGGCCGGACGTAGAGGCTCTTCTCGCCCTCGGGCTCGGGGACCCACCGCTGGTCGGTGCGCACCAGCGCGTCCACGGAGGCGACGAAGTGCTCGACGGGAAGCTCCGGCAGCGCCAGCCGCCGCGAGGAGCGCACCATCCGGGCCGCGTTCTCCTCCGGCCGGAACGTCCAGATCGAGCCGTCGGGGTGCCGGTAGGCCTTCAGTCCCTCGAAGATCTCCTGGGCGTAGTGCAGCACCGCGGTGGCCGGGTCCAGCGAGAGCGGCGCGTAGGGGGTGACCCGTGCATCGTGCCAGCCGTGCTCGGGGGTCCACTCCGCGACGAACATGTGGTCGGTGAAGTGCTGCCCGAACCCGGGGGCCGCGAGGATCTCGGCGAGCCGGTCGTCGGCGACCGGGTGGCCGGAGGCGACGACGTCGAGGGCGAGAGGGCTGTCCATGTGCTGCACGGTACCGGTCCTTCACTGCGCGCTCTACGGGATGCGGGCTGCCCGCCGGCTGGGCCGTGTCGGGCGGGGTGTGGCTGGGCTGGGCTGGGCTGGGCGGAGGTTCACCATGGGATGTCGACGAACCTGCACTCCCCACGAGCCGTTCATCGTGGGAAGTACCGGTTCACCTGCATCCCATGGTGAACCTCCCGCCGCGCGCCGGGCGAAGTCAGCCGGCTACTCGCGCGGCGATCGCGTCGCCCACCTCGGCGGTACGCCGGGCTGCCCCCGGCGCACGTGCGGCGAGGTCGTCGACGACCGCGGCCTCGACCGCGCGCCCGGCGTCCTCGAGCCCGAGGTGGTCGAGCATCAGCGCCACGGACAGGACCGCCGCCGTCGGGTCGGCCTTCTGCTGACCGGCGATGTCGGGCGCCGACCCGTGCACGGGCTCGAACATGCTCGGCGCCGTACGGTCGGGGTTGACGTTGCCGCTCGCCGCCAGCCCGATCCCGCCGGTCACCGCCGCCGCGAGGTCGGTGAGGATGTCGCCGAACAGGTTGTCGGTGACGATCACGTCGAAGCGCGCCGGGTCCGTGGCCAGGAAGATGGTCGCCGCGTCGACGTGCAGGTAGTCGACCGAGACCTCCGGGAACTCCCGGCCCACCTCGGCTGCGATGCGCGACCACACGGCCCCCGCATGCACGAGCACGTTGGTCTTGTGCACCAGGGTCAGCTTGCGGCGCGGTCGGCGCATCGCTCGGGCGAACGCGTCGCGCACCACCCGCTCCACGCCGTAGGCCGTGTTCACGCTGACCTCGGTGGCGATCTCGGCAGGGGTGCCGACGCGCAGCGCGCCTCCGTTGCCGACGTACGGCCCCTCGGTGCCCTCGCGGACCACCACGAAGTCCACCTCGCCGGGGTCGGCGAGCGGCGACCTCGCGCCCGGGTAGATCCGCGACGGCCGCAGGTTCACGTAGTGGTCGAGCTCGAAGCGCAGCCGCAGCAGCAGGCCCCGCTCGAGGAGCCCCGGTGGCAGGTTCGGGTCGCCAGGCCTGCCGCCCACCGCACCGAGCAGGATCGCGTCGTGCTCCTTGATCTCGCCGAGCACGGCGTCGGGGAGCACCTCGCCCGTGGCCAGGTACCGCTCGGCGCCGAGGTCGTAGCGCGTGGACTCGAACTTCACCGCCGGTGGGGCGGCCGCCTCGAGTACCTTGAGCGCCTCGGCGGTCACCTCCGGGCCGATCCCGTCTCCGGGGACCACGGCGAGCCGGATGGTCCTCGCCCCGGTCCCGGCGGTCGGGTGCTGTGCGGTCGTCGTATCTGGGTTCGTCACCCGGGGACTCTAGTTGTCGTCCGGGCGCTGACCGCCGTTGTCTCGCAGGTCGAGTCCCCTCTGGACCGATGCCTGCGCGTCCTCGCGCTCGTAGCTCTCGCGGTGCTGGGCCGGACCCCACTCCGGGTACATCTGGTACATCTGTGTGCTCCACTCGGTCGAAAGTCTCTGGTACGTCGGTGCTGACGGGACCGTCCCGACAGGACGGTCCGCATCGGACCGTCTGCAAAGGACTGGGCAGATCAGGCGGGGTGTCCGCGACGATCGTGGTCGGTGATCGGGGCGGCCGCGAGGACCGTCCGGCCTCCGCGGCCAGCAGGTGGGACGTCGCACCGGGACGCGGGTCGCGCGTCACCGAAGGAGATCTCGAAGAGCAGATGTGCGGTGCTGCTTCGCTCGCTGCGGAGGGTCGTAAGGCCGGACACGCCGAACACCGCGACGAGGTGGCCTTACGAAGAGGCCCCGCCGCGGCGGTCGATGAGTACGAACACGCTCCGCATGGTGACCCCACGGTAACAAGGCCCGGCGCGCGACGTCTCGTCCAATACCCAGGCCTTCCGCATGCTGAGACGGCGCGCCACGCTGCGGACCAGACCTTTGCGACACTCGCCGCATGAGCGCCCCTCCCGACCTGCCCCGGATCGTCGAGCGGGCCTTCGCGGTGTCCCGGCAGAGCGGCTACGTGTCGTTCTGCCGCAACGAGACCGGCCGGCTGCTGGCCACGCTCGCAGCCACCCGCAGCGGGACGCTGGCGGAGTTCGGCACCGGGACCGGGGTGGGGACGGCATGGCTGCGCAGCGGGATCCGCGGCGGCAGCAGGATCGTCACCGCCGAGCTCGAGCCACGTCTCGCCAAGGCGGCTGCCACGATCTTCGACGACGACCCGCAGGTCGACGTCGTCGCCGCCGACTGGTCGACGCTGCGCGACACGGGCCCGTTCTCGCTGCTGTTCCTCGACGCCCGCGAGCCCAAGGACAGCGGCCCGGACATCGTCGTGGATCTCGTCGAGCCCGCCGGCGTCGTGGTGCTCGACGACTTCACCCCGTGCGCGTCCTGGCCGCCGATCTTCGCCGGTCGCGTCGACGTGCTCCGCGAGCGGTGGCTCACCGACGAGCGCTTCACCACCGTCGAGGTGATGGTGGCCCCGGACGCGTCGGTGCTGATCGCCACCAAGCGCTGAGGGCCGATCGCCACCAGGCGCCGACCCCGCGGGACCGCCGCAGCCAGCCGCGGGGCCACCCGGTGATGCGAGCGGCCCCGCGACCGGTCAGCTGTCGCTCAGGTCGACCGCGCGCACCGCGACCGCGTCGATCGCGGCCTGGATCTCCTCGAGCACCGTCGCCGGGATCGCGGAGTCGACCGACAGCGCGACGAGCGCGTGGCCGCCCTTGGTCTCGCGAGCCACCTGCATGCCGGCGATGTTGACCTGGGCCTCCCCCAGGATCCTGCCGACCGTGCCGACCATGCCGGGGCGGTCGACGTAGCGCAGGAACGCGAGGTGCTGCGTCGGCTCGATGTCGACGTCGTAGCCGTCCACCTCGACGAGCCGCTCGCGCTGGGCGATGCCGATCAGCGTCCCGGACACCGACACCTGCGACCCGTCGGCCAGCGTGCCGCGCAGGGTGATCAGGTTGCGGTGGTCCGGGCTCTCCGGGTCGGTGACCAGGCGTACGGCGAGGCCGCGCTCTGCTGCGAGCAGCGGAGCGTTGACGTAGGACACCTGCTCCTCGACCACGTCGGCGAACACGCCCTTGAGCGCGGCGAGCTCGAGCACCTTGACGTCGTACTGGGTGATCTCACCGCGCACCTCGACGTCGAGCTGCTGGGCGACCTCGCCGGCGAGCGCGGTGAAGATCCGGCCGAGCTTCTCGGTGAGCGGGATGCCCGGACGGACGTCCTCGGCGATCACGCCGCCCTGGACGTTGACCGCGTCCGGAACGAGCTCACCGGACAGCGCCAGGCGCACCGACCTCGCGACCGCGATGCCCGCCTTCTCCTGCGCCTCGTCGGTGGAGGCGCCGAGGTGCGGCGTCGCCACCACGTTCTCGAACTCGAACAGCGGGCTGTCGGTGCAGGGCTCGCTGGCGAACACGTCGAGACCCGCAGCGGCGACCCGGCCCTCCTTGACCGCGAGGTACAGCGCGTGCTCGTCGACGATCCCGCCGCGCGCGGCGTTGACCAGGACCAGCGACGGCTTCACCTTCGCCAGCTCCTCCTCGCCGATCAGGCCGAGGGTCTCCGCGGTCTTGGGCAGGTGCACCGACATGAAGTCCGCCTCGGCGAGCAGCTCGTCGAGGCTCACGAGACGGACGCCCATCTGGGCGGCTCGGCCCGCCTGGACGTAGGGGTCGTAGGCGATCACCTTCATGCCGAACGCCGAGAGCCGCTGCGCCACCAGGACGCCGATGCGGCCGAGGCCGACGATGCCGACGGTCTTCTCGTAGAGCTCGATGCCGGTGTACCTGCTCCGCTTCCACTCGCCGTTCTTCAGCGAGGCGTTCGCAGGACCGACGTGCCGGGCCGCGGCGAGCATCAGCGCGACCGCCAGCTCGGCGGCCGAGACGATGTTCGAGGTGGGGGCGTTGACGACCATCACGCCGTTCTGGGTGGCAGCCTTCACGTCGACGTTGTCGAGTCCCACGCCCGCGCGCGCGACGACCTTCAGGCGGCTCGCCGCGGCCAGCGCCTCGGCGTCCACCTTGGTGGCGCTGCGGACGAGGACCGCGTCCACGTCGGCGATGGCGGGCAGCAGCGCGGAGCGGTCGGCACCGTTGCACCGGCGGATCTCGAAGTCCGGGCCGAGCGCCTCCACGGTCGCGGGGCTGAGCTCTTCGGCGATGAGGACGACAGGCTTGCTCACAGGATGTCCTAGAGAGAGGAGGGACGGGTCGGTTCTCGGCCGCTGCGCTCGGCGGGGAGCTCCCCGGGAGGCGGCCGTGCACGACGCTGTGCCCACCGAGAACTGTACCCGACCGGTCACCCGTTGCTGCGGAGGGCCGTCCCGCGCTCACCTGGTGAGCGGTACCGCCGCGTCCACCCTCCCGAGCTTCGCGGGGTTGCGTACGACGTAGAGCCCGCGGACGACGCCACCCTCGACGCGAAGCGTGATCACGACGTCGAGCGTGCCGGCGACGAACCCGCGCAACGCCGGGGCGCCGTTGACGTGCGCTTGGTCCACCCGGACGTCGGGGGGCGTGACCGCCGCGAGGAAGCGCAGCACCTTGTCCCGCCCGGCGATCGGCCGGAGCGCCGCCTTGCGGATCCCGCCGCCGTCGGTGACCAGCACGACGTCCGGTGCCAGCACGGCGAGCAGTCCCTCGATGTCACCGGTCTCGGTGGCGGTCCGGAACCGGTCGACGACCTGTGCCCGCGTCGCGGCGTCCACCTGCTCCCTCGGGCGTCGCGCCTCGACGTGCTCGCGGGCGCGGTGCGCGACCTGCCGCACGGCGGCCGGGCTCTTGTCGAGAGTCCGCGCGATCTCGTCGTACCCGACGTCGAAGACCTCGCGCAGCACGAACACCGCGCGCTCCACCGGCGAGAGCGTCTCCAGCACCAGCATCATCGCCGTCGACACGCTGTCCGCGAGCGCCACGTCGTCGGCGACGTCCGGCGCGGTGAGCAACGGCTCGGGCAGCCACGGCCCGACGTACGACTCCCGCCTGCGCCGCACGGTGCGCATCCGGTTGAGCGCGAGCCGCGTGGTGACCCGGACGAGGTACGCCCGTGGCTCCCGAACCTTCCCGGGGTCGACCTCGGCCCAGCGCAGCCAGGTCTCCTGCAGCACGTCCTCGGCGTCCGCGGCCGAGCCGAGCATCTCGTAGGCGATCGTGAACAGCAGGTTCCGGTGCGCGACGAAGACGTCGGTTGCGCTCACCCCGCCGACCCTGTCACGGAAGCTGCTGGGCATGGGTGCTCCTCGGGTCCCGACGGGCACCGTGCCCGCTCAGCCCTCCGACACCGGCCGACCCGTCGGTGTGACAGGCGCGTCGCGACCCGGCCACACGTAAGGCAGGTCCTCGGGCACGTCGGGGAACAGCGGGCGGTAGTGCTCGGGGTCCTTGCGCACCAGCGAGGACCGGTGGCTGCGGTGGAACGCCCGGTCTCCGAGCCACGGTGGCAGCGCCTCCGCGGCCGCGAGTTCCGGCTGGCTGCGGATCCCGGTCACGCCCGCCTCGCGCACGTCCTCCACGATGGTCGCCGCGCAGGTGTCGCCGAAGCCCCGCTCGGTCCACACCGCGCAGCAGGTCAGCGCGTAGCGGGCCAGCGCCTCCTCATAGCCCGACCACATCCGGACGGCGGGATGGTGCCGCCAGCCGTAGTCGCTGCGCGTCAGCCCGCGCAGCACCTGGATGCACTCCACGCGCTGCTTGCCGAGCCGCTTGGGGTCCAGTGCGCGCGCCGAGCGCTCGAAGTCGGGGTAGGGCAGGAACGTCTGCATCAGGGTGCCTCTCGCGACGGGGTGCTCCCCCCGTCGTACCCAGGTCGCCACTGTGGTCACGCCTCCCCACGACGAACCGCCGCTGCCCACGAGGTGTACGTCGTGGGCAGCGGCGGTTCGGCTGCATACCGTGGTGGACCTCCAGCGGTCAGCGGCTGGCGGTGCCCTCCACGTAGTCGGCGTCGTGCGACTTCACCCAGCTCATCAGCTTGCGCAGCTCGCGGCCGGTCTCCTCGATCGGGTGCTGCTCGGCCTGCGCGCGCAGCCGCTTGAACTCCGGTGCGCCGGCATCCTGGTCGTCGATGAACCGCTGCGCGAACGAGCCGTTGGTGATGTCGGCGAGCACCTCCTGCATCCGCTGCTTCACCGAGTCGTCGATGATCCGCGGGCCGGACACGTAGTCGCCGTACTCCGCGGTGTCCGAGACCGACCAGCGCTGCTTGGCGATGCCGCCCTCGTACATCAGGTCGACGATCAGCTTCAGCTCGTGCAGGCACTCGAAGTAGGCGACCTCGGGCTGGTAGCCGGCCTCGGTGAGCACCTCGAAGCCCTTCATCACCAGCTCGCTCATGCCGCCGCAGAGCACCGCCTGCTCGCCGAAGAGGTCGGTCTCGGTCTCCTCGGTGAACGTGGTCCGGATGCCGCCGGCGCGCAGGCCGCCGATGCCCTTGGCGTACGACAGCGCGAGGTCCCAGGCCTTGCCGGTGGCGTCGTTCTCGACCGCCACGAGCACCGGCACGCCGCGGCCCTCGGTGTACTCCCGGCGTACGAGGTGCCCGGGGCCCTTGGGCGCGACCATCGCGACGTCCACGCCGGCCGGGGCCTTGATGTAGCCGAACCGGATGTTGAACCCGTGCCCGAAGAACAGCGCGTCGCCGTCGACGAGGTTCGGCGCCACGGACTCGGCGTACAGCTTCCGCTGGATGTGGTCGGGAGCGAGGATCACGATCACGTCGGCCTCCTCGCAGGCCTCGGCCGGGGTGAGCACCCGCAGCCCCTCCGCCTCGGCCTTCGCCCGGCTCCTGGAGCCCTCGGGCAGGCCGACGCGCACGTCGACGCCGGAGTCGCGCAGGGACAGCGCGTGCGCGTGCCCCTGGCTGCCGTAGCCGAGGACCGCGACGTTGCGGCTCTGGATCACGGACAGGTCGGCATCGTCGTCGTAGAACATCTCAGCCACGGTGGGCTCTCCTTCTGTGTCTTCGGGGTGTTCGGTGGTCGTCAGGATCAGGGTGAGTCGGGTCTTCCGGTACGCCGGTCAGCCGGCTGCCGGAGTGGGGACGGGGACGGGGCGCAGGGTGCGCTCGGTGATCGAGCGGCCGCCCCGACCGATCGCCACGATCCCGGACTGGACGAGCTCGCGCACGCCGAACGGCTCGACGATGCGCAGGAAGTCCTCGAGCTTGTCCTGGTTGCCGGTGACCTGGATCGTCACCGCGTCCGGCGCCACGTCGATCACCTTGGCGCGGAACAGCTGGACCACCTCGAGGACCTGGCCGCGGGTGCTGGCGTCGGCCTTGACCTTGACCAGCAGCAGCTCGCGGTTCACCGACGCCGAGGGGTCGAGCTCGACGATCTTGATCACCTCGACCAGCTTGTTGAGCTGCTTGGTGACCTGCTCGAGCGGCGACTCCTCGACGTTGACCACGATCGTCATCCGGGAGACCTCGGGGTGCTCGGTGGGACCGACGGCCAGCGAGTCGATGTTGAACCCGCGGCGGCTGAACAGGCCGGCGATCCGGGCCAGCACGCCGGGCTTGTTCTCCACCAGGACGGACAGGGTGTGCTTGCTCATGGCGTCTCCTCCTGCTGCGGCGCGGGGCTCACAGGTCGTCCTCGTCGAACTGGGGCGCCATGTCCCGGGCGAACTTGATGTCGTCGTTGCTGGTGCCGGCGGCCACCATCGGCCAGACCATCGCGTCCCGGTGCACCCGGAAGTCGACCACCACGGGCACGTCGTTGATCTCCATCGCCTTGGTGATCGTGGCGTCGACGTCCTCGGGAGAGTCGCAGGCCAGACCGACGCAGCCGTAGGCGTCCGCGAGCTTGACGAAGTCCGGGACCCGCTTCGACTGCAGGTCGGTGTTGCTGTAGCGCTCGTTGTAGAACAGCGTCTGCCACTGGCGGACCATGCCGAGCGACTCGTTGTTGATGATCGCGACCTTGATCGGGATGCCCTCGATCGCGCAGGTGGCGAGCTCCTGGTTGGTCATCTGGAAGCAGCCGTCGCCGTCGATGGACCAGACCGTGGCGTCGGGGCGACCCACCTTGGCGCCCATCGCCGCCGGCACGGAGAAGCCCATCGTGCCGAGGCCGCCGGAGTTGATCCAGGTGTTCGGGTGCTCGTACTGGACGTAGTGCGTCGCCCACATCTGGTGCTGGCCGACCCCGGCGACGTACACCGCCTCCGGACCGGCGATCCGGCCGAGCCGCTCGATGACGTACTGCGGCGACAGCGAGCCGTCCGCCGGCTTGTCGTACCCGAGCGGGTACTTCGACCGGACGCCGGAGAGGAACGCGACCCACGCCTCGTAGTCGCCCTGTCGTCCGGCGTCCGCCTCGGCCTGCAGCGCCACGACGAGGTCGGCGATCACCTCGCGGCAGTCGCCGACGATCGGGACGTCGGCGTGCCGGTTCTTGCCGATCTCGGCCGGGTCGATGTCGGCGTGGATGACCTTGGCGTGCGGCGCGAACGAGTCGAGGTTGCCGGTGACCCGGTCGTCGAAGCGGGCTCCGAGGCTGATGATCAGGTCGCTGCGCTGGAGGGCGGCCACTGCGGCGACCGTGCCGTGCATGCCCGGCATGCCGAGATGCTGCGGATGGCTGTCCGGGAACGCGCCGCGCGCCATCAGCGTGGTGACCACCGGGATGCCGGTCATCTCGGCGAGCACGCGGAGCTCCCGGGCCGCCCGGGCCGAGATGACGCCGCCGCCGACGTACAGCACCGGCCGGCGCGCCTCGAGGACCAGCTTGGCCGCCTCGCGGACCTGCTTCGCGTGCGGGCGGGTGACGGGGCGGTAGCCGGGAAGTTTCAGCTCGGCGGGCCAGCGGAACGTCGTCCGCGCCTGCATCGCGTCCTTGGCGACGTCGACGAGCACCGGGCCCGGCCGACCGGTCGAGGCGATGTAGAAGGCCTCGGCGATCGTCCGCGGGATCTCGGCCGGGTCTGTCACCAGGAAGTTGTGCTTGGTGATCGGCATCGTGATGCCGCGGATGTCGGCCTCCTGGAACGCGTCCGTGCCGATCGCCGCGCTCGAGACCTGGCCGGTGACGGCGACGATCGGCACCGAGTCCATGTACGCGTCGGCCAGCGGGGTCACCAGGTTGGTGGCTCCGGGACCGCTGGTGGCCATGCAGACACCGACGCGTCCGGTCGCCACCGCGTAGCCCTGCGCGGCGTGCCCGGCGCCCTGCTCGTGCCGCACCAGGATGTGCCGGAGCTTCGTGGAGTCGAAGAGCGGGTCGTAGGCGGGAAGGATGGCGCCGCCGGGGATGCCGAACACGTGCTCGACGCCGGCGGACTCCAACGAGGTGATCAGACTCTGTGCCCCGGTCACACTGGTGGCCTGCTCGCTCATGCTTGCCTTCCTCTGTCGTGCCGTCTGGTCGTTGGCCGTTCCCACCCAAGAAAAAACCCCTCGGCCCGGTGGGCGGACGAGGGGATGACGCGTGCTGGAGGTCGTCGACCTCAGCAGCCGCGTCGCGTGCTTACGAGGAGGTGCCAGCGCATGGTGCAACGGTCCCTGCTCACGCGTCCCTCCGTCAAGCACGGGTCACGCCCGTCCCAGCATATGGTACCCGCGTCTTGTATGTCGGTCGGCCGGGTGGTCGGCCGGGTGGTCGGCAGCCGGCGACATGGTCAGGCGGGGACATGGTCAGGCGGGGTCGTCGTCGAAGGCCGGCAGCCCGTCGATGCTCGTGCGGTTCTTGCGGCGGCGGTAGTCGGCCTGCCCGTCGGGCCCCTTGCGCGCCATGTGCGCCGGCAGCAGGTCCCGCTCCCCGGCGTACTCCATCAGCGGGACGCCGAAGCCGCAGGAGTCCGAGACCCGCTCGACGTCGACCACGATCACGGCGCGGGCCGCGCGGCGCTCGGCGAACCGCGGCGCCCAGGCGGCGTACTCGCCGTCGTAGATGCTGACCACCCGACCCCGCCCGTGCAGCCGCACGATGCTCGGCTTCCCCGAGAACGCGCAGAACATCACCGTGATCCGGCCGTTCTCCCGGACGTGCGCGATGGTCTCCGCGCCGCTCGCGGTGAGGTCGAGGAACGCCACCGTGTGCTCGTCGACGACCACGAAGGTGCCGGCGACCCCCTTCGGCGAGACGTTGACGTGGCCACCGTCTCGGGGTGCGGTGGCGACGAAGAACAGCGGCTGCGCCTCGATGAAGGCGCGCAGCCGTGCGTCGATGGCGGGGTGCACGGTGCCCACTGACGCAGGCTAGGGCACCGCCCGGACCGAGCGCTCGGTTGCCCGAGATCTGGTCCACCGGGGTGGCCGCGACGACCGGTCGAGCCCACCTCGCGCTCGGCCCTGGCAGCGTCCCCGTCCAGGGCCGAGACTGTCGGGATGGACGACCAACCGCTCGACCGTGCTCTCGACCCGGCCGTGGACCGCGCTCTCGACCGGGCCCACGCCCACGCCCGCGACTGGCTCGCCGGCCTGCCCGAGCGACCGGTTCCACCCCGCGCGGACGCGGACGCGGTCGCGGACGCGCTCGGCAGGGACCTGCCCGAAGGTCCCACCGACCCGGCCGACGTGGTGGACCTGCTGGCCGCGGCCGCCGAGCCGGGACTGACCGCGATGCCCTCCGGCCGGTTCTTCGGCTTCGTGATCGGCGGCACCCACCCCTCCGCGCTCGCGACCGACTGGCTGGTCTCGGCGTGGGACCAGAACGCCGGCCTGCGCCAGGTGACGCCCGCGACCACCGCCGCCGAGGAGGTGGCGGGCCGCTGGCTGCTCGAGCTGCTCGGCCTGCCCGCCGAGAGCGGTGTCGGCTTCGTCACCGGCGGCACGATGGCCAACTTCACCGCTCTGGCCGCGGCCCGGGACCACGTGCTCCGCGCGGCGGGCGCCGACGTGGGCAGGGGGCTCGCGCACCTGCCGCCGGTGCGGGTGCTGGTCGGGAGGGAACGGCACGACTCGGTCGACCTCGTGCTCCGCTACCTCGGGCTGGGGCAGCCGGAGCCGGTCGATGTCGACGACGAGGGCCGGGTGCTGCCGGCTGCGCTGCGCGCCGCGCTCGCCGAGCGGCCCACCGGCCCGACCATCGTGGCGCTGCAGGCCGGCAACGTCCACTCCGGCGCCTTCGACCCGTTTCCGGAGTGCATCGCGGCCGCGCACGAGCGGGGTGCGTGGGTGCACGTCGACGGCGCGTTCGGCCTCTGGGCCGCGGCCTCGCCCACGCTGGCGCCGTACACCCGCGGGATGGAGGCCGCGGACTCCTGGGCGACCGACGCGCACAAGACCCTGAACGTGCCGTACGACGCGGGCCTGGCGTTCGTGCGCGACCCCCGCGACCTCGGCGCGGCCATGGAGATGCACGGCGCCTACCTGATCGAGGACGGACTCGGGGACCCGATGGCCCGGGTGCCCGAGCTGTCGCGGCGGGCCCGCGGCGTTCCGGTGTGGGCGGTGCTGCGGAGCCTCGGCCGCTCCGGTGTGGTGGCCATGGTGGAGCGGCTAGCGGCACACGCCCGGGCGTTCGCCGACGGCATCGCCGCGATGCCGGGCGCCGAGGTGCTCAACGAGGTCCCGTTCACCCAGGTCTGCGCGACGTTCGGTGATGACGAGCGCACCCGGCGAGTGGTCGCGGAGGTGCTGGCCGACGGGACCGCGTGGATGTCGGGATCACGCTGGCGCGACCGCGCGGTGCTGCGGGTGGCGGTCAGCAACTGGTCGACGAGCGAGGACGACGTCGCGCGCAGCCTCGACGCCCTGAGGCGGGCCGTCGAGCGGGCGCGCTGAGGGGGCCGGCCGCAGACCGCCCCGGCAGACCGCCCCGTCAGCCGCAGACCGCACCGACGGCGGCGGAGTGCACGAGCTTGGCGTACTTCGCCAGCACACCCTTGGTGTACTTCGGCTCGTTGGGGCTCCAGCCGTCCCGCCGCGCGGCGAGCTCCTCGGCGTCGATCGTGACGTCGAGGCGCTTGTTCGCGACGTCGAGGCGGATCATGTCACCGTCGCGCACGAACGCGATCGGGCCGCCGTCCACCGCCTCCGGCGCGACGTGGCCCACGCAGAGACCCGTCGTACCGCCGGAGAACCGGCCGTCGGTCAGCAGCAGGACCTCCTTGCCGAGACCGGCGCCCTTGATCGCACCGGTGATCGCGAGCATCTCGCGCATGCCGGGCCCGCCCTTCGGGCCCTCGTAGCGGATCACCACGACGTCGCCGGCCTGCAGCGCGCCGGCCTCGAGCGCGTCCATCGCCGCGCGCTCGCCGTCGAACACCCGGGCGGTGCCCTCGAAGACGTCCTCGTCGAAGCCGGCCGACTTCACCACCGCACCCTCCGGGGCCAGGCTGCCCTTGAGGATCGTCAGGCCGCCGGTGCCGTGGATCGGCTTCGACAGCTCGCGGATGATGGTGCCGTCCACGTCCGGCGGCGCGATCTCGGCGAGGTTCTCGGCCATCGTCCTGCCGGTCACGGTCAGGCAGTCGCCGTGCAGCAGCCCCGCGTCGAGAAGCGCCTTCATGACGACCGGGATGCCGCCGATCTTGTCGACGTCGTTCATCACGAAGCGGCCGAACGGCTTGAGGTCGCCGAGGTGCGGCACCTTCTCGCCGACCCGGTTGAAGTCGTCGAGGGTCAGCTCGACCTCGGCCTCCTTGGCGATGGCGAGCAGGTGCAGGACCGCGTTGGTGGAGCCGCCGAGCGCCATCACGACGGCGATCGCGTTCTCGAACGCCTCCCTGGTCATCACCTGCCGGGCGGTGATGCCCTCGCGCAGCATGCCGACGACCGCCTCTCCCGAGCGGTGCGCGAAGCCGTCGCGGCGGCGGTCGACGGCCGGAGGTGCGGCCGAGCCGGGCAGCGACATGCCGAGCGCCTCGGCGACCGAGGCCATCGTGTTCGCGGTGTACATCCCGCCGCACGCCCCCTCGCCCGGGCAGATCGCCCGCTCGATCCGGTCCACCTGCTCGCGGCTGATCCGCCCGGCCATGCAGGCGCCGACGGCCTCGAAGGCGTCGATGATGGTCACGTCCCGGCCGTCCACCTGGCCGGGCATGGTCGACCCGGCGTACAGGAAGACCGAGGCGAGGTCGAGCCGCGCGGCCGCCATCAGCATCCCGGGCAGGGACTTGTCGCAGCCCGCGAGCAGCACCGAGCCGTCGAGCCGCTCGGCCATCATCACGGTCTCGACGCTGTCGGCGATCACCTCGCGGGAGACCAGCGAGAAGTGCATCCCCTCGTGGCCCATCGAGATGCCGTCGGAGACCGAGATCGTGCCGAACTCCAGCGGGTAGCCGCCGGCCGCGTGCACCCCGTTCTTGACGGCCTTCGCGAGCCGGTCGAGGGACAGGTTGCAGGGGGTGATCTCGTTCCAGGACGAGGCCACCCCGATCTGGGGCTTGGCGAAGTCCTCGTCGCCCATGCCGACGGCACGGAGCATGCCGCGCGCGGCGGCCCGCTCGAGCCCGTCGGTGACGTCGCGGCTTCGGGGCTTGAGGTCAGGGATGCTGTCGGCCATGCCCCGGATGGTACGCCCGCCGTACCCCTCGGTTCGGCTGCGGTCGCCCCGCGAGAAGGGCCGGCGGGACCGCAGCCGAACCGGGGGTCAGAGGACGGCGGCGCGGACGGCGAGTACGTCGGGCAGGTGCTCCACGACGGTGGCCCAGGTGTCGCCGTCGTCGTTGCTGGCGAAGACGCTGCCGTCGCGGCTGCCGAAGTACACCCCGGCAGGGTCCGAGCGGTCCACGCACATCGCGTCGCGCATCACCCCGGTGTAGAACGGCCCGTCGGGCAGTCCCTTGGCGAGCTCCTCCCAGGTCGCGCCGGCGTCCGCGGAGCGCCAGACCCGGCACAGCCCCTCGGGCGGGAAGCGGCCGTCGGCGCCCTGCAGCGGGAACAGGTACACCGTCCCCGGCCGGTGCGGGTGCGCGACGACCGGGAAGCCGAACTCGCTGGGCAGCCCGTCGGCGATCGAGGTCCACACGTCCGCCCCGTCGTCGCTGCGGTAGACCCCGCCGTGGTTCTGTGCGTACAGCCGGTCCGGGTCGGCCGGGTCGCGGGCGACCTTGTGCACGCACTGCCCGAACTCCGGGTAGCTCAGGTCGCCCGGCATGAACTCGGCCTTGATCCCGTTGTTGGCCGGCGCCCAGCTCTGCCCGCCGTCGTAGGTCCGGTAGACGCCCCCGGTCGACATCGCGACGGTGACCTGCAGCGGGTCGGTCGGGTGCGGCAGCACCGTGTGGATCGCCTGGCCGCCGAACCCGGCGCCCCACTGCTCGCGGTGCGGGTGGTCCCACAGCGCGCGGACCATCGTGAACGTGACCCCCCCGTCGATCGAGCGGAAGAGCGCCGACGGCTCGGTGCCGGCCCAGACGACGCCCGGCTCGGCCGCCGAGGGCGCTAGCGCCCAGACCGCCTCGAGACTCCGGCCGGTGTCGCCGGGGAACCGGATCGCGCCGTCCGGTCCCCGCTCCCACGTAGCTCCAAGGTCGTCGGAGTGCAGCACCTGGGGACCCCAGTGCCAGCTCCGGCTGGCCATCAGCAGCCGCGGGGTCGAGCCGCTGGTGTCGACGGCGACCGCGTGCACCTCGCCCCGGATCTCGTCAGGGCCCTCGACGGCCCAGCTCTCCCGGCGCTCGTCGCTGCGCGCGACGAACAGTCCCTTGCGGGTGCCGATCAGCAGTACAGCTTGTCCGGTCATCCCTGCTCCCCTTCATGGTCCGGTGCCCCCTCCCCTGGCTTAGGACCAGGGGAGGGGGCGCGTCAAGCACTCGCCCGACTTCTGCTACCGACCGGCGGGACGCTCCCGAATCATCGGTGGCCGGCTCATCGGTGGCCGTGGTACCCGTGCCGTTCGAAGGAGGCCCACATCGGCACGACGCCGCCGGCGGTGTCCCCCGCGTGACCGAGGTAGGGGAGGTGCCAGTTCTGCTCGATCGTGGTCAGCAGCGAGTAGTGGTTGTACGGCGTGTGGTCGACGTACCCGTGCGGCCCCTGCGGCGAGACGACGATCGCGGGGATCAGCCCACCGCCGTACGTGCCACCCGGCCAGTCGATGCTGACCCGCGGGTCGCCCTTGGACACGTACGGCGAGTCGCAGCAGCCGTCGGCGTTCTCCCATCCACCGGTCGGCTCGTTGCCGGTGTAGTCGTTCTCGTCGGTGACGATCACGATCGCCGAGCGGTCGGTCCACGCGCGCGAGTGGGTGATCGTGTGCACGGCCGTCCTCACGAACGCGTCGCCCTTCTGCTTCAGCGCCGCGTCGTTGGCGTCGTCCTTGGTGCTGCCGTACGGGCACGGTGTCTCCGGGTGACCGGCCACGGTGTCGTACACGCCGCCGTGCATGTCGTTGCACTGGTTCGGGCTGATCCACACGAAGCGCGGCGCGTGCGGACCGTTCAGGTCCGACGACATCTGGGTGTAGTCCTTGACCTTCGCCATCCGCGACGGGTCGTTCTTCACGCTGTCGAACAGCACGAACGGGTTGTGCTTCTTCGCGTACAGCGTGATGTCGGTGCCGTTCGCGGTCTGCGGCCAGAAGCGCGCCTGCTTGTCCGGTGGAAGGGTCTCCATGTACGCCGCCCAGGGGATGTGCCGCGCCTCCAGCTGGTCCACGAGGTTGGGGCGGTCCAGGTTCACGACGTTCTGGTCGTTGTCGTCCTGGATGCCGAAGTTGTCGCCGGCGATCGCCGCGATGTAGTTGGGCATCGACGGGTGCGTGACGCCGTAGTAGTTGTCGGCCATCGCGTAGGTGTGCGCCAGGTGGGTGAGGTACGGCGCGTTCGGGTCGTCGATCACGCTGGACTGCGAGTGGTTCTCGAGCATGATCACGAAGATCCGGTCCAACGGGGCCCGTCCGTGGTGGTGACCTCCTCCGTCGGATGCGAAGGCCTGGCTTCCGATCAGGGAGCCGGCCAGGGCGGTGGCCCCGACGACGGCTGTGGCGAACGTGGCTCTTCTCATGTGGCGACTCCTCGTGTGAGACCCGACAAAGGACTGCGGCTCCCGGCCGCCGCCCTCGCGTCGCTGTGGAGCCGCGTTGCAGTCAACACGGTGCCGGCTCCGGGGTAAAGGGCTGGCGGGTGAAGAGTTGCCGAGGCCTTGCGGCCCGGCCGGCCCCCGGGTCGCGGCTCGTTCACACAGACGTCACGTCGCGTTGACCGCGCGGAATCAGCTCGCCCCTAGCGTCGTACGTCGAGGCGGCTCGCTCGCTTCGGGCCGGACCGGACCGACCTCGACGACCACCGGGAGGACGTCATGGGCACGCCGTGGAAGCTCATCCGCAGAATCGCAGCCTGGCACGTGCACACCCAGCAGGCCGCCCGCCGCAACGCGCTGGTCGCGGCGAACGCGCTCGCCGAGCGCCGCCGCGAGCACGAGGAGGTCGAGGAGTTCCTCGCCGCCGACCGGACGGCACTCGTCCTGGGGGCGCCGCGCCCCGCCTGACCCACGCGCCGACCGCCCGATCGGTGAACTCGGGGTTTCGGGTGCCGCGCCGCAGATGATCCCGAAGACGTTCCCCGACGATGAGGCACGACCGGCCTCGCGCCGGCTACCCGGGCGTGACGACCACGGATGAATCGGGGTCGTCGAACACCATGACGGCCCGCTCCTGGTCGTACGGCGCCCAGCCGGGGTCGCCGGTGGAGGCGAACCGCACCCAGGTGCGGTGCATCTGGTCGGCCAACGGCTGCGGCGGCGCGTCCCCGACCAGCCACGACACGTTCGTCGCACCGAGCCCGTCGAACACGAACGGCACGTCGACGGCATGCGCAGCACCCAGCTCGAGGTGCTCGGTGCGCCAGGCGAACTCGTAGACCCAGGAGGCGGCCGGGCGGCGCGCCGCCACGACGTCGAGAGCGGGCAGCCGGAAGAACAGGTCGGTGAGCACGGCCGCGAGCAGGTCGCCGGGCGACGCGTCCGGCCGCTTCGCGCGCTGCGCGTCGAGCACGGCGGGCGGCACGCCGCGGGCCGCCAGCAGGCCGGTGAGCATGTCCTCGGTCGTGGCCGCCGCGATCCCGGCCGGCACGAGGAAGAACCGGAACTCCTCGCTCGTCGTCCCGGTGAGCAGCGGTACGTCGGACGCGGCGCCGGCGCGCAGGGCGGCCAGCGGGTGCTCCGGCAGCAGAGCTCCGTCGACCACCGGGGCGAAGGCCATCATGCTCGACACCACCGTGGCGCCGAAGCGCGCCGGGTCGGGGTCGAGGGTCATCGCGTCGGAGACACTGCGCTGGGCGGTGACCAGGGTGTCCGGGTCCACCTCCGCCAGGGCGGCCGCGGAGACCTCCCGGCCCAGCCGGCGGCCGAGCTCGGCCGAGACCAGCGCCGCGTCGTCGGGGTCGGCGGCCGCCTGTGCTGCGCCGCTCTGGGTGATCGCGCGCGCGAACAGTCCCTTCGCGGCCGGCGAGGCCATCAGCGACAGCACGCTCATCGCCCCTGCCGACTCGCCGAACACGGTCACCTGCCCCGGGTCCCCTCCGAAGGCAGCGATGTTCTCCCACACCCAGGTGAGCCCCGCCACCTGGTCGAGCAGCCCGCGGTTCGCGGGCGCGTCGGGCAGCACGGCGAAGCCCTCGACGCCGAGCCGGTAGTTGAGCGTCACGAGCACCACGCCGTCCCGGGCGAACGCCGCGCCGTCGTACATCGGGATCGCGGTGTTGCCGTTGACGAAGGCGCCACCGTGGATCCAGACCATCACCGGCAGGGCCGCGGCGCCCACGTCGGGCGTCCAGACGTTCACGGTCAGCCAGTCCTCACCCGGCACGGTCGGCTGGTACAGGATCCGGTCGGTCGGCGGCTGGTAGCCCGAGCACGGCGGCGTCGCTCCGAAGGCGGTGGCCTCGCGGACCCCGTCCCAGGGCGCGGCAGGCTCGGGCGCCCGGAGCCTTCGGGGGCCGGTGGGGCTCGCCGCGTAGGGGATGCCCAGGTAGCAGGCGATGCCGTCGCGGACCAGGCCGCTGACCCGGCCGCGCGTCGTGGACACCACGGGTGCTGCGGATGGCTGCATGCGCGCAACCGTAGCCTCGCCCGAGTCGTCCGCGGTCGAGCCCGCGACAGTCGCCGGCTCGACCACAGACGAACGGGCAGGGTGTCGCGTCAGGAGAGCTTGGTCAGCACCAGCTCGCGGACCCGCGCCGCGTCGGCCTGGCCGCGCATGTCCTTCATCACCGCGCCGATGAGCGCACCTGCGGCAGCCACCTTGCCGTCGCGGATCTTGTCCGCGACCTCGGGGTTGGCCGCGATGGCCCGGTCGACGGCCTCCGAGAGCGCACCCTCGTCCGAGACCACGGCCAGGCCGCGGTCCGCGACCACCTCGTCGGGCGTGCCCTCGCCGGCGAGCACGCCGTCGAAGACCTGGCGGGCCAGCCTGTCGTTGACCTTGCCCTCGTCGACGAGCGCCTGCACCCGCGCGACGTCCTGCGCGCTCACCCCGAGGTCGGCGAGCTCGACGCCCCGCTCGTTGGCTCGGCGGGCCATCTCCGACAGCCACCACTTGCGCGCTGCCGCGGGGTCGGCCCCCGCCGCGACGGTCTCCTCCACGAGCGTGAGCGCGCCCGCGCCCGCGGTGTCGCGCATCTCGAGGTCGCTGAAGCCCCACTCCCGCTGGAGCCGGGCGCGCCGTGCGGCGGGCGGCTCCGGCAGCGAGGCGCGCAGCCTCTCCACCCAGGCCGGGTCGGGGGCGACCGGGACGAGGTCCGGCTCCGGGAAGTACCGGTAGTCCTCGGCGTCGGACTTCTCCCGCCCGGAGGTCGTCACGCCGGTGTCCTCGTGCCAGTGCCGGGTCTCCTGCACGACCTTCCGACCGGCGGTGAGCCACGCGGCCTGGCGGCCGATCTCGTAGCGCACCGCCCGCTCGACCGAGCGCAGCGAGTTGACGTTCTTGGTCTCGGTGCGGGTGCCGAGCGTGGTGGACCCGGCCGGGGCGAGCGACAGGTTCACGTCGCAGCGCAGCGACCCCTGCTCCATCCGGACGTCGGAGACCCCGAGGCCGAGCAGCAGCTCGCGCAGCTGCGCCACGTAGGCCCGGGCGACCAGCGGCGCCTTCTCGCGGGTACCGGTCACCGGCTTGGTGACGATCTCGATCAGCGGGATGCCGGCGCGGTTGTAGTCGACCAGCGAGTGGTCGGCGCCGTGGATGCGGCCGGTGGCGCCGCCGACGTGCAGCGACTTCCCGGTGTCCTCCTCCATGTGCGCCCGCTCGATCTCGACGCGGACCACCTCGCCGTCCACCTCGACCTCGGTCCACCCCTCGTACGCGATGGGCTCGTCGTACTGGGAGGTCTGGAAGTTCTTCGGCATGTCGGGGTAGAAGTAGTTCTTCCGGGCGAACCGGCACCACTGCGCGATCGTGCAGTTGAGCGCGAGACCGATCCGCACCGCCGACTCCACCGCGGTCGCGTTCACGACGGGCATCGCCCCGGGCAGTCCGAGGCAGACCGGGCACACCTGGGTGTTCGGCTCGGCGCCGAACCCGGTCGCGCAGCCGCAGAACATCTTCGAGGCGGTGTTCAGCTCGACGTGCACCTCCAGGCCCAGCGTCGGGTCGAAGCGCTCGAGGGCCTCCTGCAACGACAGCGTCTCGGCGCTCATGCGGACACCCCTCCGGTCGCGCCTGCCGGGCTCCCCTGCCGTTCGACGACGAGGTCGGGCGGCACGAGAGGCCCGCCCCACCGGTCCTGCAGCAGCATCTCCAGCGCCGCACCCACCCGGTAGACCCGGTCGTCGGCGGTCGCCGGCGCGAGCACCTGGAAGCCGGTGGGCAGGCCGTCCTCCGCGGCGACCCCGCTCGGCACGGAGATGCCGGGCACCCCGGCCAGGTTCGCCGGGATCGTGGCGAGGTCGTTGAGGTACATCGCGAGCGGGTCGTCGAGCTTCTCTCCGAGCCGGAACGCCGTCGTGGGCGCCGTCGGCGACACCAGCACGTCGGCGAGCTCGAACGCCGCGGCGAAGTCCCGGCTGATCAGCGTGCGGACCTTCTGCGCCTGCCCGTAGTAGGCGTCGTAGTAGCCGCTGGACAGGGCGTAGGTGCCGAGGATGATCCGCCGCTTGACCTCCGCCCCGAAGCCCGCGTCCCGGGTGGCACGCATCACCTCCTCCGCGCTCGGCGTCCCTGAGCCATCCTCGGGCAGCACCCGGATGCCGTACCGCATGGCGTCGAACCGGGCCAGGTTCGAGGAGGCCTCCGCCGGCAGGATGAGGTAGTACGTCGCGAGCGCGTGCACGAACGACGGGCAGGACACCTCCACGACCTCGGCGCCGGCTCCCACGAGCACCTGCACCGCCTCGTCGAAGCGCTCCTGCACGCCGGCCTGGTATCCCTCGCCGGTCAGCTCGCGCACCACGCCGATGCGCACGCCGCGCAGGTCGCCGGTCGCGCCCTGGCGGGCCGCGTCGACGAGCGCCGGCAAGGGCCGGTCGATCGAGGTCGAGTCGCGCGGGTCGTGGCCGCCGACGACCTCGTGCAGCAGCGCCGCGTCGAGCACGGTTCGCGTCACCGGGCCGGCCTGGTCCAGCGAGTTGGCCAGGGCCACGAGCCCGTAGCGGGAGACCCCGCCGTACGTCGGCTTCATGCCCACGGTGCCGGTCACCGCGGCGGGCTGCCGGATCGACCCGCCGGTGTCGGTGCCGACCGCGAGCGGCGCCTCGAACGCCGCCACGGCCGCCGCGGAGCCGCCGCCGGAGCCGCCGGGGATCCGGGCGAGGTCCCACGGGTTGTGCGTCGGCCCGTAGGCGGAGTGCTCGGTCGAGCTGCCCATCGCGAACTCGTCCATGTTGGTCTTGCCGAGGACCGGCAGGCCGGCGGCGCGCAGCCGCTCCACGACCGTGGCGTCGTACGGCGGCACCCAGCCCTCGAGGATCCGCGACCCGCAGGTCGTCGGCAGCCCGCGGGTCGTGAGCACGTCCTTGACCGCGATCGGCACCCCGTCCAGCGCCGAGGCGGTCGCTCCTGCGGCGCGCCGGGCGTCCGACGCCGCGGCGGCCGCCAGTGCTCCGTCAATGTCCAGATGCAGGAAGGCGTGGACGGCCGGGTCGACGGCCTCGATCCGGTCGAGGTGCGCGCGGGTCAGCTCCACCGAGCTGGTCTCGCCGGCGCCCAGCGCCTCGGCCAGCTCGGCCGCCGTACGGCGGGTCAGCTCGCTCATCAGGCCTCCTCACCGAGGATCCGCGGCACGCTGAACCGCTGTTCCTCGACGGCGGGGGCGCCCGACAGAGCCTCCTCGGGGGTCAGCCCGGGGCGCACGACGTCGGCGCGGAACACGTTGCTCAGAGGCAGCGCGTGCGAGGTCGGCGGCACGTCCTCGGCGGCCACGCCGCTGATCGAGGCCACCGACTCCAAGATCACGGCCAGCTGGGGGGCGAGGTGGTCGAGCTCGGCGTCGGACAGGTCGATCCGCGCGAGGTCGGCGAGGTGCGCCACCTCTTCACGGGTGATGTCAGGCATGGGCTGCTCGCTCCTAGCGACGGATGCACGGGCGGAGACCACATCCTAGAAGGCGCCCGCACCACCGACGCCAGCCGGTTCGCCGTCGCCTGAACGGCTGCGCGGCGGAGCCCCACGGGCAAGCCGCACGGGCAAGCAGCGCGCGACGCGGATGTGCCCGGAGTCAGCTGCCGGAGCGGGTCGGGCGGGGGTGGATGTAGAGCTGGCTCCGCTCGCGCGGGGCGAACTCGCGGTGCTGCGGGACCGGGAGCCGATAGCGCACCGGGCGCTCGTGGTCGGCGAGCTGGCGGCGCGGGTTGTAGACCCTGTTGAACCGCCACAGCATCCCGGCGAAGTTCGTCTGGCCGTGGGCGAGCTGGCGCGCCACCACCCGGCTCGTCTTCGCCAGGGCGGACATCCCGAGGTGCTTGCGGTTGATCACCGACTGCGTGCGGACCAGCTCCTCGTAGAACGTCGCGAGCGGCAGCCGGGTGGGCGTCACCGCGTGCTGGATGTCGAACAGCCGGTAGTCGCGGGTGGTCAGCTCCTGCGACTGGGTGTGCCAGATCTCGGTGCCCGGGTAGGGGGTCATCACCGACAGGTGCACGATCTCGGGCACCGACAGCGCGAACTCGCGCATCAAGCGGAACTGCTCCTCGTCCCACTGCGGGTCCACGATCAGGTTGATCGCCACCGTGACGCCGAGACGGCGGGCGACCTCGAGAGCGCGCAGGTTGTCGTCGGGGCTCACCCGCTTGCGGAACAGGTCCAGCCCCTCGGCGTCGAGCGCCTCCATGCCGAGGAACATGTAGTTGAGCCCCAGCCGGCGCCAGCGCTCGAAGACCTCGGTGTTGCGCAGCAGAACGTCCGCGCGGGTCTCGAGGTAGTACTGCTTCTGCACCCCACGCTTCTCGAGCTCGGCCGCGATCGCGTCGCCGTGCTCGGGCCGGATGAACGCGACGTCGTCGACCACGAACACGTTCGGCTCCCGGATCCGGGCCATCTCCTCGGCGGCAGCCTCCGGTGACGCCTTGCGGTAGGAGCGGCCGTAGAACGTCCAGGCGCTGCAGAACGAGCAGTCCCACGGACAGCCGCGGGTGAACTCGATGGAGGCGCAGGGATCCAGGACGCCGATGAAGTACTTGCGTCGCCGCCGCATCAGGTCGCGGGCCGGCGGCACGTCGTCCAGGGAGTCCATCATCAGCGGCGCCGGGCCGCGTCCATCGGCCGTGACCACACCCGGCAGCGTGTGCAGCTCCCCGTCCCGGCATGCGTCGAGGAGCAGCGGGGTGACCACCTCGCCCTCGCCGCGCACCAGCGCGTCGATCGCGCCGTCGGCCTCCTGCAGGACGTGCTCGGCGATGAACGAGACGCTGTGCCCGCCCACGAAGACGAAGCAGTCCGGCAGCCGCAGCTTGATCTCCTTGGCCAGGTCGATGACCTCGGGAACGTTGGCGAGGTAGTTGACGCCGAACCCGATCGCCTCCGGCTGCCACGCGCGCAGCTCGCGCCACAGGTCGCCGTGGCCGAACACCTGCAGGTCCATGACCCGCACGTCGTGGCCGGCCCGACGCGCCGCCTGCGCCACGCGTTCGACGCCCAGCGGCTCGAGCCGCAGAAAGATCTCGGAGTACATCAGCGGGCTCGGGTGGACGAAGAGCGTGCGCACACGTCCTCCTCGCGAACGGTGTCAGGGACTGACGTGCTTTACCCCGACGGCGCGCCTCCATTCCGCGCAGGTGTCCCCACGTCACTCCTCGGGACGCTGGGCGATCTCCTGCGTACTCGCCGGCCGGGTGCTCTCGGCCGGGTGCTCGCCTTCACGGCGGCCGCCGGCGGCTGGTCGGCGTCAGCTCTCCCCCACCTGGGCCCGCTCCCGGGCATGATCGGGGCCCTCGTCGAGCAGCACCGTGAACCCGTCCTCGTCGAGCACCGGCACCTTCAGCGACACCGCCTTGTCGAGCTTCGAGCCCGGCGCGTCGCCGACCACGACGAAGTCGGTCCTCTTCGACACCGAGGAGGTCGCCTTGCCACCCCGGGCGATGATCGCCTCCTTCGCCTCGTCGCGGCTGTAGCGGGTCAGCGAGCCGGTGACCACGACGCTGAGCCCCTCGAGGGTGCGCGGTACGGAGGCGTCCTGCTCCTCGCGCATCGTCACGCCGGCGGCGCGCCACTTCGCCACCACCTCGCGGTGCCAGTCGACCCCGAACCAGTCCTTGACGGCCTCCGCGATCGTCAACCCGACCCCCTCGGCGCCGGCGAGCTCCTCCAGCGACGCCTCGGCGATGCTGTCGAGGGAGCCGAACTCGGCCGCCAGTGCGCGAGCCGCCGTCGGGCCGACGTGCCGGATCGACAGCGCGACCAGCACCCGCCACAGCGGGCGCTGGCTCGCCTCACCGAGGTTCGCCAGCAGCCGGGCGCCGTTGGCCGACAGCACCGGCTCGTCGCCCTCGCCCTTCTTCGGCGCGCGGGTGAACATCGGCACCCGCAGCAGGTCGGCCTCGGTCAGCGAGAAGAGGTCGCCCTCGTCGTGGATCACCCCCGCCTCGAGCAGCGCGACCGCGGCCTCGTAGCCGAGCACCTCGATGTCGAACGCGCCGCGACCCGCGACGTGGAACACCCGCTCCCGCAGCTGCGCGGGACACCACCGGGTGTTGGGGCACCGGATGTCGGCGTCGCCCTCCCTCTCCGGGCGCAGCTCGGTGCCGCACACGGGGCAGTGCGTCGGCATCACGAACTCCCGCTCGGAGCCGTCGCGCAGGTCGGCCACCGGCCCGACGATCTCCGGGATCACGTCGCCGGCCTTGCGGAGCACCACCGTGTCGCCGATCAGCACCCCCTTGCGGCGCACCTCCGAGGCGTTGTGCAGGGTCGCCATCTCCACCGTCGACCCCGAGACCCGCACCGGCGCCATCACGCCGTACGGCGTCACCCGGCCCGTGCGACCGACGTTGACCCGGATGTCCAACAGCCGGGTGTTGACCTCCTCGGGCGGGTACTTGAACGCGATCGCCCAGCGCGGCGCCCGCGACGTCGAGCCCAGCCGCCGCTGCAGGGAGACCTGGTCGACCTTCACCACGACCCCGTCGATCTCGTGCTCCACCTCGTGGCGCTGCTCGCCGTACCGGTCGATGTAGGCCTGCACCCCCGCGAGGTCCGGCACCACCCGCACCCGAGAGCTCACCGGCAGCCCCCACGCCGCGAGCGCCTCGTAGGCATGCGACTGCCGCTTCGGCTCGAAGCCGTCGCGGGCGCCGATGCCGTGGCAGACCATCGCCAGCGGCCGGGACGCGGTCACCCGCGGGTCCTTCTGGCGCAGCGACCCGGCCGCCGCGTTGCGCGGGTTGGCGAACGGCGGACGGCCGAGCCCGGCGATCGCGGCGTTGAGCCGCTCGAACGCCGCCACCGGCAGGAACACCTCGCCGCGCACCTCGAGCAGCCCCGGGACCGGGAACTGCGGCGTCCCGGTCAGCCGGGCCGGCACGTTGTCGATGGTCCGCACGTTCGGCGTGACGTCCTCGCCCGTGCGGCCGTCACCACGGGTCGCGCCGCGCACCAGCCGACCGTCCTCGTAGAGCAGGTCGATCGCCAGCCCGTCGACCTTGAGCTCACACAGGAACTCCGCGTCGGTGACCCCCTCGCGACCGATCCGCGCCACCCAGGCGTCGAGCTCCTCACGCGAGAACGCGTTGTCCAGGCTCAGCATCCGCTCGAGGTGGTCCACCGCGGTGAACTCGGTCGAGACCGCCCCACCCACCTTCTGGGTCGGCGAGTCCGGCGTCCGCAGCTCGGGGAACCGCTCCTCGAGCTCCTCCAGCCGGCGCATCAACGTGTCGAACTCCGCGTCCGACATCGTCGGGGCGTCCTTCACGTAGTAGCGCCACCGGGCGTCCTCGATCTCCTCGGACAGCTCGCGGTGCTCCTCCCGCGCGGCGGGCGGCGCCGCTTCGAGCTCGGGAGCCTCCTGGGGCCCGTCCTGGGGCCCGTCCTGGGCCACGTCCTGGTCCGGGTCGGGACCGGCCGGCACCTCCGGGATCTCGCTCATGGGGCTATCTTGCCGTGCGGCGCCGACATACCGTCTCGGGCCGCTGCGCGGCGGCCCGAGACTGCCTGCCCTGGCCGACCGGCCCGCCCTGACCGACCGGTCTGCCCTTGACCGGGAGGCCCTGTTCGCAGAAACGAGGATCGCTGATGCCGGAGCCGGACGCCGACAGCGCCCTCACCCGCTGCGGCGTGGCGCGTCCACGCGGGCTGGTGCTGATGCTGCACGGCGGCCGGGCCGAGGGGTACGACGTCGTGACCGCCGGCAGCGCCTCCTGGCAACGGTCGCGCTGGATGATGTGGCAGATCCGCAGCCGGCTGCACGAGCGCGACGTCGCGGTCTGGCTGCTGCGCCACCAGGTCGTGGGCTGGAACGCCGGCACCTCCGCGCCACCGTCGCCGGTGCCCGACGCCCGCTGGGCCCTCGACGTGGTGCGCTCCGAGCTCGGCGACCTTCCCGTCGTGCTGCTGGGGCACTCGATGGGCGGCCGGACCGCTGTCGCGGTCGCCGACCACCCCTCGGTCACCGGCGTCGTGGCACTGGCGCCGTGGTGGCCGTCCGAGGAGCCGGTCGGACCTCTGCGCGGCCGGCACGTCGCCGCCGCGCACGGCCGGCGTGACCGGATCACCTCGGCGGTCCAGGCCCGGGCGTTCGTCCAGCGAGCGGCGACGGTCGCGGCATCGGTGGAGAGCCACGACATGGGCGGCGTCGGGCACTACATGGTCCGCCAGGTCGCGCAGTGGAACGGGTTCGCGGCGAGCCGGTCGCTGGCCTTCGTCCCGGGAGCCACGTAACCCAGAAATCACTTGCGTGCTGCACGCATGCGGCGTACGCTCTGATGAAACGGAACGGTTCCGTACCGTCCGTGTGAAGCGTCCGTGTGAAGCGTCCGTGTGACAGCACGTCCTACCCGGGAGGAGGTCCACATGGGTCCGACCTTGCGTACGATCGGCCGACCCGAGACCCGCCGTCCCCGGGTCGAGGGCGAGCGGGAGCGCGAGATCCTCGACGCGACCGTGCACCTGCTCGCGCGGGTCGGCTACGACAGGCTCACCATGGACGCCGTGGCTGCCGAGGCCCGGGCGAGCAAGGCGACCCTCTACCGGCGCTGGGCGACGAAGTCCTCCCTCGTGGTGGATGCCGTCCTGCACTCCAAGGAGACCGTCCCGGCGCCCGAGGTCGACACCGGGTCCCTGCGCGACGACCTCGTCCTCATGGCCTGCGGCTCGGGCGGGCTCAGCGAGGACACGTCGGCGGCCGTCCTGGCAGCGGTGATCACCGCCCTGCAGGCCGACCCGACCTTCGCCGCGGAGTTCCGGACCCGGGTCATCGGACCCAAGATCGAGGCCTCCCGTCGGATCTTCGAGCGGGCTCGGGCCCGCGGTGAGATCACCGCCGACGTGGACCTCGACCTGCTCGCTCCGGCGCTCGCCGGGATCGTCATGCACCGCAGCTTCGTGCTGGGGCAGCGGTCCGACGAGACCACCATCGCCCAGGTCGTCGACGAGATCATCGTCCCCGCGGCGACCCGGCCCCCCTCCTGACCCGGCCCCGGCCAGGTCACTCCCCCGGCGGCTCGCCCGCCGACCCGACCTTCGAGGAAGACATGACGACGACGACGACGACGTCGACCGCGCCCGCGGACGTGCAGCCGGGCAACGGTCACCGCCACCTGGGATGGGCCCTCGTGCTCATCTCGGTGGCCCAGCTCATGGTGGTGCTCGACGCCACCATCGCGAACATCGCACTCCCGTTCATCCGCGACGACCTGGGCTTCACCCAGGCCAACCTCTCCTGGGTGGTCACCGGCTACTCGCTGGCCTTCGGTGGTCTCCTGCTGCTGGGCGGCCGCCTCGGCGACCTCTACGGCCGCCGCCGGATGCTGATGGTCGGCGTCTCGATCTTCGCCGGCGCCTCCCTGCTGGGCGGCCTGGCGACCAACGAGGCGCTGCTGCTCGGCGCCCGCGGGCTCCAGGGCGTGGGCGCGGCGATCGCCTCGCCGGCCGCGCTCGCACTGATCACCACCACCTTCCCGGCCGGGCCCGCGCGCAACCGGGCGTTCTCGGTGTACGCCGCGATGTCCGGCGCCGGCGCGGCCGTCGGTCTGATCCTCGGTGGCTGGCTCACCGGGCTGACCCCGGTCCTGTTCGGCCACGCCGTCGAGGGTTGGCGACTGACCTTCCTGATCAACGTCCCGATCGGCCTCGGTGCCGCGCTGGCCGCCCCGCGGCTGCTCGCCGAGAGCGAGTCGCACCCGGGCGAGCTCGACCTTCCCGGCGCCCTGTCCGGAACGCTCGGCCTGGTCAGCATCGTCTACGGCCTCACCCGCGCCGGCGACCCGCGCCACGGCTGGGCCGACCCCCTCACCGTCACCGCGCTGGTCGTCGGAGCCCTGCTGCTGCTGACCTTGGTGGTCATCGAGCGCCGGGTGGCGCACCCGCTGCTGCCGTTCCGGATCCTCGCCAACCGCGCCCGCGCCACCAGCTTCGCCGTGATGATGCTCGTCCCGGCCGCGATGTTCGCGATGTTCTACTTCCTGAGCCAGTTCGTGCAGAACGTCCTCGGCTGGTCACCGTTGGCCACCGGCGTCGCGTTCCTGCCGTTCAGCGCCGGTATCGTGGTCGCCGCGACCGTCTCCTCCAGGCTCGTCGCGATCATCGACCCGAAGTGGCTGGCCGGCCTCGGCACGCTGATGGCGGGTGCTGCGCTGTTCGGCTTCTCCCGGATGCCCTACGACGACTCCGTCACCGGACTGAGCGTGCACGCGCACTACCTCACCGACATCCTGCCGTTCATCGTGCTGATGTCGCTCGGGATGGGCATGACCTTCGTGCCGATGACGCTCACCGCAGTGCACGGCGTCGGCGCCCGCGACTCGGGCATCGGCTCGGGCGTCCTGAACACCATGCAGCAGGTGGGCGGCGCCTTGGGGCTGGCCACCCTGAGCACGGTCGCGGTGCACTTCACCACCGAGAAGGTGCGCACGCTGAGCGTGGCCGGCAAGGCGCTTGCGGCGCAGTCCGGCCACGCGCCGGACGCCGCACAGGCCAAGGAGTTCGCGACGCAGGTCGGCCACGTCGCCTTCACCGAAGGCGCGACGCACGCGTTCCTCACCGGAGCGATCATGATCTGGGTCGGCACCGTCATCGTGGCGCTGTTCTTGAACATCAAGCATCAGGAGCTGGCCACCGAGGACCAGGAGCCGGTGCCGGCGCACTGACCGCCGCGGCGTTCCGGCCCTTCAGGGCCGTGCGCGGCCGCACCTCCAGGCGGAGGTGCGGCCCTCGCGCACCGCGGCTACGGCGCGAGGTTGCGCGCCACCGCGGCGGTGAGGCGGATCGCCTCCCGGGCCCAGCCTGCGTCCGCGCCGGCCAGCCCGCAGGTGGGCGTGACGACCAGCCGGTCCGCGGCCTCGCTCGGGTCGATCCCCAGCATGTCCAGCAGCCGCAGCACGCGTTCGGTGAGCGCGGTCTCCGTCGGTGCCGCCGACGGCCGCCGCGAGGGCACCACACCGAGCAGCAGGTCGCACCCCTGCTCGGCCGCCTCGGCCAGCGCGTCGTACGCCGGGAGGGCCAGCGTGGTCACGTCGACCGAGATGCCGCGGGCGCCCGCACCCGTGAGCAGCCCCACGGGTGCCTCCGCCGCACAGCAGTGCGCCACCGGACGCGCCCCGGCCGCCTCGACGGCGGCGAACACCCACTCGAGCGCGGGCGAGGCGCCGGCCGCGTCGACACCCCGGTGCCGGCCGAACCCCGACGCCGTCGGCACCGTCGCCGCGAGCACTGCCGGCAGCAACGGCTCGTCGACCTGGACGACGACCGAGGCGTTCGCCAGCCGGCGCCGCACGTCCGCGACGTGCTCCCCGATCCCTTCGGCGAGTGCCTGGGCCAGCTCACGGCGGGCGCCGTGGTCGGCGAGCACCCGGTCACCGCGCGGTCGCTCGACGGTCGCCGCCAGCGTCCACGGCCCGGCGACCTGCACCTTGAAGGGCCCTTCGAAGTCCTGGCCCTGCTCCTCGACGTCGTCGAGGTCCTGCGCGAGCAGCGAACGAGCGCGGCGGTGGTCGATGCCCGAGGCGTCGGTCAGCCGCCAGCCGGCGGGCTGGAGGTCCGCCCCCAGGCCGGACATCATCGCGAGGGCCCGGCCGGTCAGGTCGGCCGGGGCGCCCCGGCCGGGCAGCTCGGGAAGGTGCGGGTAGTCGGGCAGCTCGCCGAAGACCATGCGGACCGCCTCGTGGTACTCGGTCGCGTCCGCGCCGGGAAGCGACCCGATCCCGGTCGCCCCGGTCACGACACGCTCCTCAGCGCCGTTCGCGTGATCGTGCAGGAGCCCACCACACGGCTCCCGACGTAGACCACCGCGGCCTGCCCGGGTGCGATCCCCTGTGCGGGGTCTAGCAGCGCGATCCGCACCGTCTCGCGGTCGGCGGTCCCGTCCTCCACGGTGACCAGCGCCCGGTGCCGTCCACCGTGCGCGCGCAGCTGCACGGTGCCCTCGACGGGGGTGTCCGGGGCCGGACCGCACCAGCGCGGGCGGGTGCCTTCGATCTCGTCCACCGTGAGCAGGGCCCGCGGGCCCACCGTGACCGTTCCACTGACCGGCTCGATGTCGAGCACGAACCGGGGCTGCCCATCCGGCGCGGGGCGGCCGAGCCGCAGACCCTTGCGCTGGCCGATGGTGAAGCCGAAGGCGCCGTCATGCCCACCGAGCACCGCTCCCGTCTCCGCGTCGACGATCGTGCCGCTCCCCGCGCCGAGCCTCTCGCGCAGCCAGCCTGGGGTGTCACCGTCGGCGATGAAGCAGACGTCGTGGCTGTCCGGCTTCCGGGCCACCGCGAGCCCGCGGCGCTCCGCCTCGTCGCGGACGTCGGCCTTCGTGGAGGCGCCCAACGGGAACAGCGCGTGCGCGAGCTGCTGCTGGTTCAGCACCCCGAGCACGTAGGACTGGTCCTTGCCGTCATCGACGGCGCGGTGCAACGCGACGACGCCCTCCAGGTCCGTCTCGAGGCGCGCGTAGTGACCGGTGGCCACTGCGTCGAACCCGAGGGCGAGTGCCCGTTCGAGCACTGCGGCGAACTTGATCTTCTCGTTGCAGCGCAGGCATGGGTTGGGCGTCCGGCCGGCGGCGTACTCGGCGACGAAGTCCTCGACCACGTCCTCGTGGAAGCGGTCGCTGAGGTCCCAGACGTAGAACGGGATGCCGATGACGTCGGCGGCCCGCCGAGCGTCGCCGGCGTCCTCGATCGTGCAGCAGCCGCGTGCACCGGTGCGGTAGGAGTTCGGGTTGCGCGAGAGGGCGAGGTGCACGCCGGTCACCTCGTGCCCCGCCTCGACGGCACGGGCCGCGGCGACGGCGGAGTCGACGCCGCCGGACATGGCAGCCAGGACGCGCATCGGCTCAGCCGGCCAGCTTCTTGGCGGACGACAGCCCGGCCACGGCACCGGCGGCCCTGGCCCGCTCGACGACCGGGCCGATCGCGTCGACGAGCGCGGCCACGTCGGCGGCGGTGCTGGTGTGCCCCAGGGAGAAGCGCAAGGAGCCCCGCGCCGACTCGGCGTCGCGACCCATGGCGAGCAGGACGTGGGACGCCTGCGCGACACCGGCCGAGCAGGCCGACCCGGTGGAGCACTCGATCCCGCGGGCATCCAGCAGCATCAGGAGTGAGTCGCCCTCGCAGCCGGGGAACGTCAGGTGGGCGTTGCCGGGGAGCCGGTGCCCGGGCCGAGGGTCGCCGTTGACCGTCGCCCCGGGCACGACGGCACGAACCCGGCTCACCAGGTCGTCGCGCAACGCGGCCAGCCGAGCGGCGTACTCCTCCCGCTGCTCCACCGCGAGCTCGACGGCCCTGGCGAAGCCGGAGATCGCGGGGGCGTCGAGCGTCCCCGAGCGGATGTCGCGCTCCTGGCCGCCGCCGTGCAGCAGTGGCTCCAGCGCCAGCTCCCGTCGTACGACGAGGCCGCCGACGCCGAACGGGCCGCCGACCTTGTGCGCGGTCAGGGTCAGCGCGTCGACACCGCTGCCGGCGACGTCGACCGGCACCTGGCCCACCGCCTGGACGGCGTCGGTGTGCACCGGGATGTCGTAGGAGTGGGCGACCTGCACCGCCTCGTCGACCGGCTGCACCGTGCCGACCTCGTTGTTGGCCCACATCACCGAGACGAGCGCCACGGAGCCCGGGTCGCGCTCCACGGCACCGCGCAGCGCCGCGACGTCGAGCCGGCCGCGGTCGTCGACCGGCAGCAGCTCGACCTCCGCGCCGGAGTGCTCGCCGAGCCACCGCGCGGTGTCGAGCACCGCATGGTGCTCCACCGCGGTCGTCAGGATGCGGGTGCGCCGCGGGTCGGCGGCGCGCCGGGCCCGGTAGATGCCCTGCACCGCGAGGTTGTCCGACTCGGTGCCGCCCGAGGTGAACACCAGCTCACCGGGCCGACAGCCCACAGCGTGCGCGATGGTCTCGCGGGACTCCTCGACGACCCGGCGGGCCTGCCGTCCGGAGGCGTGCAGCGACGACGGGTTGCCGGTCCGGACGAGCTGTGCGGACATCGCGGCGACCGCGTCGGCGCGCATCGGCGTCGTCGCGGCATGGTCGAGATAGACGGACTGGTTCATGGCAACCTTCGCGTTCATTGCATCTTCAAGCCTACGGCCTTGCGGCTCATCCGCGCCTGTCCGGTCCGGCCCGGAGCCCGGTGACCCGGATCGCGACGCGCTGCTGCTCGACGAGGCTGGCCCGGTAGGCGTCCCAGTCGTCGTGCTCGCCGGCCACCCTCCGGTAGTAGTCCACCAGGGGCTCGGTCGCCCCGGGCAGGCTCAGCACCTCGGCCTCGCCCTCGACCACGAGCCAGTCGCCGAAGAACGCGTCGGAGAGCACGCAGAGCTGGGCCCACGGGTCCCGGCGCAGGTTGCGGGTCTTGTACGCCGCCTCGCGGCTGCTCACCACGAAGCGACCTTCGGCGTCCACACCGACGAGGACGGGACTCTGCTGCACGCCGCCGGAGGCCGTGCGCGTCGCGAGCACGGCACGGTGGTGGGTGGCGACGAACGCGGCTGCCTGCTCGAGGTCCATGCCGGCCAGTCTGCCCGCGCGGCCAAGCGCCCGCACCGTCGCGCCAGCAACGCAGCAGTCTGGCGTTCGCTGCGGGGCTCAGGCGTCGCCAAGACGCCCGTTCCAGGGGCTGTCCGGGTTCGACCGGGCGACCGCGTCCCGCAGCCACCGCTGCTGCTGAGCCGTCAGCAGCGGCCAGGCGTTCTCGAGGTCGACGAGGTCCTCGGGTCTGGCGTGCGAGGCCTTGAAGTGCAGCACGATCGCCGGGTCGAGGTAGCGGACGCCGTCACCGGCGACCCAGGTGACCTCCTCCAGCGGCGCGATGTGCGCGCGGTCCCGCTTCGACTGCCACAGGCCGCCGACGGACGGGTTGAGGATGCAGTCCACGAGCCACGGGGCGTCCGCGTGCTCACGCAGCCAGATGAAGGTGCCGCCGTCGTTGCTCCAGAGGTGGAACCGTTGCCCGAGATGCCGGCGCAGCTCGGGGACGTGCGCGGCGAAGATCACCAGGTCGACGTCCTCGTGGACCCGGGGCACCCCGGTGAACGCCTCGATCGCGGTGCCGCCGACGAGCCACCACGGCGCTGGGAAGCCGTCCATCAGGTCCCGTGTCTCGGCAGGCGTCAACGGGTCCCAGCGCCCGTAGACGCGGAGGAACGCCTGGTCCTGGGCGGTCGGCGCCCAGACCGGCGCTCCCGACCCGCCGGCGCCCATCCGGCCGGCGTCGCCGGGGTGGTCATCTGCCGGGGTGGTCATCTGCCGGGGTGGTCATCTGCTGGGCGTCCGAGCGGTCACCGGGCCATTGTGGCGGGCACCGTCGTGCAGGTCACGCGGACCGCATTCGTGTTCCACCCGCTCGTCCCGGTAGTGTGGTGCTGCCGGCCCCGCCTGTTCTGCCTCGGGCCGGCTTTCACGTCGCGACATCGGTCCCATCCGTGTCATCCCGTGTCATCCCCCCAGACGCCGCGACCACCGACGAGTCGCGCCGGGCAGGACGACCACCCCTCGACCCTCGGAGCACCCCATGGCGGCCACCCGTCCCCCGACAGACACCTCTGCCCTCCCGTCCCCCAGCTTCCGCGACCTCGGCGTCCCGCCCGCGCTGGCCGACGCCCTCGCCGCACGCGGCATCACCTCTGCCTTCCCCATCCAGGCGGCCACCGTGCCCGACGCACTGGCCGGCCGCGACGTGCTCGGCCGCGGCCGCACCGGCTCGGGCAAGACCTACGCGTTCCTGCTCCCGCTCCTCGCCCGGCTGGCCGCGTCCCGCACGCCGCGTCGCCCCCGGCAGCCCCGGGCGCTCGTGCTGGCCCCGACCCGTGAGCTCGCCACCCAGATCGAGGAGGCCGCGGCCCCTCTGGCGGGTGCCCTGGGCCTGCGCACGCTCACCGTCTTCGGCGGCGTACGGCCGGGGCCGCAGATCACCGGCCTGCGCAACGGCGTCGACCTGGTCATCGCCTGCCCGGGCCGGCTCGCCGACCACCTGCAGTCCGGGCACGTCGACCTGGGCGCCGTCGAGCTGACGGTGCTGGACGAGGCCGACCACATGGCCGACCTCGGCTTCCTGCCCGTGGTGCGGCGGCTGCTCGACCGAACGCCGGCCGACGGCCAGCGGCTGCTGTTCTCGGCAACCCTCGACGCCGGCGTCGACGTGCTGGTGAAGAGGTACCTGCACAACCCGGTCACGCACAGCGTCGACACCGCCCAGTCCCCTGTCGGCCGGATGGCGCACCACGTGCTGCACGTCGACAAGGACGCCCGGGTGCCGGTCCTCGCCGAGCTCGCCGCGGCGCCGGGCCGGACGGTGGTCTTCACCCGGACCAAGCACGGCGCCAAGGCGCTGGCCCGGCAGCTCAACGCGCGGGGCGTGCCCGCTGTCGAGCTGCACGGCAACCTGTCGCAGAACGCCCGGACCCGGAACCTGAGCGCCTTCGGCGACGGCACCGCCAGCACGATGGTGGCCACCGACATCGCGGCGCGCGGCATCCACGTCGACGACGTCAGCCTCGTCGTGCACGCGGACCCGCCGGTGGAGCACAAGGCGTACGTGCACCGCTCGGGCCGCACCGCCCGGGCCGGCGCCGAGGGGACGGTCGTCACGCTGATGACCGACGCCCAGGTCACCGACGTGCGTGCGCTCACCCGGAAGGCCGGCGTGAAGCCGACCGTCACGGTGGTCGCGCCCGGACACCCGCTGCTGCAGGAGATCGCACCCGGCGAGCGACGGTTCGTGGCCCCGGCAGCACACCCGGCAGCAGCACACCCGGTGGCCGACCCGGCCGGGAGCCAGGGCGGACGCCGGGCAGGCGGCCGCCCGACGCGGAACCGCCGCCGCACGACGGCGACCTCGACGAGCGGCTCGCACACTGCAGGCGGCTCGACGACCGGTGGGGGCTCCAAGACCAGTGGCGGCTCGACGACCAGTGGCGGCTCGACGACCGGCGCACCGAACCGCCGACGCCGCTCGCGTTCGCGGTCCCGGGCGCGCGCCTGAGGGCAGCCCGGACGCGGACGGAGCAGTGGGTCGCCGCGGCCACCGCCGCTCGGCGGGGGCTGCACGGGTGAGCACGCGGGCATGCCGTCACCTCCTCCGGCGGAAGCGGACCCCGCCGGAGGACAGCCGGCGCATGGCGTAGCGAACGTCGTGGGCGAGTCGGTGGTGGTGCGGGCACAACAGCCGCCCGTCGGCCACGTCCGTCGCGCCTCCCTCGGCCCAGCTCAGCCGGTCATTATGCGCCTCGCACCAACGACTCCTGCGCGAGCCTGTTCAGATCGCTCCGACCCGCGTCGGGCGCACGGTGCGGCGCAGGCGCAGGCGCAGGCGCGTCGCTGCTCCCCGGCTACCACGTGGCCGGCAACGGCGAGGGCGGGCACGTGTTCCACGCCGGCGTCGGCGGGTCCGGCGCACCCCACGGGAGTGCCGGGCCGTCGGGCTCCTCAGGGCGACGACGTCCCGGGAGGACGTCGCTGCCGAACGCGGACTGCGGCTGAGCGGACCGAGACCCGTGCGTACCTCGACGCCCATCCCGGGCCGATCCCGGGCCGGTCTCGCGCAGCCTCGGGCTCCGGCCATGGTGCCCACTCCCGGGCGGCGGTCCGCTGACCAGAAATCCGGTTGCCAGACCGACAGGTGGTCCCGCACACTCGGCGACGACATGTTGAGCTGACTGCGTCCCACTCGCGTCCGAGAGCCGCTCCGCCCGGCGCGCACCCTCGTCCCGAACGGTGTCCCTCCATGTCCAGGTCCCCCTCCACGCCCCTTACCGGCACCGTCGCCGGTCCTTCCTCCGCTCTGGTGGCGCGCGACGTCGCCAAGGCCTACGGCGACCGGGTCGTCCTCGACGGCGTCGACCTCGTGGCGGTCCCGGGACGCCCGGTGGGTCTGGTCGGCGAGAACGGCGTCGGCAAGTCCACGCTCCTGCGCCTGGTGGCAGGCCTAGAGCCGGCCGACGCCGGGACGGTGACCGGCCCGGCAGAGCTCGGCTACCTCGGGCAGGAGCCGGATCTGCCTCCGGGTGCGACCGTGGCGGAGGTGCTCTCCGACGCGCTCGCCGCCGCACACCGCGCGGTGGCCGAGCTGGAGCGGCTGGCCGGCCAGCTGGCCGGCGACGGCGATCTCACCGGCGACACCGACACCGGCCGGATCGCGGCGGCGTACGCCGACCTGCTCGACTGGGCCGAGCTTCACGACGCCTGGGGAGCGGACCGCCGCGCGGAGCTCGCCGCGCACCGGCTCGGGCTCGGCACCGTCGACCGCGACCGTCGCGTCGCGACGCTGTCCGGCGGGCAGCGCAGCCGGCTCGCGCTGGCGGCGATGGTCGCCCGCCGACCGACCTGTCTGCTGCTGGACGAGCCCACGAACCACCTCGACGACCAGGCCGTGACCTTCCTCGAGGAGGTCGTCGTCGAGGCGCCCGGCGTCGTCGTGGTCGCCAGCCACGACCGGGCCTTCCTCGACACGGTGTGCGCCGCGGTCGTCGACCTCGACCCGGCGTACCTCGGCATGGACGGCTCCGGTGGCAACCGGTACGCCGGGGGCTACACCGATTACCTGGTGGCGAAGCGGGACAGCCGTCGGCGCTGGGAGGAGGCGTACGCCGCACAGCAGGACGAGCTCGAGGCGCTGCGGACCGCGGGGCGGACCACCGCCCGCCAGGTCGCGCACAACCGCCCGCCGAGGGACAACGACAAGTTCATCTACCACCATAAGGGCGCCAAGGTGGCCAGGACGGTGAGCCGACGGGTGCGCGACACCCGACGACGCATCGACGCGCTGCGGGCCGACCCGGTGCCGAAGCCGCCACGACCGCTCACCTTCCGCGGCGTGCCGGCGCCACACCACCCGTCCGGCGGCACCGCCGTCCGGCTGCGGGACGTCGAGGTGCCCGGGCGGCTCCGGCTCTCCCGGCTCGATCTCGCGACCCGGGGCCGGCTCCTGGTGACCGGGGCCAACGGTTCCGGCAAGTCGACGCTGCTGCGCGTGCTCGCCGGTGACCTACCGGCCACCGGCACCGTTGAGGTGTCGGCGCGTCGCGTCGGGTACCTGCCTCAGGACGTGGTCCTCCGTCGACCCGACCGCACGCCGCACGAGCTGTTCGCCGAGGCCACCGACGGCGGCCTCGCGCTGGGGGAGCTCGGTCTGCTGCATCCCCGCGAGCTGTCGCGGCCGGCGGGCGTGCTCAGCGTCGGGCAGCAGCGCCGCCTCGCGCTCGCGGTGCTGGTCGCCCGCCGGCCGGACCTGCTGCTGCTCGACGAGCCGACGAACCACATCTCGCTCACGCTGGCCGAGGAGCTCGAGGAGGCGCTGCGCAGCTCCGCCGGCACCGTCGTGGTCGCCAGCCACGACCGCTGGCTGCGCCGCCGCTGGGAGGGGCACGTCCTCCCGCTCTGACTGGGTGTGTCCCTATTGCGTGGATCGAGCGCGTCGTCACCGTGTGGGGCATGTCGTACCCAAGTGACCTGACCGATGACCAGTGGGAGCTGCTGGAGCCGGTGTTCAACGCGCCCGGCAAGCGCGGCCGCAAGCATGCCGATGACCTGCGGACGGTGGTGGACGCGATGCTGTACATCGCGCAGACCGGCTGCCAGTGGCGCTACCTGCCGCAGTCGTTCGGGCCGTGGACGCGGGTCTGGTCGCAGTTCCGCCGCTGGTCACGCAATGGAACCTGGGCGCAGGCACTGACGGTGTTGCACGCCGCAGCGCGCGCGTCAGACGGTCGAGCCGAGGGGACCCCGTCGATGGTCGTCATCGACACCCACCTCGCCCGCGGCGCCTCGAACGGTGGCTTCACCTTCCACGACCGCGGTGGCCCCTACGGCCGCACCAAGGGCGCCAAGCGCATCGTCGCCGTCGACGTGACCGGCCTTCCGGTGGCCGCGCTGGTCGTGCCCGCCTCAACCCACGAGAACCGCGCCAGCGAGCTGATGCTGGAGCACCTGGACCGGCAGGGCGTCACCGACCGCCTCGAGCTGGTCCTGGTAGACCGTGGGGTCACGGCCGCCGCGGCCCGAACCTTGGGCGGTGACCACGGCATCGAGGTTCGCCGGGTCGGGTGGGACGACAAGCAGCCCACCTTCCGGCCCATCCAGCACGCCTGGCGGGTCGAGGTCGCCCATGGACGCCTCGGCCGTTCTCGCCGTCTGGCGAAGTCCTTCGAAAACACCACCACTTCGGCGACCGGCTGGCTCCAGGTCGCCTGCATCGCGACCACCTTGCGGCATCTCTCGCGCCAGAAGGCTCGCGCCGGCAGCGTGGCGGTGGCCGCGTGAGGGGCTGCCAGCTCCAAGCGCGCCGAATGCGGCACAACGGATGTCACGATGATGACGGCACCACTCAGAAGGGAAGCGATGACGACACGACCGACTCTGTTCCTGACTGTAGGCCTGCCGGGCACCGGGAAGACCACAGAAGCACGGCGCATCGAGGTCGAGGAACAGGCTCTGCGCCTCACGAAGGACGAGTGGGCGAAGGCCCTCTACGGGCTCGCGAACCCGCCGTCGGCCTCAGACGTGATCGAAGGACGGCTCATTGAGATCGGTCTGCGGGCACTCGAACTCGGTATCAACGTCGTCAGGGGTATTCATCTGACCGGAGTAGCCTGGGCCTGGTGACTTCGCTGCAGCCGCGCGCGGGCGTGCACTACCCGAGGTCGGCGGGTGAGTTCCGGTCGTGGTTCGGCACTGACGCGGACTGCCTGGACTATCTGGACTGGCTGCGCTGGCCCGAGGGGTTCGTGTGCCCGCGGTGCCACAACGCCGGCGGCTGGAGGGTGGCCGATGGCGGGTACCGGTGCACGTCCTGTGGAGCACGCACGGCGGTCACGGCGGGCACGATGTTCGATCGTCGCCGGACGCCGCTGACGGTGTGGTTCGAGGCGTGCTGGCTGTTCGCCTCGCAGAAGGACGGCCTGTCCGCGTTGAGCCTGCAGCGGGCGCTGGAGATCGGCTCCTATCCCATCGCCTGGGCGATGCTGCACCGGCTGCGTTCGGTGCTGGTGCGTCCGGGCAGGGACCGGTTGACCGGCACCGTCGAGGTCGATGAGACCTACATCGGCGGCGAGGAGCCAGGGCTGCGCGGTGGCCGGGCCAAGGGCAAGAAGGCCCTGGTGGGCATCGCCGTCGAGCTCAAGGAGCCCCGCGGCTACGGCCGTGCGCGGATGGCGATCCTGGCCGATGGGTCCGCGAAGTCGTTGCATGCCTTCGTCACCGAGCACATCGAGCCAGGTGCCCGGGTCATCACCGACGGGTGGATGGGCTACCGCGGCCTCGACATGCTCGGCTACAGCCACGAACCACGCAGCCAGCGCGCGGCGCGTGCTCGCGGGGAGGACCCCGGGGAGCTGCTCCCCGCGGTGCATCGCGTGGCCTCGCTGGCCAAGCGGTGGCTCCTGGGCAAGCACCAGGGATCGGTCGATGAGGCGCACCTGCAGAGCTACCTCAACGAGTTCGTGCCGGGGTGCTCCCCGGCGCCCGGCGTGCCGACCGGCGGCAGCGCCCGCGCCGGCAGCTGCCGGCAGGCCGTCGGGTACACCCGGTACCGGCCACCGGGACGCAGCGGAAGCTCGGCGCACACCGCGCGATCCGCGACGCTGAAGGTGACCCGGGCGTCGTCGTCGTAGCGGTCGCCGTTGGCGTCGCGGACCCCGCTCACGTGCACCCCGGTCGGTGCGAACAGGGTGGCCGTGCGGCCCATGAACCGGACGGTGGCCGCCCGCCCGATGCTGCCGTCGTGGTTCGCGCGCGCGAGCGCGGCATGCCCGATCGCCCGGGCTGCGTAGCGCAGGGGCGTGGTGCGCGGCTGCCGGTCGGCCGGTATGCAGGGACCGGGCCGAACCTGCCCGACCCGATGCCGGTAGGTGACGCAGGCCTGGTCGTCGAGCAGCGTGAAGGTGAACCGGCTCCGGCGCACCGGGCCCGCGTACGCGTGCTGCCACCGGGCGGCCGCGTCCAGCAACAGGGAGGCGCGGGCGCTGGCCGGGTCGCCGTAGTGGACGACGGCCGCGCCGGCGAGCGCGACGGGGTAGCTGCGGGTGGCGACCGGGACGGCTGCCGCGCTGGCCGGAGCCAGCAGGTACGGGGCCGCGGCAGCCAGCGCGGCCACGGCGAGCAGGTGCTTCACGGCGGAGCTCCTCGACAGGTGCGGAGTGGGTCGGCTGCCACCGTGACGGGGGCGACGGCCCCGACAATGCCGCGGCCCACGCCGGCCGACGCCCGTCGAGGAGCACCGGGTCGGCCCTCGTGCGGTCTACGGCTAGACCATGGATGGGCTCGTCCGCGGCGCGCTCGCGCACGTACTCGGCGAACCCGGGCAGGGTGAACCGCAGCGTCCCGCGGCTGGCCGCCACGATGATCGCCTTGTCGACCAGCCGGTCGCGGGGCACGCTGATCGAGCGGCTGGCGCGGCCCATCGCGGTCGCGACGTGGCTGCGCGGCACCACCGCGGTGCCCGCGGTCGCCATCGCCGCCATGAACTCCTGCTCGCTGTGCGAGGCGGCGCCCCACCGGGCCCGGTACATCGCCGCCAGTTGCGCGTCGGCAGCCGGCATGCCGTCCCCGACCGCGGCGACCGTGACCCGGTCACCGTCGTCGGGGGCGGCTGCCTACCAGGCGGCGTGCGCCATCGGCTGCAGAAAGTACGGGTACCCCTGCGCCCGCTGCTCGACGGCGACCAGCGCCTCGGAGTCCGATGCGACCCCGAGGCTGTGGGCCGGGACGACCAGCGCCTGCGCGGCCGGCTGGTCGTCGAGCAGCGACAGCGCGACGAACGTGGTCCGCTGGCCGAACGTGGCGGCGCGGGTGAGCTCTTCGGGCGTGGAGGGCAGGCCGGCACCGAGGACCGTCAGCGGGTTCTCGGCGCGGGCCTGCAGCGCGTTGAGGAAGATCCCCAGCTCGTCGTGGGCGGCTGCATGTAGCTCGTCGAGGAGCACCGCGTGGACCACCGCGAGCAGCGGGTGGCTGAGCTCACCGAAAGCCTCCCGGGCGATCGCGGCAAAGCACCGGGCTCGGTCAGCTCCGCGGGGCCTCGGGCACTCCGGGGCGGGTGGCCCGCTCGGCGAGCTCGGCCAGCAGGTCGGCAGAGTCTTGAACGACGCGCAGCGCGACCGCTTCTTCCGCGGACCGGCGGGCCTGCGCGCGGCCCACCCGGGCGGCGTCGGCGTCTGACCCGGCCAGCGCCTCGGCCAAGGATTCCCGGGCCCGAACCGAGAGGGCGTCGAGATACTCCCAGCGTTGGGCCACGTCGAGGATGCCGACGTACACGGCGGCCATCTCCTGTCGGCTGTCGGCGAGTAGCCGAATGTAGTTGGTCCCGAGGTTCCGCAGCCCGCTGGCGAAGTCCAGATAGCCGCGCAGATACGCCTCAGGCTCCACCGCGGAAGCCGCGTGCACGGTAGCGGCGGCCGCCCGAACCCCGGCCGCGAACACGGTTGGCGTGGACACCGCTAGGGCCAGGACGCGGTTCCGGGCATCCGGGGCCTCACCGACCATCTCGAGCAGGGCGTCGGCCATCGCGCCAGCGAAGGTGCGGAACGCGAACTGGTCCTCGGCGCGGCGCCGATGTTCCACGTCGCGGCCTAGCAACGACTCGACCAGGAAGCTCGTGAACAGCACCCCCAGGGTCAGCCAGAACAGCTGCCCCCACATCCCGTCCATTCGCGGTCCGGTGGACCGGTAGCCGAGCACACCGAACACGGTGGCGGCCAGCGCCAGCGCCGTGAAGACCCACCTTCTGCTCAACCGCATCGACACCCCACATCGCCCCCAGCAGCGGTCCACTCAGCTAGCCTCGCTCGCCCCCACGCGGTGGGCCCCATGATGGCCATGCTCGGGTGCGGCGGTCCAGTGCACCCAGCCAGGAAGCGGCGCATCAAAAGGACGAACGGCCGCACTTCCGGGATCAGCGCCGGGCCGGCGTGCGGCCGGGATCAGTCCTTGCCGGAGAAGTAGTAGCCGCCGGCTACACCGAGCAGCCCGGCGATGATCGTTGAGAAGCTCGACAGGATCGGGCCGACGCGCGCCCATGTTGTCGCATCGAGGAAGAGGGCGAACCCGAGTTGCAGAAGGAATATGGCTACGAAGGTGATGCCGAGGCCGATGAGTAGGCCGCGGCGTTCCTGCACCTTTGGTGGGATCGGTTCACGAGTGATGGAGTACGGCTCAGGCTCTTCGGTGAAGACCTCACCATCACCCGGCTTGTACTCCTCGGCCACATGTGCCCCCCGTTGGCGCTCGCTCTCGAGCAGCGACTCGACTCCACGTCGTATCTTCCTCCGACCAGCGGTGTCTTGGTCGCCGCGTTGTTGCGGCAGCAGCGAATGCCGCCTTTGCTCCGCGACACGTCTCGGGGCTTCACCGCGCTCGTAGTCTTCTTCCCCCGTGGATTTGGTCACCGAAGTAGGAGCCTCTCCTTGGTGCCGTCCTTCTGCGTGATCGTGATGGTCGCGCCGGCCCGTGCGGCAGTCTCGAGGTCGAAGAGAACCCGGATCGCCCGCAGGAACGTGGTGACCTTGTTGTAGCCGGTCAGGTCGGAGAGTTCCGCGAGGCGGTTCGCATCCTTGACTGGCACGTCGAACGTGAGTCGGGCCATGCCGCGCTCTTTGAGGGAGCGCACAGCGCCGCCCTTGATGGTTTCAGTTGCCATGCCCTGATGCTACCCGTGTACGGCACGGGTGTCAGCACCATCCCTCAGCTGGCAAGTCCGCGTCAGTGCCGAACCACGACCGGAACTCACCCGCCGACCTCGGGTAGTGCACGCCCGCGCGCGGCTGCAGCGAAGTCACCGGGCCCAGGCTACTCCGGTCAGATGAATACCCCTGACAGATCTTATGTCAACTAGCGTCGAGATTTCGCTGCCCCCTGGCGCTCTCCCCACCGGTTTCTCGGCACCACCATCGTGCCTTCCCGACACCAACCACCTGCGCGTGCCGCCATTCGAGGACCTGGCCCACAAGGTGTCGCGCTGACCGGGTGCCGGGCCCGGACGGGGCAGCAAGGTCGGTCATCTTCGCTGCCGAGCCCCCACGCGCCGGAGGCCTGCGAACGATCTCTTCGCCCGCAGCGGAACCCCGCGGCGCGATCGACGAGCGCATTGCCGGCGCAGAGGCCGCCCCCGAATGGTTGTGGCAGGCAACCACTTCTGTCAGCGCGATTCTGAGCGGACCACCCGACCGCGTGTCCACCTCCGGATGCGCTCCGGCGCTCTTGGATCGCTCCGTACGCGTCGATGGCGGCTGGCGGCGGCCCACGCGCGCGCCGCCGGCTGGCCGGTTCAACGCCCCGGCGGCGGCTACGACGATCGGCGCGGTGTCTGTCTGAGGTGGCCCGGAGTCAGCCAGGCCATTTCGTCGCCCGGACCGTGGCCCGTGGTTACCGCGGCGCTGCGAGCGGCCGGAGGAGGCCGAGCGCGTCCCACGCTGGCCCCGACCCTGTCGAGGCTGCGCCGAACGTGCCCGACCACGACCGGCAGATGCCCTGCCCCTCCCCTCTCCCCCGACCCGCATTCGAACGCTCGTTCGATGGGGCACGACGACGAGTGCTGACCCGCGGCCGGCGAAGCGCCCCCTCGAGAAGGTCGCGCCCGCCGGAAGCGGCGGTGGCCGACGGGCTGTGACGGCAGGGTCGGCGGTCAGCGGATCCGCGGCCGGGACGGCACAGCCTTCGGCGTCGGACGCAGCAGGTCGACGGTGAACGGGTACCTGCCCGGTCAGCACCGCGGTCCGGACCACCTTGTCATGCAACGTCTGCCGCCGCTCGTCCCACAGCGGGAACAGTTCGTCGAGGAGCCCACCCAGCCCGCAGGTCAGCACCGAGATGGCCACGCTCACCACATACCGGATCACGCCCATCGGGTCACCGATCAGCTCACCGGTGTCGACCGCGACGACTTTCAAGCCGGTCAGCGCCTTGCCGGGCGACCGCCCGCGGCTGCCGTTGAGCCACATCATGTACCCCAGGAAGCCCAGGTCGACCAGGCCAACCAGGTTGTTCACCGCGTCTGGCAGCGGCGCGGTGACCATGCCGAGGGTCGCGCCGACCCGCTCCACCCACAGTGAGTGCATACGGCGGGCCACCGTTCGGGCCTCCGAGCGCGCCGCCCGGGCCGTAGCCGGCGGCCGGCGGCGGCGGCTGCTGGGTGCCTCGACGGGCACCAGAGAAGCGATTCGCCCAAGCCGCCCACCGGTGTCCGGCAGCCGCCGTTCACGTGGTGGCCCCCGCACGCCGAACCGAGCCCTCGGCGGCCCCGGCGGCGCCGGCTGCTCGGCGTCACCCGCCCAGGTGCGACGCACGCGGCCTCGACGAAGCCGACCAGCGACAGCCTGCCCGCACGGCGCGCTCTAACTGGGTGTGTCCCTATTGGGGCGGACAGCGCAGTCATCTGTCGATAGTGGGTTCGAAGTGTTCGGCGTCAGGGGATCGACGGAGGCCAGCGATGTCTGCGCCACCCCTCCCAAGTCGGGAATCCTCCCGGCGGGGCATCGACAGGTTCGTTGCCGTCGAGTTCCCCTTGGGTCGGGGCGCTGATGATGGCAGCCCATTCGGCGAGCTCCTCGTCGGACATGTGCCACGTGGTGTGCGGCTCTTCGGCTTGGCGTCGGTCAAGTCGTCTCCGCTGCTCGGCCGGTGGGAGCTCGAAGTAGCGCATCTCCACCGCCGCACCGAGGTCGGCAGCTGCCTGACGTAGCGCGGAGCGCTCGTCTCGAGCCCAGAGACCGAAGTCGATTACGACGTTGATACCGAGTTCGAGTGCCCGCAGACCGATCTCAATGAGCCGTCCTTCGATCACGTCTGAGGCCGACGGCGGGTTCGCGAGCCCGTAGAGGGCCTTCGCCCACTCGTCCTTCGTGAGGCGCAGAGCCTGTTCCTCGACCTCGATGCGCCGTGCTTCTGTGGTCTTCCCGGTGCCCGGCAGGCCTACAGTCAGGAACAGAGTCGGTCGTGTCGTCATCGCTTCCCTTCTGAGTGGTGCCGTCATCATCGTGACATCCGTTGTGCCGCATTCGGCGCGCTTGGAGCTGGCAGCCCCTCACGCGGCCACCGCCACGCTGCCGGCGCGAGCCTTCTGGCGCGAGAGATGCCGCAAGGTGGTCGCGATGCAGGCGACCTGGAGCCAGCCGGTCGCCGAAGTGGTGGTGTTTTCGAAGGACTTCGCCAGACGGCGAGAACGGCCGAGGCGTCCATGGGCGACCTCGACCCGCCAGGCGTGCTGGATGGGCCGGAAGGTGGGCTGCTTGTCGTCCCACCCGACCCGGCGAACCTCGATGCCGTGGTCACCGCCCAAGGTTCGGGCCGCGGCGGCCGTGACCCCACGGTCTACCAGGACCAGCTCGAGGCGGTCGGTGACGCCCTGCCGGTCCAGGTGCTCCAGCATCAGCTCGCTGGCGCGGTTCTCGTGGGTTGAGGCGGGCACGACCAGCGCGGCCACCGGAAGGCCGGTCACGTCGACGGCGACGATGCGCTTGGCGCCCTTGGTGCGGCCGTAGGGGCCACCGCGGTCGTGGAAGGTGAAGCCACCGTTCGAGGCGCCGCGGGCGAGGTGGGTGTCGATGACGACCATCGACGGGGTCCCCTCGGCTCGACCGTCTGACGCGCGCGCTGCGGCGTGCAACACCGTCAGTGCCTGCGCCCAGGTTCCATTGCGTGACCAGCGGCGGAACTGCGACCAGACCCGCGTCCACGGCCCGAACGACTGCGGCAGGTAGCGCCACTGGCAGCCGGTCTGCGCGATGTACAGCATCGCGTCCACCACCGTCCGCAGGTCATCGGCATGCTTGCGGTCGCGCTTGCCGGGCGCGTTGAACACCGGCTCCAGCAGCTCCCACTGGTCATCGGTCAGGTCACTTGGGTACGACATGCCCCACACGGTGACGACGCGCTCGATCCACGCAATAGGGACACACCCAGTCAGAGCGGCTAGCTGGTGACGTCCTTGGTCGAGAACCGTGCCCAGGCGGCCAGCCAGAACACCACGACGTACGCCGCGGACAGGTAGAGCCCCCCGGACATGTCCCGCCACGACACCGGGTCGCGGAACAGGTCGCCGAACGCCAGCCAGTGGTGCGTGATCAGGAACGGGTGCACCCAGGAGACCTGCGGGATCCCGTCCAGGATGAGGCTCGCCGTGCTGAACACCACGACCGCGATCGTCGCCCCGATCGGCTGCTCGGTCAGGGTCGAGACGAACAACCCGACCGCGCCGAGCGCGGAGAAGCCGACCGCGAGGTACGCCGTCGCCGCGAGCACCCGCACGAGGCCGTCGCCGAAGCCGACCTGGACGCCCGAGAGCAGCGTCATGCTGCCGCCGCCGAACAGGGCCAGCCCCAGCACGATCCCGGTCACCGTGACCAGGAGCGTGGCCGCGAACGCGAACACCACGATGGCGGCGTACTTCACGGCCAGCAGGCGCGCCCGGTGCACCGGCACCGTGAGCAGGTAGCGCAGCGTGCCGATGTTGGCCTCGCCCGCGACCGCGTCGCCGGAGATCGCCGCGACCGCGAGCGGCAGGAACAGCCCGAGCTCGATCGTGAGCGCCGACAGGGCGACGAACAGCCCGTTGTCGGTGATCGAGGCGAAGAAGTCCGGCCCGCCCCGCCCGCCGCCCGACGAGGACAGCCGGACCGCGACGGCGATCAGCACCGGGACCGCGGCGAGCACGCCCAGCCCGGCGAGGTTGCGCCTGCGCAGGAAGATCAGCCGGAGCTCGGCGCGCAGGAACCGCGTCGACGGCCTCCGGCTGCGCGCGAGCGGCACGGCCCGGGCGCTCTCAACCACTGACATCGAAGCCCTCCCCCGTCAGTCCCACGAACACGTCCTCCAGCGACGGCGCCTCGACCCGGAAGCCGACCACCGGTATCCCCTGGTGCACGCAGGCGGCGACCACCTTCTCGGGTGCGACCTCGCCGACGAGCCCGATCGCCGCGTCGCGCTCGGCGCGCACGTCGGTCACGCCGAGCTCGCGGAGCACCCGCGCGGCCTCGGCGGGCTGGTCGGTCTCCACCACGACGTGCGGCTCGATGCCGGTGCGCAGCTCGGCCGAGGTGCCCTGGGCCACCAGCCGGCCCCGGTGCATCACCCCGATGTGCGAGCACATGTGCTCCACCTCGGACAGCAGGTGGCTGGAGACCAGGACCGTGGTGCCCTCCTCGGTGAGCGATCCGACGAGGGACCGCACCTCCCGGGTGCCCTGCGGGTCCAGGCCGTTGGTGGGCTCGTCGAGCACCAGCAGCTCTCGGGGCCGCAGCAGCGTGCTGGCGATGGCGAGCCGCTGGCGCATGCCCAGCGAGTAGGCGCGGTACTTCTTGCCGGCCGCCGCGAGCAGGCCGACCCGGTCGAGCGCCGCGTCGACCCGGTGGCGCGAGGTGTGCGGGTCCGTCGTACGGTCGACCGCCTCGAGCCGCCGGAGGTTGTCCCGGCCGGAGAGGTACGGCTGGAAGGCAGGCCCCTCGACCAGCGCCCCGACCCGGGGCAGCACGGTGGTGATCCGTGAGCTCACCGGCTCGCCGAGCAGGTCGGCGCGGCCCGCCGTCGGGTTCACCAGGCCCAGCAGCATCCGGATCGTGGTGGTCTTCCCCGACCCGTTGGGGCCCAGGAAGCCGTACACCGCTCCGGTCGGGACCCGCATCTCGAGGGCGTCGACGGCGAGCTGGTGCTTGAAGCGCTTGCTCAGGCCGTAGGTCGCGACCGCCTCGCTCATCCGGCCCCCAGGGCCGCGTAGAGCGTCGCGGGCGGGACCGGTCCGACGGCCAGCCGACCGTCGTCGGTCAGCACCGCGGAGAACAGCGTCCCGCGCAGCAGGTGACCGCTCCCCCAGGCCCCGTGCACCTCCGGCAGGCTCGCGAGGGTGCTGGACAGGACCCCGGACCCGCGCTGCACGGCCGGCGGCACGTCGGTCACCACCACCGAGCTCCAGCCCTTGCCGACCACGTCCGGCGCCGAGGACCCGCGCCCGGACGGCATCGAGGGGAGCGCGCCGAAGCCGCCGCCTGCCTTGGTGACCTTCGTGCCGGGCGGCGGGTTGAACCGGAACACCGAGGGAGCGGGGGTGGCGGGGTCGAAGGAGACGAAGCCGACCTGGAAGGCGGGGGTCGTCGTCCCCCGTGCGAACACCTGGACGCGCAGCGGCAGGTGAGTGGTCCCGTCGATGGCGATCCGCACCGCGCCGATCGTCGAGCCGCTCCCGCGCGGCGCGAGGACGAGCTCGTAGGCCGACCGGCCGGCGACGACCGCGGTCCCGTCCGTGGTGACCCTGGTGGTCGGGGTGATCGACGCGAGCGCGGCGCGGGCCGCCTGCTGAGGCGTGAGCGGCGAGGCGTCGGCGAGGCTGCGCGGCCCCCGGTCGTGGGTCGGCACCGTGCGGTGCGTGGCACTTCGGGACTGGCTCGACCAGGTCCACAGGTCGTGGCCGTTGCGGACCACGTCGGACTCACCGAGCGAGCCGAGCAGCGCCAGCCGCACCCGGGTCGGGCCGGCGTACCAGACCCGCAGGGTGTGCGAGCCGGACACCAGCGAGGCGAGGTCCGAGCTGCTGGTGTGCTGCCCCCCGTCGGGCAGGCTGGGCAGCCCGAGGTCGGCGTTCTGCACCACCGTCCCGGACAGCCCGTCGAGACGGGCCCTCTGCACGTCGACGAGCAGCTGTGCGGCGCTGCGGTGCGGCAGCCCGCTGCGGGCGACCGCACTCACCACGCCGATCACCGAGCCGGCGGTGGCGAGCACCAGCGCGGCGACCAGAGGGACGACCCAGCGGAGGTGCGGGCGGTGGGAGAACGCTGTCATGGGTCCATGGTGCGGCAGCCCGGCTGTGAGGTCGCTGAGAACCTGTGGGGCCGCACAGGTCCGGCGTGCCACCCTGTCACCATGCGGCTGCTGCTGGTCGAGGACGAGACCCGGCTGGCGCATGCGCTGCGACGGGGGCTGACGGCCGAGGGCTTCCACGTCGAGGTGGCGGGCGACGGTGTCGCCGGCCTCGAGCTGGCCCGCCACGACGACTTCGACGCGGTGCTGCTCGACGTGATGCTGCCGCGCCTGTCGGGCTACGACGTGGTCCGGACGCTGCGCGCCGAGGGCAACTGGGTGCCGGTGCTGATCCTGTCGGCCAAGGACGGCGAGCACGACCAGGCGGACGGTCTCGACTGCGGCGCCGACGACTACCTCACCAAGCCGTTCTCCTACGTCGTGCTGCTGGCCCGGCTGCGGGCGCTGCTGCGTCGACGGCTCGGGCCGCGACCCACCGTGCTGTCCGCAGGGGACGTGCGGCTGGACCCGGCAACCCGGGAGGTGACCGTCGCCGGCGACCCGGTCAGCCTCACGCCCCGCGAGCACGACCTGCTCGAGTACTTCCTGCGGCACCCCGGCCGGGTGGTCACGAAGACCGAGATCCTCGACCACGTGTGGGACCCGGCCGCCGAGCTGAGCCCCAACGTGGTCGAGGTCTACGTCGGCTACCTGCGCCGCAAGCTCGGCGGGCGGCTGGTCGAGACGGTCCGCGGGGTCGGCTACCGGCTGGCGTCGTGAGAGCCGCCCTCGCCCGGCTGGGGCTGCGCGCCCGGCTGCTGCTCGTCGGCGTCCTGGGGGTCGCCGCGGCGCTGGCGGTCGGCTCGGTCGCGCTGTACGCGGTGCTGACCGTGGTCAGCTACGACACCCTCGACGACGCGGGCCGCGCGACCGCCCACGAGGTCGTGACGCTCGTCGAGCAGGGGCGGCTGTCCGACCCGGTCCCGGTCACCGGCAGCCAGGTGGTGCAGGTCGTGGACGGGCGCAACCGGGTGGTCAGCGCCTCGGTGAACGCCGACCGGCTGACCGCCCTGCTCCTGCCGAGCGAGATCCGGGAGGCGCTCGACCACCCCGTGGTCGTCCCCGGCTCCCGGGTGGGCGTCACGACACCGCTTCGCGTCACCGCGCAGGCGGTGCGGCCCGCCGGCGGGGCGCGCCGGTTCGTGCTGGTGGCGCAGCAGTTCGACGCGGTCGTGCACAGCCAGCGGATCCTCGCCATCACGCTGCTGGTGACCTACCCGCTGCTGCTGGCCGCGCTGGTGCTGATCGCCTGGCGGGTGGTGGGCTCCGCGCTGCGTCCCGTCGAGGCGCTCCGGGCGACCGCCGAGGGGATCTCCGGCTCCGGCGCGGAGGGCCGGCTCCCGGTTCCGCCGACGCGGGACGAGATCCACGCACTCGCGGTCACGCTGAACTCGATGCTCGACCGCCTGGGCGCCTCCCGCCGACGCGAGCGGACCTTCCTGGCCGACGCCGCGCACGAGCTGCGCAGCCCGCTCGCGTCGATGCGCACCCAGCTGGAGGTGGCGCAGCATCTCGGCGAGTCCACCGCGCTCACCGAGGACCTGCGCGCGGACGTGTCCCGGATGACCGGGCTGGTCGAGGGGCTGCTGGCGCTGGCCCGGATGGACGCCGACCAGGCGCAGCGCCCGGACCGGCGTCCGGTGGACGTGACCTCCGTGGCGAGGACGGTCGCCGAGCGGCACGCCTCGTCTCGGGTCCCGGTCGTCGTGCGCGCCGCGGACGACGCCGTCACCGCGGTGGCGCTCAGTGACCACGACGACCTGCAGCGGGTACTCGGCAACCTCGTCGACAACGCCGTCCGGCACGCCGCCGGGGAGGTGGAGGTCTCGGTCCGGGTCGACGGCCGATCGGTGGTGGTCGCCGTGGCCGACGACGGCGCCGGGATCCCGGCGACCGAGCGGGACCGGGTCTTCGAGCGGTTCACCCGGCTCGACGAGGCGCGCGACCGGGACGCCGGAGGAAGCGGGCTGGGCCTGGCCATCGTGAGCGAGCTCGTCGCGCGGCTGGGCGGACGGGTCCGGCTGGGTGACGCCGAGCAGGGCGGTCTGGTCGCCGAGGTGGAGCTGCCCCGCGCAGGCGGTCACCGGGAGACCGCCGACGCCGTGACCGTCGGGTGAGGTCGCTCAGCCCTTGCGCTCCTGGACCGACTGGGTGGCCGCCGGGAGCACCTTGTGAAGGTCACCGACGACGCCGAAGTCGACGAGCTCGAAGATCGGCGCCTCGTCGTCCTTGTTGACCGCGACGATCGTCTTCGACGTCTGCATGCCGGCACGGTGCTGGATCGCCCCGGAGATGCCGTTGGCGACGTACAGCTGCGGGGAGACGGTCTTGCCGGTCTGGCCGATCTGGAAGGCGTGCGGGTACCAGCCGGAGTCCACCGCCGCGCGGGAGGCACCGACCGCGGCACCGAGCGCGTCGGCGAGCGCCTCGACCGGGGCGAAGTCGCCGCCCGTGCCGCGGCCGCCGGCGACCACGATCGCCGCCTCGGTCAGCTCCGGGCGTCCCGAGGACGTCCGTGGCTCGGACGCCACGATCCGGGCGGTCTTGGCGCCCTCGGAGATCGTCACCGCGAACTCCTCGACCGCACCGGCGGCAGGGGCCTGCTCCGGGGTCGCCGAGTTGGGCTTGACCGCGATGACCGGGGTGCCGTGAGTGACCCGGGCCCGCACCGTGTAGTTGCCGGCGAAGACGCTCTGCGTGGTCACCGGACCCTCGGCGCCGGCCTCCACGTCGACCGCGTCGGTGATCAGCCCGGACCCGGTCCGCACCGCCAGCCGCCCGGCGACCTCCTTGCCCTCCCCGCCGGAGACGACCAGCACCGCGGCCGGAGTGGTCTTCTCCACCAGCGCCGAGAGCACCTCCGCCTTGGGCGCCACCAGGAAGCCGGACACCTCCGCGTCGTCGACCGCGTAGACCTTCTCCGCGCCGTACGCCGCGAGCGTCTCGACCACCGGGGCGGCGTCGCCGATCACCACCGCCGACGGCTCGCCGAGCCGGCGGGCGATCGTGAGCAGCTCCAGGGTCGGCTTGGTCACCTTGCCGTCGGCCGACGCGTCCCTGTCGACCAGAACCAGGACCTCAGACATCAGCACAACCCTTCTCAGATGAACTTCTTGGAGGCGAGGAACTCGACGAGCGCCGTGGCGCCCGAGCCGTCCTCGTCGGTGACGACCTGACCGGCCGAGCGCGGCGGTCGGGCGGTGGTGTCCTCCACGACGGTCCAGGCCGCCGACAGGCCCACCAGCTCGGCGTCCACGCCCAGGTCGCCCAGCGACCAGGTCTGCACCGGCTTCTTCTTCGCCGCCATGATCCCCTTGAACGACGGGTAGCGCGCCTCACCGGACTGGTCGGTCACGGACGCCACGAGCGGCGTCGTGCCCTCGACCGTCTCGGTCGCGGTGTCCCCGTCCCGGCGGATCCGCACGGTGGACCCGTCCACCGTCAGCTCCGAGCCGAGCGTCACCGCGGGCACACCGAGCCGCTCGGCCACCATCGACGGCAGCACGCCCATCGACCCGTCGGTCGAGGCCATCCCGAACACCACCAGGTCATAGCCAGCCGTGGTCTCGATCTTTCTGATCGCCTCGGCCAGCACCAGCGAGGTGGCCGGCGCGTCCGAGCCCGCGATCGCCTCGTCGACGACGTGCACGCCCGCGTCGGCGCCCATCTGCAGGGCCTTGCGGATCGCGTCCGCGGCCGACTCAGGGCCGACCGTCAGCACCGTCACCGTGCTGTCGTCGCCGAGCTTCTCCTTGGCCTGCAGGGCCTGCTCCACGGCGTACTCGTCGAGCTCGGAGAGCAGTCCGTCCACGCCGACGCGGTCCACCGTGCCGTCCGCCTCGAAGTGCCGGTCCGCGGTCGCGTCGGGCACGTACTTCACACATACGACAATGTTCATGGCGTCATGACCCGGTCAGGGCCCCTCCTGTGCAGTCGGTTGACTTGAGGTTACTAGCGCGTAGCTAGCGAGCAAAAGCGAGCTCGAGGTGGAGTGGGTCACAGGTCCCCCGCCTCCTCGTGAGCGTTCTCGGGCACCTGCTGCACCGGCGCCGGACGCGGCCGGACGACCCGGTCCAGCACCGCACCCACGACCAGGTACAGCACCGCCGCGAGCCCCCAGTTGACCAGCACGTCCTGACCGGTCGCGTACGGACCCGAGAACGAGACCACGCCGTCCTGGCGCCGCAGAGGTCCGGCCAGGAGACCGGCGACGTCGAGAACCGAGGCGACCACCGTCACCTCCTGGTCGACCTTGAGCGTCACCAGCAGCGCGCCGAGCGACAGCACCAGCGCGCAGCCGACGCAGACCAGCCAGAGCCCCGTCGCGACCCGGGACCTGAGCCGGTCTCGCCCGGCGTCCCGCTCCTCGCCCATGGCGCCGCCGGTCACCGTCCCCGGAACTGCGGGCGGGCCTTCTCGACGAACGCCCGCATGCCGGTCGTGCGGTCCTCGGTGGCGAAGAGCGCGGCGAACTGCAGCCTCTCGATCTCCAGCCCGGTGTCGAGGTCCACCTCCATGCCGCGGTCGACGGCCTGTTTGGCGGCCCGCAGCGCCAACGACGCGGCGGGGCCGAACTGTCGTGCCCAGGCGACCGCCTCCGGGTACACCTCCGCCGCCGGCACCACCCGGTCGACCAGCCCGATCCGCAGCGCCTCGTCGGCCTTGACGAACCGGCCGGTGAAGATCAGGTCCTTGGCCCGCGACGGTCCGACGAGCCGGCTGAGCCGCTGCGTCCCGCCGGCTCCGGGGATGATGCCGAGCGTGATCTCCGGCTGTCCGAGCGCGGCGTCGTCGGCGGCGATCCGCAGGTCCGCGCACAGCGCCAGCTCGCAGCCCCCACCGAGCGCGTAGCCGGTCACCGCGGCGACCACGGGCTTCGGGATCTGCGCCACCGCGGTCAGCGACGACTGCAGCGCGGCGGAGCGGAGCGCCATGTCCGCGTAGGACATGTCGGCCATCTCCTTGATGTCCGCGCCGGCCGCGAAGACCCGCTCACCGCCGTAGAGCACGACGGCGCGGACGTCCTCGCGCTCGGATGCCTCGGCGGCACACGCCCGGATCTCCTCCTGGACCTGCACGTTCAGCGCGTTCATCTTCGGCCGGTCGAGGCGGACCGTGCCGACCCCGTCCTCGACCTCGAGTCGTACGAACTCGCCCACGTCGCCTCCTGACTCCTGCGGGTGTCCCGCACTCCCGGACGCCGGTCGCGGTCCGTGCCGCTGACTCTAGCCACCGCCCCACCGTGGCCCACGAACCGCGTGGAGAACCGGTGGGCGGCGCCCGGTCTCGGGCACAATGTCCCGGTGACCCCCCGACGAGACGAGGACGGACCGAGACCGGTGTGGCCCGGGAGCCACGACCCGCTCGGCGCCTCGTGGACTCCGGCGAGCACCAACTTCGCAGTCTTCGCCCCCGAGGCGACCGCCGTCGAGATCTGCCTGTTCGACGAGGTCGGAGGGGCCGACGTCGAGACCCGCCACCCGCTGCGCGAGACCACGCTGGGCATCTGGCACGGCGCCGTGCCGGAGGTGCCGCTGGGACAGCGCTACGGCTACCGCGTCGAAGGTCCCTGGGACCCGGCGCACGGCCGGCTGTTCAACCCGGCCAAGCTGCTGCTCGACCCGTACGCCCGGGCGGTCAGCGGCGACCTGTCGTACGACGGGCCGCTGCACGGCCACGTCCGGCCCGCGCGCGGCGACGACGACCGCACGGCGGCCGAGAAGCGGATGACCCGCGACGACCGCGACTCCGGGCCGTACGTCGCGAAGGGCGTCGTGGTGCACGACGACTTCGACTGGGGCGACGACGACGCGGTGCGCCCACGGGTGCGCTGGACGGACACGGTCGTCTACGAGCTCCACGTCAAGGGCTTCACGCAGCTGCACCACGAGGTGCCCGAGCACCTCCGCGGGACGTACGCCGGGCTCGCCACCGACGCGGCGGTGCACTACCTCAAGGACCTCGGCATCACGACCGTGGAGCTGATGCCCGTGCACCAGTTCTTCACCGAGACCCATCTCGCCCGCCACGGACTGCGCAACTACTGGGGCTACAACTCGCTGGGCTTCTTCGCACCGCACAACGCCTACAGCTCCGGCGGCGACCGCGGACAGCAGGTCACCGAGTTCAAGGCGATGGTCAAGGCGCTGCACGCCGCCGGGCTCGAGGTGGTCCTCGACGTGGTCTACAACCACACCGCCGAGGGCAGCCCGGCGGGGCCGACGCTGAGCTTCCGCGGCCTCGACGACGTCGGCTACTACAAGCACGTCGACTGGTCGCAGGACGGCCGGACCTACTTCGACGTCACCGGCTGCGGCAACACCGTCGACGCCTCCTACCCGCCCGCGCTGCGGCTGATCCTGGACTCGCTGCGCTACTGGGTCACCGAGATGCACGTCGACGGCTTCCGCTTCGACCTGGCCCCCGCGCTGACCCGCACCGGGCACCACGTCGACCTCGCGAGCCACTTCCTGACCGCCATCGGCCAGGACCCCGTGCTGCGCAACGTGAAGCTGATCGCCGAGCCGTGGGACGCCAGCATGGACGGCTACCAGGTCGGCAACTTCCCACCGCCGTGGTGCGAGTGGAACGACAGGTACCGCGACACGGTCCGGGACTTCTGGCGCAGCGAGGCCGGCGTCATCCGCGACGTCGCCTCACGGCTGTCCGGCTCCAGCGACCTGTACGCCGACGACGGCCGCTCGCCGTACGCCTCGGTCAACTTCGTCACCGCCCACGACGGGTTCACGCTGCGCGACCTGGTCTCCTACGACCACAAGCACAACGAGGCCAACGGGGAGCACAACCGCGACGGCACGGACAACAACCGGTCGTGGAACTGCGGTGTCGAGGGCGAGACCGACGACCCGGCGGTCGACCAGCTGCGCCGCAAGCAGGCGGCGAACCTGCTCGCGACGCTGTGCCTGTCGGCCGGCGTGCCGATGATCACCGCGGGCGACGAGCGCGGCCGGACCCAGCGCGGCAACAACAACGCCTACGTCCAGGACAACGAGGTGTCCTGGATGGACTGGCGTCCCGACGACGCCTGGCTGGAGGTGCACGACGTCGCGAAGGCCGCCCTGCGGCTGCGCCGCGAGCACCCTGCGCTGCGGCAGCGGCACTTCCTCGCGGGCGCGCCGACCGTCGAGGGCGGACCCAAGGACCTGGCCTGGGTGCATCCGGACGGCCGGGAGATGACGGCCGCGGACTGGTTCGACGACTCGCTGCACACGTTCGGGATGTTCGTGTCCGGCAGTCCGCTGCGCGCCCCCGGCCCGCACGGCGAGCGGCTGGAGGACCGGTCGTTCCTGCTGTGGTTCAACGCGCACCCGGAGCCCGGCAAGGCGAAGCTCCCGGTCAACCAGTGGGTGGAGGCCGGCGAGGTCGTGCTCAGCACGGACGCCGGCCATCCGGTCGGCGAGCAGATGTCGACCGGCGAGGTGATCGACATCGAGCCGCGCTCGATGATCGTGCTGCGCCAGCTCTGAGCCGGGCCCGACAGCCCGGACGCCTCCCCCGAGCCGTACGCCCCGACGCCCAGTGGCAGCCGAGGCGTACGACGCCCGGGGTGGTCAGCGGTGCTCGGACGGCATGGTGATGCAGCCCAGCTCCGCCACGGAGGCGAGATGCTCGTTGCGCGGCAGGATCCGCACGGTGTAGCCGAACGGGCCCGTGGTGTCCAGCGGGACGCTGCCCTCGAAGCGGTAGCGCCCGGCCTCGTAGGTCTCGGCCACATCCAGGGACTGCGTCGTGGTGTCGACCAGGTCGTCCTCGTGGCGGATCCGGCCGTGCACGACCTGCACGTCGACGTCGTCGGGTGCCAGGTCACCGAGCGACACGAAGGCGTGCACCTCGAGCCCCTCGCCCATCTCCGGGGAGTCGCTCACCCCGCTGGAGTCCACCGCGTCGATGGAGACCTGCGACCAGCCCGCACGCACCCGCTGCTTCCAGACCGCGAGCTCCTGCGCACCGGAGTAAGCACCGTTGAGCACCCGAGAGCTGTGCGCAGCAGGGGTGTAGAGCCGGGTCACGTAGTCGTGCAGCATCCGGTCGGCGAGCACCTTCGGGCCGAGCGAGCGCAGGGTGTGCCGCACCATCTCGATCCAGCGGACCGGCACGCCCTCCTCGTCGTGGTCGTAGAACCGCGGCGCGACCTCGTTCTCGATCAGGTCGTACAGCGCCGCGGCCTCGATGTCGTCGCGCCGGTCGGGGTCCTCCACGCCGTCGGCGGACGGGATCGCCCAGCCGTTGTTGCCGTCGAACCACTCGTCCCACCACCCGTCGAGGATCGACAGGTTCAGGCCACCGTTGAGCGCCGCCTTCATGCCGGAGGTCCCGCAGGCCTCGTAGGGCCGCAGCGGGTTGTTCAGCCAGACGTCGCAGCCCGGGTACAGCGGCTGCGCCATCGCGATGTCGTAGTTCGGCAGGAACACGATCCGCTTGCGTACCTCGGGGTCGTCGGAGAACCGGACGATCGCCTGGATCAGCTTCTTGCCGCCCTCGTCGGCGGGGTGCGCCTTGCCGGCGATCACGAGCTGGACCGGGCGCTCGGCGTCCAGCAGCAGCCGCTTGAGCCGCGCCGGGTCTCGCAGCATCAGCGTGAGCCGCTTGTACGACGGGACCCTGCGGGCGAAGCCGATCGTCAGCACGTCGGGGTCGAGCGCGGTCTCGATCCACTTGAGCTCGGCGGGGCCGGCGCCGCGCTGACGCCACGACTTGGCGACCCGCTTGCGCGCGTCCGCGACGAGCCGCTCGCGCAGCACCCGCTTGGTGGCCCAGATCTCCTTGGCGCTCACCTTGTCCGCGACGTCGAAGACCGTGTCGGCGGACTCGTGTCCCGGGGTGACGCCGTAGCCCCGGGCCAGGTCGAAGACCTCCCGCGCGACCCATGTAGGCGCGTGCACGCCGTTGGTGATCGAGATGATCGGGCGCTCGTCGACGTCGAACTGCGGCCAGAGCCCGCCGAACATGCCGCGGCTGACCTCGCCGTGCAGCTGGGACACGCCGTTGGCGCGCTGGGAGAGCCGGAAGCCCATCACCGCCATGTTGAACACCGACGGGTCGCCGCCCTCGTAGTCCTCGCTGCCGAGCGACAGGATCCTCTCCACCGGCAGCCCCCGCGAGGCGTTGTCGCCGCCGAAGTACTGCGCGACGAGGTCGCGCGGGAACCGGTCGATGCCGGCCGGCACCGGGGTGTGCGTGGTGAAGACCGTGCCGGCGCGCGACACCTCGAGCGCCGCGGCGAAGTCCAGACCGGGGCCGTCCGGCTCCTCGGTGAGCTCGCGGATCCGCTCCAGGCCCAGGAACCCCGCGTGTCCCTCGTTGGTGTGGAACACCTCGGGAGCGGCGGCGCCGGTGATCCGGGAGTACGCCCGCAGCGCCCGGACCCCTCCGATGCCGAGCAGCATCTCCTGGCGCAGCCGGTGCTCGGTGTTCCCGCCGTACAGCCGGTCGGTCACGTCCCGTACGAACTCGACGTTCTCCTCCACGTCGGAGTCGAGCAGCAGCAGCGGTACCCGGCCGACGTTCGCCACCCAGATCCGGGCCGTGAGCCGCAGCTCGCCGGGGAGGCCGACACCGATCTTCGCGACCGACCCGTCCGCCTCGCGCAGCAGCGCCAGCGGCAGGCCGTCCGGGTCCAGGACCGGGTAGCGCTCCTGCTGCCACCCGTCGCGCGACAGCGACTGCCGGAAGTAGCCGTGCCGGTAGAGCAGGCCGACGCCCACGATCGGGACGCCGAGGTCGCTCGCGGTCTTGAGGTGGTCGCCGGCCAGGATGCCGAGCCCGCCGGAGTACTGCGGGAGGACGGCGGTGATGCCGAACTCCGGGGAGAAGTAGGCGATCGCACGGGGGGCGTCGGCGCCCAGCCGCTGGTACCACCGGTCGCCGGCGAGGTACTGCTCCAGGTCCGCGTGCAGCTCGCCGAGCCTGTCGATGAAGGCCCGGTCGCGGGTCAGCTCGTCGAGCCGCGAGGCGCGCAGCGAGCCGAGCAGCCGGCCCGGGTCGTGACCGGACGACTCCCACAGTGCCGGGTCGATCGCGGCGAACAGGTCCTGGGTCTCCGGATGCCAGGACCATCGCAGGTTGCCCGCCAGCTCGCCGAGGGCGCTCAGCTGGTCCGGGAGCACGGGACGGACGGTGAATCGGCGGATTGCTTTCACGCGAGAACCGTAACGGACAGAGACTTGAACGATCCAACACTGGTCTGGAACGTTGTCCTGGGCGCCGGGTTTCCGGTCCCGGTGATCGCGGTATGTTCGGCCCATGGTCGGACGCATTCCCATCATGGACGTCACACCGGTGGTCTCCTGCGGTCGCCACCCGGCGAAAGCCGTGGTCGGCGAGCCGTTCACGGTGAGCGCGCTGGTGTTCCGGGAGGGCCACGACGCCCTGAACGCCGACGTGGTGCTGACCGACCCGTCGGGTCGGCGGCGCCGTTGGGTGCGGATGCGCAAGCACGCCGACGAGCCGGACCTCTGGCTGGCGGAGGTCAGCGCCGACACCCCCGGCGCGTGGTCGTTCGAGATCGAGGCGTGGGGCGACCCGGTCGCCACCTGGCGGCACAACGCGGAGATCAAGATCCCCGCCGGCATCGACGTCGAGCTGATGTTCACCGAGGGCGCCCTGCTCCTGGAGCGGCTCGGCGAGGCGCTGCCCGCGCGCGCCCCGGAGCGACGCGTGGTCGCCGACGCGATCAGGGCGGTCCAGGACACCAGCCGCCCCGAGTCGGCGCGCTACGCCGCGGCGGTCTCGCCGGCCATCGACCGGCTCCTGGAGGACCACCCGCTGCGCGACCTGGTCACCAGCGAGGGACCGTTCCCGTTCTACGCCGACCGGCTCCGCGCGCTCTACGGCTCCTGGTACGAGTTCTTCCCGCGCTCCGAGGGCGCCCGGGTCGAGGAGACCACCGGGCGCGTGGTCTCGGGCACCCTCCGCACCGCCGCCCAGCGGCTCGACGCCGTCGCCGCGATGGGCTTCGACGTGATCTACCTGCCGCCGATCCACCCGATCGGCAGGGTCAACCGCAAAGGCCCCAACAACACGCTCGACGCGGGGCCCGACGACCCCGGCTCCCCGTGGGCCATCGGCTCCGACGAGGGCGGCCACGACGCGGTGCACCCCGACCTCGGAACGCTCGAGGACTTCGACGCGTTCGTCGCGCGGGCCGGCGAGCTCGGGCTGGAGGTCGCGCTCGACCTCGCGCTGCAGGCGGCCCCCGACCACCCGTGGGTGAAGACCAACCCGGAGTGGTTCACCACCCGGGCGGACGGCACCATCGCCTATGCCGAGAACCCCCCGAAGAAGTACCAGGACATCTACCCGGTCAACTTCGACAACGACCCCAAGGGGATCTACGCCGAGGTGCTGCGGGTCGTAAGGCACTGGATGGACCACGGCGTACGGATCTTCCGGGTGGACAACCCGCACACCAAGCCGGTCGAGTTCTGGCAGTGGCTGCTCGGCGAGGTCCGCAGGACCGACCCGGACGTCTTGTTCCTGGCCGAGGCGTTCACGAAGCCGGCGATGATGCGGGCCCTCGGCACCATCGGGTTCCACCAGTCCTACACCTACTTCACGTGGCGCACCGCGAAGTGGGAGCTGGAGTCCTACCTCGGCGAGCTGGCCCACCAGACCGACGCGGTGATGCGGCCCAACCTGTTCGTGAACACCCCGGACATCCTGCACGCGTTCCTGCAGTACGGCGGGCCGCAGGCGTTCCGGATCCGGGCAGCGGTGGCAGCCACCGGCTCGCCGACGTGGGGCGTGTACGCCGGCTTCGAGCTCTACGAGCACGTCGCGGTGCGCCCCGGGAGCGAGGAGTACCTCGACTCGGAGAAGTACCAGATCCGGGTCCGCGACTGGGACACCGCGGCCGCCGAGGGGCGTACCCTGGCGCCCTACCTCACCCGGCTCAACCAGATCCGCCGCGGCCATCCCGCCTTCCAGCAGCTGCGCAACATCACCTTCCACAACGCCGAGGACGACGCGATCCTGGCCTTCTCGAAGGTGGCCACCGATCCCGGGACCGGCGAGGAGGACCTGGTGCTCGTGGTCGTGAACGTCGACCCGCACGGCGCCCGGGAGACGATGATCCACCTCGACATGCCGGCGCTGGGCCTCGACTGGCAGGACACCTTCGCGGTGCACGACGAGATCACCGGCGAGAGCTGGACCTGGGGCGAGCACAACTACGTGCGGCTCGACCCCTACGTCGAGCCCGCGCACGTCCTCACGGTGCGGACGCAGACGCCGCACCCACTGCACGTTCAGAGGTTCCCGCAGCCCGACTGGTTCAAGACGGCGGTCTTCTACGAGGTCCTGGTCCGTTCCTTCAAGGACAGCGACGGGGACGGCACCGGTGACTTCAAGGGGCTCACCGAGAAGCTGGACTACCTGCAGTGGCTCGGCGTGGACTGCCTCTGGCTCCCGCCGTTCTTCACCTCGCCGCTGCGCGACGGCGGCTACGACGTCTCCGACTACACCGACATCCAGCCCGAGGTCGGCACCGTCGAGGACTTCCACGTGTTCCTGGACGCCGCTCACGAGCGCGGCATGCGGGTGATCATCGACTTCGTCATGAACCACACCTCTGACCAGCACCCGTGGTTCCAGGAGTCCCGTCGCGACCCCGAGGGCCCGTACGGCGACTTCTACGTGTGGTCCGACAGCGACGAGCTCTACTCCGAGGCACGGATCATCTTCGTCGACACCGAACCGTCCAACTGGACGTGGGACCCGGTGCGGCAGCAGTACTTCTGGCACCGCTTCTACAGCCACCAGCCGGACCTGAACTTCGACAACCCGAAGGTGCACGAGGCGATCCTCGACGGGCTCGGGTTCTGGCTCGACATGGGCGTCGACGGCGCGCGGCTCGACGCTGTGCCGTACCTCTACGAGCGGCCCGGCACGAACGGCGAGAACCTCAAGGAGACCCACGCGTTCCTGCGCGACGTGCGGCGGTTCGTCGACGAGAACTATCCCGACCGGGTGCTGCTGGCCGAGGCCAACCAGTGGCCGGCGGATGTGGTCGACTACTTCGGCGACTTCGCCAGCGGCGGCGACGAGTGCCACATGTGCTTCCAGTTCCCGCTGATGCCGCGCATCTTCATGGCCGTGCGCCGCGAGTCGCGCTTCCCGGTCTCGGAGATCCTCGAGCAGACCCCGGACATCCCCGCGAACTGCCAGTGGGGCATCTTCCTGCGCAACCACGACGAGCTGACGCTCGAGATGGTCACCGACGAGGACCGCGACTACATGTGGGGCGAGTACGCCAAGGACCCCCGCATGAAGGCCAACATCGGGATCCGCCGCAGGCTCGCCCCACTGCTCGACAACGACTACGACCAGATGCAGCTGTTCACCGCGCTGCTCCTCTCGCTGCCGGGGGCTCCGGTGCTGTACTACGGCGACGAGATCGGGATGGGCGACAACATCTGGCTCGGCGACCGCGACGGCGTCCGTACCCCGATGCAGTGGACGTCGGACCGCAACGCCGGCTTCTCGGTGGCCACCCCGGGACGACTGACCCTCCCGACGAACCAGGACCCGGTGTTCGGCTACCAGCGGGTGAACGTCGAGACCGAGCTCGAGAACGCGTCCTCGCTGCTGCACTGGACCCGGCGGATGATCCACGCCCGCAAGAAGCACCCGGCCTTCGGTCTCGGCGCCTTCACCGACCTCGGCGGCTCCAACCCGAGCGTGCTCAGCTACGTCCGCGAGTACGGGTCGGACAGCGTGCTGTGCGTCCACAACCTGTCCCGGTTCCCCCAGCCCGTCGAGCTGGACCTGCGGCGGTGGGAGGGCGTCTGCCCCATCGAGCTGCTCGGCGGCGTGCGGTTCCCCGAGATCGGCGAGCTGCCGTACCTCCTCACCCTCGGCGCCTACGGCTTCTACTGGTTCCGGCTGCCGACCCCCGAGCCCGACCCGACCGCCCACGACGACGAGGGAACCCCCGCGTGACCGACGCTCCCCTGACCTTCCTGCACGCCTTCATCGGCAACGCCCGGTGGTTCGGCGGCAAGGGCCGAGACTTCGCGGTGCGCGAGGTGCACCGGCTGCCCTGGCTGCCCGCGGCAGGCGACGACAGCGGACGCCCCCGGGCCCGCATCGAGCTCGCCGTGCTCGGCTACCTCGAGCCGTCCGCGGGCGCTCCGGACGTCGAGGTCTACCAGCTCCCGCTCGCCTACTACCGCGACCGGCAGGACCGCCTCGAGCACGCCCTGGTCGGCGAGTGGGACGACGAGGAGCTGGGGCACTGCTCCGTGTACGACGCGGTCCACGACCGGGACGCCAGCGCGCTCTGGCTGCACGCGTTCGACGAGGAGTACACCGCGGGCGGGCTGACGTTCCGGCGGCTGCCGGGGCACGAGCTGGACACCGACGTGCACTCCACGCTGTTCTCGGGCGAGCAGAGCAACTCCTCGATGGCCTTCGGGGACGACAGCCTGATGAAGGTGTTCCGCAAGGTGACCCCCGGCCACAACCCCGACATCGAGGTCCACGAGGCCCTCACCCTCGCGGAGAACGACAACGTGGCCTCGCTGTACGGCTGGCTGGAGGCGGACGGCGTGGACCTGCCCGGCGTCACCGGCTCGGGCGAGCCGCTCCAGCTCGCCATGCTGCAGCAGTTCCTCCGCACCGCGAGCGACGGCTGGGACCTGGCGCTGGCCAGCGTGCGGGACCTGTTCGCCGAGGGCGACCTGCACGCCGACGAGGTGGGTGGCGACTTCGCCGCGGAGTCGCACCGCCTCGGGGCGGCGACCGCGGCCGTGCACCTCGCGCTGGCCGAGTCGTTCCCGACCGAGACCGTAGGACCGGACCGGCTGGCCGACCTCGCGGCCGGGATGCGCCGCCGGCTCGACGACGCGCTCACCGTGGTCTCCCGCCTGGAGCCGCACGCCGACGCCCTGTACGCCGCCTTCGACGCGGTGGCCGCGCTGACCGACCCCGTGGTCGTGCAGCGGGTGCACGGCGACCTGCACCTCGGCCAGACGCTGCGCACCGTCAAGGGCTGGAAGATCGTGGACTTCGAGGGCGAGCCGGCCAAGCCGCTCGCCGAGCGGACCCGCCCGGACTCCCCCTGGCGCGACGTCGCCGGGATGCTCCGCTCGCTCGACTACGCTGCGCACGCCGTCGAGGCGGACGTCGAGGAGGGCCGGCAGATCGCGTACCGCGCGCTCGAGTGGGTAACCCGCAACCAGACCGCGTTCCTCGCGGGCTACGCCGAGGGGCGGGGCCAGGACGAGGAGGGCGGCCCGAGCGAGGACGAGGTGCGGCTGCTGCGTGCCTACGTCCTGGACAAGGCGGTGTACGAGACCGTCTACGAGGCGCGCAACCGACCGACCTGGATCGGCATCCCGCTCGACGCCGTCGCGCGCCTGCTGCAGACCTCCGCCCCCACGACCGAGACCCCTGAGGTGAGCCACGGATGAGCCCGCGGAAGACGACGAAGGCGCTGCCGATCGACCCCCAGGTGCTGGACCTGCTGGTGCAGGGACGGCACGGCGACCCGCACGCCGTCCTCGGCGCGCACCCCTACGAAGGCGGCGTGACCGTGCGGGTGTACCGCCCGCTGGCCGAGTCGGTCACCGTGGTGCACGACGGCGGCAAGGTCGCGCTGACCCACGAGCACGACGGCGTCTGGGCCGGGGTGCTCGAGGTGCCGCAGCCGCCGGACTACCGGCTCGAGGTCACTTACGCCGGTGGCCCGACGCTGACCTCCGACGACGCCTACCGCTACCTGCCGACCCTCGGCGAGATGGACCTGCACCTCATCAACGAGGGGCGCCACGAGGAGCTGTGGGAGGTCCTCGGGGCGCACGTCCGGCACTACGACTCCGCGCACGGCCCGGTCTCCGGGACGTCGTTCGCGGTGTGGGCACCGCATGCCAAGGGCGTCCGCCTGAAGGGCGACTTCAACAGCTGGGACGGCCGCGAGCACCCGATGCGGCAGATGGGCGTCTCCGGCGTCTGGGAGCTGTTCGTGCCCGGTGTCGGGTCCGGCGCCAAGTACAAGTACGTCGTGCTCGGTGCGGACGACCAGTGGCGCGAGAAGGCCGACCCGATGGCGTTCTACACCGAGACGCCGCCGGCCACCTCCTCGGTCGTGTTCGAGTCGTCGTACGCCTGGGGCGACGAGACCTGGATGGACCGGCGCACGCAGGGCGGCTGGCACGAGAAGCCGGTGTCGGTCTACGAGATGCACCTCGGCTCCTGGCGCAGCCACCGCTCCTACGAGGCGCTCGCCGACGAGCTGGTGCCGTACCTCACCGACCTCGGCTTCACCCACGTCGAGCTGCTGCCCGTCATGGAGCACCCGTTCGGCGGCTCCTGGGGCTACCAGGTGACGTCGTACTACGCGCCCACCGCGCGGTTCGGCGACCCCGACGGCTTCCGCACGCTGGTCGACCGGCTGCACCGGGCCGGCATCGGCGTGATCGTGGACTGGGTCCCGGCGCACTTCCCGAAGGACGACTTCGCGCTGGCCCGGTTCGACGGCACCCCGCTGTACGAGGACCCCAACCCGACCCGCGGCGAGCACCCGGACTGGGGCACGTACGTGTTCAACTTCGGGCGCAAGGAGGTCCGCAACTTCCTGGTCTCCAACGCGCTGTACTGGCTGGAGGAGTTCCACATCGACGGCCTGCGGGTCGACGCGGTGGCCTCGATGCTCTACCTCGACTACTCCCGCGAGGACGGCGAGTGGTCGCCCAACGTGTACGGAGGTCGCGAGAACCTCGAGGCGGTCTCCTTCCTGCAGGAGATGAACGCGACCTGCTACCGGCGGGCGCCGGGCGCGATGACGATCGCCGAGGAGTCCACCTCGTGGCCCGGCGTGACCCGGCCGACGCACCTCGGCGGCCTCGGGTTCGGCTTCAAGTGGAACATGGGCTGGATGCACGACAGCCTCGGCTACGTCCAGAACGACCCCGTGCACCGGCAGTACCACCACCACCAGATGACCTTCTCGATGGTCTACGCCTACTCCGAGAACTACGTCCTGCCGATCAGCCACGACGAGGTCGTGCACGGCAAGGGCTCGCTGCTGCGCAAGATGCCCGGTGACCGCTGGCGGCAGCTCGCCAACCTCCGCTGCTTCCTCGCCTACATGTGGTCGCACCCCGGCAAGCAGCTGCTGTTCATGGGCTCGGAGCTCGCCCAGGAGTCCGAGTGGGCCGAGAGCCGCGAGCTCGACTGGTGGCTGCTCGACCACGTCGAGCACCGCGGCGTGCAGTCCCTGGTGCGGGACATGAACGCGATCTACCGCTCCAGCCCGGCGCTGTTCAGCCTCGACGTGAGCGAGTCCGGCTTCCAGTGGATCGACGCCAACGACTCCAGCAACAACGTGTTCAGCTACATCCGGCGCGGCAGCGACGGCTCGGACCTGGTCTGCATCAGCAACTTCGCCGCGGTGCCGCACGACGACTACCGGATCGGCCTGCCGCGTGCCGGCAGGTGGCAGGAGCTGCTGAACACCGACGCCGAGACGTACTCGGGGTCCGGCGTCGGCAACTTCGGGTCCGTGCACGCCGAGGACACGGCGTGGCACGGCCTTCCCGCGTCGGCCACCCTGCGGATCCCGCCGCTGGGAGCGCTCTGGCTAAGGTTCGAGGGTGACGCCTGACCCGACCGGCTCGGCGCACGAGAACCCCGCTCACGAACCCCGGGCGCCAGGGCCGCAGCCGGAGCTCACCGACGGCGTCGTCCGGCTGCGGCCCTGGCGCGACGAGGGGCGCTCGCGGGTCGGCTTCGTGGTCGAGCGCGACGGCGGTGGTGTCGGCAACGTCGAGGTGCGCTTGACGGACGCCTCCACCGGCGAGCTGTCCTGGACGCTGGACGCCGGGCAACGCGGGCGTGGCTACGCCACCCGGGCGGTCCGGCTGCTGGCCGACTACGCGTTCACCGAGCTCGGCCTGAGCCGGGTGCAGGCGCACGTCGAGCCCGGGGACGACCGCTCGCTGCGGGTGGCCACCCGGGCGGGGCTGCGCAGGGAGGGCGTCGTGCGCGTCACGCCGGGCACCGGCGAGCGCGAGGACACCTCGGCCTACGTGCTGCTGGCCCGGCTGCGCGACGACCCGCCGCTCACCGAGCCGTCGAGCTTCCGGGCGCTGCTGAACTCGTTCCTGCCGCGCAAGCGCGCCATCGCCCAGATGCTCGTGCGGGACACCACAGGGCGGGTCCTGTTGTGCCGGCTCACCTACAAGCCCGACATGGACCTGCCCGGCGGCGTCGTCGAGGTCCACGAGTCGCCTCAGCTCGCGGTGGGCCGCGAGATCGCCGAGGAGCTGCAGCTCGACGTCGCCCCCGGGCGGTTGCTGCTGACCGACTGGCTGCCGAGCTGGAGCGGGTGGGACGACGCGCTGTGCCTGGTCTTCGACGGCGGGGTGCACGACCCGTCGCTGCTCGACGGCGTCGTGGTGCAGCCGCGCGAGATCCGGGCCGCGGAGTTCTGCACGCTCGAGGAGGTCCGCGAGCGCTGCGCGGACTTCACCGCACGACGGGTCGAGGCGGCGCTGGCGGCCTTGGACACGGGCGGCTCCTCCTACACCGAGTCGGGACGACCGGTCGGCTCGGCCGGCTGAGCGGACGGCGCTCAGCCAGGTTGCGAGGCGCGCTCGACGCGCCGCTTGATCCCGAGCAGCATCTTGCGCTCCATCACGAAGTGCAGGGGCGCGAGCGCGTACTTGTTCACAAGCACGCCCGCGACGTCGGGGCGGAAGTCGCTCTGGAACCGGACCACGAGCCGGCTCCGCATCTCGGGGGTCGGCTGCACCGCGAAGGTCCAGCAGGGGTACGGCATGCCGGAGGCCAGGACGTCCTCCCGGTTTCCCTCCGGGCCGAGCAGCAGCAGGTGCGGCGGCTCCAGACGCAGCACCCGGAACCCGAGATCGGGCGCGGTGCCCTCCGGAACGAGCCCGACGCGGTCGCCGACGGCGAGCTGCTGCAGCTCCGGCAGGATCGCGTCGGCGCTGTGCATGTGCAGGCCCACGAGGTTCTCGGCCCAGTCGTAGCTGTACATCCCGCCACGGCCCTGGCCGATCTGCACCAGCCAGGGCCAGACCTGCTCAGGAGGCGCCTCGACGGTGACGGCCCGGGTGGTCCGGTACCGGGCGCCGCCGACGATCTCGTCACCAGGCATAGGCGCGGTGCGCTCGGCGTCGGTGGCTCCCCAGCGGGCCGCCCAGGTGGCGCAGTACGCCAGGCCACAGGCCGTCCCGGCGATCGTGACCGTAGCCAGCTTCGCTCTCATGCTCCGATCGTCGGGGCGCCGGAGCACCGGCGTCAGGGTCGTTGGTCACCGGGCGGTGGTGACGCCGCGCACGCCCCCCGGGGTCAGAACAGCGCGGAGGCGAGCAGCCGCCGGCCGTTGAGCACCCGCGGGTCGTCGTTCCCGACCGCGTCGAACAGGCCGATGAGATGGGTGCGGGCCCGGTCCCGGTCGTCGCCGGAGGTACGGCGGACCAGCTCGACGAGCCGGCCGAAGGCGTCGTCGACGTGGCCGCCCATCAGGTCGAGGTCGGCGACCAGGGTCTGGGCCTCCACGTCGTCGGGCCGTTCGGCCGCGGCGGTGCGGGCGGCGGCGGCGTCGACGTCGACGGTCCGCCGGAGCACCTTGGCCATCGCGAGCCCACCCGCAGCCTCGCCGTCAGCGGGGTTGGCGTCGACGAGCTTCTGGTACTCCGCGACGGCGCGGTCGATGTCGCCCGCGGCGAGCGCCTCCTGGGCCGGGGCGTAGCGCGGGTCGACGTACTCCTCGTCCTCGTCGGTGGCCGGGGCGGAGGTGAGCGGCTGGTGCCGCCCGGTGACGCCCTGGGTGGTGAGCTGCTGGAACATCGCGGTGAGGTCTGCGCGGAGCTGGTCGGCCGGAGGCGCGTCCTGGAAGAGCGGCTGGAGGCGGCCCTGGAGCACGATCGCGACAAGCGGGACCGACGGCACCTGGAGCATCTGGGCGAGCGTCGGCTGGGCGTCGACGTCGACGCGGCCGAGCAGGAAGCGCCCCTCGAACTCGTCGGCGAGCTGCTCGAGGTCGTCGGCGAGCTGCGCGCTGGCCGCCGAGCGGGAGGGCGAGTAGATCACCAGCAGCACCGGCGCGGTCATCGAGCTCTCCAGGACGCCCTGGATGTTCTGCTCGTCGAGGGACAGGGCGTAGGCGCCGGTGCCGCTCGCGGTGCCGTTCGGGCTGCCGCCCGCAGGTGCTCCAGGGGCGCCGGCGGCGGGACCCCCCGGCTGCCGCGGGGCGGGTGCAGGGCGCTTCAGCGCGGAGAGGTCGACGGCACCGGGTCGCGAGAAAGGCGTGCTCATGGTCCTATCTTGTCCGATCGGCTCCGAGAGGCCGAACCGGGACCGCTCAGAAGCGGGCCGGCTCCCGGTACTCGCCCCACTCGGCACGCAGCGCGTCGCAGATCTCGCCGAGCGTCGCCTCTGCTCGGCACGCCTCGAGCATCGCCGGCACCAGGTTCTCCTCGGTGCGCGCGACCTCGACCATCGTGCGCAGCGCCGCGTCGCCACCGTCGGCTCGCCGCGCCCGGCCCGCCGGTCGCCGAGGGCGCGGACCTGCTCGGCCTCGACCTCGTGGGAGACCCGCAGGATCTCCAGGTCGTGGGTCACCGAGTCGGTGTGGCAGTTGACCCCGACGATCTTCTTCTCGCCCTTCTCCAGGGCGGTCTGGTAGGTGAAGGCGGCCTCGGCGATCTCGGACATGAACCAGCCCTCCTCGATGCCCCGCAGGATGCCCGCGGGTCATCGGCCACCGTCGCCCTGCCTGCCCGTGCCGGCGCGCCCGCCGCGGCGAGGCCCTCGGTGTCATGGGCGCGTCAGCGTGGAGCCGCCCATCGCGAGGATCCGGTCGAAGATCGGCGTCGGCCTCCGCCTCGATCCGGTCGGTCAGCGCCTCGACGTACCAGGAGCCGCCGAGCGGGTCGGCGACGTTGACCACGCCGGTCTCCTCCATGATCACCTGCTGGGTGCGCAGCGCGATCTCGGCGGCCTGCTCGCTGGGCAGCGCGAGCGTCTCGTCGAGGGCGTTGGTGTGCAGTGAGTTCGTGCCGCCGAGCACCGCGGCCAGCGCCTCGATGCCGGTGCGGACGACGTTGTTGTACGGCTGCTGGGCGGTCAGCGAGACCCCTGCGGTCTGGGTGTGGAACCGCAGCCACTGAGCCTTCTCGGTCTTCGCGCCGTAGACGTCGCGCAGCCACCGCGCCCAGATCCGCCGGGCCGCGCGGAACTTCGCGATCTCCTCGAAGAAGTCGACGTGGCTGTCGAAGAAGAAGCTCAGGCCCGGAGCGAACACGTCGACGTCGAGGCCGCGCGACAGTCCGAGCTCGACGTACCCGAAGCCGTCGGCGAGCGTGAACGCCAGCTCCTGCGCGGCCGTCGAGCCCGCCTCACGGATGTGGTAGCCCGACACCGACAGCGGCTTGTAGTCCGGGATCCGCTCGGCGCAGTACTCCATCAGGTCGCCGATCAGCCGGAGGTGCGGCTCGGGACCGAACAGCCACTCCTTCTGGGCGATGTACTCCTTGAAGATGTCGGTCTGCAGCGTGCCGTTGAGCACGCCCGGGTCGACGCCCTGACGCTCGGCGGCGACCAGCATCATGGCGAACACCGGCACCGCGGGCCCGGAGATGGTCATCGAGGTGGTCACGTCGCCGAGCGGGATGCCGGCGAACAGCCGGGCCATGTCGGCCGCCGAGTCGATCGCGACGCCGCAGTGGCCGACCTCGCCGAGGCTCTTGGGATCGTCGGAGTCGCGGCCCATCAGCGTGGGCATGTCGAAGGCCACCGAGAGCCCCCCGCCGCCGCGACCGAGGATCATCTTGTAGCGCTCGTTGGTCTGCTCCGCGTTGCCGAAGCCGGCGAACTGCCGGATGGTCCAGGTGCGGCCGCGGTAGCCGGTCGGGTACAGCCCGCGGGTGTAGGGGAACTGCCCCGGCCAGCCGACGTCCTGCACGCGCTCGGAGGCCGCCTCGCCCTCGGCGGGGCCGTAGGCCGGGTCGACCGTCATGCCGGACAGCGTCGTGAAGTCGGCGTCGCGCACCCGCGAGGCGTCGTACCGGCGCTGCCAGCGTGTCCGGGCGGACTCCGGCTGCTCGGCGCCGGGCGTGGTCTGCTCGGTCATGGGTCCTCCCGTTGGTCGCCGGCGTCCTGGTCCACCAAAATAGTAGGACGTCCAACTATCGGGTGTCGAACGGCGGCCGGCTGCCCCCGGGGGGGAGGTTCACCATGGGATGTCGACGAACCTGCACCTTCCACGAGTCGTACGTCGTGGGAAGGGCAGGTTCGTCGTGGGGAGTGGGGTGCTCGCCGTCGATGCCACGGGCACTGGACCGTCACCCTCCCGACCTGTGGTGCTGCGGCTCCTGTCCCACCAGTACCAGGTTCCCTCGACCAACCTCCACTCCCCACGAGCTGTACGTCGTGGGGAGGTCAGGTCCACCTGCATACCGTGGTGAACCTCCGCCCCGCCAGCCTCAGAAGTCGCCGGCGTGCTCGCGCACCGGCCGCAGCAGCGCCGAGATCTCCCGGAGGTCGTCGGGCGCGAGGTCGGCGATCGCGAAGCGCGCGGCGACCAGGTCCGCGGTGGCCGCCTCGACGAGCTCCCGGCCCGCCGGGGTGATCTCGGCCAGCACGGCACGGCCGTCCTGCGGGTGCGGGCGGCGTACGACGAGACCCGCGGCCTCGAGCCGGTCCACGATCGAGGTGACCGACGTGGGATGCACCTGCAGCCGCTCTCCCATCTTGCCGAGCGGCAGCGCCCCGGTTCGCGAGAAGGTCAGCAGCACCAGCGCCTCGTAGCGCGCGAAGGTCAGCCCGTGCGGTCGGAGCAGGTCGTCGAGCGCGGCGAGCACGAGCTGCTGCACGCGCATCAGCGAGGTGACCGCGTGCATCTCCTCGACCGCTCCCCAGCGCAGGCCCCACTGCCGCGCGGCCTCGTCGATGGGGTCGAACGGCAGCGGCCTGCCGCGCCGCGACCCCTTCTCGACCATGGCCCCGGACCCTACCCGCCGGGTCAGGGGGCCTGGACGTCACGCCGGCCGGAGCGCAGTCCGGATCGCTGCACGACGCGCTGGATGGTGAGGTCGCGCTCGTAGGGGCGTCCGACGTACCGGATGTCACGCAGCCCCTGCTCCTGGGCGGCGGACTCGAACAGGAAGTGGCCGTAGTCGAGGAACCGGCCGAGCAGCGGCTTCTCGACGGTGATGTCGAGGATCCGGTGCAGCGGCATCGTGGCCAGCTTCCGGGTGAGCACGCCCCGGACCCGGAAGACCCGCATGTTCGTGATCACGAACCGGTCCATGTGGTGCCGGAGCGCGAGCCAGCCGGCGTGCAGCAGCACTCCGGCCGCGAGGAGCAGGGGCACCCACGCGGCCTGGACCGAGCTCACCAGGAACACCCAGAGCAGGAACACCCCGAGCAGCGCCTCGAGCACCGACCGGACGTAGACGATCCAGTGGTGCAGCACCTCGTCGACGATCACCTCGCCCTCCTCCCGCAGGAGGTGCGCGCCGATCCGGGGGTCGAGCGCGCGGTGCGCCCAGCCGGCCACGTCAGGCGAACAGCGCCGTCAGGAACTGAACCGCGCTCTGCAGCGCGACGGCCACCGCGTCGACGGCACCGCGCACCGCGTGGGCCGCGTGGTTGGGCTGGGTGAGAAGGTAGAAGAGGGCGACGGCGATCACGAGGCCACCCAGCAGCTTGCGCATATGCTCTCCCTCCCGAGCGGTCCGGTCACGCAGGATCGCCACAGCGGCACCTGCCGTCCCATGCATACCAAACAGCCAGGGTATGCCGCGAGAGGCGCGCCCGTCGACCGACGCGTTACCGTCGGTCCACCGGGGTACAGCGCGCCATGAGTGACGACCAGCCGGACGCCCGGCACCAGGTACCCGACGGTCTCGACGCGGCGACGGTGGCGGCCGTCGGCCGGGTCACCGAGGCGCTCGAGACGACCGAGCGCGCGCGAGGCCACCTCTACTCCTTCCACCAGCTGACCGGCACCGCGGACCTGCAGCTCGGCGACGCCGTCGAGCAGCTGCGCGCGGCCGGCCACGACGCCCTCGCCGAGCGCATCGAGAAGGAGCTCGTCGGTCGCAACGTGATCCCCGGCCACTGGACCTTCCAGATCGTGGAGGCCTACGACGACACCTACTGGTCGGTGTTCCGTGAGGTCGAGAGGGCCGCGCGCGAGCTGACCGGCGGACGGCGGCACCTGCAGGAGGCGAGCATGAAGGAGGACCGGCGCAGCCAGGGCGAGCCGGGCCACGCAGCGACCCCCTGAGGCTTATGCTGCGCTCGTGCTCATCCTCGCGATCATCGTCTTCGGCATGGCCATCGGCGCCGGTGCCCAGTGGATCCTCGGCCGGGAAGACGGCAAGATCGACTGGCCCATGGCGATCGTGGCCGGGCTGGTCGGCTCCTTCATCGGCGGGCTGCTGATCAGCCTGCTGTCCGGGGACGGGGTCTCCTTCCGCCCCAGCGGCATCATCGGCTCGCTGGCCGGGGCCCTCGTGGTCACCCTCGGCTGGCGCTGGTGGCGGGCCCGGGCGGCGCACTCCGCCTGACCCCGTCGCGCACCGCTCAGTCGCGGGGCGGCCGCCCCGACGAGTGCAGCGACGCCGTGCACGGCTCGGCGGTCGACCACGGCCCCTCGAGCTCGAGCACGGCCAGCGCCGAGGTCGGCAGGGCCACCCACTCACCGGCGAGCAGCTCCACGAGCTCCTCCAGTCCCGGGTTGTGGCCGACCACCACCACGATGTGCGCATCGTCCGGCAGCCCGTGGACCACCTCGAGCAGCTGCTCGTCGGACGCCGCGTAGACCCGGTCGTCGACGAGCACGGGCGGGGGCTCCGGCAGCTCCCGGGAGGCCAGCTCCCAGGTCTCGACCGCCCGCCTGGCCGGCGAGACGACCGCGAGGTCGATGCGCTTGAGATGCCCGGCCAGCCACCGCCCCGCCTCCGGGGCCTGGTGGCGACCGCGATGGGCGAGCGGGCGCTCGGCGTCGACGTGGTGGGTCGTGGACCAGTCGGACTTGGCGTGCCGCAGCAGGACCAGCATGCGGTCGGACGTCATGGCGACCTCGACTCTGCCGTCTCGGGCGGACACCTCCATCCTGCCAGTCCGGAGCCGCCTCAGCCGGGAGTCCGGGGAACCTGCCGCTCCTCGGCGAGGATCCGCAGCACCAGGGCCAGCGCCGGCCACGCCGCCCTTCCCCGGCGTACGACGGCGAACGACCGCAGCTCGACCGGCGGGTCGCGCAGCGGGAGCAGCGCGACGCCCCTGCGGGTCGCGGGCGCTTCGGGAAGCAGGCCCACGCCGAGCCCGGCGAGCACCATGTCCTCGACGAGCTCCAGGCTGTCGGCGCGGTGCACGACCCGCGGCGTGAAGCCGGCGAGGGAGGCCACCAGCCGCACCACGTCGCCGTCCGCACTGTTGCGGGAGTTCACCACCCAGTCGGCGTCCGCGAAGCGGCCGAAAACCGCCGGCGCACTGCTCGACGCCGGGACGGCGCCCGCAGCGGCCGCCGGCACGGCGAGGCTCCAGGCTCGGACGTCGAGCGGCGTGACCTCGACGGTCCGGTCGAACGAGGCCGGTGCGAGGTTGTAGTCGTAGGTCAGCGCCAGGTCGACCTCGTCGGCGGCGAGCAGCCCGAGCGCCTCGTCCGGCTCGTGCTCCAGGAGGACCAGCGACACCGGCAGCTCCCGCTCGGCCAGCCGGCGTACGACGGGCAGCAGCAGGTCGCGCACCGCCGTGGCGAACGCCGCCACCCGCACCGTCCCGGCCGGCTCGGCCGACGGGTCGAGGTCGAGCCGGGCGGCCTCGAGCGCTGCCAGCACGCTGACGGCGTGCTCGGCCAGCCGCCGCCCGGCCGGGGTGAGCCGGACCCGGCGGCCCTCCGGTTCGACGAGCGCAGTGCCTGCCTCGCGGGCGAGGACGGCGAGCTGCTGGGAGACGGTCGACGTGGTGACGCCGAGGTCGTCGGCGACCGCGCGCATCGACCCGAGCCGGGACAGCGCGAGCAGCAGCTCGAGGCGGCGGGGGTCCATCACCTCATTGTCCATCGATGCCGAACAAGATGTCCACCATCGGCATGTGGACGCGAACGGTCCTCGTGCTCTGTACTGGGCCCATGACCGTCGAGCACGCGCCCGCCCCCGGCCCGGTCACGGTTCCCGGCCGGGCAGCCGCCCGCACCGGCACGGGCATGGCGCTGGCCTCGATGACGCTGGTCCAGCTCGGGATCGCCGCCTCGGTCGGGCTCTTCGGCGTCGTGGGCCCGGAAGGCGCGGCCTGGGTGCGGCTGGCCTGGGCCGGCGTGATCATGCTCGCCCTCGGGCGGCCTCGGCTGACCCGCTTCGACCGGCGCCAGCTCACCGGGTGCGTGCTGCTCGGCACCGTGACCGCCGGCGTGACGATGCTGTTCATCACGGCGGTCTCGCACCTCCCGCTCGGCACCGCCAGCGCGCTGGAGTTCCTCGGCCCGCTCGGCGTCGCGGTGACGCGCAGCAGCTCCCGGCGCCAGCTGCTCTGGCCCGCCCTGGCCGCCGTCGGCGTCCTGCTGCTGACCCGACCGTGGACCGGGTCGGTGGACCTCGTCGGGGTGGCGTTCGCCCTCGGGGCGGCCACCTGCTGGGCGGCGTACATCCTGCTCACCCAGCGGGTCGGCGACGAGGTCGCCGGCATCCAGGGGCTGGCCGTCTCGATGCCCGTCGCCGGCCTGGTCGCGACGCTGGTCGTGGGGCCGGCGGTGCTGCCGTCGATGACCTGGCAGGTGCTGGTGTACGGCGCCGGGCTCGCGGTGCTGCTGCCGGTGCTGCCGTTCACCCTCGAGCTGCTCGCGCTGCGCCGGCTCACCACGGCGGCGTTCGGCACGTTGATGAGCCTCGAGCCGGCGATCGCGCTGCTGGTCGGCGCCGTCGCGCTGCACCAGCACCCGGAAGCCATGGCCGTGCTCGGCATCGGCTTCGTGGTCGCAGCCGGGGTCGGCGCCGAGCGCACCGGTAGCCGCGCTCAGTCGGTGTAGCTGTCCAGCAGCACGTCGGCCGCGGCGTACGGGTCGGTGCGCCCGGCGGCCACCCGGTCGGCCAGGGAGTCCAGCTCGCGGCGGGACGAGACGTCCCCCCACCTCTCCCGCAGCGCGGTCACCGCGATCGCCTCGATCTCGTCGCGCGCCCGCCGGACCCGGCGGCGGGCGAGCTCGCCGGTCTCCTCCATCCACGCGCGGTGCTTGTCGAGCGCCGCCACCACGTCGTCGATGCCCGTGCCGGTCTGCGCGACGGTCAGCACGATCGGCGGTCTCCAGAACCGCTGCGGGTCGTCGCCGCGGTCGGCCAGCCCCAGCATCGCGCGCAGGTCGCGGCGGACCTGCTCGGCGCCGTCGCGGTCGGCCTTGTTGACGACGTACAGGTCGCCGATCTCGAGGATCCCCGCCTTGGCCGCCTGGATCCCGTCGCCCATCCCGGGGGCGAGCAGCACCATCGTCGTGTCGGCGAGCCCGGCGATCTCCACCTCGCTCTGCCCGACGCCGACCGTCTCCACCAGCACCACGTCGCAGCCCGCAGCGTCGAGGACCCGCAGCGCCTGCGGTGTCGACCACGCCAGCCCCCCGAGGTGGCCACGGGTGGCCATCGAGCGGATGAACACGTCGCGGTCGGTGGCGTGGTCCTGCATCCGGACCCGGTCGCCGAGCAGCGCCCCGCCGGAGAACGGCGACGTCGGGTCCACGGCCAGCACACCGACCCGTTTGCCGGCCGCGCGCAGGGCGGTGACCAGCACCGACGTCGAGGTCGACTTGCCGACGCCGGGTGAGCCCGTGATGCCGACGATCTGCGCGTTGCCGGTGTACGGAGCCAGCCCCGCCATCACCTCGCGGAGAAGCGGGGAGGCGTCCTCCACCAGGGAGATCAGCCGCGCCACTGAGCGCGCGTCACCCGCCCGGGCCCGTTCCACGAGCTCGGGCACCGGAACGCGCGCCCGCGTCACGAAGCGGGCACGCGCAGGATCAGCGCGTCACCCTGCCCGCCGCCGCCGCAGAGCGCGGCCGCGCCGGTGCCGCCGCCGCGGCGCTTGAGCTCGAGCGCGAGATGCAGCGCGATGCGGGCACCGGACATCCCGACCGGGTGGCCGAGCGCGATGGCGCCGCCGTTGACGTTGACCAGCTCGTCGTCGAGACCGAGCTCGCGTCCGGACGCGAGGCCCACGGCCGCGAACGCCTCGTTGATCTCGACGAGGTCCAGGTCGGTGGTCGCGATGCCCTCCTTGGCGCAGGCCTTCGCGATCGCCCTGGCGGGCTGCAGCTGCAGCGTTGAGTCGGGGCCGGCGACCTGCCCGGAGGCACCGATCTCGGCCAGCCAGGTGAGGCCGAGCTCCTCGGCCTTGGCCTTGCTCATGACCACCACGGCGCAGGCGCCGTCGGAGATCTGGGAGGCCGAGCCGGCCGTGATCGTGCCCTCCTTGGAGAACGCGGGGCGCAGCCGGCCGAGCGTCTCGACGGTCGTCTCGCCGCGCACGCCCTCGTCCTGGGAGACCACCACCGGGTCGCCCTTGCGCTGCGGGATCTCGACGGGGACGACCTCGTCGTCGAACAGGCCGTTCTTCCACGCCTCGGCGGCGCGCTGGTGCGACCGCGCGGCGAAGCCGTCCTGCTCCTCGCGGGTCAGCTGGGCGGCGTCGGCGTTGCAGGTCTCGGTGAGCGCGCCCATCGGCTGGCTGGTCACCTGGTCCCAGAGCGCGTCGTGGGCCATCGAGTCGACGAGGGTGACGTCGCCGTACTTGAAGCCCTCCCGGGACTTGGGGAGCAGGTGCGGGGCGTTCGTCATCGACTCCATGCCGCCGGCGACGACGATGTCGTGCTCCCCGGCCCGGATCAGCTGGTCGGCGAGGGCGATCGCGTTGATGCCCGACAGGCACACCTTGTTGATCGTGATCGACGGGACGTCGAGCGGGATGCCGCCCTTGTACGCCGCCTGGCGGGCGGTGATCTGACCGGCGCCGGCCTGGATGACCTGGCCGAGGATGACGTACTCGACCTGGTCGCCGCTGATCCCTGCCTTCTCCAGGGCGCCCTTGATCGCCACTCCCCCGAGGTCCGCGGCGGACTGGTCCTTCAGCCCTCCCAGCAGTCGCCCGATCGGGGTGCGGGCACCGGCGACGATGACGGATCCGGACATGATGCCTCCAGCGGGGTTCGGTCGACGGACGGACGGCGCCCGCCGATGCCCGCGACGATACCCAGCGGGCGGCGGCTGAGGGAGGGTCGGTCGAGGGATGCCGGTGTCGGACAGGTCACATCACCGCGTCGTCTGGCCCGGGTGCGCAGTGGAGGACCACAATGACGGTCATGAGCCTGCAGATCCCCGAGCCCCTGTTCGTGTGCATCGACCACGTCGGCGTGGCGGTCCCCGACCTCGACGCGGCGATCGCGTTCTACCGCGACGCGTTCGGCATGCGGCTGGTGCACGAGGAGACCAACGAGCAGCAGGGCGTCCGTGAGGCGATGGTCGCGGTGGGCGACTCCGACTCGTGCATCCAGCTGCTCGCGCCGCTGGACGAGACGTCGACGATCGCGAAGTTCCTCGACCGCTCCGGGCCCGGGCTGCAGCAGCTCGCCTACCGGGTGACCGACGTCGAGGCGGTCTCCGCGGCGCTCCGCGAGCGCGGCCTCCGGCTGCTGTACGACGAGCCGCGGCACGGCACCGCGGACTCCCGGGTCAACTTCGTGCACCCCAAGGACGCCGGTGGCGTGCTCATCGAGCTGGTCGAGCCGGCGGACCCCCACTGACCGCGTCGTCGGGACGCGGGAACGGGGGTGCGGTCCAGGTGAACCGCACCGTCTGGCCCGGCCGTACCTGGGCCGCCCGGTCCACATCGGCGTCCACCACGACGCCCACGACCGGGTAGCCGCCGGTGACCGGGTGGTCGGCGAGGAACAGCACGGGCTCGCCACTGGGCGGCACCTGCACGGCGCCACGGTGCGCGCCCTCGCTCGGCAGCCGCCCCGCCTCGGCGGCGTGCTCGACCCGGCCGCCGTCGAGCCGCATGCCGACCCGGTTGCTCCGCTCGGACGCGGTCCACGCGGTGCGCACCAGGACCTCGGCGTCGCGCACCCAGGCGTCCCGCGGGCCGCGCACCACCGCGAGCACGACCTCCTCCTCCGCCGGCGACGGCGGCACGTGGTCGACGTGCGGCCAGCCCTCCGGCGCGGAGCCGACGCCGAGCACGTCCCCGGGGCGCAGCGGCGGCGGTCCCAGCCCGGCCATCACGTCATGGCTGCGCGAGCCGAGCACCGGAGCGGCCGCGATGCCGCCACGGACGCCGAGGTAGGAGCGCAGCCCGTGGGGTGGGACGCCGACCCGGACCACGGAGCCGGTGGGCGCGGACGTCACCGCGAAGGAGCCGACCGCGCGGCCGCCCACGGTGACCGGCGCCGGCGCACCCGTGACGCACAGCCACACCGGACCCTCGAGCACCGCCAGCTCCAGGCCGCCGAGGGTGACCTCGAGCGCGGCGGCCCCCTCGGGGTTGGCGAGCGTGCGGTTGGCCAGCCGCAGCGCCGACCGGTCGGCCGCACCGGACCGGCCGACGCCGACACCGGCGACCCCCACCCGGCCGAGGTCCTCGACCAGGCAGAGCGGCCCGGTGCGGCGGACCTCCAGCCTGGCGGTCACGGCGCGGGCTCGGCGACGAAGCGGACGACGACCCCGGGGCTCAGCAGCGCCGGAGGGTCGCGGTCGGCGTCCCACACCGGCAGGTCGGTCGAGCCGATCAGCTGCCACCCGCCCGGCGACGGTCGCGGGTAGACCCCGGTGTACTCCCCCGCCAGGCCGACCGCTCCGGCGGGCACGCTGGCGCGGGCACTGTCCCGGCGCGGGACCTGAAGCCGCGCGACGTCGCCGACCAGGTAGGCGAAGCCGGGCGCGAAGCCGCCGAAGGCGACCCGCCACGTCGCGCTCGTGTGCGTCGCGACCACGTCCGCCTCGCGGAGTCCGGTCAGCCGGGCCACCTCGGCGAGGTCCGGCCCGTCGTAGCGCACCGGGACCTCGACGACCGGGCCGGTCGGCGGAGCCGTGGCTGCCGCCGGGAGCGGCTCGAGACCGTCCAGGGCGGTCCGCAGCGACGCCACGTCCACGCCGTCCTCGGCCACGACCAGCACCGTGCGCGCCGCCGGGACCAGGTCCGCCACCCCGGCGACGTCGCGCTCCCGCACGGCCTCCAGCCAGCCGAGCACCTCCCGCTCGCCGGCCAGCTCGGCGAGCAGCGCCCGGTCGCCGTACGGCCGCAGCGTCGGGGCGCTCACGCGAAGGCCCCCACCTCGACCCCGGCGGTGGCGAGCCGGGTCCGCACCGCCCGGGCCATCGCCACCGCGCCCGGGGAGTCGCCGTGCACGCAGACGGACTCGGCGTCGACGCGCACCCGGCCCCCGTCGATCCCCTCCACGTGTCCTTCGGTGACCAGCGAGACCACCCGCTGCGCGACCGCGTCGGGGTCGTCGAGAAGGGCGCCGTCGTCACGACGCGGGACCAGCGAGCCGTCCGGGGTGTACGCCCGGTCCGCGAACGCCTCGCGGATCGCGCGCAGCCCGACCCGCTCTGCCTGCGCGAGCAGCGCCGAGCCCGGCAGCCCCAGCACGGCGAGCTCCGCGTCGTACGCGCGGACGGCCTCCACGACGGCCCGGGCCTGCGCCTCGTGGTGCACCGCCGCGTTGTAGAGCGCACCGTGCGGCTTCACGTAGCGCACCCGGACCCCGGCGGCCTTGGCCAGCGCCTCGAGCGCGCCGATCTGGTAGAGCACGTCGTCGGCCAGCTCGACGGGATCGACGTCGATGAACCGACGCCCGAAGCCGGCGAGGTCGTTGTAGGAGACCTGCGCACCGACCACCACCCCGCGCTCGGCCGCCAGCGCGCAGGTCCGGCGCAGCGTGGTCGGGTCGCCGGCGTGGTAGCCGCAGGCGACGTTCGCGCTCGTCACCAGGTCGAGCACCGCGGCGTCGTCGCCGAGCTCCCAGCGCCCGAACGACTCGCCCACGTCGCTGTTGAGGTCCACCCGCACAGATCCAGGATAGGCGGAGCCAGATAGGTCACAGAACGCTGACACGGACGGTTACCGCTGGGTAGATTCGAGCGGTCCCGGGTCGCGCGCAGGCGGGCCCGGCGCCGACTCGTGCAGACCAGGGAGCTTCCGTGCAGCAGATCCTCGACGCCATCCTCGCCGGTGACACCACCTCCGCCGACTACGCCGCCCTCGAGCTCCCGACGTCCTACCGCGCCGTCACCGTGCACAAGGACGAGACGGCCATGTTCGAGGGCCTGAGCACGCGTGACAAGGACCCCCGCAAGGCGCTGCACGTCGAGGAGGTCGCGCTCCCGGAGCTCGGTCCGGGCGAGGCCTACGTCGCGGTGATGGCGAGCGCGATCAACTACAACACCGTGTGGACCTCGATCTTCGAGCCGGTGTCGACGTTCACGTTCCTGGAGCGCTACGGGCGGATCTCGCCGCTCGCCAAGCGGCACGACCTGCCGTACCACGTCGTCGGCTCGGACCTCGCCGGCGTCGTGCTGCGCACCGGTCCGGGCGTGCACACGTGGCAACCGGGGGACGAGGTGGTCGCGCACTGCCTGTCGGTGGAGCTCGAGAGCCCGGACGGGCACAACGACACGATGCTCGACCCGGAGCAGAGGATCTGGGGCTTCGAGACCAACTTCGGGGGCCTCGCGGAGGTCGCGCTGGTGAAGTCCAACCAGCTGATGCCGAAGGCCGAGCACCTCACCTGGGAGGAGGCTGCCAGCCCCGGGCTGGTGAACTCCACGGCGTACCGCCAGCTGGTCAGCCGCAACGGCGCCGGCATGAAGCAGGGCGACAACGTGCTGATCTGGGGCGCCAGCGGGGGGCTCGGCGGCTACGCGACCCAGCTCGCGCTGAACGGGGGCGCGACGCCGGTCTGCGTGGTGTCCAGCGACGACAAGGCCGAGATCTGCGGCCGGATGGGCGCCGAGCTGATCATCAACCGCTCCGCGGAGGGCTTCCGGTTCTGGAAGGACGAGCACAACCAGGACCCGCGGGAGTGGCGGCGCCTCGGTGCCCGGATCCGCGAGCTCACCGGCGGCGAGGACGTCGACATCGTCTTCGAGCACCCGGGGCGCGAGACCTTCGGCGCCTCTGTGTACGCCGCGCGCAAGGGCGGCACGATCGTGACCTGCGCCTCGACCACCGGCTACCTGCACGAGTACGACAACCGCTATCTGTGGATGAACCTCAAGCGGATCATCGGCTCGCACTTCGCGAACTACCGCGAGGCGTGGGAGGCCAACCGGCTGGTCCGCAAGGGCCAGGTCCACCCGACCCTGTCGCGGACCTACGCGCTGGACGACGTGGGCCAGGCGGCCTACGACGTGCACCGCAACCTGCACCAGGGCAAGGTCGGCGTGCTCTGCCTGGCGCCCGGGCCCGGCCTCGGCGTCCGGGACGAGGAGATGCGCGCGCGCCACCTGTCGGCGATCAACCGGTTCCGCGGCATCTGAGGCCCCCGGTCCGGCCCGACGGCGAAATCTCGCCCGCCGCGCACGTCGCCACGGGGGTGCCTGTCGTGTTTACCTTCCTCCATCAGGGAGACTGGTGGCCTAGCGAGAACCGAAACGAGGGAAGCGCATGACCGAGCGTCCTGGCCTGTCTATCTTCGAGAACCAACCGCCGCGGAGCACCGCCGACGACGAGACCACTGTGCTGCCCGCGGCCAAGCCCGCGCAGGCCGTCCCGGCCCGCCCCGGCTTCCCGGTGGTCCGACGCGGCTACGACCCGGCCGCCGTCGAGAAGCAGCTCGCCTCGCTGACCAGCGAGAAGGCGACGCTGGCCGCGCGGCTCGACGAGGCCGGCCGCAAGGTCGGCAACCTCGAGAAGAAGGTGGGACACCTCGAGGAGCAGATCGGCGAGCAGCAGAACCCGACGTACGCCGGTCTCGGCGGCCGGGCAAGCGAGATGCTGCGGCTCGCGGAGGAGCAGGCCGACGACGTGCTCACCCAGGCGCGCGCCCAGGGCGAGGAGATCCGTCGGCGCGCCAACCGCGACGCCGACTCGCTGCGTGCGCAGGCCGGCCGGGACGCCGAGGACATGCGGATCGTCCAGCTCAAGGAGCTCGACGAGACCCGCGCCCGGACCCTGGCCCAGGTGGAGCAGGAGCGGGCCACCGCGCACGCCGACACCGAGGACCTGCTCGGCTCCACCCGCCGGCAGGCCGAGCAGCTCCGGCTCGCCGCCGAGCAGGAGACCAACGCCCTGCGCACCGGCGCCCGCCGGGAGGCCGAGCAGGCCAAGGCGGCCGCGGAGCGCGAGGTCCAGGAGGCCCGTCGGACGCTGGCCGTCGAGAAGGAGCGGCTGACCCGCGAGGCGGCCGAGCACCACAGCAACGCGACCGCCGAGACCGCCAAGCTGGTCCAGGAGGCCGAGGAGCGCGCCAACGCCGCCGAGCAGCGTGCCCGTGACGCGGTCAACCAGGCCGCCCAGCACCGCCAGCAGGCCCAGGAGGAGTCCGACCGGTTGCTCGCGCACGCCCGCCGGGAGGCCGAGCAGATCGTCTCCTCCGCGCAGACCCAGGCGCAGAGCTTCGTCTCCGCCGGGCACGCCGACGCCGAGCGCGAGCTCGCCGCCCTGCAGGCGGAGGTCGACCGGCTGCAGAAGCGGCGCGACGCGATCGTGGCGCAGCTCGGGGCCCTGCGCGACGTGGTCGCCGGGTTCGGCGGCGAGAGCGCCGACCCGGCCGTGACCGCGCAGGCGTCCGACCCGCAGCCGGACGCCGCGGACGCCGCGGGGAAGCGATGACGCGAGGCAGCTCGTCGCCCGACGACGGACGCTCCGAGGAGGAGGCCGATCCGCACCACGAGCGGCTGGTGGCGGAGGCCGAGTCCGAGGAGTTCCTGCGCGACGCCGTACCGGAGCCGGATGCACCGCACTCCTACGGTCTGCGCGGTCGCCCGCTCCCCACCCGGTCGCCGTTCTTCACCGGCTTCCTCGGCGCCGCCGGGGCACTGCTGGCGTTCTGGATCGGCCAGCGGATCCTGTCGATCAGCGGCGTGCTGATCCTGATCCTGGTCGCCTGCTTCCTCGCCGTCGGTCTCAACCCGTCCGTGGAGTTCTTCATCCGCCGTGGCGTCCGCAGGCCCTGGGCGGTGCTGCTGGTCACCGTCGGGGTGCTCGCCGCCATCGGGCTGTTCCTCGTGGCGCTCGTCCCGGTCATCTCCGACCAGGTCACCGCGCTCGTCGACCAGGTCCCGCAATGGTTCCACCAGATCCAGCACAACAACACGATCCGCGGCTGGGACCGCAAGTACCACCTCATCGACCGGCTGCAGAACACCATCGAGAACGCCCGGCTCGGCAACAAGGTGTTCGGCGGCGTGCTCGGCATCGGACTCGCGGTGCTGTCCGCGGTCACCAACACCTTCGTGGTGGTCGTGCTGACGCTGTACTTCCTCGCGTCGCTGCCGAGCATGAAGCGGTTCGTCTACCGGCTGGCGCCGGCGAGCCGCCGGGAGCGGGTGACCCACCTCGGCGACGCGATCCTCGAGAACGTGGGCTCCTACGTCTCCGGGGCGTTCGTGGTCGCGATGTGCGCCGGGATCAGCTCGCTGATCTTCCTGCTCGTGGTCGGCCTGGCCCAGTACGCCGTCGCCCTGGCCGCCGTGGTGACGCTGCTCGACGTGATCCCGATGATCGGCGCGACGCTGGGCGCGCTCATCGTCACCGCCATCGGCTTCGCCGAGGACCCGCGGATCGGCCTGTTCTGCCTGATCTTCTACATCGTCTACCAGCAGTTCGAGAACTACGTGATCTACCCGCGCGTGATGTCGCGCTCCGTGGACATCCCCGGGTCGGTGATCGTCATCGCGGCGCTGATCGGCGCCAGCCTGCTGGGCGTCATCGGCGCACTGCTGGCCATCCCCACCGCCGCGGCCGTGCAGCTGCTGCTGCGGGAGGTGTTCCTGCCCCGGCAGGAGGAGCAGTAGCAGCTCAGCGTGGGTCGTCCTTGACCACCGCGGTCGTCCGGTCGGCGTACGCCGAGGTGTCGGCGGTCTCCATCGGCCCGTCCCACTCTCGGGGCAGGGGTACCGCGACCTCCGGGGCGACCCGCTCGACGACCATGTCGAGCACCGTCTCCGCGTCCCCGACCCACAGGTGCTTCGCGCCCTCGACGCCGACGACCTCGACCTGGGGGACGACCCCGAACCGCTGCTCGGCCTCGGGGAGCTGCAGGTAGTCGTCGAGCTCGGGCACCAGCGCGGTGAGCGGCTTGCCGGACTCGGCCCACACCTGAAGGTGATCGGCCTCGGAGAACCGCAGGGGCGGCGACAGCAGGATCGCCCCGTCGACGCCCGGGTCGTGACCGTGCATGAGCGTGAGGTCGGTGCCGAAGGACCAGCCGACGAGCCAGACGTGCGGCAGGTCGTGGAACTCCGCGTACTCGATCGCCGCGGCCACGTCGTACGCCTCCGCCTCGCCGCTGTCGAAGGTGCCCTCGCTGGTGCCCTGGACGCTGGACGTGCCGCGGGTGTTGAAGCGGAGCACCGCCAGGCCGGCCAGGGCAGGGAGCCGGAACGCCGCCTTCCGGAAGACGTGGCTGTCCATCATCCCGCCGTGCGTCGGCAGCGGGTGCAGGCAGACCAGCGTGGCCACCGGGTCGCGGTCGGGCGGCAGGGCGAGCTCGCCCACGAGAGCGAGCCCGTCTGCGGTGTGCAGGGTGATCGGCTCGCGCCGGGCGGGCAGGACGGAGTTCGCGCGGATCGTCGGCACGGGTCCATTGTCCCGCACCGCTCACCTGCGCCGGTCGCGGGCCCGCCAGCAGCCGGAGTGCCAGTGCCGCCGCTCGTCGAGCCCGGTGGCGGCGAACATCGACGGCACCACGGGCCACGCCACGATGTGCGGCGTGGCCGGCCGGATCAGCTGGTCGCAGCCCGGGCAGCGGTAGGGCTTGGTGGCCGCCGAGCCCGTCACGGCGCGCACGACGTACTCCTCGCCGTCGTGCATCTCGACCCGGTCCGGGCTCACGCGGTCTCCCCGTCGGCGGCCAGGAACCGCTCGACGCGCCGGTCCGGGACCAGCCACATCACCGCGACGGCGACGTAGCAGGCGACCGAGGCCCACGGGTTGACGAACGCCAGGAGGATGCCTGCGAGGTAGATCAGCGGCGAGCTCTTGCCCTTGAAGTCGCGTCCGAGCGCAGCGCGGAGGCGGGCACCGCTCGGACTGGCGAAGATCGCCAGCTGCAGCACGTAGTAGGCGACGCCGGCGCCCAGCAGCCCGCAACCGTAGACGACGAGCGGCGTCCGCGCCGGCCACGTCTGGTCGACCCAGCCGGTCGTGAACGGGAAGAGCGAGAGCCAGAACAGCAGGTGCAGGTTGGCCCACAGCACGGTGCCGGTGACGTGCTGCACGACGTGGAACATGTGGTGGTGGTTGGCCCAGTAGATCCCGATGTAGACGAAGCTCAGCAGGTACGTCAGGAAGCTGGTCGCCGAGCCGGTGAGGGCGTGGAAGGTGGGCTCCTCCGGCGCGCGCAGCTCGAGGACCATGATCGTGATGATGATGGCCAGCACACCGTCGCTGAAGGCCTCCAGCCGCGTCGTCCGCACGCGGACCAGTGTGCCAGCCCGCCGGCGCAGCGCCCGTTCAGCGGGCCGTGTAGTCGCGGAACCCGCGGCTGGTCTTGCGGCCCAGGTATCCCGCGGTCACGAGATGCTCGAGCAGCGGCGCCGGAGCGAAACCCGGCTCGCGGAACTCGAGGTAGAGCTCGCGCTGGATCGCCAGCGACACGTCGTTGCCGACCACGTCGAGCAGCTCGAAGGGACCCATGGGCAGCGCGCAGCCGAACTTCATCGCGGTGTCGATGTCGTCCGCGGTGGCGTAGTGCGCCTCCAGCATCTTGACCGCGTCGTTGAGGTAGGGGAACAGCAGCGCGTTGACCACGAAGCCGGAGCGGTCCCCGCACGAGACCGGGACCTTGCCCAGCCGGCCGCACAGCGCCCGCACCGTCTCGGTCACGTCGTCGGCCGTGCTGACGGTGCTGACCACCTCGACCAGCTTCATCACCGGAGCGGGGTTGAAGAAGTGCATCCCGACGACGTCCTGCGGCCGCTTGGTCGCCGCCGACAGCGAGATCACCGGCAGCGAGGACGTCGTGGTTGCCAGGATCGCCCCCGGACGGCAGATCTCGTCCAGGTTCTCGAAGAGCGCGGACTTCACGGTGATGTCCTCGGCGATGGCCTCGACGACCAGGTCGACGGTGGCGAGGTCGTCGAGCGACGTCGTACCGGTCAGCCGGCCGAGCACGACGTCGCGCTGGGACTCCTCGAGCTTGCCGCGCTGGATGGCCTTCTCCAGCGACTTCGCGATCCGTGCGCGGACGGCATCGACCCGGTCCTGGGCGCGCCCGACGTACACCACGTCGTACCCGGCCTTGGCGAGGACCTCGATGATGCCGGTCGCCATGGTCCCGGTCCCGACGACGCCCACCGAGGCGATGTCGCGGCGCAGCTGCGGGGCGTCGTCCGCGGACGGGGTGAGCGCGTCGGCGACGACAACCGGGCTGTCCGGGGCCTCGTAGGTGTAGAAGCCGCGTCCGGACTTGCGGCCGAGCATGCCCGCGGTGACCATCTGCTTGAGGATCGGGGCGGGAGCGTGCAGCCGGTCGCGGCCCTGCTTGTACATCGTGTCGAGGATCTCGTACGCCGTGTCGAGCCCGATCAGGTCCAGCAGCGACAGCGGACCCATCGGGTAGCCGCAGCCGAACCGCATCGCGGCGTCGATGTCCTCCCGGGTGGCGAACCGGCCCTCGTACATCGACGCCGCATGGTTCAGGTAGCCGAACAGCAGGGCGTTGGCGATGAAGCCGGCCTTGTCCCCGCACACCACGGGCGTCTTCTCCAGCGAGCGGGCGACCCGCTCGACGTCGTCGAGGACGTCCGGCTCGGTGACCACGGTGCGGACGATCTCCACGAGCCGCTGAACCGGGGCCGGGTTGAAGAAGTGCAGCCCGACGACGCGGCCCGGGGCGTGCGTCGAGGTCGAGATCTCGGTCACCGACAGCGAGCTGGTGTTGGTCGCGAGGATCGCCTCGCTGCCGACGATGCCGTCGAGCTCGCGGAACAGCGCCTGCTTGAGCGGCAGCTGCTCGACGATCGCCTCGACCACCAGCCCACAGTCCTTGACGTCGGCCAGGTCGGTGGTGAAGGAGATCCGGCCGACCAGCTCGGCCTCCTCCTGCGCGGTCAGCTTGCCACGGCGTACCGCACGCCCGGTGGAGTGCTCGACGTGCTCGCGGCCGCGAGCCAGCGACTCCTCACTCACCTCCACGCCAACCACCCGGTAGCCGTTGCGGGCGAACACCTCGGCGATGCCGGCGCCCATGGTGCCGAGGCCGATCACGCCGATGGAGGAGAAGTCACGGGCCATGGGGCGCATCATGGCACGGCAGCAGACGGGGCGCGTGTAGATTCGGCGACCGTGCGGATCGTCATTGCGAGGTGCCAGGTCGACTACGCCGGCCGGCTCACCGCCCACCTGCCCCTCGCCACCCGGCTGATCATGGTCAAGAACGACGGGTCGGTGCTGATCCACTCCGACGGGGGCTCCTACAAGCCGCTGAACTGGATGTCGCCACCGTGCAAGGTCGTCGAGGGCACGGCGGAGGACGGCGGGGTGACCTGGACGGTGACCGGCAAGGACGACGACACCTTGCGGATCCTGCTCGAGGAGATCACCCACGACTCGATCCACGACCTCGGCATCGACCCCGGCCTGCAGAAGGACGGCGTCGAGAGGCACCTCCAGGAGCTGCTCGCCGAGCACCCCGGCACGCTGGCCGAGGGGCTCACGCTGGTGCGCCGGGAGTATCCGACCGCGATCGGGCCGGTCGACCTGATGTGCCGGGACGCCGCCGGCGCGGCGGTGGCGGTCGAGATCAAGCGCCGCGGGGAGATCGACGGGGTCGAGCAGCTCACCCGGTACCTGGAGCTGCTGAACCGGGACCCCGCGCTGCGCCCGGTCCGCGGCGTCTTCGCCGCCCAGGAGATCAAGCCGCAGGCCCGCGTGCTGGCGACCGACCGCGGTATCGCGTGCGCGGTCGTCGACTACGACGCGCTACGCGGCATGGACGACCCGAGCCACCGGCTCTTCTGACTGACGGCGTGACGAACGACGACTGACCAGGCTGACTCAGGCTGCGGCGCCGAGGGGGGTGGTGCCGGTGGCGTCGACGCGGTAGCGGGTGTGGTGGGGTGAGGTCCAGATGTAGACGCCGTGTTCGGGTTGGTCGAGGTGCCAGTGGCCGTGGGTCTTGAGGCGGTGGTGGCGGCGGCAGAGCGGGCCGAGGTTGTCTGCGCGGGTCTGGCCGGGCGGCCCACCGGTGTCGGGGGCCAGGTAGGGGATGGTGTGGTCGAGGTCGCTGGTGCGGGAGGGGTGGTTGCACCAGGGGAACACGCAGTAGGGCAGTGTGGTGATCACGGCCTCGCGGAGCCGGTCGGGGATCTCGTAGCAGTCGGCGGCGACCGTGGTGGCATCGGTGTGCAGCACCGGTCGCACGGTGAAGCTGCGGTGCCCGACCCAGCGGCGGACCGTCTGGACGGTGACCACGCCGAGGTTCTCGACCCGGGCGGGTCCCTCGCCGGTGGCCAGTGCGGCCTCGGACAGGTGCACGTAGACCAGCACCGACCCCACACCCCGGCTCACACCCCGGCCCGTGCTCCCGGTCCGGGTCGGTGGGGCCGCCTCGCCGTCGTGGGTGGTGTCGGTGTGGTGTCGGGTGGCGGTGCGTAGGTCGAGGGCCTGCTGGGGGTCGGCGAGGATCCCCACCGCGCGGGCCCGGCGGACCTGCCAGGACTGCGCAGCACGCTGAGCGTCGCCGCCCGGGCGATCCCCGGGTCACGGTCCGGGTCACGGTCCGGGTCAGCTCCGGGTCATGGCCCGGGTCACGGTCCGGGTGGTGGCCGGTGCCGAGGAGGCCGGCGATCTCGGCGACCGCGGTCTCGAAGGCGGCGGCGTCGGTGGGGTCGAGGTCGAGGTCGAGATGCACCACCCCGTGGTCGTGGCCACGGCGGACCCGCACCCCCCGTGACTCCGCGGCCGCGGCGGCGTCGCGGGCCGCCCGGTCCGGGTCGAACCGGACGATCGCCGCGGCCACCAGCTGCTGGGCCCGGTAGCTGGTCATCGACCCGGCCAGCTGCGCGACCTGGGCATCGACGTAGTCCGCGGCCCGCGCCGAGAGGGTCATCGTCTGGTGCGCCAGCAGCCGGGCCCGCCACACCGGCAGCTGCCCGGCACCCACCCGGGCCCAGGTCCGCGGCAGCCGGTGCCGCAGCTCCAGCGCGTCGCCGACCAGCGCGGCCGCGGCCGCGGTGGTGATCCCCAGCGCGGCGCCGAGCTCGGCGGGCGCGAACTCCGCGACCTGCGGGGCGCCCTCCCCGGCCAACGGCACCAGCCGCTGCATCCCCGGCACCATCGTGCCGGCCGGGACACCGTCGAGCACCGGATGCAGGTCCGCCAGCCGCGCGGCGACCTGCAACAACCGGGCCTCCGCGGCCTCGGCGAGCCGACGACACGCCGCCGCCTCCGCCAACGCCCCCGCGGCGTCCAGATCCTCCACCACAGCCTCGAACATGTGTTCGACCCTACCCGCCGCCACCGACACTCCGCAGCCCCCCGAACCACCCCTGTGCACAACCCCCACACGACCGCGTTCGAGATGACGCCGAGGGGTTTCATCCTGACGAGCAGGACGCGCGGATGGGTGGAGAAGCCGGCGACCACCGGAACGCCGGGCCGGCGCCGCGCCAGGAGGTGACTAGGCCGACCCCACCAGAGCAGCCACGTCGTCGGCGCAGCCCCACGACAGCGTGACCCCGGCCCCGCCGTGGCCGTAGCAGTGCACCACCTGCGTGCCGCCGCGCAGCTCCGCTCGAGGCGCACGGTCGGCCGAGCCGGCCGCAGGCCGACCTTGTGCCGCAGCACCCGCGCCCCGGCCAGCTCGGGACCAGCTCATTGGCCCGGACCAGGATGTCCTCGGCGGTGGCCGGGTCGGGCGTCCGGCTCCACTCCCCCTCGGCGTCGGTGCCGCCCACGACGATGTCGTGCGCGCGCGGCACCACGTACGTCGGCGCGGAGCCGTCCAGCGTCCAGCGCTCGAGGCCGATCTGCTCGACGTACAGCACCTGGCCGCGCACCGGCACGACGCTGGGGTCCGCCGCCATCAGCCGCGCGCCGAGCCCGGTGGCGTCCACCACCACCTCGGCCTGGTCCGGCAGGCCGTTGAGCGCCATCCGGGTGAGCTCGCCGCCGAGCGCCTCGATCCGGGCGGTGAGCCAACGCAGGTACACCGGCATCTCCACCACGGGCGCGACGAAGGTCCAGCCGTCGACGAACGGGGGATGCAGGGCCCGCACGCGGGTCAGCGCCGGCACCGCGCTCACCCACCACGGGTCCGCCACACGGCTGCGGTGCACCTCGGTCCCCTCTCGCATCACCACGCCGGTGTCGTCCACCTTCGCGAGGGTCTCGAGCTCCCGGTACGTCGCCGCGCTCCATGCGGTCACCTGCTCGAAGGGAAAGGCCCGATAGGGGTACCACAGCGCGGCCGCCACGGCGGACGTGGTCTCCAAGGGCAGGTCGCGGGCCAGTACGTCGACGCGGTGGCCGGCCTCGAGCAGCCGCACCGCGCAGGACAGCCCGACCACCCCGGCGCCGACCACGATCACGCGTGCCATGCCGTCGAGTGTGCCGTACCGTCCGAGGGACCGTCAGTAGGAGCGGATCCGGACCCGGCCGGAGGACGACGTGACCGTCGCCACGACGTACCGCGTGGCACCCGCCCGATGCACCCGGCAGACCACCCGGCTGCCGACGTCGGCCGGGTAGGCATGTACCCCGCCGCAGTCGACGTCCCGGTAGCCGTGACGGCGCAGGGTGGTGACCAGGTTCCGGGTGGCGACGACCCCGCCGCTCAGCCGTGCGTCGAAGCTGACTGCGCCGCCCGCCGTGGCGACCAGCCGGACCTCCACGTCGGCCGGCAGCCCGTCGACGTACCCGGTGCAGGCGAGCCGGTCCGGGACCTTGTGGTCCCAGGCCGGGCAGGCGAGGTACTGCATCGTGAGGCCCTGTCCGGCGATCTCCTTCGACAGGCGGCGCGCGATCGGCTGCTCGAGGTCGTCCATCGGCGTGCTGGGCAGCGCCGACGGGGTCGGGATGGTTCCGCCGAGGCGCGGCGGGGGTGGGCTCGAGGAGCTGTGCGGGCCGGACGCCGCCGTCGTGGGGGCGGGCGAGCCGCTGCAGCCACTGAGCGCCGCAAGAGCGGTCACGACCGGGACGAGACCCACCCACCACCTCCTGCTGGGCATCGAGCCCCCCTTCACCGGCACGCTTGCGACGATAGCCAGCCGGACCACACGGGGTCCGGGACGTCAGCGCCCGGCGAGCGTCCAGCCGTCCGCGTCGCCGCTCAGCTCGAGCGGCCAGCCGGCGCGGTCCGGCACCGGGGTCCCGGCCAGCCGCCCGGTCGCAGCGGCCAGCAGCCGCTCGTCGGCCACCACCACGACGGTCTCGCCGCGGTAGAGGTCCGCGACCTCGCCGAACGCCTCGCACGCCCGGTCAGTGACGGCCTCGGCGCTCTCGCCCGCCCCCGGGACGCGCAGACCGGGGTGTGCGCGGACGGGCGCCAGAGGCTCGAGGAGTCCGCCGGAGCCACCGCACAGGACCGCGGCCACCCGTACCCCGCGCAGCGCCGCCGGCGCGGGACCCGGAGGCGGCCACAGCAGCAGCCGCACGGGGCACTGGAGGTCCGACACGCCGCCAGCGTAGCCACCACGGCTCGCGGCGCGGCAGGATGACCCGACCACCGTCGCCCGACCGAGAGGCCCGCCCGTGCTCCAGCCGTCCCGTTCCCGCCGCGCCGCGCTGGTGCTCGGCACCGCGCTCCTCACCTTCGTCGGCCTGCTGCTCCCCGCCCCGTCCGCCTCGGCGTCTCGGCCGCACACCGCCCCGCCGACCGCGTCCGGGTGGTACGTCGCGCTCGGCGACTCCCTGGCGGCGGGCTACCAGCCCGGGCAGGGCGACGACCGCACCGGCGGCTACGTCGGCCACGTGCTGGACGACGTCCGCGCGACCACCCCGAAGACCCGGCTGGAGAACCTGGCCTGTTCCGGTGAGACCAGCACCACGCTGGTGGACGGAGGGCGTTGCTCCTACGTCAGGGGCAGCCAGCTCGGCCAGGCGCTGCACTTCCTGCACGCCCACTCCGGCACCACCCGGCTCGTGACGCTCACCATCGGCGCCAACGACGTGACGCCGTGCCTGAGCGGACCGGTCGCCGGCATCGCCGGGTGCGTCCGGCAGCGGCTCACCGTGCTCGGCGCCAACCTCGGCACCGTGCTCGGCGCCGTACGCCACCAGGCCCCGGGCGCCGAGGTCGTGGTCACGAACTACTACGACCCGTTCCTGGCCGTCTGGTTCACGAGCCCCGCCCTGCTCCCCCTGCTCGGCCAGCTGCACGACGCGCTCAACGCGACGATCAGCGCAGTGACCGGTGCGTACGGCGGCCAGGTGGCCGACGTGTCGACCGCGTTCCACAACGACGACAGCACACCGACCGCCGGCGGCGTACCGACCAACGTGGCGGCGATCTGCACATACACGTGGATGTGCCAGAAGGGCGACATCCACGCCAACGACGCCGGCTACGCGCTGATGGCCACCGCGGTCGCGGCCAAGCTCTCGATCCGGCTCAGACCAGGCCGTGGGCGGCGCGGATCGCAGCGACGATCCCGGCCATGATCTCGGTGAGCCCGAAGTCCTTCGGGGTGAAGACCGCGGCGACGCCGAGGCCGCGCAGGGCCTCGGCGTCGCCCGCGGGGATGATCCCGCCGACCACGACCGGGACGTCCGCGAGCCCCTCGGAGCGCAGGCCGTCGAGCACCGCCGGCACGAGCTCCATGTGCGACCCGGACAGGATGGACAGTCCGACGCAGTGCACGTCCTCGGCGACGGCCGCGGCCACGATCTGCTCCGGCGTCAGCCGGATCCCCTGGTAGACCACCTCGAAGCCAGCGTCCCGGGCCCGTACGGCGACCTGCTCGGCGCCGTTGGAGTGCCCGTCCAGCCCCGGCTTGCCCACCAGCAGCCGCAGCCGGCCGCCGAGCGCCTCGCCGGTGCGCCGGACCTGCTCGCGAACCTCCGCCAGCGCGGCGCCCGCGTCCACGACCCCGACCGCCCCGGACACCCCGGTGGGCGCCCGGAACTCCCCGAACACCTCCCGCAGCGCACCGGACCACTCCCCCGTGGTCGCACCGGCGCGGGCCGCGGCGAGGGTGGCCTCCATCAGGTTGGCGCCCGACTTCGCGTCCGCGGCGAGCCGGCCCAGCGCCGCGGCCACCGCCTCCGGGTCACGGTCCGCACGCCAGGCCAGCAGGTCCGCGACGGCGGACCGCTCGGCCGCGGGGTCGGCGGCCTGGATCGCGGCGTCCAGGTCGGCGGTCAGCGGCGACGGCTCTGTCGTCTCGAAGCAGTTCACCCCGACCACGCGCTCGTCGCCGGACTCGACGGCGGCGCGGCGGGCGGCGTGCGAGGAGACCAGCGCCTGCTTCATGTAGCCGGACTCGACCGCCGCGACGGCGCCGCCGAGCGCCTGCACCCGGTCGATCTCCTCGCGGGCGCCGGCCACCAGCTCGGCGGTCTTCGCCTCGATGACCGTGGAGCCGGCGAGGATGTCGTCGTACTCCAGCAGGTCGGACTCGTAGGCCAGCACCTGCTGCATCCGCAGCGACCACTGCTGGTCCCAGGGCCGGGGCAGCCCCAGCGCCTCGTTCCAGGCCGGCAGCTGGACGGCGCGGGCGCGGGCGTCCTTCGACAGGGTCACCCCGAGCATCTCGAGCACGATCCGCTGCACGTTGTTCTCGGGCTGCGCCTCGGTGAGCCCGAGGCTGTTGACCTGCACGCCGTACCGGAAGCGGCGCATCGCCGGATCCCGCACGCCGTAGCGCTCGGCGGTGAGCTCGTCCCACAGCTGCACGAACGCCCGCATCTTGCAGGTCTCCTCGACGAAGCGCACCCCGGCGTTGACGAAGAACGAGATCCGGCCGACGACGCGGCCGAAGTCCTCTTCGGCGACCTGGCCCGAGGCCTGAACCGCGTCGAGGACCGCGATCGCCGTGCAGAGCGCGTAGGCGAGCTCCTGCACCGGCGTCGCGCCGGCCTCCTGGAGGTGGTAGCTGCAGATGTTGATCGGGTTCCACCGCGGCACGTGGTGCACGGTGTAGGCGATCAGGTCGCTGGTCAGCCGCAGGGAGTGCTCCGGCGGGAACACGTAGGTGCCGCGGGACAGGTACTCCTTGATGATGTCGTTCTGGGTGGTGCCGCTCAGCCGGCGGTGCACCGCCTCCTTGTCCGCCGCGCGCGCGTCCGGCGCGAGCCCGGCCTGCTCCTCGGCGACCACGACGTACAGCGCGAGCAGCCACATCGCCGTCGCGTTGATCGTCATCGAGGTGTTCATCTCGGTGAGCGGGATGCCCGCGAAGAGCCGGCGCAGGTTGCCGAGGTGCGCGATCGGCACGCCGACCTTGCCGACCTCGCCGCGCGCGAGGACCGAGTCGGGGTCGTAGCCGGTCTGGGTAGGCAGGTCGAACGCCACCGACAGTCCGGTCTGGCCCTTGGCCAGGTTGCGGCGGTAGAGCGCGTTGGACTCCGTCGCCGAGCTGTGGCCGGCGTAGGTGCGCATCACCCAGGGGCGCTCAGGGGTCTGGCTCATAGCGGGGAGACTACGGCGCGCTCAACCGGTCGGTAACCTGTTGTGAACTGTGCCACGTGCGGAGTGGGTCACAGGGCGCGCTCCGGGTCAGGCGGTGTACGCCGGGCGCTCCACTGAGACGAGCCGGCGCAGCCGCGTGAACGCGATCGCCCGGCGCAGGGCCGGACTGCAGCCGCGCAGGATCAGCGTCCGTCCGTCCCGCTCCATCAGCTTGGTGGCCACGGCCAGCAGCCGCAGCGCCGTCGCGTCCATCGACTCGACCCTGGAGAGGTCCACGACCACGTCGTGGTGCTCGGCGGCGATGGCGTACAGAGCGTTGCGCACCGCGCTGGTCGAGCGACCGTCGAACCGCCCGGTCAGCACCAGTGTCGCTCCGTTGACGGTGACGTCCATGTGACTCCCTGCTCGGGCGGCCCCCCGTGGCCATCCGGACCACTACTATGACGCAGCTCACCCACGCAGTCGCGAGATGTTTCCGCCCCCGGGAGTGTCGGAATGAACCCTCAGGGCGTCGGGTCGGGGAGCCTCTCGCGCGCTACGTCGGCGCCCAGACCGCGCAGCACCTCGACGAAGTAGGGGTACCCGCGGTCGATGTGCTGGGAGTCGGCCACCGTGGTCGTGCCCTGCGCCGCGAGACCCGCCAGCACCAGCGCCGCACCCGCCCGGATGTCGTGCGCGACCACCGGCGCCCCGGACAGCTCCGACCGACCGCGGACCACCGCGTGGTGCCCGTCGGTGCGCAGGTCGGCGCCGAGCCGGGCGAGCTCCTGGGCGAACATGAACCGCGCCTCGAAGACGTTCTCCGTGATCATCGCCGTGCCGTCGCTGACCGAGGCCAGCGCCATCGCGAACGGCTGCAGGTCGGTCGGGAACCCCGGATAGGGCAGGGTCACGACGTCGAACGCGTCCAGCCGCCGGTCGACGTCGACCCGGAAGCCGGCCTCGTCGGCGTGCACGGAGGCGCCGGCCGCGGTCAGCTTGTCGAGCACGATGTCGAGGTGGTGGGCGCGACCGCCCGCCACGCTCAGCGAGCCCCCGTTGATCCCCGCGGCGAACGCCCAGGTGCCGGCGACGATCCGGTCGGTGACCGTGGTGTGCTCGACCGGGTGCAGCGCCGCGACTCCCTCGACGGTCAGCGTCGAGGTGGACACCCCGTCGATCCGCGCCCCCATCGCCTGAAGCATCGCGCAGAGGTCGACGATCTCCGGCTCCCGCGCGACGTTGTCGATGACCGTCGTGCCCTCCGCGAGCACCGCGGCCATCAGCAGGTTCTCGGTGGCGCCGACACTCGGGAAGTCCAGCCACAGGCTGCCGCCCTGCAGCCGCTCACGCACCTCTGCGACCACGAAGCCGTGCTCGACGCGAACCTCGGCACCCAGGCCGCGCAGCCCGGTCAGGTGCATGTCCAGGCCGCGCGAGCCGATGTTGTCCCCACCGGGCAGGGCGACCTTGGCACGGTGGCAGCGGGCGACCAGCGGGCCCAGCACGCAGATCGAGGCGCGCAGCCGGCGGACCAGCTCGTAGGGCGCCACGTTCCCCAGCTGCTCGGGCACCTCGACGACGACGCGACCGCTCAGGCTGTGCGACCGGGCGAGCGAGGCCGGGTCGTCGGAGCGCGGGTGCTCGACCGCGACCGCGCAGCCGAGCTCCTCGAGCAGCCGTGCCATGACGTGCACGTCGAGGATGTCCGGCACGTTCGTGACGACGGACCGGCCGGGGGCCAGCAGGGTGGCGGCCATCAGCTTGAGCGCGCTGTTCTTGGCACCGCCGACGTGCACGGTGCCGGTCAGCGGGCGGCTCCGAGGACCCGCGGACCTGACGGTGAATCCCTCCATCGCCTCGATGGTAGGGGGTCGGTCGCCGGACCGGGCGCGGATACCCTGGCCGCATGGTCAACCTCACCCGGATCTACACCCGCACCGGCGACGCCGGCCGCACCAACCTCGGCGACCTGAGCGTGACGAGCAAGAACGACCTGCGGCTGCACGCGTACGCCGACGTGGACGAGGCCAATGCGCACATCGGTGTCGCGCTGGCCACGCGCGGCCTCGAGGCCGACGTCGTCGAGCTGCTCACCCGGGTGCAGAACGACCTGTTCGACGTGGGCGCCGACCTGTGCACGCCGGTGGTCGACAAGCCGGAGTACCCGCCCCTGCGCGTCGAGAAGGGGTACGTCGACCGGCTGGAGCAATGGTGCGACCGGTACAACGAGCACCTGTCGAAGCTGCGGTCGTTCGTGCTCAACGGAGGCACGCCGGCGTCCGCCCAGCTGCACGTCGCGCGGACCGTCGTACGCCGCGCGGAGCGGTCAGGCTGGGCCGCCTTCGAGGTGCACGAGGCGACGATGAACGTGCTCACGCTGAAGTACCTGAACCGGCTCAGCGACCTGCTGTTCATCCTCGCCCGGTACGCCAACCGCGAGCACGGCGACGTGCTGTGGGTGCCGGGCGGCGAGCGCTGAGCGGCCGGGTCAGCGCGCCCGGCGGAGCCGTTCCCCGGGCGGCGCCGCCTCGAGCCAGGCGAGGAAGCCGGTGAGCGCCTCGCGGCTCATCGCGACCTCCAGCATGCCGGAGCGCATCCGACACGACACGATGACGTGGCCGGAGTAGAGGGAGTACGCCTCGGCGCCGACGGGGTCGCGGCTGCCGACGTACTCCAGGTCCGCCCGGCGGAAGACCCGCTTCGGGCGCGGGGCGAGCGAGAAGATCCGGAACCACTCGAGGAGACCGCCGGAGTAGCGGCCGACTCCGAGGATCCAGCCGCGCCCGGCCTTGTCCGAGCGGATCCGGACACTGAACTCGAAGGTGCCGCCACCGCGCGAGATGACGCGCCGGCGCAGGACCAGGACGAGACCGTAGAGCAGGACCAGGGACAGCAGCACTCCCGCGCCGTCAGCCAGCCACTGCCACAGCGGCATCAGTCCCTCGCTCCTCCCCCATGGTCAACGGCCGCCCGGTCAGCGCGCGGGGTCAGGAGGCGCGCTCGGCTGCGCGGACCCGTGCCGCCGCCCACGCCTCCTCGGCCGCCTCGGCCGGGGCGCTGATCAGCTCGCCGGCGGTGCGCGCCCGGTCGAGGTCGGCCCGCGCCTTCTCCAGGTCGATGTCGTGGGACATCTCGGCGTGCTCGGCGAGGACCGAGATCCGGTTGTGAGCCACCGAGAGGAAGCCCGCGTCCACGGCGGCGATCCACGTCTCGTGGTCGGCCGTGGTCACGTCCAGGATCCCGTCGACCATCAGCGACAGCATCGGAGCGTGGTCGGGAAGGATGCCGACGTCTCCCTCGGTCGTGCGGGCGATCACCATGCTCGCCTCGCCCGACCAGACCAGCCGGTCCGCCGCGACCAGCTCAACCTGCATCAGGTCGTCACTCACGCGGGCTCCTTTCGGTGGATGGTGAGCCTCAGAGGCTCTTCTGGATGTCGGACCACTTCTTCTCGACGTCGTCGAGGCCACCGCACATGAAGAACGCCTGCTCGGCGACGTGGTCGTAGTCGCCGTCGGCGATCTTCGTGAACGCCTCGATCGTGTCCGAGATCGACACGGTCGAACCCTCGATGCCGGTGAACTGCTTGGCGACGTAGGTGTTCTGCGACAGGAACCGCTGGATCCGGCGCGCCCGGGAGACGATGATCTTGTCCTCCTCGGACAGCTCGTCGACGCCGAGGATCGCGATGATGTCCTGCAGCTCCTTGTTGCGCTGCAGGATCTGCTTGATGCGCACCGCGGTGTTGTAGTGGTCGTCGCCGATGTAGCGCGGGTCGAGGATCCGCGAGGTCGAGCTCAGCGGGTCGACGGCCGGGTAGATGCCCAGCGAGGCGATCTCCCGCGAGAGCTCCGTGGTCGCGTCGAGGTGCGCGAACGTCGTCGCCGGCGCGGGGTCGGTGTAGTCGTCGGCGGGCACGTAGATCGCCTGCATCGAGGTGATCGAGTGACCCCGCGTCGAGGTGATCCGCTCCTGCAGCGTGCCCATCTCGTCGGCCAGGTTCGGCTGGTAGCCCACCGCCGACGGCATCCGGCCGAGCAGCGTGGAGACCTCCGAGCCGGCCTGCGTGAACCGGAAGATGTTGTCGATGAACAGCAGCACGTCCTGCTTCTGCACGTCGCGGAAGTACTCCGCCATCGTCAGCGCGGACAGCGCGACCCGCAGCCGGGTGCCCGGCGGCTCGTCCATCTGCCCGAACACGAGAGCCGTCTGGCCGATGACGCCGGCCTCGGTCATCTCCTGGATCAGGTCGTTGCCCTCGCGGGTGCGCTCGCCCACCCCGGCGAACACCGACACGCCGCCGTGGTCCTTCGCGACCCGGGCGATCATCTCCTGGATGAGCACGGTCTTGCCGACGCCGGCACCACCGAACAGGCCGATCTTGCCGCCCTGGACGTAGGGGGTCAGCAGGTCGATCACCTTGATGCCGGTCTCGAACATCGCGGTCTTCGACTCGAGCTGGTCGAAGGCGGGCGCCTTGCGGTGGATGCCCCAGCGCTCCTTGATGTCGAGCTGCTCCCCGGGCTCGAGGTTGAGGCAGGTGCCGGTGGCGTTGAACACGTGGCCCTTGGTCACGTCGCCGACCGGCACCGTGATCGGTCCGCCGGTGTCGCGCACCTGGGCGCCGCGCACCAGGCCGTCGGTGGGCTGCATCGAGATCGCCCGCACCATGCCGCCGCCGATGTGCTGGGCGACCTCGAGGATCAGCTTGCGGGTCTCGCCGCCGAGCTCGAGCTCGACGTCGAGCATGTTGTACATCTCGGGCATGGAGTCGGTGGGGAACTCCGCGTCGACGACCGGCCCGATCACCCGGGCGATGCGGCCGACGCCCCCCTCTGGCTTGGCGGCCCGCTGGTCCTCGATGGTGGTGGCAGTCATCTCTCTCACTCACTCCCCGCATTGGCATCGGCCAGCGCGTTCACGCCACCGACGATCTCGCTGATTTCCTGGGTGATACCGGCCTGGCGGGCCTGGTTGGCGATACGCGTGTACTTCTTGATGAGCTCTTCGGCGTTGTCCGTCGCCGACTTCATCGCCCGCTGCCGCGCGGCCAGCTCGGAGGCCGCCGCCTGGAGCAGCGAGTAGTAGATGCGGCTCTGGACGTAGCGGGGCAGCAGGGCGTCGAGCACCTCGGCGGGCGACGGCTCGAACTCGTACAGCGGCAGCATCTCCTCCGACTCCGGCCGCTCCTCCCCCTCGACGACCTCGAGCGGGAGCAGCCGCACGGCGGCCGGCTCCTGGACGAGCATCGAGCGGAACCGGGTGTAGACGACGTGCACCTCGTCGCACGGCGAGCTGCTCTCGGGCCGGCCGATGTTGGTCTCGCCCTCGTCGTTGTCGGCCAGGAACGCCTCGATGAGCGCGTTGCCGATCTCGCAGGCGGTGTCGTAGTCGGGCTGGTCGGAGAAGCCCGTCCAGCTCTGCACGAGCGGGCGTCGACGGAAGCTGAAGTAGGCCACGCCCTTGCGGCCGGCGACGTAGAAGTCGACCTCCTTGCCCTCCCCGCGCAGCTTCTCGGCGAGCCGCTCGGCCTCCTTGAGCACGCTCGAGGAGTAGGCGCCGGCCAGGCCGCGGTCGCTGGTCACGACCAGGATCGCGGCCCGCTGCGGGTTCTCCGGCTCCACCGTCAGCGGGTGCTCCACGTTGGAGTACGACGCGACGGCCGAGACCGCCCGGGTCAGCTCACGGGCGTACGGCGCGGCCGCCTGGGCCCGCTGCTGCGCCTTGATGATCCGGGACGCAGCGATGAGCTCCATGGCGCGAGTGATCTTCTTGGTCGACTCGACCGACCGGATCCGCGCGCGGTACTCACGCAGCGAGACAGCCATCTGCTCAGCTCCGCTTCTGCTTGACGATCCGCTCCTGCTCGAGCTCGTCCTCGGGGAGCGCCTCGTGCTCCTCCTTGCCGGGCTTGATGGTGCTGCCCTCGGAGGTCTCGAACTGGTCGAGGAACGAGCCGTAGGCCTGCTCGAGCGCGTGCGCGGTGTCGTCGGTGAAGTTCCGGGACTCGGTGATCGCGGTGAGCACGCCGGAGTGCTCGCGCTGCAGGTAGTCGATGAACTCCGACTCGAAGCGCGAGACGTCCTCGACCGGCACCTTGTCGAGCTTGCCGCTCGTGCCGGCCCACAGCGACACGGTCATCGCGTCGAGCGGGTACGGGGAGTACTGGCTCTGGCGCAGCAGCGCCATCAGCCGCTGCCCGCGGTCGAGCTGCTGGCGCGAGGCGGCGTCGAGGTCGGAGGCGAACATCGCGAAGGCCTCCATCGCACGGAACTGCGCGAGGTCCACCTTCAGCGACCCGGTGACCGTCTTCATCGCCTTGGTCATCGCCGCGCCGCCGACCCGGGACACCGAGATGCCGACGTCGATCGCCGGTCGCTGGTTGGCCGCGAACAGGTCCGACTGGAGGAAGATCTGACCGTCGGTGATCGAGATGACGTTGGTCGGGATGTACGCCGACACGTCGTTGGCCTTGGTCTCGATGATCGGCAGACCGGTCATCGACCCGGCGCCCATGTCGTCGGAGAGCTTCGCGCAGCGCTCGAGCAGCCGGCTGTGCAGGTAGAACACGTCGCCGGGGTACGCCTCGCGGCCCGGCGGACGGCGCAGCAGCAGCGACACCGCGCGGTAGGCCTCGGCCTGCTTGGTCAGGTCGTCGAAGACGATCAGGACGTGCTTGCCGTCGTACATCCAGTGCTGGCCGATGGCCGATCCGGTGTACGGGGCGAGGTACTTGAAGCCCGCCGAGTCGGACGCCGGCGAGGCGACGATCGTGGTGTACTCCAGCGCGCCGGCCTCCTCGAGGGCACCACGCACCGAGGCGATCGTGGAGCCCTTCTGGCCGATCGCGACGTAGATGCAGCGCACCTGCTGCGTCGGGTCGCCGGTCTCCCAGTACTGCCTCTGGTTGATGATCGTGTCGATCGCGATCGCGGTCTTGCCGGTGGCTCGGTCGCCGATGATCAGCTGGCGCTGACCGCGCCCGACCGGGGTGAGCGCGTCGATCGCCTTGATACCGGTCGCCAGCGGCTCGTGCACCGACTTGCGCTGCACCACCGAGGGCGCCTGCACCTCGAGCGCGCGGCGGGCGTCGGTCGCGACGTCGCCGAGCCCGTCGATCGGGTTGCCGAGCGGGTCCACGACACGGCCGAGGTAGCCGTCTCCCACGGGCACCGACAGGATCTCGCCGGTGCGCCGGACGACCTGGCCCTCCTCGATCTTGTCGAAGTCGCCGAGGACCACGACACCGATCTCGCGGGTGTCGAGGTTGAGCGCGATGCCGAGGGTGCCGTCCTCGAACTCCAGCAGCTCGTTGGCCATCGCCGAGGGCAGGCCGCTCACCCGCGCGATGCCGTCGCCGGCCTCCTCGACGGTGCCGACCTCCTCACGGCTGGACGTCTCCGGCTTGTAGTCCGTCACGAAGCGCTGCAGCGCGTCCCGGATCTCCTCCGGACGGATCGAAAGCTCCGTCATCTCATCCCTGCTCTCTCGTCTGCTCGAAGACCTGTTGTTCGCTGTCGTCCGTGCTCAGCTCGCGAGCCGCCGTCGGGCGTCGTCGAGCCGGGTGGAGACCGTGCCGTCGATGACCTCGTCGCCGATCTCCACCCGGAGACCGCCGATCACGTCCTGGTCCACCACCACGTTGACGTGCACCGGGCGGTGGTACTGCCCGGAGAGTGCCTGCCGGAGCCGCTCGGCATCCGGTGCCGACAGCTCCCGCGCCGTGCGGACCGTGGCCACCAGCCGGTTGCGGTTCTCGGCCGCCGCCCTCTGGTAGCTCTCCACCGCAACCTCCACCGTACGGTGTGTCCCGGTGACCGCCTGCTCCGCGAGCCGGATGGTCGCCGGAGTGGCCCGACCCTCGAGAAGGCCGCGCAGCAGCGCGCGCTTGTCGTCCACGGACCGGACGGGGTCGCTCAGCGCGTCGCGCAGCCCCGGGTTGGTCTCCACGAGCTGCCCGAAGGCGAACAGCTCGTCCTCGAGCGCGTCACCCTGGCCGTGCTGGTCGGCTCCCTTGACCACCGCGACGACGCCGAGGTGCTCGAGGGCGTCCCCGAGGTCCCGGGTGGCCGCCCAGCGAAGCGTCGTCGCCTCGCCGACCAGGTCCAGCGCCGCGGCGTCGAGCTGGCCGGAGAAGATCTGCCGGACGAGCCCGGCCTTCGCCTCGCCGGTCACCGACACGTCCGTGGCCACGCGACGCAGCCCCGGCTCCCGGCGCAGGACCCGGGAGACCCCGAACAGGTCGTCGGCGATCCGTACGGCGTCGGCGCCGGAGCCCGCCACCGCCCGGTCGAGTGACGCGGTCAGGGTCGCGAGGGAGTCCGCGGAGGCGCCACGCATCAGCGCGCCCCGTTCGAGGCGGCACCCTGCGTCTCGAGGTCGGCCAGGAACCGCTCGACCACCCGGCTCTGCCGGGCGTCGTCCTCGAGCGACTCGCCCACGATGCGCCCGGCGAGCGACGTGGCCAGCGCCCCGACCTCCGCCCGCAGCGCCGTGACCGCCTGCTGGCGCTCGGCCTCGATCTGGCTGTGTGCGTGCTCCACGATCCGCGCCGACTCGGACTGGGCCTGCTGGCGCATCTCCGCGACGATGGCAGCACCCTGCTCGCGCGCGTCCTCGCGGATCCGCGCGGCCTCGTGGCGCGCCTCGCTCAGCTGCTGCTCGAGCTGGGCGAGCTTCGCGTCGGCCTCGGCCTGCTTGGTCTCCGCGGACTTCAGCCCGCCCTCGATGGCAGCGGTGCGGTCGGCGAACGTCTTCTCGAAGTTCGGCACCACCCACCTGCGCACCGCGAGGTAGAGCAGGCCGAACACGACCAGGGACAGCACGATCTCCACGAGATGCGGAGCGAGCGGGTTGGGGCCCGGCTCGGCCGCGAGGATCATCGTCGTTCTCATGGTTGGGACCTTGTCTCGTCGCTAGGAATGCGTCTGCTCGGTGGCGGGCTCTAGAGCACGAACGCGAGCGCGATGCCGATGATGGCCAGCGCCTCGGCGAGCGCGAAGCCCAGGATCGCGATCGACTGGAGCCGGCTCTGGGCCTCGGGCTGTCGCGCCACACCGTTGATGTAGGCGGCGAAGATCAGGCCGATGCCGACACCGGGGCCTACGGCGGCGAGGCCGTAGCCGATCATGTTGAGGGAGCCAGTCATGGCTTCTTGTCCTTTCGTTGTTTCTCTGGAGAACCGGTCTCAGTGCTCGTCTGCGAGAGCACCGGAGATGTACATGGCGTTGAGCAGGACGAACACGTAGGCCTGCAGGAACTGCACCAGCAGCTCCAGGAAGCTGATCGCGATGAACAGCGCCCAGGCCAGGAGGCCCACCGGCTTCACGAGCGGCGCCCCGTGCACGAGGAGGTACTCACCGCCGAGCGCGAACAGCAGGATCAGGATGTGACCGGCGAGCATGTTCGCGAACAGTCGCAGCGCCAGGGTGATCGGCCGGACGATGATGTTGGACAGGAACTCCAAGGGCACCAGCAACACCAGCATCGGGCCGCTGATGCCGCCGGGCACGCACTGCAGCCTCAGGTAGCCGCCGAAGCCGTGCCGCCGCATGCCGGCGGCGTTGTAGATCACCCAGCTCAGCCCGGCGAGCGCGTAGACCATCCCGGCGCGGGAGAAGGTCGGGAACTGGATGAACGGGATGGTTCCGAAGAAGTTGTTGACGAGGATGAAGAAGAACAGCGCGAAGAGGTACGGGACGTACTTCATGAAGTCCGCGCTGCCGATGATGTCGCGGGCGATGCTGTTGCGGACGAAGGAGTAGGCGCCCTCGCCGGCGAACTGCAGCCGGCTCGGCACCATCGAGCGCTGTCGCGAGGCCACCCAGAAGAAGCCGAGCACGATCACGGCCCCGAGGACCAGCTGGAGCATCGGCTTGGTGACGCCGAAGCCGCCGAGGTCGAACGCCGACGGCAGGTTGAAGTCCCGCGGCCCCGGCGCCTGGAAACCGCTGTCCGCCTGACTGGCCAGGCTGGCTGCGAAGCTCACCTCTGCACCTCTACTTCTCTTCCTTCTGCCGGCGAGGCAGAGCGTCGAACCGGACGATGGTCAGGTAGATGCCGAGGCCGGTACCCACCAGGATGCCGACCACGACCAGGAACGAGGTCCCGAGCCAGCGGTCGGCCAGCCATCCCAGCGCCCCGTAGAAGAACACCCCCGCGACGAGGTACCCAACGGCGTGCCACGGGTCGCCGCCACGCGGCGTCGAGGGCTCCGGATGCTGAGTCATCGCGCCCCGGACAATAGCAGTCTGACGAGGTCATCGGGCACCCACGTCCGGACGCTCGAGGGGCAGGTCGTAGAGCGGCTGGCGGGTCCTCACCGAGCGCACCAGCAGGGTGCCCGACCAGGCGGTCGTGCCGGCGATGACGGTGCCGCCCAGCCAGGTCCCGCTGACGTCGCCGTCCAGGGCGCCGCTGCGGTGCAGCCCCGCCAGCACCATGCCGGCAAGCACCACCTGCAGGGTGTACGTCAACAGCGCGACGAGCAGCGACGCCCGGGGCGAGACCGCCGCGACGGCGTCCACGACGAGGGTGCCGCCCCCGAAGAAGAGCACGACCATCGCCGTGCCGATCGCCACCCCGCGGGCGGCCGGCGCGCCGGAGAGCAGCGCGGCCAGAACGACACCCACGAACCCGACGAGCAGGGTGGCGACCAGGGAGGCCGTCAGCACACGTCCGAGCCGGTAGCCGCTTGGGCGGCCATCGCGGGCGGGTGACTTCGCGGTCGTCATGTCGGCGGCCGTTCTGTGGACGTTGCGGGACGGGGACGGGAGCTCGGGAAACGTCTCCGAACGTTACCTGAGGGATTCCTGAACGCTTGTGAAAACTAGCACAAGGTCGGTCGGGGGCGGAAATCGGGGCTAGATGGGTGGCGCGTGCCGCTGCAGCCGGGGCAGCAGGAAGGTCAGGGCGACGGTGAGCACCACCCACACGAACAGCACCACCATGGTCACCCGACCGGCATACAGGCTCGCCAGCACGCCGCCGAAGGCGATCAGCGCCGCCCACAGCCACATGATCAGCACCGCCCGACGGTGGCTGTGGCCGATCTCGAGCAGCCGGTGGTGGAGGTGCTCCTTGTCCGGGGAGAACGGCGAGCGTCCGGCCCGGGTCCGCCGGATCACGGCGAGCACCAGGTCGGCGAAGGGCACGACCAGGATCGCGATCGGCAGGATGATCGGCAGCAGCGTCGGCAGCAGGCTCGCCTGCGAGCCGCCCGCCCCGCGGGCCAGGTCCACCGAGGCGAACTGGCTGGTCAGCGTGAGGGCCGAGCCCGAGAGCACCAGCCCGAGCAGCATCGATCCCGAGTCGCCCATGAACAGCCGGGCCGGGAAGAAGTTGTGCGGCAGGAACCCCGCGCAGGCGCCGCCGAGCGCGGCGCACAGCAGCGCGGCGGTGATCGCCAGCGTCTCGCCGTTCACGTCGGCGAGGTAGTAGGAGAACATGAAGAACGCGGTCGCCCCGATGCCGACCACGCCGGCGGCCAGCCCGTCGAGCCCGTCGACGAAGTTCACCGCGTTGACGGTGGCGACCACGACCACGACGGTGAACAGTGCTCCCTGGGCGGTGTCCAGCGCGATCTGCCCGCGCCCGGGCACCTGGAAGACGTAGTACTGCACCCCGAACGCGACCAGGAAGCCGGCGGCCAGCACCTGGCCGCCCAGCTTGGTGAGCGCGTCGAGCTCGATGAGGTCGTCGACCACCCCGACCGCGCAGATCAGCGCGCCGGCGATCAGCACGATCCCGGCGTCGTGGAAGACGTAGGAGTCGCTCAGCGAGAGGAACGGCAGCCGGCGGGCGACCAGGTACGCCGCGCCCAGACCGCCGAGCATCGCCACCCCGCCGAAGTACGGGATCGGCACCGCGTGCACGTCCCGGTCCCGGACCCGGGCCACCGCGCCGGTCCGCAGCGCCACCTCACGGGCCACCACCCCGAGCAGGTAGGTGACGGTCGCCGCGACGAGGAAGACGGTGAGGTACTCGCGCACGCCGGACGCTCAGCCTTCGTCCACGATCGTGGCGCCGACCGGCGTGACGATCTCCTGGAGCCGGGACACCGCGAGCGCGCCCGAGCGCAGCACCCGGCCCACCTCCGTGGTGACGTCGAGGATGGTGGACGGCTCGGGGCCCGGGGTCGGGCCGGCGTCGAGGATGATCTCGACGGACTCGCCCAGCATCCGGTCGGCCTCGTCGGCGTCGGTGGCCGCGGGCAGGCCGGTCAGGTTGGCGCTCGAGACCGCGAGCGGACCGGTCCTCGACAGCAGCTCGAGGGCCACCGGGTGGTCCGGCATCCGGACCGCCACCGTTCCGCGGGTGTCTCCGAGGTCCCACTGCAGCGACGACTGCTGGCGACACACCAGCGTCAGCGGCCCCGGCCAGAGCTCCTCCACCAGACGGCGGGCGTACGTCGGGATCCCGACCGCCAGCGCGTCGAGCGTGGTGGCTGCCGAGACCAGCACCGGCGGCGGCATCTCGCGACCGCGGCCCTTGGCTGCGAGCAGCGCCCGCACCGCGGTCGGGTCGAACGCGTCGGCCCCGATCCCGTAGACGGTGTCCGTGGGAAGCACGACCAGCGACCCGCGCTGGACCGCGGCCGCCGCCGCGGTGATGCCGGCCTGGCGCTCGGTGTCCTCGGCGGTGCGGTATCGGGTGCTCACCAGGTCATCGTGCCAGCCGCGCGGTCAGAAATCGGTCACGCCCTGCCAGATCTGGGTGGTCGCGTACGTCGAGCCACCGACCGGTGCGCGCGAAGACCGCCGGCGCAGAGGCGCCCTGGACGTCGGCGTGCTCGGCACCCACCACGCCCGCGCCCGGACGCAGCAGCCGGGCGGCGACCCGCTCGAGCACCCGTATCGCGTCGAGTCCGTCCTGCCCCGACCACAGCGCCAGCGCGGGATCGTGGTCGCGGGCCTCGGCGGCGACTCCGTCCCACGCCTCCAACGGGATGTACGGCGGGTTGCAGACCACCACGTCCACCGCGGCGTCGAGGTCGTGGAACGCGTCGGCCATGTCGCCCTGACGCAGGTCGACGCCCGACCCCTCCAGGTTCCGCCATGCCCACTCGTGGGCCTGCTCGCCGAGCTCCACGGCGTGCACCCGGGCCTGCGGCACCTCGGTCGCGACGGCGAGCGCGATCGCGCCGGACCCCGTGCAGAGGTCGACGACGACGGGAGCACGGCCGGCCTCGAGCGTGACTCGAGCAGCGTCCACCGCCCAGCCGGCGAGCAGCTCGGTCTCCGGTCGCGGCACGAAGACCCCGGGCCCGACCGCCAGCTCGACGTACCGGAAGCCCGCGACTCCGGTCAGGTGCTGCAGCGGCTCGCGGGCGGCACGGCGGCCGACCAGCTCGGCGTACGCCTCGGCCCGGTCGGGAGCCACCGCGTCGACGAGCACCAGCGCGGACCGGGTGGTGCCCAGCACGTGGGCGAGGAGCTCCTCGGCGTCGGACGCCGGGCTGGCGACACCCGCGTCGGCCAGCCTGCGGGTCGCGTCCGCGACCAGGCCGCGTCGGTCGAGCGGCCCGCTCACTGCTCCAGCGCCTCCAGGCGCGCGGCCAGGTCCGTCTCCACGCACGACGCGAGGACCGGGTCCAGGTCGCCGTCGAGCACCTGGTCCAGGTTGTAGGACTTGTAGCCGGTGCGGTGGTCGGAGATCCGGTTCTCGGGGTAGTTGTAGGTGCGGATCCGCTCCGAGCGGTCGACGGTGCGCACCTGGGAGCGCCGTGCGTCGGACGCCTCGGCGTCTGCGGTGTCCTGGGCCGCCTGCAGGAGCCGCGACCTGAGGATGCGCATCGCCTGCTCGCGGTTCTGCAGCTGGCTCTTCTCGTTCTGGCAGCTCACCACGATGCCGGTGGGAAGATGGGTGATCCGCACCGCGGAGTCGGTGGTGTTCACCGACTGCCCGCCCGGGCCGGAGGACCGGAACACGTCGACGCGCAGGTCCTTGTCCTCGACGGTGACGTCGACCGGCTCCGCCTCGGGCATCACCAGCACGCCGGCGGCAGAGGTGTGCACCCGGCCCTGGCTCTCGGTCACCGGCACCCGCTGGACGCGGTGCACGCCGCCCTCGAACCTCAGCAGCCCGTACGGCGCCTCGCCCGGCTCGGCCGAGCCGCGGGCCTTGACGGCCACCGTCACCGACTTGTAGCCGCCGAGGTCGGACTCGGTGGCCTCGAGCTGCTCGGTGCGCCACCCCCGGCGCTCGGCGAACCGGGTGTACATCCGCAGCAGGTCCCCGGCGAACAGGGCCGACTCCTCGCCGCCCTCGCCGGACTTGATCTCGAGGATGGCGTCCTTGGCGTCGGCGGGGTCGCGGGGCACCAGGAGGTGCCGCAGCCGCTCCTCGGCGGCGGCGCGCCGCTCACTGAGCTCGTCGGCCTCGTCCGCGAACGAGGGCTCCTCGTGGGCCAGCTCACGCGCGGCGCCGACGTCGTCGCCGAGCCGCTGCCACTCGCGGTAGGTGCGCACGATCGCGGAGAGCTGGGCGTACCTCTGGCTCAGTCTCCTGGCCAGGCCCTGGTCGGCGTGGATGGCGGGGTCGGCCAGCCGCTGCTCGAGCTCGGCGTGCTCGGCGACCAGGCCCTCGACGGCCTCGAACACGGCGGCTCCTCTCCTGCGTGCGACGGACGGACAGACGAAGCGCCGGCCACCGCAGTGCGGCGACCGGCGCGTCGGCCAGGGCTACTTCTTGGCTGCCTGCTGCCTCTTGGCGTAGCGCGCCTCGAAGCGGGCCACCCGGCCACCGGTGTCGAGGATCTTCTGCTTGCCGGTGTAGAAGGGATGGCACTGCGAGCACACGTCCGCGTGGATCGCCCCACTCGTGGAGGTGCTGCGCGTGGTGAACGTGTTGCCGCAGGTGCAGGTGACCTGGGTCTCCACGTAGTTCGGGTGGATGTCGTTCTTCATGATGTCCTCTCGGGTTCAGTCGCCGGGTCGTCGCGCGCGCCCGTGCGCGGGACGTGAACCGGAACCAGCCATCCAGTCTGCCAGCCAGCCGGCCGAGGAGCCAATCGCGGTCCCCGACCGGTCCGCCTGAGACTGCCGGAGCGTGTCCGACACCCCTCTCAACCGTGGGCGTGGCTGCTTTCTTCCCGGACCACCGGCGCGGTGCCGCGGGCCTCGCCGTCGGCATCGCGGCCGAGGCCGCGTCGCTGCATGTCGCCCCACTCGCGCTCGGTGTGCCGCCACGCCTCGAGCGCCCCGCCGGCGCGCCACCACGCGGTCATCTGCCGGTAGCCGAAGTTCTCCTCCACGGCGGCCCACACGGCCAGCGCCAGGTCGCGCAGTCCCCGGTAGCGCCGGAAGGACAGCTCCTCGACCACCAGGGCCGACAGCGTCAGCACCGCGGCGTAGAGCACCGAGGTGGCCAGCAGCAGCCACACCACGGCGATGTCGACGAGGTCGGTCTGCACCCAGCCGAGCTGCTCGGCGCCGTACAGCAGGAGGACGACGGCGAGGAACGCGATGCCGAACAGCTCGAGGAACGGGGCGAGCAGCTCGAAGGCCACGAACCACGGGAGCGTGACCCAGCCGATCACGCCGTAGCGGCGCCGGAACAGCATGCCCTTGTGCTTGGCCAGGATCTCGGCCAGACCACGGTGCCAGCGGCGGCGCTGCCGGCGAAGCACGGCCCGGGTCTCGGGGGCCTCGGTCCAGGCGACCGGCTCCGCGACGAACACGACCCGGCCGTCGCGCCGGGTGTCGCCGATCCAGCGGTGCAGCCGGACCACGAGCTCGGCGTCCTCACCGATGCAGTCGGTGGCCAGTCCGCCCACCTCCTGGAGCACGTCGCGACGGAACAGGCCGAACGCGCCGGAGATGATGAGCAGGCCACCGACCCGGGACCAGCCGGTCCGGCCGATCATGAACGTGCGGAGGTACTCCACGACCTGGACCCGGGTCAGGTAGTGCCGCGGCATCCGGACCCGGGCGACGCGACCGCTGCGGATCGTCGAGCCGTTGGCGACCCGGACCACGCCTCCGGAGGCGACCACCCGCTCCGGGTCGTCGGCGAACGGCCGGACGACGTGCAGCAGCGCGTCGGGCTCGAGGATCGAGTCGGCGTCGACCATGCAGACCAGCGGCTGTCGTGCCGCGTTGATCCCGGTGTTCAGCGCGTCGGCCTTGCCGCCGTTGGCCTTGCACACCAGCAGCACGTTGTGACTGCCGCGGCGGCTGAGGTACGTCGCGGTGACGCTGCCCGCGGTGGGGACCCGCGAGGGCACCACGACCGGCACGGGCACCATGTCGAAGGCCGCCACGAGGCGCTCCACGGTGTCGTCGGTGGACCCGTCGTCGACGACCACGACCTCGAACAGGGGGTAGCGCAGCGAGGTCATCGCGCGCACTGACTCCACGATCCCGGCGGCCTCGTTGTAGGCCGGCATCAGGATCGAGACGCCGGGCGGCATCGGGTCCGCGAACGACTCGTCGTAGCCGGCGAAGTCGAGCCGCCGGAGGTAGGACCGGAAGTCGGCGACGGCGAGGACCGTCAGCACCAGGAAGCTGGTGTTGATCAGCAGCGAGTAGGTGATGAAGAACCACCCGAGCGCCGTCATCACGGCGCCGACGACGTCGAGCGGGCTCATCCGGCGCTCAGCTCCATGCGGTGCACCGCCAGCGCCTCGACGGCGTACGGAGAGCCGCTGTCCTCGAGCGCGTGCAGGCCGGGGTCCCCGAGCCGCAGCAACGCCCCGGCCACCGCGCGGGAGGCCTCGTGGCCGCTGTCCGGGAGCGCGTCCACCAGTCCGCAGACCGCCACAGGGTCGCTGACGGCGCCCAGGGCCCGCGCCGCGGCGGACCGGAGGCCGTCGGCCTCGCTGTGCAGCGCCACCGTCAGCGGCGGCACCGCCTCGGGAGCGCCGAGCGCGCCGAGCGCCTCGGCGGCGGCCACCTGGAGGCTCGGCTCGTCGACCCGGGCCAGGGCCCGGATGAGCAGCGGGACGCACGCCACGTCGCCGACGAGGCCGAGCGCCCGGGCGGCCAGCGTGGTGCGCCGGACGTCGAGGCCGCCGGTCAGCACGTCGTCGAGCGAGCTGCCGACCGCTGCGCGCAGCGCCGGAGCGGCGCCCGGTCCGAGCCGGTCGAGCGCGGCGGTCACGTCCCGGCTGAGCACCGGGTCCGTCGCGGCGGCGTCGAGCAGCGCGGTCGCGGTGCGGGGGTCGTCGACCTGGCCGAGCGCTCGGACGGCTGAGCGGCGCACCAGGAAGTCTCGGTCGCCCAGCAACGGGATGAGCAGCGGTGCGCTCTCCGCTCGACCGAGGCTGCCGAGGTGGTAGGCGCCCCGGGCACGGCGTACCGACGACGAGGACCGGATGGCCGCAGCCGCACGACCCGCGGCACCCCGGCTCTCGAGCAGCTCGACGAGGGCCGTACGGGTGTCGCCCTTGATCTTGGGGATCATCGCGAACGCCTGGTCCTCGACGACGTCCCAGGCACGACCGCGACGGGCCCGCAGGTCGGCTGCGGCCCGCCCGGCCTCCTCGCCCTCGCCGAGCAGCGCCGACAGCACCAGGCGACGGACCTCGTCCTGCCGCGCCTCGCGGCGCCGGCGCAGCAGCTCGCGGGCGGCCCGGACGACCACGAGGCCGAGCACCAGAACCACGGCAGTGACCGCGAAAAGCGCCAGGAGCACCTCGGCGACCTGTCTCATGCACCGCTCCGCTGCAGGACGGCGCTGACCCTGGAGGCCAGCTCGCGGGGGCTGAACGGCTTCACGACGTAGTCGTCGGCGCCGGCGTTGAAGCCCTGCTCGACGTCGGCCTCCTGGGCCCGGGCGGTCAGCAGGATGACCGGGATGCCGGGCCATGGCCGGGTCGAGCCGGAGCGTGCGGCACGCGTCGATGCCGCTCATCCCGGGCATCATCACGTCGAGCACCACGAGGTCGGGCGGCTCCGCCTGGCAGGCCTCCACGGCGGCGACGCCGTCGCCGACCGCGGTCACCTCGTGACCGGCCTGCTGGAGCTTGAAGACGACGAGGTCGCGGATGTCCGCGTCGTCGTCGGCCACGACGATCCTGGCCATGGGACTCCTGTGCGCCGAGTGGCTGGTCCCTCGAGAATAAGTCGCCGAAACCGCCCAGGTCGGGGAAAACGCAAAAGGCGAGGCCCCTCGGGGTCTCGCCTCCCGCGTCTGCTGTCGGGATGAGTCTGCGGGGTCAGCCGCGGAGGTCAGTCCCCGTCGCGACCGCCGGCCATCGGGGTGGTCTTCTGCACCTGCATCAGGAACTCGATGTTGCTCTGGGTCTTCTTGAGCCGCTCGAGCAGGAGCTCGAGCGCCTGCTGCCCGTCGAGGCCGGAGAGCACCCGGCGGAGCTTCCAGACGATCGAGAGCTCCTCCTTGCTCATCAGGAGCTCCTCGCGTCGGGTGCCCGACTGGACCGCGTCGATGGCCGGGAAGAGCCGCTTGTCGGCGAAGTCCCGCCGCAGCCGGATCTCCATGTTGCCGGTGCCCTTGAACTCCTCGAAGATCACCTCGTCCATCTTCGAGCCGCTCTCGATCAGCGCGGTGGCGAGGATGGTCAGCGAGCCGCCGTTCTCGATGTTGCGGGCCGCGCCGAAGAACCGCTTCGGCGGGTAGAGCGCGGCGGAGTCCACCCCGCCGGAGAGGATCCGGCCGCTCGGCCGGCGCGGCCAGGTTGTAGGCGCGGCCGAGGCGGGTGATGCCGTCGAGCAGCACGACCACGTCGTGGCCGAGCTCGACGAGCCGCTTGGCCCGCTCGATCGCGAGCTCGGCGACCGTGGTGTGGTCGCTGGCCGGCCGGTCGAACGTCGAGGAGATGACCTCGCCCTTGACCGACCGCTCGAAGTCGGTGACCTCCTCCGGGCGCTCGTCGACCAGCACGACCATCAGGTGGCACTCGGGGTTGTTCGTCGTGATCGAGTTCGCGATCGACTGCATGATCATCGTCTTGCCGGCCTTGGACGGGCGAGACGATCAGACCGCGCTGGCCCTTCCCGATCGGGGCGGCGATGTCGATCACCCGGCCGATGAGGTTGGTCGGCGTCCGTCTCGAGGCGCAGCCGCTCCGACGGGTACAGCGGGGTGAGCTTGCGGAACTCCACCCGGTGTCGCGGGCGCCTCCGGGTCCGCGCCGTTGACCGTGTCGAGGCGCACCAGCGGGTTGAACTTCTCCTTGCGCTCGCCCTCCCGGGGCTGCCGCACCTGACCGGTGATGGCGTCGCCGCGGCGCAGGCCGTACTTGCGCACCATCGACAGCGAGACGTACACGTCGTCCTGCCCGGGCAGGTAGCCGCTGGTCCGGACGAACGCGTAGCTGTCCAGGACGTCGAGGATGCCGGCGCGCGGGGACCAGCACGTCGTCCTCGAGGATCTGCAGGTCGGGCTCGTTGCGCCCGCGGCGCCTGCCGCGACGCCGCCGCCGCGGTCGTTGCCGCCGCGGTCGTTGCGGTCCCGTCCGCGCCGGCGGCGGTTGCGGCGGCTGCCGCCCTGGTCGTCGTCGCGGTTCGTCCTGGTCGTTGCGGGTCCGGTTCTGGCTACCACTGGTCCTGCGTGCCTGTTTGCCCTGCTGGTCCTGGCTGTGGTTCCGGTCCTGCCCGCTGGTCCTGGCTCCGGTCGTCGCTCGCCGCGGTCGTCCCGGCTCCTGGGCCTGGCTCCGGTCCTGCTGCCCTGTGCGCTGGCCCTGGCGCTGGTCACGGGCGGCATCGGCCTGCTGTCGCCGTGCTGCCCGCTGTCCCGCTGCGGTCGCTGGCCGCTGCTCGGCGCCGGTCTCGTCGCGCAGCGGCCTGGTCCTCTGCCGTGTCGCGCGCTCCGACTCGGTGCCGCCGGTGTCGGCGCGCCCGCCGCTGGCGGTCGCGGCGGGACTCCGGCGGGCGCTCCGGCCTCCGGCTGGTCGCGCCGTCTGGCTGCCGCGGCTGGCCGCCCGGACTGCGCCGCCCTGATCGCGGCGACCAGCTCGGCTCTTCTTCATGCCGCCGAGGCCCTTGATGCCCAAACCACCCGCCAGCTGCTTGAGCTCGGGCAGCAGCATGCCGCTCAGTCCCGCCGCCCTGCGCTTGGTGGGGGCGGCTTCGGTTGTTTCCGTCACGTGAGGTCCTTCCCACGTCCAGGCCGGTCCCGGTGTGCTCCAGCGGCCTCGTTCAGTGTGGTTCCCGGGTCTGGATCCGGACCGGTCGACATGTGGCTGCCCCGCCGCGGACAGACGAGCTGAGGCAGAAGCGCGCCACGGTCGGATGAGCGAACCGCTCGATCACCGGCGCCTATGAAGCGTAGCACGTACTTCGCGTGGTCGTCTCATTGACGCAACACCGGCAGGCACCCGGTGTTCCCGCCGTACGCCGAGTCCCGCACGCGGGGAGTTTCACTGCGATGTCGACGAGCTCACTTCCCACGAGGTACGCGTGGGGCCACGGTCACCTGCATCCCATGGTGACCTCCGCCAGCTACGCGGGGAGCTGGAGCTGCACTCCCGCGCGGTCCACGGCGAGCGCGTGCGCCTGCCAGCCCGCGGGGCACCCGGTCGGCGATCTTCTCCTCCTCGGTGGCGTCGGTCAGGACGAGCACCGTCGGCCCGGCCCCCGACACCACGGCCGGCAGCCCGTCCGCGCGCAGCGCCCGCACCAGCGCCACGCTGTCCGGCATCGCCGGCTCGCGGTACTCCTGGTGCAGGTAGTCCCGGTGTCGCGCGGAGCAGGAGCTCGGGCTGCCGGTCGAGCGCCGCGACGAGCAGCGCGGCGCGGCCGCTGTTGGCCGCTGCGTCCGCGTGCGACACCGCGCCGGGCAGCAGTCCCCGCGACACCTCCGTGCTCACGCCGGCTGCGGCGGCACGAACGCCACCGCCGGCATCCGGTGGTCGACGGCGACCGAGGTCGCCCAGAAGCCTCGCCGGCCTGCACCAGGCGATCGCGAAGCCCGCCGAGCAGGCGGGGGCCACGTTGTCCGGGTGGCCCTCGATCCGGTGCGGCCAGCGTCGAGCACCGCGTCGTCGTCCACAGCAGCGATCCGCCCGCGACCAGCGCCGCGCGCCAGCGCAGATGCCCGCCGACGATCGCCGCCGAGGAGGAGCCGAGGCCACGCGCCGTGCGGGATCCGGTTGGCGCAGTCGCAGGCGCAGCGCCGGGCGGCTCCCGCCCGAGTGCGCGAAGGCCGCGAGCATCGCCCGGACGACCAGGTGGCCTCGTCGCAGCGGGACGTGTCCCGGCGCCCCCTCAGCCGCTCAGCTCGACGCGACCGGCCCGTCGTCGGACGACCTCGGCGCGGTCAGCGTGTCGCGAGGTCGAGGGCGAGCCCGAGGGCGTCGAAGCCGGGACCGAGGTTGGCGCTGGTCGCCGGCACCTCGACGGTCACCGGCCCGGACCAGCGAACTCGGCATGCTCAGCGCAGCCCGGCGGCGCGCGGCCGCGGCGTCCACGTCGGCGTCGATCACGGTGTCCACGAGGTCGGTGAAGGTCGACAGGGCGGTGTCCACGTCCTTCAGGCCGTGGCCGGTCACGGTCACCACGACGGTCTTGCCGGCGAAGGACTCGCCGCCCCGCGTCCTCGAGAGAGCCCCGCGACGCCGGCCGCCGAGGCCGGCTCGACGAAGACGCCGTCGCGCGAGGCGAGCGCCCGCTGGGCGTCGAGGATCTCGGTCGTCGGTCACGGCGCGGAAGCGGCCGCCCGACTGCTCGGCCGCGGCTACCGCCAGGTCCACGACGCCGGGTTGCCGATCCGGATCGCCGACGCGACGGTCTCCGGGTCCAGCACGGGCTCGCCGAGCACCAGCGGCGCCGCGCCGGCGGCCTGCCAGCCGCGCATCACCGGGGCCGCCGGCTGCTCATCCCGGCCTTCTCGTACTCGACGTACCCCTTCCAGTACGCCGAGATGTTGCCGGCGTTGCCGGTCGGAAGGACGTGCACGTCCGGGGCGTCCCCGAGGAAGTCGACGATCTCGAACGACGCGGTCTTCTGGCCCTCCAGACGCATCGGGTTGACCGAGTTCACCAGCGCGACGGGGTAGTCCTCGGCCAGGCCGCGGGACAGCCGCAGGCAGTCGTCGAAGTTGCCGCGCACCATGACGACCTGGGCGCCGTGCACGATCGCCTGCGCGAGCTTGCCGGCGGCGATCTTGCCCTGCGGCACCAGCACGAGCGGCTTGACGCGCGCCCGCGCGGCGTACGCCGCCATCGAGGCCGACGTGTTGCCGGTGGAGGCGCACACCACGGCCTCGGCTCCCTGCCCGACCGCGACCGAGAGAGCGACCGTCATCCCCCGGTCCTTGAACGACCCGGTCGGGTTGTCGCCCTCGACCTTGAGCCACACCTCGGCCCCGGTGACCTCGGACAGCCAGCGGCTGTCCACCATGGGGGTGCCGCCCTCGCGCAGCGTGATCGTCGGCGTGCCCTCGGGAACCGCCAGCCGGGTCCGGTACTCCTCCAGCACTCCGCGCCACTGGTGCGCGCGACCGGCGCTCACTCGCCGTCCCCTTCGACCCGCATCACCGACGACACGTCGCGGACGTCGTCCATGGTGCGCAGCGCCGCCACCGTGGCCGACAGCGCCGCGTCGGTCGCCCGGTGCGACACCACGACGAGCTGCGCGTCGTCGCCGTGGCCCTCCTGCCGGACCGCCTGGATCGAGACGCCGTGCTCGGCGAACGCCTGCGCGACGGCCGCAAGCACACCCGCTCGTCGTCGACGTCGATCGCCACGTGGTAGCGGGTCTCCGTGCGGCCCATGGTCAGCACGTCGCACTGGGCGTACGCCGACTCGCCCGCGCCACGGACGTCGTCGAGCCGGTTGCGAGCGGCGGTGACCAGGTCGCCGAGCACCGCGCTCGCCGTCGGCGCCCCGCCCGCGCCCGGTCCGTAGAACATCAGCTGGCCGGCCGCCTCGCTCTCGACGAAGACGGCGTTGTAGGCCTCGCGGACGCTGGCCAGGGGGTGCGACCGCGGGATCATCGCCGGGTGAACCCGCGCGGCGACCGCGGGCCCGGTCGGCTCGTCACGCAGCTCACAGATCGCGAGGAGCTTCACGACGCTGCCCATCTCGCGCGCGGACGCGACGTCGCTGGCGCTGACCTCCGAGATGCCCTCGCGGTACACGTCGGCGGCGCTGACCCGGGTGTGGAACGCGAGGCTGGCCAGGATCGCGGCCTTCGCCGCGGCGTCGAAGCCCTCGACGTCGGCCGTCGGGTCGGCCTCGGCGTACCCGAGCGCCTGGGCCTCCTCCAGGGCCTCGGCGAAGCCGGTGCCGTGGGTGTCCATCCGGTCGAGGATGAAGTTCGTGGTGCCGTTGACGATGCCCAGCACCCGGCGGACCCGGTCGCCGGCGAGCGACTCGCGCAGCGGCCGCAGGATCGGGATGGCGCCGGCGACGCTCGCCTCGAAGAAGAGGTCCCGTCCGGCCTTCTCGGCGGCGGCGTACAGCGTGGCCCCGTCCTCGGCGAGCAGCGCCTTGTTCGCGGTGACCACCGACGCGCCGTTCTCGAGGGCGCGCAGGATCAGCGAGCGCGCCGGCTCGATGCCGCCGATCACCTCGATGACCAGGTCGAGGTCGCCGCGCCCGACGAGCGCCTCGGCGTCGGACGTGAGCAGGTCCCGCGGCACCTCGGCGTCACGCTGGCGCTCCGGCCTGCGTACCGCGACGCCCACGAGCTCGATCGGCACGCCTACCCGGGCGGTCAGGTCGTCGGCCTGCTCGCGCAGCAGTCGCACCACTTGGCTGCCGACCGAGCCGCAGCCGAGCAGGGCGAGCTTCAGAGAGCTGGTCACGCGCCGCCTCACCTCTTGGCTTCCGGTGCCCTCGCGGGGCAGTTGCTGGGTTCATCTTGGGCTATCGGGCGGACCGGCGCAGGGCGAACCCGACGCCGTCCGGGTCATGAGATCCGATTCGTCTGCCACCACCGTGCGCACCACACCGGCCGGACCGCAGACGAATCGCGGGGGCGGGTGGGGACGGTCAGGCGCCGACGTCCGTGCGGAGCAGGTCCTCCTCCGTCTCCCGCCGTACGACGACCCTCGCCTGCCCGTCGGAGACCGCCACCACCGGCGGCCGCAGGGCGTGGTTGTAGTTGCTGGCCATCGAGCGGCAGTACGCACCCGTCGCCGGCACGGCGAGCAGGTCGCCCGGCGCGAGGTCGCCGGGCACGAACTCGTCCTTGACCAGGATGTCGCCGGCCTCGCAGTGCTTGCCGACCACGCGTCCGAGCACCGGCTCGGCCGTGGAACGTCGGGACGCGAGCGTGCAGCTGTAGTCCGCGTCGTACAGCGCCGTGCGGATGTTGTCGCTCATCCCGCCGTCGACCGACACGTAGGTGCGCGTCGCCCCGGCGTCGAGCTCCACCGGCTTGACGGTGCCGACCTCGTAGACCGTGCAGACCGACGGTCCCACGATCGCGCGGCCCGGCTCCACCGACAGCCGCGGCACCGGCACCTCGAAGCCACGGCACTCGTGCTCGACGATCTTCGTCAGCTCGTTCGCCAGCTGCGCGGGGTCGGAGGGGTCGTCCTGGGTGGTGTAGGCGATCCCGAAGCCGCCGCCGAGGTCCAGCTCGGGCAGCTCCACGCCGAGCTCCGCGCTGACCCGGGCGTGCAGCGCCAGCACCCGCCGGGTCGCGACCTCGAACCCCGAGGTGTCGAAGATCTGCGAGCCGATGTGGGAGTGCAGGCCCAGCAGCCGGAGCCCCGGCGCGTCCTGCACCCGGCGTACCGCCTCGAACGCGTCGCCCGAGGAGATCGAGAACCCGAACTTCTGGTCCTCGTGGGCGGTCGCGATGTACTCGTGGGTGTGCGCCTCGACCCCGGCGGTGACCCGCACCATCACCGCCGCAGTGCGGCCGAGCTCGCCGGTGAGGGCCACCAGCCGGTCGAGCTCGGTGAACGAGTCCACCACGATCCGGCCCACGCCGGCCTCGACCGCCCGGCGCAGCTCCAGAGGCGTCTTGTTGTTGCCGTGGTAGCCGATCCGCGCCGGCGCGAATCCGGCGCGCAGCGCGACCGTGAGCTCGCCGGCCGAGCAGACGTCCAGGCACAGCCCCTCCTCGGCGACCCAGCGGGCCACCGTCGTGCAGAGGAACGCCTTGCCGGCGTAGTAGACGTCGTAGTCGGCGAACGCGTCCCGGAAGCCGCGGGCCCGGCTGCGGAAGTCGGTCTCGTCGAGGACGTACGCCGGTGAGCCGTGCTCGGCCACCAGGTCGCGGAGGTCCACGCCGCCGACGACCAGCGCCCCGTCGGCGTTCTTGTGCGCCGTCCCGGACCACAGCAGTGGGACCAGGCCGTTGACGTCCTGCGGGGCGCCGAGCCAGGCCGGCCCCCGCGAGCTGATGTCGGCGTGCAGCGCCCCCGCCTCGTGCGCCCGCATCAGGCGGTCACATCCGCTCGGGGGCGGACACCCCGAGCATGCCCAGGCCGTTGGCCAGCGCGATCCGGGTCGCGTCGACGAGCATCAGCCGGGCGCGGTGCAGCTCGGTCGGCTCCTCGTCGCCCTGCGGCAGCACCCGGCAGACGTCGTAGAACTTGTGGAACGCCGAGGCGGTGTCCTCCAGGTAGCGCGCCACCCGGTGCGGCTCGCGCAGCTGTGCTGCCGCCGCGACCACCCTCGGGAGCTCGGCGAGGCCGCGCAGCAGCACACCCTCCTTCTCGTGGGTGAGCAGCGCGGTGTCGACCGGACCTTGCTCGGAGGCCGTCGAGACGCCGAGGTCCGCGGCGTTGCGCAGGATCGAGGCGAGCCGGGCGTGGGCGTACTGCACGTAGAACACCGGGTTGTCGCTGGCCTGCCGGGTGATCTCCGCGATGTCCAGGGTCAGTGGCGAGTCGGCCGGGTAGCGGGCCAGCGAGTAGCGCAGCGCGTCGACGCCGACCAGGTCCACGAGCTCCTGGAGCGAGACGATCTGGCCGGCGCGCTTGCTCAGCCTGACCTCCTCGCCGGCTTGGAGGATCTTGACCATCTGGCCGATCAGCACCTCGACGTTCGTGTCCGGGTCGTCACCGGCGCAGGCGGCCATGGCCTTGAGCCGCCCGACGTACCCGTGGTGGTCGGCGCCGAGCAGGTAGATGCAGACGTCGAAGCCGCGCTCGCGCTTGTCGATGTAGTAGGCGGTGTCGGACGCGAAGTAGGTCAGCTCGCCGTTGGACCGGACCAGGACCCGGTCCTTGTCGTCGCCGAAGTCGGTGGTCCGCATCCACAGGGCGCCGTCTGCGGTGAAGACGTGGCCCTGCTGCTCGAGCTTGGCCAGGCCGTGCTCCACCCGGCCGGTGTCGTGCAGCGACCGCTCGGAGAACCACACGTCGAAGTGCGTGTTGAAGGCGTCGAGCTGCTCCTGCTGCTCCTGCAGCTGCAGCCGGTAGCCGTCCTCGCGGAACGCGACCAGCCGCTCCGGCTGGGGAAGGTCGAGGATGCCCGGGTGCTCGGCGACCACCTGCCGCGCGAGGTCGTGCATGTAGTCGCCGTGGTAGCCGTCCTCGGGCACCGCCTCGCCGCGGGCGACGGCCTCGAGGGAGGCGCCGAACTTGTCCATCTGGTTGCCGCGGTCGTTGATGTAGAACTCCCGCTCGACCTTGGCCCCGGCGGCCTCGAGCACCCGCGCGATGGCGTCGCCGACCACCGCCCACCGGGTGTGCCCGAGGTGCAGGGGTCCTGTGGGGTTGGCCGAGATGAACTCGACGTTCACCCGGACGCCGCCGAGGGCGTCGCTCGTGCCGTACGTCGTACCGGCGGCCACCACCCGAGCGGCCACCTCCCCCTGGGCGCCGGCGTCGAGACGGATGTTGAGGAAGCCCGGTCCGGCCACGTCCACGGACGCGATGCCGTCGGCCGCACCGAGCCGGATGGCCAGCAGGCCGGCCAGCTCCCGCGGCGGCATGCCGGCCTTCTTGCCCAGCTGGAGAGCGACGTTCGTCGCGTAGTCGCCGTGCTCCCGGACCTTCGGTCGCTCCACGACGACGTGCGCCGGCACGCCGTCGGGCAGTGTCACGACGCCCTCACCGGCCAGGCCGGTGAGCGCGTCCACGATCGTGGCCGAGAGCTGTTCGGGAGTCACCGCCCAAGGGTATCCGTGCGGCGCGGCGTCCGCCCCGCCGACGCCAGCCGGCGGACCGCCGCGACGAGATCGGCGGGCTCGAAGGGCTTGGAGAACCACCCCTCCACGCCCAGCGCCTCGGCCCGGGCGACGTCCGCCGGCTGCGCCCGGCCGGTCACCAGGACCACCGGGATCCTCTTCGTGCGGTCGTCGGCGCGCAGCCGCTCCACCGTGGCGAAGCCGTCCAGCCGCGGCATCATCACATCCAGCGTGATCACGTCGGGGTGCGCGTCGACCGCGAGCTCCAGGGCCACGAGGCCGTCCTCGGCCATCACCACGTCCAGACCCTCCAGCCGCAGGTTCAGCGCGATCAGCTCGCGGACCCTCTCCGAGTCGTCGACGACCAGGGCCAGGAGGCGGTCTCGGGGCCTGGGACCGCCGGCGTCCGTGTCGTCCACGCAGTGCCAACCCCCTCGGGTGGTCAGGGCCGTCGTTCAGGTACGCTGTGCGGCGCACCCATGAGCCCCCGTAGCTCAGGGGATAGAGCACCGCCCTCCGGAGGCGGGAGCGTAGGTTCGAATCCTACCGGGGGCGCCACGTCGGCGGACGTGAGCGCTGCCCTCCTCGCTACTGCCGACACATCCCGGCCGGCATCTCGCTCTCGCTGTCCACGATCAGGTCGCCGGACACGTCCACGGTCGCGGCGCGCAGCGGGCCCGTGAACCGGTACGGCGAGGGTTGTCCGACATCACCGGCGACCCGGGGTTGGCCCCGCACGTCACGAGGTGCCGACCCCCGCGCGACACTGCTGCCGTCGACGGGAAGCGCACGTCGTACTTACCGGGCTCGGCGTACCAGAGGCCGATCAGCGCGATCAGCCTGTTGCGGTGCTCGCCGGCCGGGTCTTGTCCGCGAAGTCCTCAGCCACGTGGTACAGCTCCCACCCCGAGGCGTCGTCGAGCGCCGCGGCGAAGCTGGCGCCGTGGATCGGTGACTGTCGAGCACGCGCTCGGCGCGGAGTTAGCCCGGCGAGCCGGACCAGGGGCCGACGCCTCGACGTCGGCCCCTGGCTTCGAACGGGTCAGCGGCGGCGGTCGCGTCGGTCGTCGCGGCGGTCGTCGCGATCGTCGCGGCGGTCCTCTCGCCGGTCGCCACGACGGTTGACGCCGTGGGCGACGACGACGGCGCCGCCCACTGCGGCTACGGTCCTCCTCCTGCGCCTGGCTGCCATCGGCATGTCAGTCTCCTTCCTCGTCGGTCTCTGCGGCACCTGTCAGTGCGTCGATCTCTGCGGCGTCCGCCTCGGCGGCCGCGATCACGGCCTGGATCGGGATGCGACCGCTGGCGGCCAGCTGGCCACCGGCGCGGCGAACCGCGGAGCCGAACGGCGCGGCCCAGAGGTTCTCCCACACCAGGACCGCGGCGGAGCTGCCGGGCTCGATGGTCTCCACGAGGTCGGCCACGTCCTGCTCGCTCAGCAGCATCGCCAGCTCGGCCTCGTACGCGCGCAGCTCGCCGATCTCGCTCTCGCCGAGATCGCTGGCCTCGAAGACCTCGAAGCCTCCCTCCAGGTCCCTGGTCAGGAAGACCAGGTCCAGCACCCGGATCAGCTCGCGGTCGACCAGATCCTTGAGGATCGGGGCCACCTCGCCGGTGAGCTTGGTCTCAGGGAACTCGACGACGATCCAGTCGACCGGTCCCAGCTCGTCGATGTTGATGCTCATACGTGTCTCCTCACGTGCCGACGGCGCGGCGGTCCCGTGGAGGTCCGCGGGCTCTGCACCCAGGTATCCCAGCCCGGCATCCGGCGTCATAGGGCCGAACGTCCCGGATGTGTACGAACGTTCAAGACGATGCGGGTCGAGTGCCCCATATCGGGCCGCGAGCCGGGAGCTTCCTGTCGGCGAGGGAGCGAGGCTATGTGTACGATCGTAGACGCCTGTGTCCGGGCGCAGCGACGGGCGGCCACAGAGGAGGGCACCGACCATGTCGAGCATCCAGCACGGACGCCCACCGGGGCCACGGCGAGAGCCGGGCGCACCTGTCGGCCCCGAGGAGGTGCGTCGCGCGGTTCTCGGCACGGCCGCCCGGCTCTTCGCCGAGCGCGGTGTGGACGCGGTGTCGCTGCGCGACATCGCGGCCGCCGCGGACGTCCATCTCGCGCTGATCGGCCGCTACATCGGCAGCCGCGAGGAGCTCGTGACCGCGGTGTTCGACGACCTCTCGGAGCGGCTGGCCGAGGCGGTGGCGGACCGCCCACTGTCTGGCCAGGGCTTCTCCACCGAAACGGTGATGGGCCAGTGGGCCCGGGTCGCGGGGGCTCTGGCCATCGGCGGACGCTCCCTCGGCGTTCGGTCCGGTTTCAACCCGGTGCTGGCGATGGCCAGGACGCTGGCCGACGGCTACCGGATCGACGAGCGGTCCGCGCGGGTGCGTGCTGCCCAGATCGTCGCGGCCGCACTCGGGTGGCGGATCTTCGAGGACTACCTGGTGGAGGCCGGTGGTCTGTCGGAGGTGCCCCTGGCTGAGCTGCGCGAGGAACTGGTCCACAGCGCCCGCCGGCTCGGCGCGACCTCGTGGCCGTCCCCGGCCGACCCGCCTTCTGGTGGGGACGGACCGGGAGCCTGACGACGGACCACAGGCGGTCCCCGCTGGCAAGACCCGATGCGCAGGACCTTCGACCCTGACCGCGGCCACCGCGACGGCCTTGAATGTGTACGGACGTACATCTGGGCAGCACCCTGCACCCTCTCGGGCCGTTGTCGGTGACGCGGAGCCCCCGAGCGAAGGACGAAGCGATGAGCGAGAAGGTCTCCACCACCGTTCCCCTGGACTGGAACGAGGTGTTCTACACCAACTGCCCGATGGTCTCGGCGAACAACGTCGACCAGGAGCTGGGCTGGACCAAGGAGGAGTTCAAGAGGATCGGCGTCGAGTACGCCTACTTCCGCTCCCGTGACGAGAACAACTGGTACCCGCACTACATCCACAACCTGGACAACCTGATCCGGTTCGGCGGGCTCTACCCTCCGATCGCCGTGAACGCCGACATCCGACGTACCCGCCTGCTGGGCGCCACGCAGGTCTACGAGGGCGGCGCGATGATGGTCCGGGCCCGCGACGACATCTTCTGCATGAAGGACCTCAAGGGGAAGAAGATCGGTCTCACCAAGAGCCTGAACACCATCAAGAACGACTGGTGGCGGGTCCAGGAGGAGGCCGGCATCGAGCTGATGCTCCGGATGAACGGGATGACCCGCGACGATGTCGAGATCGTCGAGTTCCCCTATCCCGACGACTGGTACGACAAGCCCGAGATGCTGCAGGTGCGGATGAACAACCCGTCCGAGCTGTGGCTGCGCCGCGACCACAAGCACGACCTGGCGTTCCGCCCGCTGGAGACGTCGCTGGAGAACGGCGCCGTCGACGCGATCTACACCCAGAGCAAGGTGTTCCAGCACCTGCAGGAGGACACCGGCAAGTTCAAGGCCATCGAGGACCTCTCCCGCTACCCCGACTGGACCCTGCAGATGGCGAACTGTCCGGCGGTGATCACCTGCACCGACGAGATGGCCGACAAGCACCCGGAGCTGGTCGTCGCCTACCTGCGCGGCGCGATCAAGGTCGGCCGCTGGGCCAACGCGCACAAGCGCGCCGCCGCCGTCATCCTGAACCGGCAGACCTTCTACCGCGACGAGGAGGACACCTACCAGGGCATCAAGGACGTCGACATGGTGCCCAGCTTCTCCCCGAAGAACATGGCCTCCATCGAGATCGGCAAGGACTTCATGCTGAGCCACGGCTACATCCGCAACGACTTCGACGTTCACGAGTGGGCCGCCCCGGAGTTCCTCGAGGAGGCGGCCAAGCAGCTCATGGAGGAGGAGTGGTCCATGCGCACCCTGGAGAAGCTCGGCACCTCCGAGAGCCTCGGCGTCGAGCACGCTCTCCTCGGCTGACCCGAAGCGACGACGGACCGTGAGCACCCCGGCACGCACCCCGTCCACCGGGTCCGGCGACTCGGTCGACGCCGGCCCCGCCGTCCGGCGCGCTGTCCGTCACCGGGGCTGGGCCGCTGCCGCGATGCTCGTCGCGCTGTCCGCGTACGGCGGTGCGGTGGGCCTCGCCGGCGGGGGCCTCAGCCTGGGCGCGACCATCGAGGCCAGACTGCCCTTCGGCAGCCCGGTGCTCGGCGGCACCGCCCTGGCGCTCCTCGTCGCAGTGCCCTTCACCGTGCTCGCCTGGTGCGGCTGGACGGGTGGTCCACGCACTCCGGAGGCGTCCCTGGTGGCGGGCGGCGTGCTGCTGGTATGGCTGCTGGTGGAGATGGCCTACATCCGCGAGGTGAGCTTCTTCCACCCGACGTACGCCCTGGTCGGGGTCGCGTTCGTCGCCTTCGGCCTGCGCGCGCGACGGCAGACGCACCGGCACTGAGAGCACGCGGGCTGCGACCCCCGTCGAACCGTGCGTCGCCGCGGGCGTCGGCGCCGAGCCTCGGGCCTGCGCGACGTGGGTCAACACCACGCTGGCTGCGCCGGCACACCCGATGCCGCCCTGCACGACGCAGCAGTGGAACCCTCGGGCTTCAGCTGGGAGAGCGCCTGCGCCAGGCGGTAGAGCTCGGAGCGCCGCGGGTCGGTGCCGCGCTCCATGAATCATTCTGCGTCGTCGCGTGGGCGCGGCCTGCCGAAGGATGCTGACCAGGAGCTCCTGCTGGTTGGCGGAGCGGTCGAAGTCCGTTGCGGAACCCGTCGAAGCCGGTGCCGGACGTGTAGTCCGGCCGCACCCAACCAGGGCGCCGACGGAGCAGGCCATGCCCTGCGGCCCGCCGTAGACCATTGCGGCGTTGATCTTGTCGCAGCCGTTGCCGGGGGTCTCCCGCACGCGGCCCGCGGGATGCCGATGTCGGCCGCGGCCCCGGTCCTTACGTCGACCCCGACCAGCGCGATCGCGTCGGCCCAGCTGGATCGCGTCGGCGCGCGTCGACGTCATGGCCTGTCCCGCCCGCGCGTCGGACCCCAGGTAGCGGATCCAGATCACGCCCGACCGGGTCACCCGGACCTTCAACGGCACGGAGCCGGGCATCGGCCCACTCGGCGAGGGCGACGGCTACGGTTGCGGACACGGCTTCCCGGCCTGCGGCTCTCCGCCGGTGCAGCCGGTCGCGGCCAGCGCGCTCAGGGCCGCCGCCGCCATCGCGACGCACCGCACGACAGCGTGCCCGACCAGGTACCTCCCTCGGTGAGGCCGGACGGTCGGCGGGCCCGCGTGGTCGCGCTGCACGGTGTTGAGCCAAGGACTAGCCTTGACCCCGGGCACCAACCCTAGAGACCATCGCAAAACCTTGGAAGAGGCGATTCTGGCCGTGGCCGAGTCTTCGCAGGACGCACCGCTCGACAACCAGCTCTCGGCGTTCGGCGCCAACGAGTGGCTCGTGGACGAGATGTACGAGCGGTATCAGCAGGACCCCAACAGCGTGGACCGTGCCTGGTGGACCTTCTTCAAGGACTACACGCCGCACCCGGGCGTCTCCGGCGCTTCCAACGGCAAGCCCTCGGCTCCGGCCAAGGCCGCCAAGCCCGCTGCTCCCGCCGCACCGGCCGAGTCCGCGGCCAAGCAGGCCGCACCGACCGGGTCCGCGGCCAAGCAGGCCGCACCGACCGAGTCCGCGGCCAAGCAGGCCGCACCGACCGAGTCCGCAGCCGCGCCCGCCCAGCCCGCCGCGTCCGCTCCCGCCCAGCCCGCGGCAGATTCCGACAAGCGGGCCGCCTCCCCCGCACAGCCCGCCCGGACCAGCTCTCCGGTCCCCAAGGAGCCCGCCAGGCCGACGCCCGCGGAGGCCACCGACGAGCCCGAGCTCACCGTGCTCCGGGGCGCACCCGCCCGCACGGTGCAGAACATGGACGTCAGCCTGTCGGTGCCGACGGCCACCAGCGTGCGGTCGGTGCCCGTGAAGCTGCTGATCGACAACCGGATCGTGATCAACAACCACCTCGCCCGGGCGCGTGGCGGCAAGGTCTCGTTCACCCACATCATCGGCTGGGCGATCGTCCGTGCGCTCAAGCAGATGCCGGAGATGAACGTCGGGTACGACGTCATCGGGGGCAAGCCGACGCTGATCGACCCGGCGCACATCAACCTCGGTCTCGCCATCGACCTGCAGAAGCCCGACGGCACCCGCCAGCTGCTCGTCCCCTCCATCAAGGCCGCGGAGGCGATGGACTTCGCGTCGTTCTGGGGCGCCTACGAGGACCTGGTCCGCAAGGCCCGCGGCAACAAGCTGGCCGTCCCGGACTTCCAGGGCACCACGATCAGCCTCACGAACCCCGGCACGATCGGCACCAACCACTCGGTGCCCCGGCTCATGAAGGGGCAGGGAGCCATCATCGGCGTCGGGTCGATGGACTACCCGCCGGAGTACCAGGGCGCCTCCGAGGAGACGCTGACCCGCAATGCGGTGAGCAAGGTCATGACGCTCACCTCGACGTACGACCATCGGGTGATCCAGGGTGCGCAGTCGGGCGAGTTCCTGCGTCGGATCCACGGCCTGCTGCTCGGTGAGGACGACTTCTACGACGAGATCTTCCGGGCCCTGCGGATCCCCTACGAGCCGATCCGCTGGGCCAAGGACATCTCCGCGAGCCACGACGACGAGATCAGCAAGCAGGCGCGGATCCTCGAGCTGATCCACGCCTACCGGGTGCGCGGCCACATCATGGCCGACACGGACCCGCTGGAGTACCAGCAGCGCAGCCACCCCGACCTCGAGGTGGAGAGCCACGGCCTCACGCTGTGGGACCTCGACCGCGAGTTCGCCACCGGCTCGTTCGGCGGCGAGGGCCGGCGGTTCATGAAGCTGCGCAACATCCTCGGCATCCTGCGCGACTCCTACTGCCGCACGGTCGGCATCGAGTACATGCACATCCAGGACCCCGAGCAGCGGCGCTGGATCCAGCAGCGCGTCGAGCAGCCGCATGTCAAGCCGCCCCGCGAGGAGCAGCTGCGGATCCTGCTGAAGCTCAACCAGGCCGAGGCGTTCGAGACCTTCCTGCAGACCAAGTTCGTCGGGCAGAAGCGGTTCAGCCTCGAGGGCGGCGAGACCACGATCCCGCTCGTCGACGAGGTCTGCGAGGCGGCGGCGGAGGCCGGCCTCGACGAGGTCACGATCGGCATGGCGCACCGCGGCCGGCTCAACGTGCTCGCGAACATCGTCGGCAAGAGCTACAGCCAGATCTTCCGCGAGTTCGAGGGCAACATCGACCCGCGGACGGTCCAGGGCTCGGGCGACGTCAAGTACCACCTCGGCGCCGACGGCGAGTTCCGCGCCGGCTCCGGCGAGCGCATCAAGGTGTCGGTGGCCGCGAACCCCTCGCACCTCGAGGCCGTCGACCCGGTGCTCGAGGGCATCGCGCGCGCCAAGCAGGACATGCTCAACCGCGGCGCCGCCTTCCCGGTCCTGCCGCTGCTGATCCACGGCGACGCGGCGTTCGCCGGCCAGGGCGTGGTCGCCGAGACGCTGAACCTGTCCCAGCTGCGCGGCTACCGTACGGGTGGCACGATCCACCTCGTCGTCAACAACCAGGTCGGCTTCACGACGTCGCCGGCGTCGTCGCGCTCCTCGTTGTACTGCACCGACGTGGCGCGGATGGTGCAGGCGCCGATCTTCCACGTCAACGGCGACGACCCCGAGGCGTGCATCCGGGTCTCCCGGCTCGCGTTCGAGTACCGCCAGGCGTTCAAGAAGGACGTCGTCATCGACCTGGTCTGCTACCGCCGCCGCGGTCACAACGAGGGCGACGACCCGTCGTACACCCAGCCGCTGATGTACGACCTCATCGAGCAGAAGCGCTCGGTCCGCAAGCTCTACACCGAGTCGCTGATCGGCCGCGGGGACATCACCCTCGACGAGGCCGAGCAGGTGCTGCGCGACTACCAGCAGCAGCTCGAGCGGGTGTTCACCGAGGTGCGCGAGGCGAGCACCGCGCCCTCGGAGTGGACCACGGTCCCCGACTACCCGGAGAAGCGGGGTGAGGAGACCACGACCGCGATCTCCAAGGAGACGATGAAGCGGATCGCGGACGCCTACGTCACCGCGCCCAACGGCTTCACCGTCCACCCGAAGGTGCTGCCCCAGCTGCAGCGTCGCGCGGCGGCGATCACCGACGGGCCGATCGACTGGGGCACCGGCGAGGTGCTCGCGTTCGGCTCGCTGCTGATGGACGGCCGGCCGGTCCGACTGGCCGGGCAGGACTCGCGCCGCGGCACCTTCGTGTCCCGGTTCGCCACGATCATCGACCGGCACAACGCCGACGAGTGGACCCCGCTGGCCAACCTCAGCGAGGACCAGGGGCGGTTCTACGTCTACGACTCGCTGCTCTCGGAGTACGCCGCGATGGGCTTCGAGTACGGCTACTCGGTGGCCCGCCCGGAGGCGTTGGTGGTGTGGGAGGCGCAGTTCGGCGACTTCGTCAACGGCGCGCAGACGGTCATCGACGAGTTCATCACCTCGGGCCGCACCAAGTGGCGCCAGCAGTCCGGCGTCGTGCTGCTGCTGCCGCACGGCTACGAGGGCCAGGGACCGGACCACTCCTCCGCACGGATCGAGCGGTTCCTCACCATGGCCGCCGACGACGCGTTCCTGGTGGCGCAGCCCTCGACGCCGGCCAGCTACTTCCACCTGCTGCGTCAGCACTCCCTCGGCGAGGAGCACCGGCCGCTCATCGTGTTCACGCCGAAGTCGATGCTCAAGCGCAAGGAGGCCGCCTCCCAGCCGACCGACTTCACCGAGGGCACCTTCCGTCCGGTCTTCGGCGACGGCCAGGTGGACCCGCAGCGGGTCGAGAAGGTGCTGCTCTGCAGCGGCCGGATCACCTGGGACCTGATGGTCGAGCGCAAGAAGCGGGAGGGCGACGACGCCCGGACCGCCGTCGTGCGCCTCGAGCAGCTGTACCCGCGCCCGGTCGCCGAGCTGGAGGCCGAGCTGTCGCGCTACCCGAACCTGCGCGAGATCCGCTGGGTCCAGGACGAGCCGGCGAACATGGGGGCCTGGCCGCACATGGCGCTCAACCTCACCCCCGAGCTGGGCGGTACGCCGTTCTACCGGGTGTCCCGGCCGGAGTCGTCGTCGCCCTCGGTGGGCCAGCACTCCCGGCACACCGAGGAGCAGAAGGCGCTGGTCCAGCAGGCGTTCGGCTGACATGTACTTCACCGACCGCGGCATCGAGGAGCTCGAGAGCCGGCGCGGCGACGAGCAGGTCACGCTCGCCTGGGTCGCCGCCCGGCTTCAGGAGTTCACCGACCTGCACCCGGAGTTCGAGACCGCCACCGAGCGGCTGGCCACCTGGCTGGCCAGGCTCGACGACCCCGACGACTGATCCGGCGTTCAGCGGGTGAAGACGACCTTGCCGAACAGGTCGCCGGCAGCCATCGCGGCGAACCCGTCGCGGGCCTGCTCCATCGGCATCACCCGGTCGATCACCGGCCGTACGCCGGAGACGTCGAGGAGCTCGGTGAGCGCGGCGAGCTCGGCGCGGGTGCCCATGGTGGAGCCGATCACCCGCAGCTGCAGGAAGTAGATCCGGGTCAGCTCCGCGTTGTCGAGGTTCGGGCCGCTGGTCGCGCCGGTGACGACGAGCGTCCCGCCGGGGCGCAGCGACCTGACCGAGTGCGACCAGGTCGCCCGGCCCACCGTCTCCATCACCGCGTCGACCCGCTGGGGCAGCCGGGCGTTGCTCTCGAACACCTCGTGCGCGCCGAGCTCGAGCGCCAGGGCCCGCTTGCCCTCGTCGCGGCTCGTGGCGTACACCCGCAGCCCGCCCGCGCGCGCCAGCGCGATCAGCGCGGTGGAGACGCCGCCACCGGCGCCCTGGACCAGGACGCTGTCGCCGGGCCTGAGCTCTCCGCGGGTGAACAGCATCCGGTAGGCGGTCAGCCAGGCGGTCGGCAGGCACGCGGCCTCCTCGAACGAGAGCGACGCGGGCTTCGGCACGACGTTGCGCGCCGGCACCAGCACGCGGTCGGCGAACGTGCCGGGGTGCCGCTCGCTGAGCAGGGATCGCTTGGGGTCCAGCGTCTCGTCGCCGCTCCACGCCGGGTCGCTCACCACGGCGTGCACGACGACCTCGTCGCCGCGCTCGTCGATCCCGGCCGCGTCGCAGCCCAGGACCATCGGCAGTGCCTCCTCGCGCAGCCCGACGCCGCGCAGCGACCACAGGTCGTGGTGGTTCAGAGCCGCGGCCTTGACGGTGACGGCGGTCCACCCGTCCGGGACCTGCGGCTCGGGCCGCTCACCGATCTCGAGGCCGGACAGCGGGTCGTCGGAGGAGAAGCCGGTGGCGTAGACGGCGAACATGCTGCCGACCCTACTGAGTCCCGACGACGCCCGCCCGACGGCCCGGGTCAGCGCCGGGCGACCCCGTCGCGGCGCGCGGCGGCGGCGACCGCGCCGGCCACCGCCGGCCCCACCCGCGGGTCGAACGGGGACGGCACGATCAGGTCCTCGGCGAGGTCGTCGCCGACCAGGCCGGCGAGCGCGTTCGCCGCGGCGAGCTTCATGCCCTCGGTGATGGCCCTCGCGCGCACGTCGAACGCCCCGCGAAAGATCCCCGGGAACGCCAGGACGTTGTTGATCTGGTTCGGGAAGTCCGAACGGCCGGTCGCCACCACGCGGGCGTGCCGGTGCGCGACGTCGGGGTGCACCTCCGGGTCCGGGTTGGCCAGCCCGAAGACGATCGCCTCGCCGGCCATCCGCGCGACGGCCTCCTCGGAGACGGTGCCGCCCGAGACGCCCACGAACACGTCCGCGCCGTCGAGCACGTCGCTCAGCGAGCCGGTCCGGCCGGTGCGGTCCGCGGTGTCGGCAGCCAGGGACTGCTTGACCGGCGTCAGGTCGCCGCGCGAGGAGTGCAGGACGCCTCGCCGGTCGACGACGGCGAGGTCGTCGATACCCGCGGCCAGCAGGATCCGGGCCACCGCGACACCGGCCGCACCGGCTCCGGACACCACCACCCGGGCCGCCGACGCCGACCGTCCGGTCAGCCGCAGAGCGTTCTCCAGCGCCGCGAGCACGACGACCGCCGTGCCGTGCTGGTCGTCGTGGAAGACCGGGATGTCGAGACGCTCCTTCAGCCGCTGCTCGATCTCGAAGCAGCGTGGCGCGGAGATGTCCTCCAGGTTGATGCCGCCGAAGCTCGGCGCGAGGCGGGCGACGGTCTCGACGATCTCGTCGGTGTCCTTGGTGGCCAGGCAGATCGGCACCGCGTCGACGCGCCCGAACTGCTTGAACAGCACCGCCTTGCCCTCCATCACGGGCATCGCCGCGGCGGGGCCGATGTCTCCCAGGCCGAGCACCGCCGTGCCGTCGGTGACGACCGCGACGGTGTTCGACACCCAGGTGTAGTCCTGCGCGAGCTCCGGCTCCCGGGCGATCGCCTCGCAGACCCGCGCCACCCCGGGGGTGTACGCCACTGAGAGGTCGTCGCGGTCGGTCAGCGGCACGGTCGAGGCGATCTCCATCTTGCCGCCGACGTGCAGGGTGAAGACCGGGTCCTGCACGGGGTCGGGCTGGGAAGCGCTCATCGACGTCGATGCAACCATGAGAGGGCCTTCGTGTCTCGGTGGGACGTCGCAGGGTGTCACGACGCGAGAGAGTCACGGGGGTCGCCCGGTGCGGTCAGTCTGCCACAGGGCGACCTGTGTCAGCGGCCCCCCTGGTCCTCGGCCCGTCGGCGGCGCACCAGCGGCCACAGCCGCGCTCTGACCACGGCCACCACCCGGTCGTCGGGGATCACGCCCAGGCTCCAGGAGTCCACACCCTCCGCCGGGTTGTCCCGCTCGACCCACCAGCCTCCCGGCTCCCGGCGCGTCACCCGCTTCACGGCCACCACCCCGTCCGGCAGGCGTACGACGACGAGGTCGCCGAGACGCGGCGCGGCGGCGTGCCGCACCAGGAGCCGGTCACCGTCGTACAGCGTCGGCTGCATCGACCGCCCGCGGACCACCGCCAGACCCCAGGGGCCGGGACGGTCCGTCCGAGCAGGAATGTGCCCTCCGCGCATGGGTACCAGGATGCTTCACGCCCTGCCGCCGGGTGATCTCGGCCCAGAGGTAGGGTCGCAACAGCCAGTAGCCATCTCAGTAGCCATCTTCAGACGAGAGGATCCTGCATGTTCGCGCGACTGTTCGCCCCCACGCTCGAGGTGCACGCGCACTGCGACCTGCCGTGCGGTGTCTACGATCCGGCCCAGGCCCGGATCGAGGCCGAGTCGGTCAAGGGCATCATCGGCAAGCTCGCCGACAACGACGACCCGGACTTCCGGATCCGGGCCGTGCTCATCAAGGAGCAGCGCTCGGAGCTCGTCAAGCACCACCTGTGGGTGCTCTGGACCGACTACTTCAAGCCGCCGCACTTCGAGAAGTACCCGCAGCTGCACACGCTGTTCAACGAGGCCACCAAGCTGGCCGGCACGGCCGGCACGAAGGGCACGACGGACGCCTCCGTGGCCGACGAGCTGCTGGCCAAGATCGACGAGATCTCGACGATCTTCTGGGAGACCAAGAAGGCCTGACCGCGGGGCTCCTCGTCGCGAGACGCACCCCCGAGACACGATCCCGAGACACGACATGGCGCGGGGCCGGGCGACTTCCGCCCGGCCCTGTGCCACGATCGGGGTCACGACCCGGCGGTACGACGCGCGCCGGCCGACCACGGCAAGCCGACCCAGCAGCGAGGACAGGAAGCAGACGTGTCACAGACGAAGCCGGACGTGGAGCTAAGGATCCCGGCCGACAGCGCCTACCTGGCGGTGCTCAGGACCGCGACAGCCGGGCTGGCCGCTCGACTGGACTTCACCCTCGACGACATCGAGGACCTGCGGATCGCGGTCGACGAGGCGTGCGCGATGGTGCTTCCCCAGGCCCGCGAGGGCTCGGACCTCACCTGCTCCTTCCAGCTGACGTCCGGTTGTCTGACGGTCTCCGTGACCGCCGAGTGCGACGAACCGGTCCAGCCCAGCCGGGACGGCTTCGCGTGGACGGTGCTCAACGCCCTGACGTCCTCGCTCAGCGCGGAGATCGACGACCACCACCTGACGGTCACCCTGGCCCGAGACTCCTCCGACCCGGCGTGACCGTGGTGGGGAGCCACACCGGCACCAACGAAGACCTCGCAGCGACGCGGGCGCGCAGCATCCTGCTCTTCACCGAGCTGCGCCGTCCGGACCTCCCGGAGGCGCGCCGCGCGCTGATCCGCGACGACCTGGTGCGGCTGCACCTTCCGCTCGTGGAGCACTTCGCCCGCCGCTTCCTGAACCGCGGCGAGCCGTTCGACGACCTCCTCCAGGTCGGCACGATCGGGCTGATCAAGGCGATCGACCGCTTCGACCTCGACCGGGCCGTGGAGTTCTCGACGTACGCCACCCCCACGATCATCGGCGAGATCAAGCGGCACTTCCGCGACCGGGGCTGGGCGATCCGGGTGCCGCGCCGGCTGCAGGAGCTGCGGATCTCGCTCACCGCGGCCACCGCCGACCTCACCCAGGAGCTGGGGCGCTCCCCCACCGTCTCCGAGCTCGCCCGCAAGATCGGGGTCTCGGAGGAGGAGGTCCTCGAGGGCCTCGAGTCCTCGAACGCCTACTCGACGCTGTCGCTGGACGCCCCGGACAGCAGCGAGGACAGCGCCTTGAGCATGATCGACGTGATCGGCAGCGACGACGAGGCGCTGGAGCACGTCGAGAACCGGGAGACGATCAAGCCGCTGCTCGAGCAGCTCGACCCGCGCGAGAAGCACATCTTGACCCTGCGGTTCTTCCGCGGGATGACGCAGTCGCAGATCGCCGCCGAGATCGGGATCTCCCAGATGCACGTCTCGCGGCTGCTGGCGCGGACCCTCGAGCGGCTCCGGCAGTCCCTGGAGGAGTCCGCCCGGGGCTAGTGCCACGTCCGCGGCCTGCTAGTGCCACGTCCGCGGCCGCCGGTCCCGGCCCGGTCAGTGGTCGTCCAACGCCCGGATCGAGGCCGGGTGGAAGATCCCCGCCAGGACGCCCAGCGCCAGGACGGCCAGCACGGCCGCCACCGCGGTCCCGGCCCCGCCCCGGAAGCTCCACGCGACGCCGAGCTGGATGAGCTGCGCGAGCACCAGCGGGGCCCGGGCCCACGACTGCCGGCGCAGCAGCTCCCGGGCGAACCACCCGAGCGCGATGCCGTACAGGACGAAGAACACGGAGGTCGTGACGCCCATCGCCACCCGTGCGCCGGTGATCGAGAACGTCTCCACGACGCCGTAGACGACCAGCGCCACGGCCTCGACGCCGACCAGGACGGCAGCGATCAGGAGCGGCCTCGGAGCAGCGGGTATGCCTTCGTCGCGGGGGGGTACGGCGGGTCGGTCGTCGTCGTGAGAGGGGGCCACAGGGACCGACTCTATGCAACGACATGTCCGCGATGTCTGGGCCATGCCGTTGCACCTGCGGTTGAGGTGTTTCGGGTCCCCCATGGGGGGCAACACTCCGGTTCGACTCCCGACAGGGGGTCAGTGGACGGTTAAAGTCAGGACGTTGTGACGGATGTGACCTGTACCGGGGGTTGATAGCACGTCGAAGTCTTGCGACTATCGAATGCGTCACCAGCGGACAGGCGCGACACGCCCTGACACATGTGACCAATCGGCTCCTTTCCAGGCCACACTGGCTCGGGCCGGACCTCGTGAAAGCGTTCACAACCTCGACGCGGCCCACGAGAACACGCACGACGACCGCCCACCCCGACGGTCGATGACGGATACGACAAGGAGCTCACCGCCATGGATTGGCGTCACCGCTCTGCGTGCCTCGACGAGGACCCAGAGCTGTTCTTCCCGATCGGCAACACCGGTCCGGCCATCCTCCAGATCGAGGAGGCCAAGCAGGTGTGCCGACGCTGCGAGGTCCGCGAACAGTGCCTCGCGTGGGCTCTGGAGGCCGGCCAGGACCATGGTGTCTGGGGCGGCATGAGCGAGGACGAGCGGCGCGCGCTCAAGCGCCGCAACGCACGGGCCCGGGTGCGTACCGCCTGAGGCTGCTCACCCTGGAGAACCCCCACCCATTGGCCGACCCACCCAGCAGCACCCCGCCGGTTGTCAGGCCAGCGGCGCCGGAACCGGCAGGTCCAGCACCACCCGGGTCCCGCCCGCCGGCCCGGCCCCCATCTCCAGCTGCCCGTCGAGCTCGGACTCGACCAGGGTGCGCACGATCGACAGCCCCAGGCTCGTGGACACGTCGGGGTCGAAGCCGGGAGGCAGCCCGCGGCCGTCGTCCTCGACGGTGACGTGCAGCCGTCCCACGAGGCGGCGCGCGGTGATCGTGATCGTGCCCAGCTCGTCCTCGGCGAAGCCGTGCTCCACCGCGTTCTGCAGCACCTCGGTGAGCACCATCGCCAGAGGTGTCGCGGTGTCGGAGGAGATCACGCCGAAGCTGCCGGCGCGGGCCGTGCTGATGTGCGCGCCGCTGGACCCCACCTCGCTGACCATCACCCGCAGCCGGTCGGCCACGTCGTCGAAGTCGACGGTCTCGTCGAAGGACTGGCTGAGCGTCTCGTGCACGATCGCGATCGAGCCCACCCGGCGCACCGCCTCCTCGAGCGCGGCCCGGCCCTCCGGCACCTGGATGCGTCGCGCCTGCAGGCGGAGCAGGGCAGCCACGGTCTGCAGATTGTTCTTCACCCGGTGGTGGATCTCCCGGATGGTCGCGTCCTTGGTGACCAGCTCGCGGTCCCGTCGGCGCAGGTCCGTGACGTCCCGCAGCAGCACCACCGCGCCGATGTGCTCGCCCGTCGGCCGCAGCGGCAGCGAGCGAAGGATCACCACGGCGTGCTGCGTGCCGATCTCGACGTCGCGCGGCAGCCGCCCGCCGAGAACGGTGCTGAGCGTCTCCTCGTCGGGCCGCCGGCTCACCGGCACGAGGGCCCGGGTGGTCTCGGCGAGGTTCAGCCCGGCCAGGTCGGTGCTCAGGCCGAGCCGACGGTAGACCGACAGCGCGTTGGGACTGGCGTAGGCGACCCTGCCCGCGGCGTCGATGCGGACGAACCCGTCGCCCACCCGCGGGGTGTCGGCGTGGTCGGAGCGCTGCCCGGCGAACGGGAAGAACCCGTGCGCGATCATCTGGGTCAGGTCGGTGGCGGTCTGCAGGTAGGAGAGCTCCAGCCTGCTCGGCGTCCGCACCCCCAGCAGGTTGGTGTTCCGAGCGATCACGGCGACCACCCGGTCACCACGGCGCACAGGGATCGCCTCGACGCGCACCGGGACGTCGTCGCGCCACTCCGGGTCACCCTCGCGCGCCACCCGCTGCCCGTCGTGCGCCGCGTCGAGCAGCGGACGGCGGCCTCGCGGGATGAAGCCCCCGACCAGGTCGTCGACGTACGCCGTGGGACCGGTCGTCGGACGCATCTGGGCCGCCGCCCAGTAGCCGATCCCCTCCACGTCGGGCACCCACAGCACCAGGTCCGCGAAGGACAGGTCGGCGACGATCTGCCAGTCCGCGACGAGCAGCTGCAGCCAGGCCACGTCCTCCTCGTCGAGGTCGGAGTGGGCGCGCACCACGTCGGTCAGCGAAGGCACCGGGCCAGGCTACCGGCGTCGGTCGGCCGGGCTCCGCCGCGAACAGCGCCGGGAATGGCAGGATGTGTCCCGTGGAGGCGGCGTTCTGGGAGCAGGTGGTCGCGCAGGGCCACGTGGTGCCCCCGGAGCCCTCGCTCGCCGAGCTGACCGCCGAGCTGACCGCGATGCTGGGCGCGGTGGACCCCATCGCCCGCGACCAGACCGCCTGCCCGACCCTCGCCGCCTGGATCGCCGCAGGCGTGTACGACGAGCTCCTCGTGGGGCTCGGCGACGGGATGGCGCTCGGCCTCGAGGTCGGGCTCGGCGAGCAGGACGCCGACTCGGTGTTCCGGCGCAGCTTCTCGGTGCTCGTGCTGGCGGCCTGCTGCTCGTGCTGATCGAGCACCTCAGGCGGCTCAACGGCGCGTACCTCGCCTGAGGAGGCCGCTCGGCGGTACCTTCGGGTGATCACGGGCCAACCATCTCGGAGGTGTCCCCGGTGTCTTCTCGGGATCCCCAGGACGTCCAGTCCTCGCAACAGCCCCACGCTCCCCACGACCGGTCGGCGGCCGGGTCACGCCCGCTCTGGGTGGTCGTCGGCGTGCTGCTCGCCGTCGGAGCGGTGCTCCCGCTCGTCGTGCCGATCTACGCCCGGGAGGCCCCCTCGCTGGGCGGCTTCCCGTTCTTCTACTGGTTCCAGTTCGCGCTCATCCCGGTGACCGCGATAGCCACCTTCGTGGCCTTCCTGCTCTCACAGCGGGCGACCGCCCGCGACCGGGCCGCTCGCGGGCGCCCCGCCGACGGCTCCCGCTCCGGCTCCGAGCGGGGCCGGTCATGAGCGGCCACGTCGACGCCGTCTCCCTGACGGTCTTCCTGGTGCTGTTCCTGCTCGTGACGGTGATCGGCTTCGCTGCCGCGCGCTGGCGTCGCGCCGAGTCGATGCACACCCTCGACGAGTGGGGCCTCGGTGGTCGCTCCTTCGGGACGTTCATCTCGTGGTTCCTGATCGGCGGGGACATCTACACCGCCTACACGTTCATCGCGGTGCCCGCGACCCTGTACGCCGGCAGCATGGTCGGGTTCTTCGCGGTGCCGTACACGATCGTGCTCTACCCGATCATCTTCGTCTTCCTGCCGCGGCTGTGGTCGGTGTCGCACCGCCACGGCTACGTCACGCCGGCCGACTTCGTGCGCGGCCGCTTCGACTCCCGCCCGCTGGCTCTGGCCGTCGCGGTGACCGGCATCCTGGCCACGATGCCCTACATCGCGCTGCAGCTCGTCGGCATCCAGGTCGTCCTCGAGGTCATGGGGCTGGGTGGCGGCGCGAACACCAGCTGGTTCGTCAAGGACCTCCCGCTGTTCCTGGCGTTCGCCGTCCTGGCGGCCTACACCTACTCGTCGGGGCTGCGCGCGCCGGCGCTGATCGCGTTCGTCAAGGACTTCTTGATCTACGTGGTGATCTTGGTGGCGGTGTTCTACCTGCCGACGCAGATCGGTGGCTGGGACTCGGTGTTCGCCGCGGCCCGGCACGCGTTCGCCGGGTTCAACAGCGACAACGCCTCGGCGATCACGGCCGGCAGCGCGAGCCCCAAGGGGCTGGTCCCGCTGCCGCCGCTGCACTGGGCCTACGCGTCACTGGCGCTCGGCTCGGCGCTCGCCCTGTTCATGTACCCGCACTCGTTGACCGGGGTGCTGGCCACCCGCAACCGTTCGGTGATCCGTCGCAACGCTGCGCTGCTCCCGGCGTACTCGTTCCTGCTGGGGCTGCTCGCCCTGCTCGGCTTCGTAGCCATCGCCGCGGGGGTCTCGGTCGACAACGCGCAGGCGTCGGTGCCGACCCTGTTCCAGAAGATGTTCCCGGGCTGGTTCGCCGGCGTGGCCTTCGCGGCGATCGCGATCGGTGCGCTCGTGCCGGCCGCCATCATGTCCATCGCGGCCGCGAACCTGTGGACCCGCAACGTCTACAAGGCGTTCATCAAGCCGGACGCCACCCACGCGCAGGAGGCCCGGCAGAGCAGGCTGGTCTCCCTGGTGGTGAAGGTGGGCGCGCTGTTCTTCGTGCTGGGCCTGCCAGGCGAGTTCGCGATCAACCTCCAGCTGCTCGGTGGAGTGTGGATCCTGCAGACGCTGCCCTCGATCGTGGTCGGGCTGTACACCCGCTGGATGCACCGGTGGGCGCTGCTCGCCGGCTGGGCGGTCGGGATGGTGTACGGCACGGTGACCGCCTACCGGGTGCCGGTCACCGGCACGCCCGGCAGCCACTTCGGTGGCCCGCTGGCGACCGTGCCGTTCACCGACACGAAGGTGTACATCGCGCTGACCGCGTTCGTGCTCAACCTCGTCGTCGCGGTGGTCGGCACCGTCGTCCTCCGAGCGCTCAACGCGCCCAGCGGCGTGGACCACACCCGGGCCGAGGACTACCACGCCGATGCCGGCGACCCGGGTGTCGAGCAGCTCGAGCTGGACGAGGCGGCCGCGGACACGTCCGCAGTGCGCTGACCCACCGTGGGGCGGGCTACCACCGGGTAGCCTGCCGGCATGAGCGACCTGACGACCTCCCCCGACGAGCCGGAAGCCCACGGTGGTGTGCAGGCGGTCACCGTCGCGGCCGCGCACGGCGTGCACACGATGTTCACGCTGTCGGGCGCACACGTCTTCCCGATGTACGACGCCGCGGTGCACGCCGACCCGCCGATGCGGATCCTCGACGTACGCCACGAGCAGACCGCGGTCTTCGCCGCCGAGGCGGTCGGCAAGCTGACCCGGGTGCCGGGGCTCGCCGTGCTGACCGCCGGACCGGGCGTCACCAACGGCATGAGCGCGATCACGCAGGCGCGGTTCAGCGGCTCCCCGCTCGTCGTTCTCGGCGGGCGCGCGCCGGCCAACCGCTGGGGCACCGGCAGCCTCCAGGAGTTCGACCACCCCGCCGTCCTCGGGCCGGTCACGAAGTCGGCCCGCACGGTCGACCGGGTCGCCGACGTGGCCGGCGCGGTCGACGACGCGTTCACGCTGGCCGGCTCGGCGCACCGCGGCCCGACGTTCCTCGACGTGCCCATGGACCAGCTCTTCGACAAGGCCCCGTCGTGGACCGGCGCGGCCGGCGCCCCGGTGCGGCTCGAGCCCGACCCGGACGACGTCTCCGCCGTGGCCACGCTGCTGGCCGAGGCCCGGCGGCCGGTGCTCATCCTCGGCACCGACGTCTGGGCCGACGGGGCGGATCAGGCCGCACTGCGCCTCGTGGAGGGCTTCGGGCTCCCGACGGTCACCAACGGCATGGGTCGCGGCATCGTGCCCGGTGGCCACCCGCTGCTGGTGACCAGGGCCCGGGGTGCCGCGCTCAACGGCGCGGACCTCGTCGTGGTGGTCGGCACCCCGCTGGACTTCCGGCTCGGCTACGGGGTCTTCGGGGGCAAGGAGGGCGGCACGCCGGCGCGGGTGGTGCACGTCGCGGACTCCCCCGACCAGCTCGCCGGTCACGCCGAGCTCGCCGGGTCGGTCGCCGGTCACCTGGGCACGGTCCTCGACGGTCTGCGGGAGGCGCTCGCGAGCCGGCCGCGGCGTCCGGACTGGGCCGGCTGGGTCGCCGACCTGCAGGCGGCCGTGGCCGCAGCCGTGGAGCGCGACCAGGCGCTGCTGCGCTCCGAGGCGGAGCCGGTCCACCCGGCCCGCATCTACGGCGAGCTGCTGCCGCGCCTGGACAGCGACGCCGTGGTGATCGGCGACGGCGGCGACTTCGTGTCCTTCGCCGGCAAGTACGTCGAGCCGCGCCGGCCGGGAGGATGGCTCGATCCCGGACCGTTCGGCTGCCTCGGCGCGGGCCTCGGTGCGGCCATCGGCGCCCGGATCGCCCGGCCGTCGTCCCAGGTGGTGCTGATGCTCGGCGACGGCGCGGCCGGGATGTCGCTGATGGACGTCGACACCCTGGTGCGTCACGACCTGCCCGTGGTCATGGTCTGCGGCAACAACTCGGCGTGGGCGCTGGAGAAGGGCCCGATGCAGATGCTCTACGGGTACGACGTGGCGGCGGACCTCGCCCCCGGGACCCGCTACGACCAGGTGGTCAGCGCGCTCGGCGGTGCCGGCGAGACGGTGTCGTCGCCGGACGCGATCGGCCCGGCCCTCGACCGCGCGTTCGGCTCCGGGGTGCCGTACCTGGTCAACGTGCTCACCGACGTCGCAGCCGCCTACCCGCGCGCCACCTTCGGCATCTGAGGACCGGACTCGGGATGGGGGCGCAGCTCCGCCTGGCTCGCGACGACGACCTGGACGAGGTCGGCAGGCTCACCGTGGCGGCGTACGTCGCCGACGGGCTGCTGGCGGCCGACGACCCGTACACCGCGCATCTCGCGGACGCCCGGAGCCGGGCCGCTGAGGCGGAGCTCTGGGTCGCCGAGGACGGCCCGCGAGTGCTGGGCTCGGTGACCTACTGCCTGCCCGGTACGCCGTGGGCCGAGCTCTCGAGCGACGGCGAGGGTGAGTTCCGGATGCTGACCGTCGCGCCCGACGCTCGGCGCCGCGGGATCGCCCGGGTGCTGGTGCAGCGATGTCTGGACCGGTCGACCGCGCTCGGCCACCGTGCGGTGGTGCTGTCCAGCCTGCCGGCGATGACCGCCGCGCACCGGCTCTACGCGAGCCTGGGGTTCGTGCGCACCCCGCAACGCGACTGGACACCGTCGCCCGGGGTGGACCTGTGGGCGTTCCGGCTGGACCTCACCGGGGGAGGTTGAGGAGGTCGGCCGCGGGGGAGCACCGGCCGTAGTCGTCGTCGAGACGCTCGATGTCGTCCTCGCCGGTGTAGGGGCCGCGCTGGACCTCCACCACCACGAGCGGTTCGGTCCCGGCGTTCGCCAGCCGGTGCGCCACACCTACCGGCACGTCCACCGACTCCCCGGGTCCCGCGGTCCAGGTGCGCCCGTCGACGGTGCAGGTCGCGACGCCGGCGACCACGATCCAGTGCTCGGACCTGTGCCGGTGGGTCTGGTACGACAGCCTGCTTCCCGGATCGACGTTGATGCGCTTGATCTTGTAGCCGGCGGCGACGTCGACGACGTGCCAGGAGCCCCACGGCCGGTCCTCGTGGTCGAGGCGGTCCGGGACGGTGGTCGGTTCCAGCATGGGGTTCCTCCGTACGTCACGCAGCACCGAAGTGCCTGAGACGTGAGATGCTCCGGCCGGCCGGCAGCCAGGAGCACGGACGGCACCGGCGGCGCAGACCTTCGCCGCAGGTCCTGGACGAAGGAAGACCCGCAGATGGTAGGTCCGCAACGGCCGCATGGCAAGGACCTCCCCCCAGCCATCGGTCGGTGTGGCGCTGGGGGTTGACGAACCGTTCACCGTGTGTCTGTAATGCATTTGCGGGTCGTTTCGACCCCGGGGGCATCAAACAATCGGGGCTCTTGCACACTCAGCTTTGACACGGCGCGTCAACCCAGCGGCAGCGCCTGTTCTCCGAGGAGCAGAAGGGCACGGCGAGCAACGCCGTCCCGGCACTCCTCGCACCAGCAAGACCTTGTCTGCGCCGGGGGGCGCACGCAGCGGCACCGATGACGACCGCGCGTGGGGGGTCACGCCTGTCGCGGTCGGTCCACGACCGTCGGTCACGACGTCGTCGACCCGTGCCCGCTGAGTGCTCGAGTTGCGGTGTGGTCAGGTCGAGGAGGGGCATGACCACAGCGCATCTGGGTGCCGGCACCGGCGAGCCGGCGGACCGCGACGAGGCCGTGGAGCTGTTGAACAGGCTGTTGCCGGCCGAGCCACCGCCGATCCAGGAGCTGCTCCTCGACGACGGTTCGGCGGCACCGCCCGACGTGGTACCTCGGCCGGTGCGGCACGCGATCACGGTCGTCGTACCGACACGCAACGAGGAAGGCAACATCGCGCCGCTGGTCCGGCGACTGGGCGCCGCCCTCGCCGGCGAGGCAGCCAGGGTGCTGTTCGTCGACGACAGCGACGACGGCACTTCGCTCGAAGTGGTCCGCGTCGCGGCGGGAACCGACCTCACGGTCGACCTGCTGCACCGCGAGCGCGACGAGCGGCAGGGCGGGCTCGGTGGCGCGGTGCTCGAAGGGCTGCGCGCATCTCGGTCGCCGTGGGCGGTCGTCATGGATGGCGATCTCCAGCATCCCCCTGAGCTGGTGCCACAGCTCGTGGCGGCCGGGATGCGCGCGCACGCAGAGGTGGTCGTGGCCAGCCGGAAGGTGCCGGGCGGCTCCTCCGAGGGACTGGCCACGGTCGGGCGCGCTCTGGTGTCGTCGTCCTCCACGGTGCTCAGCAAGCTCGTCTTCCCGCGGAACCTGCGGGGCATCTCGGACCCGATGAGCGGCTTCTTCGCGCTCCGCCTGGACGCCGTCGACCTGGACATCTTGCGGCCGCGGGGGTTCAAGATCCTGCTCGAGCTGCTGGCCCGCCACGGGCAGCTGACCAAGGCCGAGGTGGCGTTCACGTTCGGGGAGCGGCTCTCCGGCGACAGCAAGGCGTCGGTGCGCGAGGGGCTGCTGTTCGTCAAGCAGCTCGTGCGACTGTGGGGCTCCCAGACCGTGGCCCGCGGTCTGGGCTCCGGGGTACTCCAGCGCGGGGCGGGGTTCGCCACCGTCGGGCTCACGGGCCTGCTGGTCAACATGATCGTCCTGTGGGCACTGGCCGACCCCTCGATGCTGCGCCTGAACTATCTGATGGCGGCGGTGATGACCACCCAGATCTCCTCGAGCTGGAACTTCGTGCTCGTCGACAACCTCGTCTACCGGGGGACCAAGCGCCTGACCAGGCTGAGCCGCTACCTGGGCTTCATGGTCATGAGCAACACGGTGCTGCTGCTCCGGATCCCCTTACTGGCGCTGCTCGTCAGCGTCCTCGGCGTGCACTACCTCGCCGCGAACGTCCTGACCCTGCTGCTCGGCTATCTCGTGCGCTTCCGCTCCCAGGAGCGGCTCACCCTCACGGAGGACCTCTCATGACCGACCTCATCGCTCCGCGCACGGACGTCCTCGCGCCGGGACCGCGAGCCCGCCAGGTCCCCTTGACCGCGGTTCCGGTCCCGGCCAGGACGGCGCCGGCGCCCGCGCCTGGGCCGTCGCCTGGGCGGGCTCCGGTCGAGGTGCTGTTCGACGAAGGAGGCGCGCCCACCGCGCACTATCGCGAGCGGCGCGTCAGCCGCCGCGGCACGGGCTATCTGCCCTACCGCTACGACCTCGCCGGCCTGGTGACCGTGGGAAGCGAGGTCGTGCTCCGGGAGCTGGAGTACTTCCGCGAGCCGCGGCTGGGCAAGGACCTCGACATCGAGGTGCGGGTCGGGAAGGTGGGCCGCGGGACGCTGAAGTCCCGCGCCCGGCTGCTGCGCTTCGAGGCGCCCGCCGGTGTGCGCTACGAGGAGCACGCCGGCAGGTTGGCGGCGAACTTCGCCATCGACCTCGGGGACCGCATCCACGTCACGCTCAGCTCGCTCCTGGCGCGGTCGCCGCACGTGGCGTACTGCAACGTGCTGGAGGCGCTGCTGCGGTTCGTGATGGCCTCGAAGGGCCGCATGCTCCTGCACTCCGCCTGCGTGGAGCTCGACGGGCGCGGCGTCATGCTGTCGGCGCGCACCGACACCGGCAAGACGGGCACGGTCCTGCGACTGCTCCGCGAGAAGGGGGCCCGCTTCCTCTCCGACGACATGACCATCCTCGCGCCGGACGGAACGGCACAGTGCTTCCCCAAGCCCCTGACGATCAGCAGCCACACGCTGCGCGCCGTCGACGCCGGAGACCTCAGCCGCGGCGAGTGGTGGCGGTTGGCCGTGCAGAGCCGGCTGCACTCCAAGGGCGGCCGAGGCGTCGGGATGGCGATGGGCACCATGAACCTCCCGGTCATGACCGCGAACGCCCTCACCCAGATCGTCGTACCCCCGCCCAAGTACGGCGCCGACCGACTGGTCGCGTGCGAGATGCTCGACGAGGTCGCTGTCAGCGACGTCTTCGTGATCGAGCGCGGCCCCGCGAGCCTCGCCGAGATCGCGCCCGAGCAGGCCCTGAGCGAGCTCGTCGAGAACACCGACGACGCGTACGGCTTCCCGCCGTTTCGGTACCTCGCGCCGGTGCTCGTCATCGGCGGCGACAGCTACGAGACGCTGCGCGACCGCGAGCGGGAGGTGCTCAGGTCGGCGCTCGCACAGGTCCGGGTACGGCGGATGGGCTCGGACTGCTTCGACTGGGCGGACCGGATCCCCACGGCCCTCGAGGCGTGAGGGACAGTGGTTCTCGATGTCGTCATCGCCGCCTACCTCGCGGCCACCGCGGTCCTCCTCGTGGTGGCCCTGAGCACCCTGGTGTGGATGGTCGACTCCTGGCGGACGCCCGAGTCCGTGGCGCTCACCAGGTTCGCCGCACCCGAGGAGCCCCGGCTGTCGTTCTCGCTGCTCGTGCCGGCCCGCGACGAGGAGCAGGTGCTGCCGCACACCGTTGCACGGCTGCTGGAGTCGGACCACCCCGACTTCGAGATCATCGTGATCGTCGGGGACGACGACCCCGGAACGGCGGGCGTGGCGGCCCGGCTCGCGGAGGACGACGACCGGGTCCGTGTCGCGATGGATCGTAACGTGGTCAAGAACAAGCCCAAGGCGTTGAACACGGCTCTCCCGCTGTGCCGCGGACTCGTGGTGGGCGTGTTCGACGCCGAGGACGAGGTCGCCCCGACCCTGCTCCGCCACGTGGACACCTGCTTTCTGGCCACCCAGGCGCACGTCGTCCAGGGCGGCGTTCAGCTGATGAACTTCCGGACGTCGTGGTGGTCGCTGCGCAACGTTCTGGAGTACTTCTTCTGGTTCTCCTCACGGCTGCACCTGCACGCCCGCAAGCGGTTCATCCCGCTGGGCGGAAACACCGTGTTCGTGCGCACCGACCTGCTGCGCCGGGCCCAGGGCTGGGATCCCGACTGCCTCGCCGAGGACTGCGAGCTCGGAGTCAGGCTGTCCAGCTGGGGAGCGCGCGTCGCGGTCGCCTACAGCCCGGAGCTGGCCACGCGCGAGGAGACCCCACCCACCCTCGGGGGGCTCTTCAAGCAGCGCACCCGCTGGAGCCAGGGCTTCCTGCAGGTGATGAGGAAGGGCGAGTGGCGCCGGCTCCCGACGCGTCGCCAGAAGGTGATGGCCGTGTACCTGCTGACGATGCCGTTCGTGCAGGCGTTCTCGGGTGTCCTGGTGCCGATCGCCATCGTGTCGATGTTCCTGCTGAAAGCTCCGGACCCCGTGGTGATGGCGACCTTCCTGCCGCTGCTGCCCACCCTCGCCACCGTCGCGATCGAGGTCGTGGGGCTCCACGAGTTCGGCACGGCGTTCCGCGAGCGGGTACGTCTGCGCGACTACGCCCGGCTGGTCGTCGGGACGTTGCCGTACCAGATGGTCCTCGCCGCAGCCGCGGTGCGGGCGACCAGCCGCGAGCTGCGGGGAGTGCGGACCTGGGAGAAGACCAGCCACGTCGGAGCCCACCGGCCCTCGCCGATCACTGACCACCAGGAGTCCGTGCCGTGAGCCATCCCACCGAGCTTCCGCCGCTCGACCTCGACCTCGACATCGAGGCCCTGGAGCGGGCCGTGGCGCCGACCGCGGCCGAACGGGCCCGGGCGGTGCGCGACCGCGTGCGGGCCCGGCTGCGGCTCCAGTGGCGGGACCTCGCGCTGGTCTCGGCGCTCGTCGTGCTGGCGGGCGTGGTGCACGCGCGCGGGATGTACGGCTCCCCCGCCCGGTTCGACGACGAGGGCACCTATACGGCGTACGCGTGGGCGGTGCAGCACCTGCACCGGCTGGCCCACTACACGTACTGGTACGCGCACCCGCCGCTCGGCCAGCTGCAGATGGCGCTCTACAACGTGGTGACGGACGCCTTCGACCGGTTGCCCTACGCGGTGGCCACCGGTCGCGAGTTCGCGCTCGTGTGCAAGCTGGTGGCCGTCGTGCTGATGTTCGGGCTGGCCCGGCGTCTCGGGTTCGCGCGCGCAACGGCCACTCTGGCCGTGCTGATGTTCTCGCTGAGCCCCCTGGCCGTCTACTTCCAGCGCACGGCACTGCTCGACAACGTCGTCACCCCCTGGCTGCTCGCCGCGTTCTTCTTCGCCGCGTCCCCGCGACGGTCCGTGGGGGCCGCCGCCGCGAGCGCAGCATGCTTCGCGGTCGCGGTCCTCACCAAGGAGACCGCGCTGCTGTTCATGCCGGCGGTCCTGCTGCTCTTCGTGGGCCGCACCGACCGACGCAACCGCAGGTTCACGGTGACCATGTTCCTGGCCACGGTCTCGCTGCTCGGGCTGCTCTATCCGCTGTACGCGGCGATCAAGAACGAGCTGTTCGTCGGCGCGCACCACGTCAGCCTGCAGGGGGCGGTCGAGTGGCAGCTGTTCCAGCGGACCGGCAGCGGCAGCGTCTTCGACCCGACGAGCACCGCGCACCACGTGGTGCAGACCTGGGTCGCGCTCGACCACTGGTCGTGCCTGGTCTGCCTCGGGGCGGTCGTGCCGGGGCTGCTGCTCACCCGGACCCGTCCGGTCGCGCTGGCGTTCGCCGTACAGGTGGCCAGCCTGCTGCGCAGCGGCTACCTGCCGTACCCCTTCGTCATCGCGATGATCCCCTTCGCCGTGCTCACCGTCGCGGGCGTCGTCGACGTCCTGTGGCGGTTCTCCCGGGTCTCCGAGAGGCTGCAGCGGGGGGCCGTCGCACAGCACCACGAGGAGAGCACGACGGGCATCGTCCTGCGCGGCGCGGTCGGGGCCTGCGCCGTGAGCGGAGTGGTCGCGTTCGCGCTCCTGGTGGCCGGTCCGTGGCGCTTCGGGCTGCGCGACCTGTGGACCCACGACCGGGACGCCGGGAAGGCGGCGGCGCTGTCCTGGCTGGAGAGCAACTCCCGTCCCAACGACGTGCTCGTCGTCGACGACGCGTTCTGGGTGGACCTGGTCCGGCACGGACACCCGGCACGCAAGGTGATCTGGTTCACCAAGCTGGACGTCGACAAGGACGTCGCGCTGCCCGCCCATGACGCGTGGAGGAGCATCGACTACGTCGTCATCGATCACCAGGATGCACTCTCCGTGCACCTGAACGACGACCTGTCGCCGAGCCCGCAGACACTGACCGAGTTCCCCACGCTGGGCACGGCGATCTCGCACGGGCGCATCGTGGCTGCCTTCGGCGCCCCCGAGGACCGGGTGATGGTCTGGCGGGTGCTGCCCGGCCGCGACGGTACGAGCCGATGACCGACCACCACCTCACCGGGCTTCGACCGGTGCAGCCCGCTACGCCGGGACGTGGCCCCAGGCTGAACCGAGCCGCGACGCTCGGCCTGACCGTCGCCCTCGTCGCCGTGACGGGTGCCGTGGTGCTCGGCCGCAACGCCTCGTCGAGCTGCGCCCGTACCCCGGTCTCTGCGCAGGCGGTGGCGGACCTCGGACGCTTCGTCAGGTGGCTGCGCGCCCAGCACGTGCGGGGGTACGTCGGAGAGGTCGGTTGGCCCTCCGGACGTGACGCACAGCGTTGGAACCAGGTTGCCGGGCAGTGGTACCAGGCCGCTGACCGGGCAGGACTGTGGGTCACCGCGTGGGCGGCCGGCGCGTGGTGGCCGAAGAGCTACCGAATGGCGGTCTACCGGTTCGACAACGGGTCGCTGGACAAGAGTGCGCAGTCCTCGGTCGTCGAGGCGCACGCCCACGAAGGCGATGCGCTGCGTGGCGTGGACCTGCCGAGCGCCGCCTTCGGCTCAGGACCGGAGCGGCCGTTCAGCTACAGCAGCGCCACCCCCGGCCGTGCGGGCAGGGACTACTACTACGACAGTGCGGCGGACATGCGGCTGCTCGCCGACTCGGGCGCGTCCCTGGTACGTCTGTCGGTCACCTGGGAGCGGCTCCAGCCTCGCCTCGGTGGCCCGCTCGACGCATCCGAGCTCGCCCGGCTGCGGGATGCGCTGCGCGCCGCCGAGCAGGCCGGGCTGGGGGTCGTGCTCGACCTGCACGGGTACGGCGACTACTGGGCCGGCGCCCCGGGAGGCGGCCATCGACGGCTGACCCTCGGATCTCGCGCGCTGCCGGACACGGACTTCGCCGACTTCTGGCGACGGATGAGCACCGCGCTCCGCGGCTCGACGGCTGTCCTCGGCTACGGCTTGATGAACGAGCCGATGCGCCTCGACCGCGATCCGCATGCCGGGGTGCTCAAGTGGCAGGCCGCCTCCCAGGCCGCCGTGGACGCCATCCGTGGCACCGGGGACCGGCGTCTGGTCATGGTGTCCGGTTACGGAGGCGCCTCGCCCGACCGGTTCGCGCAGTACCAGCCGCGGGCCTGGGTGGACGACCCGGCCGGCCAGGTCCGCTACGAGGTCCACCAGTACTTCGACTCCGATCACACCGGCCTGTACTCCCGCAGCTTCAGCGAGGAGACCCGACGCGCCCGCGCCGCCGGGTTCGTCGGTGGCTGCTCGAGGGCCGGCACAACTACAGCAGGGAGACCACGATGAACGACCACGGGCGGGTCCAGCTCCGACACGTCGCACTGGTGCTGGTTGCGCTGACGGGAGCGATGCTGTTCCCCCTCCTGACCACTGCCACGGCGGCAACCTCGGTGACGGTCAAGGCGTCGGCCGACAGCTACGTCAGCTCCGACACGCCGGACGCCAACTACGGCACGAAGTACGTGGTGGTCGCGGAGGGGCAGTCGGCCTCGACCCCCCTCGTCACGACCTACGTGCGCTTCGACGTCAGCGGCCTGACGGCTGCACCGGCGAAGGCCACGCTCCGGCTGTACAGCTATTCGAAGAGCGCCACGGGTCTGCAGGTCGGGACCGCGGCGAGCACCTGGTCGGAGACCGGCATCACGTTCGGCAACGCGCCGGGGACGGACGCCCAGGTCTCGACGGTGCCCACGCTGACCAGCAACGCATGGTCGGAGGCGGACGTCTCGTCGGTGGTGACCGGCAACGGCAGCTACACCTTCGTGCTGAGCACGAGCAGCACTGCCAAGAAGCAGCTGGCGAGCCGCGAGAGCTCGGCGACCCCGCCGCAGCTCGTGCTCGACCCCGGCACGGCGACGAGCCCGTCGCCGTCGGCCAGCCCCTCGGCGAGCACCAGCCCCTCGGCGAGCACCAGCCCCTCGGCGAGCACCAGTCCGTCGACTGCGGCCGATGTCACGACCACCGTGACGCCCACCGGCGACGCGTCGGTGCGCAGCGACCAGCCGGACACGAGCTCCGGTTCCGCGTACACGCTCTACGCGCAGGCCGCCTCCTCGACCGGACCCGAGCAGCGCAGCTACCTGCGGTTCGACGTCCAGGGCCTGTCCGGCACGGTGACGTCGGCGTCTCTCCAGCTCTACACCTTCTCCACCTCCACCGACGGGATCCAGGTCGCCACGGCGAGCAACGACTGGAGCGAGGGTGCGCTCACGTGGAGCAACGCGCCCCCTCCGGGCCCCGGGGTCGGATCGGCCGCGCCGCTGGCACTCAACACCTGGGCCTCGGCCGACGTGACACCCGCGGTCACCGGAGACGGCGGCTACACCTTCGTGGTCACCACCGCCCGAACCAAGGCGAACAAGTTCTCCAGCCGTGAGGCCTCGTCCACCCGGCCCCGGCTGGTGGTGACCACCGCAGCCCCCTCGAGCGCTCCCTCCACGACGACGAGCCCGGCGCCCAGCCCCTCGAGCCCGGCGCCCAGCCCCTCGAGCCCGGCGCCCAGCCCCTCGAGCCCGGCGCCCAGCCCCTCGAGCCCGCCTGTGGGCGGCGACCCCACCATCGTCGCGTCCGGAGACATCGCCTGTGGCCAAGGAAAGAACCCCACGTCGACGTCGTGCCAGCAGCAGGCGACGGCGGACCTCGCGGCCTCGCTGTCCCCGACCGCCCTGCTCCCACTGGGCGACGACCAGTACGAGCTCGGCAGCCTCGCCGACTTCCAGGCGATGTACGGCCCGAGCTGGGGGCGGCTGCTGCCGATCTCGCACCCGATCCCCGGCAACCACGAGTACGGCTACATCGGGACCGCCATCGAGCCCACAGGAGGCGCGGGCTACTTCGAGTACTTCGGGGACAGGTCGCATCCACTCGACCCGGGATGCACCTCGAGCTGCACCTCCTGGTACTCCTACGACATCGGCGCCTGGCACCTGGTCGCGCTCGACAGCCAGTGCGGGGTGATCGGTGGCTGCAACTCAGGGAACCCGGAGTACAAGTGGCTCGCCAACGACCTCAAGAGCCACCCTGCGGTCTGCACGCTGGCCTACTGGCACATCCCGCTGTTCTCCTCGAGCCAGGACCACCAACCCGACATGCAGAGCATCTTCAAGCTGCTGTACGACAACGGCGCAGACGTGGTGCTGAACGGCCACGCGCACTTCTACGAGCGGTTCGCGCCGCAGGACGCGTCGGGCAACGCGGATCCGTCCCGTGGCGTGCAGGAGCTTCTGGTCGGCACGGGAGGACGCAGCTTCTTCGCCGTCCGCGACACGCCGTCCGCCAACAGCCAGGTTCGGATCGCCAACACGTTCGGGGTCCTGCAGATGACCCTGCACCCGACGGGGTACGACTGGAGGTTCGTTCCGGTGCCCGGCTCGACGGCCACGGACTCCGGGAGCGGGACATGCCACTGAACCATGCCCGCGCCGTGGGTGCCGGCCTCGCGACCGCGGCCCTGCTGGCCGGCGCGGCAGCCGTCGTCCGGGCCGACGTCGCCCGGACCGACGGGTCCGACGCGGCGGCCGGCCGGCCGGCACCCCCTGCGACACCCCCTGCGACACCCTCTGCGACACCCCCTGCGACACCCCCTGCGACACCCTCTGCGGCGACCACTCCAGGTGTCGAGGGCCCGCCGCTGCAGGCGGCCCGCGTTCTGGTGCACGGCGCCCGGCTCACCTGCCCGAAGGGAGCCGAGCCCGGAGTCCGGATCCAGGCCGCCACCTTCGAGCCGAGCCTCGACGGCGGCACCCGCTTCCTGGCCGGCACCTACCGCATCCGGCTGACGGGGTCCGTGGTCAACGAGACCACCAGCGCCATCACCGTCAGGTCGGTGCAGCTGAGCGTCCGAGGCAGGCACTGGCGCGCCGCGGTGCGAGCACCGCATGCACTCGGAGCCAACGCCTCGGCTCCCTTCGCGGTCAGCGGGACCTGGGTGGTCCGTCATGCCGGCTCAGCGAGGATCGACGCCCGTCTGCACTGGGCGTGGACGCAGTCCTCCCTCGAGCCGTGCGGGGGCCGGGGGCTGGTCGAGGACGATTAGGCCACGACGCATAAATATGGCAGAACAGGCGATTGAAATCTCTTTAGTAGACACATCATGAAGACCCGCTAATGTTTCTTTAATATGGCCGCGGCATGAACACCAGATGTCTGGGAACGGTGCCGCGACCACACGTCGGGGGAACGCCGGCGACGGCCTTCGCGGGGGGCGGAGGCGGTGTCGAGCGTGCGACGTCGGGGCATCGGCTCGGCCGATGGACGGCCTGGGGAGGGCGACGTGACAGACGGGGTGGAGCAGGCGGTCCGGCTGGCCCGCATCAGCCGCGAACTGCTGGCGCTGCCCGACATGGCCACCACCCAGCGCAGCATCGCGACCAAGGCGGTCGAGGCCGTGTCCAGCTGCGAGGCTGCGGTGGTCAGTGAGCGACAGGGGGCGAGGCTGCGGTCCGTCGCCGCCACGTCGGGCATCGCCGAGGCCTGTGACGAGCTGCAGCACCGGCGGCGAGAGGGCCCGGGCATCGAGGTCGCGTGGAACACCGAGGTGTCCCTGGTCTCCGATGCAGCGGCCGACACCCGATGGCCGGAGTGGGGACGCCGGGTCGCCGAGCTGGGCATGTCCTCGGTGCTCGCACTCCGGCTGGCCGCCGGCAGTCAGATCCTCGGCACGCTGTTGCTCTACAGCAGCCGGTCGGAGGCGTTCGACGCAGGGGACATCTCGGTCGCGTTCTCCTACGCCACGCACGCCGCGGTCGCACTCTTCGCAGCCCGTCAGTCGACGGGGCTGAACCACGCCGTGGAGACCAGGCACCTCATCGGCGTGGCGCAGGGCATCCTGATGGCTCGCTACGAGCTCAGCGAGGACCGCTCGTTCGCGCTGCTGAAGCGCTACTCCAACTGCACCAACACCAAGCTGCGTGACGTCGCGCGCCAGGTCGTCGGTCGGCGCGGTCTGCCCGGGGACCGGGTCCCTCGGCAGTACCTCCAAGAAGCGGGCGCGGCCGGCGACCGCCGGGCCGGAGGTGGGGCCGACCGGGTCCCAGCGCCACCGGTCGGGCCCTGACCTCTACCCCGACGGCGACCCCGACGGCGACCTCGACGGCGACCTCGACGCGACCCCGACGGCGACATCGCGCCAGCCGGCGCGGCTGCCCACCAGGCACTCAGCAAGACGTCGCGGCCGACGTCGTCGACGATCCTGCGGTGCAGTCCCAGGGAGACGATCCGGTCGCTGCGCGACACCCAGGGGCTTCGCGGGTCCGCCACTCCCAGCAGCGGTCCGAGCGCGTCGAGCGTCGGCTTCCAGAGCAGGGTCCAGTTCCAGGCGCTCGACACGGCGATGGCCAGGTCGACGTGCAGCGGTCCACGCGGCCGCGAGCCCGAGGCGACCGCCTCCTCGCAGGTGTCCCACAGCGCCTCGCGCCACTCCGGCGTGCCCGGCTCACAGCGTATCCGAGCGCGGAGGGCGGGCGGCTCGTCGTCGTCGCGGGCACGGACCGGACCGATGCTCAGGGTCGAGGCATCACTGTGGACCTTGCGCCCGAAGACCGCGGGAATGCGTCGTTGACCGAGTCGCGCCACGACCGGGAGCAGGAAGTTGGCGAGGTCTCGGCGCCGAACCAGCGACTGACCGGTGCCGACCCCCAGCGTCAGCTCGACGGCGACGTCACCGGCCACGCGCGCCATGACCGGCTCCGCCTCCTCCTCGACGTCGGACAGCAGCTGCGGGATCCGGGCTCGCCCGGCACGGTCGCCCCGGGCCCGTCCCGGGGCCGGGTGCTCGCAGAGGACGGCCGGTCGACCGCGAGGGCGGGAGTAGCGCAGGACCACCGGGCCAGTATCGCGGAGCGGCCCTTTTATGGCAGCCGCCCGCGGGGGTCTTGCCCTGGTCTGCCGGCAGGTCGAGAATCGCACCTGTCTGTCCTTGTGTGACACACGTCACCGGGTGGGCACGCCGGCCCGGCGATCTGCCGGGACGACTCGGGCTTTTCGGCGAAGGGACCCCTGTGAGACGCATCGTGAGCATCACTGTGGTCGCGACCAGTGCGGTCGCGGCGACACTGGTCGGAGGAGGCGTCGTCGCCTCCACGCGGTCGAGCGACGAGATCGCTCTGACTCCGACCCGCACGGCTGCCAGCGGCGGCACCGAGAGCAGGGTGAACGCCCTGTTGGCCAAGATGACCACGAAGGAGAAGCTCCAGCAGTTGCAGCTGCTCTCCGACGGTCAGATCACCGACGCCGACGCCAAGGCCGGCGTAGGCAGTGTGTTCAGCCTGACCGACCCCGCCAAGATCAACCATTACCAGCATGTCGCAGTCGAGCAGTCCCGGCTGCACATCCCGATCCTGTTCGCCTACGACACGATCCACGGCTACCGCACGATCTTCCCGGTGCCGCTCGCCGCCGCCAGCTCGTTCGACCCGGGCGTCGCCCGCACCGACGCCACCATCGGCGCCCGCGAGTCGGCCACGGTCGGCATCAAGCAGGTCTACAGCCCGATGGTCGACGTCTCCCACGAGCCGCGATGGGGCCGCATCGTCGAGGGCAACGGCGAGGACCCCTACCTCGGCTCCGTCATGGGCGCGGCCCGCGTCAAGGGCGACCAGGGCACGCGACTACAGCGCCCCGGACAAGGTCGTCTCGAGCGTCAAGCACTTCGTCGCGTACGGCCAGCCCGAGGGCGGCCGCGACTACAACACCACCGACATGTCCGAGCAGCGGCTGCGCAACCTCTACCTGCCCCCGTTCAAGGCCGCGATCGACGCCGGTGCCGACACGGTGATGTGCTCGTTCAACGCGCTCAACGGCGTCCCCGGCTGCGCCAACAAGCACACCGAGACCGACATCCTCAAGAAGGAGTGGGGATTCGACGGCTTCATCGAGAGCGACTACACCGCGGTCGCCGAGACCCGGGCCTGCCCGCCGCGTCAACCCCGACGGCGGGCCGTGCGGCCACGGCACCGCCGCGGACGGTCCGGACGCCGCGGCCAACGCGCTAATGCCGGCACCGACTCGGAGATGGTCAGCACCAACATCCGCGACTACGGCGCAGCAATTGCTCGCCGCAGCACCGCATCTCGCATGTCGCGGCTCGACGACGCGGTACGCCGCATCCTGCGCATCAAATTCCGCGCGGGGCTGTTCAACCATCCCTACGTCGACCAGGCCAAGGCCAGTCGACCCGGCGAGCTTCCTCACGCCGTCCGACCGGGCAGCCGCGCGCAAGGCCGCAGGCGAGTCGATGGTGCTGCTGAAGAACGACAACCAGACCGCTGCCGCTCGACCCGTCGAAGAAGACCGCGCTGATCGGCCCGCTCGGCGACGCCCAGCACGACATGCTCGGCCCGTGGTGGGGCCAGGGCAAGGACGCGGACGCGGTCAGTCTCTACGCCGGCATCAAGGCGAAGAAATTCCCGAACCCCACGTACACCCAGGGCTGCACGATGAGCAACGCCGAGCCGCCGCAGCCAACGACCCCGCGAACGACTGCACGGACACGCCACGACTTCGCCGCTGCGGTCTGCCGCCAAGGCCGCCGAGCAGGTCGTGCTCGCACTCGGCGAGACGCGCGAGATGGGCGGCGAGGCCGAGCCTCGCCGCTCGACTCGACCTGCCCGGCCACCAGCAGGAGCTGATCGACCAGATCGCCGGCGACCGGCAAGCCGTTCATCGTCGTGCTGTTCAACAGGCGTCCGCTGACGCTCACGCACGTCGCAGCGTCCTCCCCGGCGATCCTCGAGGCCTGGTTCCCGGGTATCGAGGCGGGCAACGCCGTCGCCGACGTGCTGTTCGGCACGGTCGAACCCTGGCGGCAAGCTGCCGGTCTCCTTCCCGCAGCGGCTCGGGCAGGTGCCGATCTACTACAACCACGAGCCGACCGGTCGGCCGTGCGACCCCACGCAGAAGTACGACTCGCGCTACCGTGACCTGAGCTCGTGCGACCCGCTGTACCCGTTCGGCTACGGGCTCAGCTACACGAGCTTCGATACGTCTCGGACCTGACGCTCGACAAGAGCCGAGCGTGCCCAAGTACGGATCGGTGCGGGCCTCGTTCACGATCACCAACACGGGCGACCACGTCCGGTGACGATGTCGCGCAGCTCTACCTGCACGACCCGGTGGCGAGCATCTCGCAGCCGGTTCGCAGGCTGCGCGGATTCGAACGCGTCACGCTCGCCCCGGGGCAGTCGAAGACCGTGTCAGCTTCACGATCGACAGCTCCGACTTCGGCTTCTACGACAACCGAGGCAAGTTCGTCGTCGAGCCAGGCGAGATCGAGCTCTACGCGGGTGACTCCTCCACGGCGACGCTGATGAAGTCGTTCACCGTCAGCGGCCGCTGACCTGCTGCTCGTCGGTCGTACCCGGCCGGGCGCGGGTCCCACACCAGGGGCCCGCGCCCGGCCGTCCGGTCGGGCGGCCCGCCGCTGGATGGAACCCCGACCAGGAGGATTGCCCCAGGACGCCGATCAGGCGATGAAGGCGACCGTCGACTACGCATCCCCGGGCACCCGACCCCCCTGGCTGCGCCAGAGCGGGTGGGTCGGGTCGTAGGTCAGGGTCTTGACCATGTGCACGACGGCACCCGCCTGCGGCTCGCTGCGGAACGACAGGTTGTCGACGAGGGCCCGCATCAGGGCCAGGCCTCGGCCGGTCTCGGCGGACACCTCGGCGTCCTCGGGGACGGCTGTGGCGTCGAAGCCCCCGCCCTGGTCGACGACGGTGATCGCGCACCGGTCCGCCGCGAGCTCGACCTGGACCTCGTAGGTGTCGGTGTCGCCGGCGTGGTCGATGACGTTCGCACAGGCCTCGGAGATCGAGAGCTGGACGTCGTCGACGTCGCCGTCCATGACGCCGAACGCGCGGAGTGCCTGCGCCGCCAGCCGTCGTACGACGGGCACGCTGCCGCCCTCGCGGGGCAGGTTCAGCGACAGGTCGAAGTTCGGGGTCGGCCCCGCGGTGGCACCGGCCGTCGGCGGCCAGCGGTGCGACTCACCGCGCACCTCCTCCTCCGGCGTGCCGAGCCACAGCTGCAGGCGGCACTCCTGGTCGCCCGCGGCGATCGTCTCCTCGAGCACCACCGTCGAGCGGCCGGTGACCCGCGCGGCCAGCCGCCCGGCGAGACCGGTCGAGACGTGGCACAACGAGCTGGCGGCCGGAGCGCCGAAGCCGAACGGACAGCGGGAGACCGCGACCTCGAGGGTCTCCTCGTCGGTGGCCAGGACGCGCGCGTCACTGCCGAGGGCCTGGTGGGCCTCGACGATCAGGGCGGCGACGGCCGGCGCGTCCGTCGGCGGGTTCTCACCGGCCACCGCGTCGGCCAGCGCGCTGCCGGCAAGGGAGGCGAGCTGCGCGGGGTTGCTGCTCGGGTGCGCCTCGGCCGCGGCCGCCAGGGCGACCGCCACGCTCGCGGCCCCGTGCTCGCGCGGGTCGGTTGCGACCTGGGCCATCGGCGGCGGCCCGTCGTCGAACGTGTCGGGCACCCGGCGCCGGATGTCGAGCCGGAGCTCGCCGCGCGGCTCGGTCGCGACCCCGTCGAGCGCGACCCGCTGCTCGCTCAGCAGGGACCGGCCGGTCTCGATCCCGCTCGCGGCGGCGTGGCCCGAGTCGATGGCGCCGAGCCGGACGGTGGGCCGCTCGGTGCGCCAGTCCAAGGTCAGCCGCTGCACGGCATCGGCGATGTCCGACACCAGAGCCTCGACCGAGCGCACCGCCTCGGGGACTCCGGTGGCATCGGCGGCGTGCCGGCGAAGGTGGTCCTCGAGTCCGCGCAGCACCTGTTCGGCCGAGGCGGGGTCGCGACGGTCGATGAGCCAGTCCATGGGTCCCCTGTCCGCGTCGAATTGATCCGGCGGGAGGGTGCCCCGCGCGAGCCAGCACAAACAGCGCCGGGCGCCGCGCGGACAGCCACGGCAGAGCCCGCGGCTCGGCGGCGCGCGCCCCGGTTCGTCGTCGCTGTGGTGCACCTGCGACAATGGGCCCGAGCCCCGGTCTTCCCGCCGGGGCGTCGCGTTGAGGAGGACACCATGGGTAAGACCGGCCGCAAGCGCCGCTCCCGCAAGAAGAAGGCCGCCAACCACGGTAAGCGCCCCAACGCCTGAGGGTAAGGCGTTGCCTGCGCGGCATTCGCGCAGTGCAGGAGTGCAGAAAGACCCCGGCCGTCACGGCGCGGGGTCTTTCCCATGACAGGGCCGACTGGCTCAGTCGCCGTCGGTCTCGACGATCTCCACCTGGACCTGGCGGATCCGCAGCAGCACCTTGTCGCGCAGCGTCTCGGGGGCATGCTCGGAGCACGACCGGGCGACCAGCGCCTTCACGGTGCGCTCGAGGTCGTACTTCTGCAGACAGGGACCGCACTCGTCGAGGTGGTGCTGGATCTTGGTGTAGTCCGCGCCGTCGAGCTCGTGGTCGATGAACACGAACATCCGCTCGAGGATCTCCGAGCAGTCGACCTCGTGGGGCTTGCCGCAGCTCATGACCCCTCCCCCGCGGTCGTGCCGGCGGCGGACAGGCCGCGACGGCGGGCGTAGTCCTCGAGGAGCTCGCGGAGCTGGCGGCGGCCCCGGTGCAGTCGCGACATCACGGTCCCGATCGGGGTCTCCATGATCTCGGCGATCTCCTTGTAGGGGAAGCCCTCCACGTCCGCGAGGTAGACCGCGAGGCGGAAGTCCTCGGGGAGCTGCTGGAGCGCGTTCTTGACGTCGCTGTCCGGAAGATGCTCGAGCGCCTCCATCTCCGCGGACTTCAGCCCTGCCGACGTGTGCGACTCGGCTCGGGCGAGCTGCCAGTCCTCGATGTCCTCGCTCATGGACTGCTGGGGCTGGCGCTGCTTCTTGCGGTAGGTGTTGATGAAGGTGTTCGTGAGGATCCGGTAGAGCCACGCCTTCAGGTTCGTCCCCGGCTTGAACTGGTGGAACGCCGCGAACGCCTTGGCGTAGGTCTCCTGGACCAGGTCCTCGGCGTCCTGCGGGTTGCGGGTCATCCGCATCGCCGCGGAGTACAGCTGGTCGAGGTACTGCATCGCGTCGCGCTCGAAGCGCGCAGACCTCTGCTCGTCGGTCTCGGGGTCCGAGACCACGGCAGCGGTGGGAGTGGAGTCGTCGCTCATCGCCATCCAGCCTACCGGGAGGGCCGGGTACTCCCCGCGCCCACCGGTGACTGCCGGCCTCTGCTCCGCGAAGCCTCGCCGTTCCGGCGTCTTGCAGGCGCACGCGCCGCCCATGCCGTCTCCCTTCCTCGACCTGCGCGCCGGCCGTCCGACCGGCTCCACCGCCCACGACCGGCCGTCACGGAACCGGCGGCCGGGCTCACTGGTGGCAACGCCTCACCGCGCGGTTCGATTCCCGACGACGTCGCGCACGACCCACTCCAGCGTCGCCTCGACGACGATCGCCAGGGCCTCCTCCTCGGTGACCACGCCGCGCTTGGGCACCGCGAAGGCGTGGTCGGCGCCCGGGACGACGGCCAGCTCGAGCTCGGGCGGGAACTCCTCGGGCCTGCCGAAGGCGTCGTTCTCGCCCTGCACGACCAGCGTGGGTACGTCGACGGCCTCGAGCTCCGCCGCCCTGGACCGCTCGGGCCTCCCCGGCGGGTGCAGCGGGAAGGCCAGGGCCAGCACCGCCGCGGCCCCGAGCTCGTGGGCGGTGCGGGCCGCAGAGCGGGCGCCGGCGCTGCGTCCGCCGACCACGAGCGGGGTGTGCGGACGCAGCCGCCGGGCCGCGGCCACGAAGCAGGTGTCGAGGACCTCCGGACGCGGCGCCAGCCTCTTGCCGGCGACCCGCCACGGCTGCTCCACCCGGATGACGCTCACCCCCTGCCGCGGCAGGTCCGTGGCCAGCGCCACCAGGTCCCGGGACTCCACGCCTCCCCCGGCGCCGTGCCCCAGAAGCAGCGTGGCGACGGCGTCGCGGGCCCGGTCCTTGACCAGCCGGGCGTCACCGTGCGGCGTCTCGACGACGACGATCTCGTTCATGGGGCGTCCTTCGCGGTGGCCCCGTCACCCGGCACGGCACCCACCGCCTCGACCGGCAGCAGCAGGTCCGGTCCGTTGTTCCGCACGTTGTTGACCTCGGTGGACACCGGGTAGGCCTCGAGCCGGCCCGGCGCTGCGGGGACGAGCAGCCCCTTCACCCGGTCCTGCGGCGTGTCGGGGTCGAGCCAGTCGGCGTACCGGTCGGGCTCGACCAGCAGCGGCATCCGGTCGTGGATCTGGCCCAGCTCGTCCTCGGCGCGGGTGGTGAGCACCGTGCAGGTCCAGCGGAACCGGTCGGGGTCGTCGTCCTCACGGGTGGGGTCGCGCCAGATCTCGTACAGACCCGCCATCGCCATCACGCCGCCGTCCGCGGGACGGATGAAGAACGGCTGCTTCAGCGGCTTGCCGCGCTTCGTCGTCTGCTCAGTGGTGTACCACTCGAAGTAGCCGTCGGCCGGCAGCAGGCAGCGGCGGACGGCGAACGCCTTGCGGTAGGCCGGCTTCTGGTCGACGGTCTCCATCCGCGCGTTGATCATCTTGTTGCCGATGGACGGGTCCTTGGCCCAGAACGGCACCAGCCCCCAGGTCAGCACGCGCAGCTGGCGCTCCGGCGGCAGGTCGTGGTCCTGCTCGGACCGCGGCGGGCGCTCGAGCACGGCGTAGACCGGCTTGGTCGGCGCGACGTTGTAGTCGGGCGCCAGCTCCTCCTTGACCTCGGAACGGTCGATCTCGAACTCCTCGACGAGGTCCTCGGGACGCCTGCTGGAGGCGTAGCGGCCACACATGCGCCCAGCCTAGTGAACCTTCGGCCCGACGCGCCGAAGCAGAGGTCAGCGGGCGAGCTCGTCGAGCAGCGCGGTCGCCGACGCAGCGGTGCCCGGCAGCCCCTCGATCCAGAGCCGGGTGTCGGCGGCGCCGAGGTCGAGGTCGTCGAGCAGCTCCCGGAGCAGGGCCACGGAGGTGCCGAGGTCGGGAGCCCGCGGGACCAGCGCGACCGCTCGCTCGCGACCGAGCCGGCCGATCGTCTGGCCACCCGACCACACCGACCTGATGGTCTCGGTGACCTGGACCAGCCGCAGCGCCCGGGTGAAGGCGTGGTCGGGGCCCGCGCTCCGGGTGAGGAAGACCAGCTCCACGATCACCAGCGCGGAGCTCGTCGACACCGGTACGTCGGTGAGCTCGGCGTCGCGGTAGAGCTCGTCGAGGCGGGTGCGCACGTGCGCGAGGCTGGCCAGCCCGGTGAGCGGGTCCTCGCACGAGAGCTGGTGCAGGTACTGGAGGGTGGCCTCGCTCCAGGCCACCGAGAGCGCCTCGGTGGCCTCGAAGCCGGGCTCCTCCCCCCACAGCAGGTCGTAGGTCGCGCGCAGCCCCGACAGTGCCTCTCCCAGGCAGGCACCGTCGCGGGCCACGTCGCGTCCGACCGCCTCGCAGGCTGCCGCCACGTCGCCGTCGCACAGCAGGGCCTCGGCGATCGCGTCGAAGTGCAGCGGGAGCGCCCGCCGTACCTCTTCGGCGAGGTCGCCGGAGTCCGTCAGCGCGAAGCTCGGGCGGCGACGCGAGAAAGAGGTGAACATGGCCATGCCAGCACCCCTCTCTCCGGGCAGCGCCCGCGCCACGGGAGCCGGTCGACCCTCCTCGACCCGCTCGACGGTCGTTCGCTGGTGAGACGGGCGGCTCCGGGGGCCATGACGCGGCTCCGGACATCTTTCTTCACGAGATCCCGCCCGGAGCGCCCACTTCACCGATGAACGCACCAAACACCCATCCCAGGCATTACGTTGGGGTGGCGAGCCGCCGGCAGATCGGGCGTATGCGACCCGCAACGGAACCGCGTCATGAACCGGTGTGACGCCCGTCACCTCTGCAGAGGCCGATGACAGACCTGCTGAGCGACATCGAGACGCCCAGCGACGCCGAGCTGATCTCGCGCGTACGCGGGGGTGACGTCGCGGCCTACGGCGAGCTGTTCACCCGGCACGTCGGTGCCGCCAACCGCCTCGCCCGCCAGCTGGTGCGCGGCTCGGACGCCGACGACCTCGTCTCCGAGGCGTTCGCCAAGGTCCTGCACGTCCTGCAGGCCGGCGGCGGCCCCGACGTCGCGTTCCGCGCCTATCTGCTCACCGCCGTGCGGCGGCTGCACATCGACCGGATCCGGTCGACCGCGAAGCTGCAGCCCACCGACGACCTCACGCCGTTCGACCCGGGCGTGCCGTTCCAGGACACCGCCGTGGCCGGCTTCGAGTCCGGTGCGGCCGCCAAGGCGTTCGCCTCGCTGCCCGAGCGTTGGCAGCTCGTGCTGTGGCACCTCGAGGTCGAGGGCCAGAAGCCCGCCGACATCGCCCCGCTGCTCGGGATGAGCGCGAACTCGGTCTCCGCTCTGGCCTACCGGGCCCGCGAGGGCCTCCGCCAGGCGTTCTTGACCATGCACCTGTCCGACACTCCCGAGTCCGACTGTCGCTGGGTGACCGGGCACCTCGGGGCGTTCGTGCGGCACGGTCTCTCCAAGCGGGACACCGCGAAGGTCCAGGCGCACCTCGACGACTGCCGGCGGTGCACGGCGATGTACCTCGAGCTCACCGATGTGAACTCGAACCTGGCCGGGATCATCGGCCCGCTGCTGCTCGGCGGCGCCGCCGCCGGCTACCTGGCCACGACGGGGGCGTCCGGAGGCGCCGCGGCCGGCGTTCTCGGGATGCTCGGGCGGGCCAAGGAGGTCGTGGTCGCGAACTCCGGCGCCGCGACTGCGACGGCGGTCGCCGCCGGGGTCGCCGTGGTCGCCACGGCGGGGTTCCTGATCACCCACCAGAACCAGGAGGTCTCCAGCGCCGGGCGGCCCGGCGGCTCCTCGTCGCTGGTCGCTCCTCCCGGCGAATCGCCCTCGGCGCCGAGCAACGGCGCATCGCGGTCCCCGTCGGCGCGGGTCAGCCGCGCGGTGGTCGCGCCCAGCGCGTCGACCGGCCCGGTGGCGCTGCTGACACCGCAGGCCGCCATCTCCTCGCCGCCCTCGGCGGCGCCTCCCTCGCTCCTGCCGTCCCCGGGTCAGCCCACCGACCCGGGCACCGGCCAGCCCGGCGGCGGACCGAGCACCGCGGGACCCACCCCACCGGTGCAGTCCGACGTCGGCGTCGCAGGCCTGACCTTCGCCTCGCAGAACGGCGTGACCGGTCTGCGCATGAGCGTCGACGGCTCCCCCGTGCTTCCGCCGACGATCTCGGTCTCCCTCACGTCGACCCCCGGCGGCATCACGTTCGGGAACGGCGGCGACTGCACCGTCTCGGGCTCCGACCCGACGGTCGCAACCTGCGACACCGCCACGATGGCGCGCCAGCGGGCGCCGTCGCGCGTCTCCTTCCTCACCCTGCGCACGGCGGCGTCGTACAGCGCGTTCCTGGCGCTGGACATCCCCGCGAACCAGCCGGACACCGACCTCGACGTGGACGTGTCGCTGCCCGCGGGCTACGAAGACCCGTCCCCGGACAACAACAGCATGCGCTTCCACTGGGCGCACACCGAGGTGCTGCCCGTGGAGGCCGACGTGAGCCTCGCTCGCGTGGGGCCCACCGCGGTGCATCCCGGAGCCGGGGGTCACTACCCCGTGACAGTGGACGTGAAGGGCGCGAGCGGACTGCCCCAGGTGACGTACACGCTCGGCGGGGACGCGGCCACGTTCGCGGCGCCCCTCCCGGACCACTGCGTCGGACCGGGCACCACACCGGGCACCACACCGGGCACCACGGTGCTGACCTGCGCCCCACCCTCCGACGGCACCCTGGCCTTCCAGGTTGACCCGGCCGACGGGACGAGCGCGCAGCACGTCACGATCGTGGCCGGCGTTCCGTCGGGGTACGTCGACACGCACCCCGGGGACAACGGCGTGGAGGCCGTCCTCACCCCGCGCATCGCCGTGGACGTGGCGATGGGCCGGCCGGACCCGCCCGACCCGCGCCCGGGACCGGACGGCAGCTACGCCGTCCGAAGCGAGGTCACGGGCGTCGACAGGCTCCCTCAGGTGACCTACACCCTGGCCGGTCCCGCCGTGTTCACCGCGCCGCTGCCGGAGGACTGCTCGTCGCCGGGGCTGCCCACTGTGCTCGTGTGCGACGCGCCCCGGGACGGCACCGTCACCTTCGCGATCGCCGCCGTCGACCCGGACGCCCAGGCGGACGTCACGATCCGGGCATCCTTCGCCTCGGACGACTATGTCGACACCACTCCGGGAAACGACTCGATCCTGGTCTCGCTGACGCCGCTGGCCGGCGCGGACATCCGCCTCGGCGCTCTCACCCCGGCCGCGCCGCGACCCGACCCTTCCGGCCGCTACACCGTGAGCACCGAGGTGCGGGGCGTCGCCGGGCTGCCGTCGGTCGACTACGTGCTGCACGGCGCGGCCTCCTTCTCCGGTGTCCAGCCGACCGGGTGCTCCGGCGAGCCGCAGCGCCTGACCTGCACCCAGCCGTCCGAAGGCGTGTTCACCTTCACCCTCGCGGCCGACGGCGACGCGGCGCCGACCCCGGTCACCCTGACCGCGGAGGTCCCGGCCGGCTACCGCGAGACCAACCCGGCGGACAACCAGGCCACCGCGACGCTGACGCCGCTGGTGAGGGTCGACGTCGGGCTCGGCGCTGTGACCCCGGACCGGGTGCAGGCCGACGACGCGGGCGACTACCTGCTGAACACCCGGCTGAACGTCGTGGGCGACGTACCCGCGGTGTCCCTCACACTCGACGCCGCCCGGTTCGGCGACCAGCAGCAGGCGGGCTGCGCGGTCGTCGACAACCGGCATCTCAGCTGCGCCTCCCCCAGCAGCGGTCCGCTGCAGCTCCGGCTGCGCAGCGACACCACGCAGCAGGACCAGCCCGTCACCGTCACCGCCTCCGTCCCGGCCGGCTACGTCGACACCGATCCCGGCAACGACGCCACCACGGCGACGCTGGTCGTCGCCAGGACGTTGTCGTTCGTCGGCGCTCCGACCGCGGTCGCGACCGCGAAGCCGCAGCACTACACCGTCACCGCGCACGTCGCCGGGATCCCGGACGGCACGAAGCTGATCACCTTCTACCTCGACCGTGCCGACGAGGCGTTCCTCAGCCCCGCGGCGTCCTGCCACCTCGCGAGCCAGGACTCCCACGACAACGAGCTGATCTGCGCGGTGACCGGACGGACGTCGTTCACCGCGGTGTTCGAGGCGAAGCTGCCCGGTAAGGCGGCCGGGCCCGACCACAACCGGCTCTCGGTCCAGGTCACGGGCAACCCCGCCACCCGGGTCTGGACGTCGATCGTCTTCTGAGCCGGTCGTCCGGCACGGCTCGTCTTCGGCACGGCTCGGCCCGGAACCGGGTGGCGACCTCCGTCGCGGTGCTCCTACGATGGTGCCAACGCGTTGACGGAGACGAGTAGTCGCCGACCGACGGAGCACAGAGAGCCGCCCGAGGTGCTGAGAGGGCGGAGTCCGTCCCGGCGACGAAGACACTCCCGAGCAGAGCACGACAAAGAGGCCGGTCCCGCTCCGGGGCCGGCGAAGGTGTGGTGGCACCGCGAGCTCCCCCGTCGCCCACACCTCCTGGGGCACCGACCAGGAGGTGAGCCAGATGTCCGCACCACCCGCCCGCACCCTCGCCCGCGACCTCGCCGGTCCCGGCGCACCCGAGCCCGGCAGCCGGGTCCGCGTCCAGGGCTGGGTGCACCGCCGCCGGATCCTGGCGACGGTCACCTTCCTCGTCGTGCGCGACCGCACCGGTCTGGTGCAGGTCGTCGTCAAGGCGCCCGCGGCGCTCGACCTCGTCGCCGAACGGCTCGGCGAGGAGACCGTCGTCGACATCACCGCGATCCTGGCGGCCAACCCGTCGGCGCCCGGTGGCGTCGAGCTCGTCGACCCCGACCTGGCGATGCTCTCCGACACCGCCGAGACGCCTCCCGTCGAGCTGTGGCGGCCCACGCTGACCGCGGGGCTGCCGACGCTGCTCGACCATGCACCCGTGAGCCTGCGGCACCCGCGCAGTGCCGCCACCTGGCAGCTCGCGGCCGCGAGCATGCACGGATTCCGGTCGTCGCTGTCCGAGCTCGGCTTCACCGAGATCCAGACGCCCAAGCTGGTCGGCACCAGCACCGAGTCGGGCGCGAACGTGTTCCCGGTCGACTACTTCGGCCGCCCGGCGTACCTCGCGCAGTCACCGCAGCTGTACAAGCAGGTTCTCGTCGGGGTGTTCGAGCGGGTCTTCGAGGTCGGTCCGGTGTTCCGCGCCGAGCCGCACGACACCGTCCGGCACGTCGCGGAGTACGTCTCGCTCGACGCCGAGCTCGGCTTCGTGCGCGACCACCGCGACGTGCTCGGGATGCTGCGCGAGGCGCTCGCCGGCATGGTGGCCGCGGTGCGGGAGCGCGCCGGGAACGCCGTGGAGCTGCTCGACGTCGCGCTGCCCGTCGTACCGGAGGAGATCCCGGTCGTGCACTTCCGGGACGCCCTGGCGCTCGTCGGCGCACCGGTCGACGAGCCGGACCTCGCGCCCGCCCACGAGCGGGCGCTGAGCGCGTGGGCCCTGGAGCAGCACGGCAGCGAGCTGCTGGCGGTGGAGGGGTACCCGATGGCCAAGCGGCCGTTCTACACGCACCCGCAGTCCGACGACCCGCGGTGGTCGAACTCCTTCGACCTGCTGTTCCGCGGGTTGGAGCTGACCACCGGGGGCCAGCGGCTGCACCGGTACGCCGACTACGTGGCCGCCGTCACCGCGGACGGCCAGGACGCGGCGCTGCTCGAGGGCTACCTGGAGGCCTTCCGGCACGGGATGCCGCCGCACGGCGGGTTCGCCATCGGTCTGGAGCGCTGGGTGGCGCGGCTGGCCGGGCTGGACAACATCAGGCAGGCAACGCTCTTCCCCCGCGACGTCAACCGACTGATGCCGTGACGGCGAGCGTGACGGCGACGGAATCGGGTATGAAGAGCCCATGACCCTGATCAGACTCGTCGCACGCCCGATGCTGGCCTCCACATTCGTCACGGGTGGTGTGAACGCGCTGCGCAACGCCTCCGAGATGGCCGAACAGGCCAAGCCGGTGACGGACCAGATCGTCGAGCTGTCCCACAAGGTGGCGCCGCAGCTGCCGATCCCGACCGACCCCGTCACCCTCGTACGGATCAACGCGGGGGTGCAGGTCGCCGCGGGCCTGGCGCTCGCGACCGGCCGTGCGCCGCGGCTGTCCGCGCTGGTCCTGGCGGGCTCGATGGTGCCGACCACGCTCGCCGGCCACCGGTTCTGGCAGGAGTCGGACAAGAGCGCGCGCGCGGCCCAGCGCACGCACTTCTTCAAGAACGTCTCATCGCTGGGCGGGCTGATCCTGGCCTCCCTCGACACCGCGGGCCGGCCGGGCGTCGCGTGGCGGGCCAGGCACGCAGTGGGCGACGTGCGACGCGAGACCCGGCACCTCGGGCGGGCCGCTCGCCGCGAGGCCCGGCTGGCCGGGAAGAGCATCCACTCCTGACCGGAGCGCTCCAGGTCGCTACCCTCGTGGACGATGACGACGCTGCGTGATCCCTGGCCGGCGCCGCGGGCGACCGAGCCGGTGCGCGCGACGCTGTCGCTGCCCGGCTCCAAGTCGCTGACCAACCGCGCCCTCGTGCTGGCCGCCCTGGCCGACGGCCCGAGCGTCGTGCGGAACGCACTGCGCTCCCGGGACACCTTCCTGATGGCCCGAGCGCTCACCGTCCTCGGCCACAGCGTCGAGACCGGCGACCCGGACTGGAAGGTCACCCCCGGCCGGTTCGTCGGTGGCGCAGCCGTGGACTGCGGGCTCGCCGGGACCGTGATGCGGTTCGTGCCACCGGTCGCTGCGCTCGCCGACGGACCGGTCGAGTTCGACGGCGACGCCCATGCCCGATCCCGCCCGATGGCCGAGGTGCTGCTCGGGCTGCGCGGGCTCGGCGTCGAGATCGACGACGGGGGCCGCGGCACACTGCCGTTCACGGTGCGCGGCACCGGGTCGGTGCGCGGCGGCGAGGTCACCATCGACGCATCCGCCTCGAGCCAGTTCGTCTCGGCGCTGCTGCTGGCCGGTGCGCGCTACGACGAGGGGGTCGACGTCCGGCACGACGGCAAGCCGGTGCCGTCCCTGCCGCACATCGACATGACCGTCGCCCAGCTCAGGCTGCACGGTGTCGACGTCGATGACAGCGAGCCGAACCGGTGGCAGGTGCTGCCGGGCCCGGTGCGTGCGGTCGACGTGCTCGTCGAGCCGGACCTCTCGAACGCCGCTCCCTTCCTGGCCGCCGCAGCCGTGACCGGTGGCTCGGTGACGGTGCGCGACTGGCCGGAGCAGACCCACCAGGCCGGCGACGCGCTGCGCGAGATCCTCGGCCTGATGGGCGCGGACGTCGAGCTCACCGAGGCCGGGCTGACGGTGAGCGCGTCGGGACCGTTGCAGGGCATCGACTGCGACCTGCACGACGTCGGCGAGCTGACACCGGCGGTGGCCGCGTTGTGCGCGTGCGCCGCGAACACCTCGCACCTGCGCGGCGTCGCCCACATCCGCGGCCACGAGACGGACCGGCTCCGGGCGCTGGCCACCGAGCTCACTGCGGTCGGCGGCGACGTCACGCAGACCGATGACGGGCTGACCATCCGCCCCACGACGCTGACCGGAGGGGTCTTCCACACCTACGGCGACCACCGCATGGCGCACGCCGCCGTGATCCTCGGTCTGGTCGTCGGCGGCATCCTCGTCGAGAACGTCGCCACCACCGCGAAGACGTTCCCGGACTTCCCGGCGGCCTGGTCGGAGCTCGTGTAGGTGCCGGGCCGCGCGCGCTTCGAGCAGTACGACCACGAGCGGTTCGACCGGCCGCGCCGCCGTACTCGGCCGCGCACCAAGGACCGGCCGAGCTACGACGACGCGGTGACCGCCCTGGTCGTCACGGTGGACCGCGGCCGGTGGACCTGCCTGTTCGAGGACGGCGCCGACGACCGGCTCGTCACCGCGATGAAGTCCCGGCCGCTGGGCCGCAAGAGCGTCGTCGTCGGTGACCGGGTGCGGCTGGTCGGCGACGTCTCCGGCGACGACGGCGCCCTCGCGCGCATCGTCGAGGTCGAGCCCCGCCGCACCGCGCTGCGCCGTACCGCCGACGACGACGATCCGGTCGAGCGGGTGATCGTCGCCAACGCCGACCAGCTCGTCGTCGTCGCGGCGCTCGCAGACCCGGAGCCGCACCCCCGGCTCATCGACCGAGCGCTGGTGGCGGCCTACGACGCCGGTCTCGAGCCGCTGCTCTGCGTCACGAAGGCCGACCTGGCCGACCCGGAGCTGCTGGTGTCGGTCTACCGGCCGCTCGGTGTGCGGTACGTCGTGACCGAGCGCGGTCGGCAGCTCGACGCGCTCGAGAGCCGGCTCCGGGGCCGCACCAGCGTCCTGCTCGGGCACAGCGGGGTCGGCAAGTCCACGCTCGTCAACGCCCTCGTGCCGGGCACCGAACGGGCCATCGGCACGGTCAACGCGGTCACCGGCCGCGGGCGACACACCTCCACATCGGCGCTGATGCTCCGGCTGCCGCCGTCCTCTGAGGGCGCGCCGGGCGGCTGGATCGTCGACACCCCCGGGATCCGGTCGTTCGGTCTCGCGCACGTCCAGCCCGCCCAGCTGATCGGCGCCTTCCCGGACCTCGAGGAGCTGACCGACACGTGCCCGCGCGGCTGCACGCACGGCGAGTCCGAGCCGGAGTGCGGCCTCGACGAGGCCGTCGCGGACGGGCGGACCGAGGCGGCGCGGGTCGAGTCGTTCCGGCGCCTGCTGGCCAGCCGGGAGGCGGCGGACGAGGAGTACCGCTGAATCCGGCGGCTCAGGTGCTCGGCCGGGACACGTGGTACACGCGAAGTTGGCAGTTGAGCAGCCCCAGCAGCACCGGAGACCGGCTATCGCGAAGACGCGAAGCAGGGTCGGGTATCCGGGCGGTGCTGACGTAGGCCACCGCGTCCGGGCTCATACCGACCCCGTGTCGTGTTGTCCGCCGACAAGGAGAACACCCCGCCACCCGACTGAGGTCGGGCCCGTCTACGTCCTTCTGGTGAAGCGGACGGTGCCGTCGGGGTGGTGGTGCATGTCGTAGCCGGGGTCGTGGGCTTTGTGGTGGTGCCAGGAGCACAGGAGGCGGCCGTGGTCGAGGTTGGTGGGGGCGCCGGTGGCCCAGGTGCCGTTGTCGTGGTGGGTCTCGCACCAGGCGGCGGGGCGGTCGCAGCCGAGCGTGGTGCAGGTCTGGTCGCGCAGGGTGAGCGCGAGGCGTTGGGCCTTGGAGTGGAGGCGGGCGCGGCGGCCGAGGTCGAGGACCGCCGAGGCGCTGTCGAGGACGGCGGGGATCACTCCGGCGGTGCAGGCGAGTCGACGGGCCTCGCCGGCGGAGAGGGTTCCGCCGGTGTCCAGGGTGGCTATCCCGGCGGTGTTGAGGCGGTCTTCGAGCTGGGCCAGGCTCATGGTGACCACGACGGTGGCGCCGGCGCCGGAGGCGGCGGGCAGGTCACGGTCGGTGAGGCGTTCGAGGAGCTCGCAGAACCCGATCCCGGCGACCTCGGGGCGGGTCAGCCGCACCGCGCGGGCACTCCTGGACACGGTGTCGCCGGCTGCTCCGGCTGCTCCGGCTGCTCCGGCTGCTCCGGCTGCTCCGGCGGCTTCGGCTGTTTCGGCGGCTTCGGTGGTGGTCTTCTCGGTGGCGGCGTGTTCGTAGGGTGAGTCGCCGGTGGCGGCGAGGGTGGCTCGGCGGCGGGGGGAGGTCAGTGCCCACAGGGCTTTGGTGAGGATCGCGGCGTGCAGGTCGGGGATCAGGAACCGGCCGGTGTGGGTGCCGTCGTGGTTGTCGCGGACCTGCAGGTAGCACCGCCGCCGCGCGCGGCGCTCCTCGGCAGCCAACCGGCGGCCCTCGACCAGGTCGGCGGTCTCGGGGTCGAGGACCTCCAGCAGGTGTCGGCCGGCGACCCTCAACGCCGCCGCATCCAACCCACCGGCACCCGGGGCGCCGGTAGCACTGGTAGCGAGCTGGACGAGGTGCTGCTCGCCGCGCTGCCGGGTCGACAGGTCGACGCTGGCGGGCAGGGCGTCGACCGCGCTGGTGATCACGGCCGCCTGGGCCGGGTCGACCGTCCCGGCGGCGAGCGCCGCCGCGGTCACCGGATGGGCCTGCAGGGTATGCGCCAGCCGCAGGTCGGCGGCGGCAGCCCGGTGGCCGTATCCGGGCGGTCTCGCGCCACCACACTGTCGTCGAGGGCGCCGCAGTCTGTTTCGCGAGGTCGGTGGCGTCGCCTTGGGCGAGCAGCCGCATCCGCAACCCGGCCAGCCGGGACTCCGCCCGATGCAGATCCACCAGCGCCGCGGTCAGCTGGTCCGGCGTCAGCGACCACGAAGGCGCATCCACCACCGCGTCCAAGACCTCATGAAGTCGTCGGGCGAACCAGCCGATGCCCCCAGACCCGGCAGCGGGCGCAGCCGGGAGGGCACCAGCCGGCCCGGACCTCGGCCCCGGCGCAGCGCCGGGCTCGGGAACGGAGCCGGGTTGGGGAGCGGCGCCGGGCCCAGGCGCGCGCCCCTCCGGCGGCTCCCCGTGCGGGCCGCCCGACGGATCCAGGATCTCGCTCACAACCCCACGCTAGGGACCATGCAGACGCCCGCCGAGCGCCCGTTTGCGAACAGTGGACAACCCCCGCACCCCCGGTCCCTGTGGACGAGAGGTGGCCGATTTCGGCGCCCCGCCGGAGCCGGGCCCGGCCTGGGCAGCGGCGACCGGGCGGCCCGGCGGCCCGGCGGCGACCGGCGGCCCGGCGGCGACCGGCGACCCGGCGGCGACCGGGCGGCCCGGCGGCGACCGGGCGACCCGGCCAAGCCCACCTGCCGCCCGGAGACGAACGGGACGTACGGCCGCCTGCCGCGCCAGCGGGGGACGGTGGGGACAGGGCCCCGCGATGCCTGGCCCACCCTGGGCCCCCGACAGAGACCGTCCCGGCGCCGCAGCCGCTAGCCGCGCTGAGACCAGGGCATAACCGGGCGACGCGGACGCCAGGGCATAGCCTGTGGCCATGCCCACCCAGTACACCGACGACCTGAGGCTCGCCCACGTCCTCGCCGACGACGCGGACTCGCTCACGACGAACAGGTTCAAGGCCCTGGACCTGCACGTGATGCACAAGCCCGACCTCACCCCCGTCACCGACGCGGACACCTCGGTGGAGGAGGGCATCCGCCGCACCCTGTCGCGCGCTCGCCCCCGCGACGCGGTCACCGGCGAGGAGCATGGCTCCACCGGACACAGCCAGCGGCGCTGGGTCGTGGACCCGATCGACGGCACCAAGAACTTCGTGCGCGGGGTGCCGGTGTGGGCGACGCTGATCGCGCTGATGATCGACGAGGAGGTCGTCGTCGGCGTGGTCTCGGCGCCGCAGCTCAACCGCCGCTGGTGGGCCTCGAAGGACGGCGGCGCGTGGACCGGCCGCTCCCTGCTCAACGCCTCGTCCTGCCAGGTCTCCGACGTCTCGCGCCTGGAGGACGCCTCGCTGTCGTACGCCTCGCTCGGCGGCTGGGACGACCTCGGCCGGCTCGACGACTTCATGGCGCTCTCCCGGCGCTGCTGGCGGACCCGCGGGTACGGCGACTTCTGGTCCTACGTGCTGCTCGCCGAGGGAGCCGTGGACCTCGCCGCCGAGCCGGAGCTGGCACTCCACGACATGGCCGCCCTGGACGTGGTCGTCCGCGAGGCGGGCGGGATGTTCACCTCGCTCGACGGTACGCCGGGCCCGCACGGCGGCAACGCGCTGGCCAGCAACGGGCGGCTGCACGACCAGGCGCTGGCGTTCCTGGGCTCGCTGCCCGACGACGAGGACGACCCGGACTACGCGCCACGGAGCCCCGGGTCCGTGCACGACCTCAGTGCTCGTCGGCGGGCACCGCAGGCCTCGTCGGGACGGCCTCCGGTGGCGGACCCGTACGCCGACGAGTGACCAGCACCAGCAGCGGCGGCGCGGCCAGCAGGGCGGCGAGGTCGAACCACCCGTAGCCGCCTGCCGCGCCCGACGGCGGGTTGCCGATCAGGATCCGGCCGGTCGGGTCGTGGCTGCTCCACACCCAGGTGCCGAGGTGCGTGCCGGCCAGCTCCAGCCAGCCGACGACGACGAACGCGCCGACGTACACGGCCTGCGACGGCCCCCACCGCACGAACAGCACCAGGCAGACGAACCAGAAGGCGCCGAGCACGTCGTGCCGGCTGCTGAGGACGAGGCCGTACGCCGCCCAGAGACCGCCGACGCAGATGGCGGCGGCGGTGCACGCCCTCAGGTGCTGCTGGACGAACCGGCTGTGCCCGAGCACGAAAGCGGAGAGGTAGACCAGGCCGTGGCCCGGCGGCACGTACATCGGGACGTTGTGGAACCGGTAGGTGTACACGTGCAGCGTCGGGCTGGAGAGGAACTCCACGCCGGTGGCGAAGGCCACCACGACCAGCGTCTGCATCCGGACGATCGGATGCACCCGCAGCAGCGCGGCGCCGAGCACCACCCAGGTCAGGAGTCCCAGCAGGCGCTGCTGCGGATGGCTGCCGCCACCGTCGGCCCGGTCGAGCCACAGCACGACGGTCAGCCAGCCCATCATCAGCGCCGCGCCGGTCGCCCCGAAGCGGACCACTCCGGCCTGCGCCGCACGCGCCGGGAACCCCGCAGGCGCTGCGGCGCGGACGACGGAGTCCGGCAGCTCGCTCACCGGCCCATCATCCCAGCGCAGCCGTTGGCGCGAGCACCTGTCCCCGCACCCGGTTTCCGTCTAGCCTTCAGGCAAGGCTCCTGGAGCTCGACCGTGGGAGGTAGCGATGCGCATCAACGAGGTCCTCGCCGGCAAGGCCATTCAAGAGGTCGTGACGATCACGCCCGACGCCACGGTCCGCGACCTGGTCGCGCTGCTCGCCCGCCACAACGTCGGCGCGCTGGTGGTGAGCGCGGACGGCGCCAGCCTGGACGGCATCGTCTCGGAGCGTGACGTGGTCCGACGGCTCGTCGAGGAGGAGGTGATCCTCGACGCGCCCGTCTCGGCGATCATGACCACCGACGTGCACACCTGCGAGCTCGAGCACTCCGTGAACGACCTGATGCAGGTGATGACCGACAAGCGGATAAGGCACGTCCCGGTGCTCACCGGCGGCCGGGTCATCGGGATCATCAGCATCGGCGACGTCGTGAAGAGCCGGATGAGGGAGCTGGAGTTCGAGCGTGACCAACTAGACTCCTACGTCCACGGCTCGTAGCCCCGACCCGGCCGTGTCCGCGAGCCCCCAGGAGGCCTCCCCGTGACGTTCCCCCAGTCCGAGAAGCCCGAGATCGACTTCCCGGACGGCCCGCCGCCGGCTGATCTCGAGGTCACCGACATCACCCCGGGGGACGGCGCGGAGGCAACTGCCGGCAAGACCGTGCTGGTGCACTACGTCGGGGTCGCGCACTCCACCGGCGAGGAGTTCGACGCCTCCTACAACCGCGGCGAGCCGCTGTCGTTCCGGCTGGGCGTCGGCCAGGTCATCGCCGGCTGGGACCAGGGTGTGCAGGGCATGGCTGTCGGCGGTCGTCGCCGGCTGGTGATCCCGCCGCACCTCGGGTACGGCGACCGCGGCGCCGGCGGCGTCATCGAGCCGGGCGAGACCCTGATCTTCGTGGTGGACCTCGTCGACGTCCGCTGAGCGGCTCGGCTGCAGGCCCGGACGCCGCGACGACTGCCCGTCGGGGCTTCCGGGTCGGGCCTCACCCGACCCGGACGGTGTCGCCGCCGACCGTCACGAGGTCGCCGCGCCGCAGCTGACGGCCGCGCCGGACCTCGACCTCGCCGTTGACCGACACCAGGCCGTCCCCGAGCAGCGGCTTCGCGTCCGCGCCGCTGTCGACGAGGTCGGCCAGCTTGAGGAACTGACCGAGCCGGATGGTCTCGTCGCGGATCGCGACCTCACGTTCTCCAGGCATCCGCTGCGCCTCCTCTCGGCCCCGTCACACCAGCACGCTGACCGCATGGATCAGCACGCCCACGAGGCCGCCGACGATCGTCCCGTTGATCCGGATGAACTGGAGGTCGCGGCCGACGTGCAGCTCGATGCGGCGCGCGGCCTCCTTGCCGTCCCACCGCTCGATGGTCGCGGTGATCACGCCGGTCAGCTCGTCGCCGTACCTCCCGACGGCGAAGACGGCGAGGTCGGCGGCGTACTCGTCGAGCCGGTCGCGCAGCGCCCGCTCGTCGATGAGCCGGCGCCCGAACGTCTCCAGCTCGACCTGCGCGCGACGCCGGAGCGGGCCCTCCGGGTCGGCGAGCGCGTCGAGCAGCGCGCGCCGGAACGCGTTCCACAACGAGGTGGCGGTGGCGATGAGCTGCGGGTGCGACAGGACCCGGTGCTTCAGTCTCTCGGCCCGCTCCTGGGTGGCGGGGTCGGTCAGCAGGTCCTGGGCGAGCTTCTGCAGCAGGTCGTCGACGGCCCGGCGGGCATGGTGGTCCGGGTCCGTGCGGATGTCGTCGATCCAGGCGACCAGCTCGACGTGCAGCCGGTGGGTGACCCGCTCGTTCAGGGCCGGCGGCGACCACCAGGGCGCCCGCTCGACGACCACGTCGGCGAAGGTGGCCTCGTTCTCGGAGAGCCACCGGTACGCCTCGTCGAGCGCGAGATCGACCAGGCCGTGGTGCGCCTTGTCGCGGACGATCTCCTCCAGCAGCCGGCCGGCGACCGGGCTCACCGGCTCCTCGAGGAACCGGGGCAGCAGAGCGTCGCGGACCAGCTCGGCCATGTCGGCGTCGCGGACCCGCGAGAGGCCGATGTGCAGCACGGCGGCCGCCTCGTCGACCACCCGCCGGCTGTTGCCGGGGTGAACCAACCACGCCCCCACACGGTGGCTGAGCTCGGCAACCCGGATCCGCTCCCGGACGATGTCCTCGTGCAGGAAGTTCTCAGCGACGAACTCCTCCAGGCTCCTGCCGAGCATGTCCTTGCGACGCGGGATCAACGCGGTGTGCGGCACCGGCAGGCCCAGCGGGTGCTTGAACAGCGCCGTGACCGCGAACCAGTCCGCGATGGCGCCCACCATGGACGCCTCTGCGCCGGCGTTCACGAAGCCGAGGAAGCCGTGCCGTCCGAGCGTCGCCAGGTAGACGACTCCGGCGAAGACCAGCAGCGCCAGCGCGAGTGAGCGCATCCGGCGGAGGCCGCGGCGCCGTTGGGCGTCGAGGGCGGGGTCGGGGGTCACGATCGGGAGGGACATCGCGCTCGAACGTACAGCAGGCACAGGCGAAAACCGACGGACGAATCAGGTCCTACGGCCCTTCCGGAGGCAGCCGTCGGGACAGAGGGTGGACGTGGAGCCTCAGGTTCCGCGTCCACCCGTTCGACGAGCGAGGAGGAGCAATGAGCCACCTCGAAGGTGAGCGCGCCCGCGCCGAGGCCGCCGCGGGGCCGCCGAGCACCCTCAACAGCGCAGCACGGGCACGCCTCTGGGCCGGACTCAACCGCTACCTGGCCACGGAGACCGAGCACGAGCGCAAGGCCGCGAAGAAGGAGCAGGAGCAGGAGGCGGCCGAGCGCGAGGCTGCCGGCCGCAAGCGCCGCGGAAGTGAGCCCACCGGCCACTGAACGGGCGTGGGCGGGTCAGTCCACGCGCAACGGCCGGGCCGCGGGTACGGCGAAGGCTGACGGCACCAGCAGCACCGACACCACCAGCAGCGCCTCCAGCACCCCCACCCGGCCACCGATGAACCCGAGCAGTGGCGGTCCCACCAGGAACGCCGTGTAGCCCAGTGTCGACACGACGCTGACCCGCGCCGCGGCACGCCGCGGGTCGTCCGCGGCGGCGCTCATGCCCACCGGGAAGCCGAGCGAGGCGCCCACGCCCCACAGCACGATGCCGGTCGCGACGAGCGGGCTCTTGCCGCCGAGTACGACGAGGACCACGCCGACCGCGGCCACCGCCATGCTCCCCCACAGCACCGGGAGCCGCCCGAAGGCGTCGAGCAGCGTGCCTCCGGCGAGCCGTCCCCCGGTCATCGCCGCGACGAACAGCGCGAAGCCGGCGGCACCCACCCAGGCGGGCACGTCGTACCCGTCGACGAGCGCGACACCGAGCCAGTCGTTCGCGACTCCCTCGGTGAGCGCCATCGCCAGCACCATCACCCCGATCACCAGCGTGCGCGGCTCACCCCACGCCCGCAGCGCCCGGCCCGGGGATGCGGCGTGCGGCTCCCGGACGTGGGGCTGGAAGCGCCGCGCGGCCAGCGCCGGGAGCACGGCCACGGCCACCGCGGTCAGCCCGACGTGCCAGAGCACGCCTCCCCCGGCGTACGCGACCGCGGCCCCGACCATCGCGCCGGCCACCGTGCCGAGGCTGAAGCCGGCATGGAAGCGCGGCATGATCGACCGGCGTAGCCGCCGCTCCACCTCGGCCGCCTCCACGTTCATCGCGACGTCCCAGGTTCCGGTGCCGAACCCGACCAGGAGGAGCCCGACGCCGGTCAGCCAGACCGAGCGGAGACCACCGGCGCCAACGGCGGCCACCAGCAGTCCGACCGCGTCGACGAGGGCAGCGGTGGCGACCACCGTGGCGGTCCCGAAGCGCTGCACCCAGACGCCGGCCAGCGGCATCGAGAGCACAGCGCCCACCGACCCGCAGAGCAGCACCAGACCGAGCTGGGCGGGGTCCACGTCGAGGAGGCGGCGCACGGTCGGGATCCGGGCGGCCCAGGTGGCGAACGCGTACCCGTTGAGGAAGAACACCAGTCCCACCGCGATCCGGGCGCGATCCAGTGCCCGAGCGGCCACGGTGGTGTGGGGTGCGGTCACCGACGCATCTTAGGGAGGTGGGGCAACCCGGCGGCGGACGCGTGGCAGGATGGCCCCCCATGAGCAGAACCGTCATCACCTTCGGGACGTTCGACGTGTTCCACGTCGGCCACCTGCGGGTCATCGAGAGGGCCGCCTCGCTCGGCGACCGCCTGGTGGTGGGGGTCTCCGCGGACGCCCTCAACGAGCGCAAGAAGGGCCGCGCCCCGGTCTTCTCCCAGCACGAGCGGATGGAGATCGTCGCAGCGCTCAAGCCCGTCGACGAGGTCTTCGTCGAGGAGAGCCTGGAGCTCAAGCGGCAGTACATCCTCGAGCACCACGCCGACGTCCTGGTGATGGGCGACGACTGGGCCGGCCGGTTCGACGACCTGCAGGACATCTGCGAGGTGCACTACCTGCCGAGGACACCGGCCATCTCCACCACCGCGCTGATCGAGAAGATCTCCGCCGGCGCGTAGCCCGTCGGCGAGAAGGATGTCAGCGTGGCCGTGAGGGCGTCGGGTCGAGGAAGACGTGCCGGGCCTCGGGAACCTCGGCCCGCACCCGCTGGTCGACCTCGTCGGCGAACCTCTCCAGGTCGCCACCGCTCGCGGTGTCGTCGACGTCCACCCGGGCCGCGACGAGCACCTCCTCGGGGCTCAGCCGCACCGTGATCAGCTCCACCACCCGGTCCACCCCGGGAGAGACGTCGATCACGTGCCGGATCGCGTCCTGCTGGGACCGCGGCAGGGACTGTCCGATGAGCAGGTCCATGCTCTGCCGGCCCAGCGAGTACGCCACCACCACGAGGAGCAGCCCGATCAGCATGGAGGCCACCCCGTCCCAGCGACCCGAGCCGGTGAGCGCGTCGAGCGTCACTCCGAGCGCCGCCAGCACGATGCCGATGAGGGCGGCAGTGTCCTCGAACGCGACGGTCTTGGCGGTCGGGTCCGGGCTGCTGATGATGTGCCTGATCGTCCCGGTGTCCGCCTCCTTCGCCTCTCGGCGCAGCTGGATCACCGCCTTCAGCCATGACGAGCCCTCGAACACGAACGAGATGCCCAGGACGCCGTAGGCCCAGAGCAGGTCGCTGGCGGGCTCGGGGGCGATCAGCGCGTGCACGCCCTCGTAGAACGAGAAGCCGGCACCGAGCACGAAGATCCCCACGGCGGCGAGCAGGGCCCAGAAGTAGCGCTCCTGGCCGTAGCCGAACGGGTGCGCCTCGTCGGCCGGCTTCTTGCTGCGGCTGAGCGAGGTGAGCAGGAACGCCTGGTTCATGGTGTCGGCGATCGAGTGGGCGCCCTCGGCGAGCATGGCCGAGGAGCCGGTGACGAGGCCCGCGACGATCTTGGCCACCGCGATGACGAGGTTCGACGTGCCGGCCAGCAGCACGGTGCCCTTCGACTCGCCGCCACCCTCTGGCTCCGCTGTCTGCGCGTCCGGCTCATCGGCGATCTTGCTCATGCGGCGATGGTGCCCCGCCGGGACGGGTGACAATCACGCGGCCGCTCACCAGGGGCCGCGCCGAGGCTCCCGCCGGTCACCGCACGGTGATCGTGACCTCCGGGTCCGGCTCCACGAGCTCGCCCACCACCGGGTGCCCGGGAAGCTCGCCGGCGACGAGCAGGCCGCCCGACGTCTGCGCGTCCGCCAGGAGCAGCAGCTCCTCGTCGCTGACCTCTGAGCGGAGGTGCGGCGACACCCACGACAGGTTGCGCCGGGTGCCTCCCGGAACGTAGCCCGCGGCGAGCGAGCTCCGGGCATCGCGGAGGTAGGGCACCGCGGAGGCGTCCACCACCGCGGACACCCCACTGGCGCGGCACAGCTTGTACAGGTGACCCAGCATCCCGAAGCCGGTGACGTCCGTGGCGCAGGTCGCCCCCGAGCTCACCGCGGCGCGCGCGGCGTGCCGGTTCAGCGTGGTCATCGTCTCGACGGCCTCCGGGAACTGCTCCCCCGTCGCCTTGTGACGGTTGTTGAGCACGCCCAGACCGAGCGGCTTGGTCAAGGTGATCGGCGTTCCGGGTCGACCGGCGTCGTTGCGCAGCAGCCGCTCCGGGTCCGCGATCCCGGTGACCGCGAGCCCGTACTTCGGCTCCCGGTCGTCGATGCTGTGCCCGCCGGCGAGGTGGGTGCCGGCATCGACGCAGATGTCGGCGCCGCCGCGCAGCACCTCCGCGGCGAGCTCGAAGGGCAGCAGGTCGCGGGGCCAGGCGAGCAGGTTCACCGCGACGAGCGGCTCGCCACCCATCGCGTAGACGTCGGAGAGCGCGTTGGCGGCCGCGATCCGCCCCCAGTCGTACGGGTCGTCGACGACGGGTGTGAAGAAGTCGGCCGTCGCGATCACGGCACGGTCCGCGCTGATCCGCACCGCGGCGGCGTCGTCGCCGTTCTCCAGGCCGACCAGCAGGTCACCGGTCGCGGTGCCGGTCGGCAGCCCGGAGAGCACCTCCTCCAGCTCACCCGCCGGGATCTTGCAGGCACAGCCGCCACCGGCGGCGTACTGGGTCAGACGTGCAGGAGCCGTGGTGGTCACGTGCCAACGGTACTCACCACACCTGAGGGCACCGTGAGCGCTCCCGGCCGGTCAGGCGTCGGCCCGCACCTCGCCGGTCACCTTCTCCGAGGCGCGCCGGGCGAGCCGCTCCTTCTGCGGTACGACGGTGTACTTCGGGTCCTTCGCCGAGGCGATCCCGGCCTCGAACACCCCGAAGCGGGTGATCGCCGAGGCCACCACGTAGGTCACCCCACAGACCACAGAGACCCCGCGGGACCGGCCGCCGACCGTCGACAGCACCGCCGCGGCGGCGGTCATCCGCGACGCCGTGCGCATCAGCAGGCCGGGCCGGCCCTCGACGTACGGCTCGGCGACCATGCCGACCCGCCGCTTGATCGTCTCCGAGGCCGCCAGCTCGACCGCGGCCCCGGCGATCGCCATCCGCCGGGCGGCCTGGTTGCTCGCCTTCGGTGTGAAGATCAGCGCCATGCCACCCGCGGCGCTCGCCCCCGACCCGGCGAAGACGAAGGGCAGCTCGCGGTGGGCCTCGTGCCAGGCCGGGACTGCGGTGTTGGCCAGCAGGGCGGAGGTGTACGTCGTCAGCGGCGGGCCGAACGCGGCGGCGCCGAGCCCGGCGAGCCGGCCCAGCCGCGGCAGCCTGCCCGTGACCACGGAGGCGGCGGCCAGCGACGAGAGGCCGCTGAACGGCGCCAGGATGAACGACCCCACCGACAGCGGCGAGGTGACCTTGAACACGCGCAGCATGTTGAGGAACCGCTCGGGACGTCCGAGGTCGTGCACGAGGAAGACGGTGCCGAGCGCCGCGCCGCCCGCCGCGGTCAGCCGGGCCACCCGCTCGAGGGGGCGGTTGCCGGTGGCTGCAGCACCCTCGGCCAGCACCCCCGCCGCGCCGGCCATCCCACCGAGGAAGAGGTACAGCGGGACGTCGGGCGTCTTCCAGGTCGGCGTCTTGATGATCTGCTTGCCGTAGTAGGAGTCGAACTCCGGCTCCGGGACCATCGAGCGCTCACCCGCATGTCCACCGCGCGGGCTCATCGCCGCCGCCCCAGGAAGGAGGCGACCCCGAGGCCGAACAGCGTCGCCGCGGCGGCCCCGACGTGCCGCCACATCGAGCTGATGTCGCGCGTGGTGACCACCGGGTCCGGCGGCAGCCCGTACACCTCGGGCTCGTCGAGCAGCAGGAAGAACGCGCCGTCGCCGCCGACGCCGTCGTCGGGGTCCCGGCCGTACAGGCGCGCGACGTCCACGCCCTGCTCGTGGAGCTCGGCCAGCCGTCGGTCCGCGCGCTCGCGCAGCTCGTCGACCTCGCCGTACTGGATCGACTCGGTGGGGCAGGCCTTGGCGCACGCCGGCGTCTCACCGACCTTGAGCCGGTCGTAGCAGAGCGTGCACTTGAATGCTCGGCCGTCCTCCTTGCGCAGGTCGATGACGCCGTACGGGCAGGCCGGCACGCAGTAGCCGCAGCCGTTGCAGATGTCCGGCTGGACCACCACGGTCCCGAACTCGGTGCGGAACAGCGAGCCCGTGGGGCAGACGTCGAGACAGGCGGCGTGCGTGCAGTGCTTGCAGACGTCCGAGGACATCAGCCAGCGGACGCCGGCGTCGCCGGAGGCGGCACCCTGGTCCTCCTTCGACGGCAGCCCGTCGGCGGAGGAGCCGTCTCCGTTCCACCCCGGAGGGCCCATGCCCGGCAGGCCGAGGTCCTTGGTGGTCGGGTGCAGGGGCCGGCTCGGCTCCACCGGCCTCTCGACGAACGCGACGTGCCGCCAGGTGCTGGCACCCAGGGCCCCGGTGTTGTCGTAGGACATCCCGGTCAGCCCGACGTCGTCGGCGGGCACCTCGTTCCACTCCTTGCACGCGACCTCGCACGCCTTGCACCCGATGCAGACCGAGGTGTCGGTGAAGAAGCCCATCCGGGGCGGGTGCTCGGCGTACCCGGCGTCGCCCTGCACGTCCTCGAGCGGTCCGTATAACGCGTTCCTCATCGGGCGTCCTCCTCGGCGACGGCGGGCGTCTGGTCGGCGTCGGCCACGACCGGTCCGTCGGAGCCACCTTCTTCGGACAGTCCGGCGCGCCGCCGGTAGTCCGCGACGTACGCCGGGAGCTGCGCCCCGCGCGGCCGCCGGCCGGGGCGGATGTCGCAGGTCCCGACCTTGTCCTGGATGTAGACGTTGGGGTCCAAGGTCACGTTCACCAGGTCGTTGGCCGAGTCGCCGGTGGACAGCCCGTTGTGACCCCAGTGGTAGGGCAGCCCCACCTGCTCGACCCACCGGTCCCCCATCCTGAGCGAGCGCACCCGCTCGGTGACCAGCACCCGGGCCTCGATGGCGGTGCGGGACGTGGTGATCGTCGCCCAGCCGTTGTGGGTCAGGCCGCGTTCCGTCGCGAGCCTCGGCGAGACCTCGCAGAAGAACTCCGGCTGGAGCTCGCTGAGGTAGGGCAGCGTGCGGCTCATCCCCCCGGCCGTGTGGTGCTCGGTCAGCCGGTAGGTCGTGAAGACGTAGGGGAACACCTCGGAGTACGACGGGTTCAGCGGGTTCGACTCGGTGGGTAGCGTCCGGCGGGCGGGGTTGCTCTGCCGGCCGTACAACGGGTTGTGGACCGGCGACTCCGCGGGCTCGTAGTGCGCCGGCAGCGGGCCGTCCACGACCCCACCGGGCGCGAAGAGCCACGCCTTCCCGTCCGTCTGCATGATGAACGGGTCCTGGCCACCGATGGCGTCCGGCCCCTTGGCACCGTCCTCGGGGACGAAGTCCGGCGCCCGGTCCGGCACGAAGTCCGGCACGTCCGGGCCGCTCCACCTCTGCTGCTCCGCGTCCCACCACAGGTACCTCTTGCGGTCGCTCCACGGCGTGCCGTCGGGCGCCGCCGAGGCGCGGTTGTAGAGGATCCGCCGGTTCGCGGGCCACACCCAGCCCCACTCGAGCGCGACCTCGTCCTGCTCCCAGTGCGGCGTGCGGCGGGCTGCCTGGTTCTTCTCGTCGGCGTACACGCCGCAGTAGATCCAGCACCCGCAGCTGGTCGAGCCGTCCGCCTTCAGCTGCTTGTACGCGGACAGGGCACGGCCGTCCGGCCCGGTGCCGTTGATCTCGCGCAGCACCGCGCTGCCGTCCGGCTCCTGCAGCGGCCCCTCGGTGGGGTAGTCCCAGGTGAGGTCCAGCAGCGGCCGGTCCATCTCGTCGGTGGAGCCGGCGAGCCTGGCCCGGATCCGCTGTCCCAGCTCGTAGTAGAACTGGAGCTCACTGCGGGCCTCGCCCGGCGGGTCGACCGCCTTGGTGCGCCACTGCAGCATCCGCTGGGTCTGCGTGAACGAGCCCGACTTCTCCACGTGCGAGGCGGCCGGCAGGAAGAACACCTCCGTGCCGATCTTGTCGGTCTCGAGCTCGCCGGTCTCGATCTCCGGCCCGTCCTTCCAGAACGTGGCCGACTCGACCATCACCATGTCCCGCACGACCAGCCAGCCGAGGTTCGCCAGCCCGAGCCGCTGGAGCTTGCCGTTGGCGTTCCCGACCGCCGGGTTCTCCCCGACGATGAAGTAGCCCTGCCCCGGCTCCTCGATCTGGGACTTGACCGTGTGGTACGTCGAGTGGTCCCCGGTCACCCGCGGCAGGTAGTCGAAGCAGAAGTCGTTCTCCGGCGTCGCCGCGTCGCCCCAGTAGGACTTCAGCAGGCTCACGGCGTAGGAGCGGATGTTGCCCCAGAAGCCGGCCTTGCCCTCCTCGTCGGAGACGTAGCTGTCCATGTCGTGGTGCAGCTCCGCGTGCGGCATCGGCAGGTAGCCCGGCAGGATGTTGAACAGCGTCGGGATGTCCGTCGAGCCCTGGATGGAGGCGTGCCCGCGCAGCGCCATGATGCCGCCGCCGGGACGCCCGATGTTGCCGAGCAGCGTCTGCAGGATCGAGGCGGTCCGGATCATCTGCGACCCGACGCTGTGCTGCGTCCAGCCGACCGCGTAGCAGAACGCCGCCGTGCGCTCCCGGCCGCTGTTGCGGGTCAGGGCGTCGGCAACCGCCCGGAACTGCTCCGGCTCGATGCCGCAGACCTCCTGCACCATCTCCGGGGTGTAGCGGGCGAAGTGCCGCTTCAGGATCTGGAACACGCAGCGGGGGTGCTGCAGCGTCTCGTCGCGGAAGCCCTTCCCGGGCACCGGCGCCCCGCCGGAGCCGTGCACGTCGGAGTGCGCGGCCTCCGCCGCGTGGTGCGCGCCGTGGGCGCTCGACCCGCCCTCGCCCGCCGCGACCCGCGCCTCGACGTCCTCCCGGGAGGTCTCGTACTGCCACGAGGTCGGGTCGTAGTGCCCGGTGTCCTCCCCGAACCCGGAGAACAGCCCGTCGAGGTCCTCGGTGTCCTGGAACTTGTCGTCGATGATCGTGGCGGCGTTGGTGTACGCCACGACGTACTCGCGGAAGTCGGCCTCGTTGGTCAGGACGTGGTTGACCAACGCTCCGAGGAACGCGATGTCCGAGCCCGCGCGGATCGGCACGTGGATGTCGGCGACCGCGGAGGTCCGCGTGAACCGGGGGTCGACGTGGATGATCGTCGCGCCCCGCCGCTTGGCCTCCATCACCCACTGGAACCCGACCGGATGGGCCTCGGCCATGTTCGAGCCCTCGATCAGGATGCAGTCGGCGTTGGCGAGGTCCTGCAGGAACGAGGTCGCTCCGCCGCGACCGAACGAGGTCCCCAGACCGGGAACGGTGGAGGAGTGTCAAATCCGGGCCTGGTTCTCGATCTGGATAGCGCCCATCGCCGTGTACAGCTTCTTCATGAGGTAGTTCTCCTCGTTGTCGAGGGTCGCTCCTCCGAGGCTGGCGATGCCCATGGTCCGCCGGGTCCGGCGGCCCTCGTCGTCCTCCCACTGCCAGAACCTCCTGCGGGTGGCGATGACCCGGTCCGCGATCATGTCCATCGCGGTGTCCAGGTCGAGCTCCTCCCACTCGGTGCCGTACGGCCGGCGGTAGCGGACCGTGGTCTCCCGGGTCGGCGAGGTGACGAGCTGCTTGCTGGCGCTGCCCTTGGGGCAGAGGCGTCCGCGGGAGATCGGGCTGGCCGGGTCGCCCTCGATCTGGACGACCTTCTCGTCCTTGACGAAGATCTTCTGGGCGCAGCCCACCGCGCAGTACGGGCACACCGACGGCGCCACCCGGTCGGCCTCGGCGATCCGCGGCTGGAGGTGCTCGCTGCGCCGGGACTGCGCCGCGGCGCCCCTGCCGAGCCTGTCCGCGCCCCGCAGCTGGCGCACCAGCGGCCACAACTCGAGGAAGCCCTTCTCGCCCATGCGGCCAACGTATCCCGCGGGTTCGGGCCCCAAACGTGCGTCCGGCCACCCGGCACCTAGACTGCTCCGCGGAGGCGTTTCTCGTCTGGTGACGGGCGCGGTCCTCAAAACCGTAGGGGCCCGGTATCCGGGTCCGGCGGGTTCGATTCCCGTCCGCCTCCGCCACAGCCCGTCGCACGCTCAGCTGTCGAAGCCGACTACGACCTCGGCGCGGACCGCGTCCGCAGGGATGGCCGCGACCCGGAAGGTCTCCCGGCGGTCATGGTCACGCCTGGGCTGCGTCGCCCGAGGCCCCGCGCCGGGGCCAGGTGAGCAGGCCGAGGACCAGGACCAGGACCCCGGACGCCACCTCGTCCGCCTCGGCGGGCCTCCAGGTGCGCCCCAGCAGGGGGCCGCTGACCAGCAGCAGCACGCCGCACAGCACGGCGACGCCGGTCGCGACCGGGCTGCGCCTGACGACCACCAGCCGCAGCCCGCACAGCGCCACGACCACGGCGAAGCCGGTCTCCCGCAGGGCGGCGTTCTGCGCCGGACCGTTGAGCGGGTAGTTCAGCACCCACTGCCCGACGAGCAGCCAGACAGCCATCGCGGCGAGCAGCACGGCCGCGGCGCGGGCGAAGGGCCGATGGGTGGCCATCGAGCGCTCCAGCAGCCGCCGGCGACGGTCGTCCGCCGCTGCGGAGCGGCTGCGCACCCGCCGCCCCATCTGCTCCGCGGACGGGCCGTCGTCCTCGTCGTCGTCCCCCTCGTCATCCCCCTCGTCGTCCTCCTCGTCGTCCACGGCCCGTCCGACGCGCTCGGGACGGGCGACCGGGTCACGGCCGGCTATCGGCCGGCTCTCCCGGCGGTCGAGGTCGGCGGCCGTCGGGAGCGGGTACGTCGCCGCCGCGCAGGCCACGGCCACCGACGCGCTGACCAGCGCCGGACGACGCCAACGTCGCGAGACGACGGCCAGCAGGACCATGCTGGAGGCGTGCGTCAGGTCGACGGCCGCGGCCACCATCCGGGTGCGCACCGTCGGTGAGGCCTCGAGGACCGCGGCCTCCGTGAGGTGCCGGCCGCCGAGCACCCGCGCGGCCACGACGGCTGGTCGCGCGGAAGGGTCCGCGCCGTACACGCCGGCCATCGTCCGGGGCCGCGCGAGCGCCACGGCCCCCAGCGCTCCCCTGGCGACGTTCGCCGCTCGCAGCCGGGCGGGCGGGACGGGCCGGGAGGATGCGCTCATGGGCCTGACGTACCCGGGCCGACCGAGCGCCATGCAGGTCTCGCCGCCACGGTCTGCCCCGACACCGGACCGGAGGTCGCCCGCGGCCGGCCGGTCACGCTGCGTAAGGGACCGGCGCGGCCGCGGGTGATGTCAGGTGGTCGAGGGGTCCAGGGCGGGGTCCGTGCGCATCCGCTGCACCAGCCACCGGACGAGGGTCGCTCTGCGGTCTTCGGTGTCGATGCGGCCGAGACAGATGCCGTGCATGAGGATCCGGGACAGCTCGGGAACGTCGACGCACGCGTCGTGTGACCAGCGAGCCAGCACGCCGAGCGCCTCGTAGGAGCCGAGCCCGTAGCGGAACATCAGGACGCCGACCGCCTGCTCGACCACCGCTGCCTGCGGTTCGAGGCGGGAGAACGGCGTCGGCTCTCCGGTGATCTCAACACTCGTGGACGCACCACTCACACTGGGCGAGGGGCCCCACTCGGGGGTCCAGGACGAGTTCGTGGTCGAGCTTGCCAAGGTAACCTCCAGGCTCGCACGCCACCGGGAGTCTGGGGTGGTCCCCTGACGGCACCCCGAGTACCTCGGAACGCCGTAGAGGGCTTCTGAAAACCTAACCGCTCCAGACAGCCACGGCAAGACCCCTGCCAGTACCTGCACCGGGCACCGCGCCCGGGCCTCGGGCTGCGGCGGGACGCACCTACGATGACGACCATGACTGACCCCCGCCGGGCGACACCCCGCACCGACCAGGTGCTCGCGGACCCTCGCCTGCGCGAGGCGGCCGAGCGGGTGGGGACGCGCCTGGTCAAGGAGGCGGTCGCGGTCGCGCTCGACCGGTGCCGCTCCGGGCAGGTGGCGCCCGGCGCGGTGGCCGACGCGGCGATGGGACTGGTGCCTGCCGCCGCCACCATCCTGCGGCCGGTGCTCAACGCCACGGGCGTCATCGTCCACACCAACCTCGGACGCGCCCCGCTGTCCCCCGCCGCCGTGGAGGCGCTCGCCGTCGCGGCCGGTGCGACGGACGTGGAGCTGGACCTTCGGACCGGCCGACGGGACCGCCGCGGCCGCGGCGCGATGGACGCGCTGGCCGCCGCCGTCCCGGAGGCGGAGGCCGTGCATGTCGTGAACAACGGCGCCGCGGCCCTCGCGCTGGCCGCCCGCGGCCTGGCGGCCGACAGGGTCGTGGTCGTGGCCCGCGGCGAGCTGGTCGAGATCGGGGACGGCTTCCGGGTTCCCGAGCTCGTCGAGTCGCTGGGCGCACGGCTGCGAGAGGTGGGCACCACGAACCGCGTCCGGCTGACCGACTACGCCGAGGCGGTCGACGAGGACACCGCGTTCATCTTGAAGGTGCACCCGTCGAACTTCGTCGTGCAGGGTTTCACCGCCAGCGTGCCGGTGGCCGAGCTCGCGTCCCTGCCGGTGCCCGTGGTGCACGACATCGGCTCGGGCCTGCTCGCCCGTCACCCGCGACTTCCCGCCGAGCCGAGCGCCACCGACAGCCTGCGCCAGGGAGCAGCCCTGGTGACCGCCTCGGGTGACAAGCTTCTCGGCGGCCCGCAGTGCGGGCTGCTGCTCGGCCGCGCCGACCTGGTGGAGCGCCTGCGCCGACACCCCTTCGCCCGAGCGCTGCGCGTCGACAAGCTGACGCTGGCCGCGCTCGAGGCGACGCTCACCGGCCCGCCGACTCCGGTGGCCGCCGCGCTGGCCGCGGACCAGACGGCGCTGCTGGCCCGCGCGAGCCGCATCGCCGAGGCGCTGTCCGGCCTCCCGGGGACCACCGAGCCGGGACTGCCCTGCGCCGTTGCGTCGACCGCTGCGGTCGGCGGCGGCGGCGCCCCGGACGTGCGGCTGCCCAGCGCCGCCGTCGCGCTGCCCGCACGGCTGGCCACCCCCCTGCGCACCGGACGGCGCCCGGTCGTCGGACACGTCGAGCAGGGACGCCTGCTGCTGGACCTGGTCGCGGTCCGCCCCGAGGACGACGGCGCGCTGGTCGAGGCGGTCCGGGTCGCGGCCGCCGCCGATGAGCACGCCGGCACCGACACGGGCGCCGACGCCGCCACCGACCACGCCGAGGAGTCCCGCTGACATGCACGTGATCGCCACCGCAGGCCACGTCGACCACGGCAAGTCGACGCTGGTCCGCGCGCTCACCGGCGCCGAGCCCGACCGCCTCGCCGAGGAGCACCGGCGGGGGCTCTCCATCGAGCTCGGGTACGTCTGGACGACGTTCGACCGGGTGGGTGACGTGGCGTTCGTCGACGTCCCCGGACACGAGCGGTTCGTCTCCACGATGCTGGCCGGCGTCGGCCCCGTGCCGGCGGCGCTCTTCGTGGTGGCCGCTGACGACCCGTGGATGCCTCAGGCGGCCGAGCACCTGGCCGCGCTCGATGCGCTGGGAGTGCGGCACGGCGTCCTCGCGGTCACCCGCGCCGACCTGGCCGACCCGCAGCCGGCGCTGGCCCGGGCCCGGGAGCGGCTCGCCCGTACGTCGCTGGCCGCGGTGCCCGCCGTCGCGGTCAGCGGCCGGACGGGGACCGGCATCGACGAGCTGCGCGACCGGCTCGTCGACGTCGTCACGGCGCTTCCCGAGCCGGACCCGACGGCGCCGGTGCGACTGTGGGCGGACCGGGTCTTCCATGTCCGCGGCACCGGCACGGTGGTGACCGGCACGCTGCCGGCCGGGTCGCTCAGGGTCGGGGACGTGCTCATGGTCGACGACGAGCAGGTCCGGGTGCGGGCCCTGGAGTGCCTGGGCCGGCCGGTGAGCGTCGCGACGGGCGTGAGCCGGGTGGCCGTCGCGCTGTCGGGGAAGGCGCCGCGCGGGCTGTCCCGCGGGACGCCCCTCACCACGCCGGGCGCCTGGCTGCCGGTCAGCACCCTCGACGTGCGGCTCACCGTGCCGGGGCGGCCGCCCGAGCGGCCCATGCTGCACGTCGGGGCGGCCGCCACCCAGGTCCGCAGCCGCCCGCTCGACGACACCTTCGTGCGGCTCACCCTCGGCCACCCACTGCCGCTCCGCATCGGTGACCGCGCGCTGCTCCGCGACCCGGGCAGCCGCGAGGTGTGGGGCGTGGAGGTCGTCGACCCGGTGCCACCGGAGCTGGTCCGCCGCGGCGCCGCCCGGTTCAGGGCGAAGGAGCTCGCCGACGCCGACGGCAGCCTCGCCGGGGAGCTGCGGCGTCGCGAGGTGGTCCGGCGCAGCGTCCTGGAGCGCACCGGAGTGCCCACGGACCCGCTGCCGCACGGCACCGTCGAGGCGGCGGGATGGCTGGTGGCGCCGGACGTCGCCGACCGCCTCCGCGCCAGGCTGCCCGACGTCGTGGCCGGGGCGTCCACGCCGCTCGAGCCCGCGGTTCCGGTCGCCGTGGTGGCCCGCGCGCTCGGCCTGCCGGCCCCCGAGCTCGTGGCGCCGCTCGTGACGCCGCCCCTGCAGGCGCGCGACGGCCGGGTGCACCCGCCCCGAGAGGCCGACACGCTGCCCCCCGGCCTCGAGGCGGCGTGCCGCGCGCTGGAGGCCGAGCTCGCCGAACGGCCCTTCGCGGCGCCGACGGCCGGCCGACTCGCCGAGCTCGGGCTCGACGTGCGCGCGGTGGCCGCGCTGGCGAAGGCCGGTCGGGTGCTGCGACTGGGGGACGGCGTGGTGCTGCTCGCCGGCGCGGACATGGTGGCGGTCGCCCGGCTGCGCACCCTGCCGCAGCCGTTCACCACCAGTGCGGCCCGCAGCGCGCTCGACACCAGCCGCCGCGTGGCCCTGCCCCTGCTCGGTCACCTCGACCGTCGGGGACTCACCCGGAGGCTGCCGGACGACCGCCGGGAGACCACGTCGTAGGAGTCGTAGGACAAGCGGTTGTCGGGTCCCGACAAACGGTTCTCGTTCCCGCCGCATAGAAGCGGCGCGGACGGGTAAGTCGGCACCAAGCGGTCGAGCAGCAGCTGCCCGCAGGACGACCCTCTCGGGTCCACGCAGAAGGGTGGAGGTCATGGGCTTTCGCGTGTCCGCGTACTTCTCCGGCGCCCTCGTCACCGCACTCCTGGCCGCGGGCTGCGCCCAGGGAACCGCTGACAGTGCGAACGGCAGTGGCACGTCGTACGACGCCCAGGCGAAGCTGTCCGGCAGGCTCGACGTGATGGGCTTCGGAGCCACCGACGAGATCGGCACCGTCCGGCTCAACCAGGCGAAGAAGGCGCTCGGCTCCGGGGTCACCGTGAAGCTGAACCCGGGCTCCTTCGACGTCCAGCAGTTCCTCCCTACGGTCGCCTCGGGGAACCCGCCGGACATCATCTACGCCGAGCGGGCGCAGATCGGCACCCTGGCCTCGCGAAAGGCGATCATCCCGCTCAAGGACTGCATCGACGGCGAGCACATCGACACCAGCGTCTTCCGGGCACCCGCCCTGGCCCAGGTGACCTTCGACCACCAGGTCTACGGCATCCCGGAGTTCAACGTCGTCCAGATCATCCAGGCGAACCAGGACCTGCTGAAGAAGGCCGGGCTGACGGTCTCCGACGTCAACGGCCACGACTGGAACGCGGTCGCCGCGGCCAACCGGAAGCTCACCAGCACCGTCGGCGGCAAGCTCACGGTGATCGGCTTCGACAGCAAGCTGCCCGAGTTCCTGCCGCTGTGGGCGAAGGCGAACGGCGCGGACCTGATCTCCGCCGACGGCCGCAGGGCCGAGCTGGACAGCCCGAAGGTGGTCCAGGCGCTGAAGTTCGCGGTGTCCATCTACACCGCGCAGGGCGGCTTCGCGAAGGTGAAGGCGTTCCGCGACTCCGCGGACTTCTTCGGGTCCGGCAACCAGTTCGCCTCCGGGACGCTGGGCGCGATGCCGATGGAGCAGTGGTACGTCAACGTGCTCAACGACGTCTCCCCCAAGGCCCCGATGGCGTTCGACACCTTCCGCGACAGGTCGAACCAGCCGCTCGCGTTCGCCTCCGGATCGGCCTGGGCGATTCCGCGGGGCAGCAAGCACGCCGCGGCGGCCTGCCGGTTCGCCAAGACGATGACCGAGACCGCGAGCTGGGTGAAGGCGGCCGAGAAGCGCGTCTCGCTGCGCAAGAAGGGCGACGGCGTGTTCACCGGTGTCCTCACCGGGAACGTCCAGGCGGACAAGCGGATCCAGGCGATGATCAAGCCGACCGACCCGACCTGGGACGCCGCCATCAACGCCACCTACCAGGCCAACGCGCACGCGTTCAGCATGCCCGCGAACCCTGCCGGCGACGAGTTCGACACCGCCTGGCAGGACGCGGTCAACCGCGTGCTCAACGGCCAGATGTCGCCTGAGGCCTCGATGAAGAAGGGCCAGCAGGAGGCCCAGAAGGCGCTCGACGACGCCTGGGCGGCTTGGCGGAAGTGACCATGACCGTGCAGCGCCGGCGGAGGCTGCGGCGCTCGGAGACCCGGGCGGCGCTGCTGTTCATCAGTCCCTGGCTGATCGGGTTCCTGGTCTTCACGCTCTACCCGCTGATCTACACCGGCTACCTGTCGCTCACCGACTACGACGTGATCAGCGACCCGCACTTCATCGGGCTGGACAACTTCCACGCCCTGCTGCAGGACGACAAGGTCGCGCTCGCACTGAGGAACACCTTCGTGTTCACGGTGCTGTCGGTGCCCACGAAGCTGGTGCTGTCGTTGGCCCTGGCCCTGCTGCTGAACCGCGCGGGACGGATGGCGGGCTTCTTCCGCACCGCGTTCTTCCTGCCCAAGATGACCCCGCCGGTCGCCATCGGCGTGCTGCTGCTCCTGCTGTTCAACGGGCAGAGCGGACTGGTGAACAGCGTCCTGGGGTGGTTCGGCATCGACGGCCCGTCGTGGACGACCGACCCGAGCTGGGTCAAGCCCGGGCTCGTGCTGATGAGCCTGTGGACCATCGGTGGTGCGGTGATCATCCTGCTCGCCGCGCTGCGCAACGTGCCTCAGGAGCTGTACGACGCCGCGCGCGTCGACGGTGCCGGCTGGTGGAGGCAGACGGTGCACGTGACGCTGCCGATGACCAGCGGAGCCCTGTTCTTCCTGCTGATCGTGGAGACGATCGCGTCGTTCCAGAGCTTCACCGAGGCGTACACGGCGTTCTTCGGCTCGGGCAACTCCACCTACAGCAACGACGCGGCGCTGTTCTACACGATCTACCTGTTCCAGCAGGCGTTCGGCTTCCTGCACATGGGGTACGCCTCCGCGCTCGCGCTCCTGCTGTTCGTCGTGATCATGGCGGTCACCGCGGTGCAGGTCCGGTTCACCCGACGCTTCGTGTTCTACGAGGGGGAGCAGGCATGACCTCCGTCGACACCCCCGCCCCGCGGCTCTCCCTCGACGAGGACGCCACGGCGGTCTCGACCGCTCCCCCACCGCCCCGGCTGCCCCGCAAGCGGCTGCTCCAGGTGGTGGTGTACGCGCTGCTGAGCCTGCTGACGCTCGCCTTCATCTACCCGTTCGTGTGGCTGGTGAGCGCGTCCTTCAAGCCGCGGGGCCAGGTGTTCGACAACCGTCTGATCCCGAGGACCTTCACGCTGCACAACTACGTGGCGGTCTGGCACGACGCGCCGATGGCTCTCTGGCTCGGCAACACGATTCTGGTCACCGTGCTCGCGACGGCGACCGTCACGCTCTCGAGCGCGATGGTGGCCTGGGGCTTCAGCTACTTCCGGTTCCGTGGCCGCAACGCCCTGTTCGGCCTGGTGCTGGCCACGATGATGCTGCCCGGCGCGGTGACGATGATCCCGGTGTACCTGATCTGGAACTCGCTGGGCATGGTCGGCACGCTGACGCCGCTGTGGGCGGGGAACCTGTTCGGCAGCGCCTTCTACATCTTCCTGCTGCGGCAGTTCCTGCTCGGCCTCCCCCGCGAGCTGTTCGACGCCGCGAAGATCGACGGAGCCAACAACTGGCAGCTCTTCCGGCACATCGCGCTGCCCCTGACCAAGCCGGCTCTCGTCGTGACCGCCCTCTTCGAGTTCCAGGCCGCCTGGACCGACCTGATGCGCCCCCTCATCTACCTGCGCGACTCGAGCACGTTCACGGTCCCCCGGGGCCTCAAGGCGATGCTGGACCAGTTCGGCTTCGGCGGCGAGTGGCACTGGGAGATCGTGGTCACCGCCAGCGTGATCACGACCGTCCCGATGGTGATCTTGTTCTTCCTCGGCCAGAAGCACTTCGTCGAGGGCATCGCCACGACGGGCAGCAAGGGCTGAGCACCGCATGACCGAGGCCTCCGACGGGTACGCCCGTCGTCGTACCGTCCGACGCCCACCCTCGAGGAGGACGCATGTTGCTGGGAAGCCTTCAGGGGCTCTACGCCGAGAAGGGGCCGTTCGTGTCCGCGCACGTCGACGTCAGCCGCGACACCGAGGACGCCCGCCAGCAGCTCACCAGCCGGCTGACCACGCTGCGGCACGAGCTCGAGCACGACGGCGTCGACGAGAAGACCATCACCGCCCTGACCGACCGGATCGCCGAGCAGACCTCCGTGCCGGGTGAGGTGCACCGCTACCTGGTCGCCGCGGACGGACGGGTGGTGTTCGACGACGTCCGCGGGGGCCACTCGTCGTACCCGGAGTCGTGCTCCGTCGGCCCGCTCCCCGACCTCGCCGCCTGGGTGCACCAGGTCGACGGCGAGACGTCGTTCCTGCTGGTGGTCGCCGACCGCGAGGGTGCCGACCTGGACCTCTACCGGGCGGCGTCGCACCCCGAGGTCGAGCACCGCGAGGTGGAGGGCGACACGTTCCACATCACCAAGGTGCACGTCGGCGACTGGGCGGAGCGCAGCTACCTCCAGGGCGTCGAGGAGAAGTGGAAGCACAACGCGCGCGAGGTCGCCGAGGAGATCCGGCACGTCTGCCGGAGCGAGCGCCCGCGCGTGGTCGTGGTGGCCGGCGAGGTGCGGGCCCGGGCGGAGCTTCGCGAGGCGCTCGACGGCCTTTCCGTGGAGGTGGAGGAGATCGAGAGCGGCGGTCGTGCCGCCGGGACGTCGGACGAGGCGATGTGGACCGATGTCCGCCGGGTGCTCGCCGCCCTCGAGGCCGACGACGAGCGCCGGCTCACCGAGCAGCTCGCCGAGGCCACCGGTCGCGGGACCGGGGTGGCCCAGGGGCTCGAGGAGGTCCTCGACGCGTTCGTGCAGGGCAAGGTCGAGCGCCTGGTGCTGGACCTCGACGCCACCCGCGACGCCCGGGTCAGCGCCGAGCGCCGGGCCGGCCTGGCCCTGCCGACGTCGGCCGCCGAGGACACGGACCTGCCGGCCGACCAGCTGCTGGTCGCCCTGGCCGCGGCCACCGGCGCCGAGGTCTCCCTGCTCGCGCGCGACCAGTCCGGCGTCGACCCGGCCACCGCGCTGCTGCGATGGGACGACGCGACCTCCAGCGCTCCCGAGAGCGAGGCCACCGTATGACCGGGACCTATCCGCGCACCGCCGTCGTCACCGGCGCCGACTCCGGCATCGGCCGGGCGACCGCCGAGCTGCTGGCCACCGAGGGCTTCGACGTCGCGATCACCTTCCACACCGACGAGGAGGGCGCCGACGGCACCCGTGCGGCGATCGAGAAGCGCGGCCAGCGCTGCGCCGTACGGCGCCAGGAGCTGGCTGCGCCGGACGCGGCGGACGCGGTCTCGGAGCTGGCCGACGAGCTCGGCTCGCTCGGGGTGCTGGTGAACGTGGCCGGCACCGGGATCTCCAGGCATGCGGTGGACATCTCCTACGACGAGTGGCGTCAGGTGCTCGGCACCGACCTCGACGGGCCCTTCCTGTGCGCCCAGCGGGCAGCGAGGGTGATGCTGGAGCAGGGCCACGGGGGCCGGATCATCAACGTGACCAGCGTCCACGAGCACGTGCCACGGCTCGGCGCCTCGGCCTACTGCGCCGCGAAGGCGGGCCTCGGCATGCTGACCCGGGTGCTGAGCCTCGAGCTCGCCCGCGACGGCATCCTGGTCACCTCAGTGGCGCCGGGCGAGATCGCGACCGAGATGACGGGCGTCGAGGAGTCCCGGGCGTACGACGAGAAGCGGCCCGGCAACCCGGTCGGCCGACCGGGCCACGTCACCGAGGTCGCGTCGGTCATCGGCTTCCTCGCCTCCCCGCGGTCGTCGTACGTCACCGGGGCGTCCTTCACCGTCGACGGCGGTCTCACCGACATGGCCGCGCACGGTCACGACCACGCCGACGCCGCCTGGCGCGAGGTGTGACGGACTCCCGGCGCCCCGGCGCCCGGGCGTGGGTGCCCGACGACCACGCCGTGGCCTCGCTGCGCCGGGCCGCGCAGGGCTGCCAGGGGTGCGAGCGGACCCGCACCGCGAGCCGCCCAGCCGCCGTCCTGGGTGCTCGCGACCACGCACCCGTCCGCCGTGCTGCGCTCCCGGGAGCGTGACCGCGGCTTCGAGGGGCTCGTCGCCGACCTGCGAGTCGCCGCGGATGCGCTGACGGGACGGACCTCCGGCTGATCACGACGGCGCAGAGCGTCTGGGCCCGCACCCGAGGGGTACGACCCTCTTCCGACCGTCGTACCACGGAGGAGCCACTGTGATCCCTCACCGCAAACCGCCGCGCATCCCGGGCGTGCCCACCAGCGAGACGCCGTCCGTGACGCCTCCGACCGAGCCCCGCGAGGACCCCGCACCCCGTGACGACCAGGGCACACCCGAGCTGCGCACCGCCACCGGCGCGGCCACCGAGGCGGACCCGGTGCTCAACTCCCAGCAGGGCGCCTACCTCACGACCGCCCAGGGCGTGCGGGTGCACGACACCGACCACAGCCTGAAGGCCGGCGAGCGCGGACCGACGCTGCTGCAGGACCACCACCTGCGCGAGAAGGTCATGCACTTCGACCACGAGCGCATCCCGGAGCGGGTGGTGCACGCCCGGGGCACCGGGGTGCACGGGATGTTCAAGGGCTACGGCACCGCCGCGAACGTCACCCGGGCCGCGTTCCTCGCCGAGGACGTGGAGACGCCGGTGTTCGTGCGGTTCTCCACGGTGCTGGGCTCGCGTGGGTCGGCCGACACGGTCCGGGACACCCGCGGCTTCGCGACGAAGTTCTACACCAGCGAGGGCGTCTTCGACCTCGTCGGCAACAACATCCCGGTGTTCTTCATCCAGGACGGCATCAAGTTCCCCGACGTGATCCACGCCGGCAAGCCGCACCCGGACCGGGAGATCCCGCAGGCCCAGAGCGCCCACGACAGCTTCTGGGACTTCGTCTCCCTGCACACGGAGGCGCAGCACCACACGATATGGAACATGTCGGACCGTGGGATCCCGCGCTCCTTCCGGATGATGGAGGGCTTCGGGGTGCACACGTTCCGGCTCGTCGCCGCGGACGGGTCGACCTCCCTGGTCAAGTTCCACTGGAAGCCCCAGCTCGGCGTGCACTCGCTGACCTGGGAGGAGGCTCAGATGCTCGCCGGCATGGACCCGGACTACCACCGGCGTGACCTGTTCGACGCGATCGAGTCCGGCGCGTTCCCCCAGTGGGAGCTGGGCATCCAGGTCTTCCCGGACACCCCGGACCAGATGTTCGAGGGCATCGACCTGCTGGACCCGACCAAGCTCGTCCCCGAGGAGCTCGCCCCGGTGCAGCCCATCGGTCTGATGACGCTGAACAAGAACACCAGCGACTTCTTCGCCGAGACCGAGCAGGTGGCCTTCCACACCGGCCATCTCGTGCCCGGCATCGACATCACCAACGACCCGCTGCTGCAGGCCCGCAACTTCTCCTATCTCGACACCCAGCTGACCCGGCTCGGCGGCCCGAACTTCATGCAGATCCCGATCAACCGCCCGCACTCCCCGGTCAACTCCCTGCAGCGCGACGGCTTCCACCAGGACGCGGTGCACCGTGGCGGGGCGGCGTACGTGCCGAACTCGCTCGACGGCGGCTGCCCGTTCCCGGCGACCGTCGACAAGGGCGCGTACGTCGAGGTGCCGGCACCGATCGCCGAGAGTGCGAAGGTGCGCGCGGCGGCCCGGTCCTTCGACGACCACTGGACGCAGGCCCGGTTGTTCTGGGAGAGCATGTCGCCGGTGGAGCAGGACCACATCGTCGCGGCGTACACCTTCGAGCTCGGCAAGTGCTACGAGCAGGCGATCAAGGAGCGCCAGCTGCTGGCGCTGGCCAACATCGACCGCCGGCTCTGCGAGCAGGTGGCCGCCGGGCTGGGGCTGCCCGCTCCCGAGCCCACCGTCGACGTCCCGGCGCAGACGCCCAGCCCCGCGCTGAGCCAGGTCACCGGCAGCTGGCCGCTCGCCGGCCGGCTCGTGGGCGTGGTGCTGGCCGAGCACGCCGACGAGAGCGAGGTCGCGAAGGTCCAGGACGCGGTCGTCGCCGCCGGGGCGCTGCCGCTGCTCGTGGCCGCCAAGGGCGGCATGTTCAAGGGCGACCTGCCCGTGCAGCGGACCTTCCTCACCGGCCGGTCGGTCGAGCTCGACGGGGTGCTCCTCGCCGGCTCGCCGCGGGCGGGGCTCGACGCCGTGCGGGGCATCGCGCCGCAGGCGGCCGACGGCGCCACGCCGCAGCAGGTCGACCCGCGGGTGGTCCTGCTGCTGCAGGAGGCCTACCGGCACGGCAAGCCCGTCGGCGGCTGGGGCGACGCGCAGCAGGCGGTCGCCGCGGCTGGCATCCAGTCGGACGCCCCCGGTGTCACCCTGGGCGAGTCGCCCAGCGACGTCACGGAAGCGGTGCTCGGCCAGCTCGCCGAGCACCGCGTCTGGGACCGGTTCAGCCCTCCGGACGTCTGACCCGCGGACGTCCCCGGAACAGCGCGCTCAGGACCCCGTGTCCTCCCCGGTCGGTGAACCGGGGAGGTCCGCGGGGTCCGGCGCGCTCTCCCGGTTGCGCTGCTCTTCCGGCGTCGCGTCGAGCCGGCCGCGCACCTCGGTCTCGGCGAGGTGCTCCTCGTCGGCGATCTGCGGCTCCTGGACGGGTTGTTCCTCTGGCACATGGCTCATGGGTGCGGGGTACCCCTGCAGGACGCCACGAACACCGGCGTACCACGTGTTCGGAGCCCCGACCCGGGTACAGGAGCCCTCTGCCCCCGGTCACCCGCTCAGTCGGGCGCAGCCGTGCCCACCGGGGGTCGAGGAAGGAGCACACATGAAGGGCGTCGTCTACAAGGGTCCGTTCGAGGTCGCTGTCGAGGAGGTCGCGGACGCGCGCATCCAGGAGCCGCTGGACGCGGTCGTGCGGATCACCACCACGAACATCTGCGGCTCGGACCTGCACATGTACGAGGGGCGCACCAGCGTCGAGGAGGGGAAGGTCCTCGGCCACGAGAACATGGGCGTCGTCGAGGAGGTCGGCGGCGGCGTCACCCGGATCAAGGCAGGCGACCGGGTGTCGGTTCCGTTCAACATCGCCTGCGGCACCTGCCGCAACTGCACGAAGGGCTGGACGTCGTTCTGCACCCGCACCAACCCGATCGAGGGCATGGACGGTGCGGCCTACGGATACGCGAACATGGGCCCGTACGAGGGCGGTCAGGCGGAGTACCTCCGGGTGCCGTACGCCGACTTCAACCTGCTCACGCTGCCTGAGGGCACCGAGCACGAGAACGACTTCACGATGCTCTCCGACGTCTTCCCGACCGGCTGGCACGGCACCGAGCTGGCCGGCGTCAAGGCCGGCGACCGGGTCGCCGTGTTCGGCGCCGGACCCGTGGGTCTGATGGCCGCGCACAGTGCCGCGATCCGCGGCGCGTCCGAGGTCTACGTCGTCGACAAGGAGCCGGACCGGCTCGCGCTCGCCGGCAAGATCGGCGCGGTACCGGTCGACTTCGGCAAGGGCGACCCGGTGGAGCAGCTCCTCGAGCACACCAACGGGTACGGCGTCGACGCCGGCGTCGACGCCGTCGGGTACCAGGCGCACGACCCGTCCGGTGACGAGCACCCCGAGATGGTGCTGGACAACCTGGTCAGCATCGTCCGCGCCACCGGCGGCATCGGCGTCGTCGGCGTGTACATGCCGCAGGACCCCGGAGCAGCCGACGAGGGCGCCAAGCAGGGCCGGATCGGCTTCGACTACGGCGCCTTCTTCACCAAGGGCCAGCGGATGGGCACCGGCCAGGCGCCCGTCAAGCGCTACAACCGCGAGCTGCGCGACCTGATCCTCACCGGCCACGCGCAGCCGTCGTTCATCGTCTCCCACGAGATCGGTCTCGACGAGGCTCCGGAGGGGTACGCGAAGTTCGACGAGCGCGACAGCGGCTGGACGAAGGTCCTGCTCAAGCCGGGCAAGACCGGCTGAGGCCGCCGTCCCCGCGTGCGGCGGCCTCCCGGCCTGCCGTCACGATCGCCGCCTGCCTGCCTCGCCGTGGGAGGCGGCGGTCGCGTCTGCAGCGCCGACCCGGGCACCACCGTGCGGGCCGGCGTGTCGTCACCCGTGCTGTGATGGTGCCAGTCCGGTGTGACGAGTGCGGCACATCGGACAAACCGGGATTCATCGGGCCGACCTGGTCCAGACCTGCGAGGAGGCGACGGTGACGGTGCTGCTCGGTGCTGACCTGGTCGGCTTCTGGAGCGAACGGCACCTGTGCACGGTGACGTCGCTGCGCCCCGACGGGTCACCGCACGTCGTCCCGATGGGTGTGGTGCTGGACCCCGCAGCGGGCTGTGCCTGGGCGATCACGTCCGGCGGCTCCCAGAAGGTCCGCAACGTGCGCGCGGCAGGAGCCGCCGGCGCTCGGGTCGCGGCGTGCTGCGTGGACGGGCGCCGGTGGTCCACGCTGGAGGGTCGCGCGGTAGTGCTGGACGACCCGGCATCGGTGCGGGAGGCGGTCCGACGCTACGCCGAGCGCTATCGCCCGCCCCGGGAGAACCCCGAGCGGGTCGCCCTGCGGATCGCGCTGACCCGGGTGCTCGGCAACGTCCGCTGACGCTCCGGACGGCGGCGCGCTCAGCCGGTGAGCACGACGTGCAGGGTCCGGGGGCCGTGGACGCCTTCGACGCGGTCGAGCTCGATGTCGCTGGTCGCGCTGGGTCCGCTGACCCAGGTCTGCGGGCGGTGCGGGTCGAGCAGTGCCACGGCCTGGGGCACTGCGGCGACGATCTGGTCCTCGCGGACCACGCAGACGTGCAGGTCGGGGACCAGGCTGAGGGCGCGGCGGCCCTGGCCGGGGCCGTGGGTGAGCACGATCGTGCCGGTCTCGGCGATCCCGACGCTCGCCTCGGTGACCACGGCGTCGAGCCGGTCGAGCTCGACGGCGGAGAGCACCGACACCGAGCCGTCGGCGCCGCGGTCCGCGACGGCACCGGCGACGTCGTAGCCGAACCCGTCGGGGACCACGACCCGGGCACCGGCCGGCAGCACCCGGGCGAGCACGCCGGCCACCTCCGCGGCCGTGCACCGGGTCACGGTGGCGCGGTAGTCGGCCACCCGCTCGGCGAACAGCGCGACCGCCCTGTCGTGGTCCTCGGGTCCGGGTCGCGCCCGGTAGCCCCGGGGCGCCTCGACCTGCGCGGTGTCGGCGCCGGCCAGCGCCCTGCGGATCCGGGCCAGGATCTCCTCGCGCGCGCTCACTGCTCCCTCCCCGGGCGCTCCTCGGGCTGCTCGGGCTGCTCGGCTCGGCCGCCGCGGGTCCGCTGCCACCAGGCCCGGAAGGACTCGCGCGGTGGTGCGGGCAGGTCGCGGGCGTCGGTCCACGCCGAACCAGGCCATGGGAGCCGGGACAGCGCGCGCCGGCCTCCCGGGAGGGCGCGACGGCCCAACCGTTCGGCCACCCGTCCGGCGAGCCCGGTGACCTGCTCGGTGAGCGCCAGCCGCCGGCCGGAGGCGAACGACCACGCCGCCGCTCTCATCGCGGCCGCCTCCGGCGTCGGGACCCCGCGACGGTGCGCGTCGACGACCTGGGCACGCAGGTCCACCAGCACCGAGGGGATGTCGATGCGCACCGGGCAGACCTCGTAGCAGGCGCCGCACAGCGTCGAGGCGTACGGGAGCGAGTCGACCTGCGCGTCGACGCCGACCCCGCGCAGCAGCGGGTTCACGATCGCCCCGATCGGGCCGGGGTAGACCGAGCCGTAGGCGTGCCCGCCGGTGCGCTCGTAGACCGGGCACACGTTCAGGCACGCCGAGCAGCGGATGCACCGCAGCGCCTGCCGGCCGACCTCGTCGCCCAGCGCCCGGCTCCGGCCGTTGTCGAGCAGCACCACGTGCACCTCCTGCGGCCCGTCGCCCTCGCTCACTCCCGACCACGTCGAGGTGTAGGGGTTCATCCGCTCCCCCGTCGAGGAGCGCGGCAGCAGCTGCAGGAACACGTCGAGGTCGGCGAAGGTCGGCACCACCTTCTCGATCCCGACCACCGAGACCAGCACCTCGGGCAGTGTCAGGCACATCCGGCCGTTGCCCTCGGACTCCACCACCACCAGCGTCCCGGTCTCCGCGACCGCGAAGTTCGCCCCGGACACCGCCATCCGCGCCCGCAGGAACTTCTCCCGCAGGTGCAGCCGCGCCGCCTCCGCCAGCCGCGCCGGCTCGTCGGTCAGGTCCTCCGGCGCCGCACGGCCCGCCGCCCCCATCGCCCGGGCGAAGATCTCCCGGATCTCCGCCCGGTTGCGGTGGATCGCCGGCACCAGGATGTGGCTGGGCAGGTCCTCGCCCAGCTGCACGATCAGCTCGGCCAGATCGGTCTCCCACACCGCGATCCCCCGGGCGGCCAGCGCCTCGTTCAGCCCGATCTCCGCGGTGGCCATCGACTTGACCTTGACCACCTCCTCCACACCGTGGGCCTCGGCGATCTCTGCCACCGCCGCGCACGCCTCGGCGGCGTCGCGGGCCCAGTGCACCACCGCACCCGCGCGCGGTCAGCGACTCCTCCAGCCGCAGCAGCTGCTCGTCGAGATGCAGCAGCGTGTTGTCCTTGACCGCCGCGCCGGCCATCCGCAGCTGCTCCCACTCCTCGACCTCCCCGACCACCCCGGCCCGCTTGGTCCGGATCGTCGAGGTCGCATGCGCCAGGTTCGCCCTCAGCCCGGTGTCGGCCAACGCCGCCCGCGCCGCCTGCGGGAACGCCGGCCTGCGGGAACGCCGGCATCCCCACGAACGTGCTACCCATGCCCCACGCCCTCCGCAGCCGCCGACCCCTCGGTGGCGGCCAGCACCTCGCCCAGGTGCAGCACCCGCACCCCGGCCCGCTGCCGCGACAACAGCCCACCCACGTGCATCAGGCACGAGCTGTCCCCCGCGACCAGCACCTCCGCACCCGAGGCCTGCACCCACCGCGCCTTGTCCGACCCCATCGCCACCGACACGTCGGCGTTCTTCACCGCGAACGTCCCCCCGAAACCACAGCACTCCTCCGCGTGCGGCAGCCCCACCAGCCGCAGCCCGTGCACCGCCTCCAGCAGCCGCCTCGGCCGGTCGCCCACCCGCAGCATCCGCAGCGAGTGGCACGTCGGGTGGTAGGCCACCGTGTGCGGGAACGACGCCCCCACATCGGTCACCCCCAGCACGTCGACCAGGAACTCGCTCAGCTCGTACGTCGGCGCAGCGGCCCGCACCGCCCGCAGCAGACCCGGGTCGCCGCTGCGCCGCGCCACGAGGCCGTGCTGATGCCGCGCCGAGCCCGCACACGACCCCGACGGCGCCACCACCGCGTCGAACCCCGCGAACGCCTCCACGAAGGACCGCACCACCGGCACCGCCTCGTCCAGGTAGCCCGTGTTCACCATCGGCTGACCACAGCAGGTCTGACCCGCCGGGAACTCCACCTGCACACCCAGCCGGCGCAACAGCCGCACCACCGCCTTCCCCGTCTCGGGGAACAACGCGTCGTTCACGCACGTCACCATCAGGGCAACCCTCATGCTGGTCACCCTGGCACGGCGGTGGCTGTCGCCGCACCGCCCGCCGACCTGGCGGCGTGCGGGTCCGAGCGGTCAGCCGTGCCGACCGGCCACCACGACGGTGCAGCGTGCCTGCCGCAGCAGCTCCCGGCTCGTCGAGCCGAGCATCGCGGAGACCGTGCGCCCCCGGCCCCGCGAGCCGACGACCACGGTGGAGGCGTCGTGGGAGGCCTGCACGAGAGCGGTGACGGCGTCGAGGGGCACCAGCCTCCGAGTGACCTGCACGTCGGGGTACTTCTCGGCGTAGCCGGCGAGCGTCTCGGCGACGCGCGCCTCGGTCGCGCTCACCAGGGCACCGGCCTGCTCGTGCGAGAGCAGGTCCGGCACCGTCCAGCCGCCGAGCCCGTCGAAGGCGTGCAGCACCTCGAGCGGCTCGGCGTGCCAGGAGGCCAGGTCGTAGGCCAGGCCGACGGCGTCCGCCGAGCTCGGGAAGCCGTCCACCCCGACCACCACGCCGCGTCGGGACGGCCCGCTCGCCCGCGCCACGACCACTGGGCACGGGGCGTGCGCGGCGAGGTCGCCGCCGACCGAGCCGAGCAGCAGGGTCGCCAGCGTCCCGCGGCCGTGGGCGCCGACGACGAGGAGGTGGGCCCGCTCGGCGGCCGCGCGGAGCACCCGCTGCGGCGCACCGAGCGGCATCCAGCTGTCCACCCGCAGCGACGGGTGACGCTCGCGCACCCGGGCAACTGCGGCACCGACCACGTCGAGCCCTGCGAGGCGGCAGGCCTGGGTGGCCTCCATCCGGTCGTACAGGGTCTCGGCCGTGGTGACGGGGCCGGCGGCGTGCACCACGGTCAGGGCACGTCGTTGCTCGTCTGCCGCGTGCGCGGCCCAGTCCAGGGCCACCTCACCGGGCGGGCTGCCGTCGACGCCTACGACGACGGAGCCGGGAAGCACTGCGGTACTCACGGACCCACCGTGCCGACCGGGGCCGGCCACGAGGCAGAGGCCGACGGCTCCCCGGCTCGGGACCTTGGGCCCCCGGCGAGGCTCGCGGCCCAGGGCGCGTCAGCCGACGGGCTCCGGCGTCCCGTCGCGCACCGTGCCCCCCTGGTGGGGGACGTGCGTCCCGGGGCTCGTGACCGGGACGCGGACCGGCAGCGCGAGCACCTCCACCGGGCAGGCGGAGGCATGGATCATCGCCCGGGTGTGCGACCCGACCGCCATGCCCGCCGGACCGAGGTGCGCCCGTCGGCCGAGCAGCAGCAGGTCCGCGTCGCGGCTGGCGTCACTCAGCGCGACGGACGGTCGCTGGTAGCGCAGGTCGAGGTCGATCTCCACGTCGGGGTGGTCGGCACGCAGCCCGGCCACGAGCTCCCACAGCGCCTGCTCGGACTCGCGCTCCCAGATGTCGGCCAGCACCCGTCCGCCGATCGCTGAGTCGTACTGGCTCTGGGGGCGCCAGGCGTGCAGCATCGTGAGCCGGGCCCCGAGCGCCTCGGCACGACGCAGCGCCGGCTCCACGAGCTCCGCGGAGGTCAGGTCGGCGATGCCCACCACCACCCGGCCGGCGACCCGGTCGGGGTGCCACGTCTCGGGAACGCAGAGCACCGGTACCTGCGCGCGCGCCACCACGCCTGTCGTCGTCGACCCGGCCACGAGCCGGTGCAGGCGGCTGCTGCGCGGACCCATCACGATGCCCGCGCAGTCCGCCGGGTGGGCGCTCGCCAGGATCGCCGAGACCCGGGGCCCGTGACACAGCACCTCCTCGACGACCACCCGGTCGGCGCTCAGCGCCCGGACCTGCTCAGCGGCGTCCTGAAGGATGTGCAGGCCCACCGAGCGCAGCGCGTCGGTGGTGAACAGCGGCAGCATGGGAGCGAGCGGCATCGTCTCGTGGACGACGTGCACCAGCCGCAGCACCCGGGGCGCGCGCAGCGCCTCCCGCACCGCGTACAGCAGTGCCCGAGCGCCGTCCTCGCTGCCGTCGATGCAGACGACCAGCGGGGCGGTTCCTGCGAGAACGGACTCGCTCATGGTGCGGCCCTCTTCCTGGCTAGGCGGACCTTCGACGCCTCCAGCCCCATTCCAGCGACCGGCCACCCGCAGGTCCAGGGTCCAAGGTCCTCGCGCGGCTCAGTTCTCCTCGTCGTACTCGTCGTACTCATCGCGCAGCGGCTTGCGCACGACGGCCACCGAGCAGTCACCGTGCTCGACGACGGCCCGGCTCACCGAGCCGAGCAGGATCGCCGCCGCGTCGCCCCGACCGCGAGAGCCCACCACGACCATCTCGGCGTCCGCGGACAACCGGACGAGGTCGGCCACCGGGTCGTCCTCGATGAACTGCCAGCTCACCACGACGTCGGGGAACTTCTCCTGGTAGCCGGCGACCGACTCGGCCACCTCGAGCTCGTGCTGGTCGCCGAGCTCCTGCTCCTGGTCGTCGGTGAGCAACGGATGAGCCGCCGGCCCGGGGCCCAGCGAGGTGACCGCGTGAGCCACCAGCAGCGGCTGGTGGTAGGTGGCCGCGAGCTCGAAGGCGAAGTCGACCGCCGCCGCAGACGCGTCGGTGCCGTCGACGCCGACCACGATGCCGCGGCGCTCGGGGCGGCCCCTGGGGTCGTCGAGCGGCCGGCGGGCGACCACGACGGGGCAGGGCGCGTGCGAGGACAGTCCCACGCTCACCGAGCCCAGCATGAGGGTCGCGATGCTGCCGCGGCCGCGGGTGCCGACGACCAGCACGCTCGCCCTGCTCGCCGCCTCCATCAGGACCTCGTGCGGGCCGCCCATGGCGACCCAGACGTGGGTCTGCACCGAGGGCGCGAGCTTGTGCGCCTCGCCCAGGGCATGGTCCGCGATCCGACGGCCGGCGATGCGCTTGGTGTGCCGCACCTCGGTGCGGTAGGCCTCCGACCCCGTGCTCGGTGCGTGCCCCGCGGCGTGCACGAGGGTCACCGGCCGGTGGTGCCGCTCGGCGTGGTCCATCGCCCACGCGAGCGCGATCTCACTGCTGGGTGTGCCGTCCACCCCCACGACGACCGACCCGAGGACGACTGACTTGTTCACGCCTCCAAGGTCGCGCTCCCCGGCTGGTCAGGTCAGTGCCGGAGGGCCCCACAGCAGGGACCAACGGCCTGACGGCTCACGCCGTCTCCAGCACCGCGGCACCGGTGACCCGTCCGCAGGCGAGGTCGTCCAGCGCACGGTCCGCCGCCGCGAACGGGTACCGCACCACGCGCGCGCGCACGCCGAGCGCGGAGGCCAGCCGGAAGAGCTCCTCGCCGTCTGCGCGGGTGTTCGCGGTGACGCTGGTCAGGGTGCGCTCGCGGAACAGGTGCCGGCCGTAGTCCAGCGGGGGTACGTCGGTCAGGTAGATCCCGGCCAGGGCGAGGGTGCCGCCCTGCTCGAGGGCCTCGAGGGCCACCGGCACCAGCTCGCCGGCCGGCGCGAAGACGATCGCGGAGTCGAGCGGCACCGGCGGGGCGTCGTAGGCCTCCCCCACCGAGGCGGCGCCGAGCTCGGTCGCCAGCCTGCGCGCGCCCGCTCCGCGGGTGAGCACATGCAGCTCGGCACCCTGGGCGAGCGCCACCTGGGCGGTCAGGTGGGCGCTGGCACCGAAGCCGTAGATGCCCAGCCGGCCACCGGCAGGAAGCCGGGACCGCCGAAGGGCGCGGTAGCCGATGACTCCCGCGCACAGCAGCGGCGCGACGTCGACGTCGGCCACGCCGTCGGGGAGCAGGTAGGCGTAGGCCTCGGGCGCGACGGCGTACTCGGCGAAACCGCCGTCGGCGTCCCAGCCGGTGTAGGTGGAGGACCGGCAGAGGTTCTCGGCGCCCGTGCGGCACCATCGGCACGCTCCGCACGTGCTGCGCAGCCAGGCCACGCCGACCCGGTCGCCCTCGGTGAACCGGCGCGCGCCCGTACCCCGGCCGACGACCTCGCCGACGATCTCGTGGCCCGGCACGGTGCCCGATCGGTGTGGCGGCAGCTCCAGGTCGGCGAGATGCAGGTCGGTGCGGCAGACCCCGCAGGCGCGCACGCGCAGCAGCACCTCGCCGGCCGCGGGCTCGGGGACCCGGCGCTCGACGAGCCGGAGCCGGTCACCGGCGCCGTCGCCGGTGACCTCCCACGCGCGCATCCGCACGCGGCGTCAGGTGGTCAGCCGGACGTGCTCGTGGCGGATGCCCTCGATGTCGCCGGCGGTCGCCTCGAGCAGCTCCGCAGCCAGGTGCGACAGCGCCCGGGCCACCGCGAGCTCGTCGCCGATCTCCGGCACGTCGCGGTCCGTGGGGTTCAGCCGTGCCGAACCGGTGGCGGTCAGGGTGACCTCGCGACCCGGCACCAGCCGGGCTTCGGCGTGGGTCCGCCCGTCCCGCTCCCCGATGTAGATGTCGACTGTCCACTTCTTGGTCGCCGTCATGGTGCTCATCGCCTCTGGCTGGGAACGGTCCCGGCCGCGGTGGATCCGCCGATGCGTGATGCAGCGGGCTCCACCGCGGCTGGCACCCTCATCCACTCACTGCCGGCGCCTCCCGGCCAGGGTCGAAGGTCCCGGCATACCGGACACGTCGACCGGCCACGTCGGGCGTGTCGGACGGAAGCGGCCGGCGTTGAGCGGGAACGGCCGGGCGCGGCCGCCAGGTGCCCAGCAGGACCGGGCCTCCCGGGGTGTCGGTGACCAGCAGCACCGGACACTGCGTCTCGAGCACCAGCCCCGGCTCGGCCGGGGCCTGCCCACCGGCACCGTGGTCGGCGACCACCAGCGCCGCGAGCCCGGGCGAGGTGGCGGTGACCAGCCGGGCCGGTGTGGCCGCCTCAGACCGCACCCGGACATCGAGCCCTCGCTGGGCCTCGCGCGCGGTCTGCAGGGCGCGGTCGGCCACCGCGATGGCCTGCCGGGCCTGGAAGCGGTGGTCGAGCGCCTGGAGCAGCTGCAGCCGCAGGCCCTGGTCGGCAGCGAACCGTGCGGCCCACCGCGCGGCACCCTCCAGCGACGGCACGTCCTCGACCAGCAGGCCGAGCGACCGGCGGCCCTCCGGCGCGCTCCGTCGCGAGTGGCGCATTCGAGGACCACCTTCCGGTCGTGGCCGGCTGTTCCGGGGCACCACGCTACGCGCCCATGGCAGCACAGCCGGGACAACACGTGCAGGGCCGAACGTCCCGCCCGGAAAGTCCCGATCCGGCCGTACGTCCGGGCCGTACGTCCCGGGTACGCATGACGAAGTCCTCCTGTGCCGGCGCAGACCGGGTGGCGAGCGTGGAGGGAGAACCGGACTCAGACCCGGACCGGAGGTTGTCATGAGCGCGTCGACCTATCCGCTTCACGTCACCGGACAGCTGGACCCCTCCCTGAGCCGAGGCCTCTGGCTCGTGAAGTGGCTGCTCGCGATCCCGCACTACCTCGTCCTCGCGGTGCTGTGGCTGTGCTTCGCCGTCCTCAGCGTGGTGGCCTTCTTCGCGATCCTGCTCACCGGGCGGTACCCGCGCGGGATCTTCGAGTTCAACGTGGGGGTGATGCGCTGGAGCTGGCGGGTGGCCTACTACGCGTACGGGGCGCTCGGCACCGACCGGTATCCCCCGTTCACCCTCGACGACGTCCCCGACTACCCCGCCCACCTCGACGTGGCCTACCCCGACCACCTGTCGCGAGGGCTGGTGCTCGTCAAGTGGTGGCTGCTGGCGATCCCGCAGTACGTCGTCGTCGCGGTCTTCTGCGGCGGGCTGTACACCACCGCCCAGAACGACAGCCAGGCGCCGGCCGTGTGGGGTGGCCTGATCGGCGTCCTCGTGCTGGTCGCCGGCGTAGTCCTGCTCTTCACCGGGCGGTACCCCCGCGGTGTGTTCGACCTGCTGCTCGGGCTCAACCGGTGGGTGCTGCGGGTGGCGGCGTACGTCACGCTGATGACCGACCAGTACCCGCCGTTCCGTCTCGACCTGGGCGGCGACGAGCCGAACCCGGGAGCGCTCGCCATGACCCCCGCGGGGCCCGGCTACGGCACCGCGGCTCCGCCGCCGCCGCAGCCTTCGATGCAACCCCCGATGCAGCCCCCGATGCAGTCCGCACCCGCCGGGCCCCAGGCCGGGCCGCAGCCGACCCGACGGAGGAGCCGTTGGGGGGCCGGACGGGTCGTCATGCTGGTCCTCGGCGTGCTCAGCCTGCTGGTGGCCGGAGGTCTGCTCACCGCCGGCACGGTCGGCCTCGTCGTGGACCGCAACGCCCGGGACGCGGACGGGTTCCTGATGACCTCGAGCTCCGCCGTCAGCACCGGCACCTACGCCGTCGTCACGCGCGGGGTGGACGTCCGGTCCTCGTCGGCGTGGGTGCTCGATCGCCTCGTCGGCGACCTGCGTGTCACCGTCGAGCCGACCACCGGACCCCCGGTGTTCGTCGGTGTGGCGCCCACCGCCGACGTCCAGCGCTACCTCGGCGGGGTCTCGCACACCACGGTGACCGGGTTCCAGAACGGAAGCCTCACCTACCGGAGCAGCCTGGGCAGCGGCGCACCGCAGGCCGTGCCCGGCGCCCGGCCGTTCTGGCTGGCCCACGTCACGGGCAGCGGCAGGCAGACCCTGACCTGGCCGGCCCAGAACGGCCGCTGGAGCGTCGTGCTGATGAACGCCGACGGCACCGCCGCGGTGTCCGCGCGGGTCGCGGTCGGCGCGACGCTGCCGAGCCTCGGGGGTGTGGTGACCGGACTGCTGGTCAGCGGCACGCTGCTCCTGCTGCTCGCCGTGCTGCTGATCGTGCTGGCCCTCGTCACGGGTCGCCGTCCGGTCGCCCCGGTGACCGCTCAGGGGACCTCACCATGAGGGCACTCGTCGTCTACGAGTCGATGTTCGGCAACACCGAGGCGATCGCCCGGGCGGTCGCCGAGGGCCTGGCCGGCCATCTCGACGTGGAGCTCCACGAGGTCGGCGACGCACCCGCTCCGATCACCGAGCTTCTCGACCTCGTCGTCGTCGGCGGGCCCACGCACGCGTTCTCGATGTCCCGCCCGGAGTCGCGCACGGAGGCGCACGCCCGGGGTGCGACGCACGGCGGCACGGCCTACGGGATCCGTGAGTGGCTCGGGCAGCTCGCCCGCGGGCCGCACTCCGAGCCGGTCGCGACCTTCGACACCCGAGTGACCAGGGCACGGCGGCTGCCGGGCTCGGCGGCCCGCAAGGCGGCCAAGGTGGTGCGCAAGACCGGCTACCCGGCCGCCGCCGGACCGGAGAGCTTCTACGTCGACGACGTCGCCGGTCCGGTCTCGGCCGGCGAGCTGGACCGGGCCCGCGCCTGGGGAGACCGGCTCGGAGCCGAGACCGCGGCCCGCCACGACGGGCGCACGGGTACCGCCGGGGGGCGGTCGTAGACCCCCGGGACGGTAGGCCCGGGGGCTACGCACTCCCGTCGGCACGGCCCCGAGGGGCGGGGCTGGACCGGTCAGCGCCGTAGGACGGCGACGGGACAGCGTGCGTGCGCGACCACCCGCCGGCCGACCGAGCCGACCAGCAGGGAGGTGGGCGCGTGGTGACCGTGCGACCCCACGACCACGAGCGACGCGGTCGCTGACATCGCGACCAGGACCCTGGCCGGGTCACCCTTCTCGTACACCTCGTGCACGACGACGTCGGGGTACTTCTCGCCGAGGCCGGCCACGGTCTCGGCGACCGCCAAGGCGTCTGCCTCGTGCTCGGCCGCGACCTCCTCCTCGGTCGCCGACGCCTCGACGGCGGCCGAGTAGGGCAGCGGGTCCCAGTCCACGTGCGCGATCGTGAGCGGCACGTCGTGGAAGGACGCCTGCGCGAAGGCGAACTCGACGGCGCCCGCGGACGCCGCGGTGCCGTCGACGCCGACCACGACCGGCCGGGCCTCCTCGACAGGGTCCGGCCCGGGCCGTACGACGACCAGCGCGCCGTGGCCTCGGGTCACCAAGGCCTGGCTCACCGAGCCCAGCAGGTGCGCAGGAACCGCCCGCCGGCTGCGGGCGCCGACCACCACGAGGCTCGCGGAGTCGGCGGCGCGGACCAGCGCGTCGGTGGGGTAGCCCAGCCGGACCACCCGGCGCACCTCGACCTGCGGCTCGGCCTCGCGAGCCAGGTCGGCGGCGGCGTACACCACACCGGACGCGTCCCCCTCGGTTCCGGCCGGGGTGGCGTGCAGCACGGCCATCGGCCGTCCGACACGCACGGCGTGACGCGCTGCCCACTGCACGGCGAGGTCACTGGACGGCGAGCCGTCCACTCCGACCACGACAGATCCGGGAACGATGCTGGTGCTCATGCCTGCAGCGTGCTCCGGCTGCAACGTCGGGCGAAGGGTCCGACGACATCGCGGTCTGGGACCTTGGGCCTGTCCGGCTCAGGAGCTAACGGCGCTTGGGGACGATCTCGACCGGACAGTGCGCGGAGCGGATCATCGCCCGGGCCGTCGACCCCAGGGATACCCCGAGAGAGGCACCGACGAGTCCGCCGTACCCGTGCCGGCCGACGACGAGCAGGTCGGCGTGGTCGGCGGTCTCGACGAGCGCCACCGCCGGCCGCTCGTAGCGCAGGGCGATCGTGACGTCCACGTCCGGGTAGTCGGACTCCCAGCCGGCGAGCAGCTCGGCGATGTCGCGCTGGGCCTGCTCCTCCCACGCGTGGGCCAGCTGCCTGCCGCCGAGCGCCGCGTCGTACAGGTTGCCCGGGCGCCACGCGTGCAGCACGGTCAGCGAGGCCCGCCGCTCCTGCGCGGCCTCGAACGCGGCCGCCAGCACACTGGCCGAGCTCGGTGAGCCGTCGATCCCGGCGACCACCCGGTGGTACTCCTGCTCGGCGCGGCCCCGGGGCACGCAGATCACCGGGCAGTCGGCGCGCGCAGCGACCCCGCTGCTCGTCGACCCGGTGACCACACGGTGCACGCTCGGCGAGCGCGGTCCGAGCACCACGCACACGGCGTCACCGGCGTGGTCCAGGATCCCGGTCACCCGGGGCGCGTGCACCAGCACCGACTGCACGGTGACCTCGCCGCCCGAGACCTCCTTGGCGTGCGAGGCCGCGTCGTCGAGGACGTGCCAGCCGATGTCGTCCAGGCTGCTGATCGAGAACATCGGCAGCATCGGCGCCATCGGCACGGTCTCGTGCGGGACGTGCACCAGGCGCAGGTCGCAGCCGTGCCGCAGCGCCTCCGCGACGCCGTACCGCAGTGCCCGGTCCCCGTCCTCCGAGCCGTCCACCGCGACCACCACCGGCCGCGGCGACTTCACTGACCAGGTTTGGCTCATGGGCTCACCCTCCCGCGTGGCCCGGGCGCGCATCAGGGTCGCTGGTCGCCGCGGTATGGGGACCAAGGTCCCGAGTCGGGACGACCGATGCCACGTGCACGGGCCGGCGCCGTGGGCCACCATCGAGTCAGGAGGGCTCGCCTCTGCCGGCCGGTGAGGGCCGGAACGGTTCGCGGGCCCGAACACCACCGAGGAGGCCGAGATGGCACGGCGGCAGATCGTGGTCGGGATCGACGGCTCGTCCGCGTCGCGGCACGCACTGGACTGGGCGCTGCGTGAGGCGAACCTTCGCGGCTGCGCCGTGCAGGTGGTCACCGTGGTCCCGCGCACGGGGGACGGGCCGGACGACCGGGGCGACCTCGAGACGGCTCGGGCCCGGGAGCGCGCGGCAGAACGCCAGAGCGTGCTGATCAGCGAGGCGCTGGCGGAGACCCCGTGCTCCCGCACGCTCACCTTCCAGGTCGTCACGGGCCAGCCCCACGAGGTCCTGGTCGACCTCTCTGCGGAGGCCGATCTCATCGTGATGGGCAGCCACGGCGTCAGCGGGCTGCGGCACTCCGCGCTCGGCTCGACAAGTGACGCGGTGGCCCGGATGGCGGGGTGCCCGGTCGTGGTGATCCCGGCTCGCGTACTGGCTGCCTCCGCACGTCCCGGCTTCCCGATGGTCAGGGTCTCCGACACCGGCACGCCCCGGTTGTCGGGCACCGGCGCGTGAGCCCCGCGGAGACGGCGCCGGGCGGTCGCACGTCGGACTCGGTCGACGTACTGCTCGCCGACGGTACGATCGCCCGGGTCCGACCGTTCCGGCTCGAGGACGCGCCGGCGCTCAAGGCGCTGCACGACGAGGCGCCGGACACCGCGATCTCCAACCGGTTCTTCGTCGTCAACCGGTCGGCCGGCACCCGGTACGTCGACCACCTCTGTGCCTCCTCCCCCGACGAGGTCACGGCCCTGCTCGCCGAGACCACCGACGGCGTCATCGCGCTCGCCACCGCGGAGCGCATCGGCGCGGACAGTGCCGAGGTGTCGTTCTTCGTCGCCGGCCCGGCCCAGCGGCTGGGCGTCGCCACGTTGCTGCTCGAGCACCTCGCGGCCCGGTGCCGCCAGAGCGGCCTGCGCAGGTTCACCGCTGAGGTGCTGTTCTCCAACGTCGGGATGCTCCGGGTCTTCGACGCGGCGGGCTTCGACGTCGTCCGGCACAGCGACGCCGGGGTGGTCGACCTGCAGATGAGCATCGAGGCCACCGCGCGGGCGGTCGAGTCGGCGGACCGGCGGGAGTGCGCGGCGGAGGCTCGTTCGCTGGCCGCACTGCTCGAGCCTCGGGTGGTGGCGCTGGCCGGTGCGGTGGGGCGGCAGGCGACGCCCACCGGCCGCGCGCTCCTGGCCGCGATCAGTGCCGGTGGCTTCGCGGGCCGGCTGGTGATGGTGGACCCCGTCGGAGGTCCACCGCGGCGCGCGCGCACCGTGCGCGGCGTGCGGACCTACCCGTCCGTCGCGGCCGTTCGCGGCGACGTCGACCTGCTTGTGGTGGCGAGCCCGACGCGGGAGCTGCCGCAGCTGCTGGAGGCCGCGGGGCTGGCCGGCGTGCGCTGCTCGGTGGTGCTCTCCCCCGGCTTCACGGGATCCGGACCGGAGGCGGCCGGCAGGCGGGCGGAGCTGGTCGAGCTGGCCCGCAGCCACGACATGCGGCTGATCGGCCCGGGCTGCTTCGGCATCGCCCTGCCGGCCCCCGACGTGAGCCTGGACGCCACGCTCGCCGTCGACACACCGGCCCCTGGCCGCCTCGCGGTGGCCTCGCAGTCCGGCGGGGTGGGCTCGATGCTCCTGGACGCGGCCGGCCGGCGTGGCCTGGGCCTGGCCGCGTTCGTGTCGCTCGGCGAGAAGGCCGACGTGTCCGGCAACGACCTGCTCGCCGCCTGGACCGAGGACGACCGGGTCGCTGCCGCCGGCCTCTACCTGGAGTCGTTCGGCAACCTGGCGAAGTTCGCCCGGCTGGCCCGTCGGTTCAGCGAGCGCAAGCCACTGCTCGCGGTGGTCGCGGGCTGGTCCCCGGGCAGCGCCCGGGTGCGTCCGGCGCGGCCCACGCTGCCGGTCACGGCCGTCGAGGCGGTGCTGACCCAGGCCGGGGTGCTGGGCACCCGCACGGTCGACGAGCTCGTGGAGACGGCCGGGCTGCTGACGAAGCGGCAGCTGCCTGCGGGCTCCCGGCTCGGCGTGGTGTGCAACGCGGCCGGGCTCGGCGTGCTCGCTGCGGACTCGGCGCAGGAGGTGGGCCTCGAGGTGCCGCCGCTGCCGGACGCCGTCGCCGAGTCGGTGGCCGCCGGGGTCGGCCGGGAGCAGCGCAGCGTCAACCCGGTCTGCGTCGGGATCGAGGCCACTGCCCGGCAGCTCGGGGCGGCGGTCACCACCGTGCTGGACAGCGGCGCGGTCGACAGCCTGCTGGTCGTGTACACCGCGCACCGGCTGGCCGACACCGACGAGGCGCTCCAGTCCGTCTACGAGGCGGCCCGGCGGACCGAGCTGCCGGTGCTGCTGGTGGTGCACGGAGCCGACGCCGTACCGCCGCCTGACCTCCCCACGTTCACGGCGGTCGAGGGCGCGACCCGCGCACTGGCCCACGCCGTCCGCTACGCCCGCTGGCGCGCCGTGCCGCGCGAGGAGGAGCCCGAGCCGGTCACGGACACCCCGGACCTGGCGCGGGCGCTTGCCCGGGTGGCCCTCGAGGCCGCCACCGACACCGACGGCTGGGTGGACCCGACAACGGTCCGCGACCTGCTCGCCAACTACCGGGTGCAGGCACCGGTCGGCGAGATGGTCGTCGGCACGGACGACGCGGTCGAGGTCGCCAACCGGATCGGGTTCCCCGTCGCGGTCAAGGTCGCCGACCCCGCCGTGCGGAGCAAGACCGCGCGCGCGTTGGTCACCACCCGGGTGCGGACCAGACGCACGCTCAAGCGTGAGGTGCGCCGGTTCGCCAAGATCCTCCGCGTCGACGACGTGCCTGTGCTGGTGCAGCCGATGGTGCGCGGCGGGGTCGAGCTCGCACTGAGCGTGACCCGCGACCCGGAGATCGGACCGGTGGTCTCGGTGGCGGCGGGCGGGCTGGTGACGGAGGCCCTCGACGACCGGGTGTTCCTGGTGCCGCCGCTCACCGACCGCGACGCCGTCCGCGCCGTCCATGCGCTGCGGATCGCGCCGCTGCTGGACGGCTACCCGGGCAGCCCACCGGTCGACGTGGCCGCCTTCGAGCGGATGGTGCTGGCGGTGGCGCGGTTCGCCGAGGACGTGCCCGAGCTCGCCGAGCTGGACCTGAACCCGGTCATCGTCACCCCCGACGGCGCGGCCTGCGTCGACGCGCGGATGCGGCTGACGGAGTCGCCGCGCCCCGCCTCCCCGACGGCGCGCGGCCTCCGCACCCCGACCTGACTAGATGAACAGCAGCTGCGCACCCTCGGTCTTCTCGATGAAGTCGGCCGCGCTGATGATGCCCTCGACGGTCTCGACGAGATCCGCCTCGGTCAGGTGGTTCATGTCCGCCGACATCCGGCACGCCCAGAGGTGACCGCCGGAGTCGACGATCTGCTGGAGGAAGTCCGGGACCTCGGGGACACCGATCTCGGCGATCGTCTTCTTCAGCTGGTGCGTCGCCATCGAGGTCATGCCGGGCAGGCCCCCGAGGCCCTGCGGCATGTGCGTGGCGGTGTTGCCGAGCATCGTGAACTTCAGGTCGTTCATGGTCTTCTTGTTGATCATGTCGAAGCCCCAGAACGTGAAGAACAGGTGCGTCTCCACGCCCTCGCCCAGGGCGGCGTTCGCCAGGATCAGTCCGGGGTAGGCCATGTCGAGGTTCCCCTTGGAGCAGATGATCGCGAGCTTGCGGTCGCTGCTCTCCTCCCCGAACGACGGGACGAGCGGCGCGGTCTGCGGCGTCGCGGCGGTGGTGGTCATCTCAGTCTCCTGTGGTCGGTACGACGTCAGACGCAGCCGTGCGGCTTGGGCAGGCCGGCGATGTACGCCAGCTTCTTCGCCGGCTGCTTGGGGAAGAGCGTGAACAGCTGCTTGGTGGGGATGCCTCCGACGGTGCTGATCCGGCGGACGGTGGCGGTCTCGCCCTGCTCCTTGAAGTCCTCGCGCAGGAAGCGGACCGCCTTCCAGTGCTCGTCGGTCAGGGTGATGCCGATCTGCGCGGCGAGCGCCTCCCCCAACGGCTCGCTCCACTCGTCGTACTCCGTCATGAACCCCTCGGGGTCCACGTGGATCTCGCGGTTGTCGATCGTGGTGACGGGCATGTCACTTCTCCTGGTTCTCTGATGAAGGCTCGTCGACGCGCTTGCCGGCCATCGACATGTTCGTGGGCAGCGGGAGCGGTCGGCCCGGCAGCAGCACGTTCCAGTAGACCCATCGGAACGCCAGCTTCCCGAGGTGGTTGGTGCGGCTCTCCTTCAACAGGTCCATCGGACCGACGCCGGGCAGCGGGAACTTCCCGGGCAGCGGCTGGGTGTCGTAGTTGAAGTCGAGGAGCAGGGCCTTGCCGTCGCCGGACTCGACGAAGCAGTTGGCATGGCCGTCGAACGAGCGCGTCATCGCCCGGCCGTCGATGTGCTCGAGGAAGTTGTCCACGAACACCTCGACGGCGAAGTGCGCCACCGACCCGGCCTTCGAGGTCGGGATGTCCGTGGTGTCCCCGACCGCGAAGACGTTGTCGTACGCCTTCGAGAGGAGGGTGTGCTTGTCCACGGGCACGTAGTTCAGCTCGTTGCCCATGCCGGAGCGGGCGATGAAGTCCGCGCCCATGTTCAGCGGCACGGTGGCCAGCAGGTCGAACGGCACCTCGCGCTCGTCGTAGGAGACCAGCACCTTGCGCTCGGCGTCGATGCGCTCGATCATGAAGTCCGGCTCCACCGCGATCTTGCGCTCGTCGAGCATCGAGCCCAGGGCCGCCGACGCCACCGGCTGGGTGAACGCACCGGGCAGCGGCGTCACGTAGACGATCTCGACGGCGTCCCGGATGCCCCGCCGGCGCAGCCAGGCCTCGGCGAGGAACGTGAACTCCAGCGGCGCGACGGGGCACTTGATCGGCATCTCGGTGACGTGCACGACGAGCCGCCCGTGGTCGAACGCGGCCATCGCGTCGCAGAGCGCCTCGGACCCCTCGAGGGTGTAGAAGTCGAAGATGCTGCGCCGCCACTCCGGACCGAGCATGCCGGGGGTCTGGTCCGGACGTGGCGCGGTGCCGGTGGCGATCACCAGGTAGTCGTAGGAAAGGACCCGGCCGCCCGTCAGCACGACCCGGTTCTGCTCCGGCTCGACGTGGTCGACCTCGCCCACCACGAAGTCCACCTTGTCGGGCAGGAACGCGTGCCGGGAGCGCACCAGCTGGCTCGAGGTGTAGGTGCCGAACGGCAGGAACAGGTAGCCCGGCTGGTAGTGGTGATCGTCGTCGCGGTCGACGACGGTGACCCGCCAGTCGGGACCGAGTCGACGGCGGAGCTTGTTGACGATCATGGTGCCGGCCGTACCGCCACCGAGGACGAGCAGATCTCTCACGGGAACCTCCAGGGAGCTCGGGGTCCACGCTAGGTATGCCCCCCAGGGCATCCCTAGAGACGAAGGTCCCGTTCCCGGTCCCGCGCCGCGCGGGACCTTCGGCCCCTGCCCGGCAACCCGCTCGACCCTGCCCCCTTCCGGCCTCCTGGGCGATGCTCGACGCGGGAGGTGTGGCACGTGGAGCGGTGGGACGGCCAGGTCGACGACCGTGTCGCGATGACCAGCGTGCTCGTCGGGGTCGACGGGTCCGACGAGAGCCGGTCGGCGGTGCGCTGGGCCGTCGCCGAGGCGACCGGCGAGCGCTGCACGCTGGAGCTTCTGGCCGTGGCCGACGACCTCGGCGCCGGCCACCGGCACAGCGTGACCGCCCAGGACCGCGCCCGGCACGCCCTTGCCGAGGCGGTCGAGGAGGCCCGTAGCGTGCTGCCCTCGTCGGCGGTGCACGCCGAGATGCTGCACGGGCGACCGGCCGACGTGCTCGTCGACCGGGGCACGGACGCCGCGATCGTCGTCGTGGGCAGGCACGGCCACGACGGCCTGGCGCACCTGCTCGCCGGGTCGACCACGGTCGCGGTCGCCGCCGGGTCGCTGCGCATGGTGGCCGTGGTGCCCGGCCCGTGGAAGCCCCTCGACCACGACGCTGCCCCGGTGCTGCTCGGCGTCGACCCCTGGGCGCCCGACCTCGCCGCCGTGGACGTCGCCTTCGGCCGCGCGGGGCGGCTCGGCGTACCCGTGGTCGCGGTGCACGGCTGGGAGATGCCGGCGGTCTCCGCGTGGGACGAGGTCGGCGTCGGCGAGATGACCGCCCGCTGGGCCCAGGAGTCCGAGACCGAGCTCGACCGCCTGCTCGCCGGATGGCGCTGGCGGTTCCCCGACGCGGACGTCCGGAAGGTGCACGTCTGCAGAACGCCTTCCGGCGCGCTCCTCGACGCCGCCGACCATGCCCAGCTCGTGGTGCTGGGGCGCCACGGCGGCGCCCCAGGCTCCGGCCGGCGCCGCGGCCGCGGCCCGCGGGCCCTCGGCTCCGTCACCCGAGCCGTGCTGCACCACTGCCCGTGCCCCGTGCTCGTCGTCCCCGGACCACCCTTGGAGGAACCATGAAGCTCGACCAGCGAAGCGCCGCGGAGCTCGTCGACCTGTCCGGGCGGACCGCGCTCGTGACCGGTGGCGCGACCGGTATCGGCCTGGCCATCGTCAAGCGGCTGGCGCACGCCGGCGCCTACGTCGTGATCGCCGACGACGACCCAGAGCTCGCCGCGCTCGCGGAGAAGGGCATGCGCAGCCAGGACCTGCCCGTGCGAGCCGTGCACTCCGACGTCTCGGACGAGCCCAGCGTGGCCAGCATGGTCGCCCAGACAGTGCGGCGCTACGGCAGCGTCGACATCCTGGTGAACAACGCGGGCATCTACCCGAGCACCCCGGTGCTCGAGATGACCGGCGCCGACTTCGACCGGGTGGTGGCCACGAACCTGCGCGGGGCGTTCCTCTGCAGCCAGGCGGCCGCACGCCAGATGATCGCGCAGGGGCATGGCGGTCGCATCGTCAACGTCACCTCCATCGACGCGCTGCGCCCCTCGGCCGTGGGGCTGGCGCACTACGACGCCTCGAAGTCCGGGCTGTGGGGGTTCACCAAGAACCTCGCCCTCGAGCTCGCTCCGTACGGCGTGTGGGTCAACGCGCTGGCCCCGGGCGGCGTCAACCCCACCGGCGTGCGCCGGATGCACGAGGCGTCGCCGCTGGTCGGCAACGACAGCCGGCCGGTGTCGACCGACGACCTGGACCGGATCCCGATGCGCCGGCTCGCCGACGCCGACGAGGTCGCCCGGGTGGCGCTGTTCCTCTGCTCGGACCTGTGCTCCTACATGACCGGCACGCAGGTCGTGGTCGACGGCGGGATGCTGCTCACCTGACGCGGGCGGCGCGGGCGTCCACGAACGCCTGCACGCACGCGGCGATGTCGGCGGCGGTGTGGGCCGCCGAGAGCTGGACCCGGATGCGCGCCCTGCCCAGCGGTACGACGGGGTAGGAGAACGCCACGACGTAGACCCCGCGGTCGAGCATCGCCTCGGCGATGGCGACGGCGTCGTGCGCGTCGGGGAACATCACCGGGATGATCGCGTGCTCCCCGGGCAGCAGGTCGAAGCCGGCCGCCTGCATCCGCTCGCGGAAGTCGTGCGCGTTGCGCCAGAGGGTCGCACGCTGCTCGACGCCGTCCTCGACGAGGTCGAGGGCGACCAGCGAGGCGGCGACGACCGAGGGGGCGACGGCGTTCGAGAACAGGTAGGGCCGGGCTCGCTGGCGCAGCAGGTCGACGATCTCGGCGTGCGCGCTGACGAAGCCGCCCGACGCGCCGCCCAGCGCCTTGCCCAGCGTGCCGGAGACGATGTCGACGCGGTCCCGGACGCCGAAGAGGTCGGGAGTGCCGGCGCCGTGCGGGCCCACGAAGCCGACGGCGTGCGAGTCGTCGACCATGACCATCGCGTCGTACCGCTCGGCAAGGGCGCAGATCTCCTCGAGCGGCGCGTAGTAGCCGTCCATCGAGAACACCCCGTCGGTGACCACGAGCCGACGTCTGGCGTCGCCGGACGCGCGGAGCTGATCCTCGAGGTCGGCCATGTCCCGGTTGCGGTAGCGACGGCGTCCGGCCTTGCACAGCCGGATGCCGTCGATGATCGAGGCGTGGTTGAGCTCGTCGGAGATGACGACGTCGGCCTCGCCGAGCAGCACCTCGAAGATGCCGCCGTTCGCGTCGAAGCAGGACGGGAACAAGATGGTCGCGTCGGTCCCGAGGAACCGGGAGATCCGTTCCTCGAGCGCCACGTGCTGGCTCTGGGTGCCGCAGATGAAGCGGACGCTGGCCATCCCGAAGCCCCAGGTGTCGAGGGCTTCCGTCGCGGCCTCGACCAGCCGCGGGTCGTCGGCCAGGCCCAGGTAGTTGTTCGCGCAGAAGTTGAGCACCTCCCGCCCGCCCACCCGCACGTGCGCCGACTGCGGGGAGTCGAGCCGCCGCTCCAGCTTGGCCAGGCCGGCGGCGCTGATCTCCTCGAGGGTCTGCCGCAGGTCGGCTCGCACGGAGGCGTACATGGTGGGTCCTCAGCTCCAGTCGATGATGATCTTGCCGCGATGGCCCGTGCGCGCCGCCGCGAACGCGTCCGCCCAGCGCGTGGCCGGGAAGCGGTCGGTGATGACGGGTGACACGTCGAGCCCGGTGCCGACCATCGCGTTCATGTGGTACCAGGTCTCGAACATCTCCCGGCCGTAGACGCCCTTCACGGTGATCATGTGCGTGACCACCTTGACCCAGTCGATGGTGATCGGCTCGCTGGGCAGGCCGAGCATGGCCACGCGTGCGCCGTACGTCAGGTTGTCGAGCATCTCGGGCAGCGCGTCGGGCGCCCCGCTCATCTCCAGGCCGACGTCGAAGCCCTCCTGCATGCCGAGGCGTTGCTGGGCCGCCGCGACCCGGTCCGTGCGCACGTTCAGCGCGACGTCGACGCCCAGGGTGCGGGCCAGCTCGAGCCGCGGCTCGCTCACGTCGGTCACCACGACGTACCGGGCCCCGACGTGCCGCGCCACCGCCGCGGCCATCAGGCCGATCGGTCCGGCGCCGGTGATCAGGACGTCCTCGCCGACCAGCGGAAACGACAGTGCGGTGTGCACGGCGTTGCCGAGCGGGTCGAAGATGGCGGCCAGGTCCGGGTCCATGCCGTCGGGGTGCCGCCAGATGTTGGTCTCGGGGACCACCACGTAGTCCGCGAACGCGCCGTCCCGGCTCACTCCCACGCTCGACGCGTGGATGCACAGGTGACGGCGGCCCGCCCGGCAGTTGCGGCACCGCCCGCACACCACATGCCCCTCACCGGACACCAGGTCGCCGACCTCGACCGTGCGGACGAGCTCGCCGACCGCCACCACGTGTCCGGAGAACTCGTGGCCCGGCAGCAGCGGGGCCCGAATCGTCTCGGCCGCCCATGGGTCCCAGGACTCGATGTGCAGGTCGGTGCCGCAGATCCCAGTGCGCGCGACCCGGACCGCGACCTCGTCGGGCCCGGCGGTCGGCTCGGGGCGCTCGGTCAGGACCAGGCCCGGACCGGCCACCTCCTTGTACAGCGCTCTCACGGTCCCACCACGGTAGTCCCGGCTGACCCCGCCCGGCACGGTAGAAGGTCCCTCGGGTGACGGCAGGACCGCCGGTCAGCGCAGGACCTGCTGCGCCGGCGCACCGACGGCCCCGCCCTGCGCGAGCCTCCGCTGCTCAGGCGACCGTCGTCTCCTCGAGCACGACCGGCGGCTGCCTCGAGGCGAGCAGTGCCGTGAAGACCCAGCCGGCCAGCATGGCGCCCACGATCGGAGCGAGGATGAACAGCCAGAGCTGGGAGATCGCGTCCCAGCCGACGAACAGCGCCGGGCCGATCGAGCGGGCCGGGTTCACCGACGTGTTCGTGACCGGGATCGACACGAGGTGGATCAGTGTCAGCGAGAGACCGATGGCCAGCGGCGCGAACCCGCGCGGTGCCTCGGTGTCGGTGGTGCCGAGGATGATCAGCACGAAGAAGCCGGTCAGCACGACCTCGATGAGCAGGCAGGCGAGGAGCGAGAAGCCGCCCGGTGAGCGGTCCCCGTAGCCGTTCGTGGCGAAGCCGCTGTCCTGCGCGCTGAACCCGGCCCTCCCGTTGGCGATCACGAACAGCACGCTCGCCGCCACGATCGCGGCGACCACCTGCGTGATGACGTAGCCCGCGACGTCGCGCCACGGGAACCGTCGTGCGGTGGCCAGGCCGATGGTCACGGCGGGGTTGAAGTGCCCGCCGGAGATGTGGCCGACGGCGTACGCCATCGTGGCGACCGTCAGACCGAACGCCAGCGCGACGCCGAGGAAGCCGATGCCGAGCTGGACCCGGCCACCGACGAGGAACAGCGAGGCGAGGACGGCCGAGCCGCAGCCGGCGAAGACGAGCCAGAACGTGCCGAAGAACTCGGCGGCGAGTCGGCGGGGTTCGAGGGCGGAGGGCGAGCTGTTGTCGGGCATGACGTTTCTCCCCTGGGGGTCGGTCCCGAGAACGCATGGGTGCTCGGGCGTCACACTACTGCGTTCCGGACCGCCCGGGCACGAATCCCGGCGGTGTCGCGGCCGACCGCGGGGGCCCGGCACGCCACCCCGACCTCGCCTGCCGGTACGGCGCTGCCGCGGCACGTGAGTGGACGAGGAGCCCCAGCCGTTTGACACGGTTAAGGAGTCTTGGATCGCGTCCGGTTGCCCGGTCTGCCGAGTCCACTGACCTGTCTCGGGGTCTCCTCGTCCTGACGCCAGACAACCACCGGCCCGGGACCGGCCCAAGGGTCCAAGGTCCCTAACTCGGACACTCTGTCGCACTAACCCCACGGGGGTGAGCCAGTGCTCTGGGCACCGGTGCCACGCTGGCGTCCCGCTGACCGGAGGAACCGACGTGAGCGCGACGCCTGCCGAGGGCACGAGAACCGGGTTCCCGCGCGCCGTCGTCGTGCTGCTCGGGGTCGCCGCGAGTCTGCTGATCGTCACCGGGCTGCGCGACCTGTCGGGCATCGTCGGACCCGCCTTCCTGGCCATGGTGTTCACCGTCGCCGCACACCCCATCCGCACCTGGGGGCGCAGCCACGGCTGGCCCGGCTGGGTGGGCGGACTGGTCGGGATCCTGGTGATCTACGTCGTGCTGGTCGCCTTCACGCTGGCGCTGGTGGTCTCCGCAGCGCGGTTCGCGACCCTGCTGCCGCCAGTACCAGGCGCAGTTCGCCACACTCCTCGACCAGGGTGCGGACTGGCTGTCCTCCCTCGGCGTGAGCCGGCAGCAGATCCACCAGATCACCAGCGGCTTCGACCTCGGCAAGGTGGCCTCGCTGGCCGGGAGCCTCATCGGCAGCCTGCTGACCGTGATGACCAGCCTGTTCTTCATCGTCACGCTGGTGCTGTTCATGGTCACCGATGCAGGCCATTTCCCCGACAGGCTGCGAATGCTGCAGGAGCAACGGCGGCCGATCGTCGACGCCCTCGCCAACTTCGCCTCCCAGACCCGCAGGTACCTCATCGTCTCGACCGTCTTCGGCCTCATCGTCGCGGTGCTCGACGTCGTCGCGCTGGTCTGGATCGGGATCCCGGTCGCCGTGCTGTGGGGTCTGCTGTCGTTCATCACCAACTACATCCCGAACATCGGCTTCGTCATCGGGCTGATCCCGCCGGCTGTGCTCGGCCTGCTCGAGGGTGGCCCGCCGATGATGATCGCCGTGATCGCGACGTACTCGGTGATCAACGCGGTGCTCCAGTCGGTGATCCAGCCGAAGGTGGTCGGCGACTCCGTGGGGCTGTCCAGCACCATCACGATGCTGTCGCTGGTGTTCTGGGCCTACGCCCTCGGCGCGGTGGGCGCGTTGATGGCGGTGCCGCTCACGCTGCTCGCCAAGGCGCTGCTCGTCGACTCCGACCCGCGGGCCCAGTGGGTGGGGTTCCTGATGGCCGGGTCCGGCAGGCGCTCCGGCGACGGGGCGCCCTGAGTCCGCTCAGGCCGGGACCGGGCTCAGGGGGCTGTCCAGCAGGCCCAGCTCCCGGCCGCGGGCGACGGCCTGCCGGCGGTTGGTCACGCCGAGCTTGCGGTACAGCGCCTTGAGGTGCACCTTCACGGTGTTCACCGAGACGAACAGCTCGACGGCGATCTCGGTGTTGCTCATCATCGTCGGCAGCAGCATCAGCACGCTCTGCTCCCGGCTGGTCAGCGGCTGCACCGCGGCCACCGGCTGCGCGCCCGCGGGCTCGAGCCGCTGCAGCAGGTCCGCGGCGTACCCGCCGGGGGTCACCGCCGTACGCTGCACCCGCCTGAGCAGCGCGGCGACCGCCGGGTCGCCGGCGAGGAACGGTCGCACGAGCCCGTCCGACGCCGCCGCGGTGACCGCACGCCGCAGCGTGCTGACGGCGGCGGCGTCCTGTCGGAGCCGGTCCTGGGCCAGTGCGGCCAGGACACCCGCCTCCACGACTGAGGAGAGCGGTACGTCGTCCGGCTGGGTCAGCCACGGTGCGAGGGCCTGCAGCGCCTCCTGGGGCGAGCGCCGGAGCATCGCCATCCGGGCGCGGAGCAGGAGCGGGGCGGGCTGCATCGTCGTCTCCGCGCCGCCGGGCACCGTGCTCGCCGCCGCCACGAGCAGCCAGGCCTGGTCGACCGCCCCCGTGGCGACGGCGGCCTCGGCCTCGACGAGCATTGCGCAGCGGCGCAGGAAGGCCGGCATCGGCCAGTCGGCCTGCTCGCGGCCGAGCCGCGCCAACGACGAGCGCGCGGCGGCCGGGTCGCCCGCGAGCACCTCCAGGCGCGCGCGGACCAGGTCCAGCGTCGTCTCCACGAAACGGTCGCGCGCCTCGCCGACGCACGCGTGGCCGCGCTGCACCGCCTCTCGCGCCTGCTCGCGGTCGCCACGCTCGAGGTGCACCAGCGCCGACGCCACGAAGGCCATCGCCGATGGAGGCTGCGACAGCCACCCGGACTGCTCGCCCGCGTCGAGCGCCGTCTGTGCGTGCCTGCCGGCGGCCGTCACCTCGCCGCGCAGCGCCTCGACGAGCGCGCGGGTTGCCTGCACGTGCGCGGTGAGCACCGGGCTCGTGGTCGGGCTCGCGGCGCGATCCCGGTCCAGGTCGGCCAACAGCCGGGCGGCGTCGTCGACCCGGCCGGCCCAGAGCCGACCGGTCGCCAGGGCGATCCGTGCGGCGAGCAGGTACGTCGGCAGCGCGGGCAGCTCTGCCCGGCTGAACCCGGCCAACCGGTCGCAGGCAGCCGCAGCGCTGCCGGACAGGCCCGCGGTGTCGTTCTCCCGCCACGCGGTCAGGGCCTCCACGGTGCAGAGCACCGCCTCGACGGCGGCCGCCTCCGCGCCCGGCAGCAGGTACAGCAGGCTCCGGCTGCGCGCGGCGTGCACGGCGACGCCGTCCGAGTCGAGCGCCGCGTACGCCGCGATCGCCCCGGCCGCGGCCGCCTCGGGGTCCTCGAGCAGGCGCACCGTCGGCAGTCGGCGCACCAGGTCGACGAGCACGGCCCGCTCGTGGCCGAGCATCTCCGCCCCCGACCCGTGGACCACCGACCGGGCCAGCCCCGACCACTCCTGTGCCCAGGCGAGGTGCCGCCCGGCCTCGAGCGGGTCGTGGTGCGCCGCGAACCACGCCGCGGCACGCTCGTGCAGTGCTCGGGCGCGAGCCGGGTCGAGGCTCGCCAGCCGGTGTCGCAGCAGCTGGCCGAACAGGTGGTGGTAGCGGTAGCTGCCGCGGCGGTCGTCCAACGCGACCACGAACAGGTTCTCCCGCTCCAGCGTGTCGAGCATCCGTTGGCCGTCCTCGCGCCCGGTCAGCGAGTTCGCCAGCTCCGCGTCGACCGTTCGAGCCACACAGGTGGCCAGCAGGAACTCGGTCAGCTCCTCGGGCTGGTCGTCGAGCACCTCCTCGACGAAGTAGTCCGCGACCGTGCGCTGCTCACCGGTCAGCGCGGCGACCGCGGCCGCGGTGTCCGTCGCCTTCTCCAGCGTCAGCGCCGCGAGCCGGAGGCCGGCCGCCCAGCCCTCCGTCTTCTCCAGCACTGCGGCGAGCTGGTCCTGGGCCAGCCGCACACCGTGGCGGGCGAGCAGCTCGCGGGCCTCGCCGCTGCGGAAGCCCAGGTCGGCCCCGTGCACCTCGGTCAGCTCACCGGCCAGCCGCAGCCTCTGCAGCGGCAGCGCCAGGTCCGCACGCCCGGCGATCACCAGCCGCAGCCGGCCGAGGCCCCGTCGGACCGCGGAGGCGAGCGTGCCGAGCGCCGGGCTGCCGGTCAGCTGGTGCGCTTCGTCGATCACCAGCACGGGCGGGCTGCTGACGTCCTGGCACGCCCGGACCAGCTGCGCCGCGAACCGGGCATCCTGCCGTAGCGGTGGGTGCAGCCCGGCCAGGGTCTCGTCGGCGCGGAGTCCCGGGACGGCCTGGAGCGCGGCGAGCACCCGGCTCCAGAACCTCTGCGGGTCGGCGTCCTCCGGCTCGAGCGACAGCCACCCGACCGGGTGGCTGCGCCCCGACGCCCAGGCGGCGAGCGCCAGCGTCTTCCCGGAGCCGGCGGGTGCGGAGACCGTGACCAGCCCGCGCTCGACCCCGGCCTCCACCAGGGCGGAGAGCCTGTCGCGCGGGACGAACGCCTCGGACAGCCGCGGCACGGATGCGCGGATCGCCGGGCTCGCCCCGATGGGCTGTGTGCGGGTCACGTACCACCTGTGCTGGTCTCGGACGGTCCCCCACTCCGCAGCGTAGGTGCCTCAGAGCCCGTTGACCGGTAAACGCGCGGGCTGGTCGGGCGGCCCGCTGCGCACGTCGAGCACCTCCAGCCCCAGGGCCTGCAGGCGCAGGAGCAGCCAGCCGAGCGTGTGCACCCCGTCGCGAGCCCACCGGAGCACGCTCGTGCGGCCCTCGTGGGTCACGGTCACGCCGGGCAGTCCCCTGGCCGTCTCGGAGCCGACGAGACCACGCACCCGCACGTACCAGACGCGCGGACCAGGCGGCTCGTGCGGCGCGGTCATGACGCCGGCGTCTGATTGCGGTGGCTCCCGCTGCCCGGCTGCGGGTCGACCAGCTCGAGCTCGGTCACCGAGCAGCCCAGCGCCTCCACCCGCGCGACGATCCCGACGAGCGCGGCCTGGTCCACGACGACGCCGCGAAGCACGGTGCCCGGTCCGTCGTACGTCGCGGTGAGCCCGACGAACTCCGCGAGCTCCTCGGCCGGCAGGCGGCCGAGGACGTGGATCTCGTACGTCGATGGGCGCATGACTCTCCTCGACCGATGCGACCGGTCCTGGTCGACCCAGCCAGTGCACCTCCCGGCCGCGGGGCCCGCGTCACCCCCGCGGGGTGAGTCCGCCACCCAGGGCGGTGCGCCTGCCTGTTCGCCCTCGCCCGAGGGGCCAGGACGGCAGAATGCCTGCGTGGCCGCCACGCAGAACCAGCCGCCCGGGCTCCGCGGGCTCCCGAACCATCCGCTCATGCACCTGCTGACGCAGACGGCGATCGTGCTCGGCCTGCTGACCGCGGGCTACTACGTGCTGCCCCGCAAGATCGCACTGAGCGACCCGATGTTCCTGCTCCGGACCGCCGTCGTCGCCGGCGCCCTGGGGCTGCTGGTCTGGCTGTACCGGATCCAGGACCGTCGCAGCCGGCGTCTGCAGTCAGCGCAGTTCGTGCGCATCGAGCGGCTGCTGAGCGTGCTGTACCTGCTCGTCCTCGGCTTCGCGCTCCTCTACACGGTCGTCGACCAGCTCGACGGCTCGACCTTCGTCGGGGTCACCGACCGGACGTCGGCGCTGTACTTCTCCCTGACGATCGTCAGCACGGTCGGGCTTGGCGACGTGCACCCGGGCAACGGGCTGGGACAGCTCCTGGTGAGCGGGCAGATGCTGTTCGACGTGGTGTTCCTCGGGACCGCGCTGCGCATCCTCACCAGCGCCGCGACCCCCGAGTTCTCCCTGCCGGACCCGCCGCAGCGGGGCGACGCCGCCCCCGAATCCGACCCCGGACCCGCGGTCTCCGCACCACCTCCCACCGAGCCGACGGATGAGCAGCCATGACCCTGCACGAGACCGCCCTCCTGCTGGTGCGCAGCACCCCCTCGACCTGGCCGCTCTGGCTGACCTGGGTGGCCGCCCTGCTCGACTTCGGGATCAAGGTCGCCGCGCTCGGCTTCCTGCCGCAGAACCGAAGGCCGTCCTCGGGCATGGCCTGGCTGCTGATGGTCTTCTTCGTTCCGTTCCTCGGCCTCGCGGCGTACTTCCTGATCGGCAGCCCGACCGTGGACCGCAGCCGCAGGCGGATCCACCAGGAGGTCAACGACTTCGTCCGGGACCGGTTCTCCTCGGAGATCTCGCCGCAGATCGACACCGTCGAGCCCGTCTGGCTGCGCTCGGCGATCATGCTCAGCCAGCAGCTCGGCACGCTGCCGTGCACGTGGGGCAACACCACGGAGCTGTTCTCCGACTACCGCGAGTCGATCGCCACGATGACCGCCGAGGTGGAGAAGGCGCAGAGCTTCGTCAACGTGGAGTTCTACATCATGGCGTGGGACGACATGACCGGCCCGTTCTTCGAGGCCTGCGCGGCGGCCGTCAAGCGCGGGGTGACCGTCCGGGTGCTCTACGACCATCTCGGCTCACGGGGTATCCCCGGCTACAAGGAGATGCTGCCCCGCTTCGACGAGGCCGGCTTCATCTGGCACCCGATGATGCCGATCATGCCGCTCAAGGGCCGCTGGCGCCGCCCGGACCTGCGCAACCACCGCAAGATCCTGGTCGTCGACGGCCTCGTCGCCGTCACCGGCTCTCAGAACCTCACCGAGCCCGGCTACAACAAGCCCAAGAACCACAAGCTCGGGCGCGAGTGGCGTGAGCTCACGATGCGGGTGACCGGTCCGGCGGTGACCAAGCTCAACGTCGTGTTCGCCACGGACTGGTTCGTGGAGACCCACGAGATGCTCGAGGAGGACGAGTTCGTGCTCGAGGAGGTCAAGCACGCCGAGGGCGTCGCCTGCCAGGTGGTCCCGAGCGGCCCCGGCTTCTCGAACGAGAACAACCTGCGGCTGTTCAACACCCTGGTGTACGGCGCCCAGAAGCGGCTGTCCCTGACCAGCCCCTACTTCGTGCCGGACGAGTCGCTGCTCTACTCCGTCACGACCGCCGCCCAGCGCGGTGTGGACACCGAGCTGTTCGTCTCCGAGCTCGGCGACCAGTTCATGGTCTCCCACGCCCAGAACTCCTACTACGAGGCGCTGCTGCGTGCCGGTGTGCGGATCTGGCTCTACCCGGCGCCGTACGTCCTGCACTCCAAGCACTTCTCGGTCGACGAGGACGTCGCCGTGATCGGCTCGAGCAACATGGACATGCGCTCGTTCGGGCTCAACTTCGAGGTCTCGACGATGTGCTTCGGCGGCACGTTCGTGGCGGAGATCCGCAAGGTCGAGGACTACTACCGGTCGATCTCCCGCGAGCTCACGCTCGAGGAGTGGCTGGGCCGGCCGCTGCGGAAGAAGTACGTCGACAACGTGATGCGGCTGACCTCCGCGCTGCAGTGACCCGGCGCCCAGAGGCGGTCACGGCTCCACGGGGTCGGGCAGCGCGCCGTCCCTCGGCAGCGTCGGCACGGTGACGTCGACGGTCTCCGGGTACTTCAGGCCGGTGCCGGTGTTGAGCACCACGACCTGCTCGTGCTCGCGCAGCCAGCCACCCTCCCGCAGCCGGCGCGCTGCGGCGAAGCAGGCCGCGCCCTCCGGGCAGACGAAGGCTCCCTCGGCCGCCGCCACGGCAGCCACCTCGGCCAGCAGCTCCTCGTCGGTCACCGCCACGGCGGTGCCCTCCGTCGCCCGGACCGCCTCCAGGACCAGGAAGTCGCCGAGCGCCTTGGGAACGTTGATCCCGAAGGCGACGGTGTGCGAGTCCTCCACGAGCGTGCTCTCGGCGGCACCCGACTCGTAGGCTCGAACCAGCGGCGCGCACCCGGCGGCCTGCACTGCCACCAGCCGCGGCAGCCGCTCCCCCACCCAGCCGAGCGCCTGCATCTCCCGCAGCGCCTGGTAGATGCCGATCAGGCCGACCCCGCCGCCGGCCGGGTAGAGGATCACGTCCGGGACCCGCCAGCCGAGCTGCTCGACGATCTCGTAGCCCATCGTCTTCTTGCCCTCGATGCGGTACGGCTCCTTGAGCGTGGCCACCTCCTGGTACCCGGCCCGACGCTCGACCGCCGCGTGCACCAGGGCGCCGGCGTGGTTGATCAGGCCGTCCACGAGGTAGAGCTCCGCTCCGGCCGCGACGCACTCCCGGCGGGTGATCTCCGGCGCGTCGAGCGGCATCGCCACGAGCGCACCGAGTCCGGCGCGCGCCGCGTACACCGCCCAGGCGGCGCCGGCATTGCCGTTGGTGGGCATCGCCACCGCACGCACGCCCAGCTCGGCTGCGCGCGAGACGCCCACCGCCGCCCCGCGCGCCTTGAAGGTCCCGGTGGGCTGCGCGCCCTCGTCCTTCATCAGCAGCCCGGGCAGGCCGACCGCGGCGCCGTACGTCGGGAGCGGGAGGAGCGGCGTCATGCCCTCCCCCAAGGTGACGACGTGCCGCGGGTCGCGCACCGGCAGCACCTCGTGGTAGCGCCACAGGTCCGGGGGCCGGCCGGCGACCTCCTCGCGGCTGACGGTGGCCCGGACCCGTTCCAGGTCGTAGCGGGCCAGCAGCGGCGCGCCGGCCGACGACAGGCCCTGGACACGGTCGGCGTCGTACGCCTCGCCGGTCCGGGAGCAGGTGAGGTGGCTGAGCGCGGAGTAGGTCACCCGCCCAGCCTGCCGCACCGCTCGTCGCACGGGACCGCCCGCTGGCCGACGCGGCTCCCGCCGGTCGTTGACGTCTCCGAGGATCGGACGGAAGCGTGGCGCCGGTCACATCTCGGGAAGGGACACAGCATGACCTCCTACAACCTCACCCGCCGCGGGTTCCTCGGCGGCCTCGCCGCGACGGGCGCCGTCGGGCTCACCGGCACCGGCCTGGTCCGCGGCGCCGGCTCCCCTGCCGGGGCAGCCGCCCGCACCGCGATCCCGGCGGCCGACCAGGACCCGCTCGACCTGCTGCGCAGGCTGATCTCGTACGACACCCAGAACTTCGGCGACGGCGGCAACACCCGCCCGCTGGCGGAGATGCTCAAGGGCGTGTGGGACCGCGCCGGGGTCTCCGCGGAGATCATCTCGACGCCCAAGCCGGACAACGTGCACCTGGTCGCCCGGATCAAGGGCACCACGTCGGCCGCGCCGATGCTGATGCTGGGGCACTCCGACGTCGTTCCGGTCGAGCGCGACAAGTGGGACGTCGACCCGTTCGCCGGCGTCGTGCGCAACGGCCAGATCTGGGGTCGCGGGGCTCTGGACATGAAGGGAATGGACTCGGCCACGATCAGCGCCCTGCTCCAGCACCTCGACGAGGGCGGCCGGTTCGAGCGGGACATCATCGTGCTGACCGACTGCGACGAGGAGGCGGGCAGCTACGGGTCGTCCTGGCTCGCCGAGCAGCACTGGGACAAGCTGGACGCCGGCATGGTGCTCACCGAGGGCGGCTGGTTCATCGCGCAGCGCGACGGCGTCACGCCGATGCTGATCACCGCGACCCGGCAGGACAAGGTGTACTTCAACCTCGACATCACGTCCCAGGGCGTCGCCACCCACTCCTCGAAGCCCAACCCGGACTCGGCGATCGTCACGCTGTCGCGTGCGGTCTCCGAGCTCGGCGCCTTCCTCGCTCCGGTGCACCTGACCCCGGTGACCCGGGAGTACTTCAGCGCGCTGGCCTCCGCGACCACGGACATCCGGTTCCGTCAGGCGATCAAGCTGCTGCTGTCCGCGCGGTCGCAGCACCAGCGGGACCGCGCGGCCGCGCTGGTCGTCCGCGCCTCGTCGTACCCGTGGCTGCACAGCGCGCTGCTGCGCACCACCCAGGCCTTCGTGATCGAGGACGCCGGCTACAAGGAGAACGTGATCCCCTCGACCGCGCACGTGCGGGTCAACTGCCGCGGCATCCCCGGCGGGCAGAAGCCGCGCGAGTTCCTCACGCAGGTCCGCCGGATGCTGGCCGACAGGTCGGTCACCGTGGCGCTGGCCGCGCCGGCGGGGATGTCCGAGGCGGACTACCTCGACCAGCTCGACCAGAGCTGGGCCACCCCGCCGGCGACCCTCGACACCCCGCTGTGGCACGCGATGGCGCAGGCCGCCGTGCAGACCTACCCCGACGCGGTGTTCGCCCCGGCGCTGTTCGAGGCGGGGACCAGCCTGGCACCGTGGCGCAAGCGCGGGATCCCCGGGTACGGCGTGTACCCGTACGTGATCGACAACGCCCAGCTGGTCGCCATGCACGGCAACAACGAGCGGATCTACGTCGACGCGCTGCGGCGGGGCACCTCGTTCATGTACCGGATGCTCGACCGGTTCCGCGTCTGATCACGGCCGCCCGAGGGCGGTCAGCCGGTCGAGCCGGGCCTGGGTGCCCAGGGCGATCAGCACGGACCCGGACGGGACCGTGAGGTCGTCCGCCGGGTCCGGCTCGAACGGCTGGTCCGCTCCGCGGCGGATCGCGAGCAGCAGCGCGCCGGTGCGCTGCCGCAGGTCGAGCTCTCCGACCGTGCGGCCGGCCAGCGCCGAGTCGGCGTGCACGTGCACCTCCTGCAGCCGGAAGTCGAGGTTCTCGTCGTGGATCACGACGTCCATGAACTCCCCGACCTCCGGCTGCAGCGCGAACACCGCCATCCGCCGCCCGCCGATGCGCTGGGGGTTCACGGCCCGGGTCGCACCGGCGAGGACCAGCTTGCCCTTCGAGTCGCCGGTGCGGGCGCGGGCGATGATCACCAGGTCCGGCCGCAGCGCCCGCGCCGACAGCGTGACGTAGACGGTGTCCGCGTCGGTCTCGAGCGCCGCGACGAGGGCGCGCGCGTGGCTGATGCCCGCCTCGCGCAGCACGGCGTCGCGGGTGACGTCGCCGACGAGGTGCGGCACCTCGGAACCGAGCTCCGCGAGCCGGGCCGGGTCGTTGTCGACCACGACGACGTCGTGGCCGGTGCCGACCAGGTAGTCGGTCGCGGACCGGCCGACCCGGCCGTGGCCGCAGATGATCACGTGGCCGCGCAGCGCGGCGATGCGCTTGTCCATACGACGCGTCTCCAGGTATTCGCGCAGATGCCCCTCGGTGACCGCCTCGAGGATCACGCCGAGGCTGTAGAGCACGGTGCCGACGCCGAGCACGATCAGCACGATGGTGAAGACCTGCCCCGTGGTGTTCAGCGGGCGCACCTCGCGGAAGCCGACCGTCGCGACAGTCGTGACCGTCTGGTAGACCGCGTCCAGGAGCGGGAACCCGAGCAGCAGGTAGCCCACCGTGCCGAGGACGGTCACGGCGAGCAGCCCGGCGAGCGCGATGGTGATGCGCCGCAGGCTCTTCATGGGTACAGCCAAGCGCAGTCGGCGCCGTGCCGCGGGCGAATCAGCGGCCGTCGGCCACCGTCACCGGCGGGTCGCCGTCCGACAGGTTCTCCTCGGGCTCCTTCTCGAAGGACACCTCGACGCTCTGGAAGCCCTTGTGCCGCTGTGCCTTGGCGTAGCCGGCGTACGCCCGCCGGTCCGCCGCGGTGAGGTCGACGTTGTCGGTGAACGGCGTCAGCAGAGCCCGGGGCCACAGATGCTTGGCCAGGACCACGTTGACCTGCAGGCCGAGAACGGCCATCACGGCGGCTATGTAGATCAGGCCGACGAGGCCGAGGACCAGCGCGAAGACGCTGTTCATCGCGTTCGCCTTGGCGATGACGTGGCTGACGTACAGGCCGCCGAAGTACTGCAGGAGCTGCCACATCACGGCGACCGCGACGCCGCCGGGCGCAGCCGTGCGCCACGGCATCCGCACGGAGGTGGCGTGCCGCATGAGGGCGGTGAGCACCAGCGCCGTGACCACGACCGACGACCAGCTTGAGCAGCCAGCCCAACCAGGTGTCGCCCCCGCCCAGGATCTCCAGGTGGCTGGTGACGCTGGTGAGCACGGCGATGACGAGGATCGCCAGCCCGGCGAGCATCAGGAGCACAGCGCTGCGCAGCCGGGACATGAACGGGTTCAGCCTGCTGTTGCGCGGGATCGACCACACGACGTTCATCGCGTTCATGCTGGCCTGCCCCATGCCGATCACACCGTAGAGAGCCGCGACCCCTCCCACGATCACCGCGCCGGCGCTGCCGCGCAGGCCTTCGGGCCGCCCGAGCTGCGTGCCGACGATCGGGAACTGGCTCAGCGCCGAGTCCAGGATCTCCTCCTGGAGCCTGGGGTTGCCCTGGAGCACGAAGCCGAGGATCGAGGAGGCGATCAGCATCATCGGGAAGATCGCGATGAACGCGTAGTAGGTCAGCGTCGCGGCGAGGTAGCCGCCCTGGTCGTCGAAGAACTTGTAGACGACGGCGAGAGGGAGCCCGACCACAGGGTGCGTCCGCTGGAAGCGGTCCAACCGCAGGATCAGGTTCTTCATGGGCACACCGTACGGCGTACCCGCACCCGGCGCGTGTCACGCGTGGCGGCACGCGCCGGGTGCCCGCAGGACGCCGAGCCGGGCGTCCTCGGGGTCAGGCCGCCTGTGCAGGGGACGCCCCGGCGTCGGGCGCCGCAGCACCCTCCGCGGGTGTGACGGCGGCACGGACGATGTCGGTCACGTCGCCGACCAGGTGGACCTGCACGTCCTCGAGCACGTCCGCCGGGACGTCGTCGAGGTCCGGCTCGTTGCGGGCCGGCAGGAACACCTCGGTGAGCCCGGCACGCTGGGCGGCGAGCAGCTTCTGCCTCACGCCGCCGATCGGCAGCACCCGGCCGTTGAGCGTGACCTCACCGGTCATCCCGACCTCGCCACGGACGGGACGGCCGAGGGCGAGCGACACCAACGCCGTCACCATCGTCACCCCGGCCGACGGCCCGTCCTTCGGCACCGCCCCTGCCGGGACGTGGATGTGGACGGCCCGGTCGAACACGGTCGGGTCGACTCCGAGATCCTCGGCGTGCGCCCGCACGAAGGAGAGCGCGATCTGCGCGGACTCCTTCATCACCTCACCGAGCTGGCCGGTCAGCGTCAGGCCGGCCGGCCCGTCGCTGGCGCTCGCCTCGATGTAGAGCACGTCGCCTCCGAGGCCGGTGACCGCGAGCCCCGTGCTCACCCCGGGCACCGACGTGCGCTCGTGCGACTCCGGCCGGAAGCGGGGACGGCCGAGCAGCTCGGTGAGCCGGTCGCGGTCGACCACCACGGCCGCGGTGTCGCCCTCGGCCAGCCGGGTCGCGGCCTTGCGGAGCGCCTTGGCGATCAGCCGCTCCATCTGTCGTACGCCTGCCTCCCGGGTGTAGCTCGCCGCGATCTCGCGCAGCGCCTCGTCGGACACCGCCACCTCGTCGGCCGTGAGCGCCGCGCGCTCCAGCTGACGTGGCAGCAGGAAGTCCCGGGCGATGGCCACCTTGTCGTCCTCGGTGTAGCCGTCGAGGGTGACCAGCTCCATCCGGTCCAGGAGCGCCGAGGGGATCGTCTCGACCACGTTGGCCGTGGCGATGAACAGCACGTCGGAGAGGTCGAGGTCGAGCTCCAGGTAGTGGTCGCGGAACGTGTGGTTCTGCGCGGGGTCCAGCACCTCCAGGAGCGCGGCCGCCGGGTCGCCCCGGTAGTCGGCGCCGACCTTGTCGACCTCGTCGAGGAGCACGACGGGGTTCATCGAGCCGGCCTCCTTGACGGCACGCACGATGCGGCCGGGCAGCGCACCGACGTAGGTGCGCCGGTGGCCGCGGATCTCCGCCTCGTCGCGCACCCCGCCCAAGGCGACCCGGACGAACTTCCGCCCGAGGGAACGGGCGACGCTCTCCCCCAGCGACGTCTTGCCGACGCCAGGAGGCCCGGCCAGCAGGATGACGGCACCCGAGCCGCGGCCGCCGACGACCTGGAGGCCGCGCGCTGCACGACGGGCCCGGACGGCGAGGTACTCCACGATCCGCTCCTTGACCTCGTCGAGGCCGTGGTGGTCGGCGTCGAGCACGGCGCGCGCCGCACGGACGTCGTCGTTGTCCTCGGTGCGGACGCTCCACGGCAGCTCCAGGACGGTGTCCAGCCAGGTCCGGATCCAGGAGGTCTCGGGACTCTGGTCACTGGCGCGCTCGAGCCGGTCGACCTCGCGCAGCATCGCCGCGCGGACGGCATCCGGCACGTCGGCCGACTCCACCCGAGCGCGGTAGTCCTCGGTGCCGTCCGGCTCGCCCTCACCCAGCTCCTTGCGGATCGCGGCGAGCTGCTGGCGCAGCAGGAACTCCCGCTGGCTCCTCTCCATGCCCTCACGGACGTCCTCGCCGATCTTGTCGGCGACGTCGACCTCCGCGAGGTGCTCGCGGGTCCAGCCCACGAGCAGGGTCAGCCGCTCCTCCACGTCGGGCGTCTCGAGCAGCCGGCGCTTCCGGTCGGCGGAGAGGTACGGCGCATAGCCGGCGCTGTCCGCGATCGTCGCCGGGTCGGTCATCTGGTTGACGGTGTCGACCACCTGCCACGCCTCCCGGCGCTGCAGCACGGCGACGACGAGCCGCTTGTACTCCTCGGCGAGCTCGCGCGCCCGCGGGCTCGGCGTACCGTCGGCGACCGGCTCGACCTCGACCCAGAGGGCGGCCCCGGGGCCGGTGACGCCGCTCCCGATGCGGGCCCGCCGTCCGGCACGCAGCACCGCGGCCGGCGCACCGCCGCTCATCCGTCCGACCCGCTCGATCGTCGCCACGACCCCGAACGAGGCGTACCGGTCCTCCAGGCGGGGGGCGACCAGCAACTGCCGCTCGCTGCTGCTCTCGGCGGCGTCGACAGCCGCCTGCGCGGGCTCGTCCAGGCCGATCGGGACGACCATCCCCGGCAGCACGACCAGGTCCGGCACGAAGAGCACCGGCAGGCGCGTGGTGGAGTCTGACATGTCCACCCCTTCCACAGGTTCTTGAGTGATGTCGACTCAACTCCCGGCCCCGCGGGGGTGTTCCGTCTCCCGCCGCTGTTCGCTCAGGGCGAAGCAGCCGCCCACCCGGGCTTGGGGCGGCGACCGTCGTCGGGGATGATCGACAGGTGCCTTCGGTCCCGACCTCCGCCGGCCAGGACACCCTGGAGTACGGCGGGTCGCGCCTGGACGGGCCGCGCCTGGGCGGGTCTCCCTGGCCGGGGCGCCTGCTCGCCGCCGTGATCGTGGTGGCCGGCGCCGTGGGGTGGGGTGTGCAGCACCACGCGGCCGGGGACGAGCCGTCGCGTCCCGCTCCAGACGCGCAGTGCCCGCATCTCGCAGCAGCCGACGCAGCAGCACGCCACCGCGCGGTCGCCGACGCGCGAGCCGACGCCGAGCCAGACGTGCACCCGGCGCTGGCCCCGCGCGCGGCCAAGGACCCCCGCATGCACCACGCATGTCGAGGAGAAGTGGCCCGACGTCGCTCCGCCGGGACGTGACCGGAGCGACCCGGTGGAGCGAGCACCGCGCCCTAGAGGTGCGGAGCGCGGGCCGGGGTCACGTCGGGGCGGGGTCAAGCCGGCGCAGGCTCACGCCGGCCGGACGGCCTGCAGCGTGTAGCTGTGCGGCAGCCGCCACGGCCGGTCGACCAGCCTCCACTCCCCGCCCGGCAGCCGCTCCATCATCCCGGGCAGCGCGTTCCACGGGACGCTGTCGTGCTCCGCAAGCCCGGTGAGCACGAGCCCCTCGTCCAGCAGCGCGCCGACCACCTCGCCGAGGCCGTGGTTCCACTCGTGGGTCACGTTGTGGGTGAACTCCACGCCGGTCTCGACGTACGTCCCGGGCTCGTCCCACACCGTCGGCTCCGGCCGCTCGACGTACGGGTGCTCCACGACGAGAAGGCCGTCCGGGCGCGGGTCGGCCAGCGCCCACAGCATCGGATGCCCCTCCCGGAGGAACAGCCGACCGCCCGGCGCGAGCAGCCCCGCAACCACCGCGGCCCACCGGCGGATGTCCGGGAGCCAGCACAGCGCGCCGACACCGGTGAAGACCAGGTCGAAGGAGTGCGCCGGAAGCACCGCTGCCGCGTCGTACACGTCAGCCTCGACGAACTCGGCGGTGGCGCCGGTGGCCTCGGCGAGGGCCTGGGCCTGCGCGACCGCCGCGGGGCTGAAGTCCAGCCCGGTCATCCGCGCGCCGAGTCGGGCCAGCGAGACGGTGTCGGTGCCGAGGTGACACTGGAGGTGTACGCCGCGCAGCCCGGCGACCGACCCCAGGAGGGGCAGGTCGAAGCGCACCACGTCGGACAGGTGCTCCGGGTCGCTGCGGAATCGCTCGAGCCCGTAGTCGGGGGATGCGGCGTGCGCCGGCGCACGCTCGTCCCAGCTCGCCCGGTTGACGACGCGGTAGTCCTCGCTCACGGACCAGACGCTAGGGCACCGGGCGCGCGATGTCGCGACGGGTCAGCGCTCGTCCTCGAAGCTGACGTGCCCGACGTGCAGCTCCGGACCGTTGAAGCCCGCGCGGTCGACCTGCTCGATGACCGCACGCACCCGGCCCCGCTCCTGCTCGCCGCACTCGACCACCACGGTGTCCATGCCACCCGAGGTGTCGCACACCGCCGTGAACCCCTCGGTCTCCAGCGCGGCCATCAGCACGGCCGGGTCCTGGCCGTTGGGCACCGCGTAGGAGACCGTCGGGGTCTCCGGACGGAGCAGCCGGGCCTCGGTGTGCGCCTTCTCCATCGTGAAGCGGCGCATCCCGAACAGTGCCCACAGCACCACAGCCAGGACACCGACGAACAGCATGATCGCGATGACCATGACCTCCTCCAACCCGCGGGGCCCACGCCGCCGTTGAGTCGCGGCCCCGAGCCCGCTTGTACGGCCGTCCTCGCCTGGTTCCGAGAGTGCGCCGGGGCGCACCCCGACGTCGAGGGACCTCGGTCACTCCTGGAGGGCCTCTGGTCCCGTCCCGGCCGGGCCCCGGGAGCTCAGAGCTTGTAGCCGATGTCGCGCAGCAGCGCGTGCCGCGCCCGCTCGTCCTCGTCGGTCTCCACCCCGACGGGCGGCTCGCCGTCGACCACGCCCAGCACGGCGCGCCCCTGGTCGGTGGCCGCGACCAGCACCTGCACGGGGTTCGCGGTCGCGCAGAAGACCCGGCACACCTCGGGCACCGCCTTGACCTGGTTGAGCACGTTGACCGGGAAGCCCTCGCGCAGGAGCACCACGAAACAGTGCCCCGCCCCGACCGCCAGCGCGTGCTGCACCGCCTGGGCGACCAGCTCGGGGTCGTTTCCCGCCCGCCGCACCAGGCGCGGACCGCTCGCCTCGCAGAACGCCAGCCCGAACCGGAGGTGCGGCGAGGTGCCGACCAGTGCCTCGTACAGGTCCTCGACCGTCTTCACGAAATGCGACTGGCCGAGGATCAGGTTCACCGCCTCCGGTACCACGACGGGGACGATCTCGACTGCGGGCTGGCTCATCACACCAGCGTCCCGCCGGGAGCGCCGCTCCGCAATCGGTTCAGCGCAGGTGCACCGCGAGCCGTGACGTACCGGTCACCCGCCCCGCGTGCACGAGCAGCTCGCGCCCGCGGGCGGACCGCACGACCCGGTACGACGTCCGCGCGCCGTCGAGCCGCACCGCCCCGACCGCCGCGCCACGCGGCAGCACGGCCCCGATGGTGAGCGCCCAGCGGCGGTCCCGCACGACGGTCGTGCGCAGCACCCCGGACCGGCGCGTCGCGACCACGGCGACCGCCCCGTGCCCGAGCCGGATGTCGCGCCCGGCGACGCGGTGCTGCCCCGCCGGCACCTGCGGTACGACGCTCAGCCGCCCGCGACCGACGTCCGGGGCGATGCCGAGCTCGAAGTGCACGACCGGCCACAGGACGCCATAGGTCCCCCATGCCTGGAGCGCCATCGAGCGCTCGGTGAACAGCTTGTCGATGTTGGCGCCGAAGTCCGGTGACGGGGAGATCTCCGGCATGGCGCCGGGCAGCTCCCACACCTTCGGGTCCAGCTGCACGGTCGCGTTGTCGCGGGTGTACCGCTGGAGCTGGTCGCCGCGCATCCGGCCCAGCGCCGCCTCGGCGACCGCCATGATCGACGTACCGAGGGTGAACACCGACCGCTCCGCCGTCACCGACGAGGTCGCGCCGTCGCAGGTGGCGCCGGGGTTGCCGGCGGGGTCGCTGGTGGCGCCGGTGCCGGTGTGGAACAGACCGTGGCGCCCGGTGTAGCAGGGCTCCTGCCGCTTGGCGACCGCGAGCCGGGCGTGCCGCACCGAGGCCACCGGACCGGCCGGCCTGCCGGGCCGGACCAGTTCCGCCTCGACGGGGGTCAGCCCGATCCAGTGCCGCTGGAACACCTTCACGTTGCCCGGGTCCGACAGCGAGTCGGCGTACTGCTGCGCCGACGGCCCGAACCACCAGGTCCGCTCGAAGCGGGCCTCGAGGCTGCGCGCCCGCCGGGTGGCCCACCGCTGGGTGGCCCGGTCACCCTTGCTCCGGGCGAGGTCGGCCAGGTCGCGCAGCCCCCGGTCGGTGTAGACGGCGTTGTCGAGCTTCTCCTGGCCCATGCCCGGGCGCTCGACGTTGCCGAGCCCCTCCGGCCAGCCGTCGCCGTCCGCGTCGAGCCGGCGGTAGATGTAGTGCAGGTTGGAGACCGCGAACGGGTACATCTCGTCGCGGAAGCGGTCGTCGCCGGTCCACCGCCAGACCAGCGCCACGGCGCTCGGGAACTTCGCCGTCTCGTCGGTGTTGCCCTCGTCGCCGTTGGCCCCGAAGTAGACCTGGCCGTCGGAGGTCACCTCGTGGACCACCTTCCCGGTGTGCCCGTTGGCGACCAGGCTGACGTCGCGCAGCGCTCGAAGGTGGTCCTCGACGGCGGCGAACTGCCCGCTCGCCACCGCCGCGAACGCGGTGTACTCACCGTCGGTTGCGAACAGCCAGGGGTAGTCCGGCCACCCCGCCCCGATCCAGCGGATCTTGGCGACGTGGCCGGCCGGGACGGGGTACGCGGTGCCGGCGTGGGTCACCCGGACCGCCAGGTCGCGGGCCTCCTGCACCGAGTCGGCGATGTTCTGCTTGCTCCAGGCGACGCTGCGCTGCAGCAAGCGGTCTCCGGGCAGGGAGACCCGGGTGCGCTCTGCGATGTCGAGCCGGCGCGCGACCTTCGCGCGCAGCAGGCGCTCCGGGTTCGCGAGCGCCTTGGTCTGGGCGGCACGGGCCGCGGCGACGCCTCGGTCCGAGCCGGCCACCGCGAACCACACCGTGCGGCCACCGGCCGGCACCCGCACCCGGTAGTCGAGCCGCCCGCCGGTGCCCTTGCCGTACGCCGTGTCGTCGCAGCGGTCGGGTGTGTCCCCGGTCGCGGGGCACACGACGGCCGGGTCCTGGGCACCGCGGAAGTCCGGCCCCAGTGCAGAGCCGGTCGGCTCGAGGTCGGAGCCCACGAGCGCCGCGTAGTGGTGCGGCTCGGCGTTCGCGACCGGCGGGGTGCCGTCCTCGCGGAACAGCAGGCTGGAGCCGCTCACCGCCCCGGTGTCGGGGAGGTTGTAGTCGGTCTGGCTCGGGGTGGTCTCCCCCCACGGGTAGACCTTCATCAGCTCGGAGTGCGCGTCGAGCGTGAGGTCGAGGGTGGTGGCGGTCGGCGACGCGAGGTGCAGCCCGACGAGCCCCGCTCGCAGCCCGTCCGGCACCACGTCGGTGCGGGTGATCGTGACCCCGTCGTGGGTGCCGAGGGCCGTCCGGCTCCAACCCCAGCCGCTGGTGTAGCGACGCGCGGTCAGCCAGCTGCCGCCCGCCTTGAACCAGAGCCCGTCGAGCAGCTTGACCGGCGGCGTCCAGAAGCCGCCCATCTCACCACGGGTGTGGAAGCCGGTTGCCGGATAGCTGGCGTCCTCGGCACCCATCTCGTACATCCGGTCCCCGGTGACCAGGCTGCGCCGGTCGGCAAGGCGGGAGGTCACCGACAACGAGGGCGTCGGCGCGGAGACGCCCGAGGAGCGCGCGGCGGGGGCGCCCGACGCGGAGGCGGACATCCCGAGCGGGACCACGAGGGCGATGCCGACGGAGCCGGCGGTGACGAGCGTGCGCAGCCGAACAGACATATGAGCTCCCGAGAAGAAAGGCTGCGCCCATCTAATCCCTCCGAGCCGGCCCTGGCTACAGGTCGGCGCATGGCGGGTCGGCGCATGGCGGGTCGGTCGCTGGGTACGCGCCCGAGGAGACGGGAGGTGCGCACCATGGAGCCGGTCATTCCCACCCGACGGGCGTTGCGGCAGCTCGGCCGCCGGCGCGGCGACGACCTCGAGGGCGAGCTCCGCGCGATGGCCGCGGACGTCGTGCGCCTGGCGCCGTCGTGCCTCGGGCTGAGCCTGACCCTGGCCTGCGACACGCTGACCTTCACGCTGCTCGCCGACCGGCAGCCGCTGCCGGACCGGCCCGCCGCCGGACAGCCGGAGCCCGTCGCAGGGTCCGCCCGCCCGCTCGACGAGCAGCGGTGGCGGCTGCTCGCGCTGGCCGACGCGGCGCCCGGCGTGGCCAGCAGCCTGTCACTCCCCGTGCTGAGCCACGAGAGCGTCGTCGCGGAGGTCGTCCTGTACGGCGCGACCGCCGAGACGTTCACCGGCCGCCACGACGCGCTCGCACAGGTCTGCGGAGCGTGCGCGGAGGCGGCGGTGACCGACGCCGACCTGTCGTTCGAGACCCTGTCCCAGGCGGCCGGCACGCCGTCCCGTCTCGAGGCGCTCGCCGTGGTGGACCGGGCCACCGGCTACGTGGCCGCCAGCCAGCACGTCAGCACGCACGTCGCGCGCCGCCGGCTGGCCCACGCCGCCCGGCTGACCGGGGTCGCCGAGGCAGACCTGGCCAGGGCGATCCTGGGTGACGGACGAGGCTGACGTGGAGAGTCCGGCCCCGTCACCGGAAGCCCGGCACACCACGCTGGAACGCTGCCAGCGTGGCCGCGGAGCTGTCGATACGCCAGTCGGTCTCCTTGTTGAAGTCGAACCAGGTCAGTCCGCGCACCTCCGGGTGCCCCGCGAGCCACGCGAACATGTCGTCGACCCAGGCCGCCTTGTCTCCACCCACCTCGGGGCAGCCGACCTCGCCGATGTAGACGGGCTTGGTGCTCAGCCGGCGCAGCTGGCGGATCCCGGGTCCGAAGATGTCGGCGAAGGACGTCCAGGTCGACCCCGGGCTCAGGTTCGACCAGTTGTAGCCGTCGAGGGCCACCTTGTCGACGTAGGAGGCGCCCGGGTACTCCGACCTCAGCGAGGTGGAGCCGGTGTACGGCACGTTGGGGGACCACTTCCACGTCACGTTGGTGACCTTCGCCTGACGGAAGATGCTGACGACATGCCGCCAGGCCGCCACGTAGTCCCCCGCGCCGTTGCCGTTGACCTGCTCGGACCACGGATACCAGTTGCCGTTCATCTCATGGGCCAGACGCACCACGAGGGGTCCGCCGTACGCCTTGATCTCCTGGGCCCAGCGGGACAGGTAGGCGTCGAAGTCGCCGGCGGTGATCCTGTCGAGACGGTAGGCCGGCTGGTTGGTCCCCGCGCTCGGGTCCCAGGGCTCCCAGGTCAGCTCCGGGGTGGCTCCGGTGGCCGCGACCTGGCCGACCGCGCCGGCCGGGAAGTCGCCACCGGTGGACCAGGCGACGTAGAAGGCCACCGCCGCCGGTCTCGTGCCCAGCTCGCTGGTCAGCTGTGCAAGGGGTGCCACGTCGTAGGGGGCACCCGGCGTCGCGACTCCGAAGGTGCGCGGCGGGGCCGGCGCGTGCGCGGCGGCGGCGGGCGCGGTCGTCGCGACGACGACCGCCACTGCGGTGAGGAGGGCAGCTGTCACGCTGCGTCGAGGGGACGGGCCGGCACAACGTGTCATCGGACCTCCTGGAGCATGGCGCCGGGGCGGTCCCGAGGCGCAGCACCGTCAGTCTCGCCACTTCCGCTCAGCGATGTGAGTACCGCGACGGGAGTGTCGGCATCGGAGCAGTGACCACTCGGACCGGCAGTCGGCCCGCGTCCGGCGGCCTCGCACGCGCGGAGCACGCGTTCACAGTCGGCGAGTGCCGGTCGGAGCGGTCGCCGAGCGAACCGTCTCGGAGCTAGGTCTGGAACCCGGTGCGCAGCGCCTCACGGGCGGCGGATCGTCCGAGGTCGATGCTTCGTGCGAAGTACTCCTCCTCGAAGAGCAGGTAGCTCAGCAGCTCCCGCCGGCCGGCCGCGTCGCCGGCGCCGCGGATGAGCCTCCCGACCAGCCAGCTGTCCATCTCCGTGACGCGTCCCAGCCCGCGCGTGGTGCGCTCGTAGACCGTCGAGGCAAGGTCTCCCAGCTCTCCGGGACGCGGGGAGACTGCGAGCACCTCGATCGGCCGGTAGGGCTCCCCCGCGTTGCCGGAGGTGCTGCCGGCGGGGTGCACGAGCGGCGCCTGGCTGAGAAGGTCGTTGGTCCGCCTCAGTGCCCGCAGGTCCTCGATCATCCGGTCGGCCAGGACGGCGTGCAGCAGCTCGGCCGCAGCGTCGGCGATGTCCGGCCCCTCTCGTGAATGGTCTGGATCGGGCGGCCGGCTGTAGCTCGTCGCGGTTGCCGCGACGACCACGATCTTGGTGGCGCCGAGCCCGACCGCCGGCAACAGCGGCGCGTTGAGGCGCACGCCGCCGTCGACGTACCACCCGGTCGCCTGCTGCGGCGTGCTGACCCGGACCGGGCGGAACGCCACCGGGACGGCGGAGGACGCCAGGACGTGCTGGGCTTCCAGGGCGGTGCGGGCCACGTCGAGCGCCCGCCCCGGGTCGCCGGAGTAGCCGCTGGGCTCGCGCTCGTGCAGGAACAGCACACTGCGGCCGCTCGCCGCGCCGGCAACGTTGCCCTCGGCCTGGGCCGGCACCCGGCTCGCGACGACCCCGACGGCGTCGAGGAACCCGGCCGCGACGTTCTGCGCGAGCTGGTGGCTGTCCAGCAGATCCTCGGCCGTCTGCGCCATCGGCGCGGTGTCGAGCAGACTGGTGGTCCCGTGCCCGGCGCCGACCAGGCCCGCGGCGTACTGCATGGCGGTTCCAAGAGCGAACGGAACCAGCGGCCGGTAGACGTCGTCGTCGCTCATCCGGCACCAGACCTCGAGCAGCTCCAGCGACGCCTGCTCCGCGCCGAGGTGCGCGTGCGATCCCCACAGCGCCACGTTGATCGCTCCCGCGCTCGTGCCGAACCAGATCGAGGGCACGATGCCGTCTCGGGCCAGGGCCGGGACCAGCTCGGCCAGCGCGCCGGCCTGGAAGGCGCCGCGTGCGGCGGCCCCGGTCAGCACCACAGCCACCGTGTCGCCCCGGCGGACGCCTGCCTCACTCACGGGTTCCCTCTTTCATCGTGGGTCCATCCGAGCCCGCCGGCGACCTCAGCGCGAGAGGCGAACGGCCCTCCTGGAGAGGAGCACCACCTGGCGCCGGGTGGCCACGCGGGCGTGGCCGGTCACCGAGCAGACCGGTCACACAGGGCTATGGCGGCGGCGTGCGGTCGGTCGCGGTCGGCCCTGCGGCGCGCGGCTCGAGGACGACGACCGCGGTCTCGGTGGGTCGCCGGGCGGCGTACTCGTCGAGGTTCCTGTCGATCTCGGCCCAGCGAGACCACAGCCGCGTGCGCTCCTCGCCCCGGGCGCGGCGTGCACGCACCTGCAGTGCTCCGTCGCGGGTCCGGACGACGGCGTCCGGATGCTCCTGCAGGTTCAGCCACCACGCGGGTTCGGCCGGACCCCATCCGTTCATCGCCATCGTGACCAGGTTGCGACCGTCCTCGACGTAGCCGACCACGACCTGTCGCGGCTTCCCACTGCGGCGACCGGTCGTGGTGAGCCGGAGAGTCCCCCAGCCGCCCGGCTTCGGCCGCCACAGACCGAACCGCCCGTTGGTCGCCCGCAACACCGCACGATGGCCATGCCAGAAGGCCACGATGAACCAGCGCGGCGGGAGCCGTGCACGCCGGCGACGCGTCACCGCTGCTCGCGCCTCACCATCACGGGACATGACCACAGCGTGGCGCGTCGAGACGGGCCCTGCCAGGGCCAGAGGTCCGCAGATGGACGGTGCCGGGAGGCGCGGCTGCTCGCGCGGTCAGTGGGTGATCGTCGTCTGCTGGTAGAGGGCGAGCCGCGGTTCACCATCGACCACCCGGTAGACGCTGGACATCAGCGCATGGAACGCATCCGGCTCCCCCTCCCGCGTCGCGCTGGCCTTGTAGATCACCGCGGCAGCCTCCCGCGCCACCGTCACGAGTCGCTCCTCGGTCACGTCGTACGCCGCCCATGGCGGGGCATCGTTGAGCGAGCTCGCGATGGTGTCGCGGTCCAGGACCATGCCGTTGACGAGGACCATCACCGCGTCGGGCGTCATCAGCCGCCCGTAGAAGTCACCGCCGCGGGAACGACACAGCGAGTCCCACCCCTCGCGCTCGAGGTCGACGAGTCGGGTCAGAGCCAGTGCATCCATGCCGCTCCACTCTACGGATCAGGAGGCTGACGTGATGAGTCGCGGGCTCCTGCCGGGCCTGTCATGCGTGCCACCAGGACGCCGGGCCAGGCTGCCCGGCGCCGATCAGGCCCGCCAGGACCAGCTCGCCACCTCGGGCAGGTCGCTGCCGTTCTGCCGGGTCCACCGCCGGGCCCGCAGCCGGGCGTCGACCATCTCCTGGCGCAGCCCTGCGGCGTGCACGCCGAGCCCGGGGACCCGGTCGATGACGTCGACGACGAGGTGGAAGCGGTCGAGGTCGTTGAGCATCACCATGTCGAACGGTGTGGTGGTGGTGCCCTTCTCCTTGAACCCGCGGACGTGCAGGTGGCTGTGGTTGTGCCGGCGGTAGGTGAGCCGGTGGATCAGCCACGGGTAGCCGTGGAAGGCGAAGATCACCGGCTGGTCGGTGCCGAACAAGGTGTCGTACTCGGTGTCCGGGAGGCCGTGCGGGTGCTCGTCCTCGGGCTGCAGCCGCATCAGGTCCACGACGTTGACCACCCGGACCTTCAGCTCGGGCAGCCGCTCCCGGAGGATCGACACGGCGGCCAGCGTCTCCAGCGTCGGCACGTCGCCCGCGCAGCCGAGCACCACGTCCGGGGTGTGCCCCTCGTCCGAGGACGCCCACGGCCAGATGCCGGCGCCCCGGGCGCAGTGCAGCATCGCGTCCTCCGGCGAGAGCCAGTCGAACTGCGGCTGCTTGCCGGCCACCACCACGTTGACGTAGTGCCGCGAGCGCAGGCAGTGGTCGTACGTCGACAGCAGGGTGTTCGCGTCCGGCGGCAGGTAGACGCGGACGATCTCCGGCTGCTTGTTCATCACCACGTCGAGGAAGCCGGGGTCCTGGTGGGTGAACCCGTTGTGGTCCTGCCGCCACACGTGCGAGGACAGCAGGTAGTTCAGGCTCGCCAGCGGCCGGCGCCACGGCACCGCCTCCGAGGCGGACAGCCACTTGGCGTGCTGGTTGAACATCGCGTCGACGATGTGGATGAACGCCTCGTAGCAGGTGAAGACGCCGTGCCGGCCCGAGAGCAGGTAGCCCTCGAGCAGCCCTTGGCAGATGTGCTCCGACAGCACCTCGAAGGCCCGGCCCCGACGGTCGAGCCCGACGTCGTACTCTCCGATCTCCGCCTGCCACCGACGGCCGGTGACCTCCAGGATGTCCTGGAGCCGGTTGCTCGCCAGCTCGTCGGGCGCGAAGGTGAGGAAGTTGTCGGGGTTCTGCGCGGTCACGTCGCGCAGCCAGGTGCCGAGCACCCGGGTCGCCTCGTGGGACGTCGTGCCGGGCTGCTCCACCGAGACGCCGTACGCCATCCAGTCGGGAAGCCTGAGGTCGCGCAGCACCGAGCCGCCGTTGGAGACCGGGTGGCCGCTCATCCGGCGGTCGCCCTTCGGCGGCAGGTCGAGCAGCTCGGGGACCGGCACACCCTCGGGGTCGAACAGCTCCTCGGGCCGGTAGGACCGCATCCAGGCCTCCAGGACCCGGCGGTGGTCCTCGTCGCCGCGGGCCGCCGGCAACGGCACCTGATGGGCGCGGAACGTGCCCTCGACCTGCTCGCCGTCGACCACTGGTGGGCAGGTCCAGCCCTTGGGGGTGCGCAGCACGATCATCGGCCAGCGGCGCTGTGCGGGATCCTCGCCCCGGCGCGCGGCGCGACGGACCTCATCGATCGCGTCGAGGCACGCGTCGGTGGCCGCGGCCATCTGCTGGTGCACGTCGCCGGGGTCGTCGCCGGACACGACGTACGGCTCGTAGCCGTAGCCGCGCATCAGGTCGAGGAGCTGCTCCTCCGGGATCCGGGCCAGCACCGTCGGGTTGGCGATCTTGTAGCCGTTGAGGTGCAGGACCGGCAGCACGGCCCCGTCACGGGTCGGGTCCACGAACTTGTTGCAGTGCCAGCTCGTCGCGAGCGGCCCGGTCTCGGCCTCGCCGTCCCCGACCACGCAGAACGCCACCAGGTCGGGGTTGTCGAGCACCGCGCCGTAGGCGTGCAGCAGCGAGTAGCCCAGCTCGCCGCCCTCGTGGAACGAGCCCGGCGTCTCCGGCGCGCAGTGGCTCGGCACCCCGCCGGGGAACGAGAACTGGGCGAACAGCGCCTTCATGCCCTCGGCGTCACGCGGGACGTGGCTGTAGAGCTCGGTGTAGGTGCCCTCCAACCAGGCGCAGGCGTTCGGACCCGGTCCGCCGTGCCCGGGACCGGCGACGAAGACCGCCGAGAGGTCGCGCTGGTTGATCGCCCGGTTGGCGTGCGCGTAGACCAGGTTGAGACCCGGCACGGTGCCGAAGTGGCCGAGCAGCCGCGGCTTGATGTGCGCCGCCTCCAGCGGGCTGCCCAGCAGCGGGTTGTCCATCAGGTAGATCTGCCCGACCGACAGGTAGTTCGCCGCCCGCCACCAGGCGTCCAACCTGCGCAGCTCGTCGGGCGGGAGCGGTCCGTCGCCCTCGGTGAGGGTGTACGGCGTCGGCGCGACGGTCGCGCCCCCGGCAGAGCCCTCGTTGTCGGCGGAGGTGTCGCCACCCATGCTGGCCAGCTGCGTCATGTCAGCTCCTGTGCTTGTCTGTGCGTGGTGCTCGCCATTCTTCCCACCCCGGAGCGACGCACGTCCAGGCGCGTCTCAGACCGGCTTCAGCGGGTCGTGCCCGACATCCATCAGGCGGTGCCGCCAGTGCGCATCCCCTGCGGTCGGCTCCGGTTCGAAGCCGCGAGCGTCACGGATCCTGCGCACCACCTTCTGCATCACCGCCACGTCGTCGCCGGTGACGTCGGCGCGCCGCTTCCCGAGAACCTCGAGGACGTGTCGGCCGAGCTCGGGGCCGGCCTGGTCGGGAAGCTCCTCCGACGTCTCGCGAGCACCTTCTGCCAGCAGCCACTCGCGCAGCTCCCGGGAGGTCATGTTCACGAGCTCGTGGAACTCGTCCCAGAGCTCCTCGCTGACTGTGGACTCCGCCATCGGCTCCTCCTCCGTCGGGTGCGGTCGCGCGTCTCGGGCGGGTACCCGGGCCACGGGAACCCATGCAGGGCACAGGATCGGGCAAACCCCTCCCGCATCGGGCGTGGAGATCCTAGGCTTCTGCCAGCGTGCATCGGGTGCGAGCAGGGGAGGGCCGAGATGGCTCAGACGATCGGGACACGAGCACCCTGGCAGCAGTCCGACCCGCTCCCCCGCAGCCACTGGCGGCTCTTCGAGCGGGTCCGTCGGCCAGGTGGCGACGATCTCGTGGACCAGGTGGTGGTCGGCCCCAGTGGGGTGTACGTCGTGCTGCGCCGCGGCGGCGGGACGCTCACCGACGCGCCGCTGCACGCCCAGGTCGCCGAGGCCCGCGTCGGCGCGGAGGCCCTGCGTCCGCTCCTGCCCGCCCGGCACCAGCAGGCGCTCCGGCCCGCCGTCGTGCTCGAGTCGAACGGCGAGCCCGAGGTCGCCGAGGACTGCGACGGCGTGCTGGTCGCCTCGCCGGCGACCCTGCTGCACATCATGCGGCACACCACCCGGGTGCTCTCCACCGGAGAAGTGACCCGGCTCGCCGACCTGCTGGAGTCGCGCCTGGAGCTGGTGCCGCTCCCGCCGGCGCCCGCCCGGCGCCGCAGCCGCAAGCGGCTCGTTCTGGTGGCCGCCGCGGTCAGCAGCGCGGTCGCCGCGGCGGCGGTCGCGGTCGAGCAGGTCGTGCAGCACCTCCACTGACCGCCCGCCCGGCCGGGTTTCAGCGGGGGCGCACGCGTCAACTCCCAGGACGTGCGCGCGCCGTCGTCCCCCCTTCCCCCGCGTGCCCGGATGCTGCTCGCCGCAGCCGTCCTGGTCCCGCTGTGCCTCGCCCTCCTGGCCTGGGCGGGGCTGAGCGGACCGGCCCGTTCGGCCGCCGTCGCGACGTTGGCCGTCGCGGCGGCGGCCGTGGTCGGGTCCCTGGTGCGGCGGGCCCGCCGCGACCCGGCGTACTTCGGACCCCCGACGTGGGGCTGGCGCGGCCGGGCGTTCACGTGGCTGGCCGTGTCGCTGGCCTACCTGTCGGGCGACGCGGTGCGCTTCCTGCTCGGCGAGGACGGTGAGGCGCTTCGGATCGCACTGGTGGTCTGGGCGCTCGCCGGCTCCGCGGCGTGGTGGCTCGGCCGACGGCTGGACCCGTGGCTGCGCGGTGGCGCGTCGACGGCTGGACCTGCGCCGGGCGCGGCCGAGGAGCCGGCGCTCGAGGAGCCGAGCCGCCGCTGACGGATGCCCTGGTGGCCGTGGGGTACCTGTGCGGGCTTCCCGCCGCCGCGACCGCAGGAGTTCCCATGACCGTCGGACCCAGCGAGGGCGAGAGCCACCTCGACCCGCAGAGCGAGACCACCAGCGCGCCGGTGCCGGATCAGAGCCCGCCACGGCGTACGGCGGGGCCTGTCGTGCTCACGCCGCTGCTGATCGGCCTGTGGATCGTGCTGGGGATCGCGATCGTCGTCCTGCTCGTGCTGGTGCTGACCTGACCGTAGGGTGGCTCGAGCCGGGTCCGTGACCGAGGACGGGACGGCTCGAGCACGGGACGGCTCGAGGACGGGACGGCTCGAGGAGGAGGCGATGAGCGCCGGACGGACTGCGCGGGACCGGCTGCGCGCGGACTGCTCGCGCTGCGCCGGGCTGTGCTGCATCGTCCCCAGGTTCGAGGCCTCGTCGGAGTTCGCGCTCGACAAGCCCGCCGGCGTGCCCTGCCCGCACCTGCGCCCGGACTCCTGCTGCGGCGTCCACGACCGGCTCCGCGAGAAGGGCTTCCCCGGCTGCACGGTCTACGACTGCTTCGGTGCCGGCCAGCAGGTCGTGTCGGTGACCTTCGACGGCCGGGACCGTCGCGACCCGGCCGTCTCCGCCGCGCTTCCCCGGGTCTTCGCCGCGATGCGCGACCTCCACGAGCTGCTCTGGTACCTCGACGAGGCGCGCGCGCTCGCGGAGGCGGCGGCCCTGCACCCGGAGCTGGACGCGCTCGTCCGCGAGGCGGAGGCGGCGACGCAGGCTGCACCGGCCACGGTCGAGGCGCTCGACGTCGACCGGCTCCGCGGCCGCGCCGTACCCGTCCTGCGTCGGGCGTCCGCCGCCGCGCGAGCCCACCGTCCCGGTCCCGACCTGGCGGGCTCCGACCTGACCGGCCGCGACCTGCGAGGCATGGACCTGCGTGGGGCGAGCCTGCGCAACGCGCTGCTGATCGGTGCCGACCTCCGAGACCTGGACCTGGACCGAGCCGACCTCATCGGAGCCGACCTCCGAGGCGCGGACGTGCGCGGCGCCGTGCTCACCGGGGCACTGTTCCTCACCCGTCCCCAGCTGGCGTCCGCCAGGGGCGACCGGCACACCACGGTGCCACCCGCCCTGGAGGTGCCGCCGCACTGGACGTGACGCCGACCGGTCCGTAGGTTCCGGCTCCGTGAACGGAGCCTGAGAATCCTGTGCTGTCGCCGGCTCGGCGGTTGCGGCGGCACAGGCTGGGTATGACCAAGACGACGACGGGAGTGATTGGTTGCGGTCCCCGTCGTGGCGTTGCCTCGTGCGACTCCTCGTCCGCTGAAGAAGCCGGCGGTCGTCCCCCGTTACCTCGGAGGGCCGATGACCATGCAGAACGCCTTGCCTGCTTTGTGCTTTGCAGCACCGTTTACCGGGCCGTCCTCCGGACCGCCCTCCCTCGGGCCGGAGCAGTCGGCCCCGCGGGCCCTGTCCCTGGTCGGGGACGGGTACCCCGCATCGGGCGATCCAGACCTTCGCGACTACGGCGCCGGACGAGGAGAGGCCACGGCGGCGCTCCTCGAGCGCGCCGCCGAGACCACCGATCCCGAGGAGCGCCAGCGGCTCATCGAGCGCGTCGTCGTCCTCAACATGGGCGTGGCCCGCGCGGTGGCCCGGCGCTACCGGAACCGCGGTGTCCCTGACGACGACCTCGAGCAGGTGGCCCACCTGGCGCTGCTGCGCTCCGCGCGGCAGTTCGACCCGACGCTCGGCACCGACCTGCTGTCGTTCGCCGTGCCCACGATCCGCGGGGAGCTGCGGAAGTACTTCCGGGACCACGGCTGGACGGTGCGACCCCCGCGACGCATCCAGGAGCTGCAGACCCGGATCATCAGCATCCGAAGCGACCTCGACCAGGAGCTCGGTCGCTCGCCGCGGCCGTCGGAGGTGGCGCAGCGCCTCGACGCGCCCATCGACGACGTGCTGGAGGCACTGTCCGCGGACGGCTGCTTCTCTCCGGCATCGCTCGACAGGCCGGTGAGCGACGACACCACGGCCACGCTGGGCGACATGCTCGGCAGCGAGGACACCGCGCAGAACGCCGCAGAGGCCCGGGTGGTCCTCCAGCCGCTGGTGCAGGGGCTCGACGAGCGCGACCGGCGGATCCTGCACCTCCGGTTCTTCGAGGAGCAGACCCAGCAGCAGATCGCCGACGAGCTCGGCGTGACGCAGGTGCAGGTGTCCCGGCTGCTGAGCCGGATCCTGGCCCGCTTGCGCGACCAGCTCACGGGGGACCCGGCATGAGCGAGCTCGCCGGGCGGCACGTCGTGGTGACCGGTGGCGCCGGGTTCGTCGGATCCTGGATGTGCGAGCGCCTGGTGGGGCTCGGGGCGCGGGTGACCTGCCTGGACGACCTGTCCACCGGACGCAGCGACAACATCGCCGACCTGGAGGGACGCGACGGCTTCAGGTTCGTCCGCACCGACGTGAGCGAACCGCTCGGCCCGGTCGTCGGCAAGGAGCCGGTCGACTGGGTGCTGCACCTGGCCTCCCCCGCCTCCCCCGTCCACTACGCCCGGCTGCCGCTCGAGACCCTGCGGGTCGGCAGCCTCGGCACGATGAACGCCCTCGACCTGGCGACCGCGCACGGCGCCCGCTTCCTGCTGGCGTCCACCTCGGAGGTGTACGGCGACCCGCTCGTGCACCCGCAGCCGGAGGGCTACTGGGGCAACGTCAACCCCACCGGACCGCGCAGCGTGTACGACGAGGCGAAGCGCTTCGCCGAGGCGGTCACCTCGGCCTACCGACGCGAGCGCGGGGCGGACACCGCGATCGCCCGGATCTTCAACACCTACGGCCCGCGGATGGCGGTCGACGACGGCCGCGTCGTGCCGACCTTCGCCCGGCAGGCGCTCAGTGGCCAACCGCTCACGGTCGCCGGTGACGGCAGCCAGACCCGGTCCCTGTGCTTCGTGCAGGACACCGTCGACGGGCTCCTCGCGCTCGCCTGCTCGGACCTCGCCGGCCCGGTGAACATCGGCAGCGGCCACGAGACCTCCGTGGCCGAGCTCGCAGAGGTCATCTGCGAGCTCGCCGGGTGCGAGGCCGCGGTGGCGCACGTCGACCTCCCGCAGGACGACCCCAAGCTGCGTCGACCCGACATCCGGCTGGCCCGGGAGGTGCTGGGCTGGGAGCCGCGCGTGCCTCTGGAGGAGGGGCTCAAGCTGACGCTGGACTGGTTCGCCGAACGGGTGCCCGGTCCGCAGACCGCAGCCTGAGCGCAGCCGCGGCGACCACCTCGTCCACCGAGACCCGTGCGAGCGTCGGGTCGAGCACGTCCCCGTGCGGGTCCCCGCGCGGCCGGCCGGCGGCGCCGTGCCAGAGCACGGTGTGCGGTCCGCTCGCCGGCGGTCCCCAGGACGACGGCGGGGTCGGTCCGAACAGCACCACCGACGGCACGCCGTAGGCCGACGCGAGGTGTGCGACCCCGGTGTCCCCACTCACCACGAGTCGCGCGCGGGCCACCGTGGCGGCCAGCGTCCGCAGGTCGGTGGCCCCGGCGACCACGGACGACGCAGCCAGCCCAGCGCTGCGCCGTACCTCCTCGGCGACCGGCCGCTCGCCGGCGGAGCCGGTGACCAGGACCGGAGAACCGGTGGCGTCGCGGAGCCAGGCGGCCACCGCGGCGAAGCGCTCCGCGGGCCAGCGCCGCGACGCCGAGGCGGCGCCAGGGTGCACCACGACCGCACCTGCGCACAGCGGCGGCTCGTCCGGGACCTCGATCCGGACGTCGTCGGACTGGCCCGCGACGCTCGGGAGGTCGAACGACTCCGTGACGAGGCGCACCCAGCGAGCGCGTTCGTGCTCCGCGTCGCGCCACTGCGGTCCGTCGTGCTGCAGGCGGGCGCACCCGAAGCCCACCAGCCGCCGAGGCTCCAGTGCCAGCAGCAGCCGATGACTCTCCGGGCCGCAGCCGTGCAGGTCCACCGCGACGTCGGGAGCCGCACCGGTCCACGGCACCGGCTCGAGCTCGCCGGTCGGCAGCAGCCGGTCCACCGCGCCGGTGAGCGCGACCAGGGGCCGCAACGGCTCGGGGGCCGCCAGCACGGTCTCGTGACCGGGGAGGGCTCGCCGGAGCGCACGCAGCGCCGGCACCCCGGCGAGCAGGTCCCCGACCCCGAGCGCCCGCAGCACCAGCGCGCGTGGCCGGCTCACGGCCAGGAACCCTCCACGGACGGGGTCACCACGAGCTCGCGGACCTCGCAGCCCGGCGGCTGCCGAAGCGCGAACACGACCGCCCGAGCCACGTCCGCCGGCTGGTTGAGCTTGGCGTCCGGGGGCGGCCTGTACTGCTCGGCGCGGCCGTCGAAGAACGCCGTGTGCATCCCGCCGGGGACCAGCATGGTCACGCCGATGCGGCCCTGCGTCTCGGCGGCCAGGGCGCGGCTGAACCCGACGACGCCGAACTTCGACGCGCAGTACGCCGTGGCGTCGCTCAACGCGCGCAGCCCCAGCGTCGAGGCGACCGTGACCACCCGCCCGTGCCGCGCGAGCAGGTCGGGCAGCACCGCACGCACCGCGGCCACGGTGCCGAGCAGGTTCACGCTCACCACAGTGTCCCACTGGTCGGCGTCCACGTCCTCCAGCCGCCCGCACGCGTCGACCCCGGCGCAGGTGACCACCGCGTCGAAGCCACCGAGCCGGCGCGACGCGTCCCGGATCGCGCGCTCGGCGTCGCGCGGCTGCGCGAGGTCCACCAGCAGGCTCTCGTGCGGGTCGTGCGGCACCGCCCGGTCGAGCACCACCGGGGTGCCCCCGGCGTTCCGGACCTCCGCAGCCACCGCGGCGCCGAGACCCGAGGCGCCACCGGTGACCAGGACGGTTCCCAGGTCCGTCATGAATCGTCATCTCCCTCTCGTCCGGTCCTCGTCTCCCGTCGGTCGCGCGGGGACGTCAGCCATGTCCCGCCCGGGCCACCAGGCCGGTCGTGGAGCGGCCCTCGAGGTACGGCACCACGACGGCCTGGCCCCCCCACTCGCGGAGCACCTCGGTCTCGGGGAGCTCCGCACCCGCGTAGTCGCCGCCCTTCACCCACAGGTCCGGTCGCACCCGGCGCAGGGTCCGCACCGGCGTGTCCTCGTCGAAGACCACGACCTCGTCGACGCAGCTCAGCGCGCCCACGAGCCGGGCCCGGTCGGCCTGCGGCACCACCGGTCGGCCCGGGCCCTTGAGCCGGCGCACCGAGGCGTCGGAGTTCAGACAGACCACGAGCCGGTCGCCGAGTGCCCGCGCGGCCTCCAGGGTGGCGACGTGCCCGGCGTGCAGCAGGTCGAAGCAGCCGCCGGTCGCGACCACCACCGGACGCCCGGAGCCGGGTCGACCGCCGTGGGTGGCCGGCCCGTGCGCCTGCGGGGACCACTCGACCGCAGGCAGCCCGACCGCGGCCGCACCGCCGCCGGCCACGAAGCCGGCCGCATCCAGCACCGCCTGCTGCACCGCCTCGCTGGTCACCGCACCGGCACCCAGTGCCAGGGCCGCGGACGCCGCGAACCGGTCCCCGGCACCGCACGGGTCGAGGCACGGCACGGCGGGCGACGGCACCATCATCGGCGCACCGTCGCCGTGCGAGAGCAGCACGCCTCGTTCGCCCAGGGTCACCGCCACCGCCTGCGCCCGCCAGCGGCGCAGCAGCCGCGCGGCGTGCTGCTCCAGGTCGGCCGGAGAGGTGGGCTGCTCCGAACCGGCCGCGCGGGCCATCCCGGCGACCTCCGACTCGTTCGGCGAGACGAGCTGGGCGCCGGGCACGGGCTCCGGACCGCGCGGGTGCGGGTCCCACACCAGCGGTGAGCGTGCGGCCGCCATCCAGGACCGCAGCACCGGGTGCGCCGCGAGGCCGCGCCCGTAGTCGGAGACCAGCACGGCTCCCGCATGCGCGAGCACCGCCGCGTACCGCCGCGGGCGGCTCCCCCACCCGTCCCGGTCGCTCTGCGGCGTCGAGCCGGAGCAGCGACTGCCCCGAGGCGCGGATCCGCTGCTTGACCGGGGTGCTGCCGTCGTACGGCACCCGCAGCACCCGGACCCGGGACGCCAGCGCGGCCGCGACCTGCTCGGCGGCCTCGTCGTCGGCCAGGGCGGTCACCAGCACCACCTCGGCGCCGTCGCGGGCGGCCAGCTCGGCGGCGAGCCCGGCCCCGCCCGCCCGGACCCGCTGGCGCACGTCGCCCAGCACCGGCACCGGGGCGTCCGGAGCCAGCCGGCCGGCGGTCCCGTCCAGGTCGACGTCGAGCAGGGCGTCGCCGACGACGACGAGCGGGCCGGTCATGCCGGCCTGCTCTGCACCGGCAGCGCGCGCGCCGTGGTGAGCAGTCCGAGCGCCCGGTCGACGGAGGCGCACAGGATGTGCACGGCGACGAGATGCAGCTCCTGGACCGTGGCGGTGAACGGCGCGTCGGCCACCAGGGCCTCGTCGGCGAGCCGGGCCAGCGGGTTCGGCAGCGGCCCGGTGAGCGCCCACACGCGCAGCCCGGCGGCGTGACCGCGTCGGGCGGCCTCCAGCAGGTTGGGGCTGCGGCCGCTCGTGGAGAGCAGCGCGAGCACGTCGCCCCTGCGGCCGTGCGCCTCGACCTGGCGTGCGAACAGCTCGTCAGGCGGGTAGTCGTTGCAGATCGCGGTCAGGCTCGAGGTCTCCGCGGACAGGCAGATCGCCGAGAGTGGCCGCCGGTCCGCGCGGTAGCGGCCGACGAGCTCGGCGGTCAGGTGCTGGGCCTGCGCTGCGCTTCCCCCGTTGCCGGCCGCGAGCAGCCGCCCACCGTCCGCCAGCACGGTCGCGAGCCGCTCGCCCCAATGGTCGGCCACGTCGACGCAGCCGGAGAACCGGCTCAGCGCGCGCACGAGCTCGTCGAGGTGGCGGTGGTCGCACGGGGTCCGGGGCAGGGGATGCGTCATCGGGTCACCTCCAGGTCCGTCGTCCGGAGCGCGCCGCTGCGCGCCCGCTCGAGCACGCCGGCGTACACGTCCTCGGTTCGCGCCACGACGTGCTGCCACTGGTACCGATCGACGGCCCGTCGCCGGCCGGCAGCGCCGTACGCCGCGCACCGGTCCGGGTCCGCGAGCAGCGCGCCGAGCGTCTGGGCGAGCAGGTCGGCCCGGCGCGGCGGCACGAGCTCGCCCGTCTCACCCGGCACGACCGTGTCGAGCAGCCCACCCACGGCGGAGCCGACCACGGGACGTCCGCACGCCATCGCCTCCAGCGGGACGATGCCGAACGGCTCGTACCACGGCACGGTGACCACCACGTCGGCGGACGCCATCAGCCCGGGCACGTCCGGTCGCGCGACCCCCCCGACGAACGACACCCGGTCGGCGACCCCGAGCCGGGCCGCGGTCCGGCGCAGCCGCCGGACCTCCGGGTCGGCGTCGAGCGCGTCGCGGGACGGGCCCCCCGCCACGACCAGCTCGACTCCGGGGAGCTGCGCGAGCGCCTCCACGACGGTGCTCACCCCCTTGCGGGGAACCAGCCGCCCGACCGACAGCAGCCGCCGACGGCCTCCGTGGTCGCGGCGCGGGCACGGCCGGAAGATGCCCGTGTCGACGCCGCAGGGCACCACGCCGGCGCGCGCCGGGTCGAGCCCGAGCCGACGCAGCTCGGAGACCTCGTCGCGGCAGGTCGCCACGACGTGGTCGACCTCGCGGCAGAGCCGGCGCTCGAGGCGGACCCGCTCGCGCGGGCTGGTGTCCTCCGCGCCCTGCAGCCGCCGCTTCACCGAGCCGAGGGCGTGGAAGGTCTGCACCACCGGGACGTCGGTGCCGGCGGTCGCCCGGAGCGCAGCCAGTCCGCTCATCCAGAAGTGCGCGTGGACCAGCTCGACGCCGGCCGCGGCGATCCGGCCGCGCAGGTGGTCGGCGAAGGCGTCCATGCACGCAAGCAGCTGGTCCTTGGGGACGTCGGTGGGCGGCCCGGCCGGGACCAGCTCGACCCGGTAGCCGCCCGGGCCGGCCCGCCGGGTGGGCGCGTCGGGACTGTCCCGGCGCGTGTACACGGTGACCTGGTGGCCGCGGCGGGCCAGGCCGGCGGCCAGCGCTGCGACGTGCACGTTCTGTCCTCCGGCGTCGGCGCCACCGAGGGTGGCGAGCGGGTTGGCGTGCTCGGAGACGAGGGCGAGTCTCATCGGGTACCTCCTGGCAGGGCGGCGGCGTGCCGCTCGGCCGCGCCGCACAGCTGCTCGACGGCGCGCAGGACGTCAGAGGGGCTCACCGAGCCCAGGCACGGGTGCCCCTCGACGGGACAGCGGGTGGCCCGGCTGTCCCGGCACGGCGCGTCCTGGTCCCCGAGCAGCACGACCGGGACGCCGTACGGTGCCCAGCGTGCGGCCGGTACCGTCGGCGCGAACAACGACACGACAGGGGTGCCGACCGCGGCCGCAAGGTGCGCAGGACCGGTGTTGCCGACCACGACCGCAGCCGCCCCGTCGAGCACGGCGGCGAGCTCGGGAAGGCTCGTGCGCCCGCCGAGGTCGGTGACCGCACCGGCGGCCGCGACCCGGGCGGTCAGCGCCTGCTCGTCCGGTCCACCCGTGACGACGACCGGCCAGCCGTCGGCGGCCAGCACGGCGCAGGTGTCGCGCAGCCGGTCGGGCTGCCAGGCGCGCGCCGGCACCGAGGCACCCGGATGCACCACGACGTACGGCGCCTGCGGGAGTCCCTCGACCCGCGGCAGCGGCCGGCGCACCGCAAGCCTCCCGAGGTCGTCCGGGGGCAACCGGAAGCCGGCCGCCTCCGCCAGCGACAGCGCCCGCTCGGGCTCCGGCGGGTCGCCGGGCACGTGGTGCCGCACGTCGAGCAGCGAGCCCGGGTAGTCCTCGCTGATGGCGGCGACCGACGGCACCCCCGCGAGCCGCAGCAGCAGTGCGGTGGGCAACGGCGACTGGTGGAAGGAGGTGAAGACCACCGCCCGGTCGAAGCGGCCTGCCTCGATCCGCCGCGCCACCTCCGCGACGTCGGCGGGGACCACGGGCCCGGGCGCGGCGTCGATCCACGGGCAGCGCCAGGTGAGCACCTCGTCGACCCCGGGCAGCAGCGCGCCCGCGTCCCGGCCGTGCGGGCCGCACAGCAGCGCGAGGCGCGCCGACCCGGCCCGCAGCGCACGCAGCGCCGGTCCGGTGACCAGGACGTCGCCCGCGTTGTCGAGCCGGACGGCGAGGGTGCGCGGGGCCTCGGGGCTCACCACGCACCGTCCAGGATCGCCGCCACGGCGTCGGGCAGCGTCGGCTCGACGTGCTCGGCACGGGCGACCTCGACGCGGGCGGTCGCGACGTCCGGCACCAGGATCCCGCGTGCTCCGGCCGCCGCCGCCGCCTCCACGTCGGCGCCGATGTCACCGACGACGACGCAGAGCGCCGGGTCGACGTCCAGCGCGGCGCAGGCGTCCTTGACCATCCCCGGCGAGGGCTTGCGGCAGGCGCAGCCGTCCTCCGGGCCGTGCGGGCAGACCTCGACCACGTCGAAGGGGCCGAGCAGCTCGGCGACCCGCGCGTTCACCGCCTCGACCTGCGCCCCGGTCAGCCTCCCGGCGGCGACACCGGACTGGTTGGTCACCAGCCCGGTCCGGACGCCACGCTCGCGCAGCACCGCCAGCGCCCCCGCCGCGCCGGGAACCGGGCGGACCCGCGCCGGGTCGCCGTTGTACGGCACGTCCCGCACGAGCGTCCCGTCCCGGTCGAACAGCACCAGGTCCGGCAGCCCGCGCCAGGGTGCGACGTTCCGGTACCGCAGCAGACCGCGCAGGCTGTGCCAGGTGGCGGCCGGTGGGATCGCGGCACTGGTCAGCACCATCCGGCGCACCTCCGCCGTGTCACGCGGACCGGGAGCGATGCGTGCCGCCGCGAACTGCGCGGTGGCCACGGTCCAGGTCGCGGCCGCCAGCGCCGCGGTCCGCCGGTGCCCGGCGAGCGCTCCGACCACCGCGGTCCCGGCGGCCACGGCGGTGCCGACGTTCAGCCGGCGCCGGCCGGGCGCGGCACCGGCGCGGTCGTGCCAGTCCGGTCCGTGCAGCGCCCGCATCAGGAAGTCGTCGGCGTTGCCCCGCTGCTGGCGCAGGCTCGCCCAGTCGTCCGAGGGCCGGGCCGGGTGGTGCACCTGCCGGCGCCCGCGGGTGATCCGGCCCTGCGAGGCGGTGATCCGGAGCCCCAGGTCGGAGTCCTCGCGGAACGCCCGCGGGAAGCGCTCGTCGAACCCGCCGACCGCGGCCAGCGCCGAGCGCCGGTAGGAGAGGTCTGCGGTGATCCACCGGGCGTGCTCGAGGCCCGCGGTGCCGCGCTCCCAGTCGGTCGGTCGACGGTCCTGCGGCAGCGGGACGCTCACGTGGCCCTGGCTGCCCGCCACCGTGGCCGGGGCGGCCGCCAGGTCCTCGCGGAGCACGGCGTACCAGTCGGGCAGGGGCAGCACGTCGTCGTCGAGGAAGCTGACCCAGGCCGTGCGGGCGCGTCGCCAGCCGGTGTTGCGGGCCCGGGCCGGGCCGTGGCCACCGGAGCGGACCACGGTCAGGTCGAGCCCATGGGTGTCGACCACCAGCGGTCCGTCTCCCGGCCGGTCGTCGACCACGACGACCGGCACGTCGAGCGGGTGGCTGCCGGAGGCCAGCGCCTCCAGCAGGGTGTCGAGGCTGGGCCGGCCCACGGTGGGGACCACGACGGTGGTCAGCGGTGCCGTGGCTGCGCCGGTCACCACGCGACCTCCGGGCGGCGCACGACGAACGGCCCGATCGCCAGCAGCGACACCGGCGCGGAGCCGAAGCACTCGAGCGCGTCGCGCGGGTCGTCGACCATCGGCCGTCCCGCGGTGTTGAGGCTGGTGTTGATCACGACGGGCAGCCCGGTCCGCCGCTCGAACCCGGCCAGCATCCGGGCGACCAGCGGCTCCCGCGCGGGGTCCACCGTCTGCACGCGGGCGGTGCCGTCGACGTGCACCACCGCGGGGATCCGGTCGCGCCAGGCGGGGTCGACGTCGTGGACGAACAGCATGTACGGCGAGGGCAGCGGCCCCCGGCTGAAGATCTCGGCCGCGCGCGCCTCGGCCACCATCGGCGCGACCGGCCGGAACTGCTCGCGGCCCTTGACGTCGTTGAGCCGCTCGAGGTTCTCGCGGCGGCCGGGATGGGCCAGCAGCGACCGGTGCCCGAGGGCTCGCGGCCCGTACTCGCTGCGGCCCTGGAACCAGGCGACCACGCCGTCGTCGGCGAGGCATGCGGCGACCTCCTCCGCGACGTCCGCCGGGCGCTCGTAGGGCACCCGGGCCCGCCGCAGCCAGTCCTCCAGCTCGCTGTCGGACCAGCCGCGCCCGAGGTCCGCACCGGTCATCGGACGCACCTGCTCACCGCTCTCGGCGGCGACGTGCAGCGCTCCTCCGAGGGCGGTGCCGGCGTCGCCGGCGGCCGGCTGCACCCAGACGTCGGTGTAGCCGGCCTTCTCGAGGAGCCGGGTGTTCGCCACGCAGTTGAGCGCGACACCACCGGCCAGGCTCAGCGCGGTGCCGCCCGTCCGGTGCCGCAGCCAGGTGGCGAGCTCGACCAGCACCTCCTCCAGCCGCAGCTGGACGCTCGCGGCCAGGTCGGCATGGTCCTGGGTCCAGGGGTCCGCCGGCCGCCGCGGCTTGGCCAGCGAGGCCCAGTCCACGGGGTCGGTGCGGAAGCCGCCCTCGCCGTCGGCCCGGACCGCGCGACGCAGCTCGTCGGCGAACCGCGGGCGGCCGTGGGAGGCGAGCGCCATCACCTTGAACTCGTCGGAGCTCCGCAGGAAGCCGAGGTGCTCGGTGACGTCCTCGTAGAGCAGCCCGAGCGAGTGCGGGAGCCGCTGGCTCGCCAGCGCCTCGAGCCGCCCGGCGCGGTACCGGCCGGCGAGGTGGCTGGCCGACTCGCCGCGGCCGTCGAGCACCAGCACGTCGGCGTCGCGCTGCGGCGCGGCCAGCCCGGCCGACGCCGCGTGCGCGACGTGGTGCGCCACGAACCGGACGATCGCCGGGTCGAGCCCCGGCAGTGCCGTGGCCAGGAATCCGGGAGCGCGCTGCGCGTAGGTCTGCCGGAGGTGGTCCCAGGGGTCGTCGAGCCCGAGGTCGCCGGCGGGCGCAGCCAGGCCCGGGTCGAAGGAGTACGCCACCGCGTCCAGGTCGCTGACGTCGAGACCGGCGTGCTCGAGGCACCAGCGCGCGGACAGCTCGGGGAGCTCCCACGCCGCGAACGGCACCGGCCGGTGCCCGTGCTTGCGGCGCGAGAACCGCTCCTCCTCGGCTGCGGCGACGATGCTGCCGTCCACGACCAGGGCCGCCGCAGGGTCGTGGAACAGCGCGTTGACGCCCAGCACCTTCACCGTCGTCCTCCTCCTCGTTCGCGGTTCCAGGCGCATCGCGTGCCCCGCACGGCGGCTCGGCATACCGGCCCCGGCAGAGAAGCGGTTGTCGGCACCCGACAACCGCTTCTCCCCGTGGGCCGGTGCGGGGAGGTGGTCTAGCGCGGCGGTGGACCGCGACGGAGCAGGTTGCCGCGAGAAGCACTTGTCGGACTCCTGCACTTCCCCTCCCCCGGCCGGGTATGGACACCGGGGCACCGGGCACCGTCCGCCCGTGCTGATCTCCGTCCTCGGCACCGGCTACCTCGGCGCCACCCATGCGGCCTGTCTGGCGCGGTGGGGTCACCGGGTGGTCGGCGTCGACACCGATCCGGAACGGGTGCAGCGGCTCTGCACGGGGCACGCCCCGTTCCACGAGCCCGGGCTGGACGACGCGCTCCGCACCGGGCTCGCCCAGGGGCGCCTGCGCTTCACCACCGACCTGCGCGAGGTCGCCGGAGCGGACGTGCACTTCCTCTGCGTCGGCACCCCGCAACGTGCCGACGGCGACGCCGCCGACCTGACCGCGCTGTGGGCAGCCGTGCACGCACTGGCCCCGCTGCTGGAACGGCCGTGCGTCGTCGCGGGCAAGTCCACGGTGCCCGTGGGCACGGCGGCCCGGGCGCGCGGCGTCCTGCAGGAGGAGGCGCCGGCCGGCCCCGCCGTGGAGACCGCGTGGAACCCCGAGTTCCTGCGCGAGGGGCATGCCCTCGAGGACTCGCTGCACCCGGACCGGCTCGTCGTCGGGACGGCCTGCGACGACGCCTTCCGGCTGCTCCGCGACGGCGTCTACGCCCGCCCGGTGGCCGACGGCGTCCCCGTCGTACGCACCGACCTCGCCACCGCGGAGCTGGCCAAGGTGTCCGCCAACGTGATGCTCGCGGCACGGGTGTCGCTGGTGAACGTGCTCGCCGAGGTGTGCGAGGCGGCCGAGGCCGACGTCGCGGACCTGACCCGGGTGCTGGGCCTCGACCCGCGGATCGGCGACCGGTTCCTCACCCCCGGGCTCGGGTACGGCGGCGGCTGCCTGCCGAAGGACACCCGGGCGTTCGTCGCGCGCGCCGAGGAGCTCGGGCTCGGGTCGGCCACCCGCCTGCTGCGCGAGGTGGACGCCACCAACGAGCGGCAGCGCTGCCGCACCGTCGAGCTCGCGGTCCGGATGCTCGGCGGCGACCCGGCCGGCGCCTGCGTGGGCGTGCTCGGCGCGGCGTTCAAGGCCGGCTCCGACGACGTCCGCGACTCCCCCGCACTGGACGTGGCCTCCCGGCTCGCGGCGCGCGGCGCGGACGTCTCGGTGTACGACCCGCGCGCGGGCGCCAACGTGCGTCGCGAGCGGCCGCAGCTCCGGGTCGGCGACACCGCGGAGGACGCCGTGCGCGGAAGCGACGTCGTCCTCGTGCTCACCGACTGGCCGGAGTTCGGGTCGCTCGACCCGGGCCGGCTCGCCAAGGTGGCCCGGGTGCCGCGGGTCGTCGACGGCCGGCTGGCCCTGGACCCGGTGACCTGGCGCGCCGCCGGCTGGGACTTCCACGCACTCGGACGGGGGGCGGGGAGCTGATGCGGATCCTGGTGTGGCACGTGCACGGCTCCTGGACCACGTCGTTCGTCCAGGGACGCCACGACTACCTGCTGCCGGTGACCCCGGACCGTGACCACGACGGGCTCGGCCGGGCCGAGACGTGGGACTGGCCGGAGCGGGCCGTGGAGGTGCCGCGGGAGGCGCTGCGCGACACCGAGGTCGACCTCGTCGTGCTGCAGCGTCCGCGGGACCTCGGGCTGGCCCGGGAGTGGACCGGCCGGACACCCGGGCGCGACCTGCCCGCGGTGTACGTCGAGCACAACACCCCCGCCGGCGACGTGCCGTTCACCCGGCACCCGCTCGCGGACCAGCGGACGATCCCCGTCGTGCACGTCACCCACTTCAACCGGCTGTTCTGGGACTGCGGCGACGCGCCCACCGACGTCGTCGAGCACGGCATCGTCGACCCCGGGCCGCGCTACAGCGGCGACCTGCCGCGCGCCGCCGTGGTGGTCAACGACCCGGCGCGCCGGGGCCGGGCGGTCGGCACCGACCTGCTGCCCGGGATCGCCGCGGCAGCACCGCTGGACGTGTTCGGGATGAACGTCGGCGCGCTCGCCGGGACACCGGGCCTGCCGCCCGAACGGCTGGGGCTGCACGACGACCTCGACCAGGACGCGATGCACGACGCCGTGGCCCGCCGCCGGGTCTACGTGCACACCCCGCGCTGGACCTCCTTGGGCCTGTCGCTGCTGGAGGCGATGCACCTCGGGATGCCGGTGGTCGCGCTGGCCACCACCGAGGCGGTCGTGGCGGTGCCCCCCGGGGCCGGCGTGCTCAGCACCTCGCCGGAGGGGCTGGCGCGCGCCGTGCGCCGCTTCGTCGACGAACCCGAGCTCGCCCGGGCGACGGGGAAGGCGGCGCGGGAGGCGGCGCTGGGCAGGTACGGGCTGGCCCGGTTCCTGGCCGACTGGGACCAGCGGCTGGCGGCGTGGGCGTGACGGGCGCGACGCCGGGGATGCGCGGGGCCGGACCGGGTACGCCGCGCGACATGTCCCGCCCCGTCACCGTGGTCGTCGCCACCCGCAACCGCTGGGAGGACCTTCGGCGCTCCCTGCCGCACCACGACGGCCCGGTGGTGCTGGTCGACAACGGCTCCACCGACGGGACCGCCGCGCTCGTCCGCCGACGCTTCCCGCACGTCACGGTCGTCGAGCTCACCGAGAACTGGGGCGCCGTCGCGCGCAACATCGGCGTCGGCGTCGCGCAGACGCCGTACGTCGCGTTCGCCGACGACGACTCGTGGTGGGCGCCGGGGGCCCTGGACACCGCAGCCGCCCTGTTCGACGCCTCGCCCCGGCTGGGACTGCTCGCCGGCAGCGTGCACGTCGGCCCCGAGGAGCGCCTCGACCCGGTCTCCGCGGAGATGGAGTCCTCGCCGCTGGGCCGAGACGACGACCTGCCGGGCCCGTCGGTGCTGGGCTTCCTGGCCTGCGGCTCGGTGGTGCGCCGGTCGGCGTTCCTCGACGCCGGCGGCTTCGACGACGTGGTCTTCTTCCGCGGCGAGGAGCAGCGGCTCGCCCTCGACCTCGCGGCCCGCGGCTGGGGGATGGCGTACGTGTCCGACGTGGTGGCGCACCACCACCCCTCCACCGTCCGCGACCGCGAGGGCGGTCAGGTGCTCTCGGCCCGCAACGACCTGCTCACCGCGCTGATGCGCCGGCCCTGGCCGGTCGTGGTCCGCACCGCTGCCGAGGTGGTCCGCCGCGGCCGCCCCGGACGCCGCGGGGTGCTGCAGGCGGTCCCCCGGGCCGCGCGCGCCCTGCGGCGACGGCGGGTCGTCCCCCCGGACGTCGAGCGGGCCCGTCGCCGCCTCGACCCGGCCGCCTGACCCGAGCCGGTCAGCGGATCCGGTACTCGCGTGCGGCGTCGTGACGGAACCGCATGCCGTGCCCGGGACCGTCGCCCGCCCGGGCCGTCCCGCCCGACGGGACGGGCGCGCCCTCGAGCAGCAGCTGCTCGATCCGCGCGTGGTCGTGGAACCACTCGAGGTGTCGCAGGTTCGGGACCGCCGCGGCCACCGGCACGTGCAGCGCCGGGGCGCAGTGCCCGGAGATCTCGAGCTGCGCGGCGGCGGCGACCGCCGCGACCCGCAGCCACTCGGTGTACCCGCCGCAGCGGGTGGCGTCGGCCTGCAGGCAGTCGACCGCCTGAGCGCCGGACATCCGGGCGAAGTAGGCGAGGTCGTACCCGTACTCCCCCGCGGCCACGTCGCACGCCACCGCCTCGCGCACCTGCCGCAGCCCGACCAGGTCGTCGGAGGACACCGGCTCCTCGAACCACCGCACGTCGAGCTCGTCGAGGCGGCGGCCCACCCGCTGGGCCTGCTTCACCTGGTAGCCGCCGTTCGCGTCGACGAACACCTCGACGTCCGGACCGACGACGTCGCGGGTGAGCCGGGTGCGCTCGAGGTCGCGCTGAACGGCGCTGCCCCACGACTCGCCGATCTTGATCTTGACCCGGGTCATGCCCTGGTCGAGCCAGCCCTCGAGCTGGCGGACCAGCCGGTCGTCGTCGTACGTCGTGAAGCCACCGCTGCCGTACGCCGGCACCTCCTCGCGCACCGCGCCCAGCAACCGCGCCAGTGGCAGGTCGAGCAACCTGGCCCACAGGTCCCACAGCGCCACGTCGACCGCGGAGATCGCCATCGACGCGACCCCCGGACGACCGACGTTGCGCACCGCCGCCACCATCGCGTGGAAGGACCGGCGCGGGTCGACCTCGGAGCCGGTGACCACGCCCGCCAGCTTCTCGTCGACGAGCGCGGCACACGCGGCAGGGCCGTAGGTCCAGCCGATGCCGGTCCGGCCGCCGGCCCGGACCTCGACGAGCACCAGGGTCGTCGAGCTCCAGGTCAGCGTCCCGTCGCCCTCCGGAGCGTCGGTCGGCACGGTGTAGGCCGAGGCGGTGACCGCCTCGACCGGACAGCGCGCCACCTCAGCCCCCGTGGTGCAGGAGCTCCTGCGCCTTGGTCTTGACGCCCTCCTTGATCACGCCCCAGCGGTCCTCGTCGCCCTTGATCATCGCCTCGGCCGCGGCGCGCATCTGGTCGAAGGTCGCGTGCGGCGGGATCGGCGGGACGTCGGGGTCGACGTGCACGTCGAGCACCGTGGGCCGGTCCGCCGACAGCGCCTCCTCCCAGGCGTCGCCGAGCTTCTCGGGATCCGTGACGGTGATCGCATGCAGCCCGATGGAGCCGGCGAAGTCCGCGTAGGAGACCTCGGGCAGCGCCTGGGACTCCACGAACTTCGGCGTGCCGCCCATCGCGCGAAGCTCCCAGGTCACCTGGTTGAGGTCGTTGTTGTGCAGCACCGCCACGACCATCCGCGGGTCCGCCCAGGTCTGCCAGTAGCGGCGGATGGTCAGCAGCTCGGCAAGGCCGTTCATCTGCATCGCACCGTCGCCCTCGAACGCCACCACCGCGCGGTCGGGGTGGGCGAACTTGGCACCGATCGCGTACGGCACCGCGGGACCCATCGTCGCGAGGTTGCCCGACAGCGACCCCCGCATCTGCCCGCGCATCCTGATCTGGCGGGCGTACCAGTTGGCGGCCGAGCCGCTGTCGGCGACCACGATCGCGTCGTCGGGCAGCCGCGGTGACGCCTCGCTGAACAGCCGCATCGGGTTGATCGGCTTCGCCGCGACGTGCGCCTCGGCGTCCATGGTGTCCCACCAGCCGGAGACGTCCTCGACGATGCGCTCCTGCCAGGAGCGGTCCTGCTTGCGCTCGAGCAGCGGGATCAGCGCGCGCAGCGTCGACGCCGCGTCCCCGACGAGGTTGAGGTCGTAGGGGTAGCGCATCCCGATCATCGTCGCGTCGACGTCGATCTGCACCGCGCGGGCCTGGTCGAGCGGGGGCATGAACTGGGTGTACGGGAAGCTCGACCCGACGGTCAGCAGCGTGTCGCAGTCCCGCATCATCTCGTAGCTGGGCCGGGTGCCGAGCAGCCCGATCGAGCCGGTGACGAACGGCAGCTCGTCGCTGAGCACGTCCTTGCCGAGCAGGGCCTTCGCGACCCCGGCGCCGAGCAGGTCGGCCACCTGCTCGACCTCGGCGCGCGCTCCGCGGGCGCCCTGGCCCACGAGCATCGCGACCTTCGAGCCGGCGTTCAGCAGGTCCGCGGCCCGGCGTACGGCGGCGTCGTCGGCGACCGTCACCGGCCAGTCGACGCCGAGGCTGGAGGGCACCATCTTGAACTCGTGCGCCGGCGGCTCGTAGTCGAGCTCCTGCACGTCGCTGGGGATCACGATCGCGGTGGGGGCACGGCGGGACATCGCGACCCGCATCGCCCGGTCGAGCACGTTCGGCAGCTGCTGCGGGACGGTGACCATCTGCACGTAGTCGCTGGCGACGTCCTTGAACAGGCTGAGCAGGTCGACCTCCTGCTGGTAGCTGCCGCCCATCGCCGACCGGTTGGTCTGCCCCACGATGGCCACCACCGGGACGTGGTCGAGCTTCGCGTCGTACAGACCGTTGAGCAGGTGGATCGCCCCGGGCCCCGAGGTTGCCATGCAGACCCCCGGCCGGTTGCTGAACTTCGCGTACGAGACCGCCTCGAAGGCGCTCATCTCCTCGTGGCGGGACTGGATGAAGCGCGGGCTGTCGTCGGCGCGTCCGAACGCCCCGACGATGCCGTTGATCCCGTCCCCGGGGTAGGCGAAGACCTCTTCGACCCCCCAGGCGCGCAGGCGCTCGAGCAGGTAGTCGGCCACGGTGGTCATCAGCTGTCTCCTTGTCGTCGGCGGTGCGGACCGCCCAGGGCCCGCGAGGTCAGGTACCCGGCGGCTGCGGTGAGCAGACCCACCGAGGCGGTGGCGGCCCAGCGCAGCGCCCGGGACGGCGGCTCCGGGCGTACGACGGGCAGGGTGCGGCCGTCCACGTGCCCCTCGCGCAGCCCCGCGCGCAGCAGCTCGGCGAGGTGCACGCCCTCGCGCCCGCCGCTGTCGAGGTCGTGGATCTGGGTCCGGCAGGAGAACCCGTCGGCGAGCACGACGGCGGCGGGGTCGGCCTCGCGCAGCCGAGGCAGCAGGACCTGCTCCGCGCAGGCCTCGCTGACCTCGCCGTGCCCGGCGGTGAACCCGAAGTTGCCCGCGAGGCCGCAGCAGCCGGACTCCAGGTGCTCGGCGTCCACGCCGCAGCGGTCCAGGATCTCCTGGTCGGCCTCCCAGCCCAGCACGGCGTGCTGGTGGCAGTGCACCTGGGTCAGGGCCTGCACCCGCCCCGCGCCCCCGATCTGCGGCGGCTGCCACCCGTCGGTGTGGTCGCGCAGCAGCTCGGCCAGCGTGACGGTGTGGTCGCGCAGCCGGTGCACGTCCTGGTCCGCCGGGAACAGCTCTGCCGCATCGGAGCGGAACACCGCCGTGCAGCTCGGCTCCAGGCCCACCACGAGACCGCCGTCGCGGACGTGCGGGGCGAGGGTCTCGACGGTCCTGCGCAGCACCCGCTTGGCGACGCCGAGCTGGCCGGTCGAGATCCAGGTCAGCCCGCAGCAGACCGGCTCGCTCGGCATCGTGACCTCCCAGCCGGCGTCCTCGAGCACCGCGACCGCCGCCTGTCCGACGTGCGGGGCGAAGGTGTTGGTGAACGTGTCCGGCCACAGCAGCACCCGGCCGCGGGAGCCCGGCGTGTCGCGCGGCGGGCGCCGGGACCACCACTGCTGCAGCGTCTCGGTCGCGAACACCGGGACCTCACGGTCCTCGAGCCCGGCCGCCCTCGTGGCCGCGCGGCCCAGCAGCGGCGCGTGCGAGAGCGTGTTGAGCAGCGGTCCGAGACGCAGCCGCGTCGCCGCGGCCGCCGCCACCGGGAGCCACCCTGTCGCGTAGTCCGCGCGGGGCCGCAGCCGGTGCCGGTAGTGGTGGGCCAGGAACTCCGCCTTGTAGGTGGCCATGTCCACCGACGCGGGACAGTCGGCCTTGCAGCCCTTGCAGGCCAGGCAGAGGTCGAGCGCGTCCTTGACCTCCCGGGAGCGCCAGCCGTCCGAGACCGGGCTGTCGCCGTGGCCGTCGAGCATCTCGAACAGCAGCCGCGCCCGGCCCCGGGTGGAGTGCTCCTCCTCGCGGGTCGCCTGGTACGACGGGCACATCACGGTGCCGCCGTCGTTGGTGTGCTTGCGGCACTTCCCCACGCCGACGCACCGGTTGGCGGCCTCGGCGAACGAGCCCCCGTCGTGCGGGAAGCCGAAGTACAGGTCCTGGGGGTCGGCCGGCGCCCAGTGCCCGCCCAGCCGGAGGTGCTCGTCGAGCCGCGCGGGCTCGACGACCTTGCCGGGGTTCATCCGGTCGTCGGGGTCGAGCAGCCCCTTGACCTGCCGGAACAGGGCGACGACGTCCTCGCCGAACATCTTCGGGAGCAGCTCGCCGCGGGACTGCCCGTCGCCGTGCTCGCCGGACAGCGACCCGCCGTAGGACACCACGAGGTCGGCGGCGCGCTCCATGAACCGTCGGTAGGCGGCCACGCCCTCTGTGGAGTACAGGTCGAAGGGGATCCGGGTGTGCACGCAGCCCTGGCCGAAGTGCCCGTAGAGACTCGGACCGGTGTCACTGGCGTAGCCGAACTCCTCGTACAGCGCGCGGAGGTCGCGCAGGTAGTCGCCGAGCCGCTCCGGCGCGACGGCGGAGTCCTCCCAGCCCTCGAAGGTGTCCGGACGGTGCGGGACGTGTGCCGTGGCGCCGAGGCCCGACTCGCGGACCAGCCAGAGCTCGTCCTCGCGGGCCGGGTCGTCGTAGAAGACCACGTCCGCCGCGTGGTCGGTCCGGTGCAGCCCCTCCAGCATCGCGTGCGCGTGCGCGTCGGCCTCCTCGGTCGTGTCGCCACCGAACTGGGCCATCAGGAAGCCGGTGCCCTTCGGCAGCTCCTGGAGGGCCTCGGCGTTCATGCCCTTGAGGCGCTGGTCGTGGACCAGGTAGTGGTCGACGCCCTCCAAGGCGATCGGCTCGTGCTCGACGACCGCCGGCACCGCGTCCGCCGCGGCGGCGATGTCGCGGAAGCCGAGCACCACGAGGGTGCGGTTGCGCACCACCGGCAGGAGCCGGAGCTCCGCGCGCAGGACGGTCACCAGCGTGCTCTCGCTGCCGACGAGCATCCCGGCGACGTCGAAGCCGTGCTCGGGCAGCAGCGAGTCCAGGTTGTAGCCCGAGACCCGGCGGGGGATGTCGGGGTAGCGCTCACGGAGCAGGTCGGCGTGCTCGTCGCGGATCCGGCGCAGCGTCCGGTAGATCGCCGCCCTGCGGTCGCCGCGCTCCTCGATGCGCCGGTACTCCTCGTCGTCCGTGGCCGCGCAGGTGAACCGGGTCCCGTCGTACAGCAGCACGTCGAGGGAGGCGATGTTGTCGACGACCTTGCCGGTGCGCTGGGCGGTGGCCCCGCAGGAGTTGTTGCCGATCATCCCGCCGATCGTGCAGTTCATGTGGGTCGCCGGCTCCGGACCGAAGCGCAGCCCCGTCGGCGCCAGCTGACCGTTGAGCTCGTCCAGGACGATGCCGGGCTCCACGACGCAGGTGCGCCGCTCGGTGTCCACCGACACCAGCCGGTTGCAGTACTTGGAGAAGTCCAGGACGACCGCCTGGTTGGTGCACTGTCCGGCAAGGCTGGTGCCGCCGCCACGGGAGACGAGCGGTACCCCGTGCTCGCGGCACACCGTCACCGCCTCGGCCGCGGCCTCGACGCTGTGCGGCACGACCACGCCGTACGGCACCTGGCGGAAGTTCGAGGCGTCCGTGGAGTACGCCGCCCGGCTGCCCGCGTCGAAGCGCACCTCGCCGTCGACCCGGTCCCGGAGCGCCGAGGCAACCGCCGGCAGGTCGGCCGTCAGGGTCATCAGCGCCTCCTCGCGAGCAGCGCGCCGACGCCGGCCAGGACGCCTCCCGCACCGGCCGCGAGGAGCCCGTGGTGCTGGGAGGCCCACAGCTGCGGCGAGCGGGCGTGGGCCTGGTCGTCGAAGAGCCCGTGCGCGCCGAAGTCCCGGCCGTCCGGGCCGTCCGCGGGCTCCCAGAGGTTGGCGGGCTGGTCCGCGGGCTTCGGCTTGCCGGTCATCTGGGAGGAGAAGCCGGTGCGGGCCAGGTAGCGGTCGAGCAGCCCCGGTGCGACCGAGTTGGCGGCCAGCGTCAACATCGTGCTGGTGCCGACCCAGTACTCCCGGCGACGTGGATGGTCCGCGGCGTACACGACGGCCTTCGCGGCCACCTCCGGCTGGTAGATGGGCGGCACCGGCTCCGCCTGCTGCGGGAGTCGGGAGAGCACCCAGGAGAACTGCGGGGTGTTCACCGCCGGCATCTGCACCATGGTCACCCGGACCTTGCTCTTGTCGTGCAGCAGCTCGGTGCGCAGCGACTCGTGGAACCCCTGGATGGCGTGCTTGGAGCCGCAGTAGGCGCTCTGCAGCGGAATGCCCCGGTAGGCCAGGGTCGACCCGACCTGGACGACGGTGCCGCGGTCGCGGGGCAGCATCCGGCTCAGCGCGGCTCGGGTGCCGTTGACGAAGCCGTGGTAGTTCACGTCGGTCACGCGCGCGTACTCGTCCGGCTCGATGTCCATGAAGCGGGCGAACACCGAGGTGAAGGCGACGTTCACCCACACGTCGATGTCGCCGAAGGCGTCCTCGACCATGCCGGCCGCCTTGTCCACGGCGCGGTGGTCGCTGGTGTCGACCGGGACGACGAGCGGGCGCCCGCCGGCAGCCTCCACCTCCTCGGCCGCGACGGACAGGCCCGTCGTGCCGCGGGCGAGCAGCGCGACCCGGTCACCGCGAGCGGCGAACCGTCGTGCGGTGGCGCGACCGATCCCTCCGGACGCTCCTGTCACCACCACCGTGCGTGCTGTGTGTCTCCTGGTCATGCGACCGTCTCCTCTCGCTGTCACGGATGCCTGCGGGCCCGGGTTCACGGCCGTGCCGCGGCTGGTCTGGGGCTGGTCAGTGGCCGCTCGACGGCCGGTCCGGCGCGTCGGCGAGCCGGCACGACGCCTCCACGAACCCCGCGTGCACGAAGGCCTGGGGAAGGTTGCCGCGCAGCTGCCGCTGTCCGACGTCGAACTCCTCGGTGAACAGCCCGGGCGGCCCGAGTGCTCCGCGGTTGCGCTCGAACACCCGTGCCGCCGTCAGCAGGTCGCCCTGCTGGGCGGTCGCCATCGCGAGGTGGAAGCCGGAGAGCAGGAACGCGCCCTCGGCGTCCTGGAGCGGCCGGCCGTCGTGGCGGAACCGGTACACGTAGTGGTCCTGGCTGAGGTCGTCGCGGACCGCGCGCCAGGTGGCCACGCTCACCGGCGCGTCGTACGGCACGGCGCCGCGCAGCGCCGGGAGCAGCAGGGCGGTGTCGACCCGCGGGTCGTCGGGCGCCCGCTGCCACCGCCCGTCCGGGTGCCGGCAGTCGCCCTCCGCCGAGGCCAGCAGGCCGGCGGCGAGCGCCGACCAGCGATCCGCCTGGGCATCGGGGGCGTGCCGGGCCATGGCGGTCAGACCGGCCACGCAGATCAGCCGCGAGTGCGCCCAGCGACGCGGTCGCACCTCCCAGATCCCGGCGTCCGGCTCGTCGCCGCGGCGCTCGATCGCCTCGACGGCCGTGACCGCGGCCTTCCAATGGTCGTCGGAGAGCCGGTCCTCGTCGGCGGCGGTGGCGAGCAGCAGCAGCGCCTCACCGAACGCGTCGAGCTGGAACTGGTCGTTGACCCAGTTGCCGACCTTGTCGGAGCCCCCGGGGTAGCCGGGCAGGTCGAGCGTCGACTCGTCCGGTACCCGGCCGCCGTGCACGGTGTACGCCGGCGCCGTGCTCCGGCCCGTGCTCGAGCAGCCGCGCCGGCACGAAGTCGACGGCGGAGTCCAGCAGCTCCTGACGCGCCCGCCACCGCCGCGGCCTGGCCGGCGAAGCACTGGTCGCGGATCCACGCGTAGCGGTAGTCGTAGTTGCGTCGCTGGTCGGCGCGCTCGGGCAAGGACGTCGTCGCGGCGGCCACCATGCCGTGGCTGGCGCTGGTCAGTCCCCGGATCACGGCCAGCGAGTGGTGCGCGTCGTCGCGAGCCAGGGAGTGGCCCACCCGCGGCACCGCCGCCGCCCAGTGCTGCTCGGTGGTCCGCCAGGCCTGCTCCGCCCGCGGCGACCGAGCCGCGGACCGGTCCGCGGCGGATCTCGAGCACCAGGTCGTGGTGGCTCCCGGACGCCACCCGGAGCCGGCCGCGCAGCACCCCGTCGCTCAGCTGCACGTCGGACGGCGCGCCGCTCCACCGGAAGCCGAGGTCGCCGGAGCGTCCCTCCCAGACGTCACCGGTGCGGGTGCACTCCGTCATCGGCGAGGTCCCGAAGCCCGCGCGCAGGTCGAGGGCCACCTCCACCTCGGTGTCGCCCTCCACGGGCTGCACCCGGCGCAGCAGCACCACCCGGTCGGGGTCGGCCGGGAACGCCAGCGCCTCCCGGCACTCGATGATCGTCGACGTGGTCACCCAGCGGCTGCGCCACACCATCGACCCGTCCTCGTACTGCCCGCCCCACACGAAGCGGTCGTCGGCCGGGGTCACGGCGTAGTGGCCGCTGCCGCCGATGAGCGAGGAGAACGCCGCCGCGTCGTGCCACGACGGCACGCACAGGAAGGCGACGTCGCCGCGCGGCCCGATGACCGCGCCGCGCTCACCGTCCGCGAGCAGCGCGTACTGGCGCAGGGTCTCGGGAGGGAACGACAGGCGGTTCATGCCGAGCGGTACCCCATCGCCACAGCCTCAACCGGAAGCCGCCCGGCTGCGGTCATCGGTTGACCGCGCCGTCCACCGCCCTGGTCTCGGCCCGGTTCGCCGCCTCCGGGGCGGTGGGTCCACGAAGCCTGCCGAGCACCTGCTGGGCGCCCAGCCACCCGACGAACCGGCCCTTGGGCTCGTCGAGCACCGGCAGCGCGCCCCCGTCGCCCTCCTCCAGCGCGACCAGCGCCTCCGACAGCGGCGCGCCGACGTACACGGCGGCCGGCCACTCCACCACGTCACCCGCCTGCTCGCCCGCGGGCGACTCCGCGGCCAGCCCCTCGGCCACCCCGCGCGCGGTCACCACGCCGACGTACCGGCCCTCGTCGTCCACGACCGGCAACCGGCCGAACGGCGACCGGGCGAGCGGCTCGACCAGGGCGGTGACCGCGGCCGACGCGTGCACGTGCTCGCCCACCGGGGCCATCACGTCGCGGACCGCCGTGCTGCGGATCCGCATCTCCGCCGGGGAGACGGTCAGGTCGACGCCGCGGCGCAGCAGCTTGAGGGTGTAGATCGTGTCGCGGGAGAGCAGGTGGCTGACGCCGGTCGCCAGCACGATCGCCACCATCAGCGGCAGGATGATGGAGTACTCGCCGGTGAGCTCGAACATGATCACCACCGCGGTGATCGGGGCCCGCGCCGCGCCGGCGAACACCGCGCCCATGCCGATGAGCGCGTAGGCGCCGGCGGGGCCGGCGATCCCCGGCGCGAGCTGCGCGGTGCCCTGCCCGAACGCGGCGCCGAGCATGGCGCCGACGAACAGGCTCGGCGCGAACACCCCACCGGAGCCGCCGATGCCGATGGTGAGGCTGGTGGCCAGCATCTTGCCGAACAGCAGCAGGATCAAGAAGGCGATGCCGTAGCGACCGGCGACGCTGTTGCCGAGCACCGGGTAGCCCACGCCGTACATCTGGGGAAGGACCAGCAGCAGGGCCCCGAGGGCGATCCCGCCGACCGCCGGGCGCAGCCACTCCGGACCGCGCCACAGCCAGTCGCAGCCGTCCTCTATGGCGTACAGGATCCGGGTGAAGGCCACGCCCACGACGCCGGCGACCAGGCCGAGCACGGCGAAGAGGAGGTACTCCGTCAGGTGGTGCACGGTGAAGACCGGAAGGTGCAGGAACGGCTGGTTGCCGAGCGCGGCGCGCCCGATGACGCTCGCGGTCACGGCGGCGATGACCACCATCCCGAAGGAGCGGGCCGTGAAGTCCGAGAGGATCAGCTCCATCGCGAAGAAGACGCCGGCCAGCGGAGCGTTGAACGTCGCGGCGATGCCGCCGGCCGACCCGCACGCCACCAGGACCCGGCGCCGGGACTCGGGGACCCGCAGCAGGCCCGCGAGCGACGACCCGAGGGCCGCCCCGATCTGCACGATGGGTCCCTCACGTCCGACCGAGCCGCCGCCGCCGATGCACAGCGCGGACGCCAGCGCCTTCACGCCGGCGACCTGCGGCGCGATCCGGCCGCCGCGGCGGGCCACGGCGTACATCACCTCGGGGACTCCGTGGCCGCGGGCCTCGCGGGCGAACAGGTGCACCAGCGGTCCGTAGAGAAGCCCGGCGACCACCGGAGCCAGCAGCACGAACCAGCGGCCCAGCCACGGCACGTTCGGGTTCACCAGGTCGTGCACCCCGGAGTAGTCGGCGTGCCCGGACAGCAGCAGGGTGAAGCGCGCGATCAGCCAGCGGAAGACGACCGCGCCGAGACCGGCGCCCGCGCCCACCGCCAGCGCCAGCGCCAGCAGTCCGGTCTCCGAGGACCGCCATCGAGCGAGCGGCGCGAGAGTATCATGAGCGCGAGTCACTATTGCAGTATGCAACACTTGCACCAACTTATGAAAGTCGAGGTCTCATGAGCTCTGGACCGAGCGCCTCAGCGGACCGCGCCGACGACGTGGTGACCGCCGTGCTCACCGCCTCACGGGTGCTCATCGGAGTGTCCGCGCGCTCACTGGCCCAGGTCGAGGACTCGCTCACCCTCAGCCAGTTCCGGACCCTCGTCGTGCTCGGCGACGGCGGCGGGAACCTCAACCGGCTCGCCGAAGCGCTCGGGGTCACCGCGTCCTCCGCGCTGCGCACGATGGACCGGTTGGTCGCGGCCGGCCTGGCCACCCGCCGCGAGAACCCGGAGAACCGGCGCGAGGTGCTGCTCGGGCTCACGGACGAGGGTGCCCGGGTCGTGCAGGAGGTCACCGAGCGGCGACGCGACGAGATCGCCCGGATCCTGGAGCGGATGCCGGTGCGTCGGCGTCGCGAGCTGGTCGACGCCTTCCAGGCGTTCGCCGTCTCCGCGGGCGAGCCGGCGCACCACCGGGCCACGAGCCTCGTCTGGTGACGGGCCGGGGCGGCGGCCGTTTACCTGCGCACCGCCCGGGTACGCCTGGCTGACCGACGAAGCGGAGGTGTCGTGAAGGTCGTCATCACAGGAGCGAGCGGCAACGTGGGGACCGCGCTGATCCGCCGGCTCGTGCAGGAGGAGTCCGTCGGGGACATCGTCGGCATCTGCCGCAGGCCGCACTCCTGGCAGCCGCCCCGGACCCGCTGGGTGTACGCCGACGTGGCCGAGGACGACCTCGCCCCCGCCTTCCGGGGCGCCGACGTCGTGGTCCACCTCGCCTGGCTGTTCCAGCCGACCCACCGCCCCCAGGTCACCTGGCAGTCCAACGTCGTCGGCTCGCAGCGGGTGCTGGACGCGGTGCACCGCGCGGGCGTTCCCGCCCTGGTCCACGCGTCGTCGGTCGGCACCTACTCGCCGCGGGCCGGCCTCGACCTCGTGGACGAGAGCTGGCCGACCTGGGGCGCGCCGACCGCCGCGTACAGCCGCGAGAAGGCGATGGTCGAGCGGCTGCTGGACACCCACGAGGCGCGGCACCCCGAGCGCCGGGTCGTCCGCATGCGGCCCGCCTTCATCTTCCGCGACGGCACCGCGGCCCAGCAGCGCCGGCTCTTCCTGGGCCCCTTCGTGCCGCGCACCGCTCTCCGCCGCGGCCTGCTGCCGGCGCTTCCGCTTCCCCGCGGGCTGCACCTCCAGGCGCTGCACGCCGAGGACGTCGCCGAGGCGTACGCCGCCGCAGTGCTGCGCCCGGTCACCGGCGCCTTCAACCTGGCCGGCGACGTCCTGGACATCGGACAGCTCGCCGGCGTGCTCGGCAGCCGCGCGCTCGCCGTGCCCGCGTCCGTGGTGCGTGCCGCGCTGGCCGGCGGCCACGCCGCGCACCTCGTGCCCGCCTCCCCCGGCCTGTTCGACCTCGCGATGGCCGTGCCGATGATGCGCGCCGACCGGGCCCGCGCGGAGCTCTCCTGGGAGCCGAGGCACGACGCGAGCGCCGCGGTGAGCGCCTTCCTGCGCGGGGCCGAGCACGCCGCCGACGGCCCGACGCCCCCGCTCGCCCGCGGCACCAGCGGCCCCGCGCGCCGCCACGAGGTCGCCACGGGCGTCGGCGAGCGCCCCTGAGCGCGGCGACCACTCGGACCGGCACTCGACGCGGTTACGGTGCCCGTCCCGCGTGAACGGAGCCGTCCGGCGCCGCAAGTGCCGGTCCGAGTGGTCCTCGCGAGGCCGGCTGCCCCACTCGGCTAGCCACGGGCCCGCCGGAGCCAGCCCCACGTGCTCTTGCGGTCGAGCGCCGCCCAGGCCTCGTCGTAGCGGCGCAGCAGCGCGGGAGCCGCGTGCTCGAGGCGCGCGTGCAGCCGGCCGTGCAGGAAGGTGCTGGTCCCCGCCCGCTGGGCGCTGGTCGCCAGCCGCAGCAGCTCCTCGCGGGCGACCACGGTGTCGTGCTGCCGACCCAGGACCGACTGCACCTCCTTGGCGCGCCGGCGCAGCCGTGCGGCCCGCTTGCCGTACACCGGCTCCAGTGCCTCGGCGGAGTACCGAAGGCGCTTCGCCGCCTTGCGCACCTGGTGGAGTGCCGCGTCGTGCGCCGGGGTGCCGGGCTGCTCCCGGCGCACGGCTCGTGCCCGGCCGCGCAACCGCTTCCAGTCCTTGAGCACCCGTCGCGGGGCGACCTGGTCGACCGGCTCCTGGGCGGGACCGGTCCAGGGCGGGTCGGCCACCAGCTCGTCGAGACCGCGCAGCAGCAGCTCGTAGCGCGGCGAGTCGAGGACCTCCTCCGCGGTGCCGTGCGCGTCCCGGGCCCGCGCCCGCAGCTCGGCCGACACCCCGCCGCGCGCGGCGCCGCTGGCGAGCTCCACCGGCTCCTCGGCGACCAGGCCGTCGACCAGCTCGCACAGCACGTCGGCGTCTCGCGCCTCTCCCAGGGCCCGGGCCGCCCAGCGCAGCTCCTGCCGCGCCGGGTCGGTGACGGAGCGGTCCACGACCGGACGGAACGTCGCCAGCGCGGCGCGCAGCCGGCGCATCGTGACCCGGAGCTTGTGCAGCGCGCCGGGCTCACCCCGCCGCAGCGCACCGTCCCGCCGCTTGAGCTCCTCGACCTGGGCCAGCAGCCGGGCGTGCACGAGGTCCTTGACCGGCCCCGCACGACGCGGCTCCGGAGCGGTGAGCGGCTCGGGCAGCAGCTCGCCCAGGACCCGGGCCAGCTTCCGGTCCACGGCCGCGAGCGGCGCACCGTGCTCGGACATCAGCGCGTCGACGCCGTCGAGCAGCTCCGGCCCGGCGTCGACGAGCTCTACCTCCCACTCCCGCCAGGCCAGCGCCCGGGGCTCGCCGAGCAGCACCGTCGCGTCCACGTGGTCGTCGACAGCCTCCGCGAGCACCCGCGCCTCCTCGTCGCGCAGACGGTACGTCGTGCGCGTGCTGCGCACCCTCGCGACCGGGACGAGCCGCTCGCCGAGACACCAGGCGCGCACCGCTGCCTGCAGCGGACCGGGCACCTCGTGGGTGTCGTCGGTCAGCGGCCGCTGGATCTCGTCGCGACCCGCACCCGCCGGGACCTTGAGGTGCCACCCAGCGTCGTGCCCGCCGGTCCTCCGCCGCAGCGTCACGCGCGAGCGCGCGAGGACCAGCTCGGGGGTGTCGAAGTAGACCGCCTCGAGCACGTCCGTGACGGGCTCCGAGACGTCGGCGACACCTCGAAGGTCCCGCAGGTCCGGCAGCGCGGCGTCGGCCGGCGGGTCGTAGGTGTGCTCGATCTCGCGATGGACGTCCATGGTGCCGTCGTACCCGGCGCGGCGGGTTTGACGCGGGCGTCAGGGTGCGCGGCGGTGCCGGTGGGACAGCCGGACGAGGTCGCGGACCGTCGCGGCCCGGCCGGCCCGCTCGAGCCGGGAGGCGAGCACGACGAAGACCTGCGCGGTCGTCAGCGCGTCGCCGAGGGCGTGGTGCGGACTGTGCGCCGGGACGCCGAGCCGGTCGGCCACCAGCTCCAGCGACGGCTCGCGGCGGGAGCCCGCGTCGGCGAGGCCGGCCGCGCGGGCCAGGGCGGCCGTGTCGACGTACGGGCCGCGGAGCCGGGCCCCCCGTGCGCGGAGCGCCCGGTCCAGAAGAGCGCGCTCGATCCAGACCGCGTGCGCCACCAGCACCCGGCCGTGCAGCAGCTGCTGTACGACGCCGGCCGCCTCCTCCTGGCCGACGGCGTCGGCCAGGTCCGCGTCGCGCAGCGTATGCACGCTCACCGAGGACACCGAGACCGGCCGGCCGGGACGCACCAGCCCGTAGGCGCGCTCGGCGACGACCACCCGTCCCGAGCGGACCAGCACTGCACCGTAGGAGACGATCGCGTCCTCGGCCAGGTCCAGCCCGGTGGTCTCGACGTCCACGGCGCAGTACTCGCCCTCCCGCCAGGGCCTCGCCGGCGCCGGCGGCGGCCGGCCCAGCCGGGGGAACGGGCTCATGGCCGCGACATCCACCGGCTGTAGACCTGGCCCTGCACGTCGACGACCGCCCGGAAGCTCTCCCGCAGGTAGCGGCGGGTCAGCGAGTCGAGGTCGCGCGGTGCGACGTAGCTGTCGCTGAGCGTTCCCGAGCGGATGTCGGCCACCTCGCGCTCGAAGCGCAGCTTGTAGATCTGCTCGTAGGCGCCCACGAGCGCGTCGGCCTCGTCCTGCGTGAGCAGGCCGGCCGGCACCCCGCGACGGACCCGGTCGGTCGTCGCGCCCCGGGTGTCGCCCGTGACGACCGCGATCCACCGGCCCAGCGCGGCCACCGGTCGCAGCCCGCCGCGCTTGAGGTCGAGCCGGCCACGGTGCACGCCGGAGTGCTCGACGACGAAGTCGCGCACGAAGCCGGCAGGCGGTTTGACCGCGACGGTGAACCCGAGCAGTGCGTCCAGGAAGGAGCTCTGCCGGGACGCGCCGAGCATGCTCTCGGTGACCCGGCGGCCGAGCGGGAGCCCGGTGACCGGACGGCTGTCCGCGACGATGGAGGCGAGCAGCAGCGCGCCGGAGGCGGTGGGGTGCTGCGCCCATCGGGTCGCCGCTCCCGCCCAGTCCGCCACCGAGCGGTTGAACAGCAGGTTGGCGGCGTTGGCGCCGTCGGGGCAGCGCTGGATCCCGCACCGCTCGAGCGCCGACAGGACCCGCTCGGCGTGCCCGGTCACGAGCCGTTCGGTAGCCGGGCGGTCGAGGGAGGCCGGGAGCCCCGACCACACCAGCCCGGTGTCGACGTCGGAGGCGGGCAGCGCCTCGCGCCGGGCGAGCGAGCCCAGCACCAGCCAGGACACCTCCCCCTCGGCGGGGAACGGGAAGAACTCCACCAGGCGCCGCAGGATCTGGTCGCGTACGGCGGACAGCAGCGCGGCGACGTGCATCGGCGGCACGCCGTTGTCCGACAGCTCCACCACCGTGGCGGGCACCAGCGAGGCCGCGTCGCGCAGCGCCTCCGGCGAGGTGGCTCCCTCCAGGGCTCCCCGCACGAACAGCGGGTCGCGGACGTCGGCCGAGGCGAGGTCGACGACCCGGACGACCCCGACCGGCACGTCGTCGGGCGAGACCACGACCAGGTGGTGCACGCCGTGCTCGACCATCTCCAAGAACGCGTCGAGGACCGGCGTGTCGTCGGGGACCGTCAGGACCGGGGTGCTGCAGAACGCCGCGGCCGGGAGCGTGGCGGTGACGTCCTCTCGCCGCCACAGCCGCCGGAAGTCGTGGTCGGTGACGATGCCGTAGCCGTCGGGCAGCCGCACGACGGCGCAGGACTGGCCGGCGTCCTCGATCCGCGCCGCCGCGTCGCGGACCGTGGCGGTCCCGCTCACCCACACGACCGGGCGCATCAGCTGCCGGACCGGGTGCCGCACCGCGTCGTGGACCGCCGTTCGGGTCAGCCGCTCGCGGGTGACCATGGTCCCGTAGTGGTGGAACCGCAGCCGGTCGGGATGCTCGAGCACGGTGCGCGGGTCGGGCAGCCGGTAGGCCAGGGTGTCCTCGGCGGTCCGAACCTCCAGCGCGGGGGGCAGCCCGGACAGCAGGGACACGTGGCCGAAGGTGTCCCCGGTGCCGAGCAGGTCGACCACGCGGCCGCGGTCCACGATCTCGACAGCGCCGGTGCGGATGACGTACATCGACGTCAGCGGCGGGGCACCGTCGGGCACGACCACCGTGCCGGCGGTGAAGAACTCGACCTCCAGCGCACCGGCGAGCCGGCGCAGGTCGTCCGCGGACAGCCGGTCGTACGGCGGCTGGCTGCCCAGGAAGTCGATGAACTCTTTCACGCCGCCCCCGGTCCCCTGGCTCCGACGGTCGCATCCTAGGCGCGCGGGGCAGGGCCGGGGCCGGGTTGGGCTCGGCCGCGGCGCCGCACTCCTCCCGCCAGCGGTGAGATCACCGGCACCCGGCAGGCAGGATCCTCCCCGGAAGCCGCCGGCGGGCGGTCGGTCGAGCGGCACCAGGTCCAGGTTCAGGGGGTCGGCGGTGCGGTCGGCACGGTCGCTGAGGTTCCCGTCACGGCAGCTCCAGCATCGCGAACGCGTACGGCGGCCAGGGACCGGTCGCCTCGGCGCGGATCCGAGGGTCCTGCCCGTCGAGCTCGGCGACGAGGGCCCGGAAGCCGGCCTCGTCGCCACGGTCGAGCAGGTAGGCGCCGTTGAGGACCATCTCACCGGTGTGACCGGTCGGTCGTCGCGTGGGGGGTGGCAGCCGCCGGCCGGCCACGGAGGACGACGCGAGCCTGCCGTGCAGCCGCTCGGCGGTCTGCGCGTCCTGGCCCGCCTGGTCCGCACGAGACCAGGCGGACTCGCGCGCCACGAGCGAGGCGCGGCCACTGCCTGCGACCGGCGCGTCCGGCACAGGCTCGCCGGCCGCACCCGGATCGGCGACCGGCTCGGCGTACACCTCGACTCTCCACTCGCTGCGCCCCCGGATCCGGTCCAGGGCGGCCGACGCCCGGTCGTGCCAGCGCGCCAGCTGCTCGCGGAGGCCGTCGGCCGTCAGGAACACCGTGGCCAGGCGCAGCGGTGCGGTGAGCGCGTGCCGGGACGCCAGCCGGGCGACCCGGTCGTGAGTCCGGGCGACGTTCTCCAGCCAGCAGAGGTCCTCGAGGTTGCGAGGCAGCCCCGCCTCGTCGAACTCATCGGCGGGGACGGCGCTGACGACGGCCGCCAGGCCGCCGTGCTCCACCAGGTCCAGCGGAGCGCCCCCGATCCCCGGCTCGCCCGCCAGCCGGTCCGCGGCCAGGCCGCGGCAGATCACATAGGCGTAGACCAGCGTCCCGGCCTGCTCCCCGGTCACGGGGGCCTCCAGCTCCTCCAGGCTGACCCGGACAGGGTCGGCCCGGCAGACAGCCGGATGCCACGGCGGCGGCCGCGTTCCCCTGACCGCTCATCTCTCCCCCTCGACGTCGACCTGCCGGGCCGGCGGCGCGGCACCGACCCCTGACATGAACATGCCCTCCGCACGGGCAGGCAATCGGGCGGACCCCGGGTCGGGGCGGGGCACGCCGGCACGGCAGCCAACGGTCTAGGCCACGCTCCGCGTGGGCGCGCGGTCGACCGGGTCGTGGCGTAGGCAGACGCGTTCGTCGCGGCGAGCGGCCGGGAGGCGACAGCAGGACCAGCGGCGCGCCGGATGTTGGCCGGTTCCGCGCCCTCCCGGCCCGACGGTGCGGTGTGATGGTGGCGTGCAGCAGCCGGTCGTCCACCAGGAGGTCGAGCGCAAGTACCTCCCGTCCCGCGGCGCCCGGATCCCGTCGTTCGAGCTGTTGCCCGGCGTCGCCGCCGTGGTGACCGGGGCCGAGCAGCGGCTGGACGCGACGTACCTCGACACGCCCGACCTGGTGCTCGCTCGCAACGGGATCACCCTGCGCCGCCGCACGGGCGGGCCGGACGCCGGATGGCATCTCAAGCTGCCGTCCCGCAACGACACCCGCTGGGAGCTCCGCGAGCCGCTGGGCCAGGCGGACGACGGCCCTCCTGCGGCGCTGTCCGCACTGCTGCCGGGGCTGCTCGGGGACCGCGAGCTGGCGGCGGTCGCCCAGATCCGCACCCGCCGACGGGTCAGCCGGCTGGAGGACGCCGGGGGGCGGGTCCTCGCCGAGCTCTGCGACGACCTGGTCAGTGCCCGCCGGGCGAGGGACGGCGCGGGCGCGACCTGGCACGAGTGGGAGCTCGAGCTGGGCTCCGGTGACCCGACGCTGCTGGAGACCGCGGCCCGGCTGGTGCGCAGGACCGGCGCGGTTCCCGCGACCGCACGGACCAAGCTGGCCGTGGCCCTGGCAGGCGACCTGAGCTCCGTCCCGGAACCGGCCGCGGTGCCGCGCAGCGACCCGGCACGAGTCCTGGTGCAGGCACACCTCGACGACCTCTGCCGCCGGCTGGCGGTGCTCGACCCCGCGGTGCGCGCGGACCTCCCCGACGCGGTGCACCAGATGCGGGTCGCGCTGCGGCGGTTCCGGAGCGCGCTGCGCACCTTCCGTCCCCTTGTCGACCGCACGCGCACCGACCCGCTGCGCGCCGAGATGCGCTGGCTCGCCACGGTGCTCGGCAGCGCCCGGGACAGCGAGGTCGTCACCGCCCGGCTCCAGGAGGTGCTCGCCCGTAGCCACGCCGACGAGCGCGCCCCCACGGCCCACGCCCGGCTGGACGCCGCCTGCTCCGCGTCGTACGGCGACGCGCGCCGAGCGGTGGACGAGGCGCTGTCCTCGGCCCGCTACGGCGACCTGCGTGCCGAGCTCGACGCCCGGCTGGCCGCGCCGCCCTGGCGGGGCAGTGCGGAGCGTCCGGTGAGCCGCGTCGTACCGCGCCTGGTGCGCCGGACCTGGGTCCGGCTCCGGAAGGCACACGACGCCGCGGCCCGAGCCCACCCCGAGGAGGCCGGCGACCTGCTCCACGAGGTGCGGAAGTCGGCGAAGGCGCTGCGCTACGCGGCCGAGGCGGCGGCACCGGCGTACGGCGCGAAGGCCCTGCGGCTCGCGCGGGCCGCCGAGGACGTGCAGACCCTGCTCGGCGACCACCACGACATCCGCGTCGCCGACGAGCGGTTGGCGGTCCTCGCGCAGCGGGCGCGCGACGAGGGGGACGACCGGGCCGCGAAGGCGTTCCGGACGATGCGCAAGCGCGAGCGCCGCGAGCTCGCACAGGTGCAGGACGCCTACGCGGCCGCCTGGGAGCGGGTCTCGGACCCGGACCTGCGCAGGTGGCTGCGAGTCAGGCGCTGATCGCCGCCTCGTCCGCCGTCGTCGCGAGGGGCGCAGCGGTCACGCCGGCCCGAATCCGGTCGGCGACCTGCCGTTCGGCCAGCACCTCCACGAAGTCGCGGACGCGTGCTCCGGCGAACGCGTCGAACGCCTCGGCGACCAGCCCCTGCACCTGCTCGCGCGCTACGTCGGGGAAGCGACGGCACAGCTGGTCGGTCACGGCTGCGCGGGAACGCAGCTCCTGGGGCGTCATGGTGACAAGTAGAGCGGACCGCGTCGCGGCCGACAATAGTTCGTCCGACCCACCCCGAACGGGACGAAGGTCCCTGCCCGGACCGCTCGGTCGGCCTGCCCGGGTCAGCCGGCGTCCGGCTGGTAGCGGTACCCCATGCCCGGCTCGTTCAGCAGATAGCGAGGACGCGCCGGGTCCGGCTCGAGCTTGCGGCGCAGCTGCGCCATGTACAGCCGGAGGTTGCCCTGTGCGGTGTCGTAGCCGGGGCCCCACACCTCGAGCAGGAGCTGCTTCTGGCTCATCAGCTTGCCGGGGTTGCGCAGCAGCACCTCCAGGAGGTGCCACTCCGTCGGGGTGAGCCGGACGTCGACGAGCCGTTCGTGGTCCCGCGCCGTCACCCGGCGGGCCGAGAGGTCGACCGTCATCGCGCCCAGCTCGACCACGGGGGCGTCCTCGACCACGCCGACCCGGCGCGAGACCGCCCGCAGCCGCGCCAGGAGCTCCTCCATCCCGAACGGCTTGGTGACGTAGTCGTCCGCGCCGGCGTCGAGCGCCGCGACCTTGTCGCTGCTGTCGCTGCGCCCGGACAGCACCACGATGGGCGCGCTGCACCAGCCGCGGAGGCCCTCGATCACCGTGCCGCCGTCCATGTCTGGCAGCCCGAGGTCCAGCAGCACGATGTCGGGCGGGTGCTGCGCCGCCACGGTCAGGGCCTCGGCCCCGGACGACGCGGTGGTCACGTCGTACCGCCGCGCGCGCAGGTTGATGGCCAGCGCACGGACGATCTGTGGCTCGTCGTCGACGACCAGGACCCTGGTCACCGGGCCGGCTCCTCGGGCGCCGCCACCGGGCCGGCGGGAGCCGGCGGCGCGGCCGCGCGCTCGACGCGCCCGGGCTCCGCGGACCCGGGGGGCCGGGCGCACGGCACCGCCACGACCATGGTGAGCCCGCCCCCCGGTGTCTCCTCGGGAGTCACGGTGCCATCCATCGCCTCGACCAGCCCCCGGGACAGGGCGAGGCCGAGGCCCACCCCGGTCGTGTTGTCGGTGTCCCCGAGCCGCTGGAACGGCAGGAACACCTGGTCCCACTGCTCGGGCGGGATCCCCGGCCCCCGGTCCACCACGCGCACCTCGACCCGATCGCCGAGGCGGCTCCCGGTGAGCAGCGGCGGCACCCCCGCGGGCGAGAACCGGGTCGCGTTCGCGAGCAGGTTGGCCAGCACGCGCTCGAGCAGTCCCGGGTCGACGAGGACCTCGGGCAGGTCCTCGGGCACGTCCACCACGACCATCCTCCCGGCCGGGCCCATCCCGTCCAGGGCCCGGGCGACCACCTCGTCGAGCGCCGTCGGGGCGGCGAGGAGGGCCAGTGCGCCGGCGTGAAGGCGGCTCAGGTCGAGGAGGTTGTCGACGAGGCCGCTCAGCCGGTCGAGGGCCGAGTCCGCCGTCTCGAGCAGGTCGCGCCGGTCCCCGGCGGACCAGTCGACGTCCCGGCCCATCAGGCTGGTGACGACTGCCTTGGCGGTCGCGAGGGGGGTGCGCAGGTCGTGCCCGACCGCGGCGAGCAGCGCCGTCCGCATCTTGTCGGCCTCGGCCAGGGGCACCGCCGCGGCGGCCGCCTCCTGGAGGCGGCGGTGCTCGAGCAGGCCGGCCGCCTGGGCGGCGAACGCGCCGAGCAGCCTCTGGTCGTCGGCGAACAGCGGCCGCCCGCACAGCACCATGGACAGGTCCTCGCTCGCCGGGAGCGCCGTGTCGCCGCTCTCCGGCCGCGGGCAGGGCGTGGAGCCGGCACTGGCGACCACCCGCCACTCGGCCACCGGCCCCACCGCGGGCTCGACGCCGCCCACCCGCTCCAGCAGCGTCACCGAGCTCTGCCCGAAGGCCTCACGCACCCTGTCCAGCAGCGCCGGCAGCGCGGTCTGGCCGCGGAGCACGTTGCCGGCCAGGGTCGCCAGGGTCTCGGACTCGGCGGCCGACCGGGCCGCCTCCCGGGTACGTCGTGACGCCAGGTCCACCACGGAGCTCACGAGCACGGCCACCACGACGAACACGCCGAGCGCGAGGGCGTTGTTGCGCTCGGCGATCGTGAAGGTGCGGGTCGGCGGGGTGAAGAAGAAGTTGAGCAGCATCGAGCCGCTCAGCGCCGCCAGCAGTGCGGGGAGGAAGCCCCCGACCAGCGCCACGACGACCACCACCAGCAGGAACAGCAGCACGTCGCTGGTCAGGTTGAGGCCCGAGTCGAGCAGGTCGAGCAGCAGCGCGAGCACCGGCGGCAGCAGCACCGCCAGCGCGAAGCCCTGGGCGCGCCGCCGGCTGCTCAGGCTGTGCCGGCCGCGCGTCCTGTGCCGGCCGCGGCCGGTCTGGGAGTGCGTGACGATGTGCACGTCGATGTCCCCGGACTGGCGGATCGTCGAGGCGCCGATGCCGTCCCCCGTCACCAGTGCAGCCATCCGGGACCGCCGGCTGGCGCCGAGGACGAGCTGGCTGGCGTTCTCTGCCCGCGCGAAGGTGAGCAGCGCGCTCGCGACGTCGTCGCCGAGCACCTGGTGGTAGCTGCCACCGAGCGACTCCACGAGCCGTCGCTGGGCTGCCAGCGCGCCCGGCGAGGCGCCCACCAGGCCGTCGGAGCGGGTGACGTGCACCGCGAGCAGGTCACCGCCGCGGGAGCGGGCCGCGATCCGGGCGGCGCGCCGGACCAGCGTCGGTCCCTCGGGCCCGCCGGTGAGTGCCACCACCACCCGTTCCCGGGTCTCCCAGGTCTCGCCGATGTGGTGCTCGACGCGGTACCGCTGCAGCGCCTCGTCGACCTTGTCGGCGGTCCAGAGCAGCGCCAGCTCGCGCAGCGCGGTCAGGTTGCCGACCCGGAAGTAGTTGCCGAGCGCGGCGTCCACCTTCTCCGGCGGGTACACGTTGCCGTGCGCCATCCGCCGACGCAGGGCCTCCGGCGCCATGTCGACGAGCTCCACCTGGTCGGCCGCACGCACGACGGCGTCGGGCACGGTCTCCCGCTGCGGCACGCCGGTGATCTTCTCCACCACGTCGTTGACGGTCTCGAGGTGCTGGATGTTCACCGTCGTGATCACGTCGATACCGGCCGCGAGCAGCTCCTCGACGTCGCTCCACCGCTTGTCGTTGCGGGTGCCGGGCACGTTGGTGTGCGCCAGCTCGTCGACGAGCGCGACCTGCGGGTGCCGGGCGAGCACCGCGTCCACGTCCATCTCCGCGAAGCTCGCGCCGCGGTGCTCCAGCGTCCGGCGCGGCACGACCTCGAACCCGCTCACCAGCTCGGCGGTGTGCGCGCGCCCATGGGTCTCGACGAGGCCGACGACCACGTCGGTGCCGCGCACCAGTCGCCGCTGCCCCTCGGCCAGCATCGCGTACGTCTTGCCGACGCCGGGCGCGGCGCCGAGGTAGACCCGGAGCTTCCCGCGACTCACGCAGCCAGTCTGCCCCGCCGCCGAGCCACCGCGGGACCGAAGGCCCTACGACTCCGCCGTTAGGGTCCTGTTAGCGCCCGTGGCGACACTGGCAGCGGTGACGTGATGGGGACGGCGGCAGCATCCGGCTGGCGGCCGGCGAGCCGGGCGCGCACACCGGCCGACCCGGGATGACCCGCTCCGAGGTCAGGTACGGGTGAGGAGCAGCGCTGCCACGTCGTCGTCGCGAGTCTGGTCCCGGACCGCCTCGATGAGCCGCGCCAGGGCCGCGTCGGCACCCCCGCCGGGACCCCCGTCGAGCATCGGCAGCGCCGCGAGGAGCCGCTGCTGGCCCACGTCGATGTCCTCCGCGCGCCGCTCCACGAGCCCGTCGGTGTAGGCGATCAGGCTGTCACCCGCCTCGAACCGGACCCGCTCGACGCGACGCTCACCGCCGCCGGCGCCCAGCAGCAGCCCGCCGCCGGCGCCGACCAGCTCGGTGCTCCCGTCCCGGCGGCGAACCACGGGAGGCGGGTGGCCGGCGTTGATCACCTCGAGCTCGTCGTTGGCGGGGTCCGCCACGGCGTACACGAGCGTCACGAGCTGGTCGAGGGCGAACCGCTCGAAGAACACGTCCAACCGCTCCAGCACCGACCCTGGTGCGTCCTCCACGGCGAGGAAGGCCCGGATCGCCGCGCGCACCTGGGCCATCGCCGCCGCGGCGTGCAGCCCGCGGCCCATCACGTCGCCGACGAAGGCGGCCACGCGTCCCCGGCGCAGCGGGATCACGTCGTAGAAGTCGCCACCCGCGTCGCTGCTGCCCGCCGGCGCGTAGCTGGCCGCGATCCGCCACCCCGGCAGCTCGGGAAGTCGTCCGGGGAGGACCGCCCGCTGCAGCCGGACGGTGACCTCGCGCAGGTCGCTGTGCAGGTGCGCGTTGTCGATGGCGATCGCCGCCCGGCCCGCGAGCTCCTCGCCGAAGGCCAGGTCCGCCTCGGTGAACCGGCGTCCGCCCTCCCCCGCCACCCAGGTGACCACGCCGAAGACCCGGTCCTTGGTCTTCAGCGGAGCCACCAGCGCGCTGCGCAGGTTGAGCTCGTGCACCATCGCGAGCTGCTCGTCGTCGACGACGGCCGCCTCGATCATCTCGTCGGTGATCTCGGGGGTGAGCTCGCTGACCCCGGTGCGCAGCACGTGGTAGGCGCCGCTGGGCGCGTCCGGGTCGGTCGGGTAGCGGCGCTGGAACTCCCTGGCGAGCGCGATCTTGGCCGGGTCGACGTGCGCCACCGCGAGCGTGCGCAGCTCGCCGTCCTGGTCGAGCGCGATCGAGCACCAGTCGGCGAACCACGGCACGGCGAGCCGGGCCACCCGCTCCAGCGTCGCGGTGTAGTCCAGGCTGCTGAGCAGCTCGGCACCCGCCTCGGCGAGGAACTCGAGCTTGCTCGCCCGGTCGGCGGCCTCGGCGGTCGCCCGCAGCCGGTCGACGGCCTGGGCGCAGGTGTCGGCGAGGATGCCGAGGAACTCCAGCTCCGCGGCGTCCACGGTCCGGCGGCCGGGGAACGACATGGTCACCACGCCGATCGGCCGGTCCGCGACGAACATCGGCAGGCAGACCATCGACCGCTCGCCCTCGGCGGCCCGCTCGAGGTCCGGGTAGTGGCGACGGATCTCGGCCTGCCCGGTGAGCACGAGCGAGTGCCGGGCCCTCAGCGCGTCGCCGGCCGGCGTCGGATCCTCCAGCGGGAACGACGACCAGCGCGCCGCCGCGCCCTCGGCGCCGCCGCGCAGCCCCATCAGCACGAGCCGGTCGCCGGAGACCAGTGACAACGACGCCACGGTGGCACCAGCGACGTCGGCGAGGTGCTCGATGACCACGGTGGTGACCGCGTCGAGGTCCGGTGCGCGCAGCAGCTCGTTGGTGACCCGGGCGAGCTGGGTCAGCCGGGTCGCGCGCCGCTGGGCGACGGTCCTGCTCGTCGCCTCGTCGGCGGCCAGCAGGACGGCACGTACGACGCCGTCCTCGACGACCGGGTCCATCGACAGCGTCGCCGGCCGCAGTGCGCCCTCCCGGTCCAGCAGGGCTGCCTCGCCGTCCCAGTGGTGGCCCTGCACCGCCTGGCCCAGCACGTCGTCGAACGGCCCGGCGAACGAGGCGTCGAAGAGGCCCGGCGCGTCCTGGTCCCCGAACAGCCGCACGACCGGCTGTCCCACGAAGCTGCGCGCCCGCGCGTTGGCGAGCCGGACCGAGCCGTCCGGCTCGAGCAGGACGGCGATCGCCGGGACGGCGTCCAGGAGCGCAGCGTCGGGCAGGGGCGACGGAGGGTGCCCCTTCTGGCTCTGCTCCACGGGTCGATCCTGCCAGCCGACGCGGCTCCGACGCCATGGCCGGGGTGTGAGCGCGGTCCGGCGCGGCGACCGAGCTGCCGGTCTCCGGTGCCCCTTCGCCTCCCTGTCGCGAAGGGACACCCCGCGCGAAGACGACGACGGGAGGGCAGCCGGGGGGATGACTGCCCTCCGTCGTCGAGCCGCCAGATCGTCGCCTGGCACCCGGGCTCCCGCGGGGGGGAAGCGGGAGCTACCTCGGGGACCGGAGGGTGTCCCCGGGTCAACACTGACGCACCCGGGGACATGAAGCGACGACTTCGGGCCCTCATCGTTGTGCGACTGCACGAACATGAAGGCATCGGCGCGGGGCCCGTGCGGACCCCGTCACATCCGTCCGAGGCTCCGCCCGGTCACGTTGCGCCAGACCAGCTTGAAGTAGCGACGTCGCATGCCGTCCGCCCACGGTCGCGGCTCCCAGCCCCGCTGCAGGTCCACCAGCTCCACCGGGTCGTCGATGACGGTCAGCTTGCCGACCGCGACGACGCTCCAGCCGGTGTCCGTGGTCACGTCCACGTCGTCGACCTCGAACGCGGCGTCGAGATTGGCGCCGTACGTCCCGATCTCGCTGTACGGCGTGGTGCGGAAGACGATGGCGTCGTCGTACATCGCGTAGTTCACCGGGATGATCCGAGGGCCCACGGGGGTGGCCAGCGCCACGCGTCCGTACGTCCCCTTCTCCAGCCGCTCGAGACACTCGTCGATCGTCATCTCGACCAGATCGGTCATGCCAACCTCCTCGCCACACGGCCGTGAGGCCTCGTCACTCACCATGACCTCGTCCCGACCGCCGCGCACGGGTCCTTGGTCCCCGAGAGGCCCGCCGCTCGTCTCCTTTTCCCGCCCCGCCCTCAGTGCCTCGCCGGGCCGGCATTCTCGGGTGGTAGGACGGGGCGGTGAAGATCTTCATCTCCTCGGACATGGAAGGCACCGCCGGCGTCGTCGACTGGGGGCAGTGCCTGCCCGGACGGCCGGAGTACGCCGCCTACCGCGGGCTTCTGCAGGAGGAGGTCAACGCCGCGATCGACGGTGCGCTGGCGGCCGGCGCCGACCACTTCCTGGTCAACGACTCGCACTCCTCGATGCAGAACCTCCGGCCGGAGGCGCTGGCCGGTCGGGCGCGCTACCTGTCGGGCCGGCACAAGGCGATGTACATGATGCAGGGGCTCGACGCGTCGTTCGACGCGGTCTTCTTCGTCTCCTACCACGGCTCGGCGGGCACCGCCTCGACGCTGTCGCACACCTACAACCCGGACGTCGTCGTCCAGGTGCGGCTCAACGGCACCGTGGTCGGCGAGTCGGGGATCAACGCGCTGGTCGCCCAGGCGTACGGGGTGCCGGTGGTGCTGGTGACCGGGGACGACGTGACGGCCATGGAGGCCCGGCGCGTGCTGCCGGACGCGCGGACCGCCGTCGTGAAGACCGCGGTGTCCCGGTTCGCCGCCGAGAGCCTGCACCCGGAGGACGCCTGCGCCCTGATCCGCGGGCAGGCCGAGCAGGCGGTGCTGGCGCTGGACCGGGCCGGCGCGCCGGAGATCGGCCTCCCGGCGATGCTGACCGTCACGGTCCGCACGGAGGACCTCGCCGAGCTGGCCACCTGGGTCGGCGGTGTCACCCGCAGCGGCGCCACCGAGGTGTCGATCACGGACTCCGACCCGCTGCGGCTCTACCGGAGGTTCGTCACGGTCGTGCTGCTGACCCGCGGGCTCACCGACTGACCGGGCGGGCCTCCCGGGGACCGCGGCGCCTCCGCGCTCCCCCTCACCGCCAGGTCAGCTCGGTGACCCGGTCGGTGAAGTCCGGCGACTCCCCGCCGAACAGGTAGGCGGTCCCGTGCGCGACCACCGCCGGCGCGTCCGCCAGGGGGCGCGGCAGCCGGCCCGCACGACGCCAGGTGCGGTTCGCGGGCGAGAACCACCACATCGCCGCGGTGGGCCGGTCCGGCGTCGTCCGGCCGCCCACCAGCAGGATCCGGCCGCCCAGCACCACGGCGGCGGCGTGCCCGGTGGCCCTCGGCAGCTGCCGGGTCGCGCGCACCCGCCCGCTGCGCAGGTCCACGGCGTGCACCGTGGTGAGCTCCCGGCCGCCCCGCTCGCCACCGATCACCCAGGCCGTCCGGCCGATCCGCGCCACGGCTGCGTACCGGACGCCCGCCGGCAGGGTTCCGAGCGTGGCGAACCGTCGGCCGTCCCGGGTGTCGAGCAGCTGCCGCGGCAGGCGCACCCCGTCGTAGCCGCCGACGACCACCGCCGTCCCGCCGTACGACAGGGCGCCCAGGTCGGAGCGGGCGCCGGGCAGCGACCCGGTCGCGTGCCAGGCCCCGTCCGCAGCGAGGCGCTGGACGGCGCCGAGCTCGGTCGCCGCGCCGCCGCCCAGCACGGCGGGGCGGCCGTTGACGAGGGCGCCTGCCGCGTCGTGCGCGGCGGTGGGGAGCGGAGCGAGCCGCGAGGTCGTGCCCGCGGGCAGCCGCACCCGGAAGGTGCGCGCGGTGGAGACGTCTCCGGGCAGCAGGCCTCCGGCGAGCACGGCGCCGCCGGGGACCCGCACCGCGACCTCGCGGCTGACCCGTTCCGGGAGTCGCCAGGTCGCCGTCTGGACCCGCAGGGCGTGCGGAGCGGCCGGCGTCGTGCCGACGGGGCCGCCGGCGCTGGGCGAGGCCGGCCCGGGGGTGCCGGAGCGCGGCGCGCCGGTCACTCCCCCGGCGTGCGGGGCGCCGGCGCTGCAGCCGGTGGCCGCGAGCAGCGCCGCCGCCGCGACCACGGCGGCACGGGTCACCGCATGTTCCCGGTGTGTCCGAGCGAGTAGCGTCCAGGCTGCGGCCAGACCGCGGCTCCGTGCGGGCTGACTCCGACCGGGATCTTCGCGACCAGCCGGCCCCTGCGCGTGTCGAAGGCGTAGACCACCCCGTCGAACCGCCCGGAGAGCCAGAGCGTCCTGCCGTCCGCCGAGACCCCGCCCATGTCGGGGCTGCCGCCGCCGGGGATCCGCCAGGTGCCGATGATCCGGTTCGTGGCGAACGACACCACGCTCACCGCACCGGCGCTGCGGTCGGAGACGTACATCACCCGGCCGTTGCGGCTGGGGTAGATCCCGTGCGGGTCGGCGGGCATGCGGATCTGGCCGACCTGACGGAACGTGGCTGCATCGATGCGGCGGACCACGTCGATCCCCATGTCCGCCACGTAGAACGTCCGGCCGTCCGGCGAGATGCGGACGTCCTGCGGCATGCTGTTCGGCCCGAGGTGCAGGACATCGAGCACCCGGTGCGACAGCGTGCCGATCTTCAGCAGCGCCCCGGAGAACTCGCAGGTGACCACCATGAACCGGCCGTTGCCGGAGAAGTCGGCGTGGTTGGGGCCGCTGCACCCTGGCCGGCTCACGTCGATGATCCTCCGGAACGTCGTCGGGTCGGCGAAGCGGATCACGTTGTGCTGCTCGACCATCACGACTGCCTGCTTGCCGTCCGGGGTGAAGTAGAGGTTGTAGGGCCGCGGCATGGTGATCGTGCGGACCTTGCGGGCCGTGCGCGGGTCGATCTGCACGAGCTCGTCGGCGGCGCTGGAGTCGGTGTACAGCCGGCGCAGGTCGTAGGAGGGCGTGACGTGCTGGGACAGCAGGCCGGTCCGGATCACCCGGACGACTCGACGGGTCCGCTGTGAGATCACCGTGACCGTCGACCCCCGCGAGTCGGGCACGTAGACGTACGACGGGTCGCCGGCGACGGCAGGTGCGAGCATCCCGGCCCGGGTCGCGGCGTACACGTCGTTGTGCAGGACGGGCGGCATGCCCGGCAGCGGGTCGCGGAACGGCGGGGCGACGTACGGCGTCGGGCTCGGGGCGGGACTGGTGGACACCGACGACGCCGCGGCCGGTGACGGGGAGCCCGCCGGCTGCGCCGCGCCGCTCGCATCCGGGCTGGTGCCCGACGCGCTGCAGCCGCCGAGCAGGGACAGCCCGACGGCACATGCGTACGTGATCCCCGTCGTGAGTCTCCGCACGGTGAGCCAGGCTACGGCCCGATCCTGAGCGAAGGGTGACGATTCCCCCGGTTCAGCCGTCCAGCCGCAGCACCGGCCGACCGTCGTCGGTGCGCACCTCCACCGCCGTGATCTCACCCCGTCTCGCCGCCGTGGCCGCGCTCAGCCGCATCGACCTCCCGGGCACCGACCGCCACGAGGCCACCTGCTCGGTGCGGCCGTCGCGGGTCCGCACCACCAGCCGGTACGCCGAGGGGCTCCGGTAGCCGGTGCCCTCGGGGTAGCTGCAGCGCAGGTCGAGGCGGGTGCCCCAGGCCACCGGTCGAAGGGCCACCGTGGCCTCCATGTCGACGCTCGCCACCGGGCTCAACCGGCGGCCGTGCGCCGCCGGGGCCGCAGCCGGCACCGGGACGACGTCGGCGCCTCCGGGCAGCCCGGTCACCGCGACGGTCCCGGCGACGGCGGCGACGGCCGCCGCGGCCAGCGCGACCGCCAGCCCGGTCCGGCGTCGCCGGGTGCGCCGGACCGAGCGCACCAGCGCGGGCAGCGTGGTCTCCGGCAGCGGCTCGGGCGCGACCGGGCTCTGCAGCACCTCGGCGTCGACCCGGGACAGCAGGCCCGGCAGCCCGGCCAGCTCTCGGACCGCGGCCGAGCAGGCCGGGCAGCCGGGCAGGTGCTCCTCGAAGGCCAGCCGCTCCGGGGGGTCGAGGGCCCCGAGCAGGTAGGCCGCCTCGTCGTGGGCGAGCCGGCACGTCATCCACCCACCCCCAGCTCGTCGAGGGCCAGTCGCAGCGCGCGCAGCGCGTAGTGCGTCCGGGACTTCACGGTGCCGGGCGGGATCCCGAGGAGCCTGGCCGCGTCCGCCACGGAGTGCCCACGGTAGAAGCACAGCAGCAGGACGGCACGGTGCTGCGACGACAGCCTGGTCAGGGCCTCCTCGACCAACCACGACTGCAGGAGCTGGTCGGTGCCGTCCACGTCGTTCCCGGGCTCCGGAACCTCCCCGACCGTGACCTCGCGCTGTGAGCGCTGGGTGCGCCACTCGTCGATGACGAGGTGCCGAGCGACGGTGTAGAGCCAGGCGCGGAGCGAGCCCTCCCCCTGCTCGAGGACCGACCGGCTCCGCCACGCCCGGAGCAGGGTCTCCTGCACGACGTCGTCGGCGCGGGCCCGGTCGCGTCCGGTCAGCCTGAGGCAGAAGGCCCACAGCGCGGCGGCGTGCTCGTCGTACAGCCGCTGCATCAGCTGGGCCTGCTCGTCGCTCACTGGACCTCCTCCGCCGGGCCGCCGGGCTACCGGAGCCGCACCCGCGGCGGGACGGCGCGGTCCCCGGCGCGGTCGCGGGGACGCAGCGGGTTGTCGCGAAGCAGCAGGACCGCCGCAGCGACGATCGCGACGACCTCCGAGATCGCCGCCGCGAGCACCCACGTGCCGGTCCAGACCTCGTGCACGCCGAAGAGCCCCACCGTCGCGGAGACCAGGTAGGCGCCGAGCGTGCAGACGCCGAAGCCGAGCGCAAGGAGCGCCGGTACCCAGTGCCGCCAGCCCAGCAGCAGCACGGCGATCACCAGGCCGGCCACCGCGTTCACCATGAACGCGGGCCCGATCACGTGGATGTCCCGGAAGCCGTCGAACCACAGCTTGAGGTGCACCAGCGCGGACACCAGGACGCCGGCCGCAGCCAGCAGCCGCATCGTCATCCGGCTCCTCCCTTCCTCGACCCTCGCCCTCCTCCACGGTTCGGGTGGCCCTCCGGTTCAACGGACCCGATCGTGCCGGAACAATCCCGGCCCTGGAGGGGTTCGAACCCGTATGACGACAATCGGACTCATCGGAGCAGGCAACATCGGACAGGCCGTCGCGCGGCTCGCGATCGACCACGGGTACGACGTCGTGCTGAGCAACTCACGGGGGCCGGAGACGCTGGCCGAGGTGGTGGACGGGCTCGGCCCGCACGCCGAGGCCGACACCGCCGAGGAGGCCGCCGCGCGCGGCGACCTCGTCGTGGTGACCGTGCCGCTCAAGGCCTACCGCGGTGTCCCGGTCGCACCCCTGGACGGCAAGGTCGTGATCGACACCAACAACTACTACCCCGAGCGCGACGGCCGGATCGCCGCGCTGGACGAGCACATCACCACCTCCTCCTCGCTGCTGCAGGGCCACCTCGGCGGCTCGTACGTCGTGAAGGCGTTCAACCACATCAGGGCCGCGGACCTGGTCGAGCACGCCCGGCCCGCCGGCAGCCCGGACCGGCGCGCGCTGGCGGTCGCCGGCGACGACGCGGGGGCGAAGGAGACCGTCACCAAGCTGATCGACGAGCTCGGCTTCGACGTCGTCGACTCCGGACGGCTCGCGGAGAGCTGGCGCATCGAGCCGGGCACCCCCGGCTACGGGCCGCGGCTGGACGTCGACGGGCTGCAGGAGGCCCTGGCTGCGGCGCACCGCTGACGCCGCTCGGGCCGTGATCACGCCGGGGAGACCCGCACCCGGAGCGTCGCGGTGAACTGGGTCCCGGAGACCGGGAAGGTCCAGTCGCCGTCGGCGTTCCGGGTGGCGGCCTGCACGACCGGCGAGGGGCCGGCTCCGCCGAGCTCCTCGGTGTTGCGGTGCGCCAGGGCGACGAGCTCGTCCTTGCCCAGCGAGGACTTCTCTGTCAGGTAGTCCTGGCCGGTGTGCAGCAGGAGCTGCATCGGGTCCCCGGGGATCACCTGGACGTAGTAGTCCTTGAGGAAGATGTAGTCGTCGGAGTGGCCCCGCCCGAACGCGTCCCGCTCACCGACGTAGATCCGCAGCCGGAACACCAGGTCGGGGTTGCTCGGGTCGAGCGTCGCCCACTTGTCGAACCAGCCCTCCCAGATCAGCCGGTCCGGCCCGGCCCAGCCGGTGGTCCTGTCGCCGTGCGCCGACAGCGGCTTCTCGAGCTCGGTGCGCAGGTCCGGCAGCTCGTCGCTGAGGTCGTGCTTCGCGAACGGCCCGTAGCAGTTCTCGGCCTCGGGACTCTGCTGGAACAGCGAGAAGTCCACCATCCGGGGCTTGACCGAGACACCGAGATAGATCTCCGACCTCCCCCACATGTCGAGGCCCCCGGTCACGTTCGCGCCGTCCAGCCAGAGGTGCACCCGGTGGCTGCCGTGGAAGAACCGCATCGCGATCTCGTAGCTCTCCCGCGAGGTGACCAGCGAGTCCGCACCGCCGTGGCACTTGTGGATGAAGGTCCGCGGAGCCCCCGGCAGCTGGGCTGCGGCCTGCTGCACCAGCCCGTCGCTCCGGTTCGCCGCCAGCGGTCCCGAGTCGACGATGGCGGCGAGCTGGTTGGCCGCCGACGCGGCCGCGGTGTACGCCGCATGGTTGGTCCCGACCACGGTGAGGATCCGGTCGAGGTCGAACCAGGTGCCGACCTGGAGGAAGTCGGTCCGGTCAGGGTCGAACGCGGCGAGCTCCGCTGAGGCCTTGTTCGCCCCGGGCAGCGCGGCCAGCAGCCACTTCGGCAGCCACTGGAAGGCGATCCCGCGGTGCGGGGTCCCGAGGGTGACGATCTTGTGCACCAGCCGGCGTGCCGAGTCCGGCTCCTTCGGGTCCTCGTGCAGCTGCCGCAGCGCCTCGCGCACGACGAGCCCGCCCATGCTGTGCGCGACCACGTCGACGCCGGTGAACTCCCGGCCCTGACGTACCAGGGCGTGCTCGATGAGGTGGATCAGCCGGGCGAGCCCGGCGCCGTACGTGTCGAGCGAGCGCGGCGTCAGGTCGTAGAACCGGTAGATCCAGATCGTGCCCGGCGCGGCGTCGCGCAGCACGGCCTCGGCCGCGCCCGGGTCCAGCGCCACCGTGCCCTCGGTGTCTGCGGCCGGCCAGCCGTGCAGCTCCGGCTCGGGCAGCGCCGGCGCCGCGCTCGCGTAGTAGCCGATGACGTTGGTGGCGTCGCTGTAGCGGTAGCGACGGGACTTCAGCGCCCGCAGCACGAACCCCTCGTACAGGAAGTTCTCGCCGCGCTTCTTCGGGTAGACGGTCCCGTCGTTGAAGCCCTGGTAGACGTTGCGCTGCTCGGTGCCGACGTCGACGCCCCCGAAGCCACGCACGAGGACCAGCGGCCGGGGCAGCGGCGGCTCCGCGGCGCGAGGCGGCTGGTGGGCGGCGTGCTGGGTCGTGGTCATGGTCTCTCCCCCCGGTCGGTGACTTCTCCCGCCACCCTCCCGCCGCGGGCACGGCGCGTCCATGCCCCGATGGGGCCAGACCGGACGCCGGCGGCGCGACATGCCGCACCGCATTGTGGGTAGGAGGTGCGGCGACCACGGACGTCACCACGATGCGGAGGACCAGTGAGCGACGAGCAGGCTGCAGCCGAGCACGAGCCGTCGGAGATCACCTACTCCGAGCAGTTCTACCCGGCGCGCCCCCGGATGCTGCGCCCGCGCGCCAGGCTCCGCCCGGTGGGCGGTTCGCGCCAGTCCGTCGACAAGACCGGTGAGCCTGTCGGGACGAACCCGTTCTACGTCGCCTGGCTGCAGCGCGAGTCGATGCTGCAGGACGCGAACACCATCGCCAGCCAGTTCTCCGGACAGGGCAGCATGTGGCAGAACCCCTTCGCCCGGCCGAACGCCGACGAGGCGATCGCCAAGGCGCCGGTGTGGTTCACCGCCTACCCGATCTCGATGATCACCCGCCCCGGCTCGTCGTTCCTGTCCACGCTGGCCGACCCCGACCTGTGGCAGGTCTTCCAGCGCATCGGCATCCGCGCGGTGCACACCGGCCCGGTGAAGCGGGCCGGCGGCCTGCGCGGCTGGGAGCCCACGCCCAGCGTCGACGGGCACTTCGACCGGATCAGCACGCACATCGACCCGTCCTTCGGCTCCGAGGACGACTTCCGGGACATGTGCCAGGTGGCCTCGGAGCACGACGGCACGATCATCGACGACATCGTCCCCGGGCACACCGGCAAGGGCGCGGACTTCCGGCTCGCCGAGATGAACGTCGGCGACTACCCCGGGATCTACCACATGGTCCAGATCCCGGAGGAGGACTGGGACATCCTGCCCGACGTGCCGCCCGGTCGCGACTCGGTGAACCTCGACGCGGACACCGAGCGACGGCTCGCGGAGGCCGGCTACATCATCGGCGAGCTCCAGCGGGTGATCTTCCACCACCCCGGCGTCAAGGACACCAACTGGAGCGTGACGGCTCCGGTGGTGGGCCCCGACGACGTCGCACGCCGATGGGTCTACCTGCACTACTTCAAGCAGGGCCAGCCCTCGATCAACTGGCTCGACCCGACGTTCGCGGGGATGCGTCTGGTGATCGGCGACGCGCTGCACTCCGTCGGCGACCTCGGCACCGGCGCGCTGCGGCTTGACGCCAACGGCTTCCTCGGGGTCGAGAAGAGCACCGACGGCCTGCCGGCCTGGTCGGAGGGACACCCGCTCTCGGAGGCCGCGAACCACCTGATCGCGAGCATGGTGCGCAAGGTCGGCGGCTTCACCTTCCAGGAGCTGAACCTCACCATCGACGACATCCGCGCGACCGGCGAGGCGGGCGCCGACCTGTCGTACGACTTCGTGAACCGGCCCGCCTACCACCACGCGCTGGCGACCGGCGACACGGAGTTCCTGAGGCTGACGCTCAACCTCTCCCTCGAGCTGGGCGTGTCGCCGAAGTCGCTGGTGCACGCCCTGCAGAACCACGACGAGCTCACCTACGAGCTGGTGCACTTCGCCACGCTGCACAAGGACGACGAGTACAGCTTCCGCGGCGAGGAGATCACCGGTGGTCGGCTGGCCCACGCGGTGCGGCAGGACCTCATCGACGCGCTGACCGGCGAGTCGGCGCCGTACAACTCGATCTTCACGACCAACGGCATCGCCTCGACCACGGCGTCGGTGATCGCCGCGTCGCTGGGGGTGCGCGCGCTCGACGACCTGGACGACGAGCGGGTCGAGCTGGTGCGGAAGGCGCACCTGCTGCTGGCGATGTTCAACGCGCTGCAGCCGGGCGTCTTCGCGCTGTCGGGGTGGGACCTGTGCGGGATGCTCACCTTGCCGCGCACCGCCATCGAGCCGCTGCTGGCGACCGGAGACACCCGCTGGCTGCACCGCTCGGCGTACGACCTGATGGGCTACGACCCGGAGGCGACGCGGTCCGGGTCGGGAATGCCGAAGGGCACCAGCCTGTACGGCGACCTGCCCGGCCAGCTCGCCGACCCGACCTCGTTCGCCTCACGGCTGCGCCGGATCCTCGAGGTGCGCGACGCCTACGGGATCGCGACGTCGGAGCAGATCGACGTGCCCGCGGTGTCGCACCGCAGCATGCTCGTGATGGTGCACCGGCTGGACGCCTCGCCGCGGCTGCAGGTGACGATCCTGAACTTCGCCGACGAGCCGATCACCGGCACCGTGAACTCCGCCTCCCTCGAGCCGGGCTCCGCGGTCACCGACATGTTCAGCGACCGGCACGTCGCCGAGGTCGACGACCTGCACAGCTTCAGCGTCACGATGCAGGCCTTCGAGGGGCTCTCGCTGCTGGTCACGGCGCGCGACGATCGCTGACCCGAGCCGCCGTCGGGGCTGCGGGAGGTTCACCATGGTATGCAGGCCGACCTCCACTTCCCACGACGTACACCTCGTGGGAAGTGGAGGTCCATCTGCATCCCATGGTGGACCCCCCCCCGCTCAGCGGTCGTCGGAGAGCCATTCCGGCTCGTCGGCGAGCGTGCGGAGCGCAACCGCCTGGAACCGGAGGTCGGTGGCGAGCACGACGCCGCGCCGCGCCTCAGGAAGGTGCGGCTGCTCCGACCACGCGGCGAGTGCCTCGAGCACCTCCGCCTGAGCCATCAGCACCACGCGCGCGGAGGCCGCCCGGCGGCGCCGCCACCGCAGGACCACCAGAGTCACCAGGTACGACACGCACGCGAGCAGCCCCACGGTGACCAGCCCGAGGTACGCCACGACGGGGCTCATCCCACCACACCTCTCCGTGCCGGTCGCCGCGACCGACACGATGGACGTACCCCGGTGACGGGGGACGTATCACCCACGGCCGCGGTGCCGGCCGACCCGGTCTGCACCATCCCGCCCGAGCCGGGGTCAGGAGGCGCGACTCAGCGGCAGCCCGGCGGCCTCGAGCGCGTACTCGACGCGGATCCGCTCGGCCTCGCGCTCGAGGCCCTCGGGCAGGTCGGCGAGGTCGGTCGGCACGCTCAGCGCCCGGCACGCGTCGCGGAGCGCCTCGTCGTACGCCGCCACCACCCCGCGGTGCCGGGCGTACGCCGCGCCCTCGGGATGCAGCCGCGCCTGGGGCCGTAACCGGCGCAGGTCGGCAGCGATCCGCTCGAGCGGCTGGCCCTCCGGGCGGGCCGGCGGGGTCGGCAGCAGATGCAGGCGGCGGCCGACCCGGACCGCGCCCAGCCGGAGGTCGCGGACGTAGAGCAGGCAGCCCACCAGCACCACCCCGAAGGTCATCGCGCCCAGCACCAGCAGGACGCCGGTGCCCGAGTGCTCGGCCATGTCCTGACGGTAGGTCGGTGTCCCGGCCGGTGCAACCGGCAGCCGGGCCACCGGCCGAGCTCGCTCCGCGCGGGTGCCGACCGCTGGTCGCGGAGGTCGGACCGTTCGCCGAACGCCTGCGGTCCGCCGATCGTCCGAACCCGCGGCGGCGGCAGAGGGTGATCGCCGTCACATCCGGCTCGGGACGGAGGAGAACCCCATGAAGCCACCATCCACACCTCGCGGGCGCGCAGCGCGGTGGCGTCGCCGCCGGGCTGCCGCCACCGCAGCCATCGCCCCCCTCGTGCTGTCGGGCGCCGTCGCCGGCCAGGCCACCGCGGCGCCGCACGCGGCCTGGGGTCCCGGAGAGGTCACGCTGACCGAGTCGTCCCTCGAGGGCGTGCACGGCGACTCCGGCGACGTCACCGTCCGCAACCTGCTCACCGTGACCGACGCCGCGAAACGGCTGCGGGTCCGGGTCAGCAACCCGTTCGGCGCTACGGCCGTGCACGTCCTCGACGTGCGCGTCGGTCTCACCTCAACCGACGGCTCGGCGTCGCTGGCGCCGGGCAGCAACCGGCACGCGACCTTCCGGGGCTCCGACAGCATCGACCTCGCCCCGGGGACCAGCGCCTGGACCGACCCGGTGCCGCTGCACGTGCGTCCGTTCGCCCAGGTCGCGGTCAGCGTCTACGCACCGAACAGCCCCGTCGACGACCACACCTTCCCGCCGCCGCAGCAGCTCACCCCCGGCTCCTTCCTCTCGACCGGCTCCGGGGACGCGTCCGCGGACGACAGCGGGACGGCCTTCGGCGCCTTCCAGCCCGGCGAGCTGTGGTGGGTGGATGCGGTCTCGGGCGTCTCGACGGCGCGCGGCACGATCGTCACGCTCGGCGACTCGATCACGGACGGCTACCACGCCGACGGCGGCGGTCCACGGTGGACCGACGTGCTCGCGAGCCGCATCGACCGGCTCCCTCCCCGGCAGCGGCTCACGGTCGCCAACGCCGGCATCAGCGGGAACACCGTCAGCTCGCAGCCCAACCCGTACGACCCGACCGGCCAGTGCTGCGGCCCGCCGGCCGCCCGGCGGCTGACCCGGGACGTGCTGTCGCTGCCCGGCGTGCGGTCGGTGCTGCTGCTCGAGGGCACCAACGACATCGGCGGCGGCGCCAACGCTCCGGCTGCCTCGGCCGGACAGGTCATCGCGGCCATGCGGCACATCGCCCACCGGGTGCACGGGGCGGGCAGGAGGCTCGTGGGCGCCACCATCCTGCCGATGTGCAACGTGGCCGGCAGCGACCGGGAGGCGACCCGGCTCACCGTGAACCGCTGGATCCGGACGTCCGGAGCCTTCGACGCGGTGCTCGACTTCGACGCGGTGCTGCGCGACCCGGCGGACCCGACGGTGATCAGGCAGGAGTGGCGGCACGACTGCTACCACCCGAACGCCGTCGGCGACCGGCTGCTCGGGGACTCGATCCCGCTGAGCGCCTTCGGCATCTCGGTGAGGCCGTGAGGGGCTGAGCACGCCGGAGCCGAAGCCGCCAGCGAGCCTCCGGCGCAGCACGTCTGCGGGGAGCTCGCTGCTGCCCGGATTCGGGGGAGGTCTCGGGGCCTCGGCCGGTGACGAGGACGCCGTCCGATCCTGACGCGCCCCCGCGCTCGAGTGGTCCAGTCCTCGTCCGCGGCATTGCCCTCATCGTGGTGGTTCCACGTCCGGAGCGCTCCGCGGGCCCCTACCCTCGGAGCAACAGAACGACGTCCTTCGGGGGAGCCGCTGCATGGCCACTCAGCGACCACACCTGCGCCCCGCTCCGGACACCGCGCCGGACACTGCGGATGCGGTCGATGCCGGCACCGGATCGGAGCGCGCGCCCCGCGCCGACGGCACGTTCCCCCGGCAGCGCACGGTCGACGCCGACCCGTGCACCCCGACCTGCGAAGGGCTCTGGGTCCAGGACGGTCCGGTCCGCGTGGGACTCCGCCGTACCCCCGGACCGGACGCCGACCTGACGACCGGCGCCACCTACCAGCTGCTCGTGGAGGTCCGCGCGGACAGCGGCATCCCCGGCACCCCGGACACCGACACCGAGTGGCTGGTCCCGCCCGGGGGCGTCGTGTCGACCACCGCCCGCAGCGGCAGCCCGGGACCGCAGCTGCGGATCTTCCTGACCGCCGCCGCGGCCGAGCTGCGCGCGGCGGTCGACGGGGCCCGGGCGCTCGGCCCGGCGCTGGCGATGCTGGCCACCCGGGCCGGCCAGGGCTGGCTGCGCTGAGCCGGGTCGTCCGACGGTCGGGCACACCGCTTCGCTAGGGGGTGTGGGCGGGGTCCTCCCGGGCCACGCAGTCCGGTGGCGGGGCCGATCCGGCCCGGGACCTGGCCACCAGCAGGGTCAGCACCGCGAGGATGCCGGCCACGAGGCCCAGCGCGGCCGCGGTGCCTGCCGCGGCCCAGCCCGATCCGGTGGCGCCGGCCGCGACGACGACGGCGACCGCGAGTCCCAGCAGCAGCGCGACGACGACCTGCAGGGACCCGCGCTCGCTCGCCCGGCCGAGCCGGTCCCGCCAGGCGGCCGGAAGGGGCAGCGTGGCCACCCGCCCTGCGATCCGGTCCAGCGGCCGCAGCGGTTCGAAGCCCGGCGGCCGACCCGGGCCCGGGCCACGCAGCAGCGCGGCCAGGCCGAGCGCGCCGGCCATCGGGATCAGCGCGATCTGCGGCAGCTGGTAGCGCCACGAGAAGCCCGACAGCCCCGCGGCCGTCACCAGCGGCAGCAGACAGGCCGCAGCGAGCAGGCCGGTCGCCACCCGGTCCCCGGACCGGCGTGCGCGCCCGAGCCCCAGGGTGCCGGCGATGGCGAGCAGAAGCAGCACGGCCATCAGCGGGCCGGGGGTGTAGATCCAGGTCCGGTAGGTCTGCATGAACGACGCGGTGGCCGGGTCGTAGCTGGTCCCATAGCGGACCCGCGGTAGCAGCACGCCGCGTCTGATGAACGTGTCGGGAGTCCAGTAGTGGTCCTTGAACAGCCAGTACGACGACGGGTAGCCCGGCACCTGGACCGTGCGCACCGGCAGGAAGCCGCGGACGACGTCCTTGGTGACCGCCGTGGCGTAGACCACTGGCTCGGCCCGCAGCACTCGCTGGTCGAAGTCCTTGATGACCTGCAGGGCGGTCATGCCCGGGGGCGGCACGACGTGCCACTGCGGCCCTTGCTTGAGGCCCCACATGTACCAGTCCGTGCTCGGCCGCCGGCCCACCGGGATGTTCGGGCACAGCATCTGCTCGTACGACGGAAGCTGCAGCCGCGCGGTGTCGCACTCCACCACCGGCGCGATGCGCGCGTAGAGGAACCGTGGCCCCGAGGTCGAGATCGCGTACGACCCGTACTGCGCGTGGAACGCCACGGCGTACCCGGCGATCGGGATGGCAGCGGCGACCACGAAGGCGACGACCCTGGTCCAGCGAACGCGCAGGCACAGCAGCGCCACCACGAAGACCACCACGAGGAAGCTGCCTGCGCCGCGCACGAACGCCGAGCAGCCGATGAACAGGCCCGCGACGACCAGGTTGCCGATGCCGGGCCGGCGCTGCCAGAGCACGAGCAGGCAGGCGCCGACGAGCAGGCTCTCGAAGAGGGTGTCCGACAGCAGGTAGTGCTCGAGCACCAGCTGCAGCGGGTCCAGCAGCAGGGGCACGACGGCGAGCGTGGCGGCCCACCGCGGCAGGCCCCGCCGGGCGAGGAAGACGTAGCACACGACGGCGAGGAGCAGGCCCATGCCGTGCTGGGTCAGCGCGATCAGCGCCCGGCTGTGCGGCAGCTGCACGAACGGCCACAGGAACAGCGAGTAGCCGGACGGGCGCGCGTCGAACACCCGGAACGGGTCCGCCCGGGACAGGTACCCGAAGCTGTCGGGGAAGATCAGCGCCGGCCGGTAGGCGTAGGTGACCACCGCCCGGATCGCCACGCCGAGCGCGAGCGCGACGAGGAAGACTCCGTTGCGGCGCAGCCATCCGTGTCGCGCGTGGTCCTGCGCGCTCACCTCTTCTGACGCCAGAGCGACCGGGCCGGGACCTTCGACAGGTCCGCTCGGGAGGCGTACTTCGTCGCGATCTCGGTGACCTCCTCGAGCAGACCCTCCTGCAGCGTGATCGGGTCGAGGCCCAGGTCGAGGAGGTGCCGGTTCTCCACGAGCAGGTCGTTGGAGTCCGCCTCGTTGCGCGGGTTCTCGACGTGGTCGATCTCGGCACCGGTCATCTGCGAGACCAGGTTCGCGAGGTCGATCAGCCGGTGGGTCTCGGTCATCTGGTTGAACACCCGGACGCGCTCGCCGTCCTGCGGCTCGTTCTCGACGGCGAGCTGGATGCAGCGGACGGTGTCCTGGATGTGGATGAAGGCGCGGGTCTGGCCCCCGCTGCCGTGCACGGTCAGCGGGTAGTTGACCGCCGCCTGCATCAGGAACCGGTTGAGCACCGTGCCGTAGTCCCCGTCGTAGTCGAACCGGTTGATCAGCCGCTCGTCGAGCTTGGTCTCGCGGGTCTGCGTGCCCCACACGATGCCCTGGTGCAGGTCGGTGACCCGGACGCCGTCGTTCTTGTTGTAGTAGGCGAACAGCAGCTGGTCCTGGGTCTTGGTCATGTGGTAGATCGACCCAGGGTTCGGCGGGTAGAGGATCTCTGTCTCGACCACCTCGCCGTCCCCGACCGGGACCTGGCACCTGCAGGTAGCCCTCGGGGATCCTCAGCCCGGCGGTGCCGTACCCGTAGACGCCCATCGTGCCGAGGTGCACGACGTGCGCGTGCGACCCCGCCTCGACCAGGGCCGCCAGCAGGTTGTTGGTGGCGTTGAGGTTGTTGCTGACCGTGTAGCGCTTGTGCCACGACGACTTCATGGAGTACGGCGCCGCCCGCTGCTCGGCGAAGTGCACCACCGCGTCCGGCCGCCACTCCTCGAGCAGCGTCAGCAGCCGGTGGTAGTGCTCGGCGACGTCGAAGCGCTCGAAGCCGATCTCGCGGCCGGTCAGGCGCTGCCAGGTGCTCAGCCGGATGCCGAGCGGCGCGATCGGGGTCAGCGACGCGGCCTCGAGCTCGATGTCGGCGTTCCGCCGCGCGAAGTTGTCGACGACCTTGACGTCGTGTCCCTGCGCCGAGAGGTGCAGCGACGTGGGCCAACCGCAGAAACCGTCTCCACCGAGGACGAGGACCTTCATGATGCACCTTTCTCACGTGCGCGCGCCAGGTTCAGGACGACGACCGGCGCCGGCGGGCCACGAGCGCCAGCACGACCAGCTCGGCGAGCACGGTCACCAGCCGCGAGGTGACCGCCGCAGCCTCGAGCTCACCGCGCGGGTAGAGCCCGGTCAGCATCCAGACGTAGACCACCTCGCGCACGCCGACGCCGCCCGGGCGCGATGACCACCACGAGCCCGCGGCCCACGCGACGCAGGAGGCGCCGGCGACGTACAGCGGGTACGTCGGGTGCCGGAGCCCCGAGACGGCGACCTGCACCAGCACGCCGAGCACGCCGTACGCCACGAAGCCGAGGGGTACGTCGCGGCGGTGCGCGCGGACGCCGTCGGCGGGTGATCCGGGTCCGGCGCTCGAGCCAGCCGGAGACCAGCAGCGGAGCGGCGACGAGCACGGTGAGCGGCAGCCAGCGCCAGTCGTGGATGCCTGCCCAGGCGCCGCCGACGGCCAGGGACGACCACGAGCACGATGACGTTCTCGGCGGTGACCGCGGTGACCTTGTCGCGCACCCGACCCTGCACGGTGGTCGCGCGGGCGAGCACCGCCCAGATGCCGCCGGGCAGGTAGCGCGCGACCTGGGTCCGGCACCAGGAGGCGACTGCGCCGCGGGTCGACCGTCGCTGACCAGCCAGGCCCAGCCGAACGCCAGGCAGAGCCACCAGACGAGCGCGGCCACGACGGAGGCGGCCAGCGGCCAGTAGTGCAGCGCGGAGAGGTCGGTCTGGCGGGCGGCCTGGTAGCCCATGAAGGCGACCAGCAACGAGCGCGCACGGGTAGAACAGCGCGCGCGCGACCGCGATCACGCGAGGCGCGCGCGCCTCCCAGCGACGCGCGGCCTCGCGGAGGACCAGGGCCTGGCGGTGTGCGCGCCGGGCCCACCGTTCCGCGCGTCCGGAGCGGCTCCGAGCCGGTCGGTCCGCCTGCGGCCCCACCCTCCACCGACGAGGGACTGCTCGTCACCGACCCACCCGACGACCGTCGCGGCGGGCCCGCCTGCGCTCCCGAGCCCAGGTGCCGAGGATGACGCGGGCGTAGCGGAAGCCGTAGAGCACGTTGTGGCCCTTCTTGCTCTCCCCGGCGAACCGCTTGTGCATCGTGATCGGCTCCTCGGCGATCCGGTAGCCCTGGTAGATGGCACCGATCAGCAGCTCGGAGGTCTGGTACTGCACCTGGGTCTGCGGAACGCTCGCCGGGACCTCGGTGCGGAACGCCCGGTAGCCGCTGGAGGTGTCGGTGACCTTCACGCCGGTGAGCAGGCTGACGAGGGTGGCGAACACCCGGACGCCGGCGTGCCGGAACGCGTCGTCGGTCTCGGCGGTGCCGAGCGCGCGCGAGCCGATGACGAAGTCCGCGTCGCCGGCGAGCAGCGGCGCGACCACCGTCGGCATCTCGCGCGGGTCCCACTGCATGTCGGCGTCGAGCGTGACGATGTACTGGGCGCCGTGCTCGGCGGCGAGCTGGTAGCCGAGCCGCAACGCGATGCCGTGGCCGCAGTTGCGGCGCAGCCGGACCAGCTTGACCCGGTCGAACTTCTCGGCGATCCGGGCCGTCTCGTCGCTGCTGCCGTCGTCGATGACGAGGGCTTCGACCGGCATGCCGTGCACCTCCGGCGCGATGTTGCGCAGCACCTCGCCGAGGCTGTCCTCCTCGTTGTACGCCGCGATCACCACGAGCAGAGGAGCGAAGGCCAGGTCAGCGCCGTAGCGCTCCCGGAACGCGTCACGCGCAGCCGCCCGCTCCTCGGCGATGTAGGGGCGGTTGCGGCGGTTGGAGGCCGTCATGGACAAAGACAGTAATCGACAGTCCTGTCAGACGACGGATCGGACCGGTGTGGCGCGGGCACTCGTCACCGAACCGTCACCTCGCCGTTCAAGCGGACCGGGACGCCCCGGGGAGCCGCCGTCAGCCCCGGGGTCCCACCACCTGCTCGGCGCGCGACAGGACCCGCACGACCTCCCGGCCGAAGCGGACGTCGCACCGATGCTCCGGGCGGCCGGCACGCACCGCCTCCACCAGCTCGGAGACGGCCCGCTGCTGCGTGGCGACGATGTCCTGGTCGCTCTCGGGGCGCGCGTGCCAGCCCGTCTCGTCGTACACCTGGACGCCCGACCTGGTCGCCTCCGGCGGCATCGTCAGGCTCAGCTGCAGGACGCTCGCCGCGCCGCTGTCGTGGGTCAGCACGAGACCGACCTGGTCACCGTGCCCGCGCGCCCCGGTGACGTCGCGCACCGGGCCGAGGATCGGCAGCAGCACGGAGAGGGCGTGCGGACCCACGTCCCAGAGGGCACCGTCCTCCTGCCGCCAGGGCGATCCCGCGAACGGGTTGCCCGGCGTCCTGAGGCTGGCCAGCCAGATCGCCTCGCCGCCGAGCGTGTCGGCCTGCGCCCGCTCGCGCAGCCACGCCTCGCGCTCGGGAAGGAACCGCTCGGTGAAGAACACCACGCTGCTGACGTCGTTCCGGTCGACCGCGTCCACCAGCCGGTCAGCGGCCGGGAGGTCGGTCGCCACCGGCTTCTCGAGCAGCAGGTGCCTGCCTGCCTCAGCCGCCCGCAGCGCGATCTCGGACTGGACTCGGGGAGGCACCGCGAACACGACCGCGTCGACGGCGTCCAGCAGGTCGTCGACCGCGGCGAACGGCTGCGCCCGGTGACGCGCGGCGACCCGGGCCGCCTTGTCGGCGTCCCGTCCCCAGACGCCCACCAGCTCGGCCTCGGGATGCGAGGAGACGCCTGCGGCATGCACCTCATCGGCCCAGAAGCCGGTGCCGACGAGGCCGAACCTGAGGGGCTGCTGCTGCGCGGAGGAGGCCATGTCCGCAGCCTAGGCACCACGCAAAGCCGATCCTCCACCGGCTCACAGGCTCCTCCTGGCTGCGCGGCGTTGTCTGGTGCCAGACCCGAGAGCAGGAGGCGCCACCGTGACCACGCCGTTCGACCCGCAGGGCCCGTCCACCCGACCCTGGACCCAGCCGCCGGCCGACACCCCGGCCGACTCCCCGCCGCCGCCGCTGTCGCAGGCCGCGCACCGGCGCCGACTGGCTGCCTGGATGACGGCCGGCGCGCTGCTGGCGGGATCGGTGGCCGCCGGAGGCGCGTTCGTCGTCGGCCGGGCGGCGACGCCGTCGACGGCTCCGGGTGCGCTGGGCAGCGCTGCCTCGGCCACCGGGAGCGGCGTGCTGCCCGGCACACCGCCGTCGGGCGCCGAGAACGGCCGCGGGTCCGAGCACTTCGGCAACCCCGGGGCCGTCGACCCCGAGCAGGGCGACCTGCCGGGCGGCGCCAGCGACCCCAGCGCGTCGACGCAGAAGGCGACTGCCGCTGAGCTGGTCGGCCTGGTCCGCATCGTCTCGACGCTGGGCTACGCCGACGGCCGCGCGGCCGGGACCGGCCTGGTGCTGTCCTCCGACGGTGAGGTGGTCACCAACCACCACGTCGTCGAGGGCGCCACCCGGATCCGGGTGCGCGTCATGTCGTCCGGACGCACCTACACCGCCCGACCGGTCGGTGCCGACGCCGACGCCGACGTCGCGGTGCTGCGCCTGGTCGGCGCCCACGGTCTGCGGACCGTCCGCACGGACACCAGCGGCGTGACCGTCGGCGAGTCCGTCACAGCGGTCGGGGACGGCTACGGCACGGCGCGCTACCTGAGCGAATCCGACGGCACGGTGCTCGCTCGGCACCAGGCCATCACCACGCACGACGCCGACGGCACCTCCACCGAGCACCTCCGCGGCCTGATCGAGGTCGGCGCCGACGTCGTCTCGGGCTACAGCGGCGGCGCGACGTACGACGAGGACGGCAACGTGGTCGGCATGACGACCGCCGCCTCGACGGGTGCCGACGTGGTTGGCTACGCGATCCCGGTCCGCACCGTCCTGCGGGTCGCGCACGACATCGACGACGGGGTCCGCACGTCGTCGTACGCCTACGGCTACCCGGCCTTCCTCGGCGTCGGCCTTCGCGCCAACGCGGTCGTCGCGGTGTACGACGGGACGCCTGCGGCGTCGGCCGGAATCTCCGCGGGGGACCGGATCACCGCCATCGGATCGGTGCCCGTCAGGTCCGCCGCCGCACTGCGCAGCGCGGTCACGGCGCACTCCCCCGGCGACCGGGTCGCAGTGACCTGGACCGACCGGGCCGGGGCGGCACACTCCGCGAAAGTGACCCTTGCCCGCGGGCCGGTCGCCTGATGGCGTCGGCCGCGGTGCGAGGATGCCCCGGTGACGATCATCGCGGCGGCCGACGGCTCAGCACTCGGGAACCCTGGTCCGGCAGGCTGGGGGTGGTACGTCGAGGACGGCTGCTGGGCGGCCGGAGGCTGGCCGCACGGCACGAACAACATGGCCGAGCTCACCGCGGTGCTCGACCTCCTGCAGCAGACCGCGCACCTGTCCGAGGACCTGGTGGTCTTCTGCGACAGCACCTACGTGATCGACTCCGTGACGAAGTGGATGCCCGGCTGGAAGCGGCGAGGCTGGGTCAAGCGGGACGGCAAGGCGGTGCTCAACGTCGAGATCATGATGGCGCTCGACGAGGCGATGCGCGGTCGCCGCGTGCGGTTCGAGTGGGTCAAGGGTCACTCCGGGCACGCGCTGAACGAGGCGGCCGACCGGCTCGCGAACGCTGCGGCGGTCTCCTGGAAGGCGCGCACCGCGCCCGACCCGGGGCCGGGCTTCGCCGGTGCGGTGGTCAGGCACCCGGATGCGCGCCCGGGGCAGACGCTGGAGGAGCCGGGCCTCTTCTCCAGCCACTGACGCCGGGCCGCTGTCCGCGACGGCGCGGCGCCGCGACAGCCGCTACAGCTCCTCGTGGGTCTCGGGGTCGCCGCCGAACAACCGCCCGTCCGGGCGCCCGAGGGCCGTGATCGCGGCGACCTCCGCGTCGGTGAGCGTGAACCCGAAGACGTCCAGGTTCTCGGCCTGCCGGGCGGGCGTGGCGGACTTGGGGATCGGCACGCTGCCGAGCTGGACGTGCCAGCGCAGCACCACCTGGCCGGGCGTCACGCCGTGCCGCTCCGCGGCCTCGCGGACGGCGGCCGTCCCGAACGGCGCCTGCCGCTTGCCCATCGGGCTCCACGCCTCGGTGAGGATGCCCCGCTCGGCGTCGACCCGGCGCATCTCCGCCTGGGGGAAGAGCGGATGCAGCTCGATCTGGTTCACCACCGGAGTCACGCCGGTCTCGGCGATGATCCGGTCCAGCTGCCCCTCTGTGAAGTTGGAGACGCCGATCGACCGGACGAGGCCCGCGCGTCGGAGGTCGACCAGCGCCCGCCAGGCATCGACGTACAGGCCGCGGTCGGGGTTCGGCCAGTGGATCAGGTGCAGGTCGAGCTGCTCGAGGCCGAGCCTGTCGAGCGAGTCCCTGGTGGAGGCGATCGCCTCGTCGTACGCGTGGTGACGGCCGGGGATCTTGCTGGTGACCACCACCTCCTCGCGCGGGACGCCCGAGCGACGCAGCGCCTCGCCGACCTCGCGCTCGTTGCGGTAGTTCACCGCGGTGTCGAGCATCCGGTACCCCTGCTCGAGGGCGCTGGTGATCGCGGCGACGCCCTCCTCACCCTTCAGGGGGTACGTGCCGAACCCGACCGCGGGGATGGTCGTGCCGTCGTGGAGATTCCGAGTCTCGGTCATGACTCGACCCTAGGCCCCGGCCGGTGCTGACCCGGTCATGATCGCGTCCTGACGCTCGACGTCGATGCTGGTGCGCACTCGCCCACGGTGGGCGACCCGGGGCCCGGCCCCGGAACGGAGGGGGAACCATCATGAGGATCACCACTGCACGAGCGGGCCTGGCCGCCGGAGCCCTGTCGCTGGCCGGACTGGCGGCTGCCGCCACGGCGCCCGGCGCCACGGCTCAGGAGCACGGCTGCGACCTCCCCGGCCTGGTCATCAACAGCAACGCCGCCGTCATCAACGGCGGACCGGGCGCCGACGTGATCAACGGCGGCCCGGCGAGCCAGACCATCAACGGCGGCGGCGGGAACGACGTCATCAACGGGGGCGGCGGGAACGACGTCATCAACGGTCAGGGCTGCGACGACCGGCTGAGCGGCGGCACGGGCAACGACACCCTCAACGGGAACTCGGGCGACGACTCGCTCGTCGGGGCCCGAGGCGACGACGTCGGCAACGGCGGGCCGGGCCGCGACCGTCTCTCCGGCGGCCCCGGCAGGGACCTGCTGCGCGGCGACGCCGGCAAGGACCGGATCCGCGGCGGACCCGGCGCGGACACGCTGCGAGGCGGCACCCCGGTGCTGGTGGCCACCGGCGACCGCGGCAACGGTGGTCCCGGCGTCGACGTCTGCACCGGCTTCGAGCCGGCCGCGGCAGGCTGCCCCTGAGCCTGAGGGCGGCTCGCCGAGGTCAGGACAGCACGAGCCGCGGCACGACCACGTCGGCGCGGGCGCGGGTGGCTGCGACCCGCTCCGCGTTGCGCTCGTCGACCTCGCGCACCCACGAGTCGGCCGCCCCGGGGCTCTTCCCGAACTGCACGTGCCGGGCCAGCAGCTCTGCCCGGCGGAGCTCCTCGTCGGCCTCGCAGAACCACACCTCGTCGAGCGCCGAGCGGGCCCGGCGCCAGTCGTCCTCGTCGAGCAGCAGGTAGTTGCCCTCCGTGAGCACCAGCCGGCACGCCGGCAGCACCGGGATGGCGCCGGCCACCGGCTGCTCGATCTCCCGGTCGAAGGCGGGCGCGTACACGGTGTGGTCGGTCGTGCTGCGAAGCCGTTCGAGCAGCGCTGCGTACCCGCGGGCGTCGAACGTCTCCGGCGCGCCCTTGCGGTCCAGCAGACCGAGCCGGCGCAGCTCGGCGTCGGCGAGGTGGAACCCGTCCATCGGAACATGCGCCACCCAGCCCTCGGGCGCACCCTGGGCGAGGGCAGCCACCACGGTGGTGACCAGCGTGGTCTTGCCCGCCCCGGGGCTGCCGGCGACGCCGACGACCCGTCGGCCGCCGCGGGCGGCGACCACCCGGGCCCGCTTCGCGAGCGCGCCGAGCGTCTCGAGCACCACCGGCCCCGAGGTGCCGGCGGGGCGGGAGTCCGACGTCATCGCTCCGGTGTACCCGATGTCGGCCCGGGTGCGAAACCCGACCCGTGAGGACTCTCGACAGAACCGCTGCAGAGTGCAAGGTTTGTCGCTGCCACGTGAGCCCGTTCCGTCCTCGGGAGGCAGTCGATGCCCATCACCCGCCCAACTCTGCGGTCGACGCTGCTCGCGGGGGCGTCCGTGATCGCCGTCGCGGTCGCCGGGGCGCCCGCGGCGACCGCCCAGTCCGGCGCCGTGCCCGCTGCCGGGCGCGGCCACGCGCACGCCGGTGGGTGCCACCTCCGCAACGGCGTCACGCACGTCGTGAGCCTCGTGTTCGACAACGTGCACTTCTCCCGCGACAACCCGAACGTGCCGTCCGACCTGGAGCAGATGCCGCACCTGCTGCACTTCCTGACCCGGAACGGGACGGTCTTCTCCAACACCCACACGCCGCTGATCGCGCACACCGCCGACGACAGCCTGACCATCTACACCGGGCTGTACGGCGACCGGCACGGCCAGCCGCTCTCGAACACCTACCGGACCTACAACCCGGACGGGAGCAGCGACCCGGCCACCTCGTTCGCCTACTGGACCGACCCGGTCGCGGACACCGCCGCGACCCCCACCCCCGGCCACGACACCGCACCCACGATGGCCTACTCACCGCGGGTGCCGGCCCGCGGTCCGGCCACCACCGCGCCCGCCCCCTGGGTGCCGTTCACGCGGGCAGGCTGCTCGGTCGGGGACTTCTCCACCGCGAACATGGTCCTCGAGAACGCCCGTGCCGACCTGCCGACCGTGTTCGGCGCCGGCTCGCCCGAGGTGGCCCAGTACGCCGCCGACCCGGACACCTACAAGGACGACGAGGTCACCGACTACATCGGCGTCGCGGTGCACTGCGCACGCCACGACGCCACCTGCGCGGACGCCCGGGCGACCAAGTTCGGGCAGACCTCGCCGTCGCACTCCGCGGTGCCCGATGCTCTCCCGGCCGAGCCGGGTGGCTACCGCGGCTACCAGGCGCTCTTCGGCGCGCGCTACACCGATCCGCAGCTCGGCGCCGGCACGCCGAACCTCTTCCGGCACGGCTACCGGGTCACGGACGCGAACGGTGACCTGGTCGACCTCTCGGGCAAGCCGATCACCAACTCCTACACCGGCAAGGCCGGCTTCCCGGGCTTCAACCCGACAGCGACCCAGAGCCTGGCCTACCTCGCCGACATGCAGGAGGCCGGTGTCCCGGTGACCTACGGCTACATCTCCGACCTCCACGAGGTGAAGCCCGGCGACACGGGCTGCACCACAGAGACCGCCACCTCGCCGGGGCGGCCGATCGGTCCCGGTGATGCCTGCGCGGCCCAGAACGCGGCGGCCTACGACGCCGCCTTCGCGACCTTCTTCAAGCGGTTGCGGGCCGACGGCATCACCCCCCGCAACACCCTCTTCGCGATCAGCGCGGAGGAGAACGACCAGTTCGACGGCGCGAACGTCGGCCGGGCGACCGCGCCCACGCCGGCCGGCTGCACGGGCGGCTCGAACCCGTGCCACTACGCCGCCGACCAGATCGGCGAGCTCCAGGTCAACCTGCCCAGCGAGCTCGCCTCGACGCCCAGCGCGACGACCCGCTTCGACCTCGAGCCGCAGGGCGCCTCGCTCTACGTGCACGGGCAGCCGGCCCCGTCCGACCCGGCGGTCCGCCAGCTGCAGCGGGACACCGCCGCGATGACCGCCGACAACCCGTACAGCGGCGAGCAGGGCGAGCACATCGTGAAGTACCAGGCCGGCGCCGTGGAGCAGCGCGTGCTGCACATGCAGACCGCCGACCCCCTGCGTACGCCGACGTACACGATGTTCCCGGTCCCGGACTACTACTTCGCGACATCGGGACCAGCCGGGGTGAGCATCAACAACGGCTACGCCTACAACCACGGCTACTACTCCCCGAACATCGACGTCACGTGGTCGTCGTTCGCCGGTCCGGGCGTCGCCCGCCGTGGCGTCGACGGGCCGGTGCCGAGCCAGGGCAACCAGCCGCAGGACCCGAACTCGACGCACACCGTCCCGCAGGCAAGCAGGGTCGGCACCTGGGTCGAGGAGACCGACCTGCGACCGACGATGCTCAGACTGGCCGGGCTGCGCGACGACTACGTCGGCGACGGGTTCGCGCTTCCCGAGGCGATGCGGCGCCCGTCCCGGGCGCAGCGGGCCCTGCGGGCGCTCGAAGAGGTCTACCAGCAGGTCAACTCGTCGGTCGGTGCGTTCGCCACCGCGACCCTGCGGGCGGACAGTGCCGCGCTCGCCAGCGGCAGCGCCGGCGACGACAGCGCGTTCACGCGGGAGCAGGCGCGCCTGACCCGGCTCGCCGACGCACGGGACGCCTGGGCCGGCCTGGCCAAGCAGGTGCTGTCGCGGGGCGTGGGTCCGGCCGCCCGCCACGACTCACGGGTCTGGGCGACCACCGGTCGGGGCGTGGAGCTGCTGCACAGGGCAGCCCGGCTCGGCGCCACGTCGCGCCGTTGAGGGCAGGTGGAGGAAGGGCCAGGCCACCCCTCCCCCACCCGGTTGCGGGGCGAGCGCCACAGCGCTCGCCCCGCATCCGGGACTCAACCGGTTGTCGACCCGGCGCGCAAGGGCGGACCGGACCGGGACCGGGTCAGACGAGGTCGAACCGGTCCAGGCTCATGACCTTGTCCCAGGCCCGGACGAAGTCCGCGACGAACCTCTCCGCCGCGTCGTCGGCCGCATAGCTCTCCGAGATACCGCGCAGCTGGGAGTTGGAGCCGAACACCAGATCGACCGCGGTGGCGGTCCAGCGCGGCTCGCCGGTGCCGCGGACGGTGCCCTCGTAGACGTTCTCCGTCGTGGTCGAGACCTTCCACTGCGTGCCCGAGTCGACCAGGTTCACGAAGAAGTCGTTGGTCAGCGACTCGGGACGGTCGGTGAGCACGCCGTGCGCGGCCCGTCCGACGTTCGCGCCGAGGACCCGCAGGCCGCCCACGAGGACGGTCATCTCCTTGGCGGTGAGGTCGAGCATGTAGGCCCGGTCCACCAGCTTGACCTCGGCCGGCACCTTGTCACCGGCGCGCAGGTAGTTGCGGAACCCGTCGGCCGTCGGCTCGAGCACCGCGAACGACTCCACGTCGGTGTGCTCCTGGGACGCGTCGGTGCGGCCGGGGGCGAACGGGACCGTGATGTCGTGGCCGGCGTTGCGAGCCGCCTGCTCGACGCCCGCGCACCCGCCCAGGACGATCAGATCGGCCAGCGAGATCCGGGTGCTGCCGGTCTGGGCGCCGTTGAAGTCCTGCCGGACCTGCTCGAGCCGCTCCAGGACGGTGGCCAGCTCGGCGGGCTCGTTGACCTCCCAGCTGCGCTGCGGCTCGAGCCTGATCCGGGCGCCGTTCGCCCCACCGCGCATGTCCGTGCCTCGGAAGGTGGACGCGGACGCCCAGGCAGTGGACACCAGCTGGGGGACCGACAGCCCGGACGCGAGGAGCCTCTCCTTCAGGGCCGCCACGTCCTCGTCGCCGACCAGTGCGTGGTCGACCGCCGGCACCGGGTCCTGCCAGGGCTGCGGCTCGGGGACCCACGGACCGAGGTAGCGGCTGACCGGACCCATGTCACGGTGGAGCAGCTTGTACCAGGCCTTGGCGAACGCGTCGGCGAGCTCCTCGGGGTGCGCGAGGAAGCGCCGCGAGATCTTCTCGTAGGCAGGGTCGGTGCGCAGCGCCAGGTCGGTCGTCAACATCATCGGCGCGTGCCGCACCGAGGCGTCGTGCGCGTCCGGGACCGCGTCGGAGCCCGCGCCGTCCTTCGGCTTCCACTGCTTCGCGCCGGCCGGGCTCTCGGTGAGCTCCCACTCGTACCCGAACAGGGTCTCGAAGAAGCTGTTGTCCCAGGCGGTCGGCGTCGGCGTCCAGGCCCCCTCGAGACCGCTCGTCGTGGCGTCCTTCCCGGTGCCGGTGCCGTAGGTGTTCCGCCAGCCGAGGCCCTGCTGCTCCACCGGGGCGCCCTCGGGCTCCGGGCCGATGTACTCGGCCGGAGCGGCGCCATGCGTCTTGCCGAAGGTGTGCCCGCCGGCGATCAGCGCCACGGTCTCCTCGTCGTTCATCGCCATCCGACGGAAGGTCTCGCGGATGTCGCGGGCGGCCGCGAGCGGGTCTGGCTCCCCGTTGGGTCCCTCGGGGTTGACGTAGATCAGACCCATCTGGACGGCGCCCAGCGGGCCGGACAGCTGCCGGTCACCGCTGTACCGCTCGTCGCCGAGCCAGGTGTCCTCGGGCCCCCAGTAGATCTCCTCGGGCTGCCAGACGTCCTGGCGCCCGAAGCCGAAGCCGAACGTCTTGAACCCCATGGACTCCAGGGCGCACTGGCCCGCGAACACCAGCAGGTCGGCCCAGGAGATCGTGCTGCCGTACTTCTTCTTGACCGGCCAGAGCAGCCGGCGCGCCTTGTCGAGGCTGGCGTTGTCGGGCCAGCTGTTGAGGGGGGCGAGGCGCTGGGCTCCGTCACCGGCACCACCGCGGCCGTCCTCGATCCGGTAGGTGCCGGCGGAGTGCCAGCTCATCCGGATGAACAGCGGGCCGTAGTGGCCGTAGTCGGCGGGCCACCAGTCCTGCGACGTGGTCATGACCTCGAAGACGTCGCGCTTGAGCGCATCGACGTCCAGGGAGGCGAACTCCTCGGCGTAGTCGAACTCCGCACCGAGCGGGTTCGACTCCGGCGCCGGCTTCTGCAGCACCTGGAGGTCGGGCTGGTTGGGCCACCAGTCGCGGTTGGACCGGGGCCGCGTCATCTCCGGCTCGGGTGCGGGGATGACCGGGTTCTCGCTTTCGCTGCCGCGCTCTGACACGTCAGTCCTTTCCTGTCTCTTCGGTTGCCGGACGGTAGGGCAAGGTGGTCGGTGCAGGGGCCGTGGTGGCCGTCGCTCCGGCGACGCACGCGGGGCATCGGGCCCAGTACGTCACCTCGGCCTCGTCGATCACGAAGCCGTGGTCGTCGGTCGCGGTCAGGCACGGGGCGCTGCCGGCCGCACAGTCCACGTCGGCGATCGCGCCGCAGGACCGGCACACGACGTGGTGGTGGTTGTCGCCGACCCGGGACTCGTAGCGCGCCACCGAGCCGGCCGGCTGGATCCGGCGCAGCAGCCCGGCGCCCGTCAGAGCCCGGAGGACGTCGTACACCGCCTGGTGGGAGACCTCGCCGAGGTCCTGCCGGACCGCCCTGATGATGGCGTCGGTGTCGGCGTGCGGGTGCGCGTGCGCCGCCGACAGCACCGCCAGGCGCGGGCGCGTCACCCGAAGCTCGGCTCCGCGCAGCATGCGTTCGAGCTCCGACGTGGTAGGCACGCTCCGGAGTATTGACCATTCTCTTGAACCAGTAAAGATCAGGCCGGCCGGACCAGTCCGCCGCCCTTCGCCCGGTACGCCGTCAGCGGCGGCGCGGCGGCAGCAGCGGGACCAGCCGACGTCCGCGCGGCTGCCGACCGCTTGAGACCACCTCGCGGAGCGCCGGGTAGCGCGCCCGCACCGCCTCCTCGAACCGGGAGGTCAGCGTCAGGCCTCTCGCCGGACAGTCCTCGCACGCGCCGCCGAGCGTGACCTCGACCCGGCCGTCGCGAACGTCGACGAGGTCGATGCGGCCGCCGTGGCCGCGCACGTACTCCCCGACCTCGCCGGCGATCACCCCTTCGACCGCGCTGCGGAGCACGTCGTCGGCCGACGAGCCCGCCGGCGCCCGCCACTCCTCCGACGCGGCCAGCGCCTCCTGCAGCACCCTGCGGACGGTCGCGCCCTCGTCGCGCCAGGACCGTGCCGGGCCCAGCTGCAGCACGACGGCCGCGGGCTCGACCTCGACCCGGCGCAGGGACCCGTCCTGCACCAGCGCACGCAGCGGACCGGGTAGGCCGACCGGCTCGCCGACGAACGGCAACGTGCCCGCGGGCATCACCCAGCGCAGCGCGTCCGGCTGCCCGTCGACCGGCTCGGGATGCACCGGCACCAGTCCACCCCGCTCCTGCGAGGCGGCCACGTCAGGTCACCGCCCCGACCACGACTCGGGCCAGCAGCGCCATGGACCACGCCACCGCGAAGAGATAGCCGAACGCGATCGCCGGCCACTTCCAGGACCCGGACTCCCGCCGGAGCACGCCGATCGTCGACATGCACTGCAGCGCGTACAGGAAGAACACCAGCAGCCCGGCGAGCACCGGCGCGGTGAACAGCGGCTCCCCCTCCCGCGCGCCGTCCTGGACCGTCATCTTCTCCAGCGCCTGGTGCGGATGCTCGGGATGCTCGGCTGCGGCGACCTGGCCCAGCGTGGCCACGAACACCTCACGGGCCGAGAGCGAGGCCAGCACGCTGACGTCGATGCGCCAGTCCCAGCCGAGCGGCGCGAACACCGGCGCGATCGCCTTGCCGACCGATGCGGCGGCGCTGTGGTCGATGCCGTACGACGCGACCGCGGCCCGGTCGTCGGGGTTGACGCCGGCGGCGACCAGGTCGGTGGTGGACTGCGCGGGGAGGTTGAGCAGCAGCCACAGCACCACGGTGGTGCCGAGGATGATCTTGGTGACCTTGCGCAGGAAGCCGCGGCAGGCGTCCCAGACCGCCAGCGCCACCGAACGCAGCGACGGGACCCGGTACGGCGGCATCTCCATGTAGAACGGCAGCAGCGGCCCCGACCGCCTCCCCAGGCGGGAGAACAGCCACGCCGACGCCATCGCCGAGGCGGCCCCGCCGAGGTAGAGCAGGAACATCACCAGGCCCTGGGCTCCGACCGGCCCGACCCGGGAGGCGGGGTCCACCAGCAGGCCGATCAGCAGCACGTAGACCGGCAGCCGCGCCGAGCAGGTCATCAGCGGCGCGCCCATCATGGTGGCGATCCGGTCGCGCGTCGAGGGCAGCGTCCGGGTCGCCATGATCCCCGGGATCGCGCAGGCGAGCGAGGAGAGCAGCGCGACGAACGCGCGGCCCTCGAGACCCGCCTTCGCCATCACCCGGTCCATCAGGAACGCCGCCCGCGACATGTAGCCGACGCTCTCCATCAGCGAGATCAGCACGAACAGCAGGGCGATCTGCGGCAGGAAGACGAGCACGCCGCCCACCCCGCCGAGCAACCCGTCCGCCAGGAAGCCCGCGATCCAGCTGTTGCCGACCTGCGTGCGCACCAGGTCCCCGAGGAGCGCGAAGGCCCGCTCGATGACTCCCTGGACCGGCGCCGCGACGGTGAAGACGACCTGGAAGAAGGCGAACATCGTCGCGAAGAACACCACCGATCCCCAGAAGGGGTGCAGCAGCACCGCGTCGATCCGACGGGTGCGCGCGTCGACGCGCGGCAGGACGTACCGCGACGTCGCCAGCACCGAGTCGATCCAGCTGGTGACCTCGGCCGGCTCCGTGGGCGGCGGGACCACGGGCCGCGGCCAGCCGGCCGGGTCGCCCAGCAGCCCACGTAGCTCCCCGAGGTGCTGTCGCCGGCCGCCGACGACGGCCACGACCGGCACGCCGACCGCACGGCGGAACGCCGCCACGTCCAGCGAGCCCTGCCTGCGCTGCAGCTCGTCGGTGAAGGTGAGCACGACGCAGACCGGCAGGCCGGTCGTGAGCACCTGGGCCAGCATGCCGAGGGAGCGCCGCAGGGTGGTGGCGTCCAGGGTGGCGACCAGACCCTCAGGGGTGTCCGTGGCCCCGTTCCGGGGGTCGAGCACGTCGCTGACGATCTGCTCGTCGGGGCTGATCGCGGCGAGGCTGTAGGTGCCGGGCAGGTCCTCGACGAGCACCTCGCCCTCCGCCGCCTGCGCCCGCCCCTCGGAGCGGGTCACGGTGACGCCCGGGTAGTTGCCGGTCTTCGCCCGCATGCCGGTCAGCGCGTTGAACAGCGTGGTCTTCCCGGAGTTCGGGCTGCCGACCAGTGCCACGCGCGCACGTGTGTCGACGCCGCCGGCCCCGGACGGGGTGCCGGCCTCGTGGGGGCCGCAGCTCACGGAGCCGCGGTCACGGTGACGCAGCGGGCCTGAGCACGGCGCAGCGCGATGTCGTACCCGGCCACCCGGAACACCAGGGGGTCGGCCATCGGCGCCCGCCGCAGCATCCGGACCTCAGCGCCCGGGGCGAACCCGAGGTCGAAGAGCCGCCGGGCCACCGCCGGGTGGTGTGCGTCGTGCACCTCCACGACGACGCCGGACCCTCCCGGGGCCAGGTCGGCGAGCGTGCCGCCCGTCGGTGGAGCGGGCGTCACCGGGGTACGACGGCCGCGGGGTCGTGCGCCGAGCGTCATGATGCCCACTGCTCCCTCCGTCCGAGAACCGGCGAGGCGTCTCCTCGCCTTCAACTAAGGGTAGCCTCACCTCACCCTCGATGCCCAGTGGCCCTGCTCACACTCCGCAGCGAAGCCCTCGACGGCCACCACGGCCACCACCTCGGCCACCGAGGTGCCGCGGGACCCCGGGGCCGACGACACCCTGCATGGCGTCACCCACCGTCCCCCGGTGGGCGACAAGCCTTGTCGGCCGGCCCGCTGCCCCGGACCGGCGCCGGTGTCGGGCGCTTGACCCGGGGGTCGCCCGGCGTAGCGTCCGTGCGGTCTCGTCGTACGACGAGTGACACCTGAAGGCCCATCTCGGAGGTCCCATGTCACGGTGGAGCCGGGCGCTCGCAGGGACTGCGGTCCCACTCGCCCTCGTCGTCGGAGCGCTCACCGCTCCCCCCGCATCGGCCAGGACGGCGCCCGTCGTGGTCACCGACAGGGGGGCCGTGCGCGGCGCCGAGGGCGCCGGCGTCGACCGGTTCCTCGGCATCCCGTACGCAGCGCCGCCGACCGGGGCGCTGCGCTGGAGGGCTCCGCGGCCCGCGGCCCCGTGGCCGGGAGTGCGCCGGGCCCGGGACTTCGGCAACCCCTGCCCCGTGCTGCCGAGCACCAACGGGCCGCGCAGCGAGACCGAGAGCTGCCTGTTCGTCAACGTCTGGCGGCCGGCCGGCACCACCGCCCGCGACCACCTCCCCGTGCACGTGTTCATCCACGGTGGCGGGCTGGTCAACGGCAGCGGCGCCCAGAACAGCGAGTTCAAGCTGGTCCGCGAGACCGGCGTCATCGGAGTCAGCTTCAACTACCGGCTCGGCGTCTTCGGCTTCCTGCGCACCCCCGGCCTCGCCGCCGAGGACGCGGACGCGGGCAACTACGGCTTCCTCGACCAGCAGGCTGCGCTGCGCTGGGTGAAGCGCAACATCGCCGCCTTCGGGGGCCGGCCCTCGCGGGTCACCATAGACGGCGAGTCGGCGGGCGGCTGGTCCGTCTGCGGACACCTCGTGTCACCGGGCTCGCGCGGGCTCTTCGAGAAGGCGATGATGCAGAGCGGCTCGTGCGTCAGCCAGACCCGCGCCCACGCCGAGCAGCGGGGCACCGCGTTCGCCACCGCGGCCGGCTGCACCGACCCGGCCACCGCCGTCGCCTGCCTGCGCGCCGCCGCGGCCGGGACGCTCCTCGACGCGAGCGGCAGCTTCAGCCCGCGCTTCGTCGACGGCACGCCGAGCTTCCCGGAGGCACCGGACGCCGCCGTGACGGCCGGCGACTTCCGGCACGTCCCCATCGTGAACGGCTCCAACCGTGACGAGGGCCGCACCTTCGCCCAGGGGTTCATCGGCGCCGACCGCACGGGCTACGAGCGGTTCGTCCAGGGCGTGTTCGGTGACCGCGCCGACGACGTGCTCGCGCACTACCCGTGGCCCGCCGACGCCGACCGGTTCACCGCGGCCTACCTCGTCGCAGCGATCGAGACCGACGCAGGGCTCATCGCCGGCATCGGCGGCTGCCGAGAGATCGCGCTGACCAGGACCTTCGCCCGCTGGACGCGCACATACGCCTACGAGTTCGACCACCGCACCGGCCCCGGGCTCACCCCCATCCCGGGCTACGTGTGGGGCGCCGGCCACGCCGCGGAGCTCGCCTACATCTGGCCCAGCTTCGACAACGGCACCCCGATCGCGCCGCTGTTCGACGCCTCGGAGCGGCGCCTCGCGCACGAGATGACGCAGTACTGGGGCGCGTTCACACGGACCGGCAACCCACGCGTGCCGGGCCAGGCACGCTGGCCGCGCTACGACCAGCGCCACCGGGTCCTGTCCCTGCGGGCCGGCGGGCAGAGCGTCGCCATCGACGACGCGACGTACGCCGCCGAGCACCAGTGCGGTTTCTGGGCGACGATGCCGGTGGTCGACCTGACCGCCTGAGCGACAGGCAGGCGCCCACCGCGTCGCCGACACACCGGAAGCGGATCGTCCTGAACGGTCCCTAGGCTGCCGTCATGGTCTACACCGTCCACCCACTCGACGCCTCCACCTGGGACGCCTTCGCGGAGCTCGTCGAGCGCAACAACGGCATCTTCGGCGGCTGCTGGTGCATCGGCTATCACCCGGAGTGCGGCCGCCGGGACATCAGCTACCGCGCGACCAAGGAGGAGCGGGTCCGCTCCGACAGGGCGCATGCCGCGCTGGTGCTGGACGAGGCGGACCTGGCGCAGGGCTGGTGCCAGTACGGCAGCCCTCAGGAGCTGTCGAACATCAAGCACAGACGTGCCTACGACAAGGACGCGCCACCGCTGCCGGACTGGCGGGTCACCTGCTTCTACGTCGACAAGGCGCACCGTGGCCAGGGCATCGCGCGGACCGCGCTGGAAGGCGCCCTCGACCAGATCGCGGCAGCCGGCGGCGGGCTCGTCGAGGCGATTCCCGAGGTGACCGAGGGCCGGGAGGCTCCGGGAAGGTTCCTGTTCAGCGCGACGGTCGAGCTCTTCGAGGACTACGGCTTCACCCGGGTCCGCCAGGTCGGCAAGCACGCCCGGATCGTGAGCCGCGTGGTCGATCCGGTCTCCTCGACCGGCTCGGGGCGGCTACCGCGCACGTGACGTACCCGGGGCCGAGGCCGACGCGGGGGCCGTAGCCGGTCGAGCCAGCGGCATCCCCGTTGACGCATGCTGAACAAATGTTTAGTATTCTGAGCATGCGATCAGTCGAGCCTCGGGCGTCGGACCTCACTGCGCGAGCCACCATCCGCAACGCCGCGCTGCGGCTGTTCGCCGACCGCGGGGCCGAGGCGGTCTCCGTGCGCCAGATCGCCGCCCAGGCGGGGGTGTCGCCGGCGTTGGTGCTGCACCACTTCGGCAGCAAGGCCGGCCTCCTGGCCGCGGTCGACGCGCATGTCGTCGACCTCCTCGACGCGGCGATGGCGGCCGACGACATGGCCGGGGCGCTGGCCGGCGGGAACGCCGGGTCCGCCGCCGACGTGTTCGCCCGCCTGATCCCCCCTGGCTCCCCGCTTCCCGGATACATCCGTCGGCTACTGCTGTCCGGCGACGCGACCGGGACCGCCCTGTTCCGTCGGTGGTTCGAGGGCAGCCGTCGGCTGCTCGACCAGATGACCGCGTCCGGCCACGCCACGCAGAGCGCCGACCCCGACGTGCGTGCGGCGTTCGTTCTCGCCGGCGACCTGACACTCGTGCTCCTGCGCGACCAGCTCGCGACGGTCCTCGGCGTCGACCCGCTGTCACCGGAGGGCATGACCCGCTGGGCCGCGGAGGTCTACACCATCACCGGAGAAGGGATGTTCCGGTTCGCGACGGACCCGGGCCCGGACCAGCCAGAGCGCCCGGACGAGTCTGCGGCGACCGAAGGAGAGGACTGACATGCAGAGCCAGAGCGTGACGCCCGAGCCGGTCTCCGAGCCCGCGGCGACACCCCCGCAGAGGGGCGAGGACCGGGTGATCGAGGCGACGGGACTGGTCAAGAGGTTCGGGAACGTCGCCGCGCTCGACGGCCTCGACCTGGAGGTCGGCCGCGGCGAGGTGCACGGCTTCCTCGGCCCCAATGGCGCCGGGAAGTCGACGACCATCAGAGTGCTGCTGGGCCTGATGCGCAGGACCGGGGGCGAGGCGCGCCTCTTCGGCGCGGACCCGTGGCCGAACGCGGCACAGCTGCACCGACGGCTCGCCTACGTCCCCGGGGACGTGACGCTCTGGCCGGGACTCAGCGGCGGGCAGTGCATCGACGTGCTCGCCGAGGTGCACGGCGGGCTGCCCGCCGACCGTCGGGCCGAGCTGGTCGACCGCTTCGACCTGGACCCCACCAAGCGGGCCCGCGACTACTCCAAGGGCAACCGGCAGAAGGTGTCGCTGATCGCCGCCCTGGCCGCCGACGTCGACCTGCTGATCCTCGACGAGCCCACCTCGGGACTGGATCCGCTCATGGAGCAGGCCTTCCAGCAGACCGTTCGCGAGCGGCGGGCCGAGGGGGTCACGGTGCTCCTGTCCAGCCACATCCTGGCCGAGGTGGAGGCACTGGCGGACCGGGTGACGATCATCCGGCGCGGTCGCACGGTCACCTCGGGCACCCTGGCCGAGCTTCGCCGTCACACCCGCACCCACGTTCACGCGGTCACTCGCAGCACACCGGACCTGCAGCGGCTCGACGGCGTGTCCGACAGCGAGCAGGAGCCGCGCGACGGGCTCGTCGACGTCCGGCTGAGCGTCGACGCGGTGGCCGTCGGAGAGGTCGTCGACCGGCTGCACGACGCCGGTATCCACACGCTCACGGTCACCCCGCCCAGCCTCGACGACCTGTTCCTGGAGGCCTACCACGGCGGGAGCGACACCCGATGAGCACGCTCGCCGTGCCCACCATGGTGCGCATCCACCTCCTCACCGGGTGGAAGGCGCTGGGCAGCTGGGTGCTGGCCACAGGCCTCACCATGCTCGCCGTCACCCGCTCCGTCGGCGGGCTCTACGACACGCCCGCGAAGATCCACTCCTACGCCGTCGCGGTCGGGAACGGCGGGGCGCTGGTGGCGATCAACGGACGCGTGGCGGGCATCGACTCTCTGGGCGGCATCGTGGCGAACGAGGCCGGGTTCCTCGCCTCGTTCGCGATCCCGCTGATGGGCGTGAGCCTGGTTGCGCGGATGACCCGCAGGGATGAGGAGGACGGTCGCCTCGAGGCCCTGCTCGCCGGCCGCGTCGGGCGGAGCGCACCACTCGTGGCGGCACTGCTCGTCGTGACCGGCGCGCTGGTGGCCGCCGCGGCGGCCCTCTTCGTCGCGCTGGTGCTGGTCGGGGTCCCAGCAGCGGCATCGGCGCTGTACGCGGCGTCCATGGGAGCGCTCGGCCTGGTCTTCGCCGGCATCGCCGCCCTGACCGCCCAGGTCGTCGAGCACAGCAGGGGCGTGTACGCCGTCGGGCTCGCCGCGATCCTGCTGGCCTACCTGCTGCGCGGGGTCGGTGACGTCCTGCAGAACGCGGTCACCTGGCTCTCTCCCCTGGGCTGGCAGGAGAACAGCCGGGCGTTCGGTGACCAGCGATGGTGGCCGTTACTGGTGCCGGTGCTGGTCGCCGCCGCCCTCGCCGGCCTCGCCGTCGTGGAGTGCTCCCGCCGCGACCTGGGCAGTGCCCGGCTCCGGCGCGCAGGCGGACCCACGAGCGCTTCGCGGCTGCTGCGCTCCCCGCTCGGCACCGTCCTGCGGCTGCGCGGAGGGTCGATCCTCGGCTGGACCACGGGAACGGTCGTCGTCGCGGCGGCCTTCGGAACGCTCGCCCAGCCCCTGCTCGAGGCGATCGAGGGCAACCCCGCGGTGGCGAAGGCCCTCGGGGCGTCCGGTGCGACCGGGCTCGACACCGTCCTCAGCATGTCGGTGCTGATCCTGGCCTTGCTCGCGGGCGGGTACGTCGTCCAGGGGGTTGCCATGCTGCGAGCCGAGGAGACCTCCCACCGCCTCGAGACCCGACTGGCCGGGACCGACGGTCGCGCGTTCTGGCTCGGCCTGCAGGTGCTGGTACTGGTCGCCGGGTTGGTGCCGATCCTCGGCCTGGGGGCGCTGGCCCTCGCCGGCGGCACGGTCGTGTCCACCGGGCAGGCCGTGGCGGGCACCGTCCTGCGCGCCACCGCGGCCTTCCTGCCCGCCATCGCCCTGCTGGGAGCGCTGGCCTTGGCGCTGTTCGGCCTGCTGCCGCGGGCGCAGCCGGTGGCCTGGCTGCTCTTCGCGGTCGCGGCGCTGATCGCGTACCTGGGCGATCCCCTCCGGCTGGCCGCTCCGGTCCTGGCTCTGTCGCCGTACCACGCGGTCGGGAACCCGCCACAGGACCCGGTGCGCGCCGGCGCCCTGGCCCTGCTCGGCGCACTGGCCGTCGGTCTGGGGCTGCTCGGACTGGTCGGGTTCAGACGCCGCGACGTCCCTCGGGACTGATCGGCCGAGCGAGTTGTCAGGATGACTGCCGGCCCGGGAGTGACCCGGTCAGCGGGAGTCCCCCTTCGCCTGGCGTTGCCCCCCTCGAGCGCGTCGACGCGTCCTTCTTCACCCGAGCGGCCTTCCGGATGGCGTGGCCGTCGGCGCCTTCCCGCTGGGCCCGGACCGGTCGGGCGCCTCCGCGGCCGCGACGGTCCAGGGCTCAGCCGACCTCTCGCCCGGTACTTCGGGCGGTGCGGTCGGAGCCGAGCTGCACCGGCTCGCTCCGCCCGCCCATCCCGGCACGGCGGATCAGCCCGGAGACCAGCTCGTGAGCCTGCCCGATGGTTCCGTCGAGGGTCTGCCTGCCGGCGTCGACCTGGCCGGCGTCCAGCAGCCACTTGGCCGCAGCCATCCCCTGCACCAGGGTGTCGTTGATCTCGATCGCCTCCCGGTGGAGCAGTGCGGACGCCGCCAGGGTGCGGCGCTCCTGCTCGGCCTGGCGCATCCGGTCCGACGCGCGACCCAGCAGCGTCCCGAGCAGCAGGGTCGGGAGGACGCGCGACGCCCATCCGCTCGCGTCCAGGGGCACGTCGTCGAGGACCACCCACAGCGCGATGAGCGCCACGGCCACAAGCCCTGCCAGAGCCCCGGCCCGCATCCCGAACGCGGTGGCCACCAGGGCCACCGGGAACGCGTAGAGCATCGAGTACCCGTCCGCCGGATCGCCGGTGAGCATCAGGAGTGCCAGGATCCCGGCGTAGAGCACCCCCGCGACAGCGAGGGTGACGCCGTGGCGCCGGCGAAACCACGGGTCGCCGGGCCCCGGCGCGAGGTCCGGCTGGGGCGGGGCGGTCATGTCGCCCAGCCTGGAGCAGCACGGGCGCTGTTGGCATGGGTCGAAAGTCCCCGTGCGCGCGGGTCCTGGTCCTCTGGTGGGCGGCTGGTGCGGAGCGGCTCAGAGCAGGCCGCGGACCACGCCACCGAGAACGCCGAGCACCGACAGGGCGGCACCGGCCGCCGCAACGAGCAGCGCCGCGCGCGCCAGGTGCCCCTCCCACGACCCGGCAGCCGTCCGGTCGCGGAGGGTGTGCGCGGCCAGCAGTCCGGCGACCACGGCGAGCAGCAGGCTGGCGAACGCCGCCACGGCGAACGCGAGAGGCACCTGGCTCACCGGGAAGCTGCCGTCGCTCCAGAACAGCATCCCCAGCGCCTGGCTCCAGGTGCCCTGCCCCTGCATGCTGAGCACGCCGAACGCGAGCGCCGCGATCGAGGTCGCCTTCGGGGTCAGCACGCCAGCCACCGAAAGGCCGCCGCGATCCCCGATGTCGTCGTGCCGGCTGCTCACTGGCTCCTCCTGCATGGTCGGATGCTGCAACCTACCGCAGGGCCGGAGCCCGCCGGTCAGCGTGACGCGCGCATCGCCGCGACCGCGTCACCCGCGTACAGGCAGGCGGCGCGATGCCCCTCGCCGACGGCCAGCAGAGCCGGGTCGCGCTCGGCGCAGTCGTCCTGCACCGAAGGGCACCGGGTGCGGAACCTGCAGCCGCTCGGCGGGTCGACCGGACTCGGGATGTCGCCGCGGAGAACCACCCGGCGGCGGGTGCGTTCGACGACGGGGTCGGCTACGGGGACCGCCGAGAGCAGTGCGGCCGTGTAGGGATGGGCAGGGCAGCTGTAGATCTCGGCGGGCGTGCCGGTCTCGACGATGCGGCCGAGGTACATCACCGCCACCCGGTCGCTCATGTGCTCCACCGCGGCCAGGTCGTGCGCCACGAACAGGTACGTCAGACCGAGCTCACGTTGCAGGCGGCGCAGCAGGTTCATGATCTGCGCCTGCACGGACAGGTCGAGCGAGGCGATCGGCTCGTCGAGCACGACGAGGTCGGGATCGCCGGCCAGGGCGCGGGCGATGCCGACGCGCTGGCGCTGACCGCCCGAGAGCTCATGGGGATGCCGCTGCGCGACGTCGCCCGGCAGTCCGACCAGGTCGAGGAGCTCGGCCACCCGGTCGTGTCGCGCCTGCCGGCCGGTGGCGAGCCGGTGCACCACCAACGGCTCGGCGATGCTCTCGCCGAGGGTCTGACGCGGGTCGAGGGAGGCCGCCGGGTCCTGGAACACCATCGCCACCCGGCGCCGCAGCGGCCTCAGTCGACGGCGGGACAGCGTCGTGACGTCCTTCCCGTCGACCCGGATCCGGCCGCTGGTCGGCTTCACGAGCCGCATCAGCGCCAGGGCCGTCGTCGACTTGCCGGACCCCGACTCGCCCACCAGGCCCAGAGTCTCACCCCGCCGGACCTGCAGGGAGACCCCGTCGACCGCACGGACGTGCCGGCCCTCGGGCCCGTCGAACCAGACCCTCAGGTCCTCCACCTCCGCGACCAGCTCGTCGCTCATCGGGTGCCTCCCGTCGTGAGCGAGGGGTAGAACGTCCGGACCGCGTGGCCGCTCGCAACCTCGACCAGCTCCGGCAGCTCGTGCTCGCAGCGCGGGTCGGCCCGGACCGGGCAGCGGTCCCAGAAGGCACACCCCGCGGGCAGCCGGAGCGGACTCGGCGGCGAGCCGGGGATGGCCGGTAGCTCCTCGCCGGCAAGGCCCGGCCGCGGCCGGGCGTCCAGCAGTGCGCCCGTGTAGGGGTGCGACGGCGTCCCGAACAACCGGTCCACCGGGGCGCTCTCCACGATCCGCCCGCCGTACATGACCGCGACCCTGTCCGCGATGCCCGCCACCACGCCGAGGTCGTGGGTGATCCACACGACGGCGGTCCCGAGCCGCTGCTGGAGCTCGGCGACGAGCTCGATGATCTGCGCCTGGGTCGTGACGTCGAGCGCGGTGGTCGGCTCGTCCGCGATCAGCAGGTCCGGCTCGCACGAGAGCGCCATCGCGATCACGACGCGCTGCCGCATCCCTCCCGAGAACTGGTGCGGGAACGCCTCGGCGCGCTCGCGTGGCGAGGGGATCCCGACCAGCTCCAAGAGCTCCACGGCCCGGTCTGCGGCCGCGCGACGCGACATCCCCAGATGCTCCTCGCAGGCCTCCCCGACCTGGCGGCCGATCGGGACGACCGGGTTCAGGGACGTCATCGGGTCCTGGTAGACGAACCCGACGTGCCGGCCGCGCAGCCGACGTCGCGCGGGCTCGGGGAGCGCCACGAGGTCCTGGCCCAGGAGGGTGGCGTGGCCGGAGACCTGCGCCGACGGCGGGGTCAGTCCGGTGGCTCCCAGCACCGTCATGCTCTTGCCGCTGCCGGACTCGCCGACGACCGCGAGCGTCTCCCCCTTCGCCACCGACCAGGAGACCCCCGCCACGGCCTGCGCGACCCCGCGGCGGGTGCGGAAGCCGACCGTCAGGTCCGCCAGTGCGAGCACGGGTTCGCGGGTCATCGACCGCTCCGGCGCGACTCGCTGAGGGTGAGCTGACGAGGGTCGAGTACGTCGCGCAGAGCATCCCCGACGAGGTTGAAGGCAAGCACCGTCAAGAAGATCGCTGCGCCGGGGAAGACACCGAGCCACCAGGCGTCCGGGATGTAGCCGCGACCGTCGAACAGCATCCGACCCCACGACGGCGCCGGCGGCTGCACGCCGAGTCCCAGGAACGACAGCGCCGCCTCGGACAGGATCGCGAACGCCAGCGACAGGGAGGTCTGCACGATCAGTGGTGCGGCGATGTTCGGAAGGATGTGGCGGCGCATGATCCGCAGGTCCGAGGCCCCGATGGACAGCGCGGCACGCACGAACACCTGCTCGCGCACCGACAGCACGCTGGCGCGGGTGACCCGGGCGAAGATCGGCGCGTAGACCACGCCGATCGCCACCATGGCCGTGCCCAGCCCGGGGCCCAGCACGGCCACGATCGCCACCGCGAGCAGCAGCACCGGGAAGGCGAACAGCACGTCCATGCAGCGCATCAGCACGTTGTCGGTCCACCCGCGGTAGTAGCCGGCGGCAAGACCGATAGCGACACCGACCAGCAGGGCGATCCCGACACTCACCACGCCGACCTCGAGCGAGACCCGGGCGGCCACGAGGACCCGGCTCAGGACGTCGCGGCCGAGGTCGTCGGTGCCGAACCAGTGCGCGCTGCTGGGCGGCTGGAGCATGCGGGCGACGTCGACGTCGTTGACGCCGGAGGGGGCCAGCCAGGGGCCGAACACGCCGACCACAACGAGGACGACCAGCACGACCGTGCCGGCGACCGCCAGAGGGTCGTGCGACAGCGCGTTCAGCAGTCTGCGCGAGGAAGACTCCGATGGCGCCTCGACGGCTGTGGTGTCCGTCCTCTCCGCGGCGCTCATCGCACCGAGATCCTCGGGTCGAGGCGGGCGTAGAGCACGTCCACCAGCAGGTTCACCACCAGGAAGAGCGCGGCGACGAACAGCACGGCGCCCTGCAGCACCGGGTAGTCGCGCGCCTCCACCGCGTCGTACGTCAGCCGTCCGAGCCCGGGCCAGGCGAAGAGCACCTCGACGACGATCACCCCGCCGAGCAGGCTCGCCAGCTGGACGGCGACCACCGTGACGACCGGGATCAGCGCGTTGCGCAGGACGTGCCGCGTCACCACGACGCGACGCCGCAGGCCCTTCCCGTCCGCGGTGCGGACGTAGTCCTCCGCCAGCACCTCCAGCACCGAGGACCGGATGAACCGGGTCAGGATCGAGGCGGTCACCAGCCCCACCGTGACCGCCGGCAGGATGACGTGCGCTCCCCAGGCGGCCGGGTCCTCGGTGAGCGGGACGTAGCCCGACGGGGGCAGCCAGCCGAGCACGCCGGTGAACAGCAGGATGCCCATGATCCCCATCCAGAAGTCGGGGACCGAGACTCCGAACTGGCTGAACACCCGTGCCCCGTGGTCCAGGACCGAGCCACTGCGGATCCCCGAGAGCACGCCCAGCGGGAAGGCCACCAGGAGCGCGAGCACGACCGCCGTGACGGCCAGCGAGAGGGTGGCGGGCAGGCGCTGCAGCACGATCGCGGTGACCGGCTGCCCGGTGCGGAAGCTGACGCCCAGGTCCCCGGTGACGGCGTGCCCCAGGTACTGCAGGTACTGCACCAGCAGTGGCTGGTCGAGCCCGGACCGGGCCCGCAGCGCCTCGTACGTCGCCTGGTCGTAGCGCGTGCCGAGGGCGAGCCGGACCGGGTCACCGGGAACCAGCTGGAGCAGCAGGAAGACGACCAGCGTCACCCCGACCAGGACGAACGCTGACTGCAGCAGCCGTTGGACGACGTAGCGGAACACGGGTGGGCTGCTCCGGCCGGCTCACTGCGCCAGGCTGGTCCGGCCGAACCGGATCGCCCGGTCGGTGCGCACCTGGTAGCCGGAGACCTTGGTGGACCAGCCCTGCACGACATCGGGGTTGTAGAGGTAGATGTAGCTGGCGTCGTCGACGATCTGCTTCGCTGCCGCGTCGTACTCCTGCTTGCGAGCCGCCGCGTCGGTCTCGGTGCGCGCCTGGTCGAGGAGCTTGTCGACGGTCGGGTTGCGGTACTTCTGGAAGTTGAAGCCGGCGCCGGAGTGCTGCTGGGCGTAGTAGAACTCGTCCGGGTCGAGGTTGCCGAGCCAGCCGAGCATGAACGAGTCGAAGTGGCCCTTGCCCTCCTCGTCGAGCCACTGGCCGAAGTCCAGGGTGCGGATCCTGACGTGGACGCCGACGGCCGCCAGCTCGGCGGCGATGACCTGCGCCGCGCGCACCGTCTCCGGGTACTCACTGGTCACCATCAGGTCCATGGACAGGTTCTTCGCCCCGGCCCGGTCGAGCAGCCGACGCGCCTTCGCCGGGTCGTGCGTGTACGGCGCGTAGTCGAGGTACCACTTGCTGCCCTTGGGGATCGCGGTCTGGTTCTCGGTGGCGTTGCCGAACGTCGCCGCCTTGGTGATCGCCTGCCGGTCCAGCGCGAAGGCGACCGCCCGGCGCACCTGCACGTCGTCGAACGGCTTCCGCGCCTCGTTGAGGGTCAGGTACCAGTAGTCCGTCGACGGCGTCGAGCGGACCGTGATGTCCGAGCTGCGCTTGAGGGAGGCGACCTGCTGCGGCGGCAGGTTGTCGGTCCACTGCACCTGACCGCTCTGCAGATCCTGGAGCGCCACCGTGGGGTCCTTCACGAACGTGTACGTCACGCCGGCCAGCTTCGGCTTCGGACCCCAGTAGTGCGGGTTGCGGACCAGGTCGATCTTGTCTCCGGAGACGAAGTCCTTGACCATGAACGGTCCGCTCCCCACCGGAGCGGTCTTGATCTTGCCCGCGTCGACGTTGGCCTTCTCGACGATCCCGACGCCCTTGAAGCCGCCCACGTTGGCGAGCATGTTCGGCGTCGGGGAGGTCAGGGTGAACACCACCGTGGTGGGATCCGGCGCGGAGATGGACTTCACGGTCGTGAACTTGTACGACGAGTTCAGCTTGTTCTTGATGATCCGCTGGAACGAGTACACGACGTCCTTGGACGTCAGCGGCGAACCGTCGGAGAAGGTGACGCCCTTGCGCAGGTGGAAGGTCCAGGTGAGCTGATCCTTGCTGGTCTCCCACGAGGTGGCCAGCGCCGGCTGCATGGCGAGGTCGGCGTCCGGCTGCACCAGGGTGTCGTAGACGTTCTCGAGGACCTCGAAGCTGTAGTACGCCGAGGTCTTCTGCGGGTCGAGCTGGTCGGGCTCGCCTCCGATCGCGGCCTGCAGCACCGCCTGCGAGCCGGAGCCGCCGCTCGACGACCCGCCGACGTCCACGGCGGACCCTCCCGAGCAGCCGCTGGCCGCCGCGAGGACCAGCATCACTGCGGCCGCTGACATCCTGTCCCGAGACTTCACGATGCCCTGCCTTCGTTTCACCAGACTGAAGGAAGTTCAATCAAATGCCATGCCGGGGCCCGTGTCAATCGCTGACCTCAGAAGGATGGCGGCGTCACGGCCCCCAGGATCAGCGCGGTCGAGTCGGCGACGTTGCGGTACCAGTGCGGCCGGGTGGCGTCGTAGGTGATCGAGTCGCCCTCGCCCAGACCGAAGCACCCGGTGCCGACGACGACCTCCAGACGGCCCGACAGCAGGTGCACGCACTCCTCGCCCTCGTGCACGAACGGCTTGGACTCGTTCGACCAACCGGGCGGGATCGAGGTGCGCAGCACCTCGAGCCTGCCCTGCAGCGAGGGGGTCAACAGCTCGTAGACGAGGTCCGTGTCGGGAAGGTGCAGCCGCTTGCGCTCCGACGCGCGCACGACCATGCCCGTGGTCGGTGGACCCTGGACGAAGTGCACGACCGGCAGCCCCAGGGCCTCGGCCAGCCGTCGCAACGTGAGGAAGGCCGGGTTGCCCTGGCCGCGCTCGAGCTGGCTGATCGACCCCGTGCTGACGCCGGCGGCGGCGGCCAGCGCCTCGACGGTCATGCCGCGCTCTCGACGGGCGTGTCGCAGCGTCTCGCCGAGGGCGCGCAGGTCGAAGTCACGGCCCTCAGCCACAGGGCCCGCTCCCGGTGGGTGTGTTCATGACAATGAAAACTAGTCACTTCACTGAAGGCGCGCACCCCTCGGGTGACATCAGGGCCGGAGCAGCCGCGCGAGCTCTGCGGGCTCGACGGGCGGCGCGAGAAGGTAGCCTTGGGCGAGGTGGCAGCCGAGGGCTTCGAGCTCGCGGAGCTGCTCCCGGGTCTCCACGCCCTCCGCCACGACGGTGAGCTCGAGGGCGCGGGCGAGGCTGATGATGCTCGCGGTCAGCGCAGTGTCGGTGTGGTCCTGACCCAGCCCGGAGATGAACGACCGGTCGATCTTGAGGGTGTCCGCGGGGATGGTGCGCAGGTACTCCATGCCGTTGTGGCCGGTGCCGAAGTCGTCGATGGCGAGCCGTACGCCGAGGTCGACGAGGCCGAGGAGGTCGTCGAGCACGGAGTGGGCGGCGTTGAGCATCTGCCGTTCGACGATCTCGACGCCGAACCGGTCCGGCGCCAACCCGGCCACGGCGAGGGCCTCGCGGACGGTGCCGGTCAGGAGCTGACGGCCCAGCTGGCGGGTGGAGGCGTTGACCCACATGATCGGTGCGGCGGTGTCGAGCTCGTGCTGCCACTGCGCGGCCTGGAGAGCCGCCTGCTGGACCACCCATGCCCCGATGCCGCCGATCAGCTCACTGGACTCGGCGACGTCGAGGAAGTCGGCGGGCAAGAGCAGGCCCCGCGTCGGGTGGTGCCAGCGCAGCAGCGCCTCGGTGCCCACCAGGCGCCCGGTGGCCACGTCGAAGCTCGGCTGGTAGACCAGCGCGAGCTCACCGTTGTGCACGGCGTGCCGAAGCTCCTCCTCGAGCTCCAGCTTCCGCAGCGCGCGGGCCTGCAGCTGCAGGTCCGCGACCTCGTAGCGGCCCTTCCCTCTGTCCTTGGCCTGGTACATCGCCGCGTCGGAGTCCCGCATCAGGGTCTCCGGAGTGCTGAGGGCGTCGCTGACCGTGACCCCGAGGCTGCAGGACATGGTGAGCACGCGGTCGCCGACGACGAAGGGCGCCCCGAGGATCTCGATGACGCGTTCGGCGACGGTCAGCACGTCGTCTGCGCGGGCCAGGTCCTCGCACACCACGACGAACTCGTCGCCGCCGAGCCGCGCGGGCAGGTCGGTCTCGCGGAGGCCGTCGCGAAGCCGCTGGGCGAGCTGCACGAGGATCTCGTCTCCCGCGGCGTGCCCGAGCGAGTCGTTGACGGTCTTGAAGTCGTCCAGGTCGAGGTAGAGCACGCCGACGTGGCGGGCGCCACGACGAGCACGGGCGAGCGCGGACAGCAGGTACTCGGCGAGCAACGCACGGTTCGGCAGCCCGGTGAGCGAGTCGTGCAGCGCCTGGAAGGTGAGGTCGGCCTCGGCACGCTTGCGGGCGGTGACGTCCTGTACCTGCGCGACCGCGTACAGCGGCGCGCCGGCCTGGTCGCGGACCGCCGACGTGGAGACGTGCACCCACACGGTCGAGCCGTCGGCGTGCCGCCAGGTCCGTTCGTGCTCCCAGGTCTGGATCTGGCGCTCTGCCATCGCCCGGAGGGCGTCCACGGTGGCGGCGGCGACCTCAGGTGTGGTGAACGACGTCAGCGGAGTCCCGACGAGCTCCGGGGTCCGGTAGCCCGTCATCTGCGTCAGCGCCCGGTTGGCCCGGACGATCCGTCCGAGGTCCTCGCCGTGCAGGTGCACCAGCAGCATGCCTGTCGCGGCGTCCTCGAACGCGGAGCGGAACCGTTGCTCACTGTGAACCAGTGCCTGCTCGACCTCGCGCTGCACGGTCATGTCCGTGGCGACGTACAGCACGCCGACGACCTCGCCGGCCTGGCGCAGCAGGCTGGCCGAGAGGAGCACGTCCACCTGGGTGCCCCGTGCCGTCAGGAGCACCTCCGAAAGGCTGCGAGCGTTCTCCGGCGCGTTCCGGAGCTCCTCGACCACGCCGGCGGGGGCGAGACGGTCGCCGAGCACGCCGACGTCGCGGCCCACCATGTCCGCGGCGGCGTGACCGAGCATGCGCTCGGCACCACGGTTGAACATCGTGACGGTCCCGCTGAGATCGGCGGCGATGATCGCCTGCTCGGTGGCCCCGTCGAGAACCGACCTGAACAGGTCGTTGGCGCGGGCCAGCTCGTCACGCAGGCCGCGGGCCGTGGACATGTCACGCACGGTTGCCAGCACGAAGCGGCCTTCGGGCAGCTCGAGGTGGTTCAGGTGCACGTCGACGGGCAGCGTTCGGCCGTCGCGGTGCAGCGCCACCACCTCCTTCGCCCCCAACGGGCGGGCCGGCTGATCGGGCCGCGCGAAGGTGGCGTCCGCCATGCGATGGTGCGCGTGACGACGGTCGACCGGGATCAGCATCCCGAGAGGACGCCCCACCAGCTCGCCCGGCGGGTAGCCGAGGACCTGCTCGGTGTGGTCGTTGGCCTCGCGGATCCGGCCCTCGGCGTCCACCACCACGACGGCATCGGGGATGGCCTCGATCAGCGCGGCCCACGAGCCCAGCCCCTCCGTCGCCGACACCACCGGTGACACACCTCCTCCAGGCCGTCCAGTCGCAAACTGACCGTACGGGGACGCTCAGCACCAAGCGTCACAAGTTCGACGCTTCGGTCACCCCCGAGGGGCACCAGCGACCACGCCGAGCAGGGCAGCCGAGACCGTGCCCGTCCCGTTCGGCCGGCCACGGTGCCCTGGACGGGGTACAGAAAAGGCCTGAATATCCGATCTTTAGCGAATTCTCAGGCATGTTCCTGTCGCCGCCACGCCGGCTTTGCAGACTGAGCCGCGTCAGGCCGAGCACCCCTCCGACTCGTGGGCGGAGCACCTCGACACCTACCGCCGCCACGTGGAGCCCACATGTACGACAGGTTCACGACACATCTCAAGGCAGCTCGGAAGGGACGGATCGTCGCAGCGATCGCGCTGCTTCCGGTCCTCTCGATGGTGATCGCGACACAGGCCGCCACCGCGAAGCCGGTACGCCGGCCGCTCGCCGTCGCGCACGCGGCCTCGGCGACCCCGCCGACCTCGGCCACCGACCAGACGAAGGTGCCGCACTACTTCGGGCCCTACCCGAACTGGGCCAACAGCCCGCTGACCCAGTCCACCGCGGTGGTCACCTTCCACGACCCCGCGGGCCAGGGGACCGGCGCCGAGGCGGTCGCGCAGGTCGACCCGCAGACCGGTGGCATCACCAGCATCGACGTCACGGCGCCGGGCCACGACTACTCCGGCAGCACCACCGTCGCCGTTGCCGGCGGAACCGGCGCGACGGCCACGCCCTCGATCACCGCCGGCGGCGCACTGGTCGCGCTGTCGGTGACCGCGCCGGGCAGCGGCTACGACAGCTTCCACGTCGCCCTGACGGGAGGCGGCGGCAGCGGCGCCACCGCGTCGGCGACCGGCGGAGTCGACCGACTCGCCATCGTCGACGGAGGCAGCGGCTACACCATGCCGACCGTCGACTTCGACCTGCCCGCCGACCCCGACGGCACCCAGGCAACCGGCCACGTCCCGATGACGGCCAACGGCGACAACATCGACGGCATGGACTCGCACGGCACCATCACCTCCGTGGTCGTGGACGACCCGGGCTCGGGCTACACCACGGCGCCAGGGGTCGCGATCCACAACGGCACCCTGATGGACCCGATCAGCGGAGCCACCGAGGCGACCGTGACCAGCACCCTCCAGCTGAGCGGCCTGTCGGTCGACACCATCGGAAGCGGCTACACCAGCGCTCCGACCGTGACGATCACCGACCCGACCGGCACCGGCACCGGCGCGGCGGCCACGGCGGCCACGGACAACGGGGCCGTCAGCGGCGTCACCGTGGACACGGCGGGCTCCGGATACCTCACGGCAGGCATGAAGAAGTTCCAGGACGAGCTTCCCCTGACGTGCGACCCCACGGTCGACGGCTCCGGCTGCCCTGACGCGCCGGCCACGCCGGCGATGGGCCCGAGCAACAAGTTCATCCCGCTGGGCGTGCCGGAGAAGGTCACCTACAACGGCCAGGAGGCCGACCAGTACGTCATCGGCCTGGTGCAGTACCGCACCAAGTTCTCCTCCGACCTGCCGGCCACGCTGGCGCGTGGCTACGTCCAGATCTCGACCGATGCCGTGCCGGGCCAGCACGTCCCGCTGTCCAACGAGCTGATGGACGGCACCAAGCAGGACACCGGCTACTTCGGGGTCACCGCCCCTCAGTGGCTCGGCCCGATCGTGACCGCCACCAAGGACCGGCCGGTGCGGGTGGTCTTCCGCAACCTGCTTCCCAAGGGCTCAGGCGGTGACCTGTTCCTGCCCACCGACACCTCCATGATGGGATCGGGGACGGGCCCGACGGCGATGTCCGATCCCACCAACGACGGGACGGTCCTGGACCAGGTCCGCAACCCGATGTGCACCAACGTCAAGGGCCCGGACTGCTTCACGGACAACCGCGGCCTTCTGCACCTGCACGGCGGCACCACACCGTGGATCAGCGACGGCACGCCGCACCAGTGGATCACCCCTGCGGGGGAGAACACCCGCTGGCCGCAGGGCGTGGGCGTGCATAACGTCCCTGACATGCCCGGGACCGCCGGCGCGGCGTTGTGCGCCCCGAAGGACGACGGCTGCTCGACGTACTTCTACACCAACCAGCAGAGCGCGCGGATGATGTGGGTCCACGACCACGCGTGGGGCATCACCAGGCTCAACGTGTACGCCGGAGAGGCCACCGGCTACTTCGTCACCGACAACACCGAGAAGTCGCTGGTCGACACGGGCACCATCCCGGGGGCGGCCGACACGCTGCCGCTGATCGTGCAGGACCGCACCTTCACGCCCTCCGCCGAGCAGCTCGCCCAGCAGGACCCCACCTGGGACGCCGACCGATGGGGCACCAAGGGCAGCTTCTGGTACCACCACGTCTACATGCCCGCGCAGAACCCCGGCGATCCCTCGGGGATGAGCGCCTACGGCCGCTGGATGTACGGACCATGGTTCTGGCCACCGGCCGGCGACACCAAGTACGGGCCGATCGCGAACCCGTACTACGACCCGACCTGCGACCTCGACAAGCCGAGCACCTGGCAGTACCAGGTCGCGCCGTACTGTGAGCCGGAGCAGATCCCCGGCACGCCCAACATCTCCGCCGGCATGGAGCAGTTCAACGACACGCCCATCGTCAACGGCGTGGCCTACCCGAAGGTGACCGTGCAGCCGAAGTCCTACCGGCTACGGATGCTCAACGCCTCCAACGACCGCTTCTTCAACTTCCAGTGGTACACCGCCGACCCCAGCCAGGGTGACGGCACCACCGAGGTGGCGCTGAAGCCCGGCGAGCTCGCCGCGGCGCAGACCGACCCGGTCGTCTCGCCGACCCCGCTGGACTCCAACAACCCGGCAGCCGGCCCCTCCTGGGTGCAGATCGGGTCCGATGGCGGGTTCCTGCCCGCACCCACGGTCATCGACGGTCAGCAGCCGACCACGTACATCACCGACGGCACGCGCTTCGACGTCGGGAACGTGGACAAGCACTCCCTGCTGATCGCGCCGGCCGAGCGGGCCGACGTCGTGGTGGACTTCTCGAAGTTCGCGGGCAAGACCCTGATCCTCTACAACGACGCGCCCGCGGCCTTCCCGGCTCGCGTCCCGTCCTACGACTACTACACCGGCCAGCCGGACCTGAGCCCGGTCGGCGCACCGCCGGTCCTGCCCGGGTACGGTCCGAACACCCGCACCGTGATGCAGGTCAAGGTCGCGGACAGCACGCCGGCCCCGGCCTTCGACCTCGCCAAGCTGCGGTCCGCCTTCCAGCACAAGGCCAACGGGTCGGGCGTGTTCGAGTCCGGCCAGCACCCGATCATCGTGGGGCAGGCCGGCTACAACTCGGCGTACGGCACCAACTTCGCCGGCAGCAGCAACTGCAACACGCCTGGGACCACGTCCACGCGGTGCGACGGGCTCGTGCGGGTCCACGACAACGTCAACTTCGGGTTCAACACCCTCAAGGCGCCCAACGCCAAGATGACCATGCACCTGGAGCCCAAGGCGATCCACGACGAGATGAACTCCACGACCTTCGACGACTACGGGCGCATGCAGGCGACCCTCGGCGTGGAGGCCCAGCCGGCGACCCCGGGAGCGCAGAACGTCACGCTCTACCCGTTCGTCAACCCGGCAACCGAGATCATCGACGGGACGAACCTTCCGTCGGCGGACGTCAAGGCGACCCCGATCTCGAGCGCCTCGGACGGGACGCAGATCTGGCGGATCACGCACAACGGCGTGGACACCCACCCCGTCCACTTCCACCTGTTCGACGTCCAGCTCATCAACCGGGTCACGTGGGACGACATCATCATCCCTCCAGAGCCAGGTGAGCTCGGCTGGAAGGACACCGTGCGGGTCAGCCCGCTCGAGGACACCATCGTGGCGATCCGACCAGTGATCCCCAAGGTGCCGTTCGAGGTGCCGAACTCGATCCGGCCGCTGAACCCGATGGCCCCGATCGGCTCGACGGCGATGTTCAACAACATCCTTCCGGACGGTACGCCGTCGACCCCGATCACCAACCAGCTCGTCAACTTCGGGTGGGAGTACGTGTTCCACTGCCACATCCTCAGCCACGAGGAGATGGACATGATGCGGCCGATGTCGCTGGCGCTCCCGCCGCTCAAGCCGGACGGCCTGACGACGACCACCACGGGGTCCGGCTCCAACCGGCACTTCAGGGTCTCCTTCAACGACAACTCGATCACCGAGACGTCGTTCGACCTGGAGCGCACGAGCAACGGGACCACCTGGACGACGGTCGGAAGCTCTCCGTCACCGCTCGACCAGCCGAACACGCACGGCTCCCGCAGCATCGTCGACACGTCGTCGAGCCCGACCGGGAGCTATGGGTACCGCGTGGTGGCCCTGAACACGGTCGGCTACCTGACCGAGTTCCCGAGCATGACCGTGAAGTCCACGTCGGCGACCGTGGGAACGAACCCTCCCGCCGCCCCGACGACCCTCACCGCCGCTCTGCAGGCCGGGCCCAGGGTAGCCCTGACCTGGAGGGACAACGCGGCCAACGAGACGGGCTTCGTCGTGCAGCGCTCCAGCGACAACGGGGCGACCTTCACCGAGGTGGGGACCACCCCCGCCAAGGCCGGCTCAGGGAGCAACGTCACCTACACCGACAGCACCGTGTCCCTCGGCACGACCTACCAGTACCGGGTGGCCTCGGTCGGCGCCGGCGGTGTCTCCGGCTGGTCGAACGTCGTGCCGATCACGGTCGCCGTCCCCGTCGCCCCGACGCGGGTCCTCGGCTCCGCGGTCAGGTCCGGCGCCGGCGAGCGGGCGACAATCAGCTGGGGCGACCTCACCAACGAGAGCGGCTACACGGTCCAGTGGAGCAGCTCGAGCACCTTCGCCACCGTCGCCGGCTCCGGAACCACCGCGGCGAACGTGACGACGTTCACCACCGGGACCATCGCCCGCCAGGCCTGGTACTTCCGGGTCGTCGCGAGCAATGCCCTGGGCAGCTCGCCGCCCAGTACGCCGGTCCTCGTGGCGGCAGCACGATGACGCTGCCGCACCACGGCTGACCTTCAGCGGTTCCGGCGTCCGCCATGGCGGACGCCGGACCGCCGACCGCCATCCCCAACCAACCTGGGAGAGCATCGTGAACATCTCACGCAAGACCACCTTCGCCGCCGGAGCCGTGATGGCGCTGGTCCTGGGCAGCGGAACCGCCTACGCCTCGACCGCCGGGATCTTCCACCTCGGCGCCACGAACCGAAGCCACACCATGTCGGTCCTGAAGAACTCCAACGGCCCCGCGCTGATGTTGCGGTCGAAGGAGAAGACGCCTCCGTTCCGGGTCAACCGCGCCATCAAGGTTCCTCGCCTCAACGCCGACCGGCTCGACGGCCGGCACGCGTCCTCCTTCGCCCTGACGGCGGGCGCGTTCGGCACGGTCCTGGCCACCGGTGTCGGCATGGTGGACGCCGACAACAACGGCGTTCCCGAGCAGATCAGCGCCGTCGCCACCTGCCCGGCCGGCACCCGTCTCACGGGGGGCGGGGCCTCTGACTTCACCGAGGCGGGCGTGACGTGGTTCAGTGCGCCGGTGCCCGGCAGCTCCTGGCAGGTGGCGGTGACCACCGACAACATCGCCGGTACCGAACTGGACGTCTCGGCCTTCGCGATCTGCTACAACCCCCGCGGAGCCGTCCCGAGCGCGCGGGTCGCGACCACCAGAGCCGACGTCCTCGAGCACCTCTCCCCCGCCCTGCGGCAGAAGCTGTTCGCGAAGACCACTCTCCGGTAGCCGACAGGACGGCCGTCGCCGACTGCGGGGGCTCGTTACGCACATCGCCGGACACCCGCGGCACGCGGTCCGAGCATGGAGGCACGCGGCCTCCCGGCACGGCACCGGGCGGCCCTGTCCGCTGGAGGACCGATGAGCCCCCGCCCCCGTCGCACCGCCCACCTGATCGGGCAGGCGCACATCGACCCGGTGTGGCTCTGGCGCTGGTCGGAGGGTCGGGCGGAGGTGCGCGCCACCTTCGCCTCGGCCCTGGAGCGGCTCGAGGAGTACCCCGAGCTCGTGTTCACGCAGAACCAGGTCGTGTTCCTGGCGTGGGTGATCGACACCGACCCGGCGATGGCCGACCGGATCGCCGCACACGTCGCCACCGGCCGCTGGGCGCTCGCCGGCGGGTGGTGGGTGGAGCCGGACACCAACCTGCCCTTGGGCGAGTCGCTGGTCCGGCAGGGGCTCCGCGGCCAGAGGTGGCTGGCCGACCACTACGGCGTCCGCACCGACGTGGCCCTGTTCCAGGACTCCTTCGGCCACCCCGCCGGCCTGCCGCAGATCCTCCGTGGCCAGGGGCTGACCCGGTTCGTGTTCCTGCGTCCCGGACCGCACGAGAAGCACCTCCCGGCCGGGGCCTGGCGCTGGCGTGGCCCGGACGGGTCCTCGGTCGTGGCCCACCGGATCGCCAACGAGTACGGCTCCGGGCGGCTCGACATCGGCGGCACCGTCGACAAGGCACTGGCTCAGCTGCCCGTCGACGGCGACGTGGCGATCTTCTACGGGGTCGGCAACCACGGCGGCGGACCGACCCGGGAGAACCTCGAGGCGCGACGCCGCCTGCAGGGCTACACCGGGATGCCGAACCTGCTGTGCTCCACCCTCGACGGCTACTTCGACGCCGCCGGCGACGTCGCCCTGCCCGAGGTCGTCGGCGACCTGCACCGGCACGCGGTCGGCTGCTACTCCGCCCACGCGGCCATGAAGCGCTGGATGCGGCAGGCCGAACGCCGCCTCCTGGCGGCCGAGCGCTGGGCCACCGCAGCGAGGGGTGCCGTCGGGCTGGTCTACCCGGCGCGAGCCCTGCGCGAGGCCTGGGACGCGACGTTGTTCAACCAGTTCCACGACACCCTGGCCGGCACCGCCATCGAGGAGGCGTACGTCGACGCGCGCGAGCAGCTCGGGTACGCCGCGGCGGTCGCGGGCCGAGTCACCGACCGGTCGCTGCAGGCGATCGCCGGGCGGCTCCGCGTCGGCCCCGCCGGAGACGCTCAGCACTTCGTGGTGTTCAACCCGGTCCCCGCCCCGGTCCGCGGCCTCGCCGAGCTGAACTGCGTCAACGTCCCCGCCGGTCCGGCCCGCGTCGAGGACGCCGCGACCGGGCAGCTGCTGGCCTCCCAGGCGCTGCCGCACTCGTCGACGGTGAACGGCTGGGCGCGCCGCCTGCTCCTCGAGCTCGACGTCGACGGTCTGGGGTACCGGACCGTCCGGCTGGTGCCCGACCCGGACGGCACCGGCCTGTCGGACCCGGTCCGCGACCTGGCCCCGGGACAGGCTGCAGTCCTGGCCAACGACCGGGTCCGCCTTGAGCTCGACACCGGCACCGGACGCCCGCACCTCCTCGCGGTGACCGGTGGTCCGAACGTGCTGGCCGATGGCCCGCACACGACGGTGGCCGCGGACCCCTCCGACACCTGGGGACACCGGATGCGCGGCTTCCCCGCCGGCGGCCCCGGCTTCCTCCTCGACCGGATCCGGGTCCTCGAGAACGGCCCGGTGCGGTGGGCGCTGCGGGTGGAGTCCGCCCACGACGGGAGCCGGCTCGTCGAGGACTACCGCCTGACCGCCGGCGCCGGGTACGTCGACGTCGCGGTCTCGCTGCACTGGACGGAGCCGCGCCGGGTGCTGAAGCTGCGCTACCCCACGGCGATGCACGACCTGCACGCCCGCTGGGAGTGCGGGTACGGCAGTGTGGAACGCAGCACCGACGGCGCCGAGCAGCCCCTGCACGGCTGGCTGACCACGACGGGGACGGTCGACGGGTCACCCGCCGGGCTGGCGGTCCTCACCGACGGCGTGTGCGCCGGGGACGTGGACGAGACCGGCCCGGGGCTCACGGTCGCCCGCTCCCCGCTGTACGCCTGGCACGAGCCGGCACCCGCCCCGGACGACGACGACCTGCACCACCTCGACATCGGCGACCACACGTTCACCGTCCGGCTGCTGCCGTTCGTGCCGGACCAGGTCGTTGCGGTGCCGGCCGCCGTCAGCGCCGCTGCTGCGTCCCTGGGTGACCCGTTCAGCGTCATCCGGGAGGGCGCGCACGACGGCACCCTGACGCCGGCCGGGTCGTTCGCGTCGGTGACCGGCGGCAGCGCGGCGCTGACGGCGTACAAGGCCGCCGAGGACCCGACTCTGGACGCGACCGTGGCCCGGGTCTTCGAGACCACCGGCGCAGGGACGACCGCCCGGGTGCGGCTCGGGACCCGGACTGTGTCCCTCGACCTCGGTCCGCACCAGGTGCGCACCTTGCGGCTGTCCGCGGACCCCGGCAGCGACCCCGTGGACACCGACCTGTGCGAGTGGACGACCGAGGAGCGGCCACCCGTCCAGCCCGCTCCCCCGCCCGCCGCCGACGTACCCGGCCTGTCGCTCGCCCACGACGGCACAGTGGCGCCGACATGAGCGCGCAGAGCCGCCCGTGGATGGACCCCGGCCGGCCGGCGGGCCGGCGGGCGGCGGCGCTGGTCGCCGCGATGACGATCCCGGAGAAGGTCGCCCAGCTGGTCGGCGTGTGGGTGAACGAGCGGACCGAGGACCAGGACGCCTTCGCCGGCGGCGGGTTCCTCCCCGCGCTGGAGGCGGCCCATCCGCTCGGCTTCGGGTCGCTGACCCGTCCGTACGGCAGCGGCCCGACGCCACCCTCCGTCGCGGCGCGACAGGTCGAGGCGATCCAGCGGTTCCTGGTCGAGCGGACCCGGCTCGGGATCCCGGCTCTGGTGCACGAGGAGTGCCTGACCGGGCTCATGGTTCCGGGGGCGACGGTGCTGCCCTCCGCGCTCGCCTGGGGCGCCACCTTCAGTCCGGGGGCCGTCGAGGAGGCCGCCCGGGCGGTCGGAGCCCAGATGTCCGACCTCGGGATCCATCTGGGCCTCGCCCCCGTCCTCGACGTGCCGCGCGACCACCGGTTCGGGCGGGTCGAGGAGTGCATCGGCGAGGACCCGCTCCTGGTCTCGCAGCTGGGCGCCGCCTACGTCCGAGGGCTGCAGGCCTCCGGCGTCGGCGCGTGCGCCAAGCACTTCGTCGGGCACGCCGCCCCTGAGGGTGGCCACAACGCAGCGCCGGTGCACGCCGGCCGGCGAGAGCTCACCGACGTGCACCTGCCGCCGTTCGCCGCCGCGGTGGCGGCCGGTGTCGCTGCCTGCATGAGCGCCTACCACGACATCGACGGCGACCCGGTGACCGGGTCGCCGGAGCTGCTCGACGGCCTCCTGCGCGGCCGGCTCGGCTTCCGCGGCATCGTGGTCAGCGACTACTGGGCGCTCAACTTCCTGGTCACCGAGCACCGGGTCGCCGCCGACGCCGCCGAGTCGGCGACGCTGGCCCTGACCGCCGGCGTCGACATCGAGCTGCCCAGACCGGACCACTATCCCCGGCTGGTCACCGCCGTCGAGCTCGGTCGCGTCCCCGTGCGACTGCTGGACGCCGCGGTCAGCCGGGTCCTGGAGACCAAGTTCGCGCTCGGGCTGTTCGAGCGACCCGGTGTGCCTGCCCCGCACGCCGACCTGGACCCGCCGTCGGCACGGGCAGCGTCCCGGATGCTGGCCGAACGATCGTTGACCCTGCTGCAGAACAACGGCGTCCTGCCGCTGCGGCCCGGCCCGTCCCTGAGCCGGATCGCGATGGTCGGTCCGTGGGCCGGCGACCGCAGCGTCCTGGCCGGCAGCTACTCCTGGCCCAACCACGTCGGGTACCGGTTCCAACGCGACCGGTTCGCCGCGGGGCCGGCGGTGCGCTCGTTCCTCGACGCGGTCGCCGAGCGGGCGGCGGACGACGGGGTGCAGGTGGTGCACGCACCCGCCTGCCTGCCCGTGGACCCGGCGGCTTCCGTGGTCTTGGGCGAGGCCACGTTCGGCACCGGCCCCGGCCACGGGTACCACGACGACCCCGCAGGCATCGCGGAGGCCGCCTCAGCAGCCGCCGAGGCGGACGTCGCCGTGATCGTGGTCGGCGACCGGCCCGGGCACTTCGGGACGGGGACCGTCGGGGAGGGCACGGACCGCGACCAGCTCGACCTGCCCGGCCACCAGGAGCAGCTGCTGGCGGCCGTGCTCGGGACCGGTACTCCGACCGTGGTGGTGGTGACCGCCGGGCGGGGCCTGGACCTGCACGCGTGCGAGGGCGCGGACGCCGTCGTCTGCGTCTGGTCCGGCGGCGAGGAGGGTGCCGACGTGCTGGCTCGGACGCTGTTCGGGGACCTGAACCCCTCGGGCCGCTGCCCGGTCGGCTTCGCCCGTGGCGCCGGGCAGCAGCCGCTGTACCACGCGAGCCGGTCGCTCGCTCGCCGGGACTACCTGGACGCCACGAGCCGGCCTCGGTACCCGTTCGGCCACGGCCTCGGGTACAGCCCGTTCGTGTACGACGACCTCGAGCTCTCCTCGTCCACGGTGCCGGTCGACGGCCGGCTGCTGCTGTCGTGCCGGGTCCGCAACGCCGGGGACCGCGACGGGGCCGAGGTCGTCCAGCTGTACGCCCGCGACCACGCCGGCCAGGTGGCCCGCCCCGACATCGAGCTGATCGGCTTCTCGCGCGTCGAGGTCCCGGCCGGCCGCAGCGTCCGGGTCACGTTCACCGTCCCGGCCGGCGCCTTCGCCTACGCCGGCCGCGCCGAGCGCGTCGTCGACCCCGGCACGGTCACCGTCTGGGTGGCCGCCAGCGTGGCGGACCTGCGGCTGCACGCGGAGGTGGAGCTGGTGGGCGCGGTGCGCCCGCTGCCGCTCCCCGCCCTGGAGTGGGTGAGCGCCGCCAGCGTGCTGCTGGAGGGCGCCCTGGCGACGTCGCGCTGACCCGAGGACCCTCAGGCGGGGCTCAGTAGCCGAAGCTCAGCTTCGGGGGCCGGAACCAGGGGTTGTAGTACGTCGCGAACTGGGCACGCGCCTCGGCGAGCCGGGACTGCGTGTCGCCGAGCAGCCCGGTGATGCCGTGCCCGAAGCTCAGCGCGTCGAGGCGCAGGTCAGCGAGTCTGGCGAGCGAACCGCGCCAGGCATCCTCGTCCGAGCCCACCGCCGCGGAGAAGCCGCCCCACAGGGTGTCGCCGGCCAGCAGCACCCGGAGCCCTGCGACGCGGACGACGACGCACACCGAGCCCGGGGTGTGGCCGGGGGTGTGCACGATCTCGAGCTCCGCGCCGCCGAGCTCGAGACGGCCTCCATCGGCGAGCGGACGAGCATCGAACGGCCTGAAGACACTGGCGTACAGCGGTCCGGCGCAGGTGCGGACCGGATCGCCGGCCGCGACGGCCACCGCGTCCGCCGGGTGCACCAGGACAGGGATCCCGAGCCCGGTCAACCGGGCGCCGTCACCGATGTGGTCGTAGTGCCCGTGAGTGGCCACCACGGCAGTCACGGCCTCGATCGGCACACCACAGGAGGCCACCGCCTCGTCCAGCGCGTCGTCCCCGCGCCCGGTGCCCGCGTCGACGAGGACGGGACGCTCCGCGGTCACGAGGTACGCCGCCGCATCCCAGGGGTGCGTGATCCCCGGGCCGGCCACCTGCCACAGCCGCGGGGCGAGCTCCACCGGAGCCCCGGGCGTCGGCTCCGGCACCACGACGGGAACGGCCGGCGTACCGCCGACCGGACCGTCGATGCCCCGTGGGGTCACGAACCACCTCCGAGTCCTGGTCACCTGGCGCTGCCACACCCGCCCCACAGCGCGCCGGGAGATGGTGTGGCTCAACCAGGATGGCCCCGCACAGGTGCGAGGCGGGCCGAACGCGGCCGTCCGTCACCCGGGCATGGCGTCTGCGCAACGGGCTGGCTCCCGTGGTGAGACCGGGTCAGAACTCGTAGCCCATCAGATCGACTTCGCGCGCGAACAGTCGGGCGATCTCCCTGGCCTCGTCGTCACCCAGCAGCTCACGGTAGGGACGCCTGTCGGTGCGGTAGCTCTCTTCGAGCGAGGCACTCGAGGCTTCGGGGAGACCGACGTGCTGCCGCACCTCATCCAGGTCCTCAGCCAGCGACTCGAAGCGGCAGATACGGTCGGCGACCACCTCGCCGTCGAGCCGGTAGATCGAGCCGTTCTGCGCCAACCGCTTGGTGACCCCGTCCGACCGGATGAACTCGCCCAGCGACGGCCGTGGCTGCGTCCGGTGCTTCCAGAAGTAGAACGACAAGACCGCATCCCAAGGGTTGCGTTTGATCGTGAACACGAAGTACCGGTCGAACGACTCACGCCCGATGCGATGCACGACCTCGGAGGCCGGCACATGGTTGTGAAGTGGCCGCTTCCGCTTCCGCTTCACGAGCAACCGGGCCCAGTCGTGAACCGTGTAGTCACGAAAGGCGAAGTCGACCGTCGCAGTTCTGCGCCCCGCGATAACCGAGGTCGCGGCGCATCGCCTCGTCCTCAGGGGAGAGCGGCGTGATGATGTCATCGGGTCCACAGTGCTTCGACAGGGCGATCTCGGCACTTGTCCCCGCGCTCTTACGGGTCTTCAGGAAGACGAACTGATGCTTGTGCGAGACGATCATCGAGCAGTCCCCCTGTCGCGGCCGCGGACACGCCACACGAAGTGAGCATACGATCCGGTCCGCGGCCTCGCGTTGAGCTACCGCCTTCGGGAGTGGGCTGTCGGGCTGGCACATCGGAGAGCTCCGCCTCGTCGCTGCCCGGCCCGACCGGTCGATGCTCCGACGAAACCGACCACCGCCCATCGGCCTGCCCCCCATCCGGAGCACGGGTCGTTGGACCCTGGCCGGCAGGCGGCCGCCCGGCTCGGATGGAGGCGGAACCCGACCAGCCCGGAGGTGGACCTCGGTGACCGCCACCCAGCACGACGACTTTCTCGACCAGGTCCGCGAGCACGAGGAGGCCGCGCTCACGGCGCTCGGTCAGGCGACCGGCAACAGCAGCCTGTGCGCGCTGTCGCGCCGCGGTACGCCGCATCCGGCCGCCAAGTTTCAGGAGGGAGCGGTCGCGGCCCTGGCCGACGTACGGCGGAGCCTCACCCGAGACCCCGAGCGCACTCCCTGCGACGCGCTCGCCGCTGCCCGCACGCGCTGGGAGCAGCGCAACGGCGCCCTGGCCACCCGAGGACGCGACTGGGCGGCCTACTACGCCGGTGGTAACGAAGCGCTCGACCTGCTCGACGCCGGGTCAACCGGTGGGTGACGGCGACGGAGCGGGAGACTGCCGCGTCGACGGGGTGGGCGAGCCGGACGTCGACGACGTCGACGGCGGGGCCCCGGGCGTCGCCGACGGTCGGGGCAGAGCCACCTTGTCGCGTCCGGTCAGGTCGACGATGTGGCGGTTGATCTGGGCCGAGGCCAGTCCGAGGCCGCCCAGGGTGATGGTGTCGTAGGCGGTGAGGGCGCCGGTGGACCGGTCGACGTAGAGCACCGACAGCTCGATCTTGGCCGGCTGCGCGGGTTCGAGCGCCCGGAGCCCGGAGCCCCCGGTGGAGCCCTCGGTCATCATCCAGGTGCCGTGCGGTGCGTGCCGGATCTTGCGGTAGTGGATGTGACCGGACAGCACCATCGAAGCGAGGCCGTCGAACACCTGGTTGTCGGTCGGCTCGTGGTAGACGACAACGTCGACGCCACCGGCCTGCTTGGCCACGGACGCGAGGCGGTCGGCCTCGTCGGCGACCTCCGCCGCCTCCTGGTCGGTGGCGGGTGCGACGGTCTTGTCCGGTGTGAAGACGGGGTCGCCGGCGCCGAGGAACCGAAGCCCCGCGACTTTGCGGATCTTGCCGTCGAGAACCCGCACGTTGGGGATCTGCCTCATCGCCTGCTCAGTGACGGCGGAGTCGTGGTTGCCACGGACCCAGACGTACGGCGCCTTGATCTTCCTGATCTCCTGGAGGTACTTGTTCTCTGCCCTGGTGCCGTGGTCGGTGATGTCGCCGGAGTCGACGACGACGTCGACACGGTACTGCCTGGCCACGGTGCGGATCACGCTCCAGGCCTGCGGCGCCAGATGCAGGTCGGAGACGTGCAGAACCCGCACCAGGTTCTGCTGCTCGGGAAGCAGCGGAAGGCTGGACGTGACCGTGTAGAGCTTGGTGGTGTTCTGCACGATCCTGGCGAGCTGGTCGCCGTAGGTGGAGAAGTTGGAGACGATGTCCTCTGCGTTGCCCACCACTGACGGCGCGCTCGTGAGCAGACCGCTGTACCTCGGCTCGGCGAGCGCTGCCGGGTTCCACGTGGACAGCGCGATCCCGAAGGATGTCGCCAGCGCGAGCACCGTCGCGCCCACGCCGATCAGGGTCTCCCGGACCGTTCGCAGCACCAGACCGGACAGCAGCGCCGCGCCCAGGACGGCCGCCACGGCTGTGCGGACGACTGCCTGGACGAGCTCGGCGCGGAGGTCCTGCTCGGCCTGCGTCTTCAGCCCCGCGATGCTCTTGGGGTCGTCGAGGATCCTGCGAGCCTGGGAGGCGTCGATGCCTCGAAGCGTGACGAGCAGCCGCACCGGACCCGCGTGGGTGGCCAGCTCGAGCTGACCCAGCGGGGGTACGTCGACCACGGTGCCTCCGGCCGTGTCCACCTGCACGCGCATCGACGTCTTGAGCGGTCCGACCTCGTGGTCGGTGGGCCCGCCCAGCGCGAGGCCTGCCCACCCACCGGCCAACCCCAGGACGACCGCGGCTGCGGACAGCAGCAGCACCATCCGCCAGCGTGACGAGGCTCCGGGCGGGGAACCATCTGTCTGCGTCATCCTGAGTCCAGCTCCAAAGCGGCGATATGCCCGGCTCGCTCCTGCGGCCCCATCCTTGCCGAGGTCACCAAACGGCCCCTGCCGCCGGGTTCGAGGTCGCCGTACCCCTCTCGGGTCACGGGCAGCCGGAGGCTGTTGGTTAACCTTCGGTGAACTGAGACCCCCGCACGAATCCGAAGCGGGCCGAGGGGAACAAGCCGACCGTCCACATCCGAATCCGCACCCGCACCCGCACCCGCACCGAAGGAGTCGATGTGTCCGAGCAGTCCCACCGTGACCGAGTCGTCGACGAGGTCGTCGAGAAGGTGACCCATCGGCACAGCATCCAGGCAGAGGAGTCAGAGGTCCGCGCGGAGGCGCGCCGGGCCGTGGACGACCTGTTGGAAGCGCCCGTGCAGACCTTCACTCCGCTGCTGGCCGAGAATGCCGTGGTCAGCGGGCTGCACGAGAGCCGCGCGAAGGCAGGGCGCGAGGACTGAGGACGTGAGCGCCCGTCCCGCCCGTCAGCCCCCTGCCGGCCCGGGCGCGGACGAGGGCGAGCACGGCAGCAGGCCCTGTCGATTCTTCGAGCGCAGCACCCGGAGAGCCGCCGTGTCGACGAGCCGGTGGTGGCGATACTGCTGAGCATGGTGCAGGACGGTGCTCACCATGCCCGCGGCCGCTGACGGTGAGCCGACAAGTGCCAGGTCACCGCCCGCCTGCAGGAAACGGAGCGCCCGCTGGTTCTGTGGCACGCGGGACAGCGCCGCTGCGGTGAGACTGTCGGAGACGATGGTGCCCGCGAACCCCATGTCGTGACGCAGCATCCCCCGCATGATGGTCGACGAGAGGGGGCCGATGTGCCCGGGGTCGATCCGCGTGTACCGGGCCGAGGACACCATCACCAACGGCACCCCGTCGTGGACCAGGTCGCGGAACGGTTGGACGGCGTAGCGGCCGTAGCGGGTGGTGGTGCGGTCGGTGACGCCAGTGGTGGTGTCGGTGTTCCCTCGCACCCGGCCCAGATCCGGGAAGTGCTTGGCGCTGGTCTGCACGTGCGCGTCCTTCATCCCCCGCCGCACTGCGACCGCGTGCGTCGAGACCACGGCGGGAGTGTGGCCGTACTCGCGGGCGTAGTAGCCGATCGGCCGGTTGCCGGCACCCAGCGCCGCCGAGACCGTGTCGGCCACCGGTGCCAGGTTCAGGTTCACGCCGGCGTCGCGGAGCTGTCGGCCCCAGGCCCGGGCCCGGGTCCGGAGGGTGGCGGGTGACCAGCGCCCCTGGGCGAGGGCTGTCGGGATGTCGGAGAAGCCGGGTCCCTGCAGGTGCTGGACGTATCCACCCTCCTGGTCGGCCGCCACCCACAGCCGCGTCCCGCGGGAGCTGGCCCTCGCCTGGAGCCGGTGGACTCGTGAGCGCGTGGTCGCCACGCCCGCGCGGCTGTTGTGCGCGAGCAGCACCGCGCCGATGTGGTGGCGGTGGATCAGCCTCAGCTGCCGGCCCGTCGGCGCCGCGTCGACCCCGACCATGAACAGCTGGCCCACCTTCTGCGCCAGCGTCATCGACGACAACGTGCCTTCCGGGCAGGTCCGGGCGCGCGCCGTCGCCGCATCGAGGGGCCGGCCGGCATCAGCCGCCGGGGCCGTCCTGGCGGCACAGCCCAGCAGCGGCATGGCCACGGCAGCCACCAAAGCTGTCGCGGTTCGCGGTCGGCGGCACGCCCTGGTCGGCGAGAGTCGCACTGGTCTCCTCCTGGTCGACGTGCTTGCCCGACCAAACTACAGAGCCTCCAAGCGTGCCGACATGGCAGCGTCAATCACTGTCCCGGGCGACGCGCGACGGCCCGCCGGAGGAGTCCGGCGGGCCGTCGCGAGCAGCTGCTGGGTCAGGTCACTGGGAGTCCGGCGACGGGATGTAGGCGCCGGGCACCTGCGTCGGGGCGTAGATCCTGGAGTCACCCGGGTAGGGCACCTTCCAGTCGTGCGTCTGGTACCAGGTGTACCGGTTCATCTGCTCGGGGTTCGCGTAGTCCGGCACCGCTGAGTCGGCCGGTGAGCTGCTGCTTGCTTCCGCCAGTGCTCCCACTGCGCCGCGACGTGCTGCTCGCGCCGCCGGCACCGCGGCCTTCTCGGCCGCCGCCGGGTTGAGCCGTCGCGCGGCCGCGCCGGTCGGCCGAGCGTGTCCAGCGCCGCAGGCGGGCGGGGTCGTGACGCCCTCGGTCAGCGGCACCTGGTTCGGCACCGCGTGAACGGCGTGTCGTCGGGCCTGTTCGTGAACGCGCCGTACATCGGGGTCGCCGCGGCTGACCTTCTGGTTCATCGGCTGGGCGCCGAGGATCTGCTCGATGGTGCGGACCATCGTGATCTGCGAGTAGTAGGTGCTGTCCACCGTGCCGTGCTGCGCCCAGGGGCTGATGATCTGCGACGGGCGCGCGGTGCCCGTCGACGTGGTCGGCGCCGTTCTGGCTGTCGTCCTCGACGACGAAGATGGCCGAGTCCTTCCAGTACTTGCTGTGCGAGATCTCGTCGACGATCTTGCCGACGGCGAGGTCGTTGTCGGCGACCTGCGCCTCCGGGTCCGGCGTGGCCACCGGTGTGGTCGCTGGAGAGCCAGAACATGTTGAGGTTCGGCCGGCCCGTTCTTCTCGAAGTCCTGCTTCCAGATCTGGTAGCGGTAGATGTCGGGGATGTCGGTGTCGAACTTCGGGTAGTCGTGGTCCGTGATCGCGTTGAGCGACGGGATCGGCGACTCGGTGTCCGGCCGGACGGACGGGTCGGTCACCGCGCCGGGTCGCCGCCTTCTCGCGCCTTCGCAGCGCAGTAGTACTTCTGCCAGGTCGCACCGGCCGGCTTGGTCTCGAACTGCATGAACTCGCCGAAGTTCCGCGCGGTGCTTGCCGGCGGCCTGGACGCCGATCCACAGGAAGCCCGACCGCTGGTGGCCCAGCACGTCGTCCTCGGTGTCGTAGCTGCGGATGTACTCGCCGGCGCTGGACTCGGTGTACTCCGGGTCGTCGCCCTGCATCATCCAGTTGTGGCCCTCGGCGGAGTTGGTGCCGACGTCGTAGGTGTTGTCGTAGAGGCCGAACTGCTTGCGCCAGCGCGTGCTGGTTCGGGCGTGACCTTCTCGCCGAACTGCGCCAGCGTCGGGTCGCCGTTGCCGCGGGTGTCGTCGCCGAACACCTGGTCGTAGGTGCGGTTCTCCTTGACCAGCAGGAAGACGTGCTTGATGGTCGACGGGTCCCCGAGCCGCCTCGGAACCGCGACCGCCGGCCACGTTCCTGCCCTTGGCCCGCATGACGTCGTTCTTGTCCCAGCCGTTCTGGGCGAAGACCTTCGGGTGGCCTGGCGATCGCCGGTCGCTCCGGCAGCGTGAACCGCGGTCAGCGACCCGGTCGGTGCGTGCGTGCCGTGGCCGGTCGCCGGCTGGTGCCCGGGCCCTTGTCGATGGTGAGCTCGGGGCCGCGCGCGTCGATGCCGCGGGTGTTGGTGACGACCACCTTGCCGCCGTTCGGTGGTCACGTCCCCGGGTAGTAGTCGGTCGGCAGCAGGCCGACGTAGCTCACCGGCTCCTGCGGCTCGTCGTTGTAGCGGTAGACCGCCACCGCGTTCGCCCGGCCGAGGGTCGACCAGCAGGTGGCCGTCCTCGGTCAGGGCGACGCTGTTGGGGTGGTAGCCGACCTTCGCGACGCCGGCCATGGCTTGGTGGCGATGGTCTGCACGACCTTGTCCTTGGTGGTGTCGATCACCGAGACGCTGTCGTCGTTGGTGTTGGCGACGAACAGCGGCCCCGCCTGGCGTACAGCGCGGTCGGGTGCAGCCCGACCGCGATGGACGCGACGGCCGCGGAGGGTCCGCGGTGTCGATGACGCTGACCGTGCCCGTGGTCGACGCGCCGGTGACCGGGTTGGCCGGCACCTGGGTCCCGTAGGAGTTGATGGTGGTGTCGCCGGGCTGCGCCGGGCGGCCGCCCTCGTTGCTGACGTAGAGCTTGTCCCCGAGCTCTCTCCATGCCGGTTCCCCTGATGCTTGTAACGGCAAAGGAAAACGTAGGGAGCGCGGTTGGAATCGACGAGATGTCCACCGGAACGGTCCGTGAACGCAGGCGGAACGCGTATCGCTTCTCGTCCCCGGACCGTCCATGAGGTGTCCGTCCGGTGACAGCACCTGAGTTTGGAGAACGAAATGACGCACAACGAAAGCACCGTCGATCGTGGGATCCGCGCCGTTCTGGGAGTGGCCGCCCTGGTCTGGGCCCTCTTCGTCGGAGTGGGGAGCCTGATGGGCATCGTGCTCGTGGCCCTGGCAGCGGTGCTGCTCGTGACCGCCGCCGTCGGCTTCTGCCCGCTGTACCGGCTGCTGCACGTCAGCACCGCCAGCGGCGGGAAGCACGGCGAGACCCCTGTCGCACAGTAGGTCGGAGGTACCCTGCCGGCGATGGACGTCGAGGAGCTGGTGGGGGGCCTGGCCGGGGAGATCCCGGGACTGCTGCGCTATGCCCGGTCCCTCACCCACGACCCCACTCGGGCCGAGGACCTCGTCCAGGACACGCTGACCCGCGCGCTGGAGCGAGCGGCCGGGTTCCGGGGCGACTCCTCGCTGACCACCTGGCTCCACCGGATCCTGCACAACATCGCCGTCGACGAGTCCCGGCGCACCCGTGAGGGGGCTGTCGACGACGTCGCCGCCGAGGTGGAGAGACGCTGGCGGCGGGACAGCTACACCGTCGACGCGGCCGAGGTGGCCGCCCGCGCCGAGACCCGGGGCGACCTGCTGGACGCGCTGAGCCACCTTCCGGTCGGCTACCGGACGGCCGTGGTGCTCCATGACGCCGAGCAGATGACCATGCGGGAGGTCGCGCAGGTGCAGGCGGTGAGCCTGCCGGCGGCGAAGCAACGGCTGCGGCGCGGTCGGATGATGCTGGTCTCGGAGCTGGCGCGCGGGCACGAGCGGCGCGAGGCGCTGAAGGGAGTTCCGCTGCGGTGCTGGGAGGCGCGTCGGCAGATCAGCGACTACATCGACCGCGAGCTGGACCCGGACTCGTCACGTCGGGTGGAGGCGCACCTGGAGAGGTGTCCGACCTGCCCCCCGCTGTACGCCGCGATCGTCGCCAGCACTCGGGCACTCGCGGGCGCCCCAGGACGCGACCCGGACACGGTGGTGCCGCCGGCGCTCGTGCAGCGCCTCCACGAGCTGGCCGCAGCCGATGCCCCCTCAGCCGCGCAACGGGGCGACGAAACGCGCCCCGTCCCCCGCGGAGACGTACCCGGCGAGGGCGGTCTCCAGGGCCCGTAGACCGTCCAGCCCGGTGGCGCAGGGCTCGCGGACCGCTCCGTCGAGGACCGAGCCGACGAACGCCTCGACCATCGTGAGGTCCGGGCTCTCGCCGAAGCCCCGCAGCCGCAGTCCCGCACCGTCACGGGCGCTGACGACCGACACCGACTCCGAGACGTCGTCCAGGTCGAGGGAGCCCGCCGTACCGACCATCCGGAGGAAGAAGTCGTAGTCCCAGGGGTTCCCCGCGGGCACCGACCAGCTCGGGTCGACGCTGGCGACGGCGCCGCCGGACAGGCGCAGTGACAGCAGGGCACAGTCCTCCACCCCGGCCCCCCACAGCAGCCACCCCGCCTCCGCGGCCACCTCGGCGACCTCCTGGCCGAGGAGGTGACGGAGCAGGTCCACCAGGTGCACCGCGTGGTCGATGAGCGCCCCGCCCCCGGACTCGCCCGGGTGGTGATCCATGCAGGGTAGCCGGGGGGAAGCGGTGGCCGTCCCCGGTTCCAGGCCCGCACGCCGACCACCTCGCCGAGAGCCGCCTCGTCCAGCGCCGCCTTGATCTGCCGCACGTGCGGCAGGAAGCGCGACACGAACGCGACGTGCAGCTGCACCCCCGCGGCTGTGTCGCGGTGAGCATGGCACGCGTCCGCGGCCTGGTCGCGATCGGCTTCTCGCACAGCACGTGCACCCCGTGGGACGCGGCGAGCTCCACGTCCCGGCGATGCTGCGCGGTGGGACTGCAGACCACGACCGCCTCGACCTCCCCGTCCGCCAGCATCCGGTCGGCGTCCTCGACGCACGGCGCGCCGGTGTCGTCGGCCACCGACCGGGCGAGAGCCGGTTCGGGATCGTGCACCGCCACCAGCCGGGCTGTCGGCGACGCGGCGAGCGCCTGGGCGTAGGACGAGGCGTGCGGCCGGTGCGCGCAGCCCAGGACCGCGACTCCGAGTGGCTGCCTCACCCGACCTCCCAGGTCCTCAGGTCGACGGGCCGGCCCGTCTGGAGCGACTCGCGGGCGGCCAGGGCGGTGCGGACCGCGGACAGCCCCGCCTGCACCGGGACCGGAGACGGCCGCGGCTGCGCACCGCGGTGAGGAAGGCCCCGATCTCGCGGTGGAAGCCCCGCTCCCCGAGCGGGTCGAACCACGGGTCTCGCCGTCGAGGAGGTGCATCGCCCCGCCGAGCGTCTGCGCGCTGTTCCAGCTGATCCGCCCCGCCGTGCCGGTCAGCTCGACGCCGACCCGGAGGCCGCGGGACTCGGGGTGCGCCCAGCTCGACTCGACCTGGCCGATCGCGCCGCCGGCGTACCGCACCGTCGCGACCGCGTAGGTCGCAGGTCCGGCGGCGCTGTCCCCCGCCACGGCGTGCACCCGCACCGGCTCTCTGCCCGACACCCACGCGAGGTAGTCGAAGCTGTGGACCGACAGGTCCAGCGCGGGCCACCCACTGGCGCTGGTCGGCCAGCCAGCCGTCCTCGCTCCAGCCGGGCATCGACGTGGTCACCGAGTGCACCATCATCGCCACCTCGCCGACCCGCCCGTCATCGACCAGCTGCTTGGCCGCGGCGTGGTCCGGCTCGAACCGGCTGACCTGCCCCACCATCACCACAGCGTCGGTCAGGTCGGCCGCGGCGGCGATCCGGCGGCACTCGTCCAGGGACGCTGCCAGCGGCTTCTCGCAGAGCACGTGCCGGTACGCCTCGATCGCCCGGACGCTGAGGGCGGCGTGGGTGTGCGGCGGCGTGCAGACGCTCACCACGTCGACGCCGAGGTCCAGCAGCTGCTCGAGGCCCGTCACCGCGGCGGCGCCCACGGGCCCGGCCAGTCGCTCGGCCTTCGCCAGGTGCGGGTCGGCGACCGCGACGAGGTCGACGCCGCGGCCGCGAGGTAGGCGCGCACGTGGCAGCCCGCGACCATTCCGGCCCCGACGACACCGGCTCGCAGCATGCTCACGACGGCACCCCGGCGGTCGGGACGTCGGGGTGCAGGTCGGGCCCGAAGAGCGTGAAGACGACGAGGTCGTCGCTCCCCGTGCTGGTCACGGTGTGCGGGCTGGTCGCCGTGTGATGGGAGACGAGCAGCTCGTCCTCCCCCGGGATGCCACCGGTTACCGGCTGACCGGCGTACGAGCCCGTGCCCGACCACACGAAGACCGAGTAGACGCCCGGCTCGACGAGGTCGACGGACGCCCCGGACGGCACGACCAGCCGCTTCCCGGCGAACTTCGGGGTGCCGAAGAACACCCAGCTCTCGGTGGCTGCTCCGAGGTCGCGGGCGGTGGCTCGCGGGCTCAGGTGGTGGGTCTCGTAGAAGTACGGGTCGGCGTTGGTCGGCCGGTCCACGAACCGCAGCGGGAAGCGCTCGCCGTGCCGGGTGCGGTCCTCGGGCCGCACGTCCTTGAACAGCAGGTCCTTGGAGATGATCCGGCCTGCGTTGAGCGCCTGGAACATCGCCAGCACGTCCGAGTCCTCCTGCAGCTCGAGCGTCAGGGCGGTTCCCGGCGCGTGCAGGACGCCGAGGGACCAGGAACCCTTCGCCGGGGACCTGGAGCTGTGCGCGGAAGTGCCGCAGGATCAGGTCGCTGTCCCAGTGCTCGAGGTAGGCAACAGCACCTGTGCAGCCTCGCGCCGAGCCACGGATGGACGCCGAGCGTTTCGGGGTGCGTCCGGGGTCGGCCGCAGGAAGTGGTAGGCCTCGTCCTTGGCCTGCGCGCCGACGAGCGCGCGCGTCCGCTGGGGCGGGTGCACGTGGTACGGGAGCCGGTAGGCGTAGTCGAAGAGCTTGGCCAGCCGGCCGAGCCCTCCGGGATGGGCCGCCGCGTACGACGCTCCCATGACGAGCTCGGGAGCAGCGGCGACGGCGTCGCGGAGCAGCAGGCTGCGGTCATCGTCGGTGCGCACCGTGCTGAGCCCCTCGTGAGGGATGCCGATGCGGTTGTCGGCCTTCGTGGTCGAGGCGAGCCACCGCTCGCAGATCGCGCCCCGGTCCCCCACGTCGTAGGCGTCCTCCGGCAGGCCGAGCCGCCGGCCCGGCGGCAGGAAGTCGCGCGCCACGAACGCGGGTTCGAGCCGAAGCACGCCACCGGTGTCGCCGAGCAGCGAGGCGACCAGGTCGGGATCGACCGCGGTCACCCCTTGACCCCGCTGAGCGCGATGCCCTGCACGAACTTCCGCTGGAACACCATGAACACCACGATCATCGGCAGGGTGGCGATCACCGACCCTGCGAACAGCAGGTTCCAGGAGGTCTCGTTCTTGACGACGAAGAGCGCCAGCCCGAGGGGGGCGGTGTACTTCTCCGGACTCGACATGATGATCAGCGGCCAGAGGAAGTCCTCCCACGCCCCCTGGAAGGTGAAGATCGCGGTTGCGGCCAGGGCCGGCACACACAGCGGGATCACCACGCGCCAGAAGACCTGGAACTCGTTGGCGCCGTCGACGCGGGCGGCTTGCAGCAGCTCGTCCGGGATCGACTGCATGTACTGCCGGAGCAGGAAGATCCCGAAGGCGCTGACCGTGCCGGGCAGAATCAGCCCCCAGTAGGAGTCCAGCCAGCCGTGACCGCCGTTGCCGAGCAGGTTGTTCCCGCCGAACAGCGGGATGTGCTTGACGATCAGGTAGTTCGGGATGAGGGTCACCTGCGGCGGCACCATCATCGTGGCCAGGAAGACCAGGAAGATGGCGTCCCGTCCGGGGAAGGACCGCTTGGCGAACACGTAGGCCGCCATCGCGTTGAAGAACGTCTGGAGGACGGTCACGGAGGTCGCGACGAAGGCACTGTTGGCGAACCACCTAGTCGCCGGTTCCCTGCCCGCGCTGCGCTCGGGTGAGGTTCCCGAGGTTGAGGAACTGCTTGTACCCCGCGATCGTCGGGTGGTGTGGGATCCACGTGGGCGGGCTGGAGAAGATCTCGCTCATGTGCTGGAAGGATGCGCTGACCAGCCAGGCGAACGGCGCCACGAACAGGATCGCGCCCACCACCAGCACGACGTAGGTGAGCCACCGGCCGGGTACCCACTCCGGCCGCTGCTGGCGGCCACGCTGCCGGGCCCGCCGGAGCCGCGCTCGGTCGCGCCGGTGCTCACCGCCGTCTGCGGCTCGTCGACCGTGGTCACAGGTCCGCCTTCCGGTAGAGCCGGAGCTGGAGGGCGGTGACGACGAGCAGCAGCGCGAACAGGCCGAACGCGAGGGTGCTGGCATATCCCATGTCGTAGAACTGGAAAGCCGCCTGGTAGATGAAGTAGACCATCGTCGTCGTCCGGTTGAGCGGCCCGCCGCTGGTCATGATGAAGATCTGGGTGAACACCTGGAACGAGCCGATGATCCCCATCACCAGCAGGAACAGCGTGGTCGGACGAAGCATCGGGATCGTCACGTGGCGCAGCCGGGCCAGCGGGCCCGCGCCGTCGATCTTCGCCGCCTCGTAGAGCTCCTCGGGGATCGCCTGCAGACCCGCGAGGTAGATCACCATGGAGAAGCCCACGCTCTGCCAGACCGTCATCAAGATGACCGCCGGCATGGCCAGGTTCTGGCTGGACAGCCACAGCAGCGGCTGGTCGATCAGGTGGGCCTTGAGCAGGTAGAAGTTGAACAGGCCGTAGTCACCGTTGTACAGCCACTTCCACAGGATCGCGGCGACCACCAGAGGCGTGACGACCGGAAGGTAGAAGAAGGTGCGGAACAGCGCCGGAACCGGATCGCCTGGTTGAGCAGTAGCGCGATGCCGAGGCCGACGACGATCTGCAGCGGCACGGCTCCGCCGGTGTAGTAGACGGTGTTGACGACCGACTGGCCGAACGCCTTGTCGTGCAGCATGTCCTTGTGTTCTGCAGCCCGACGAAGGGCTCTGCGGCTGGAGGATGTTCCAGTCGTGGAAGGTCGGTAGAAGGCGAAGATCAGCGCGAAGACGGTGAACACCGAGAAGACGATCACGGCGGGGGCGAGGAAGGCGTAGGCCGACCACTCCCAGCGCATCTGACCCCCGGTCCGCCGGATCCGGGCGGACGGCTTCGGACGGGACGCCGGCGGGGCGCTGCTGCAGTGGTCACGTCACCTCTCAGGTCGCTCGGGGAGCACCGGAGCTCCGCCCCACCGGTGTCCGGGACGGACGGCTCGGCAGGGCGGCTCCGGTGCGACGGCTCGGGCCGGTCAGTGCTGCAGGATCGTGCGGGCCTGCTCGGCCGCGTTGTCCATCGCCTGACTAGCCGACTCCTGGCCGTACATCGCCTTGGCCAGCTCGCCGTTCAGCGCCTCCTGGACACGCGGGAACCTCGGGTTGGCGACGGTGCTCGCCACTCCGCACTTCATGAGGTCGGCGAAGCCCTTGAGCACGGGCTTCGTCTTCGTCAGGTCCGGGGAGTCCAGCAGCGAGGTCCGCGTGGGAAGCTCCGTGCCACTGGGCGACTTGTAGGTCCACTGGGCCATCACGGACGGCTTCGACAGGTACTCGATCCACAGCCAGGCGGCGTCCGGTTTCTTTGTCCCGGACATCATCACCAGGGAGTCGCCGGCGATGGTGGTCTTGCAGCCCGCCGGGCCGTTCGGCAGCGGCGCGGTCGTCCACTTGTCGGTGATGCCGGGGTGCTCGGAGGAGAGGGTGCCGGCGAGCCAGGACCCCGCCATGTACATCCCCACCTTGCCCTGGGCGAAGGCCGTCCGGCCGTCGTAGGAGTTGGAGTTCAGGTAGTCCTTCGGGGAGTACTTCACGAGGTTGACGTAGAAGGCCGCTGCCTTCTTCGCCGCGGCACTGTCGAACAGAACGCTCTTGCCGTCCTTGCCGAGCAGGTCACCGCCGGCCTGGTACAGCCACGGGTAGAAGTAGTAGGCGCCTTCGGGGTTGGAGGCGAAGACCTCGTACCCGTACTGCTTCTTCGACGGGACGGTCAGCTTGGCGGCGTCGGCTTGGAACTGCGACCACGTCGTCGGGGGGTGCGTGATGCCCGCGGCGCGGAAGAGGTCCTTGCGGTAGAACAGGCCGGTCGACTCGCCGTCGATCGGCGCGCCCCACATGTGACCGTTCCACGTCACGAACGTCTTGAAGGCGTTCACGTAGTCCGCGGGATCGACGTCCTTGCTGCGCTTCATGTAGTTGTCGAGGTTCACCAGGGCGCCGCGGAGGCGAAGTCCGAGGTGTCGCTCGCGTCGACGTACGCCACGTCGGGCGGGTTGCCGCCAGCGACTTGCGTGGTCAGCTTCTGGCTCGCCGAGTCGGCCGAGACGTTGAGCATCTTGATGGTGATGTTCGGGTGCAGCTTGTGGAAGTCCGCGGCCATCTTCTTGAGGGTCGGGTCGCTGCCGACCCAGGACTGGAAGGTGACGGTCACCGGCTTCGACGGATCCTTCACCGGCCCGGAGCCCCGGCCCTGGTCCGTGCTGTTGCTCGACGCTCCCGAACAGCCGGTGAGCACGACGCCGAGAGTGCTCGCCGCGACCAGCGCGACGACACTGCGGCGTGACCTGAGAAAGTTGGAAGAGCCCACCGATGATCTCCTCGCTGATCGGACCGACGGTGTGACGGGAGTCACACGCAAATCGTTTGGCATCCCTTCTGCGGAAGCATCGCCGCCGGGCCTGGGGTTGTCAAGAGATCCGGCGTGAAGCGCCTCCGCCGGGTCGCTGCCGCGTCGCCCGGCACGCAGCTATCTTGACGTTCAAATCGATTTGGCCCACGGTCTTCGCTAGCATACGAACGCCGAAGCAGGTCACTCGCGCAGCAGCGTCCCGCTCCTGCAGCGCGGGGTCTCGGTCGGCGACCGAACGGAGCGAGAGGACCGGCGTGTGGGCGTCACCAAGAGGACGGCGGACGACCGGGGCGCTGACGGCCGGGTCACGATCACCCAGGTGGCCGCCCTGGCGGGGGTGAGTCCCACGACGGTCTCGCACGTGCTGTCCGGCAAGCGGATCGTGGCGGCCGAGACGCGAGGCACCGTGCACGAGGCGATCAAAGCCCTCGGCTACCGCCCGAACGGCGTCGCGAGGTCGCTGCGCACCCGCCGCTCGCTGATGATCGCCGTGGTGGTCCCCGACATCACGAACACCTTCTACAGCGTGCTGACCCGAGGGCTGGCCGACACCGTCCTCGATGCGGGGTACGGCACGTACGTCTGCAACACCGACGGCCGGCCGGAGCGGCAGACCATGTTCCTCGAGGACATCCTCGACCGTGGCGCCGACGGGATCGTGATGGCGGCGGTCGACACGGCGTCCGTCGACGCGCTGGGGCCGGGGAACCTCGGTGTGCCGGTCGTCTGCATCGGCGAGGCCCCCGGCCAGGCACGCGTCGACGTCGTCGCCGTGGACGACGAGGTGGGCGCCCACGCCGTCACGCTGCACCTGCTGCGGCGCCGACGCCGCCGGATCGCGATGATCGAGGGCCCCCCGGAGACGGGTGGCGGGCGCATCGCGGGCTTCACGCGCGCCCTGCAGGAGCGGGGCCTGGAAGTCCGCCCCGAGCTGATGGTGACCGGCGACTGGACCCGGGCAGGCGGGAGGCGGGCGATGCAGCAGCTGCTCGCGCTCCCCCGCCGGCAGCAGCCGTCCGCGGTGTTCTGCGCCAACGACCTGATGGCCATCGGCGCGATCGACGCCGTCCACGAAGCAGGCCTCGCGGTGCCCGACGACGTGGCGGTCGCCGGGTTCGACGACGTGGACGCCGCGACCATCGTCAACCCGCCGCTGACGACCGCGCTCAACCCGGCGTACGACACCGGCGTCAACGCGGGCCGGCTGCTGATGAGCCGCCTCGAGGGCGACTACGACGGCGACGGCCGGACGATCGTGCTGCCGTGTCCGCTCGTGGTCCGCGGCTCCGCCTGACCCGCGCGGTCCGGCGTCCGGCATTGGGAACGTGCCGCGAGCGCCCCGGTCGGGGCTCACCCGGCGGCGGGGTCGACCACGACCGTCGCCTTGACGAACCCCTCCGGCTTGGCGACGGCGGTGTCGAAGGCCTCCGCGATGCCGGCGAGCTCGAAGCGGTGCGTGACGTGCGGCGCCAGGTCCAGACGCCCGGACGTCACCAGGCGCAGGCCGGTCCGCATTCCGGAGAGGATCGTCGACTCCTCGCGGAAGTGGGCGTTGCGCAGGTCGTAGGCCATCCAATTCCAGTAGCCGAGCGGAATCTCCCGTGGCGGCCCCTGGTGGAACCCGACCAGGACCAGCTTCCCGCTCATCCTGGTCACCTCGCCGATGGTCCTCAGCGCTGCCGGGCTCCCGGTGCGCTCGAACGTCACGTCGGCCATCCGCCCGTGCGTCACCTCGCTCACCACCTCGGCCAGGCTCTGCTCACGCACGTCCACGGTGTGGGTCGCGCCGAGCCGCTTCGCCCGGTCCAGGGCGTCGGACCGGGTGTCGGCGACGATCACGTGACGGGGGCCGCGCAGCACGGTGAGCTGCTGGGTCAGGTGTCCCATGAACCCGGCGCCGACGAGGACCACGTCGTCGGCGAGTCGTACGTCGGCGAGCTCGACGGCGTTCACCGCGCAGGCCAGCGGCTCGGCCAGCACGGTGTCGAGGGCGACGCCACCGGCCGGGAACGCCGCGTCCGCCGACACCACGACGTACTCGCCGAACCCCCGCTCGGTGACCCAGATCCCCACCGGGTCACCGGGCGCGAAGCCGTCTGTGTCGGCTCCCACGTCGACGACCGTTCCGCTCACCTCGTGGCCCAGCCTCAGCGGGTACGACGGCGACGAGCGCCCGGTCCAGGCCTCCAGCTCCGACGCGCAGACCCCGCAGGCGGCGACGGCGACGAGCAGCTCCCCCCGGCCGGGCACTGGCACCCGCACGTCCTCGAGCTCGAACCGGCCGGGGCCGGTCAGCACCGCCTGCCTCACGTCGACTCCTCCCCGCTTCGCAGCTCCACCACGCCGTAGACCCCCACCCGCGGGACGACGACGGTGTGCAGGTCGCCCTTGCTCGTCGCCTCGATGCGCTGCGACCCACCGTCCGCGTCGTGGTAAACGGCCGAGTCGACGTCGAACGGCAGCCGCACCGACAGCGCCACGCCCTCGCGCACCCGCACGGCGTCGGCCGCGTCGTCGTGGTCGTAGTTGACCAGGTGCACCGCCGCGCCGCCGTCGGCCATCCGCATCACGTTGACGGCCAGCGGCGCGGAGACCTCGACCTGGGCGCCGTGCGGCACCAGCGATCCGGGATCCCCCGCCGCTCCGCGCCGCACGCCGGGGTGCCCGAGAACCTCGGCCCGCTGCTCCGGCGGCATCGTCTCGCCGAACCGGTCGGTCACCACCACGAGGCACCCGGCATCCAGTGCCGCCTGCAGCGCCCCGGCCTGACGGTCTGTCAGCGCGAAGCAGTCCGGCAGCACCAGCGTGCGGTATCGCTGCAGCGTCCGGGCGCCGACCCGGTCCGGCGCGGTGTCGCCGTCGGGGAACAGCACCACGTCGAACGGCGTGCCCGCTGCGGCGAGCCCCTCGGTCACGACCCGGTAGGGCACCCGGACCGAGGCGTCCCGAGCGTTCGTCAGGTTGTCGCTGGCGTCTGCGGCGGCGATGAGCTCGCGGGTGCTCTCGACGCTGAAGACCACGGCGAGCTCGTGCCAGGACTGCTTGGCGTAGAGCCGGTCATGGTCGGCGAGGAACGACTGCACCTCCACCGAGAGCTCGTGCGGCGGGTGGTAGGAGTCCTCGATGGTGCTGCCCATCCATGCTCCATAGGGCACCGTCATGTTGGCGCCGAAGGCCGCACCCTCGTACAGCGAGAGCCGGTAGAGGTCGCGTCCGCGGCCCTGTGCCAGCAGCCCCACCAGCTCCGGCACCACGCCACCGTACGGGTTCTCCACGACCACGACGTCCTTCTCGCCGGCGAACGCCGCGACGTAGCGGTACCACTCAGGCTGCCGGTACGTCGTGTTGCGCATCTCGGTGATCAGCAGGTCCACGTCGTCGGCCAGCGCGAGGTAGCTGGGGTCGAGGTTGAAGAAGTTGCCGGACACCATCACCTCGCGTCCGCGGCTGCGCCCGTAGCTGCGCGCGTAGTCGGCGAGCTCGGCGAAGTAGCGCTTGATGGCGCGACACTGGAACCTGTAGTACTCCCCGAACAGGGGCGTGGAGGGGCGGTCCTGCTTGAAGTCGTGGCCACGCGCCTTCAGCCACTCACCGTAGTGGAACGTGTCGAGCTCTGCGCCGTCGAGCTCGTCGAGCGAGGGGTGTCCCGGGGGGAGCGCGCGGAGGTGCTCGCGGAACTGGTCGGCGCACTCGCGGCAGAAGCAGGCGCCGTACTGGAAGGCGCCCATCGGCAGCTCGGCCTCGTCGAGCTGGATGCCGTCGACGCCGGCGTCGATCTGGATCCGGATCACGGCCTTGAGGTACTCCCGCCAGACCGGGTTGTTGCGGTCCATGTAGAAGCACTGGTGCTCGCGGTCGGGGCACTCCACCCACCGGGCGTGACACGGCTGCTGGTCGATGTCGCGCGCCACGCACTCCTCGATCAGGTCGGTCACCGGCTCGCCGCGGCTGTTGCGCAGCCCCCCCGGGAACCAGTGCTCGACCGGCTTCCACAGCTGCGGGTACCGGTTGCTTGAGAACTCCCGCAGCCCCAGCCAGTCCCGCCGCCCGACGCCGCGCAGCTCGTTGAGGGACAGCACGGCCGTCTCGTCGTCGTTCAGCTCGACGGGGAACTCCCAGCCCTGCGCCTCGAACACGATGCCGAAGACCGCGATGCCGTGCTTGTGGCACTCCGCGACGAACTCGCTGTCGTTGACGAAGCCGTAGAAGCGCTCGCGCGCCGGCACCTCGCCGAACGCCTCCTGCTCGAGGTAGGGAAGCGCCAGCGACCCGCCACCCATGGCCGACCAGACGAGCACCGTGGCCCGTAGGTCGACCAGGTCCTCGACCATCCGCAGCCGCCGTGGCGGCAGGCTGGGGTGGTAGCAGTGCTGCCGGGGAAACCAGCCGTCGAAGTAGACACCGCGCTGCACGGGTCTCACCTGTCCTCGCGCCGGGAGCGGCCCCGCAACGAGGCCGCTCAGATGGTCGTAGGCCAGGGACAGCCCAGCCTCGACCTTGTCCACGGACCCGCTCCAGACCGGGTCCTCGTGCTCGACCGAGACGACCCCGTCGAAGCCCAGCCTGTGCAGCTCCGCGACGAACGCGGTCCAGTCGACCTGTCCCAGCCCGGGGATCCGGTAGCGCCACCAGCCGCTGCTCCACGGCGACGACGCCCGGTCGACGGCGTTGCCGAACACCCCGTAGCGGTTGCGCGCGGCCGGGTCGACCTCGACGTCCTTGGCCTGCACGTGCAGCACACGCTCGACGTACGCCGGGAGCACGGCCACCGGGTCGATACCGACCCAGGTCAGGTGCGAGGGGTCGAAGTTGAGCCACAGTCCCAGCTCGGCCATCCAGTCCCACAGCTGCGGCGAGTAGGCGAGGTTGGCGGGGTAGCCGTCGGGGTGCCATCCCTCCATGGGGCAGTTCTCCACCACCAGCCGCACGCCCCGGTCGGCCGCGTAGGCGACGAGCGGCGGCAGCAGCCGCTCACCGAGGCGGAGGTTCTCCTCGACGGTCGCGGTGACGTCCCGGCCGACGAAGGTCCCCACCAGCCCGCAGCCGAGCAGCTGAGCGGCGTCGATGCAGCGACGTAGGTGCTCGTGGATCTCCGCGCGCCGGTCGGGGTCTGCGTGGAGGTTGTTCTCGTAGTAGGCGACCGCCGAGAGCTCGAGCCCCGGGAGCCCAAAGGTCGGAGACTCCGGCTGCCGACTCCTCGCCGAAGGAGGCGACGTCGAGGGTGGCTGGCCTCCCAGTCCCTGCCGGGCACGTCGGGCCAGGCGGCCACCTCGAGCGCCTGGTACCCCTGCTCCGCGGCCCGGCTCGCCACCCGGGCGAGCGGCACGCCGGGCAGGCATGCGGTGAGCAGGCCCAGTCTCATGCGAGCTCGCTCATGCGTCGGCGCGGGTCCGCGGGTCGGGCTCGTAGGTGTTGCCGGCCGTGTCCTCGCCCCGGGCCAGCCAGACCTTCCAGCCGGCGTTCTGCTCGACCTCGAGCACCTTCACGGAGGCCGGGAAGTAGCGCATCGTGTAGCCGGTGCGGCGCAGGTCGCTGGTATTGGCCTTCGCACCGTGGATGATCCGGCCGTCGTGCATCGAGAACTCACCGCGTGCCAGCTCGAAGTCGACCGCCTGGTCCTCGGCGACGCCGCTGATCTCGGCGTGGAAGGTCTGCACGCTCATGTCGGTCGGCACGTAGTTCTCGGAGAACCCACCCGCCAGGTGGGAGCCGGGGATCACCCGCATGCAGCCGTTCGCCGTCGTGCTGGGGTTCTCCAGCGCCAGCCACACCGTGACGATGTGGTCGTACGCCGAGAGCCGGCCGTTCCAGTAGGCGCTGTCCTTGTGCCAGGGCGTCGCACGACCGGTCCTGGGGTCCTTGGAGATGAAGTGGCTGGTCCACAGCGCGATGTCCGGGCCGACCAGCGGCTCCACGGTGTCGAGGACCTCGTCCGAGAGCAGGAAGGACATCAGCCGCGGGTCCCGGAAGTGCGGGGTGTCCAGCTCGTCGGAGAGCCTGTCGCCCTTGTCGGTGAGGTGATCGTTGAAGATCTCCTCGAGCTCGGTCAGCCTCCGCTCCGAGAAGAGCTGGGTGCCCGGGAGGAGGTACCCGTTGTCGCGGAAGAACTGCACGTCTTGGGATGTCAGCACGTCACGTTCACCTGTCCGTTCGTTGTCGCTGGTCGCTGGGTGCGCACCGGGCGTTCCGCGCCCGGTCCGCCGGGACTCCGGGTCCCGGGCCCGCAGGCACCGGGGCTGCCGTCGGGTCGTCTCGTCGTTCGTTCCGGTCCGCTCACCACTGCCTTCCGGGCTCTTGCAGGGCGCGGACGATGTCGGTGAAGAGGTCGAGGTCCGCCACGAAGTCCTCGGGGCCGGTCTTGACGGGCTCGCCGCTCGTCACATGGGCGTGGAAGTACTCCAGCTCGTGGGTGTAGGGGTCCTTCAGATGCGGGCGGAGCACCGTCTGCTCGTAGGAGTCGCCGACGGTCCCCTCGAGCACCAGCGTCGTCGGGAGGTGCCGGATGTACGGCGTGTCGTACTGCACCCGCAGCGACGAGGCCTCGCCGTACACCTCGAGGTGCGCGTCGAACCGCAGCTGCTCGTCGACGCCCGTCTCGTAGGTCACGAGGTGGTCGTCGTACTCCAGGAGCGCCACGATGTAGCCGCCGTCGCGCCACTGGCGGGCGCTCGCGACGCCGCGCGGCGGGCCGAGCAGCTCCCGCATCGCGGACAGGTCGTGGCTGCCCAGCCCGCACAGCAGCCGGTAGGCTCCGCCGATCTCCGCGGGCACCTCCCCCAGCGCCTCGGTGACCAGGGCGCTGCCGCGGGCCCAGCGCTCCTCCATGGCGGCCCTGGGGATGTCGTCCGGGCGGACCACCCGGGCGGTGGGGTCGATCATCAGCCGGTTGCGGCCGATGATGTCGTGGACCCGGGCGTACCGCACGGGGCCGAGCTCGGGGAGCCGGCGCCTGGCCTCCTCGAAGGCGGGCGCGAACCGTCGCATGTAGCCCACCATCACCTGACGACCGGAGCGGTCCCGGGCATCGATGATGCGCTCGGCCTCACGGCGGCTCAGGCACATCGGCTTCTCGACCATCACGTGCAGCCCCGCCGCGAGGGCGGCCACCACGCAGTCGCAGTGGTACTCGTCGCTGTTCAGCACCAGGACGCAGTCCAGCGGCGCCTCGGCGACCATCTGCTCGACGTCGGCATAGCGGTGGGCGACGCCGTACCGGTCGCCGATGACCTTCAGCAGTGTCGGCGAGATGTCGCAGACGGCTGTCAGCTCGAAGAGGTCGGGCAGGTTCTCGATGATCGGGAGGTGCACGACCTGCGCGACCTCTCCCAACCCGACGACGCCGACGCGGAGTGCTGTCATGGTGGTGGTTTCCTCACGTGGATGGTTGACGGGTGGCTCAGCCGCCTGAGGAGAAGGCCGAGTCGAAGGCCGCCGAGGGTGGCTCGATCTCGGTCAGCCGCCGGACGAACGCGAGCGCGTCGGGCGCGCCGACCGCCCGGTCCATGCCGGCGTCCTCCCACTCGACCGAGACCGGACCGCGGTAGCCGATGCTGTTGAGCATCCGGAAGACCGGCTCCCACGGGACGTCGCCGTGGCCGGTGGACACGAAGTCCCAGCCGCGGCGCGGGTCGCCCCACGGCAGGTGCGAGGAGAGCCGGCCGTTGCGACCGTTGAGCCGGACCGCCGACTCCTTGCAGTCCACGTGGTAGATCCGGTCGCGGAAGTCCCACAGGAAGTCGACCGGGTCGAGGTCCTGCCAGACGAAGTGGCTGGGGTCGAAGTTCAGGCCGAAGGCGGGCCGGTGGCCGATCGCCTCCAGGGTGCGGTGCGTGGTCCAGTAGTCGTAGGCGATCTCGCTGGGATGCACCTCGTGCGCGAACCGCACGCCCACCTCGTCGAAGACGTCGAGGATCGGGTTCCACCGGGCGGCGAAGTCGGCGTACCCGCGCTCGACCATCTCGGCGGGGACCGGGGGGAACATCGCGACGGTGTGCCAGATCGACGAGCCGGTGAAGCCGATCACCGTGTCGACACCGAGCCTGGCCGCCGCCCTGGCGGTGTCCTTGACCTCGTCCGCGGCCCGCTGCCGGACCCCTTCCGGCTCGCCGTCGTCCCAGATCCGCGCGGGCAGGATGCCCCGGTGGCGCTCGTCGATGGGGTGGTCGCACACGGCCTGCCCCGTGAGGTGGCAGGAGATCGCATGGACCGCGAGGCCGTGCCGCTCGAGGATCTTCCGGCGGCCCGGCACGTAGTCGTCGTCGGTCATGGCGGCGTGGACGTCGAAATGGTCGCCCCAGCAGGCGATCTCCAGGCCGTCGTACCCCCAGCCAGAGGCCAGCTCGCAGATCTGCTCGAACGGCAGGTCCGCGAACTGGCCGGTGAACAGCGTGACCGGTCGTGCCATCGGGGCTCCCTCTCTCGTGTGCGTGCGGGTCAGGCGACCGGGGTCCAACAGGACGAGCTCTCCGACGAGCGCTCCACGGCCTCGAGGACGCGCTGGACGTAGAGGCCGTCGTCGAACGAGGGCGTCGGCGGCTCACCGTCCGCGACCGAGCGCACGAAGTCGGCGATCTCGTGGACGAACGTGTGCTCGTATCCGAGCCCGTGTCCGGGCGGCCACCAGGCGTCGGCGTACGGGTGCGCCGGGTCGGTGCTGAGGATCGTGCGAAAGCCGGCGTCCGCGGTCGGCACGGTGCCGTCGTAGACCTCGAGCTCGTTCATCCGCTCGAAGTCGAAGGCCAGGCTGCCCTCGGAGCCGTTGAGCTCCAGCCGCATGGCGTTCTTGCGGCCGTTGGCGAAGCGCGACGCCTCGAACGAGGCGAGGGCGCCGCTCTGCGTGCGACCGAAGAACACCGCCGCGTCGTCGACGGTGACGTCCCCCAGCTCGCTGCCGCCGGCCCCGCTCAGCCCGGTCGCCTCGGTCGCGACAGGTCGCCTGTCGACGAAGCGCTGCAGCGTCCCGGAGACGCCGCTGAGCCGCTCACCGGTGAGGAAGCACGCGAGGTCGACGACGTGCGCGCCGATGTCTCCGAGCGCACCGGAGCCGGCCCTGTCCTTCTGCAGCCGCCACGCGAGCGGGAAGGCAGGGTCGACCAGCCAGTCCTGGAGGTACTGGGCCCGCACGTGGTGAAGCCGCCCGAGTCGGCCCTCGTCGACCAGCCGACGGGCCAGCGCCAGAGCCGGCGTTCGGCGGTAGTTGAAGCCCACCATGGAGAGGACCCCCTGGTCGCGGGCGGAGGCCGCCGCGGCGGCCATCTCCTCGGCCTCCGCGACCGTGTTCGCCAGAGGCTTCTCGCAGAGCACGTGCTTGCCGGCTGCGAGGGCGGCCAGGGCGATCTCCCGGTGGCTGTCGCCGGGCGTGCAGATGTCGATGACGTCGACGTCGTCGCGGTCGACGACCGCGCGCCAGTCGGTCACCGCCTCGGCCCAGCCGAGCCGGTCGGCGGCCGCCCGGGCCGCGTCGGCGGAGCGCCCGCAGAGCACCGTCAGCTCGGGTGTGGCGGGGAGCTCGAAGAACCGGGGTGCCGTGCGCCAGCCCTGTGAGTGGACGGCACCCATGAACGCGTAGCCGATCATCCCGACCGCCAGCGTCCGCGACGCGGTCATGTGCAGCTCCTCCGGTTCGGTGGCGCGATGGTCATGTGATGCAAAACGATTTGAGGAGACGCTAGGGGATCAGCCGTCCGACGGCAAGACAGGGTCACGGACCTCTCTCGGCGAGCAAGGCTTCGCAGGCGTCACCTCGGGGGTAGGAGGCCTGGGCTCCCGGCCGTCCCACCGAGTACGACGCGACGGCCACGCCCCACCGTGCCGCGGTGACGAGGTCCCGACCCCTGGCCAGCCCCGCGGCGAGCGCACCGGTGAACGCGTCGCCCGCACCGGTGCTGTCGACGACCTCCGTGACAGGTGCCGGGACGCTCGTGATGGTCCCGTTCACCGCGACCACAACGCCGGCGGCGCCGGCGGTCACGACCGCGGAGGCGGCCCTCGACCCCAGCAGGGCCGCCGCCTGCGCCGGGGTGGCCCGGGCGCCCGACCCGGAGACCGCGCCGACGAGCCCGGCGGCCTCGGACTCGTTGACCACCAGCGGGTCGCAGCGTGCCATGAGCTCCTCCGGCAGAGGGCGAACCGGCGCGAGGTTCACCACGACACGCGCGCCCGCTCGCGCCGCCAGCCGCACGGCCGACTCGGTGACCGCGGCCGTGAGCTCGCCTTGGAGCACCACGATGCCGTCCTCGTCGACCAGAGCGTCCAGGGCACGCGCGACCCCGCGCTCGTCGAGTCGGTGGTTGGCGCCGGGGCTCACCACGATCGTGTTGGCGCCAGCAGCGTCAACGGTGATCAGCGCGGCCCCGGTCCGCACGTCGGGGAGCTCCGCCACGGACGTGGTGTCGACGCCGGCACCGCGCAGCCCGTCGAGCAGTGCCGCGCCGTCGGCGTCGCGGCCGACAGCGCCCACAATGGCGCACGGGACGCCGACCACGGCACCGACCACGGCGGCGGCGACAGCCTGGTTGCTCCCCTTGCCTCCGGCGTGGAGCTCGAGCTCTGAGCCCAGCACGGTCTCGCCCGTTGACGGGAGCCGCTCCACCGTGCAGACGTAGTCACGGTTGAGTGACCCGACGACGACGACCCGCGGCTGCGCCGACGTCATGGCAACGATCCCAGGCGCTCGAGGAGATGGTCGCGGAAGCCGTCCACGTCGACGGCTACTGCGATGCGGCAGTTCGGCTCCGGCACCGGGTCGGTGGTCAGCAGGTCGGCGACCGCGACACCGCGGGTGCGCTCTCCGGCGGTCTCCACGCCGACGTACGCCTGCCGCCAGGTGAGCAGCCCGGGCTGCGCGACGGCGGCGACGACGAGCGGGTCGTGCAGCGCACAGCTGTCGTGCTCCCGCTCGTCGCCCGGGACGGTGCGTCGCAGGTGGGCGATCCACTCGTCGGTGCAGTCGGCGGCGAACGACCCGAAGTCACCGCCGGCCGCCCGCAGGCGCGCCGCGTCGGTGCCGCTGAGCCGTACCTGGCGGGTCACGTCGAGGCCGACCAGCCTCAGCGGCAGCCCGCTGCCCAGCACGATCGAGGCCGCCTCGGGGTCCACCCAGAAGTTGAACTCTCCGGGCATGGCCGCCACGTTGGTGTGCTCGAGGTAGCTCCCGCCCATGACCACCACCTCCTTCGCCGCGGTCGCGAGCCGGGGTTCGAGGAGAAGCGCGAGCGCCAGGTTGGTCAGCGGTCCGATCGCGACGATCGTCAGCGCCCCGGGCTCGGACATCACCCGCTCGACGAGGTGCCGCGCGGCGTGCTCGACCACCCGGCCGGCCGGGTCGACGCCCGGCGGGAGCACGGGCGCCGAGCCCGCCGGGGATCGGGGCGAGCTGCGCAGCAGCGGCGCACACGCGCCGCGCGCCACCGGGACGTGGTCATGCCCGAGCCGCCGGAGCAGCCCGAGCGTCAACCTGGTCGCAGTGTCCACGTCGGTGTTGCCGTTCACGGTGCTGACCAGCTCGACGTGCAGCGCCGGGTCGGCGACGGCGAGCGCGAGCGCGAACCCGTCGTTGATGTCGGAGCCCGGCGCCCCCATCCCGAGGTCCGTGTCCAGGAGGAGTCGCTTCACTCGCTCAGCAGCCTCTCGTCAGCGCGCCGCCCACACAAGGCCACGCTCGGTGAGCGTACGCACCTCCGGCACCTCGAGGTCCTCCAGCCTGTGGCCGATGGTGCTGACGAAGACCCGGCCGCCGCCCCACTGCCGGGTCCAGACCGCGGGCACCACCAGGTCGTCGCGCCAGGGGGTGTCCGGGGTGGCCTCGAAGCGGGAGGTGGCCAGGACGTCGTTGAGGTCGTCGGTGAGACACCAGTACTGCTCGGTGTGGTGCTTCCATCTGTCCAGGCCGGCCACGACCGGGTGGTCGCCGCGGCCGGGAACCACCTCCACCTCGTAGTCGACGAAGCCGCCGGGGTGCGCGGCCCACTGGCCGCCAGTGAGGTGGAGGTAGTCCGGCGAGCCGCGGAACGAGTCGACGATGCCGCCGTGCCAGCCGGCGAGACCCGTGCCGGCCCGCACTGCGTCGGCGAGGTTGGTGACCTGCTCCTCGGTCGCCTCGCCCTGCGTGAAGCACTGCAGCACGAGGTCCGTGCGGGCCAGGCGCTCGGTGTCCTCGTACGCGTGCGGACCGTCGAGGACCTCGACGTCGAAGCCGTTGTCCTCCAGGAACGGGATGAAGCGGTCGGTCGCGTCGACGGGACTGTGCCCCTCCCAGCCGCCGCGGACGACGAGGGCGTGGCGGGGTCCGGGCGCTTCGGACATAGGGCATGCCTCCTGGTGGGGTGCGAGCTGCGGGGCGGTCAGGCGGGTTCGGCGGCGGTCGCGTTCATCGGCGGCACCCGTGGCGCCTGAAGAGCGCCCGACGCCTCGGCGCCGCATGCAGTCCGCTCCGGATGGCGGAGAAGGCCGGCTTGGGTCGCAGCGCGCGGTCGAACGCGAGCGGCCGTCGGTGCGCCCCGTCGTCACGCGGGTAGTCCTCGTCCAGCCACGTATAGCGGTCGGTGAGGCCGAAGCTGATCACGGCGGCGATGTCGCGCTCGTCGAGCGCGACGTCGAGGTAGCGGCGGTACACGTCCGCGACGGCGCGGTCGCGGGGCCCGGCCGCCTTCGGGAGGCCGTCGTCGAGCACGTCCATCTCCGTGATGAAGATCTTCAGGCCGCGGTCGGACAGCTCACGCATGAAGTGTCGGTACTGCTTCGCGTGGAAGCGCTCGCGGAACCGGTCGGCCAGCAGGTGCGCCTGGACGCCGAAGGCGTGCACCGGCACGTCGTGCTCGAGGAGGTCGTCGACCACGCGCAGCGTCGACCTCATCTTGTCGGCGGGCTGGTCGCCGTACTGGTTGACCGTCTCGTATCCGAAGTCGTTCAGCACCAGCACGGCGTGGGGGTCCGTCTCGTGCGCCTCGTGGAACGCGTGCGCGACGTACTCCGGGCCGATCGTCTGGAACCACGGCACGTCCTCACGCAGGCCACGGTGGCCCTGGTCGGTGCCGTTGACGATGGCCTCGTTCACGACGACCCAGGCGGCGACGCGTCGCCGGTAGCGGCGCACCACCGCACGCAGCGTGCCGTAGAGCAGGCTGCGGGCCCGCTGTTCGGAGATGTCCCACAGGTCGGAGTCCTGCCAGCCGTCGCCGAACCCCTCGTCCCACACCAGGCCGGGTCCGCCGAAGACCACCTGGTCGTTGGCCTCCGCGAACTCGATGATCCGGTCGGCGTAGGAGAAGTCCAACGGCGAGTCCGGGTTGGGCTTGAGGCGGTACCACAGCAGGTCGTCCTCCGGCCAGAGCACCGCAGCCTGCCGCCTGTAGAGGTCCGCGTAGTCGTCGTCGAGCTGCCAGGTCGCGATCGAGGAGCCGTACAGGATGCCCCGGTGGTCGGCGGTCCTCCACAGCGGGTACGTCGCCGACCCCGTCGCCGCGGCTGCGCGGCCGACCGGCGACAGGCCCACCGCGGCGCCGGCCGCACCCGCGGCAGTGCCGAGCAGCATCGACCGCCGGCTGACGCGGCTGGCCCCGAGCCGGGCGGTGATGCCCGGGTCACGCTCTGCCGCAGTCCTCGTGTCGGCCATGCTGTCCTCCTCGAAGTCGGTGGAACCCGCATCCGAGCTCAGGTTCACAGGAGCCCGCGGCACTCGTGCAAATCGATTGCGCCGAGCGGTTGCAGGGACTGTATTCCCGCGTCGTGACGTTCGGCAAGAGGTCGACGCGCCGGTCCCGGAGACCTCGGGAGTCGACTGTCGGCCGAGTGGGCCGGACGGGTCGGGCGGTCCCGAGCGGTTCGGACAGCCCTGTCCCGCGGGGGCGGGGGTCAGCCCATCACCGACCTGGGTCCGTCCTTCGGCACGGCCCGGCGACGCGAGAACGCCCCGAGCGAGAGGCTGTTCCCGGTCCGCGGCAACGTCACCTGCAGCGGGCTGGCGTCGTGGTCGTGGCCGCTCTCGACCGCAGCCACCAGCTCGGCCATCAGCGTGCCGACCAGCGGCGCGTTCTTGAACTGGTTGCCGCTGGTGCCGATTGCCACGTAGAAGCCGGACCGGTCGGTCCGGTCGTAGACCGGGGCCCAGTCGTCAGAGACGTCATAGGTGCCCGAAAGGCCGAGCGGACGGTTCGGGACCCGCAGGTCGGGCAGCCGGCGGGCGGCGCGCGTCACCTGGGCGGTGAACCGCTCCATGGTCGGGCGCGGGTCCGCGGCGTCCGGGTCGTCGACCCACTCCAGCGGATCGCACTCCGGCTCGGTGCCGCCCACCAGCAGGCTGTCGCCGCCGGCCGGCCGGATGTAGGTGCCGAGGTCGAGGTCGGCCAGGATCGCACCCGGTGCGGAGTCGGAGCTGAACGCCGACGGAGCGCGCACCTGGTGCACCTCCTGCCGCAGCGGTCTGGTGGAGATCGTCGCGTCGGCGCCCACCCCTGCCATCCGGTTCACCGCCGACGACCAGGGCCCCGCGGCGTTCACCACCACGTCGGTGGCGATCGCGTCGCCCTCTGCGGTCGCGACCCGCCAGCCGTGCCCGGCCCGGTCCAGGGAGGTCACCCGCCGGCGCAGCAGGAAGCGCGCAGCATGCCGTCGGGCCGCGGCCGCGAGGTTGTGTGCGGCCAGGGCGGCGTCGTCGACGTAGCCGGCGTCGGGCGTGAAGACACCGTGCACCTCGCCGGAGGCCGGCGCCTCGAACTCGGGCGACCCGACCGGCTTCGGCGGCCCGTAGGCGCCCGCGTCGAGCGCCGGCAGGTGACGCCGTACGTCGGCCGGCGACCAGCTCTGCCAGGGCACGCCGACGCGGTCGAACAGCGCACCCGCGCCGGCGTGCGTGGAGGCGCCATCGGTGAGCACGACCAGACCGGTGCGGTGGAAGCGGGCGAGACCGTCCGGGTCGTCGTGGCCGAGGTGGGCACGCCAGTCGCGCCACCCGTGCAGCGACTCCCAGGCGAGTGCCACGCCCGCGTAGGTCGAGTAGTTGAATCGCACGATCGCGCTCGAGGCGCTGGTTGACCCGTGGCCGACCCCTCCGGCCTTGTCGACCACGACGACGGCACGGCCCCGGCGGGCCAGCTCGAGGGCGACGGAGCAGCCGATGACACCGGCGCCCACGACGGCGACGTCCGCATGATGGAGCACGAGGTACTAGACCCCGTACCGCATCCCCGGCTCCGCATCGTCGATCTCCAGGAGCCTGTTGTACTTGGCGACCCGCTCGCCGCGCGCCGGCGCACCGGACTTCAGCTGCCCGCAGCCGGATCCGACGGCGAGGTCGGCGATGAAGGAGTCCTCGGTCTCGCCCGAGCGGTGCGAGACCATCGCTGCGTAGCCCGCGTCGCGGCAGACCGCCAAGGCGTCGAGGGTCTCGGTCACGCTGCCGATCTGGTTGACCTTGATCAGCGCGGCGTTCGCCACTCCACGGCTGACCGCGTCCTTGATGATGGCGGGGTTGGTCACGAAGTTGTCGTCACCGACGAGCTGGATCTTCGCGCCGAGCCTCTCGGTGAGGGCGGTCCACCCCTCCCAGTCGTCCTCGGCCAGGCCGTCCTCGATGCTCCAGATCGGGAAGCGACCCACCAGCTCGACGTAGTAGCCGACCATGTCGGAGCTCGACAGGGTCTGGCCACCGACGTGGTAGGTGCCGTCGCGGTAGAACTCGCTGGCGGCCGGGTCCAGAGCGACCGCGATACCGCCGCGTCCCGGTGTGTACCCGGCGTCCTTGATGGCGCCGACCAGGGTGTCCAGCACGTCCTCCGGGCGGGCGATGTCGGGCGCGAAACCGCCTTCGTCCCCCAGACCGGTGGCGTATCCCGCGCCGGCGAGCCGCGCCTTCAGCGCCGCGTAGACCTCGGCGCCGGCCCGGACCGCCTCCGGGAGGCTGGGCGCACCGAGCGGGGCGAGCATGAACTCCTGGAAGTCGAGGCTGTTCGGGGCGTGCGCGCCGCCGTTGACCACGTTGAAGTGCGGCACCGGGAGGGCCGGCGCCACCCCGGCCGGGGCCAGGTACCGCCAGAGGGGCACTCCTGCGGCTGCGGCGAACGCACGCGCCGAAGCCATCGACACCCCGACGATCGCGTTGGCGCCGAGCCCGGACTTGTTCGGGGTCCCGTCGAGGGCGGCCAGCATCCGGTCGACCTCTCCGAGGTCTGCGAACGAGCGTCCCGAGAGCGCCTCGTTGACCGGCCCGTTCACGTTCCCCACCGCGGCGCGGGTGCCCTTCCCGCCGTACCTGATGCTGCCGCCGTCGCGGAGCTCGACGGCTTCCCCGGAGCCGGTGGACGCTCCGGACGGCACGCCCGCGCGGTGCGTGGAGCCGTCCTCGGTGTGCACGGTCACCGACAGGGTCGGGCGGCCGCGCGAGTCCAGGATCTCCAGCGCGCGGAGGGAGGCGATCTCGATGCTCATCTCACAGGTCCTCTCGGGTTCTCTGCTGACGGTGCGGGGCACGGGCCGGGTCGTGACTCGTCCGGTCCGGAGCCGATCTGTAGGGCCCGACGTCCTCTCGTGCCGGCGGAGGCGGATCGGTCACGCCAGTCCCCCGACGAGTGCCCAGCCGCCGGCACAGGCGAGCAGTCCGGCCGCCAGACCGAGGGACACGTTCAGCAGCGCCTCGAGCCGCGAGCCCTCCTCGACCAGCCGGACCGTCTCGAACCCGAAGGTGGAGAACGTGGTCAGCGCCCCGCAGAACCCCGTGCCGGCCAGGGTGAGCAGCCAGGTCGGCGCGCCGAGGTTGGCCACGGCACTGGCCACGCCACCCAGCAGGAACGACCCGGCCACGTTCACCGTCAGGGTCCCCCACGGCAGCACGCTGTCATGGCGGGCCTGCACGAGCAGGTCGGTCAGGTAGCGCAGCGGAGCCCCGATCGCCCCACCGAGCAGGACCAGGACCAGCGTCATGGGCGCTGCCCGTCGGCCGTGGGACCGGCGCCCGTGCCGTCGCGCCGGGTGACGTACTTGACGACCTCCACCTCGTCGACCATCACCATGCCCTCGGTGACGAGCTCGTCGAGCTCGGCGAGGAAGCCGCGGATCTTGTCCTCGGTGTCGACGATGACGATCGAGCAGGGCAGGTCCTCGGCCAGCGACAGGATGCGACTGGTGTGGATGTGCTGGGACTTGCCGTAGCCCTCGATACCGCGGAAGACGCTGGCCCCGGCGAGACCCGCCTCGTGGGCGCGGTGCACGATCTCGGTGTAGAGCGGGCGGTGGTGCCACTGGTCGTCTTCCTTGACGAAGACGGTCAGCCGGGTGGCGTGTCCTCGAAGGGTCATTCTCGGCTCCTGGAAGAGTCCTCACGATCGAGGTCTCGATGGGTGTTCGGTGGACCGGCGGACGATTCGCGGGGGCCGCCGGAAGGCTGCTGGTGGCGGTGTCGGCGGCGGTGCTCCAGGGCTCCCACGCCCGCGCGGGCGGCACCGATGCCGGCCCACACCGCGAACAGGCCGGTCAGCAGCGTCCCGAACAGGTACCCGAGCGCGATCGGCACCTGGCCCTCGGCGAGCAGGGTCCGGGTGTCGAGCATGTAGGTGGAGAAGGTCGTATAGCCGCCCAGGACGCCGACTCCCAGGAAGGGCCGGAGGTAGCGGTTCGGGGGCCAGGCGTCGAGGATGAGGACCATCAGCGCTCCAAGGACGAACGCGCCCGTGACGTTCTCGACCCAGGTCGCCCACGGGACCCCGTCCGCGTCGTGCGGGACGGCCGTGCTCACCGCCCAACGCCCAACGCTGCCCAGCGCGCCGCCGGCAGCGATGACGAGCAGGATGTCCCACCGTCCTCGGAGCACCCCGGGCGCACGCCTCCGATCGGGTCGGGGCGCCGGTTCGACCGCGTCGGGGTCGACGGGGAGGTCGTGCACGGCGTCACCGGCCGCACGGCCGCCGTCGGCTGCCGCCTCCTCGCGCACGTAGCCGCGCGCGGGCCGTGCTCCAGCGCCGTCGTGACGGTTTCTCACCGGCTCTCCTCCTCGACGGCCGGGTGTCCGGTGGTCGGGAGGGTGGTGAGCTCACCGAACGTCTCGAACCCGTCCGGGCCGTCGATCGTCGCCACGAGCACGTCGCCGGGTCTGTGCACGCAGCCTCCTACCTCGTGAGGTAGGGACTGTTGGCGGCGTACGCCGCGGTTGTCGGCGAGCCCCACCGCCATCGGGAACCCACCTTACCGGTTCACCGGCGCTACCCCGAGAGCCGGCCGAAGCGCGGGCTGCTCTCCGCCCGCCTCCGGGACGCCTCGATCTCGGCGTAGGCGGCCTCCCGACCTCCCCAGTGAGAGCCCTCGACCGACTTGCCCGGCTCGAGGTCCTTGTAGACCTCGAAGAAGTGCGTGATCTCGCGCCGGTCGAAGTCGGGGATGTCGTCGATGTCCCGGACACCGGCGTACCTGGGGTCATGAGCAGGCACGCAGAGCAGCTTCTCGTCGGGCCCCTTCTCGTCGGTCATGCAGAACATCGCGATGGCGCGGGCCCGGATCCGGCAGCCGGGGAAGGTCGGTGGCCCGACGAGCACCAACGCGTCGAGCGGGTCGTCGTCACGGCCGAGTGTGCCCGACAGCCCCACTCGCGCACGTGGCCCGGGCACGCCGGCGGGGGCTATCGACGGGAGGCACGCCGCGAGCGACCCACGGTCCGCAGCCGTACGGCGAGCTCGGCCAGGGCCCGGACCGCCGGCGAGGGGTCCTCCGGTCGCCAGGCCAGCGCCAGCCGCGACCGGGGGGCGTCGGAGACCGGCACGAAGGCGAGCCCCGGCCGTGCGTACTGCGCGGCCAGCCCGGCCGGGACGAGGTTCACCCCGCGCCCGAACGACACCTCGGCGAGCCACTCCTCCACGGTGCCGGACCTGCTCGGGACCCGGGGCGCGTCGTCGGGTCGCAGCGCGCGGAGGTACCAGAAGGCGGCGAAGACCGGGTCGGTGACGACCCCGGCCTCCAGGAAGGGCTCCTCGGCGATCCTGGCCATCCCCACCTCTGGCTCACCGGCGAGCGGATGGTCCTCCCAGAGCAGGGCGAGCACGGGCTCACGGGCCAGGTCGACCAGCTTCAGCCTGTCCGTCCCGGTGAACGGCGGGCGCACGAGCGCGGCGTCCGTCTCGCCGGCGAGCAGCCCGGCCGAGGGGTCGTCCCACTCGTACTGGCACAGCTCCACGGTGACGTCGGGAGCCTCCCGCCCGAAGGCGGTGAGCAGCCCCCTGGACTCGGCGGTGAGCGCGAAGGCGAGGAACCCCAGCCGCAGGACCGTCGCCCGGTCGTGCGCGACCCGCAGCGCCGCCGAGCGCACCTGCGCGGCGCTGTCGAGGGTGGACCGGGCCAGCGGGAGGAGCTCCTCCCCGGCCACGGTGAGCGCGGCGCCCGCGGAGGTCCGGTCGAACAGCCGTACGCCGAGGTCCCGCTCCAGCGCCTTGATCTGCTGGCTGAGCGAGGGGGTGGTGATCAGGAGCCGCGCGGCGGCCCGCCCGAAGTGACGCTCCTCCGCCACGGCGACGAAGTAGCCCAGCTGGCGCAGCTCCATGACCTGCGATGTTAGGCGCTTCCTCACGCCGGTGAGGCAACAAGTCGTGGATCGCGCGGACGACCCGGCCGCATCGTGGTCGCACCCCGGAGACCCGTCCGGGACCAGCCGACCCGGAGGTCGCCATGCACACCCTCGAACCGACCGTCATCGCCGACGACGACGTGGCCGACCTCGGCGCACGCGTGGCGGGGCCCGTCCTTCCCGGCGACCACCCGGGCGTCGCCGCCGAGGTGGCGACGTTCAACCTGGCCGTCACCCACCGGCCGGCCCTCGTTGTCGGCGCCACGAGTGCCGACGACGTGGCTGCGGCGGTCGGCTGGGCGGCCGAGCGCGGCCTCCCGGTGGCTGTGCAGGCGACCGGTCACGGGCCGGTGCGCCCGGTCAGCGACGCCGTCCTCGTCACCACCTCCCGGATGACCTCCGTCGAGATCGACGCCGCAGACCGGACCGCCGTCGTGGGTGCCGGCGCACGATGGCGCGACCTGCTGGCCGCGGCGGCGCCGTACGGCCTCGCGGGGGTCGGTGGCTCCTCCACCCAGGTCGGCGTCGTCGGGTTCTGCGTCGGCGGGGGAATCGGCCCGCTGTCGCGTCAGTTCGGCTTCGGCGCCGACCTGGTCCGGAGTCTGGAGGTGGTCACCGCCGACGGCCGGGTCCGCCGGGTCGACGAGCAGCGCGAGCCGGACCTGTTCTGGGCGATCTGCGGCGGCAAGGGGAACTTCGGCATCGTCACCTCGCTCCGGCTCGACCTGGTGCCGGTCGCCCAGGTCTATGGAGGCGCGGTGTTCTTCTCCGCCACCTCGGCCCGCGACGTGCTGCACTCGTTCCGCGCCTGGGCGCCCACCCTCCCCGACCATGCCGGTGCGTCCCTCGCGCTGCTGCGGCTGCCGCCGGTCGAGACCCTTCCGGAGCCGATCCGCGGCAGGTACGTGGTGCACCTGCGGTTCTCCGTCAACGGCAGCGAGGCCGAGGGCGCCGCACTCCTCGCCCCGATGCTCGAGTCCGGCGAGGTCCTGCTGTCCGGCGTCGGCGCGCTGCCCGTGACCGCGATCGACGCCATCCACCAGGATCCGCAGGACCCGCTTCCCGCGTGGGAGCGCGGCGCTCTCCTCAGCGCGCTGACGGCCGAGGCAGTCGACCGCCTGCTGCAGACCGCCGGCCCCGAGTCCGGCAGTCCGTTGGCGATGGTCGAGCTACGGCTCATGGGAGGGGCTCTCGGCCGCCAGCCTCGGGTTCCGAACGCCGTCTCCGGTCGCGAGGGCGCCTTCTCGCTGCTCACGCTGGGCATGCTCACCCCTGAGCTGGAGCAGCTCGTCCCCCGGGCCGGCGCCGCGGTGCACGCGGCCCTCTCCCCGTGGCTCACCGGGACCGTTCCGGTGAACTGGCTCGGTGACGCCGCAACCCCCGAGCAGGTCGGCCGCGCGTGGCGACCCGAGGTGCATGCCCGGCTGCTGCGGGTCAAGCAGCAGGTGGACCCGGAGAACCTGTTCCGCTTCGGGCACGCTCTTGGTCTGAGCAGCGGGCAGCCCCGCCATGGACGCCGCCGCCACATACGACCTGTTCACCGGTCGCTTCTCGGGTGCGCTGGCGCGGGCGCTCGTCGAGGCCGCACGGGCCCGGCTCCCGTCCGTCGACGTACGCCGTGCAGCGGCCGAGGGGCTCCCGTACCCGGACCGCAGCTTCGACGGCACCGTCGCGCAGCTGCCGAGCTTGCGCGCGAGGCGGACCTGGTCCGCGTCGAGTCCTCCCGGGTGACGATCGAGGTCCCCTTCGAGTCGTTCCAGGCGTGGTGGAAGCCGTCCACGCGGGGAGTCGGCTCCGGCGGAGCGTACGTACGGCGGCTCGCGGAACCGTCGTCGGTGAGCGACGGGATGCCGCCCGCGGCCGTTCGGGCGTACACCTCCCGGCTTTCCGGTCCTCAGACCCCTCGCCAGGGGCAGAGCTGTACGTCGGGCGGGTGTCCCTCGGGTGCGCCGCGACGGTCGGCCACTCGGACTGTCGGACCGTCGGACGTGGTGCGCACCAGGCGCGTCCGGTGCTGGACAATGTGGCCGTGAAGCTCAGCGGCCTGCTCACCGAGGCGGACCGGGCACTCTGGTCCCAGCACGACCTCGGCCCGGTGACCGAGCACGCTCTCGGCTGCTCGGGTGCCGACCGCACGCCGGAAGCGGCGCACTTCGACTGCGCCCCGGCGACGCCGGACCTCCCCGCTCGCGCGCCCGCACTGGCCGATGCCTACGAGCGGCACGGCACCACGTTGCCAGCCACGGCGCTCCGGCTCCCGCTGCGCCGCCCGGCCGTCGCGTCGGTGGTCCGCGGGATGCGCAACGCCGACCAGGCGACCTCGGCCCTGCAGCTCCCGACCCACGACGTCCCGGAGGTCGCCTGGGACGAGATCGCCGAGGGCACCGATGGTTGAGGTCGAGCTGGCGTACGGTCGCGACGGCCTGCAGGTGCTCCTGCCCGACGACCGCACGGCCGTGGTGGCGCCGACGCATCAGGACGCTGCCGGCGATCCCGGCGCCGTGCTGCACGCTGCGCTTCGCGAGCCGGTAGCCGGTCCGCCGCTGCGGGACCGGGTGCGGGGCGGCCAGCGGGTGGCGGTCTCGCTGTGTGACGCGACTCGGCCGCAGCCCCGCCGGGCGATGGTCGAGGCGCTGCTCGCGGAGCTGACCGGGCTCGTCACCCCCGACGACGTCACGCTGCTGGTGGCCACCGGCACGCACCGTGGCAACACCGACGCGGAGCTCCGGGGCATGCTCGGCGACGACATCGTCGACACGATGCGGATCGTCAACCACGACGCTCGGGACCCGGAGTCCCTGCGCTGGTGCGGCGTGCACGGGGCAGACGTACCGGTGTGGCTGAACCGGCACTGGGTGGGCGCCGACGTCCGGATCACGACCGGGTTCGTCGAGCCGCACTTCTTCGCCGGCTTCAGCGGCGGGCCGAAGCTGGTCGCGCCGGGGCTGGCCGGGCTCGAGACCGTGCTCGCACTGCACGACGCCCGGCGCATCGGCAGCGACCGCGCGACCTGGGGGGTCTGCGAGGGGAACCCCGTGCATGACGACGTGCGCGCCATCGCCGAGGAGACCGGCGTGGAGTTCGCCTTCGACGTGACGCTCAACGGTGCGAAGCAGGTGGTGGCGGCGTTCGGCGGCGACGTGCTGGCCATGCACGCGGCGGCGCGCGAGAGCGTGCGACGCACGGCGATGTGCCCGGTCGACGGGCTCTTCGACGTGGTGGTCACGACGAACTCCGGCTACCCGCTCGACCAGAACCTGTACCAGGCGGTGAAGGGCATGTCGGCGGCGGCGACCGTGGTGCGCCCGGGTGGGCTGATCATCTGCGCGGCCGAGTGCTCCGACGGCTTCCCCGACCACGGGTCGTTCCGGGAGGTGCTCGTCTCGGCGCCGACACCACGGGCGCTGCTGGACATGATCGCCGCGCGGCCCCGGACCGTGCCCGACCAGTGGCAGGTACAGATCCTCGCCCGGGTGCTCGACCGCGCCCGGGTCGGTGTGCACGCCGCCGGGCTGACCGACGCGGACCTGCGCACCGCCCACCTGTTCGCCGTCGACGACGTGGCGGAGGCGGTCGCGGCCGAGCTTGCTGCTGCGGGCCCGCAGAGCCGCGTGTGCGTGCTGCCCGAGGGCCCGCAGACGATCCCGTACGTCGCAGCTCCCTGATCGACCCGCGGCGTCAGCCGCCGCTCACGAGCGCGGCGAGCTGCTCGTCGGCCCTTGAGGCCGCGAGCAGCGCCGCCCCGAGCGCCTCGGCGCGCGATCCCAACGAGGCCTGGACGACCCGGACGTCGTGGTTGGCGACGGGGGGGAGCGCCTGGGACAGCGCGCCTGTGGCGGCCCGGACCAGCGCACCACCGGCCCCCGGCCGTGAGGCCAGATCGCCGCCCAGCACCACCAGAGCCGGGTCGACCATCGTGCACACGCCGGCGAGCGCCCTTCCCACGACCTCCCCGGCGTCGGTGAGCAGCCGCAGCGCTCCGCGGTCGCCCTGCTCGGCCAGGTCGAGAAGGTGCTCGGCCGTGCAGTCGGGGCCACGGGTGTGGGCCAGGGCCGAGACCAGCGCTCGCTTCCCGACCACGGTCTCGAGGCAGCCGCGTCCCCCGCAGCGGCACACCCGTCCGTCGCTCGCGACCTGCAGGTGGCCGAGCTCCCCGGCGGTCCCGGACGCGCCGTCGTGCAGCCGGCCGCCCAGAACCATCCCGGATCCGACGCCTTCGCTGAGCATCACGTAGACGAGGTCGTCGACGCCGGCCCCGGCACCGAGGCGCCACTCGGCCAGCGCTCCCAGAGTGGCGTCGTTGCCCAGGTGCAGCGGGGCCCGGGACGCGCGGCGCAGCCGGTCGACGACGTCGACCTCACCCCAGTCCAGCAGCATCGGCGGAGAGCCCAGTGAGCGTGACTCGAGCACCGGCGCCGAGACGGCGACCCCGAGGCCCAGCACCCGATCGGGTGCGAGGTCGAGTCCGGACAGCAGGCTCGCGGTGGTGGCTGCGACCCGATCGAGTGACTGGGCAGGCTGATGGTCGACGTCGATGACGTGGCGCTGCTCAGCACGGACGGCTCCGTCCAACGAGGTCACCACCACCCGGAGGTCGCCGTGCCCCAGATGGATGCCGACCACCGCCCCGACGCCGGGATCGATCCCGAGCGAGACCGACGGCCGACCACCTCCCCCTCGGATCGTGCCCAGCTCGACGAGCACCCCGCCGTCCACCAGCTCTGCGACCAGGGTCGACACCGTGGTGGTGGACAGTCCGGTGGCCCGCGACACCTGGGCCCGGCTCGCCCGGGGGTGGCGCTGCACGGCAGCCACGACCGCCCGGCGGTTCCGACCCCGCAACGACTCCAGATCACCTGAGCTCATCGTCGTAGGTTAGTCCGAAAACGTACAAAGTCCCAGAGATTCGGGTCACGAGAGTCCTTGACTCGGACAATGTCGGGGATCTAGGTTCATGAGAGTCGCGTCACCTTTACTCCGGCTCACCGGACCCGGCGCGGCCCGTCCCACTCACCGCGTTCGGCCATGTCGCGCGCCGTTCCACTCGGAGAACACCTTGAGCAGAGGTCATCCACGACCCGTCACCGTCATCGCCAGCCTCGCCCTGGCCGCCGGCGCGATCACCGCAGGCACCGCCGGCAACGCCACAGCAGCCAGCGCGGCCGCCCATCACGGGCCGGTCTATCTCGACACCTCCTACCGTCCCGCCGAGCGCGCCGCCGACCTGGTGTCGCGGATGACCCTGGGTGAGAAGGCGCAGGAGATGAACAGCTCCCGCGCCCCGGCCATCGCGCGGCTCGGGATCGCCGCCTGGGGCTGGTGGAACGAGTCCAACCACGGCGTCAACGCCTCGACGATCACGCCGACCGGCAACGCGACGACGCTGACCAACACCACGTCGTACCCCTCGGACCTGTCGATGGGCAGCACCTGGGACCCGAACCTGGTGTACCGGGAGGCGTCGCTGATCGGTGACGAGGCGCGGGACACCGCACCGAACAACACCGAGAACCTCGACTTCTACGCGCCCACCGTCAACCTCGCTCGCGACCCCCGGTGGGGGCGCAACGACGAGAGCTGGAGCGAGGACCCGACGCTGACGGCACGGCTGGCCGGCCAGTACGTCGACGGCCTTCAGGGCCAGAACCAGCAGGGCGCGCTGCCCCGCTCGGCCCACGGCTACTACAAGGCGATCGCGACGCTGAAGCACTACGCCGCCAACAACAGCGAGGTGAACCGGCGCAGCGGCTCCTCCGACATGGACCAGCGCACGCTGCGGGAGTACTACACCAACGCAGTTCGCCGACATCATCAAGGCAGCGCACACCCGGGCTCGATCATGAGCTCCTACAACGAGGTCAACGGAGTGCCCGCTGCCGCCAGCGTGCAGCTGATGAGCGACCTGGCCCGCGACACCTACGGCTTCAACGGCTACTTCACGTCCGACTGCGACGCGGTCTACGAGATCCAGGCCGGACACCACTGGCAGCCCCCGTACGCCCCGGCTCCGCTGGACCAGTACGGGCGCACGGCGTACGCGATCGCCGCGGGTGAGGACCTGGACTGCAACTGGGGCTACCACGACCAGTACAGCTACGGGAACACGGTGCCGACCGCGATCGCCCAGCACATCAAGACCCAGACCGACACGTTCAACGTCGGTGACGTCGACACGTCGCTGGTCCGGCTGTTCACGGCCCGGATCGAGACCGGCGAGTTCGACGCGGAGAACCAGGTGCCGTGGGTGCAGGCAGCACGCCAGCGCCTCGGTGGCACGACGTGGGTGACCGACCCGTCGAACAACGCCATCACCGAGACCCCCGAGCGGCTCGCCCAGGCGCAGCGCAGCGCCGAGGAGAGCCTGGTCCTGCTGAAGAACGACAAGGTCGACGGCTCCCGGCTGCTGCCGATGCGGGTGCCGTCCTCGCGCCGGTTCAAGGTGGCCGTGGTCGGCTACTTCGCGCACCCGGACCGGCTGTTCACCGGCGGCTACTCCAGCTCGGCAGATCGGCGCCGGTGCGGCGAACAACATCGACGCCTACACGGGCATCAAGCAGGCCGTGCTGCACCGCGACCCGAACGCCCAGGTCGACTTCCTCCCGGGAGTGACCGGCGGCACCAACGCAGCGTCGCTGAACACCGTCGACCAGGCGACCCTGGACGCGGTCAAGAGCTACGACGCCGTCGTGGTCGTCGGGGGCACCGACTACACGACCTCCTCGGAGGACCACGACCGCTCCACCACGGCGCTCCCGGGAGCCCAGGCCTCGATGATCAAGCAGGTCGAGGCCGCCAACCCGCGCACGGTCGTCTACCTCGAGACGGTCGGGTCGGTCGACGTCCGCGACTTCGCCGACACCAGCCCGGCGATCCTGTGGAGCTCCTACAACGGCCAGCGGCAGGGCCCCGCGCTCGCCAACGTGCTGCTCGGCTCGGTCAACCCCAGCGGGCACCTGCCGTTCACCTGGTACGCCGACGACAGCCAGCTCCCGGACATCACCGACTACGCCATCCGTCCTAGCGACGGCAACCCCGGCCGCACGTACATGTACTTCACCGGGCAGCCGTCGTACGCGTTCGGGCACGGCTTGAGCTACAGCCGGTTCCGCTACTCCCACCTGCTCGTCGGCAGGGCTCCGGTGCGGGCCGAGGGCACCATCCGGGCCACTGCGATCGTCACGAACACCGGCACCCGCTCCGGCACCGCGACGCCGCAGCTCTACGCCACGACGCCGTTCGCCCCTGGTGAGGCGCAGCGGCCGGCCAAGCGGCTGGTCGACTTCCAGCGGGTCGAGCTCCGACCCGGGCAGTCGCGTCGGGTCACCTTCCGGGTCCCGGCCTCGTCGCTGGCGTTCTTCGACGAGCGGAGCGGAGTGATGAAGGTCGACGACACCAGCTACGGCCTGCAGCTCGGGGAGTCCTCCTCCGACGTGGTGGCGCGCGCCAAGGTCCGGGTCGTCGGCACCATCGGACGGGTTCCGACCACGGTGACGGTCCGTCCGATCGAGCACGGAGACCGAGCCGCGGACGTGGCCCAGCGCGTGGCCTTCGACGTCGGTACGACGATCAACCCGCAGGTCACCGTCGCGACCGACGACGAGCAGCTGCACGGCTACGTCAGCAGGGGCCGCAGCACGCCGCTGCCGCGCGGCCTGACCATCCGCTACTCCTCCAACCGGCCCTCCGTGGTGTCGGTCAAGCACGGGACGACCCTTCGGACCGTGGGATCCGGCATCGCCACCATCACGGTCAAGGCGCGCTACCACGCCAGGACCGTGCGCACGTCGTTCGTCGTCAACGTGGCTCCGCTGCAGATCACGTCGGACCCGACCGCGTCGTTCACCAGCGGCCAGTCGGGGAGCTTCACGGTGACCACCGCGACGACGCAGTCACCGACGGCGCAGGAGATGCCGACGCTGAAGGTCAAGGGCGACCTGCCCGATGGCCTGTCCTTCACCGACAACGGCGACGGCACCGGCACGATCGCCGGAACGCCGACGTCACCGGGCACCTACCAGGTGACGGTCAAGGCGAAGAACGGCGTGAGCCCGACCGCCGCCCAGACGCTGACCATCACGGTCGGCTAGGAGCGTGGTCAGTAAGCTCCACCGCGGCTGGTTGTTGTGTTTGGCGGTCGCTGACCCTGGTGGTGGTCGGTGGGGTGTCGTGGCGACACCCGGATGCGATCTTCGGCGTCGGTGCCGCCTGGAGGCGTCCATGCGGCCGTTGGGGCTGGCCGCAGGGGTCGCGTCAGCTGGTCGCCAGGCCCGTCAGGCCGTTGATACCGATCGTGCCGTGGAGCTTGCGCAGGTTGTGACAGGCCGCGAGCAGCAGCCACTCACCTCGGGCACCGTCCAGGCCGCGGAGCAGGAGATGTTTGGCGTTCTGCAAGGTGGCCATCTGCCCGAACACCGGTTCCACGATCGTCTTGCGTCGGGCGTAGACCGCCCGGCCTCGCTTGGTGGCCAGCTTGCGGGCCATCCGCTGCTTGACGGTGGCGTTGCTCGGACGGGCCCGCGGGCGCGACCGGGACTGGGTCGTCGTGCTTGGCCCGGCCCAAGGCGATGAAGAACTCCGTCCCCGTCTGCGCACCGACGGCAGCACCTTGCTGCAGGTTGTCCTCGGAGCAGTAGCCGGCATCGGCGAGCAGCTGGGTCGGGGCGTGTCCGGTGTTGACGATGGTCTGCTCGGTCAGCGGGATCAGGTTGGCCACGTCGGCAGCGCAGTCGGTGACGTCGGCGGCCACGATCACCTGATGCGCGGCGTCGACCACGGCTTGGCCGTTGAAGCACTGGTGGAACGCCCCGTCGGAGGTCTTCATGATCTTCGACTCCGGATCGGTGAAGTTCCGTTGCGCCTTCGGCCTCGGCACCGCGGTCTCACCGGCCTGAGCGACCCGCTCCGCGGTGGCCTCCTCGTCCTCGCCCTTCTCCGCGGCCTTCTCCTCCGCGGCGGCCTTCGCGCGTCGCGGGCCTCGTCCTCCAGCGCCTGCTTGGCCTCGCGGATCTTCGCCAGCCGGGTCTCGCGGCGGCGCAGCTGCTCAGGCAGCTCGTCGCCGCGACGGTCCTTGCCGTACTTGCGTCCTCGGCCTGGTCGATCGCTTCGGCCTCGGCCAACAGGTCGGTCACCTCCTGGGCGAGGATCTTCTCCTTCTCGCTCATCCGCGCATAGCTCATCGCCTTGCGCCGCGACGCGTTCGCCCGCAGCTTGGTGCCATCGAGCGCGACCTGCCCGAGCTTGACCATGCCCGCGGCCTGGCACAGGGCGAGCGCCTGCACGAACAGGTGCCCCAACGCGGACAGGTGGCGCTTGCGGAACCCGCCGATCACCCGGTCTGTTCCACCAAGGTGCGGCCGGGGTCTGCGGACCCCGGCCGTGTCTGTGCACTGCGTCGGAGTGGGAAGGTGCTGGCCAGAGACGCTGACCCCGGCGCTTGGCCTGGTCGCCCACCCGGGTCTTCCAGCTCCTGAACGGGCACAACCCCGAGTACACCGTCGACGAGGCAGGGTCTCTGATGCTCCGGGCCGGCGCCAGCCAACTCGACGTCCCAGACATCGCCGAGCGGCTGCGAACCCACGGCGCTGCCGTCATAGCGCCGCCTGGCGGCAGCAGCCTCACACCGCGACCGGTTGCGCGAGGTGAGAGCACGTGACCTGGGTTACCGCGGTTCCTTCGCTCGGCATCGTTCGTCGCAGACCGTCCGATTCGACGAGCTGAGGACCGGTCCGCGACCTCCGTATCGTTGCGCTGGTGAGACGCGTTGCCGGCCAAGGTCACCCTTACCGGAGAATCGTCGCGTGCAGTTGAGCGAACTCTGGCTAGTCCTGGCAGGCGTAGGTGCCGGTCTCACCGGATCCGTTGCCGGGCTCGCGTCCTTGATCAGCTATCCGGCGCTCCTCGCTGTCGGGCTGCCCCCACTCGCAGCCAACGTCACGAATACGGTCGCGCTCTTCGGCGTCACTGGCGGCACGGTGGCAGGCTCGCGTGTGGAGCTGGGTGGGCAATGGAGGCGGGTGGCTCGCCTGGCAGCCCTGGCGGCGGTCGGCGGCGCTGCGGGTGCGGCGCTCCTTCTGCTCACCCCGCCGGAGGCGTTCCAGGCGGTGGTGCCGTGGCTCGTCGGCTTCGGTGCGCTCCTTCTCTTGTGCCGCGATCGGGTTCGCCGCTTCGCCCTTGGCCGTGTTCTCGTGAGCGGCGGCGATGAGGCCGCTCCCGGCAACGTCGCCCACGGTGACCCCGCGATCGCTCGGCACTGGGCGCTCGTCGTTGTCCTGCTCGGGGTCTACAGCGGCTACTTCGGCGCGGGGGTCGGGATCATCGCGCTCGCAGTCCTGGCGCTGGAACGGATCGAGCCTCTGCCGATCACCAACGCGGTCAAGAACATCGCCACCGGCACTGCGAACGGCGTCGCAGCGATCGCCTACGCCGTCTTCGCCCCCGTCGACTGGTCAGCGGCCGCGGCTATCGGGATCGGCGCGGCCCTGGGCGGGTTCATCGGCCCGGTCGTCGTACGGGTGGCGCCGGAGCGACCGCTGCGCTGGGTGGTCGGGCTCGCGGGACTGGCGCTTGCCTTCCACCTTGCCACCAGCTGACTCGGCGACCGGCGGCTCTGGTGGAGCGCGCGAGGGCCGGCTCGATCGGCTCCCCCTGTTGACAGACCGTCGAGGCTTCCGCTCGCGACATCCCGCTACGGGCGGTCAGCCGGACGACAGGTTGTCGCGCAGGGCGCTCACCCGGCCGGCCGTGACGCCGGCGGAGTATCGAACTCGAGGGTCGGTGCCGGTGACCGCGGCGACGATGACCTCGGCCACGGTGGCCGGGTCGTCACCGTGGTACGTCGAGTCCGCCATCACCTCGACGAACGTCTCGCGCTGTTGCGCATACGCGGGGACGGGTACGTCCGGACGAGTGCCTCAGTCCTCCGAAAGCCGGATCTCGACCATCAGCTCATCGGCGAGCCCCTCGAGCATCGACCTCAGGCCTTCGGCGTTCGCCGTGGGCGGGGCCGCGAGCACCGCGCGAGCCTCGAAGAGCGTCCCGCCGGCCATCGGCGCATCGTGGACGTCGGTGGTGAGCTCCTCGATGCTGACGCCACGGGCAGCGAGGGAGGCGGTGACCTCCGCCACGATGCCAGGGTGGTCGGCGCCGAGAAGGTCCAGGTGAAGTCGAAGGGCCTCGCGGTCAATGACCTCGTCCGTTCGCTCCAGCGTCACCTGCAGCCCCTGGTCACGCAGTGCCGTGAGATCCGCCGTCAGAGCGCCGAGTCGTTCGTCGGCGACGGTCACCAACACGATCCCGGCGAACTTGCCGGCCAGCCGTGACATCTGGCTGCGCTCCCAGCTCGCGCCGTGCGCGTTGACCGGCATCGAGAGAGCCGACACAAGACCTGGGCGGTCGTCGCCGAGCACTGCGAGGATGAAGGTGGCCACCTGGTCAGGCTACGAGACGCAGGGCGTGGACGTCTCTAGCACGGCTGTGGGTCGACCTGGCTGCGTGGGAGGAGCGCAGACGCTGCCGCAGGCGCCACGTCAGGGCTGCCGCGTTCAGCTGTCGTGCGGCAGGCTGGCTCCGTGACCGGAGAGACGATGCCTGCGTACACGACACGTCCACTCGACGTCGAGACCTGGGACGACTTCGCTCGACTCGTTGAGGCGAACAACGGGGTCTGGGGTGGTTGCTGGTGCATGGGCTTTCACCCCGAGGGGGTCGGCAAGGACCGCACCGCCGTCCAGAACCGCGAGTCCAAGCACGAGCACGTGCGCCAGAAGACGGTGCACCAGGTCCTGGTCTACCAGGATGAGGAGTGTGTGGGCTGGTGCCAGTACGGCCCGCCAGCGGAGCTCCCCAACATCAAGAACCTGGGCGCGTACAACAAGGGACTCACCGAGGCCCCGGACTGGAGGATCGCCTGCATCTTCACCGGCAACGGGCATCGGCGCGAGGGGGTCGCTCGCGCAGCCGTGGCTGCTGCTCTCGAGGCGATCGGGAGGGCCGGTGGCGGACTCGTCGAGGCCTACCCCGAGCAGGTCGAGGACCGGCCTCCCCAGCGCGGCGCCTACCTGCACACCGGGCCGGAGAGCCTGTTCGAGGAGCTGGGGTTCGAACGTCATCGCAGGATCGCGAAGTGGCGCTGGGTGATGCAACGACGTGTGCATCCCTGAGGCTCACGTGTCGGTGTCACGTGCCAGTCCGTGTGCATGGTGGCATGGCACGAGATAGAGGCGGACGCACCACAGTTCGCCGCGCGTGTATGAGCCTTGTTCCAGGCTCGCAAGCACAAGACGATGGCGACGCTGCGCGCGGACGGCTCGCCTCGCGTCAGCGGCATCGAGACCCTGATCGACAGGCAGGTGACCTTCGGCTCGATGGACGGCTCACGCAAGCTGGCGGACCTGCGGCGTGACCCGAGGCTCGCGCTGCACAGCCCGTCGGTCGACCCTCCGGAGGATGATCCCGGCGCGTGGGTCGGTGAGGCCAAGATCGCCGGACGCGCGGTGCAGACCGCCAACGGCTTCACCGTGGACATCTCCGAGGTGGCGCTGACGTACCTGGACCATGGCCTCGTCATCGAGTCCTGGCATCCAGGTCGTGGGCAGACCGAGCGCGTACGCGACAGCGCCTTCCGACCGAGATCGTCGCGATAGAAGCACGCCGACCGCTTGAGGTCCCGCGCACCTATGGGACGAGATGGCCGAGCTCTGACCTCGCCATGGACATGTCCCCAGATCGGCGGGCTCCTCTTGCCGGCTGTGCCGCTCGCGGGCGCTGGCTCGCGGCGCCGCGCAGGCTAGGTTGGCCGGATGGACTTCGACGAGAGCGCGGCGGCCGAGTTCCTCGCCCGACCGCACGTCTGCATCTTCGCCGTGGCCAGCCCGAACGGCCCACCGGCAGCAGTCCCGCTGTGGTACTCCTACACCGTCGGCGGTCTGGTCTGGATCATCACCGAAGCGACGAGCCGCAAGAGACACCTGCTCGCGCGCGCCGGCTGCGCCACGCTCGTCGTCGACGAGGTCGCCCCGCGAACGCGGTACGTCTCGGTCGAGTGCCAGCTGGTCGACGCCCGCCCGGTCACCGCACAGGACCAGCGGGAGCTCGCCTCCCTGTACCTGTCGGGTGACGCGCTCGAGACGTACCTGCCTACCGTCGCCGCGAACATCCCCCGCGAGGAACGGGTCACGCTGCAGCCGACCCATTGGCGCTTCGCCGACTTCACGCGATAGCCACCACCGCCCACGAGGATCCCGACGCGATCCAGGCGTGAGCGAAGGAAGAGTCAGCCCCGGGGGACCAGGCACAGGTGAACGACGCCGTCGTCGTACACGTCATAGCCGGTGAGCGTGTACGTGGCCAGCTGATCGGCGATGAGTCGATCACCGGCGCCGAGGGCGATCGGGAACATGAAGGGATGCAGCTGTCCAGCAGCCCGTCGGCGATCAGGCCTCTGACCAGGCGGCCGCCTCCCGAGACGTAGATGGCTCCCGAACGGGAGTACGTGAACTCGCGGAGCCGTTGAAGACCGGAGCACCCGGGTCGTCCTCGACCGTACGGTCGCGCCAGGCCGGCGCGAACATCTCATGCGTCCTGCGGCCGAGCAGGATGGCGTCCGACTCGCCTGTGATCGCGGCGAGCGCCTCGCCCATCCTCGGGTCGAAGCCGAGCTCCATGGTCCAGGTCGGCGACTCGAAGACGCCGTCGAGAGAGATGAACAGGTACCACACGAGTGATCTCGCCGTCCGTCAGCCTTTCCGGCCTTCTACCCGGTCCAGCCACTCCTCGACGAGCGCATGGAAGAGCGCCGGCTGCTCGATATGGCCGTTGTGGCCCGCGCGGTCGAGCACTGCGAACGTCGCGTGCGGGTAGTGGCCGAGCAGCGGCCACGCGTCGCGAAAGCCCGTCGAGCTGTCCTGGCGACCCGTGAAGATGAGCACCGGCGCGCGGTACGTCACGCCCTTCGGCTCGCGTGGGAACGTGCCGGACCAGCCTTCTTGGATCCGCTCCAACGCGGGTACGTCGGCCACGGCAAGACCGCTGACGATCTCCTGCTGCACCCGCCCGTGGGTCTCCTCGGTCTGCAGCACCATCACGTCGTCGAACTCGGTGCCGCGCGCCAGCCCTTCACAGAACGCGTCACGCAGCAGCACCTGATGCGCGGGCACGTCGCGGTCCGCATGCTCGGCGACGAGCATCGGGCAGACCAGCGCCATCCCGCTGACGCGCTCTCGATGCTCGGCGACCAGGCCACGCGCCAGGTAGCCGCCGTACGACTGGCCCGCCACCGCATACGGTCCCGGCACGAGCGCCTCGACCGCGGCGCGCACCACGGCGTACACATCATCTGTCGAGGCGACCTGCCCGGGCGCCGCGGTCAGCCCCATGCCAGGCAGATCCAGGTAGATCCGGCGCCAGTCGCCGCGCCCGGCCAGGACGGGCTCGAAGGCGCCGGTCATCAACCGGTGGTCAGGGGTGAACCCGTGCAGCAGCACCAGGACCCGGCCTGCGTCGCGCGGACCGTGCGCGACGTAGTGCACGCGGACTCCGGCGGCATCCACGTACGGCACGCGCTCAACGCTACCGGCTTCACTGGAGGCGGCGGTCCGACGCGTGCCTCAGGTTGTGCTCGGCGTGGCGGTGCAGGAGCGCGCGCTCCGCTCCGCCCCGACAGGCAGCTCGAACTCGAGGTGAGCCCGCGACAGGGTCTTCTTGGCCCGCGAGATCCGCTGACCCCTCGGTCAGGTCATTCTGCACTGGTCCCTGCCGGCACGATGCCAGCGTAATGAGTCCCGGTCAGTCCCCGGGCGCCTCCGGCCCGGTGGAGATCTGGCGCAGCGTCGCGATCACGGTGACCTCCGGCCAGTACTTGGCATGCAGCGCAGCGAACTCCTCCTGGTCGGCCACGGCCTCCTCGAGGGTGTCGTAGGCCATGATCGCCCAACCGCCCACGACCTCCTTGGCCTCGGCGTACGGACCGTCCACCCGGGTCACCTCGCCCTCGCGGACCACGAAGTTCACCGCGTCCTCGGTCCCGTACAGACCGCCGCCGTCGAGGAACACACCCCTCGCGGCCTGCTCACCGATGTAGGTGTCCATCGCCTCGAACAGCGCCTGCGGCGGCGTGCCGACACCCTCCTCCATCCTCACGAACCCCATGAAACGCGGCATCACGATCACTCCCTCTTGTTGGCTCCGAGTCGCTTCTCGCCCGTACGTCGAACGGCTGCGGTGCTCCTCGACATCGACCTTCGAGTCTTCTCGCGTGCAGCCATCCTGCGTGGCAGCGTCGCATCGAGCAAAGCACTTCCCGCACCAGCCTCGGTCCCCCTAGCTCTGGAACGCCGGCGGCGTAGGCGCGGACGGTCGGGACCTGTCAGGTCTCTGCGTAGACCGCGAGCGTGTCGGGGTGCACGCCGTCGTACTTCATGGCCTCTGCGCCCGCCCACCCGGTTGGGGCGGCTGTGGTCGACGAAGGTGCGGATGTCGGTCGCGACGGAGCCGAAGACCTCCTGACGCCTGGGGGATGAAGTCCAATGGGCGACGTCGTCGACTCCATGAGTGGCTTGTCAACCGGGGCATCCGATGTCCTTCGCGTTGACGAGACCCACGGAGCGCGGATCGACTTCACGCTACGGCTGGGCAGGCGGCGCCACAGCCCGGCCGTGCCCCTGTCCGGGCGCGCAACTCGCCCGCCGCCCGGGCACTCCTATGACCATGGGCGCTTCATCCGGATCCTTCCCCGCTCCTGCCGACGTGGTCGTTCCCCGGCCGGCTACATCGACCAGGAAGTCGAGCCAGGGGGGGTCGACCTTCTGGACCGCCGGCCTCAGCCTGCCCATGGGCAGGCGAGCCGCTCCCGGCGCGGGACGGCGCGGCAGGGCGTCTGCTCGTCGCGACACTGTGCGGCGCGAGATTCGAGACCTAGTGTGACCATGTGATCTTGAACCGGTCGGCGCCGCATGCGCGGGTGGCTCCCGTGCTGACCGTCGCCGACGTCCGAGCCGCCGTCGCCTGGTACTGCGAGGTCTTCATGTTCGTCGAGCACGTCCGCATCGGCGACAGGCATCGCTCACAGATCGGCCTGCCGGACGCCCCGGCAGCCGAGCTGGTGGTGGCCGAAGTCCGACCCGGACGACGAACGCCGGAGCGGGAACGCTCTCACCAGGTCATGCTCAAGGTCGAGGATGTCGGGGCCGTGGTCGAGACGGCCGTTTCGCGAGGTGCACGTCTGGTCGAACCGCCCCATGACTGGGAGTACGGCGAGCGGCAGGCCACCGTCGACGACCCGTTCGGTCACCAGTGGATCCTCAACCAGACGCTCGCCGACATCGCACCCGAGCAGTGGGGCGGCAGCACCGTGACCCCGCGTCCAGACCCGGGCTCGTGATGGTCCACCCGCACCCGCGAAGGGACGTCTTCGGCGGTGCCCCAGAAGGCGCTCCCGTCGTACTCTGAACCGCACAGCGCAGGGAAAGGTCGGCGGCACATGGCCGAGACGAGCGTCAGGTTCGAGTCCGAGATCGAGATCCGCCGACCCATCGGCGACGTGTTCGCGCGTTTGGCGGACGTTCCCGGCTACGGACAGTGGATGCACCGCACCGGTCTCTTCCGACGAAGCCGCCTGACGAGCCGACCCACCGATCCATGAGGGGACGAGGTACGTCGACGCGACGCGGATGGGCACGTTCCAGGGAGTGATCACCGAGTTCGATCCGCCGGAGCGCATCGCATTCAGCGAGACTCTGCGCTGGTTCGGGGTTCCGATGACTCAAGCCCGTCCCACCTACGTCCTCGTCGGGGACGAGAACGGCACCGTCGTGCATCACGTTGCCGTGGGAGCGCTCTACGGCTGGATGAAGCTCACGAAGCCGGCTGCTGCGTGGATGGCGAAGGTGGAGAGAACCCGTACCCTCGCATCCCTCAAGCGATCTCTCGAGTCCGAGTGAACCAGGCATTCCACCCGTCGCCGAGGCTGAAGGGTCCAGCGTGCTGACGACCAGCGACGTGATCGCCTTCGCGTCCACCACCGACCTGGCCAGGGCTCGATCCTTCTACGAGGCGACGCTCGGGCTCCCGATGGTGGACGAGAGCGCGTACGCATGCTTGTTCGATGCGCATGGCACGATGCTGCGCGTCACCGCAGTGGCCGAGGTCGCGCATCCCGGCTACACGGTGCTCGGCTGGCGGGTCGCTGACATCAGCGAGACCATCGCTCACCTGGGATCCCGCGGGGTCAGCTTCGCTCGCTACGACGGCATGGGACAGGACGCCCGGGGCGTGTGGACGACGTCGGACGGCGACCAGATCGCCTGGTTCAGCGATCCCGATGGCAACGTTCTGTCTCTCACGCAGTTCCACTGACGACCCCATGACCACACGGCTGCTGATCATCGCGGACCCGCATATCCCCCGGCCGCGCAGCCAGGTCGCGTCGTCGGCCCCGGCCTTCCGCCGGAACACCTCCCTGGCGGGCGGATCAAGAACCTCCGAGGCCACGACGACGACCACCGTCGGGTCACCAACCGGCACGCCCCAGCCGTCCGGACTGCGCGCGAGCGGGGGGCCGACTACGCGTTCGTCATCACGAGCGAGCAGGACCGGCGTGCGCAGCGCCTCTACCAGGCGGCCCGGGTTCCGCCGGACCGAAGGCGAGGGCGGGTCCCTCATGCTCGCGTACGAGCGGGCGCTGTAGCCCGTCGATTCTGCAGCGAGGACGCCCCGGCCGGACCCGCGAGCCGAGCGCCGGCACGCCTCATCCCCAGGGAGGTGTGCCACCGCCTAGACCTTCACCGCTGCTGTGCCTCGGCGCCGCCCGACCGTCCCGGTTCTCCACGGCGTCGAACCTCGAGCGGCGGTGAACCCGAACAGCGAACAGCCCCACAACTACAGCCAGGACGAGCACCACGCCGATTGCGAACCCCACACCGATCGCCTCCTCTGATCCTGCCACGGTCACGGCTTGCCGGGAGGTGGCCGGAACGAGATGCCGGTGCCACCAGTCGAGGGCCGCTCAATGTTCTGAGAAGCCTCATGGGCGTTGTCGAAACCAGGAGCCAGCGGCTTGTTGCGCGAACGCCACTCGAAGAAGCCGAACACGGCGATGATCACAACGCCGACGACAATCCAGCCCATGGTGACCCTCCTCGGGGGGATGCCTAGCGGCGGGTGTTGGCCCCGAGGTCTCCCAGGGGGGGTCGACGGCGTGGCAGTGAGGCGGTTGCATAGGCGCTGTGATTCCCGCTTACGACGATGAAGGCTCTGGACCGAGCGTGGTGCTACTGCATTCGGGCGTCTGTGACCGCAGGATGTGGGCTGCGCAGGCTGAATCCTTGAAGGACACCTACCGGGTGATCAGACCCGATCTGCGGGGGTTCGGCGAGACGGCGTTGCCGTCAGAGCAGTTCTCGTTCGCCGACGACATCATCGACATGCTCGACCACCTCGACGTCGAGCGAAGTGTGTTGGTGGGGTCCTCGCTCGGTGGACGGGTGGCGCTTGAGGTCGCCGTGACCCACCCCGACCGTGTCGTCGCCCTGCTCTTGTTGTGTCCGGCACTCCGCGGCGTGGACGCGACGCCGGATGCCGAGGCATTCGCTGCCGAGGAGGATCGGCTGCTCGGTCTCGGGGACGTGCAGGCGGCGGTGGACCTGAACGTCGCAACGTGGCTGGGCCCCGCGGCGTCCGAGGAGTGCCGTGTGCTCGTTCGCGACATGCAGCTGCATGCATTCGAGGTGCAGCTTGTCGCGGAGTCGAACAGTCCCGGGCCCGAGTGCTCTTCAGTCGATGTTGCCCTGGAGCAGATCTCGGTCCCCACGCTGGTCGTGAGCGGTGGTCTCGACATGGACCACTTCCAGCACATAGCCCAGCACCTGGTGCGCAACATCGCGGGGGCGCGGCTCGAGACCTTGGAGTGGGCCGCGCACCTGCCCAGCCTCGAACGGCCGAACGATGCCAACGCCCTGATCATCCGTTTCCTTGCCGATTGCGAGAGCTGAGGCGATTCGCGGGCTTCGGGCCGGTGCCACGACAGCGTCATCGGATCCGTGTTCGCGCCGCAGACGACGACCGCGACGCGTTCGCGGTCGGCTGGGGCGTAGCGTCCGAGAGCAGTGCTGCGTACGCCGTGGCCGCGCCGAACACGGAGCCGATGCGGTACTCGTTCCACAGCTCTTGCCGGGCCTCCGGACAATCTGGTCGTCGGTGACCAGAACGGAGACGGGCCCTTCTGTCTGCTGCGCGGCGAACGCCAGTGCCCCGATCCGGCGAGCTCCGAGGGAATCGACGGCGACACCAGACACGCTGACGTCAACGGGATGCCCGGCGCTCATGGCGTGATTCAACGTGGGGATCGTCTCGGGCTCCACGGCGACGACGAGGGCCACGATGGTGGGCTCGTCGTCGAGGATCTCGTCGGCAATCGTGCCGCTGGTCACTGCGGTTGCAGTGGCGTCGGCCGGCCCCTGTCCACGTGACTCGCATCCACGCCCTCCACGGTTCGGCTGTCGCGTCGAAGACGTCCGTCGTCGTCGCTGCTCGTGCCATGCCGGCAATCGCATGCCTGTACGGGCACGCGTCAAGCCTTTGCGAAGGTGGCGAACAAGGTCACCGACGCGAACAGGCGCGCCGTTCCCAGGTGCGAGAGCAAGGCCGCACCGTCCTGCGCCGGCAGGTAACCAGCCTCGACAGCACGGTCGGTCACCCGTCCGAACCCGAGGACCCGGTCCGCCTCGGTCACGTCACGGAACACCACGGTGATCGGAAGCACGCGTGTCACCGTCAGCCCGTTGCGCTCGCACGCACCCGGAAGCTGGCGGCCGACACGTGCGTTGCGCACCACCTTGTCGGTGACGAACCGCCGGTATGCGTCGGGGATCGCCGGATCGGGGTGGTCGATGACGAGCGTGTCCCAGTCAGGCTCCGCGAAACCCGCGAGCCCCCCGGGACGCAGGACACGGGCAGCCTCACCCACTGCAGCATCAGGATCCGCGACGTGCTGGAGCACCCTGTCGGTGTGGAGCCGATCCACGGATCCGTCAGGCAGGTCGAGATCATGGACGTCGCCTTCCCTCACCTCCACCTGAGGATGGTCCGCCGCCGCCTCGCGGGCGAGACCGACGGCCGCGGCATCGTTGTCGATGCCCAGCACCCGGCCGGTCGACCCGACTGCCCGCGCAAGGGCAACCAGGTCCCCGCCCGGCCCACATCCGAGATCGACGACCGTCGCACCCGGACGCACGGCCAGCTCGTCGAGGACGAGGAGCTTGTAGGCGCGCCCGAGGTCGGATGCGGCCAGCCGGGTCAGATAGTCCGCGGGCCTCTGCGCCTCCCAGGTGATCTCCATACCAGCAGCATGACCCAACCTCGCTGTTGTCTGCCGCCGGCGGGTGAGCCGAGGCGTCCAGGGTGCGCCGGCCCGCGTCCGTCTTGTCGTCGGTCGATCGCCTGCTATCCCATACCCGATCGGCGCCGCGGGTGCCCGACGAACAGCCCACATGGGGCCACCAAGAACGCTGCCGGCTCGTCTCCATGATCACACTTCCCCGACCTTCCGGGCACCGTTTGGGCCGCGCCAGAAGCCTGGGTGTTGCACCGCGCCGGCCTTCACGGGGCCCCGCCAGAGGCCGTTCGGCGGGAAGTGCAGCGCCGCGCCACCCCGGTCGGGGCCCGCACGTCCACCGGTGCAGCGCACGGCGCTCCGTCACGTGAGACCGACGGGCCGGCACGGCGGAACCCGATGACGCGGAGCCGGGAGAAAATGACCGGCGGGGAGACGCGGTTGCTGCTGCAATATGTCCCATGACAACCGCACTCGACCTGCCCGCAGGCCTCACCACCCGCCCGCTTGTCCCGACGGATGCCTCCGCTGTGACGGCGGTCATGGCTGCGCAGGAGCTTGCGGACGTCGGAGAGGTCGTCATCGAGGAGGCGGACATCGTCGCCGACTGGCAGCGGCCGGGATTCGACGTGTCCGACGGGACCGTCGGCGTGTGTGACGAAGACCGGCTGGTCGCCTACGCCGAGGTGGCGTACGGCGACCGCGGTGACGCCGCGGTCCACCCGGACTACCGGGGCCGCGGCATCGGCACGTGGCTGGCCGGCTGGATGCAGCAGAAGGCCCGAGCGAAGGGCTCGACGCTGATCGGCATGCCCGTGCCTCAGGGCTCACCGGGCGACCGGCTGCTGGAGTCGCTGGGCTACCGCGTGCGGTGGACCAGCTGGGTGCTCCAGCTGCCGGAGGAGGCGGCGATCCCGGATCGCCCGCTGCCCGCGGGATACGCCGTCCGGGCCTCGACGGAGGCCGATTGGGGGGCCGCCTTCACCGTCAACGAGGACGCCTTCCTGGAGTGGTCGAAGCGTGAGCGGGACACCTTCGACATCTGGCAGTCCCAGGTCGTGCAGCGTCCCGGCTTCGAGCCGTGGCATCTACGGGTCGTGACCGACCCCGCCGGCGAGGTGGTGGCGATGGCGCTGCTGCAGCTGCATGACGACCAGGCCTTCGTCGCACGGCTCGCAACCCGGGCCGACCAGCGTGGCCGAGGCCTGGCGCAGTCGCTGCTCGTGGACGCCTTCGCCGAAGCCAGGCAGCACGGCGCGACCCGCTTCGAGCTGTCCACCGACTCCCGCACCGGCGCTCTGGGCCTCTACGAGAAGGTCGGCATGCAGGTGACCTCCGCCTGGCTCAACCGGGCGATCGACGTCTGAGCCGGGTGACGGTCACCTCCGTCGACACGTAGGTCATCGCGCTGACGGTCACCTGTACACCCGGACGTCCGCGATCTGCCACCAGTGGCCGTCGGCTCGGGTGAGCGTCGCCCGGACGTAGCGGATCGGGCGGTGCGGCACCTTGAGCGTCGTGACCTGACGGGTCCCGGCGCCGTCCCGCACGACGGTCCAGTCGGTCCCGTCCGTGCTGACCGCGAGCCGATAGCCGCGCGGGTAGTCCTTGGACGGCGTGACGTCGTTGGGCCAGCCGTACGTCGAGGGGCCGGCATCGAGCACGACCTTCCGGACTCGTTGCACGTGACCGAGGTCCACCTGGACCCACTGGCCGATCTGCTGCGCCGTACCCGACGTCCACGGCGTCGAGCCGTCGTCGTCGGTGGCCGCCGACAGCGTGCTGGGGTCCCCGATGTTCGAGGTCATCGACGTGGTCCAGGGATCGACCAGGTGCAGCCGGCTGGCCAAGCGGCCGGACGACGGCCAGGTGAAGGTCACCAGGGAGCCGCCGGGCAGGGTGTAGTCGAGGTGTCGGTCGCCTACCGAGATCGCGACGGAGCGCGGGTCGTCGTACTCGTTGTGCAGCACCAGAGCCGTCGACCCGTCGGGGTTGACGAACGCTGCGCTCATCGGGAGGCCGTTCCAGCCCGTGCTGCCGTAGGACGAGCTCGCGACCCGCACTGCTCCGGGGCTCACGAACCGCGCGAGGTGGCCCAGCGTGTAGTACTCCGCGTTCCGGGTGACAGTGCCGTCGGGGTTGACCGTCACGACACCGGTGCAGGTGTCGCAGCCGCCGTTGTGGGGCGTCCCGTCGGCGTGCAGGGCGAGGTTCCACGTGACGACGCTCTGTGCCCAGTTCCGTGGCACGCCGATGGTCAGGTTGCGTGCGTGCCACTTCAGGGTGTCGCTGAAGACCTGAGCCGGGGGGTCGTTGGGACCGTGCGAGCCCGAGCACTCGGTGAACCAGATCGGCCTGTCCGGGAACGCCTGGTGGAGCTCGGTCATCCGCTTCTGGTCGCCGGCGTAGCAGTGGTACGCCGTACCGCTGATCCACCGTGCGGCCTGCGACTCGAGGAGCAGCGTGGGGTACTCCGTCTCCGGGTCCTCACCGGGCGGGGTGTTGGCGACGTCGTTGGGGTGCTCGGACCAGTTGTGGTCGTAGCCGAGGATCTTCGTGTGCAGGCCGGCCGCCTTCAGGGCCGGCCCCAGCCTGTCGATGACCTGGATCGCTTGGCGGGTGGGCAGATCGGTTCCCGGGTAGCCCGACGGCGTGCGGTTCTGCGGCTCGTTCTGGATGGTCAGCCCCCAGATCGGCACTCCGGCTGCCTGGTAGGCCTGGACGAACCTGACCAGGTAGTCGGCGTACGCCTGGTAGATCCGCGGCTCGTCGATGAGCCGGCCGCCGATGAGCGAGTCGTTGGTCTTCATCCAGGCGGGCGGGCTCCACGGCGTGCCCATCACCTTGAGCTCCGGGTTGAGCGCGAGCGCCTGACGCAGGAGCGGCAGGATCTGCGCCTTGTCGTGGTCGATGGAGAACTGCGACAGGTCGAAGTCCGTAGCGCCCACCGGCATGTCGTCGAAGGTGTAGTGAGGGCCGTCGACGAAGTCCGAGGACCCGATCGGCTGACGCAGGAACGACAGTCCGTCCGTCACGAAGAGGTCCTTCATGGTCGCGTCGCGGGTCGCCCGGTCGAGCTCCATCAGCACCGACGCGGAGGAGTCGGTGATGGACGCGCCGATCCCGTCCATCTTCTGGTAGCGAAGGGTCGGATCGACCGTGATCGTCAGCCGCTTGCTTGCCGCGCCCGTGGAGAACGGCACGGTCCCGCGGTCGTGCATCTTCTCCGAACCATCCGGCGTCGTCACCCAGACGCGCGCCCGCGGGGACGTCGCGGGGGCGCCCTGTCCAGCAGGGCTGACGACCACGGTCAGCGCGGTGAGAGCGGCCGCGAGCGACGTGGCCAGACCGGCAGCGGTGAGAACACGGGCACGCCGTACGTCGAGCATGAGGATCTCCTCCCGAGAGTGGCTCATGTCTACCGGCCCCGGCCGGTCGCCACAACACCCGGGCAGCGGCAAGGTCGAGGCCCGGAGAGTCTCCCGCGCGGCAGGGGTCCCCAAGGGCCGAGGGCCAGGTGCAACGCTGGCACGACGGCTACCGGATCGTCGCCGGCGAGATCACGGCGACCTGCGGCGACGGCCGGCTTCCCGAATGACGACTCCGCTGAACCCCTTGATAGGCAAGCAGATACTTGCATATCCTCGTCAGGTGGCCGACGTCTACAGAGCGCTCGACGACGAGACCAGGCGCCTCATCCTCGACGAGCTGGCGGCCAGGGACGGCCAGAGCCTGTTCGAGATCTGTACGGCGCTCACGATGCGTCACCACATCGGCTCCACCCGCCAAGCGATCTCGCAGCACCTGGCCGTGCTCGAGGACGCGGGCCTCGTGGCGACCGAACGGCGGGGCCGCACCAAGCTGCACTTCTTCACCAGAGAGCCGCTCGAGGCCATCACCACGCGGTGGCCCACCACGGGAAAGGACACTCCATGAGGATCCAGCTGACGAGCATCTACGTCGACGACCAGCGCGCGGCGCTCGCGTTCTACATCGACGTCCTCGGGTTCTCCAAGCACCACGACATCCCCCTCGGCGAGCACTCCTGGCTCACTCTCGTCTCGCCGGACTCTCCAGGCGGACCCGAGCTGCTGCTGGAACCCGCCGTCCATCCCGCCGTGGGGCCGTACCGCCATGCCCTCGCCGAAGACGGCATCCCGTCAGCCCAGTTCGCGGTCGACGACGTCGAGGGCGAGTACGAGCGACTCACCAGCAGAGGCGTCGCCTTCACCCAGCCGCCCACCGACATCGGCACAGCGGTCGTCGCCGTCCTCGACGACACCTGCGGCAACCTCATCCAGCTCATCGCCGAGAAGCCGGCCCGGCCTGAGGGGCCCACGGGTGGCCAGCGTTGACGAGAGGCCCTGCCGGACGTGGCGAGAAGCCGATGAGATCTCCACAGACGCTGACCGAGGCCGACCGCCGCCTTGTTGCGGCCTGGGCCGCCGACTGCGCAGAGCGCGTTCTTGGGCTGTTCCAAGCCGAGGCTCCAGACGATGACCGTCCTCGGACGCTCATCGCCCGCACCCGCGCGTTCGCCCGGGGAGAGCTGGATACCGCCACGGAGATTCGACGTCGCTTCGCCGGTGGTGTCGGCCCGGGGCAGACCACGTCCCCTGCCGCAGCGGCAGCCGCCAGGGCCGCCGGGCAGGCGGTCGCCGTCTGCCACATGGGCGCGCACGCTCTCGGCGCCGCCGCCTATGCCGCAAGCGCCGCCGGCCTCGCGGATCCGCAGCGGCCAGACGCCGTCGAACAGGAGATCCGCTGGCAGTGCGACCACATGTCGCCACAGGTGCGTGCCGCCCTGCGGACCCTGCCGCCGGTCGGTGAGAATCCGTCAGGGCCCCTGGGTCCCGGGCTGCTCGCCTCGGGACGGCTCGGCACGATCGTTCGTGACCTTCAAGCTCGTCTCGCCGACACCACGCCCAGGTAGCACAAGGCGCATGCCGCCGAACCCCCGTTCCCTCCGCGTCAGCCCACCGCGACCCCCTCCGCGACCACCCCGCGCTGGCCGCGTCGGGCCCAGCGGTCACACCGTGCCCGGCTCGTACGTCAGTGAGTTGACCGACCAGGGTGGAAGGGTGGATGCCGTGGACCAGACGGAGTTGTTCGAGGCAGAGCGGCCACGGCTCGTACGAGTGGCAGGCCGGATCCTCGGCGACCACGTGGAGGCCGAGGACGTGGTGCAGCAGGCCTGGCTGCGGCTGCACCTGACCGATGCCGACATCGACAGTCTTCCGGCCTGGCTGACGACGGTGACCACCCGCCTGTGCCTGGACCGGCTGCGCTCTCGCACCCCCGTGCCCGTGGAGGACGTGGAGCTCGCCGAGACTGCCGACGACCCGGCCGACGACGTCGCGCTCGCCGACACGGTCGGTCTCGCCCTGCACGTCGTGCTCGACCGGCTCTCCCCGCGCGAGCGGGTCGCCTTCGTCCTCCACGACAGCTTCGGGTTCGAGTTCCCGACCATCGCGGCGGTGCTCGACACCACGCCGACGGCGGCGCGCAAGCTGGCCTCGCGAGCGCGGGCGAAGGTCGCGCAGCCGCAACCAGAGGACAGCCTTGCCGCATGGGAGGTGGTCGACGCCTTCATGACCGCGGCCAGGAACGGCGACTTCGACCGGCTGCTGCGCCTGCTCAGCCCCGACGCCTCGGTGACCGCCGACGAGGCCGCCATCCTCGTCGGCACCCCACGCCGCATCGAGGGCCGCGACGAGGTCGCCTCGTTCTTCAACGGCAGCGCCCAGGCAGCGCTCCCGGTGTTCGTCGGTGACCGACCGGGGAGCGCCTGGTTCCACCTCGGCGAGGCCAAGGTCGCCTTCGACTTCACGATCAGCGACGGGGTGGTGCGAGCCGTCGCCTTCCGCGCCGCTCCCGACGTACTCTCCCGAGTCGTACGCCGCGACGGCGGCCTGCAGCGCCACTGAACGGGTCACACCGAGCACGGCTCGACCGTCAGCCCATCAGAACCCGACCACAAGGAGACCACCATGAAGACCATGACCTGTCGCGCGCTCGGAGGACCCTGCGACCTCGAGCACCACGGCGCGAGTGCCGATGACGTCATCAAGGCGCAGGACCGCCACCTCAAGGAGGCGGAGAAGGCCGGCGACGCGGCGCACCAGCCGGCCCGCGACGCGATGAAGGGCCGCTGGCGGCACCCCAAGAAGTCGATGGACTGGTACAACGACGCCAAGCGGGCCTTCGCCGCCCTTCCCGAGGACTGACTGACCGCACGCGAGGCTCCGGATCAGCTGTCGGCGACGGGCCGTCCGACCACCAGGGACGCGAGGATCTCCGGGGCGAACGTCTCGGCGGTCTGGACGTCGAGGCGGGCCCCCAGCCCGTCGAGGACGCGGGTGAAGAACGACCGGGCGGCCGCCGCGAAGACGACGTCGGCGACGTCGGCGTCGCTCAGCCCGAGCTCGCGCAGCGCATCGATGTCCTGCTGTCGGATCGAGGAGGCGTCCCGCGCCACCTGGGCCGCGAACGCATAGACGGCGCGGTCCTGCTCGTCGAGACCTGCCCCGCTCGGATCCTGGGCGAGAGCGATCACCGTGGGCTCGTCACCACACTCGTCGCGCAGGAACTTCGAGTGCGCGGCGGTGCAGTACGTCGAGCGCAGCGCCCGGGCGGCTGCGATGGTGGCGATCTCGAAACGGCGGCGGTCCATGCCGTCACGCACGGTCTTGTTGAGCAGACCCCAGGCCTGCGCCACCTCCGGCCGGGTCGAGAAGACCTCGGCGAAGTTCGGAAGAAAGCCCCACGCGCTCTTCTGCTGTCGGTAGAACTCCGCCAGCGCACCGGCGGCGGCATCCTCGGGCACGGTATCGATGAACATGAACCCATCCTCTGCTCCGCACCCGGCACCCGCCATGGCCCGGACGCGGCAACTTGAGCCGCCGGCGCCGGTCCCGCGGACCGCGCCGGCAGTGACGCCTCGACGTCACAGCGGGAGCCGGCGCCCCAGGGCGGCGGTGATCTCCTCGTCGGTGAACCCCAGCTGCCGAGCACGGGAGACGAAGTCCGCCGCCATGCTGCCGAGCAGCTGGCGGCGGGCGCTCGTGGGGGCCCGTCCGTCGGCAGCGACGCGGGTGCCGCCGCCGCGGCGTGAGACGAGCAGGCCTTCGTGCTCGAGCTCACGGTAGGTGCGCGCGATCGTGCCGACGGCCAGGCCGAGGTCACCTGCGAGCTGGCGCAGCGGTGGGAGCCGGTCGCCGGGACCGAGCTGTCCCGCCGTGATCAGGTCGGCGAGCTGACGTCGCAGCTGCTCGTACGGCGGGGTGGGGTCGTCGGGGTCCATCGTGAGGACGAGGCTCACGGCGTCCCCGCAGCGTGTGCGGGCGCGAGAGCCGGAGCCGCTCCGGGGCTGACGATCCGGCCGAGGAACCACACGAGCAGCGCGAGAGCGACCGGGACGCTGGCCACGAGCAGCCATCCGACCGGCTCCATCCAGGCGCTCTGACAGTCCAGCCGGAGCAGTGCCGTGCCGGCGAAGAACGCGATGCCCACGTGGCTGGCAGCCACAGCGGCACCTCCTGCGGCCAGGACCCGCGTCGCCGACCGCTCGCGCAGCACGTCGTCGCCCACGTCGTCGGTCGCGAAGCCCCGTGGCCGGCGTACGACCGCGACCAACGCCGCCGCCGTGGCCAGGCCGATGAGCAGGAGCAGCAGCATCAGCGGCACCGAGTAGAACCTTCCCGGATAGGGAGAGGCAGCGCTGACGGCGCTGCCGCACCGGGCCGCCACCTGCCGACCGGCGCGTCCCAGGTCGTCCGCCGAGGCGGTCGCCGTCGTGAGCGCCAGGGTGGCCAGCTCCACCGCCGCGATCCCGGCGACCGCGGTGGTGAGAGCCACCGGTAGGTAGTCGACGACGCGGCGCGCAGCAAGCGAGGCGGTCCGCCGCCCGGCCGGCCGCCTCGGTCGCACCACGGTCTCGCCGAGCGCCACCCCGGCAACGGCGAAGAAGCCGAGGACGGCCGGCACCAGCATCGTCCCGCGGCCCAGGCCGAGGCTGCCGTTCAGCAGCCATGCGACCACGCCACCGACGGCCAGCGCGGCAGCGCAGGTCAGCCGGACGAAGGTCCACTCCTGGCGCGTGTCGACACGTCCCCGGCGCCACGACACCGCGGCCAGCGCGAGCACCGCAAACGCCAAGGGCCCGCCGACCACGACGAGCAGAACGACCAGTGACATCGGCACCCCCGCATCATTTGTGTCACATGACTGCGACAAACCCAGGATCGCCGACCGACCGGCTTGTGTCAACCAGTCGAGACAAGCAGACGCCCCCCGCTGCTCGAGGGGTGTCGCGAACCACTGTGATCGCCGATGATGGGGCGATGCTCACCCAGAGCCCGCGCGACAAGGCGGCCGCACTCCTCGGCCTGCATGCAGGTCCCGGCTTCGTGCTCCCCAACGCGTGGGACGCCGGCTCGGCCCGAATCCTCGAGCAGGTCGGCTTCCCCGCCATCGCCACCACCAGCGCGGGCATCGCCTGGTCCTGCGGAGTCCCGGACGGCGGAGCGCTGACGAGGGACGCGATGCTCGAGCAGGTCAGTCTGATCGTGGACGCAGTGAGCGTTCCGGTGACCGCGGACCTCGAGGCCGGGTACGGCGGCACGGCGGCCGACGTGGGCCGCACTGTGGACCGGGCGGTGGAGCTGGGCGTGGTGGGGGCAAACCTCGAGGACGCCGTACAGGGAGAGCTGTTCGGCATCCAGGAGGCCGTCGACCGGGTCGCGGCCGCCCGTGCCGCGGCATCGCGCGGCAGCTTCGTGCTGAACGCTCGCACCGACACCTACTTCGTCGGCACGACCGGGGACGTCTTCGGCGAGACGGTCGAGCGCGCGACGCGGTACGTCGACGCGGGGGCAGACTGCGTGTTCGTGCCCGGCGTCGTCGAGGAGGAGACCATCCGCCGGCTTGCGGAGGCGATCCCCGGCCCGCTGAACGTGGTGGCGGGGCTGGCGAACACCATCGACGCGCCGACGCTCTTCTCGCTGGGTGTCACACGGGTGAGCCTCGGCGGCAGCCTGGCGCGAGCCGCGCTCAGCGTGCTGGAGCGCGCCGGCCGGGAGCTGCTCGAGTCGGGAACGCTCGGCTTCCTCGACGGTGCGATCGGCTACGCCGACCTACAGCGCCGTTTCGACTCCTGACGCGGGTCCTCACCGGCGATCTCGCATCCGCAGACTCAGTAGCTGGCGCGACCGCCGGAGCCCGTACCCGCTGCTGGAGCTGCTCGACGATCCGGACGGGGCGTGCTCGACCCAGGCTCCGGTCGGCGAGGACTGGGTCACCGTCGAGGCGGGCGGCGGGTCAGCCGCTCAGCGCGGGGCTGGGCGTCTGTTCGGGCACGGCCGACTCCGGAATTGTCGGCCCCTTCAGCGACGGCGCCTGGTCCTCGTCCTGGTCCGGGGCTTCGCGGGGCGACGTCGCCTGGCAGGCCTTGCTGACCCCCACCAGGAAGACGGCGGTGATGGCGAACAGGAACACGACCATCACGAGCATCAACAGCACCCACGTGTCCGGGCTCCAGGTGTGTTGCTGGTACGTGTCCATGTCGGCTCCCTGGTGTCGCGTGGGCGATACCGGAAGCCTCACAGCAGGGATCCGCGCCGGCGCAGGGCCGACGGGCCCGACCAGAGCGTCCGAACGTCCCGAACTCGCCCCACCGTGACCCGGACGCCGCGTAGAGCCCTCCTCCTCGACGTGCCGCTGGAGGTACCCGCAAGGGGCCACGGGCTCGGGCTCGGCCGCCGAGACCCTTGCCGCCCGCACCCTCGACCCGGTGACCGTGGCGAAGCTGGTGGGTGACCTGGCCGCCGGGCGGTCGGGCTGCCGGGTCAGTCTCCGGGGGCCGAGCCGGACGCCTCACCGGCAGTGCCGACGAGACGGGCGAGCGTGGCGACTGTGTCTGCCATGGCACTGCGCGCATCCCGCAGGTACGTGCGCGGGTCGGTGAGCGTCGGGTCCTCGCCGAGACGGCGTCGCACGGCGCCGGAGTAGGCGAGGTTGAGCGCGGTGCCGATGTTGATCTTCGTCATGCCGGCGGCCACCGCGCGCACCAGCTCGTCGTCCGGCACGCCGGAGGAGCCGTGCAGCACCAGCGGCACGGGAACCTCGGCCACGATCCTGCCGACCAGGTCATGGTCGATGCTGGCGGTCCGCTGCGTCATCGCGTGCGAGCTGCCGACGGCGACGGCGAGCGCGTCCACCCCGGTCGCCGCGACGAAGGCAGCCGCCTCGTCGGGGTCGGTGCGGACACCCTCGGCGTGCGCGCTGGCGGGCGCCTCCGGCTTCCCACCGACGTAGCCGAGCTCGGCCTCCAGCCACAGACCGTGGTCGTGCGCCCACTGCGCCGCCTGCCGCGTCGCCGCCACGTTCTCGTCGTACGGCGCGGCGCCCGCGTCGAACATCACCGACGAGAACCCCGCGTCGAGGGACTCGCGCAACAGGTCCATCTCGGTGACGTGGTCGAGGTGCAGGCCGAGCCGGGCCGACGACTGCTCAGCGGCCGCAGCCGCGGCCCGTGCCAGGGGAGCCAGCCGGCCGCCGTGGAAGCGGACGGCGTTCTCGCTGACCGCGATGATCGTCGGCAGGGATGTGCGCTCCGCGGCGGCCACGACCGCCTCGACGTGCTCGAGGGTGATCACGTTGAAGGCGCCGACCGCGTGCCCGCCCTCCCGGGCGGCCACGACGATCTCGCCGGTGCTGCACAGACTCATCTGCCCTCCTCGACCTGACGGGTCTCGCGGTGCTCTCGGCTGCTCACGGCGCCACGACCGACCGGCTCAGGTGCACCGGGACATCCGGGTCGCGACCGACCGCCTTGGCCCAGCCGACCGCGTTCAGCTGGACGTGGACCAGCTCCACCTGCGGGTCGCGACGACTCTCGTGGATGGTCGCCCCGGTGCCGCGAACGGCAGCGGCGAGTGCGTCGGTCAGCGGGGTCATCGCCCACACCAGCGTCTGCGGGCCCGCCACGCTGATGGGCCCGTGCCGGTACTCACCGGAGGCGTACGCCTCCGCCCACATTCCGGCCGACTCGCGGCACTTGAGCGCGCCCTCCTGGGCCAGGGCCGCCGCCCAGCCGGTCCCGAGGACGACCAGCTGGCGCGGTGCCGGGGCGACCTGGGGATCGGCGATCACCGAGGCCGCCTCGTCGGCGAGGGCGGCGAGCCGGTCGGGGTCCTCGCCGAGATGGGCGCGCAGCATCGTGAGCAGCGAGGTGGGGAACCTCGTCTGCACGACGCTGCGCTCGTCGGCGTACGACAGGTCGACCACCGTGGTGGCGCCCTCCGCGACCGGGGTGCCGAGCTCCCCGGCGACGGCGACGACCGGGGTGCCGGCGGGCACCTTCTTCATCGCCTGCAGCACCTCCTTGGTCGTGCCGGACCGGCTGATCACCATCACCCGGTCGTAGCTGCGCAGCCGGGCCGGCGTCTCGGACGCGATCAGCGCGTCGGTGCGCCCGTGGCCCGCCTCCTCGCGGAGCCATGCGTAGGCGGCGCCGAGGTAGTACGACGTCCCGCAGCCCAGGACGAGCACCTCCTCGCCCCGCTCGGGAAGCCCGTCCGGGGCGCTGAGACCCTGCTGCAGCGCGGTCTTCCAGCACGCAGGCTGGCTGGCCACCTCCTCGGAGGTGATCCGGCCCAGCCGGTCGATGTCGACGCTGTCTGCCACGGTTCGGGTCCTACCTTTCTTTGAGGGGTACGACGTCGGGTGGTGCGACGCTGGCGAGGGCGCGGCGGGCGAGCAGCCCCGCCCCGAGGCAGCCCGCCTCATCGGCCAGCGCCGCGGTGACGATGTCGGGTTCGTGCTGCCATACCAGCCGCTGACGGAGCCGGTCCCGGAGCGGGCCGAGGAGGCGCTCGCCGGCGTGCGAGACTCCCCCGCCCACGACGATGCGGTCAGGGGCCAGGATCGAGACATAGGTGAGGAGCACCCGCGCGAGTGCGTCCAGGGCGTCGTCCCACACGGTGGCGGCGGCGTGGTCGCCGGCGTCGACGAGCTCGAGCACGTCACGGGCGCCCGGCGCGATGCGTCCGCTGAGCCGCTGGTAGCGCCGCGCGATCGACGCGCCGGAGGCGACCGCCTCGAGACAGCCGCGCGCCCCGCAGGCGCACGGGTCGTCGAAGCCGGCGTACACGTGGCCGATCTCGCCGGCGTAGGCATTGTGGACGAGCCGCCCCTCGACGAACATCGCGCCGGAGATCCCGGTGCCGATCGGCATGAACAGCACGTCGTCGCTCCCCCGGGCGGCGCCGAGCTCGCGTTCGGCCAGACCGCCCGCTCGCACGTCGTGCCCGAAGCCGACCGGCAGCCCGGTCCGGGCAGCGACGAGCCGGCGGAACTCGACGTCGTGCCACTCGATGTTCTCCGAGTACACCGCGACGCCGGAGGCCTCGTCGACGACACCGGGAACCACCAGCCCGACCGCTGCGGCGTCAGGCGTCGAGGCGAGGAGCTCGTCGACGGCCGTGAGCGCCTGCTCGACCACGGCGTCGGGGCCGCGGTCCCGGGGAGTGTCCCAGCGGCGAAGCGTGCGCACCCGGCTGCCGGAGTCGACGACGCCGCCCTTCATGGCGGTGCCCCCGACGTCGAGCGCGACGACGAGGCGCTGCGAGTCACTCATCCGAAGGCTCCCAGCGTCTCCGGCTGGGCGCGGGCGGCGTCGCGCAGGATGGCCCGGGCGGTCGCGGAGTCCGGCACCAGCGGGTCGAGCACAAGAGCCTCCACGGCCAGCTCGGGATCGCGGGTCAGCGCCGCCTCCACCGTGATCTCCTGCTGGTGCGCGCGGGCCGTCAGCACAGCCGCGATGCCGGCCGGCAGCTCGCCCACCGCCAGCGGGGTCACGCCGGAGCCGTCGACGACCGCGGGCACCTCCACCACCGCCTCGGAAGGCAGGTTGAGGATCGCTCCCCGGTTGGGAACGTTCACGGCGAGCTCGATCATGCCGTGGCCGGTGGCGAGGGCCTCCGCGATGGCGACCACCCGCTCGGCCTCCTGGCTGCCGCCGATGTCGAGCGCCGCCTCGCCGCCGGCCTGCGCGTGCAGCCGGTGCCAGAGGTCGCTCTTCTCGTCGATGTAGCGGCGCGTCATGTCCTGTCCGCCCTGCAGCCCCCAGGCCAGACCGCGGTCACCCCGCTCACGCAGGTAGTCGGCGAAGAACTCCGAGACGTGCCGGTCGCCGGGCGCCGGATAGCGGCCGAACGTCGACAGCAGGTCGGCCGACACGGGCTGGTGCAGTCCCTCCCGCGGGTCGGACACCGCATCGCGGCCCGCCGCCGCACGCCGCTCGACGAGCTCGCGGAGCCGGGGGTAGAGATCCTCCGTGCCGACCCGGAGGTCGAGCAGCCAGCAGAGGTGGTTCAGGCCGGCGAAGACCGCGTGGAGCCGGTCGGCGGGGACGGCGAGCTCGGAGGCAAGAGCAGCCTTCGTGTGCATCGTGCCGTGGCACAGCCCGAAGGCGCGCACCCCGGTGACCCGGGAGACTGCGCGCACGTTGGCGGTCAGGGGGTTGCTGTAGTTGACCAGCCAGGCCTGCGGGGCGAGCTCCTCGACGTCCCGCGCGATCGACACCAGCGCGGGGACGTGCCGCAGCGCGCGCAGCACCCCGCCCGGCCCCACGGAGTCGCCCACGGTCTGGTGCACGCCGTGCTTCGCCGGCACGTCGAGGTCGGCGCGCCAGCCGGCCGCGGAGCCCACCGCGATCGTCGTCACCACGAACGTCGCGCCGGGCAGCGCTCGGCGGCGGTCGGTGGTGGCCGACACCCGCATCCGGGAGCCGGTCGCCTCGGCCAGCCGGCTGCCGAGCCGCGCCATCGTCTCGGCGGCGTCCGCGTCGAGGTCCACGAGCCGCACGTCGTACCGGTCGGAGAGCGGCGAGGACGCCAGGTCGCGCAGCAGCCCGGGCGTGAACACCGTGCTCCCGGCCCCGATGAGCACGAGGACGATGTCCGGGGTGTCGACGCCGTCGTGCGCCCCCGCGGTCACTTCACGCTCCCGGTGAGAAGTCCGCTGACGATGTAGCGGTTGAGCGCCAGCGCGATCACCGCGGGCACGGCGATCGCGACGATGCCGGCTGCGCTCATCAGCGTGAAGGGGACGGTGTGCCGGCCCTGCAGCGACGCGATCACGACCGTCAGCGGCTGGGTCGACAGGTCGCTGGAGAGCACGAGCGGGAACAGGAACTGCGCCCATGCGAACAGGAACGTGATGATCGCGGTGGAGATGATGCCCGGCACCGACAGCGGCAGCACGACGTACCACAGCACCTGCATCCGGCCGGCGCCGTCGACCCGCGAGGCCTCCTCGATCGCCACCGGCAGGCTGGACATGTAGTTGTAGAGGATCCAGGTGGCCAGCGGCAGGAACCCCGAGACGTAGACGAGCACGATGCCCGTGTAGGTGTTGACGAGTCCGAGGTCCGTCATGATCCGGTACAGCGGGATCAACGTGGTGTACGGCGGGAAGGCCATCGTGAACAGCACCGCGAAGAAGAGCAGCTTGCCGAACCGGAACGTCATCCGCGCGAAGGCGTAGGCCGCGAGCGTGGCCAGGACCACCGTCACGATGGTGGCCGCCGCGCACTCCACGAAGATGTTCATCGTCGAGCGCCGGATCGCGGTCGCGATGTCGCCGGAGCCGCTCAGCAGCGACGCGTAGTGGCTCAGGCTGGGCGTCGGCGGCAGGTAGTGGGACGGCTTGGAGGTGATCTGCGCGTCCGTCTGGAGACTGCTGTTCAACGTCCAGTAGAGCGGCACCAGGGTCCACACCAGGAGGAAGGCGACCCCGAGCGTGCGCAGCGACGGCCGGTGCAGCCTCATCAGAACTCCACCGGACGGTAGACGAGCCTCACGATCCCGAGCGCGATGACGAGCGTGGTCACGGTGAGCAGGAGGGACAACGCGTAGCCCTCTCCGAAGTCGAGGTTCTGGAAGCTGATGAAGTAGGTCTGCATGGTCACCGAGGTCCCGGTCGACGCGGACCCGTTGAGGACGTAGGGCTGGTCGAACACGTTGAGCGTCTGGATCAGCGCCTGCACCATCGCGATCGTGACCCCCGGGCGGATCAGCGGCAGCGTGATCCGGCGGAAGGCGGCCCACGGCGAGCACCCGTCGAGCTGCGCCGCCTCGTCGAGGTCACCGGGGATGTTCTGCAGCGCGGCCAGGATCAGCAGCGCCGACAGCGGCGTGATCTGCCAGACCTGCACCAGCTCGATCGCGAAGATCGTCAGCACCCGGTTGTTGCCGAGGAAGACCTGGTAGTCGTTGATCAGGTGCAGCGAGGACAGGACGCTGTTGAGCAGCCCGGAGTTGGCGTCCCAGATCCCCGTCCAGACGATGCCCTCCACGACGCCGGGCAGCGCCCAGGGCAGCACCATGATCGCGATGAGCACCGGCCGTCCCCGGAAGGGGTGCCGCAGCGTGACCGCCATCGCGATGCCGAGCACCGTCGACAGCACGACGCCGATGACGACGTACAGCACGGTGTTGCCCATGCTCGCGCGGACGGCGTCGTCGCTGAACAGCCGACGGAAGTTGTCGAGCCCCGCGAACCGCACCGGGGGGTTGAGCTCCTGGACCCGGTAGAACGACTGCACGAGCGCCAGGCCGGCCGGCAGCAGCGCCAGCCCCACGATGAACACCGCGAGCGGCGCCACCAGCGCGTAGGGCAGCAGGTCCGGGAACCGTCTGCGGCGCCGGCCCGACGGGGGCGGCGTCGAGCCGCCCACCGCCGGGCTCACGCCGGTCGCACTGCTCACGAGCCGCTGGAGAGGCTGTCAGCCGTGGCCGCGATCGCCTTGATGGCGCTCGCGACGCTCTTGGAGCCGGTCGCCGCGGCGTGCAGGTTGGTGTACACCGACCGCGAGAACTCCGGGTACCACGACGGCGCGCCCTGCGGGAACACCGGCCGCGAGGAGTTCTTCAGCATCGACGTCAGCTGGGCACCGGATACCAGCTTGCCCTTGGCCGTCATCTCGTTGAGGGCCGAGACCCGCGACGGCATGTTGTAGTTCTTCAGCACCTTGGCAGGGCCGTTCACGCCCGCGAAGTCGACCTGGTTCTGCGTCGAGGTGAACCACTCGATGAACTTCGCGGCCGCGGCCGGGTAGTGCGCCTCGGTCGGGATGCCGATGCCGTCGGGGTTGCTGAGGTTCGGCCCCACCCCGCTGGCACCCGGAGTGGCCAGGTAGTCGACCTGGTGCACGACGCTGGACGCGTCCGGCACGTCGTACAGGGTGCCGACATTGCCCGAGTAGTCGCTGAAGGTCGTGGCGACCTGTCCTTTGGCCATCAGGGTCTGCTGGCCCTGGCTGTCGGTGACGTTGATGTTGCCGGGAGGCACCAGGCCGCCCTTGAGGGCGCTCACGAGCCACGCGGCGGCCTTGTAGCCGGGCGAGGACGGGCTGGCGAACTGCGGCTTGCCCTTCGCGTTCAGGATGGTGCCCCCGAGCGCGCCGGTCGTCTGGTACCAGTACGTCGACAGGCCCTCCGCCGCGGCGAACGGGATGTTCAACGGGTACGTCACGACGCCCTTCTGCTTGATCGTCCGAAGGTCCTTGGTGTACGCGTCGAGCGTCGTCGGCATCTGCGTGATGCCGGCCTTGTCGAACATCTTCTTGTTCACCGTGGTCACCATGAACGACGCGTCGTACGGGATGCCGACCACGTGGCCGCCCGAGGTGAACGACGTCAGCTGGGGCATGTCCTTGCCCATGGCCTTGGTGTCGAGCTTGTCCTCGAGGGGCTGGAACCACCCGAGCTTGCCCAGCTGGCCGACCCTGGACCAGTCGACGTCCGTGGCGTCGGCGAAGAACGTCTTCGAGGACGCGGCCGCGGAGATCTTCGTCTGCAGGCTGTCCCAGTCGAGGGTGACCCACTTGACCTTGATGCCGGTCTTCTTGGTGAAGGCGTCGAGCGACGCCTTCGGCGGCGGCTCGCTCCCGAGCGCGACGGTGATCGTGGCGCCCTTCGTCTTGTCCGATCCGCCGCTCGCGCCGCCGCCCGTCGAGCAGCCGGTCGCCAGGGCCAGCGAGGCGACCGCGGCGACCGCCGTGACCCCTCGTGCGTAGCTCCGCATGTGAACCATGTGCCTGTGCCTTCCTCCGGCCTTGTCCGCCGAGTGCAGCTGGTGACGCGGCCTGCCCCAGGCCCCGCGGTGGCGAGGGAATGCTCACCACTAGGTGTGACGGCGCTGACATTTGCACGCACCGCGCACCCGGTCAAGAGAAAAGGGCGATCTGCCGGTCAGCTGGGTTCCGACTGCGCACTTTGACTGTCCCGACCGGCCATATTCGCGCAGGAAAAGTGAGCGGTTGGCTATCCGGGCCGCGCGAGTGACTGCTAGGGTCACGCAGGTGCAACGCAAAGCACGCCTCAACCAGATGGTTGCGGCGATCGTCGAGAACGCCTCGTTGGACGTGGCCACGCTGGCGGAGACCTTCGGCGTCTCGCAGGCGACGGTGCGTCGTGACCTCGAGACGCTCGAGCAGCAGCGGCTCGTCCACCGCACCCACGGCGGCGCGACGACGCATGCCGCCTTCCACGACATGCCGCTGAGCTACAAGGCCGCGCAGGACCTGCCCGAGAAGCGGCGGATCGCGGAGCGGGCTCGGGGCCTGCTCGACCACGCGCGCGTCATCGGGATGACCGGCGGCACGACCGTCACCGAGTTCGCCCGGCTGCTCGCGGGCGTCGACGGGCTGACCGTGGTGACGAACGCGCTCAACATCGCGGCGGAGCTCGCCTCCTCCCCCCGCCTCCGGGTCTTCGCCGCCGGCGGCGAGGTCCGCGGCAGCAGCCAGGAGGCCGTCGGTCCGTCGGCGGAGGCGTTCCTCGCCGGCTACAACCTCGACGTCGCCTTCATCGGGGTGGACGGCGTCGACGCGGAGGCCGGCTGCACCAACTACGACCCGGTGGGCGCGCGCGTGAACGGCGTGCTGCGCGAGCGGGCCCGGGTGGCCGCGGTACTCGCCGACGCCACCAAGATCACCCGGGTGGCTCTCGCGCCGGTGTGCGCGATGTCCGACGTGGACGTGCTGATCACCGACAGTCGCGCGGACCCGGCCGCGGTGGACGCGATCAGACGGCGTGGGTGCGAGGTTCTCTGCGTGTGACGTGTCTGCTCCCCCAGGCCGAGCAGCTTCTGATCGATTAGTGCACGTTTAGCGCATCCCGTTGATTGTCGCGAGCACCCGGTGCCAGACTGCTCGGCATGGTCAAAGTAGCCGTCATCGGCGCCGGGAGCGTCGAGTTCACCCGCAACATCGTCACCGACCTCTGCTCCTACCCCGAGCTTCACGGGCGCCTCGAGCTGTCGCTGCACGACATCGACCCCGACCGGCTGCAGTATGCCGAGGCGCTGGTCCGCCGGATCAGCGAGCAGTCGGGCGCCGGGGCGAGCGTCACCTCGGACCTCGACCGGCTCTCCGCGGTGCAGGGCAGCGACTACGTCCTCAACGAGATCCAGGTCGGCGGCTACGGCGCCACTCGGGCCGACTTCGACATCCCTGCCCGGTACGGCGTGCGGCAGACCATCTCCGACACCATCGGCATCGGTGGCATCTTCCGCGGGCTGCGGACCATCCCGGTGCTCATGCAGATCGGCGAGGACCTGGCCAAGGTGGCCCCCGACGCCTACCTGCTCAACTACAGCAACCCGATGGCCATGCTGCCCTGGGCGGTGACGGCCGGGACCCCGTTCCGCAACGTCTTCGGGCTCTGCCACTCCGTGCGGGACACCCACCGGCTCCTCGCCGAGCTCGTCGGCGTACCGCAGTCGGAGATCGACTTCGTCACGGCCGGCTTCAACCACCAGGCGTTCGTGCTGCGCTTCGAGCACGACGGCGCGGACCTCTACCCGCGGCTGCGCGAGGTAGTCGAGAACGACCCGGAGCTCCAGCGCCGGGTGCGCGTGGAGATCTTCCGTCGGTTCGGCTACTTCCCCACCGAGTCCAGCGAGCACAGCGCCGAGTACGTGCCGTGGATCATGCGCCACGACGACCAGGTGGACAGGTTCCGGGTGCCGGTCGGTGAGTACCTCACCCGCTCCGAGCGCAACATGGCCGAGTACGAGACCACCCGGCGAGCGCTCGAGACCGCCGACGAGCTCGACCTCACGCCGACCTCCGAGCTCGCCTCGGAGATCATCCACGCCCACCAGACGGGCAGGGCCGCCGGGGTCTACGTCAACATCCCCAACGAGGGCCGGATCAGCAGCCTGCCGGACGAGTGCTGTGTCGAGGTGCCGGCGGTAGTGGACGCCGACGGCATCCACCCGCAGGCGGTGGGGGCGCTCCCGCCCCAGCTCGCCGCGCTCAACCGCACGTTCCTGAACGTCGTGGAGCTGACCGTCAAGGCGGTCCTCGAGGGCGACCGCGAGCACGTCTACCACGCGGCCCTGCTCGATCCGAACACCGCCGCGACGCTGACCACCGGCCAGACCGTCGAGATGTGCGACGAGCTGTTCGCGGCACACGGCCGGCTGATGCCGGAGGCGCTGCGCCGCTGACCGGCCGGGTGCGCCGTCAGCTGCGCCGCTCCACCGGGTCCGACCGCTCCAGCAGCCGGTGCACCTCGGGGACCAGCGGGTACCCCGACCGCTCGGCGGCCCGCGGTGCCCACCACCGCGACCGGCAGCGCCGGCATGTGCCCGGTGAACAGACCCAGCGACGCAGGTGGCGTCGACGATCCACCGGCCGGAGCGCTGCCGGCCCTGCCGCGCCCGTCGTACCGACGTCGGCCGCCCGCCCCATGCTCACTCCTCTGGCGCTCCACCAAATCCGGATCGTCCGCGGACTCTGGGCGGAGCGGCAGCGCGTCAACCGCGAGGTCAGCATCCCTCTGGGGAGCCGGCGGTTCCGGGAGGCCGGCAACCTCCGCAACCTCGTGCTCGCCGCCGAGCGCACCGGCCGGCCGCCTGGTCCGGCCGACTACGAGGGCCCGGTGTTCATGGACTCGGACATCTACAAGTGGCTCGAGGCGCTCTGCTGGGAGTACGCACGAGAGCCCTCACCGACGCTGGCCTCCGAGGTGGACCTCTTCAGCGGGGCGCTGGCCGATGCCCAACGCCCGGACGGCTACCTCAACAGCTTCGTCCAGGTGCCACCCAGCACCTTCTCGACCTCGGTCACCGGTCGGTGTGGCACGTCGCCGGTCCCTCCGACTGGCGGGAGGCGGTGCTGCGCGAGGCCGGCTGACGCGAGACCCTGGGCCGAGCGGGTGTGCCGGCGCCGACGACGTTGCGCGGCGACTGGGGCCCTGCCTCCGGGTACGCCGCCGGCCTCGAGCTGGTCCGACACGACGACGCGACGGCGGTGTTCGTGGCCAACGACCAGATGGCCCTGGGGCTCGTCCACGCGCTCGCCGAGCACGGCCGGCGGGTCCCGGCTGACGTGAGCGTCGTGGGGTTCGACGACGTCCCGGAGGCGGGCTATCTGCTGCCCGCGCTCACGACCGTCCGACAGGACTTCGCGGAGGTCGGTCGCCGCGGTCTCGACCTGCTGCTCGCCATGCTCCCCGGGTCCGAGGGCACCTCCGGCGACGCCCACGGGGACGTCATCATCGCCCCCGAGCTCGTGGTGCGCGCGAGCACCGCCGCGCCCGCGCGCTGACGCTGGTCGCTGACGGCCGGTCGGTCAGCGCGACCTCGAACTCGGCCGTCCCGTGTCCTCCGCCGATGCGGGTGACCTCGGGCGACATCCGCCGCATGAGCCGTGCAGCCCTCAGGTTGTCCAGCGCCATCAGGACGCTGAAGCGGGTGACCCCCACGTCGCGGGCCCGTCCCATGAGCGCCGTGACCAGCAACGTCCCCAGTCCTCGGCCCTGGTAGGCGTCGACGACCTCGACCGCCACCTCGGCTGTGCCGGACCCGCGCACGCGGACGAAGCGGGCGATCGCGATGGCGCGGCCGTCGGGATCCCGGGCCACGAGTGCGACGTGGTTGCGGTCGTCGACCGACGTCAGGGAGCGCAGGTCGGCGGAGGCCAGCCGCGGCTTGGGTCCCAGGAAGCGATGCCTCCGAGACCGTGCGCCGAGGTGCTCGAACACCTCGAGGACGGCGACCGTGTCGCCCCGTTGCAGTGGCTCCACGGTGAGGTCGGGCATCCCCAGCTCCGGCTGCGCGGCCACCACCGTCGAGGTCGTCATGACGTCCGCCCGGCCGCGCGACGCAGGACGGACAGCGGTCTGCGGGTCCGCTTCCGCGCGATGTCCGGGGAGCCGGCACCATGCGGCCGCAGGGTGGCCCGTCCTGCGCGGCGTCGCCGGGAGAGCTCCCGGTCCATCTCGGCGCGATGGTCGTCGAGCATTGCCTGGACGAAGGCGGCAGCGGGAATCATGCGGAGTACTCCTGGTTCGGACGGTCCCGGATCGGGACGGGGGTGGGTTGCCGGCGAGCAGCAGCCCCGCCGGGGACGAAGGTGCCTGCCGTGACGGCGAGCAGGCAGAAGCCGGCGGCGACGAGCCACACGGCGTGGAAGCGAGCCAGCGACGGAGTCGCCGCGGGGCCCAGGACGCCGACCGACACCGCGACCCCGAGGGCAGCGCCGAGCTGGCGGGCGCTCTGGTTCAGCGCGCTCGCGGCGGCCAGGTCGGCGGCGTCCAGGCCGGAGACTGCGACGGCGGCCAGCAACGGGTAGCACAGACCGACGCCGACGCCGATCAGCACGGCCAGGACGAGCCACCGCGTGGTGAAGTGACCACTCGACAGGGACACGCCGCTCAGGAACAGCCCCAGCGCCATCAGGCCGGCGCCGGTGGTGAGCGGCCGGCGGTAGCCGACGACCTCGGCGAGCCTTCCGACGCGGGTGGTCAGCAGCATCGCCGCCAGGCCCATCGGCACCACGGCGGCACCCGCCTGCACCAGGTCCAGGCCCCAGTGGTCGACGAAGAAGAGCATGAACGAGACCAGCACCGAGAACAGCGCGGCCGCATACAGGAGGGTCGTCGCGGCCGCCACCGCCACCCTCCGGTGACGCAGCAGCGTGAGGTCCAGCAGCGGCTCGGCGACGCGGGAGGAGCGCCGTACGAACAGCAGCGCGAGGGCCAGCCCGACGCCCAGACCGGCGCCGGTGCGCAGGCCGAGCACCCCCCACTCCGACGCTTCGGACAGGCAGAGCGTGAGCGCGGCGGCAGACGACGCCAGGATCAGCGCGCCGAACGGGTCGGGGAGCCGGCGGCCGGGATGCCGGGCCGTCTCGCGCAGCACACGGGGCGCAGCCGCTGCGGTCCCGACGGCGATCGGCACGTCGGCCAGGAAGGCCCAGCGCCAGCCGCCCAGCGTGGTCAGGGCGCCACCGACCAACGGGCCCAGGGTCATGCCGAGCGCGGCGGCCCCGGTCCAGCGAGCGGCGTACGAGGGCCGGCTGCCCGCCTCGACGGACGCCAGGAGCAGCCCCAGGGAGGCGGGGGACGCGGCGGCCGCGCCGAGCCCCTGGAGGGCGCGGCCGGCCAGCAGGACTGCGAGCTCCGGCGCGAGCCCACACAGGACCGAGCCGAGCCCGAAGACGGCCAGCCCACCGAGATAGGTACGGCGCCGCCCGGCTCGGTCGGCGACTCTGCCCGCGGGCACGAGGGCGGCGGCGAAGACGATCGCGTAGACGGTGATCACCCACGACACGGCGCTGCGCCCGTGACCGTGGAAGTCGGCGCCGATGGCCGGCAGCAGGGCGTTGGCGACCGAGACGTCCAGGGACACCAGGAGCCCGCCCGCAGCGGTGACGGCGAGGACTCCCGCTCGAGACCGTGGCCCGGAGGTCGCGACGCGGGGCTGGTCGCCGGTGGCGACGGCGGCAGTCATGGCCGGCGGCCCAGCATCAGGTGGGGGATCACGGGTCTTCCTCTCCAACGGTCGCGGCGATTGCCGCGTGTCTCCACCGTGAGGCGGCGGGAGCCCGGGACGCATCGGTGCGGAGCACGGGACCCGGGACTGAGTGGTCGACCCGGGGTCGATCCACGGGTCGGCTCAGGGCTCGACCCTCGGGGGTCGACTCCGTGGGCACCTCCGTGGTGGGCACGGATGTGGGAGGTGCGGACCGGGACGCAGAGTTCTGGCGGTCGCCCGAACGAGGCGATCCCACGACACAGGACGCCAGTCCGGAGGAGCCCAGATGACCATCACCGACACCCCCCGTCTCGACGAGGCGGCCCTCGAGCAGTTCGTCCACCAGGCGGTGGGCGATCTCGCCGCCGCGATCTCCGGTCTGCTGGTCCACCTGGGAGACCGGCTCGGCCTCTACCGGGCGATGGCGGGCGCCGGCCCGCTGACGCCGTCCGAGCTGGCGAGCAGGACCGGCACTCGGGAGCGCTACGTGCGCGAGTGGCTGGCCAACCAGGCCGCCGGGGGCTACGTCTCCTACGACCCGGCCTCAGGAGCCTTCCAGCTCAGCGCGGAGCATGCGCTCGTGCTGGCGGCGGACGAGAGTCCGGTGTTCCTCCCCGGGGCCTTCGAGACCGTGGCCTCCTGCTTCACCGACCACGACGCGTTCGTCCGGGCGTTCAGGACCGGCGAGGGCATCGGCTGGGGCGACCACGACGACCGCCTCTACACCGGCGCGCTGCGGCTGTTCCGACCCGGCTACGAGGCCAACCTCGTCTCGTCCTGGCTGCCGGCGCTCGACGGGGTCGTCGAGCGGCTCCGCGACGGCGCCAGCGTCGTGGACGTGGGCTGTGGCATGGGCGCCTCGACGATCATCATGGCCGAGGCCTTCGAGCACTCGACCTTCGTCGGGTACGACGTCCACGAACCGTCGATCACCGCGGCCCGGACGGCGGCGGCCGAGGCCGGGGTGGAGCGCCGGGCGCACTTCGAGGTCGCGTCGGCGCCGGACTTCCCGGGCTCGGGCTTCGACCTCGTCTGCATGTTCGACTGCCTGCACGACATGGGCGACCCCGTCGGGGCGGCGCGCCGGGCCCGGGAGTCGCTGGCTCCCGACGGCACCCTGCTGCTCGTGGAGCCGGCCGCGGGCGAGCAGCTCGCGGACAACCTCAACCCGGTGAGCCGGCTGTACTACGGGCTCTCCACGGTGATCTGCACACCGTCGTCCCTGGACCAGGAGGTGGGGCTCGGCCTGGGCGCGCAGGCGGGGCCCCGGCGTCTCGAGGAGGTGCTGCGCGAGGCCGGCTTCAGCCGCGTCCGGGTGGCCACCCGGACTCCCCTGAACATCATCATCGAGGCCAGGGCATAGCCGCGGCACCGAGCGCGGCGAGCAGCTGCTCGCCGCGCTCGCGCTCGTCGCCGCCCAGCATCACCAGGCTCCGTGCCCACTGGTAGCCGGCTCCCAGACCGTGCAGGGAGGTGGCAGCCGCCGTGAGCTCGGCGCGGGCCTGCTCTCCACCTGCGTGCAGCGCGGCGGCGCGCAGCACGATCGCCTCGGCCACCGGGTTGCCGGCCGCGCACCACCGGGCCCGGTCCACGCGCTCGGCGGCATCCGGCCGCCCAGCGAGGACTGCGGCCTCCGCCCAGGCAGAGGCGTACCAGCCGCGCCACATGCCGTTGTAGTCGTTCGCGAACTCCTCCGGCGGCTCCGCGAGGAGCTGCACCGCCTCGGCGGCCCGACCCCGGTGCAGGAGGACGAGGGCGTCGAAGAACTCCCCGAAGTGGATGGCGGTCAGCGGACGCCCCGGCGTGCGCAGCTCGGTGACTATCTCCAGCCAGGCCGCGCGCTCGTCGTCGTCTCCGCGCAGGGCGTGCACCGTGGCAGCGGCGTAAGGCGCGGTCTGCAGGTTGCCGGCCAAGGGACGGCCGGCTCGCTCCCACCCTGCCCGGAACGTCTCGGCGAGCCTGAGCGCCTCGTCCCAGGCGCCGCTCAGCAGGGCCACCACGATCAGCCGGGAGGTCGCCAGGTGACCCTCCTCGCGGTAGAACGGCAGGTCGCACAGGCCCTCGCCGAGGCTATGCGCCGCCCGGAGGTCGCCGGCCGCGACCGCACACGCCGAGGCCATCTGGTAGGCGTCGAAGTGCTCCAGCGCATACTCCGCGGTGACCGGGAGCGCTGCGAGCAGCTCGGTCCGGCGCACGGCGCAGTCCAGGGCCGCACCGGGCCGACCGGCGGCGAGGTGCACGGAGGTCAGGACGTCCAGGGCGGCGCTCTCACCCATCAAGTCGTTCGCCCCTCGGGCCAGCCCGAGCGCGCGGTCGCCGAGCTCCTGGGTGAGCGGGTCGCGCTCGTCGAGGTCGAACGCCTCGGCGACCAGGACCCGTGCCTCGGCGACCGGGTCACCGGCGGCCAGGGGGCGGGCCTGCTCGAGGAACCGGCCCACCTGGCCCTCGGGCGGCGGCGTGGCGATGATGCCGGGGCCGCGCCCGATCAGCTCCGCGGCGCGGGCGAGGTCCCGGCCGGCACCCGCCCGGTCTCCGGAGCTCAGCGCGGCCTGCGCCGCCAGCGGACGCAGCCGCAGGGCCTCGTTCCCGAACTGCCGCGCCTCGGCCGCCCCTGCGGCCATCCGGAGGGCCACCCCCCGGGCCCCGTCGTCGGGAGCCAGCTCGGCGGCGAGCTCGTAGCGGCGCTGGGACTCCCCGGGTCGCCCGCGGGCGAAGCTCAGCTCGGCGAGGAGCAGCGACAGCCGGTAGGCCCGGTCCCGCTGCTCCGGGACGTGGCGGGCACGAGGAAGAGCGTGCCGGGCCTCCACCGAGACCACGTCGAAATCGGAGCGCCACGTGTCCCCCTCGACGTCGTCCAGCACCGGGGGCGTCAACCGCTCTGCGGCAGCCAGGCACCATCCGAGGTGACGCGCGTGTGCCTCGACACCCTCGCCGGCATCCTCGGCCATCGCTGCGCCGTACTGGCGGATCGTCTCGAGAGCCCGGTAGCGGGTGCCGCCCGGGGTGGAGAGGGTGACCAGGAGGCTCTGGTCGGCCAGCCGGGCGAGCATCGACGGCACCTTCTCGGCCTCGACCGGGGGCCAGCCGTCGAGCATCTCGGCTGCCGACCGGGCCGCGAAGGGGCCGGCGAAGACCGACACCCGGCGCAGCAGTGCCCGGTCGGCCTCCGCGAGCAGGGCGTAGCTCCAGTCCAGCGCCGACCGCAGGGACCTGTGCCGGTCGTCGAGGCGCGATCCGCCGGCCAGCAGCAGCAGCCGGTCCGCGAGCCCCTCCTCCAGGCCGTCCAGCCCGAGTGAGGGCAGTCGCGCGGCGGCGAGCTCGATCGCCAGCGCCATGCCGTCGAGCCCTCGGCACAGCGCGACCACGCGGTCGAGGTCGCGGTCCTCCACCGTCGCGCCCCCTGCCGAGGCGCGCCGCAGGAACAGCGCGACGGCGTCACCCGGCAGGCCGGCAGAGGGCGACGCCACCGACAGCCCGGGCACCGGGAACGCCCTCTCGAAGGGAAGCAGCAACCGGGCCCGGCTCGTCGCCAGAACCGTGAGCCGAGGACAGGCGGCGAGCAGGCGCTCGAACAGGACCCCGACACCGTCCAGCACGTGCTCGCAGTTGTCGACGACGAGCAACGCCTCCCGGTCGACGAACCAGCCGACGACCACGTCCTCCATCGACCGCCCCTGGCTCTCGCCGAGCCCGAGCACCAGGGCGACGGCCGCCGCGATCAGCGACGGGTCGCTGATCGCGACCAGGTCGACGAACCAGGCGCCGTCGCGGAAGTCGCCCTCGATGTCCTGGGCGACCCGCAGAGCCAGGCGCGTCTTGCCGACGCCACCAGGCCCCACGGCGGTCACCAGCCGGTGCCGGGCCAGCGCGTCGGCGAGCTCTGCGGCCTCGCTCTCGCGACCCACGAACGACGTGAGGGGGGTCGGCAGCCGGGCAGCCGCGTCACGCGACCGCGGGGCCGGCGCGCCCCGGTCCAGCAGGTCGACTGCGGCGCGCGCGAGCTCTCTTCGCCCGCTGAGGCCGAGCTTGCGCAGCAGCGAGGACACGTGGCTCTCGACCGTGCGGACCGAGATGAACAGGCGTGCGGCGATCTCGGCGTTGGTGAGGTGGTCGGCGAGCGCGGCCAGGACCTCGGCCTCGCGTGCGGAGATGTCGCCGGCTGCCCCGTCGAGGTCGCTGCGCACCGTCGCCACGAGGTGATTGTGCACCCTCGACGACGGGCGCGTGCCGCTCCGTTCGCCGGGAGCCCTAGAAGCCCTGCGCCAGCCGGTGGTAGGCCTGGTTCCAGCGGAGCTCGTGGGCGAGCCTGCGGGTGGTGGTCTCGCGGCGGGGCCTGCCCTCGGCGATCGACGGGCAGACCTCGAGCATGTGGGCGCCGAGGATCTTCTCCTCGCCGGGAACCAGGTGGTAGGTGTAGTCCTCCATGAACGAGGTGCCTCCCGGCAGCCCGCTCGCGGCGACCTTCAGGGTCCGCAGCAGCAGCGACGTCTTCATCGCCCTCGCCCCCGAAGCCGTACCCGTCGGCCATCAGCCGCTGCACGGCGAGTCCGGGGAGCTGCCGAAGGCCGCCCAGGTCCTCGAAGTTCGTGGTGAACGCGGTGAACCCGCCCTCGGTGAGGAAGTCGCGCAGCCCGGCCTCGAGGCGCGCGCCGTACCTGAGGCTCTCGTGGCGCTCTGCACCGCTGCGCAGCGCGGGCACCACGTCGTAGAGGTCCTGGTACTCGGCGACCAGGTCGTCGACCCGCTTGTCCTCGACCGCGTCGACGACAGCCACGAGGTCGTTGACGCCGTAGGTGTTCACCGAGGTGCCGAACCGTCGCTCCGCCTCCACCTTGTCGCCCTCGGTGACGGCGACGTTGCGCATGTTGTCGCCGAACCTGGCCAGCCGCAGGGACGACATGGCCAGACATCGAGCATGAGCACGAGGACTGACGGTCTGGTGGACTTCGCGGCGGGAGCGCCCACGGCCGGCTCCGTGGACGTGACCTGGAACCACGGAACCCGCTCGAGGAGACAGGGTGCGGAACCGGCTATCCAGACCCACGGCTACGACGAGCACACGGTCATCCTTCGCCAGAGCAAGTCGGTCAACTACGAGGCACCGTTCCTGTACCTCGGCATCACGACGCCGCGATCACCCTGTTCGACCCGTGGACCGGGATCCTGTTCACCGGCGACACGGTCCTGCCCGGCAGGCTGTTCGTCTCCGACATGGCCGCCTTCCGGGCGAGCCTCGACCGGATGGTCGACCTCGTCGCCTCGCGACGCGTGACCCACGTGCTGGGCTGTCACATCGAGATGACGCGGCGACCCGGCCGCGACCACCCCATCGGCGCGACGTTCCAACCCGACGAGAGGGCCCTCCGGCTGACGACGGGCCAGCTGCGAGCGGTGCGTGACGCGGCCGCGGCCGTCGCGGACCGGCGAGGTGTCCACCGGTTCGACGACTTCATCGTCTACAACGAGCCCCGCAGGCTCGACCTGCTCAGGCTGATCGCCCGCGGCCTGACCCACAAGGCCGTCGCCGCGCTCCTGCGCCGCTGAGTCCCCGCCTCTCGGCCGCCACCAGGACTCCGGACCTGTCCCGGGTCGCTCAGAGCCATCCGTTCCTCCGGGCGAGCTGCGCCGCCTCGGTCTTGTTCCGCGTTCCGGTCTTGCCGATCGCGTCGGACAGGTAGTTGCGGACCGTGGCCGCCGACAGGTGCAGGTGGCCGGCGATGTCGGCGACGGTCGAGCCGTCCTCGGCCGCGGCGAGCACGTCGCGCTCCCGGGGCGTGAGCGGGCTGGCCGCCACCCGCAGCGCACGCCCGGCGAGCTCCGGGTCGACCACGGTCTCCCCCGCCGCGACCCGTCGGATCGCGTCGGCCAGCCCCTCGACCGGTCCGTCCTTGACGAGGAACCCGGCCACGCCGGCGGCCATCGCCCGTTGCAGGTACCCCGGTCTCCCGAACGTCGTGACGATCACCACCCGGCAGGAGGGCAGCTCCCGGTCCAGCCGCTCGGCCGCCTCGAGGCCCGACAGCCCGGGCAGCTCGATGTCGAGCAGTGCGACGTCCGGCCGCACGTCCAGGGCGGTCGGCACGATCGCCGTCCCGTCGGCGAGCTCGGCGACGACCTCGAGGTCGTCCTCGAGCGCCAGCAGCACCGCGAGGGCGCCGCGCATCATCGCCTGGTCCTCGGCCAGGAGCACCCGGATCACCGCGCGCTCCCGGGGATCGTGGCGACCAGCCGGAACCCGTCGCCGGCCGGCTCCCAGGTCACGTCCCCGCCGACCTCCGCCAGCCGGTCGCGCAGCCCGTCGAGGCCGCCGGCCCGCTGCGCCTCGGCGCGTGGCGCCCCGACGCCGTCGTCCCTGATCACCACCGCGATCGTCCCCTCCCGGTCGGTCACCTCGATCCGGCACGACGAGGCTCCCGAGTGCCGCAGGACGTTGGTCGCGCCCTCCCGGACCACCCACGCGAGCACCTCGTCCGCCCGGCCGCTCGGCACTGCCCCCACCCGCTCGACAGTGGTCGCGATGCCGGCCGAGTCCAGCGCCTCCCGCGCGCCGTCGAGCTCCTCGTCCAGACTGGGCGCCCGCATCGCGTCGACGGCCTGGCGCACGTCGACCAGCGCCCGCCGCCCGATCTGCTCGATGTCGGCGGCGTGGGCGGCCGCCGCCTCGGGATCTCGCCCGACGAGGCGTCGTACCGCCTCGGCCTTGACCACCACCAGCGACAGGGTGTGGCCGAGCAGGTCGTGCAGGTCGCGGGAGAACCGCTCGCGCTCCTCGGCGACCGCCACCCGGGCCAGCTCCTGCCGGGTACGACGCAGCTCGGCGACCGTGTCGAGCAGGGCGGTGAACGCGGCGTTCGCCAGCCCCGCCAGCAGCACTACGAACCCCTCGCTCCAGACGCGGCTCCACTGGTGCGGCGCGACGTCCCCGGCCGCCCACATCGAGGCGAGGGAGGTCAGCGGCACGGCGGGCACGAGCCAGCGGCGCGGCAGCACGGCAGCCAGCGCGTTGGCCAGCAGCACCCAGGTCGGCAGCCACTGGCTGCTGCCGCGGGTGGCGCCCGCGAACGTGGCGGCCGCGAGCGTCGACAACGCGACGTACGGTGTCGCCGAGCGCCACGGCGGACCGCCGGTGAGGGCGGCGGCGCCGGCCGCCGCCGCGATCACCACGATCATCGCGACCTGGAAGGCGACCTGGCCCGCGCTCCCGTGCACGTCGAGCAGTGGCCCGAGCAGCAGGACCGGCGTCCAGACCAGGACCGACACGTTGCGTACCCAGCCGGCCCCCCTCTGCCTCCGCACGGTCGTCACGCTACGCGTCCGGGACGGCTCAGCCGAAGGGCCAGGACCACCACGCCCCCGACCAGCACGTGGAGGCCGGTCAGCGCGGCACCGGCGGCGAGCGAACGAGCCCCGAGCGGCCCCGCCAGAGACACCAGCAGCACTCCGAGCGCGAGCCAGCTCCAGATCCTGCGCCCCCGCGGCGTGCGGCGCTCAAGCGCCCGGAGCAGCCCGCCACCGACCATGGCGACCACGACCGCCGTGACGACGGCCGAGACGAGGTTCACGTGCTGCGTCCCCGCCCCGGCCCGTACCGCGAGGTCGACCCCCGCCAGGCGCGCCGCCGCCCACCCCAGGCCGGCCGCCACCGCGGCCGCCACTGCCACCGGCAGGTCGTCGCGCCAGTCTGCGCGCCGGCCATCGACCCGTTCCCCGACCAGCTGTCCCATCGTCGTGCCTCCGCTCCCGCCTCCCGATGAGGCGACGCGTCCACGCTAGGAAGGCGCGCAGCGGCGCGGCAGGGCTCGATGTCGCTGGTCGGCGGCGACAAATGTCAGCCGCCCAGCGCGTGACCACCGCCGGCGGCGACCGAGCACGGCAGGGACGGGTTGCCTCGCACCGATCGGGTACCGCCCGCAGATGAGCGAGAAGGACGTGGTCCAGGCCCTGCTCGAGCAGCACGGCACGACGTACGCCGAGGACGCCGGGATCCGCCTTGCGGACAAGCCGGCTCCGTTGTGGCAGCTGCTCGTCCTGAGTCTGCTGCTGTCGGCGCGGATCAGCTCCGAGATCGCGGTTGCCGCGGCGCGCGAGCTCTTCGAGGCTGGTTTCGGCACCCCGCACGGCATGCGGGAGGCCACCTGGCAGGCCCGCGTCGACGCGCTCGGCCGCGGCCACTACCGCCGCTACGACGAACGCACCGCCTCCCAGCTCGGCGAGCTCGCCGACATGGTGCTCGACGAGTACGGCGGCGACCTGCGCCGGTTGCACGACCGGAGCGACGACCTCGAGCGAGACCTCCAACGGTTCAAGGGCATCGGCCGGGCCGGTTCGGCGATCTTCTGCCGCGAGGTCCAGGGCGTCTGGCCCGACCTGGCGCCGTACGTCGACGACCTGGCCGCCAAGGGCGCCGGCCGGCTGGGCCTGCCCACCTCGCGCGACGAGCTCGCGGCCCTGGTCGCCGTGCCGGACCTGCCTCGCCTGGTGGCCGGCTGTGTGCGCGCCGCCCGGGACCAGAAGGTCGTCGAGGCGACGGGTCAGTAGAAGTGCGTCGTGTCGATGCGGTTGCGCAGCTGCTCGCCAGCCCGGAAGCGGCGCAGGTTGTCGCAGAACAGCTCGATGATGCGCTCGTTCTCCTTCGTGGACAGCGCGGCGGTGTGTGGACTCAGCAGCACGTTGTCGAGCTCCCAGAGCGGACTGTCCGCCGGCAACGGCTCGGTGGCGACGACGTCCAGTGCGGCGCCGGCGAGCCGGTGCTCCCTGAGCGCTGAGACCAGCGCGGGCTCGTCGATGGTGCTTCCCCGGCCGACGTTGACCAGCACGGCGTGGGCCGGGAGTGCGTCGATGAGCTCGGCGCTGAACATGCCTTCGGTGTCGGTCGTGGCCGGCAGCGCGAGCACGACCGCGTCGGTGTCGGGAACCACCTCCCCGAGCTGCGCCGTCGTCACCGTGCGGTCCACCCGGTCGCGGTCGCGCTCGTCCCCGGTGCGTCGTACGCCCGTCACGTGCATGCCGAGCGCTCGGGCCGACCGCGCCACCTCGCGCCCGATGTGGCCGAGCCCGACGACCAGCAGCCGCCGACCCGCCAGGCCACCCACCGGGTAGTGGTCCCAGCGTCGGGCCGCCTTGTCGCGCTGCAGCCGCGGCACGTCCTTGGTGAACGTCAGCAGCCCGAGCACCGCCCACTCGGCGAGCTGGGTGGCATGCACGCCGACGCTGCTGGTGAAGGTCACCCGCTCCAGGTCGGCCGCGTTCAGACCGGCGGCGCGGACCATCTGGCCCGCCCCGGCCGCGGTGCCCTGCACCCAGCGCAGCCGGTCCGCGCACGCGACGAGCTGGCGCACCCCGGCCGCGGTCTCCCCGGGGACGCCGAGCGTGACGTCGGCGCGCTGCAGCCAGCTGTCGAGGCGTCGCTGCGCGTCCGGGCTGCGCCGGAAGCCCGGGTCGCCGGCGTGGTCGCTGGGGTAGCGAGGTGCCGGCAGCAGCGACGCGTCGTACAGCACCTCGACATCGGGCGCGGACGCCCGGATCCGCTGGACGAGCTCCTCCTCGACCGGGGTCGCGACCACCACGGTGACGGGTTCCCGGCTCACGCGGTGCTCCGGCTTCCCGCGGTGCTCCGGCTGCCGGCGGCGACGGCGACGGGCAGGTCTACGCCGCGCCGACCGCGAACGCTCACCGCGAGCATCAGCAGTGCGCTGAGCAGCAGGCACACCGCCATGAAGGTGAACGCCGCTCCGTTGCCGAGCCCGCCCTGGAGCCAGCCGACGACGTACGCGCCGACGAAGCCGCCGACCGCACCCGCACTGTTCACCAGTGCCATCGCCGCGCCCGAGACCTCTTGGGGGAGGAACTCCGGGATCAGCGCGAAGTACGGCCCGTACGGCGCGTAGAGGCCGGCCGCGGCGACGATGAGCACGAGGTAGGAGATCCAGTAGTGACTGGTCCCCAGCGCCGTCGATGCCGCGAACATCACGGTGGACACCAGCAGGAACGGCCACACGAACTCGCGCCGGTTGCCGGACCGGTCGGAGTAGCGGGAGGCCAGGAGCATGGCGACCGCCCCCGCGGCGTACGGGACCGCGGACAGCAGCCCGATCATCCCGATGCCGTGGTGCGCGAGGCTGTCCAGGATCGTCGGAAGCCAGAACACGAACCCGTACACACCGACGCTCCACAGCAGGTACTGCGCGGAGAGCACCAGCACGTTGCGCGAGGCCAGCGCCTCCCGGTAGCCGCCGTGCACTGGTTCGAGGTCCTCCTGCTCGGCCGCGAGCCGGGACTCGATGTCCCGGCGCTCGTCGTCGGCGAGCCATCGCGCGTCCCGCGGCCAGTCTGCGACGAGCGCTCGGAAGACGAACGCCCAGATGATGGCCGGCAGCCCCTCGAGCACGAACATCCACCGCCAGCTGGTGGCGGCGATCAGGTACCCGGAGACCGCGGAGAGCCACATGACGGTGATCGGGTTGCCGAGGATCAGGAACGTGTTGGCGCGGCCGCGCTCGGACCTGCTGAACCAGTGCGTGAGGAAGATCAGCATCGCGGGGATGATCGCCGCCTCCATCACCCCGAGTGCGAACCGGTCCGCCAGCAGGAGCCCCAGCCAGGGGACGACTCCCTGCGCGCTCGCGAATACGCCCCAGAGCAGGACGCACCAGAAGACCAGCCTGCTCACCGACTTGTTCTCCGCATAGCGCGCGGCAGGGATCTGGAAGGCGAAGTAGCCCACGAAGAAGAAGGCACCCAGCAGCGCGGACGACTGCGGGGTGAGGCCGAGGGAGTCCTTCAGGCCACCGTCGACGCCGATGGAGTAGTTGGAACGGTCCAGGTAGGCGAGGCTGTAGGTGATGAAGACCAGGGGGATGAGGCGGCGCCACCGCTGGCTGGTCACGGCGGTGCTCTTCGAAACGGGCGCGGCGCTCATCACGGCTCCTCGGCACAGTCGACTCGTGGCGATGTCGTACCCGATGTCCGGCGGCTCAACACGGAGCCGTCGACGGCGCCGTCTGCTGCCGGAGGTCAGCTGTCCCCTGAAGTCTCCCGTAGCCCCGCCCCGGAAGCCCTGTCGGTCAGCCCGACAGGGGCGTCGGCGCACCGGGTGAGTGCGGCTCTGAGCGCCTCGGGGTGCACCGGCTTGCTGACGTAGTCGTCCATCCCTGCGGCGAGGCATCGGTCCCGCTCCCCGGGCGTGACCGCCGCGGTCATCGCGATGACCGGGGTGTGAGCGGTCCCGTCCTCGCGTCGGCGCAGCTCGCGGGTGGCGGTGTAGCCGTCCATCTCAGGCATCTGGCAGTCCATCAGGACGACCGCGAACGAGGTGCGGGCCAGGGCCTCGAGTGCGACGACGCCGTTCTCGACGATCTCGGTGGTGTACCCGAGGAGCTCGAGCATGCCTGCCGTGACGATCTGGTTGGTCTCGTTGTCCTCCACGACGAGGACGTGCCCGCCGGGCGCGTGCTCCGGCGGGCTCGGCGCCACTGTCGAGCCCGCCGTGACGCGAGGTGCGGTGGTCGTGCTTCGCAGCGCCGCGTGCACCGCGCCGGTGAGCTGGGACAGTCGGACCGGCTTGGTGAGCCGGGCCGCGATCCCGGCGTCCTCGGCCTCACGTGCGCTCACGTCCGGCCCGGAGGTCAACAGCAGCAGCGCCGTGCGGCCGGAGGGTGCCTTCCCGCGGATCAGCTTCGCAAGGCTGAGCCCGTCGATGTCCGGCATGCAGAGGTCGAGCAGCACCAGCCGGTAGGGGTCGCCGTCCCTGTCGGCGGTGTCGAGGAGCCGCAGGGCCGAGCGGCCGTCCACGACCGCGTCGGGGCGCATCCCCCAGGTGCGCAGCTGATCGGTGAGGACCAGCCTGTTCGTGTGGTTGTCATCGACGATCAGCGTGCGCAGGCCGGCGAACCCCGCGACGGAGGTGGACGTGGGCGTAACGGGCGAGTGAGCGAGCCCCAGCGGCACCGTGAACCAGAAGGTGCTGCCCTCGTGGAGTCGGCTCTCGACACCGAGCTCGCCCCCCATCGCCGTCACGAGCTGGCGAGAGATGGCGAGTCCGAGGCCGGTGCCACCGAACGCGCGGGTGGTCGAGGCGTCCGCCTGGGCGAACGCGTCGAAGATCCGGTCCTGCTCGGCGGGGGCGATCCCGATGCCGGTGTCGGTCACCGAGAACCGCACGGTGACGCCCGGCTCGTGGTCCTCCTCCAGGTGGGCGCTGATCACGATCTCGCCGCGACTGGTGAACTTCACCGCGTTGGACGCCAGGTTCAACAGCACCTGCCTCAGCCTGACGGGGTCGCCGCGCAACCCCGAGGGAACCTCGGGTGAGCAGTAGGCGAGCAGCTCGAGCCCCTTGGCCTGCGCCGGCATGGCGACCAGCTCGGCAGCGTCCTCGACGACGTTGACCAGGTCGAAGTCGACGCGCTCCAGCTCCAGCCTCCCGGCCTCGATCTTCGAGAAGTCCAGGATGTCGTTGATCACGGCCAGGAGGGCGTCACCGGCGCGGCGCACGCCGTCGGCGTACTGACGCTGGCGCTCGTCGAGGTCCGTGGTGAGCAGCAGCCCGGTCAGTCCGATGACACCGTTCATCGGGGTCCGGATCTCATGGCTCATCGCTGCCAGGAAGGCGGACTTCGCGCGGGACGCCTGCTCCGCGACGTCACGCGCCAGCTCGAGCTCGGTCTCGACGTGCTTGCGGTCCGTGATGTCGGCGAGCGCGACGACCACCCCGCGGACGTCAGGGTGGTCGAGCAGGTTCGTCATCCGAGCGCCGAGCCATCGCAGCGTCCCGTCCCCGTGCCGGGTCTCGACCTCGCTCACCTCGACGGCACCGGGAGTGGCCGCCACCCGCGAGAAGGACTCCCTCAGGGCGGCCGGGTCGGCCGGTGCCAGCAGGTCCACCCAGGTGCCGACGGCCGGGCCGGCGCGGCCGACGAGCCGCACGACCTGGGCGACGGCGCTGGTGACGCGGCCGTCCGCTCCCACCACGATGGTTGCGTCGGTGCTGTTCGCGGCCACCGCCTCGAAGTGCCGTCGGCTGCTGCGCAACGCGTCACGCGCGGCGCGCTCGGACCCGAGCAGTCGCCAGGTCCGTGCGAAGGTCAGCGAGAGCAGCAGAAGCATGCCCACCATCGCCTCGTAAGCAGACTGTGCGCCACCCTCGACCCGGTTCACCAGGGTCAGCGCCGGCGGCACCAGCAGCGGCGCGGTCGCCACGACCACCAGCCAGAAGACACCGGCCCTGCGCGGCGTTCTGCGCGCCACGCCCGACGACCGCGAGGTCGGCACCGTGGACGCGCGACGATACGTGACCGAGGCCGCCATCAGCGAGACCCCCAGCATCCAACCCGCGTCCATCAACCTCGACCAGCCGCCCGGCCCCGGACTCAGCAGGTAGGAGATGTCGGCCGTCAGCCAGAAGCCGACTCCGACGGCGAACCACATGCTCGCCGCCGCACGCTCCCGGCGGCTCATCAGGACCCGTGCCAGCAGCGCCAGGAGGATCGCGTCGAAGACGGGGTACGCCGCCCACACCCCTCGGGCCAGCACCGAGGACGAAGGGTCGGTGACGATCGAATGGACCACGAGGTCCCAGAACAGCAGCACGCTGACCACGACGATCGTCGCGGCGTCGATCAGGGCGTCCACGTCCTCTCGCCTGCGCGCGCCCTGGGGGGCGAGCAGGACCACCAGGGCGACGACCAGGGTCGCGGACGCCGCGAGCCACACGGGGTCGGCCCAGGTCACCCCGACTTCGGCGCCCTGCCACAGGTAGATCTTGTCGACCAGGTCGCCGACTGCCTCCAGGGTGATGCCGACCGCGATCAGCCACGGCGCCAGGCGGGCGCCGACGGGTGCCCGTGCGCTGCCGAAGCACGCCACGACGGCGGCGCCCCAGGAGACCGCGAGGAAGCTGAGGTCGTTCACGACCCCTGTGCTCACCAGGTGCAGGGCGACGAGGGCGACCAGGGCGACCACGGCCGCCGCGGCCCCGGTGCCCCAGGATCGGCTCGGCCGGCTCCAAGGTCTGCGATCGGCACCGCCAGCAGGGTCGGCCGTCGGCTCCCGTCGCCACATGTCAGAAGGTTCGGCATCGGAGGGACCCGCCTTTCGCCGGGAGCACTGCGTCGTGGGCGGGAGGCGCTGCTCCCCCGGTTCCTGCGGCCCGATCAGGGGACGGCGCTGCTCGGGCTCGTCCGGTTGGCGCTTTCGGGGACCTTGGCCCCGTGCGCGTCCGGCCGATGTCCTCTGCCGCCGGCACCGGAGGCGGTGCACGATCGGGCCATGAGCCTCTCGGCGTTCCAGGGCCCCGGTCGGTCGCGAGGGCTTCGCTGCCCTGTCTGTCGCACGCCATGGGCGCTTCGCGTGGTGCACCACCCGTCCGGGCAGATACTGCTCTGCGAGCACTGCGGCGCCGTTCGCTCACCCGAGGACGCGGCGATCGACACAGCCCGCAGAGCCCGGCTCCACCTGGTCCCCGGGCCCGCGCCCGCTTCCGGGCTCCCTCGTCGGGGCGTCGGCCGCGCCGGCTAGCACGCGGCTACGTCGGCGCAGCAGCGCTCACCAGGCGTACGACTCCGGAGCCGGCCCCGGCCCCGGGAAGATCTCGTCGATCCGACCGAGCGTCTCGGCGTCCAGCTCCACCTCCACCGCGCGCAGCGACCCGTCGAGGTGCTCCATCGTCCGCGGCCCGATGATCGGCGCGGTGACCCCGTCCTGGTGCAGCAGCCAGGCCAGCGCGACGTCGGCGGGCTTCTCCCGGATCTGGCGGCACAGCTCCTCCCAGGCGGTGACCGCCTCCTTGTGCTGCTCCAGTCCCTCCTGCGACCGGCCGGTGAGCCGGCGGCTGCCCTGCTCGGTCTTCTCGACGACCCCGCCGAGCAGCCCCCCGTTGAGGGGTGACCACGGGATCAGGCCGAGCCCGTAGTCGCGACAAGCCGGGAGGACCTCGAGCTCCACCTCGCGCTTGAGCAGGTTGAAGATCGACTGCTCGCTGACCAGGCCGACCTGTCCACGTCGGCGGGCCGCCTCCATGCCCTTGGCGATGTGCCACCCGGCATGGTTGGAGGATCCGAAGTAGAGCACCTTGCCCTGCATCCGGAGCACCTCGAAGGCCTCCCAGATCTCGTCCCAGGGTGTCGACCGGTCGACATGGTGCATCTGGTAGAGGTCGATGTGGTCGGTCTGCAGCCGGCGCAGTGACTCCTCGCAGGCGCGCCGGATGTTGCGCGCGGACAGGAAGGTGTCGTTCGGCCAGTCGCTCATCGAACCGTAGAGCTTGGTCGCGATGACCGTCTTCTCGCGACGCCCGCTCCCCTGAGCGAACCACCGGCCGACGATCTGCTCGGTGACGCCCTCGCCCTTGGCCCAGCCGTAGACGTTGGCGGTGTCGAAGAAGTTGATGCCGACGTCGAGGGCTCGGTCCATGATCGCGTGGGAGTCCTCCTCAGAGGTCTCGGGTCCGAAGTTCATGGTGCCGAGGCAGAGCCGGCTCACGGACAGGCCCGTGCGTCCGAGATGCGTGTAGTCCATGCCGTCCATCCTGCTCCGGCGACCCAACCGGGCTCCGGTGACTGCCGAGACGACACGTCCTCCACGATCGAGGTCGAGGGCTCTGGGGCGTTCTGGTCCGGAGACCTCACAACGCATTGAGCTCGCTCAGCACCTCCGGTGCAGCCGAAGGTGCCCTGGACGGCCCGGCCGACGCGCTCGGCGCGGCCAGAACCAACCCAGCGACGGACCGGGCCTGGGAAGCGGCCATCCGCGTTCGACGGCGGTGTGCGGCTACGGGCTCAGCATCGTGTCAGCCCCCGGCGCCTGGTGGGACAGGCACGCCGAGCCGGGTCTCCTGCGGCTTGGCGTCCAGTGCGGTCATCTCGCCCCCGCCACCGAGCCGCTCGAGGAGGTCGAGGCCGAGCCGGGCGCGACGTACCCTCTCCCGCGCCAGCGAGGTGTTGAGCGCCTGGAGGTGACCACCGCTGGGGTACACGTCCGGATGGTTCCGGAGCCCGAACTTGAGGTACACCGGCGCGAGCGAGACGGCGAGGTCGCGGATCTCGTAGTTGCGGACGAAGCCGCCGAGAGTGTCCGGCGCCTCGACGTAGAAGTCGATGGGGATGTCGATCGCCGCGCGCAGGCTGCACAGCCGGCTCAGGCTCATCCCGGGCGGCACGTTGATCGTGTCGAGCCCGGCCTTCTCCAACAGCTGCACCGAGACGGGGTTGCTCGCCATCAGCTGGACCGACCCCTTGAGCACGAACTCGGGTGGCAGCAGGCCCTCGGCCTTCATCCGGCCGGCGACCGCGACGACGCCCTCGTCGCAGAGAAGAGCCCCGCGCACCCCGAGCTCGGCTGCCCGTGCAAGGTCGTCCATCGAGTAGGCGAGCTGGTCGACGCCTTCGACGCGGTTGCCCCCGAACGAGCGCTGGGCTGAGGCGTCCCAGGCCGGTCGGGGCCCCACGAACAGGCTCAGCTCGACGTTGCGCGCGTGGCACATCGCGACCATCGTGCTGATGTCGTCGTCGGTCAGCAGCATCGTCCCGCTGCCCTGCGAGACCCGGTGGACCGGCACGCCGTAGTCGTCTGCTGCCCCGAAGACCGCCTCGAGCGTCGAAGGACCCTCCGTGCTGGGGATCTCCACGCGCCAGCCCGCGCCATCGGGGAACCGCTTGCTCGACTCTGCGACGGCATCTCGCGCGGGCGCCCCCATCGAGGCGAGAAGGGCCCGGTAGCGGGCAAGCACGTCGCCGCCCTGTTCTGTCCTCACCATGCTGCTCCTGCTCCATCCCGAGGGTCGTGCCCATGCTCCAGTCGCCAGCTGCTGTCGTGGCGCCAGTCCTCACGAGGGTCGCTCTGCTGGCACCGGCACCTCCGATACTGCCCCCTTGCCGGCTGTCGGAACCCGTCCCCGGCTCCCTGGGTGCCCGTGCGAGGCACCCGTTTGCGGGGCTGCCGGATCGGTGCCACTGTTCTGCCGAGGTCGCCACGCTGCCCTTCCGCATGTCGAGTGCCGAGGGGCTTCCGGGGCCGGACGATCGGAGGGGCCGCCGCATGGGCTGCGATGTGCTGCTGGAAGGCGGCTGGGTCGTGGACGGGACCTCGGCTCCCCCCTTCCGGGCGGACGTGGCGGTCACCGGCGACACGATCACCGGCATCGGTCGGCTGACGCACATGGATGCCGGGGTCCGGGTCGACGTCGCCGGCCGCTACGTCACGCCGGGGTTCGTCGACACCCACGCACACGCCGACGCCAGTGCCGACGATCCCCAGGTGCAGGAGGCCTGCCTGCGGCAGGGGGTGACCACCGTGCTGCTGGGCCAGGACGGCCTGTCCTTCGCGCCCGCCTCCTCGAGGACGACCGAGGCGGTCTCCCGCTACTTCGGCCCGGTCAACGGCTCCTGCCCTCCCGAGCTCGCAGCCGGCTGCGCGGTCGCCGACCTGCTGGCCCACTACGACCGACGCACCGCGCTCAACGTCGGCTACCTCGCGCCGGCCGGGACCATCCGGATCGAGGTGATGGGGTACCAGGCCGGGCCCCCGGACGCGGGCCGGCTCCGCGAGATGCGGATCCTCGTCGAGGCCGCGCTCGCCGACGGCGCGCTCGGCCTCTCGACGGGGCTGGAGTACGTCCCAGGTCGGTTCGCCGACGCCGACGAGCTCGCTCACCTGTGTGCGCCGGTGGCCGAGGCGGGCGGGGTGTACGTCAGTCACCTGCGCGGCTACGAGGCCGATGCGTGGCGCGGCCTGGCCGAGCTGTTCGCCATCGCCGAGCGCAGCGCGGTGGCCGTGCATGCCTCCCACCTGCACGGCCCGAGCCACATGACCACGGGCCTGCTGGACCGGGCCCGCGACGACGGGATCGACGCCACGTTCGACTCCTACCCCTACCTTCGCGGCAGCAGCATCCTGGCGATGGTCGCTCTTCCGGCCGGAGTGCAGTCCGCCGGCCCCGCCGACACGGTGACCCGGCTGCGGGACCCGGAGGTACGCCGGCGGCTGGTCCGGGACTGGTTCCCCGCCATCGACGACGTGCTGAGCCGGATCACGCTGTCCTACGTCGGCGCCGAACAATGGCGGTGGACGGAGGGGATGAGCCTGCTCGACGCCGCCACCACGGCCGACACCTCCCCAGGTGACCTGGTCTGCGAGCTGGTCTCCTCCAGCGCCAGCGGCGCGGGATGCGTGTTCGCTCAGCCACCGACGAACACCCTCGACGACCTCCGCGCCCACCTGCGTCACGACGCGCACATGGTCGGCTCCGACGCCATCTACCTCGGGACGCGGCCGCACCCGCGTGGCTGGGGGAGCTTCGCCCGCGTGCTCGGTCGGCACACCCGCGATCTCGGCGACCTCACCTGGGGGCAGGCGGTCTGCCACCTTGCCGGGCACCCAGCGCGCCGGTTCAACCTTGCCGGTCGCGGCCTGCTGCGCGCCGGGGCGGTCGCCGACGTCGTGGTCCTGGACCCGACGACCGTTGCGGACGCCGCCGACTACGCAGACCCCCGCGGCCACGCCACAGGCGTCGAGCAGGTGCTGGTCGGCGGCACCTTCGCGCTGCGGGACCGCCTGATCACCGGCGCGCGACCGGGCCGGTCGTTGCGCCGGGCAGAGGGCACGACATCATGACCGGCACGACGCCCGACACGCTCGAAGAGACAGCGCCGCGGCACGCCACGCGGGACGGCTCGATCACCCCGCGCCGCGCCGCCCAGCCCACGCCCATGGAGGTGCACATGCCCGTCCCGTCCCCGAGCCGTCCGGCTCCCAGTCCTCAGCTCCGCGGGAGCGCCGTGATGGCGATCCTCCGTGCAGCGCACGCCGACCGCGTCGAGGCTGTGGCCCGGACGCTCGTCGCCAGCGGGATCACCTGCCTGGAGCTGACCCTGACCATCCCCGGCGCGCTGGAGCTGTTGCCGCGGCTGCGCACGACCCTGCCCGCCACCGTCGACCTCGGGGTCGGCACCGTCACCACAGCGGAGCAGGCGGGCGCGGCGGTCCGCGCGGGTGCGGAGTTCCTGGTCTGCCCGACGGTCAGCCTCGACGTGCTCGAGACCGCCGTCTCGAGCCGGGTGCCCTGCTATCCCGGCGCCTGGACTCCGACCGAGGTCCTCACCGCCTGGCAGGCCGGCGCCACCGCCGTGAAGCTGTTCCCGGCCGCGTCGGGCGGGCCGGCGCACCTGCGCCGCCTGCGTGACCCGCTGCCCGACATTCCGCTGCTCCCCACCGGCGGCGTCGCGCTCGACCAGGTCGACGACTATCTGACGGCAGGCGCGTTCGCGGTCGGGCTCGGGTCGCCTCTGATCGGCGACGCCCTTGCCGGCGGCGACCTGGACGCCCTCGCCGAACGGGCCCAGCAGGTGATCAGCACGGTAACGGCGCACCAGGGCCGACGGTGACCGCCAGGGGCGCTGCAGCACCCGTCAACGGTCTGGTCACCGTCGGCGAGACGATGGGCCTGCTGAACCCCACCGACACCGGCCCGCTGCACCACGCCCCCGCCTTCCGGATGACCGTGGCGGGGGCCGAGTCCAACGTCGCGATCGCTGCCCGCCGCCTCGGGATACCGGCCACCTGGATCGGCAAGGTCGGCGCGGACGACGTCGGCGACCTGATCGAACGCGAGCTGCGCGCCGAGGACGTCCACACGCTCGGTCTGCGGGCGCCGGATGCCCCCACCGGGCTGATGCTCAAGACCCGCCGAGTCGGTCAGCTGACCTCGGTCACGTACTACCGAACCGGCAGCGCCGGCGCCCGGCTCGACGTCGCCGACCTCGACGAGGACCTGATCGCCACGGCTTCCGTGCTGCACCTGACCGGGATCACCCCGGCGCTCGGCCCAGGGCCCGCCGCAGCCGTCCGCGCGGCGATCGAGATCGCGCGCGCTCACCAGGTCCCGGTGTCCTTCGACGTCAACTACCGGGCCGGGCTGTGGACCGTGGCCGAGGCCGGACCGACGCTGCGCGAGCTCGTCACGCAGGTCGACGTGCTGTTCGCCGGCGAGCACGAAGCCGAACTCCTGGCCGGCGCGGGGACCGACCTCGGGCCCGGGCCCTCGCGGCCGGACGACCTGGCCCGGCAGCTCGCCGGGCTGGGCCCCGGCCAGGTGGTCATCAAGCGGGGCGCCCGCGGTTGCGTGGCGCTGGTCGAAGACGCCTGGCACCACCTCGGGGCGCTTCAGGTGCGGGCCATCGACCCCGTCGGTGCCGGCGACGCGTTCGTCGGCGGCTACCTCGCCGAGCTCGCCCAGGGAAGCGACCCGGCCACCCGGCTGGCGACAGCGACGGCCGCGGGTGCGTTCGCCGTGACCGTCTCCGGGGACTGGGAGGGACTGCCCCACCGGCACGAGCTCGCGTTGCTGCACACCACCGACGACGTCGTCCGCTGACCACCGCGGGCCGCGTGCTCAGCGCCTTCACCGTGCCGGGCCGGAGCGGCATGTTAGCGGAATCACGGCGGTTACGGTTACGCCGAGGCGGCGAATGCTGTTGAATGTATGCAGTATGGAAGAAGCCAACGGCGCCGCGCCTCACGCAGCCGTGCGTGAGGTCCTTCTGGTGGCCGGCGCATCGAACCCTGCAAAGGACCGCTCATGACAAGCACAGGAACTGGAGAGGCATCCCCCTCCATCCGGCCGTTGGCCCGACCTGCGCCACTGCGCGAGTCCGTGCACGAGGCGCTCTGCCAGATGATCATCGCCGGATCGCTGCAGCCGGGTCAACACCTCGTCGAGGTCGATCTGGCTCGGATGCTGGGTGTGTCTCGCCAACCGGTGCGGGAGGCTCTCCAACGGCTCCACAACGAGGGCTGGGTGGACCTGCGGCCCGGCTTCGGCGCCATGGTTCACGTGCCGGCGGAGGAGGAGGTGGACCAGCTCCTCGCAGCCCGCGCCGCGCTGGAGTCGGAGTCCGCCCGCCTGGCGGCCGACCACGGCACCGATGAGCAGATCGCCGAGCTGGACCCGCTCTGTCGTGCAGGCGCGGACGCCGCCGAGAGCGGTGACTTCGAGGCCGCCGTGCAGATCAACGCCGACCTGCACCGGCTCATCACCGCGATGTCCGGCAACAAGTTCCTCATCGACTTCGCCGCTCAGGTGGACCGACGGGTCCGCTGGTACTACGCACCCGTGGCTCCGGTCCGCGGCAAGAGCTCCTGGCGCGAGCACGCCCGCATCGTCAAGGCCATCCGCAAGGGCGACGGGCGCCTTGCCGCCGAGCTCATGCGTGAACACACCGAGCACACCCGCACGGCCTTCCACGACACCACCGAGGCGCAGCAGAGGCCGTTTAGCGGCGACGCCGTGGGGCACTAGCAGACGGGCCCGGTAAGCCGGGCTACGGCTCGGGCGTCGGCCATGGCTCGGGCGTCGGCCATGCGGCCGACGCAGGAGCGCACCGCTTCGTTGACGATGCGAAGAAGCCCGCAGGGCTACCATGAACATGCCTTTGGATCCGTCCACTCGCGTCGTGGACGGATCCAAAGGTGTTCGAACCCGGGTGTCGGGCCGGTCTTTCGTGGGTCAGCGAGTCGGGATCTCCGAGTCCGCAGTCGCTGCCCGGGTGCCGGACGCCGAGACGACCGGGCGGTCAGCCTCGGGGATGTGGCGGTGGTGTGCCTCACCCGGCTGACGGTAGAGCAGGATGATGCCCGCCGACACGAGAGCCACGACGCCGCCGGTGGTGTAGGCGCCGGAGTAGCCCATCTTGTCGATGACGCTCGATCCGATCCCGATGCCGACGATGGCCGACGCCAGCTTGGCCGAGTAGATCAGCCCGTAGTTCTGTGCGTTGTTGTTCTCCCCGAAGTAGTCCGGGGTGATCGCCGCGTACAGCGGGAAGAAGGCTCCGCCACCGAAGCCGGCGACGACCGCGAACAGGATGAACAGGATCTGGCTGTGCGCCTCGCCGGACCACAGCAGACCGAACTGCGAGAGCGCCTCGATCACCATGACGTGGACCAGCGCCTGCTTGCGCCCCACGAGGTCGGAGTACCAGCCGACAGCTGCCCGGCCCACCCCGTTGACCACAGACAGGACACCGGCCGAGCCGGCCACGATGAACGTCCCGAAGCCGACGCTCTTCGCGAACGGGACCTGGTAGGCGCTACCGAACAGGGACACGCTCGCGATGAAGAAGAAGCCGAGCCAGAGCAGCGGGAGCTGTCCGGTCTTGATGGCGGCGAGCGGGCCGAACTGCGCTGTGGCGGGGGGGTTCTTGCGCAGGCTGCGGTTCTTCGCGGCCTGAGCAGCCGACCGCCAGGCCCGGGGGTCCACCTCGGCGGGCCACCAGTTCTTCGGCGGGTCCTTGAACAGCACCCCGCACACGGACAGCAGGACGAACATGTAGACCGCGATCGAGTTCATCACGGGGGCGAACGTCGTGGGGGTGAAGAAGTAGCTGAAGATGAAGATGAACGGCACGGCCCCGTAGGCGAAGCCGCCGTTGACGAAGCCGGTCCGACCCCCCTTCCGCTCCGGGTACCACTTGCCGACCATGTTGATGCAGGTGGCGTAGACGAGCCCGGCGCCGGAGCCGCCGATGATCGAGTAGCCCAGCCACACCAGCACCAGGTTCGAGGTGTTGGTGATGGTCAGGAAGCCGATCGCCGCGGACACGGCGCCGATCATCATGGCCATCCGCGCCGACACGATGTCCTTCTCGCGAAGCCGGCCCGCGGGGAACGCGATGCCTGCCTGGAAGACCGCCCAGATCGTCACGATCCAGAACGTCTCGCCCATCGTCCAGCCATGAATCTTCTGCAACGTGTCCGCCGCGGCTCCGTAGCCGTACTCGAACACGCTGATCGTCATCATCGCGACCCAGGGCAGCCACACCATGATCGACCGCGGGTAGCCCAGAAGCTGCTTGGGCGACTCGCCGATCCGGTAGACCCGACCGTGGTCGTCCGTAATCAGTTGGTAACTCTCAGTGGCAGCAGTTGCCATTGTTCCTCCATTTAGGTGGTTTGCTCAACGCGTCGCGCGGCGCCTGGCCTCGGCCAGGGCGGCGACAGGCAACCCGACCCCACGTGAACTCGCGTCATTCGCGTGGGAGACGGAGAATCAGCGCTCGAATTCGTGCAGGCCACCTCTCTTCTGCGTGGGTCGCATCCGACGGGTGCAGCTCCCCGGAGCGGGGCTCACGGCCGCCGCTCCGGGGCTGCTGCTCTGAGTCAGCGGCCGATCAGGCCCGCCGTACGGGCCCAGCGGTACTTCGCGCCGAGCACCTGCACGGGGAGCTCGGTCGTGTACGGGTACGCCACCACCCCGTGCTCGAAGAGGTACTGGCTCGCCTCCTCGACCTCGACGTCGCCGGCGAGCGAGGCGACCACCGGCTTGTGATGCCCTTGCTTGCGGTACTCCTCCACCACGTCGGCGACCAGCTCCGCGAACACCATCGGCGGCGTGACGATCGTGTGCCAGTAGCCGAGGATCAGCGCAGTGGATCCGCGTCGTCCTCGAGGCCGAGGCGGATCGTGTTGCTGGTAGGTCGACGGCGGCTCGCCGCCGGTGATGTCGACCGGGTTGCCCGCCGCGCCGAAGGGCGGGATGAACTTCCGGAACGCCGCGTCGAGGTCGGCCGGCATGCTCATCAGCTGCAGGCCGTTGTCGACGCACGCGTCCGACAGCAGCACCCCGGAGCCGCCGGCGCCGGTGATGATCACGACGTTCTCGCCCTTCGGGCGTCGGCAGGACCGGCAGCCCGCGCGCGTACTCGCAGCATCTCGTTCAGGCCCGGCGCGCGCATCACGCCGGACTGCCGCAGGATGTCGTCGTAGACCTTGTCGTTGCCCGCCAGCGCGCCGGTGTGCGAGCTGGCCGCCCGGGCGCCCATGTCGGTGCGTCCGGCCTTGAGCACGACGACCGGCTTCTTCTGCGACACCCGCTTCGCGGTCTCGGCGAAGGAGCGGCCGTCCTTCAGGTCCTCGAGGTGCATCGCGACGATGTCGGTGTTGTCGTCCTGCTCGAAGAACGTCAGCAGGTCGTCCTCGTCGATGTCGGACTTGTTGCCGAGCCCGACGATGGCCGAGACGCCCATCTTGTTGCTGCGGCTGAAGCCGATGATCGCCATGCCGATGCCGCCGCTCTGCGACGAGAGCGCCACACCGCCCTTGACGTCGTACGGCGTGCAGAAGGTCGCGCAGAGGTTCTCCGGCGTGTAGTAGTAGCCGTAGATGTTCGGGCCGAGCAGCCGCACGCCGTGCTTGCGCGCGATCGCGACGACCTCGTCCTGCAGTTCCTGACGTTGCCGGTCTCGGCGAACCCCGACGGGATCAGCACCGCGCCGGCGACGCCCATCTCGACCGCACTCCTCGAGCGCGTCGGCCACGAACTTCGCGGGCATCGCGAACACCGCCACGTCGACGTCACCCGGCACGTCCTTGACGCTCTTGTACGCCTTCCGGCCGACGATCTCGTCCGCCTTGGGGTTCACCGGGTAGGATCGTGCCCTGGTAGCCGCCGTTGATCAGGTTCTTCATCACCGAGTTGCCGATCTTGCCCTCCTCGTTGGAGGCACCGATCACGGCGATCGACTTCGGCTTCATGATCCGCTTCATGGCCGTGAGGATCTCGTCGTGGGAGAACCGCTCAGGCTGCCGGCCCGCCTCGGGGTCGACGATGATGCGCACGTCGACCGCCGTCGCCCCGTCGGGGGCGGCGAACACCGGGTTGAGGTCCACCTCGGCGATCTCCGGGAAGTCGCTGACGAGGTCCGACAGCCTGGAGATGATCTCCGCGAGCGCGTCCTTGTCGACGCCCTGCGCACCGCGGACACCGTTGAGGATCTCCGTGGCGGCGATGCCGTCCACCATCGACCTCGCCTCGTCGGGAGACGTGGGGGCGAGCCGGAACGTGACGTCCTTCAGCACCTCCACGAGCACACCGCCGAGGCCGAACGCGACCATCTTGCCGAAGGTCTCGTCGGTGACCGAGCCGATGATCACCTCCTGGACCTCGGGCCCGCTCGGCAGCATCTGCTGCACCTGCACGCCGGTGATGGTCGCGTCGGGGTCGTACGCCTTGGCGTTGCGGACGATCTCGTCGTACGCCGCGGCCGCCGCCTCCGCGTCCTCGACCCCCACGACGACACCGCCGGCGTCGGTCTTGTGGAGGATGTCGGGGGAGACGATCTTGAGGACGACCGGGAAGCCGACCTCCGCCGCCGCGGTGCGTACGTCCTCGGCGGAGGTGGCGAGTGCCTCACCGGGGGTCGGGATGCCGTACACGTCGGCGACCTGCTTGGCCTCCGGAGCGCTGAGCGCTGTGCGACCCTCCGCCAGAACCTGGTCGAGTACAGCCTGCACGGCTGCTCGATCGTAAGTCATGCCTACTCCTAAACCCATGGATGGGATGGTTGTGTGCGTTCGTCGTCCGACCGTCAGATGACGCCCTCGGCGACCAGCTTCCCGAGCTCGCTCTCCTTGATGCCGAGCTCGCCGTAGACCTGCGCGTTGTGCTCACCGAGACCCGGTGAGGTCTCCACGTCCACAGGCGAGTCGGAGAGCTTGATCGGGCAGCCGACGGTCTTGAAGGTTCCCCGGTCCGGGTGCTTCACCTCTACCACGGCGCCGAGGTCCGCGAGCGTCTCGTCCTCGATGAGCTCCTTGGTGCTGAGGATCGGGCCGCACGGCACCTTGAGCGCGTTCAGCCGGTTCATCACCTCGAACTTGTTGTGCTGCTGGGTCCACTCTCCGATCAGCGCGAACATCTTGTCCAGCTTGTCGAGGCGGGCCTCCGGGGTGCTCCACTCGGGGTCCTCGGCCAGCTCCGGCCGACCGATCAGCTCCATGATCGGGGCGAAGCCGGGCGGCTGCACGATCACGTAGATGTAGTCGTTCGGGCCGCCGGGAGCACACGGCACGGCCCAGCCGGGCTGGCCGCCGCCCGAGGCGTTGCCGGAGCGCGGGACCTCGTCGCCGAACTCGCTGGTCGGGTACTCCTTGAGCGCACCCTGGGCGAGGCGCTGCTGGTCACGGAGCTTCACCCGGCTCAGGTTCAGCACCGCCTCCTGCATCGCGACGCTGACCCGCTGGCCGGAGCCCGTCTGGGTGCGCTGGTAGAGCGCGGCGAGGATACCCGCGACCAGGTGCATGCCGGTCCCCGAGTCACCGATCTGCGCCCCGGTGGCCGTGGGCGGCCCGTCCTCGAAGCCGGTCGTGCTCATCGCGCCACCCATGGCCTGCGCCACGACCTCGTACGCCTTGCAGTCGGCGTACCGGCCGGGCCCGAAGCCCTTGATCGAGGCGAAGATGAGACCCGGGTTGAGCTCCTTGAGCCGGTCCCACGTGAAGCCCATCCGGTCCACGGCTCCGGGACCGAAGTTCTCCACGAGCACGTCGGAGTCCTTCACCAGCTGGGTGAAGATCTCCTTGCCGCGGTCGGACTTCATGTTCAGCGTGATGCTGCGCTTGTTGCAGTTGAGCATCGTGAAGTACAGGCTGTCGACATCCGGGATGTCGCGCAGCTGCTGACGGGTGATGTCTCCCGTCGGGGCCTCGAGCTTGACGACGTCGGCGCCGAGCCAGGCGAGTATCTGCGTGCACGAGGGTCCCGACTGGACGTGCGTCATGTCGAGTACTCGAACACCCTCTAGAGCCTTACCCATCTGTGTCCTCCTCTTGCCGGGTGAAGCGTTCAGCTGCACCGAGCCGTCACTTGTACATCGTCTGGTTCATGGTTCCGGGCGCGTAGACCTCGGGGTCGATCCACACGTTGATCAGGGACGGCAGTCCCGACTCGCGAGCGCGCTCCATCGCCGGCCGGATCTGGCTCGGGTCGCGGACCTCCTCGCCGTAGCCGCCGAGCATCTTGGCGAACTCGCTGTAGGGGATGTCCTTGAGCGTGTTCCCGACGCGGCCGCGGTCCTTGCCGTACTTGGCCTCCTGGCCGTAGCGGATCTGGTTCATCGACGAGTTGTTGCCGATGACGCCGATGAAGGGCAGGTTGAACCGCACGAGGGTGTCGAAGTCGAAGCCGGTGAGGGCGAAGGAGCCGTCGCCGAAGAGGCCGACGACCTCCTTCTCCGGGTGGGCGTACTTCGCTGCCATCACGAACGGCGTCCCCACGCCGATGGTGCCGAGCGGACCCGGGTCCATCCAGTGGCCCGGCGACTTCGGCTGGACGACACCCCCGGAGAAGGTCACGACGTCACCGCCGTCGCCGACGAAGATCGTGTCCTCGGTGAGGAACTCGTTGATCTCGTGCGCGAGGCGCAGCGGGTGGATGGGGCTCGCGTCCGACAGCTGGTTCGGCAGCCGCTTCTGGTAGGACTTCTCCTCCTCGGCCCGCAGCTCGTTGAACCAGGCCCTGCGGTCCCTCGAGCCGTTCGTCAGGCGGCCCGAGGCCGCCTGGGTGACGGCGGCCAGGACGCTGCCAGGGTCGCCGACGATGCCGAGGTCGATGTCGCGGTTGCGGCCGACCGTCGCGTAGCTCATGTCGATCTGCACCACGGTCGCGTCCTTGGGCAGCCGGCGGCCGTAGCCCATGCGGAAGTCGAACGGCGTGCCCACGATGATGATCAGGTCCGCGTTGTTGAACGCGTAGCGCCGCGACAGGTGGAAGTGGTGCGGGTCCCCAGGAGGCAGCGTGCCGCGCGCGGAGCCGTTCATGTAGGTGGGCACGTTGAGGGTGCGCACGAAGTCGATCGCCGCGTCCGTGCCACGCCCGGTCCAGAGCTGCGTTCCGAGCAGCACGCACGGCTTCTCCGAGCGCGCGAGCAGGTCGGCGAGCGACTCCACGGCCGCCGGGTCGCCGGCGCTCTTCGTGGAGGCGCGGTAGCGACCGGGCTCGGGGACCGTCGCCTGCTCCACGGGGACCGAGTTGTCCAGGATGTCGCGCGGGATCTCCAGGAACGAGGGACCCGGGGCGCCGTTGTAGCACTCCCGGAACGCCATCGAGACCATGTCCGCGGCACGAGCCGTGTGCGGCACCGTGGCGGCGAACTTCGTGATCGGCGACATCATGTCGACGTGCGGCAGGTCCTGCAGGGAGCCCATCTTGTGCTGGCTGAGCGCGCCCTGGCCGCCGATCAGCAGCATCGGGCTCTCGGCACGGAAGGCGTTGGCGACGCCGGTCACCGCGTCCGTCGTGCCCGGACCGGCGGTCACCACGGCGCAGCCGGGCTTGCCGGTGATCCGGGCGTAGCCGTCGGCGGCGTGGGCAGCCACCTGCTCGTGCCGGACGTCGATGACGTCGATGCCCTCGTCCACACAGCCGTCGTAGATGTCGATGATGTGACCGCCGCACAGCGTGAAGATGACATCGACCCCCTCAGCCTTCAGGGCCTTGGCGACGAGGTGGCCGCCTGAGATCGTCGCAGCGTCCGACGCTGCTTCGGATACCTGCGGAGTGCGCTCGGTTTCCGACACTGTCTGAGCCATGGATGAAGTCATCTCCTCTAGTACGTCCACGTTGTCTCGCCAACGGACGGTGAATATTGCATACCGTATGGCGTAGGCTTTCCTATCTCACCGTTGCTGCCGATGTCTAGGGCTTGCGCTCCACGAATTTCTGACTACGGTTGACTGTATGCAGTATGCATTCGGTCGCGAGGCGACCATCGAGGAAGAGCTGACCCGAGCCGTGCTCGCGGTGCGGAACCTGCAGAGCGCGGTGCTGGGGCTGCGGGCTAGGCTGGGCTCGAACATCGACGTCGAGCGGCTCGCGGACGACGCGGAGCGCTGCACCGCGGACCTGAGCCGGCTGGAGCAGCACACGCTCTCCCGTCGGACCGCGCTCCCCCGCCAGGAGTTCATCGTGATCCCCGACGGGGAGTACGACCCGGGGTTCTGGGCTGACGGCGACGTGGACGGCGAGGGCCTGGGCGTCCCGGGACGCCGCGCTCCCTGACCGCGACCAGAGGGCATCCCTCAGACTGAGCCCGGCGCCGTCACTCGCTGCGACGCCTACCACCTGGTGGCAGTGCTCCACCGATCCGCCTCCTTGTTGGTGCCCGAGGGTCGCGCAGGAGCGTTCTGGAGCCGGCCCCGGGACGGGCATAGGTCGTCGGGCCGGTCTGGCCGTCCGGCCTCTCGCTGTCCGTCCGGCCTCTCGCTGTCCGTCCAGCCTCTCGCTGTCCGTCCGGCCTCTCCTGGGTCGTTGGGACGGGGGGGGTTGCGGCCCAGCCGTTGGCCGCGGGCAGGGCTCGGAGTCGGTGCGGAGACGCGGCGGCGGATCCTCCCGCTCATCACGTGTCCCAGTCCGATGCCCGGCCGGATGGCCCAGCAGGTCAGCGGCCGGATGGCCCAGCAGGTCAGCGGCCGGGGTGGCCCAGCAGGTCAGCGGCCGGAGTGGCCCAGCAGGTCAGCTGCCGGGTGGCCCAGCAGGTCAGCTGCCGGGTGGCCCAGCAGGTCAGCGGCCGGGTGGCCCAGCAGGTCAGGTTGTGGGCGAACCGCACGTGGTTCTCGTGGAGCGGCCCCGGCCGCAGCCGGGCATGGACGATGTCCCCGGCGCCTGCGCTTACATCGGCGGCTCGAGGCTGAGGCGGCCGGCCCGGAGTCCGGGCCGGCCTCTTCCCTGGCCGCTTCAGCGCCGGGGCGACGGGCGGCCCGGCTGCCTGAGCAGCCGCACCGCCCACGCGGTCGCCAGACCACCGAGCCCGGCGACGAGGAAGACCGGTCGATACCCGAGACCGGCCACCACGACGGCGCCGAGTCCCACCCCGACGACCGCTCCCACCGCCTTCGCGGTGTAGAGGACCGCGTGGTTCTGCGCCAGGCTCTGCTCACCGAAGTAGTCGTGCACCAGGTGGCCGAAGATGGTGTACGACGCTCCCCCGCCCAGGCCGATCAGTGTCGCGCACAGCAGGAACGCCGCGGCGCCACCCGACGGCGCGACCATCCACAGCCCGAGCTGGGCCATCCCTTCGACGGTCAGGACCGTGGTCAGGACCCGGCGGCGTCCGTGGCGGTCGGACAGCCGGCTCGCCGCGGCCCGTCCCAGCCCGTTGACGGCCGCGACGAGCCCGGTGCCCAAACCGGCGAGACCCAGCCCGAGCGACGCGGACACCGCGTAGCCGGCCACGAAGGCGATGCCGACCAGGGAGACCGCGCTGGAGATCGCGAGCATCGCCCACATCAGCGGGAGGGTCCCGGTCCGGAGCGCCTCGGCGGGCGAGTAGTACCGCACCGCGGGCATGTTCGAGGGAATCCCTCGGTTCAGTCTGCGGTCGACCGCCCACAGCTGGGGATCGACGTGCGCCGGCCACCACCCCCGTGGCGGGTCTCTGAGCTCGAGGCCGGCGGCCAGCGCGACCACTGTCGCCGCGAGAGCCGCGACGTCGGTGGCCACGTCCAGCGCGTGCGCGGAGGGCAGGACGGTCAGCAGCGCGATCGTCGCCACCGCTCCGACGGCGAAGCCGCCGGACACGACGCCGAGCGCCGCCGGTCGCCTGTCCGGAAACCACGCACCGGCCGTCGCCACGCTCTGGGCGTAGACCAGCCCGGCCCCCACTCCCCCGCAGAGGGAGAACCCGAGCGCTGCCATCAGCCAGCTGGTGGTGTGCCCGAGGGCCAGCAGCCCGACGGCCGCCAACACGCCACCGACCAGTACGGCGTGCCCGGCTCGCACGCGTCGGCGGGCCGTGAGCCACGCGGCGGGCACCGCAACGGCCGCCTGGCAGACGATGAACAGCGCCAGCAACCACATCACTCGGCTGGTGCTCCAGCCGTGCACCTCCTGCAGGCGCACCGCCGTCAGGCCGAAGGCGTACTGGAGTGGGCTGATCGCGACCATGCCCGCGCAGGCAGCGACGAGCTGCCAGCCGCGCGCGTGGCCCAGCAGCGCCTCCGCGCTCTCCCCCACCCGCCGCCGACGCCCGTAGACGTCGCGCACCTCGCGAGCTGTCGTCTCCACCAACACACCCATAGCAGCCTCCGGTCCTTGCATACGGTATGCAAAGACTCTGTACTCCTCCGGCGGCGTCTTGTCCAGAGCAGGCAGGGGGTTGTGAGGGAAAGTGAATACAGCATACAGTCCGTTGAATCCAAGCGACAATGCATCGTCCAGCCCAGGAGGACTGACGTGGACCTGATGGAGTACCAGGCGAAGGAGCTCTTCGCGAAGCATGCTGTGCCGGTCACGCTCGGCACCGTGGTGGACACCGCTGAGGATGCCGCTGCCGCCGCAGTGCAGGACGGCGGCCGGGTGGTCGTCAAGGCACAGGTCAAGGCGGGCGGGCGCGGGAAGGCCGGTGGCGTCAAGCTCGCGGAGAACCCGGAGGAGGCTGTGGCCCGGGCCGAGGACATCCTCGGGATGGACATCAAGGGCCACACCGTGCACCGGGTGCTGGTCGCGCCGACCGCGGACATCGCCGAGGAGTACTACTTCTCCTTCCTGGTCGACCGCGCCAACCGCAGCTACCTGTGCATCGCCAGCGTCGAGGGCGGTGTCGAGATCGAGGAGGTCGCGCGCACCAACCCCGACGCGGTCGCGAAGGTCGCCATCGACCCACGGACCGGCGTCGACGACGCCAAGGCCGCCGAGATCGTCGCCGCGACCGGCTTCCCCGAGGACGTCGCCGAGGAGGCCAAGCACGTCGTCACGAGGCTGTGGGACGCCTTCGTCAAGGAGGACGCGACCCTGGTCGAGGTCAACCCGCTGGTGCGGCTGGGCGACGGTCGCCTCGAGGCGCTGGACGGCAAGGTCACCCTCGACGAGAACGCCGGCTTCCGGCACTCCGACCACGCCGCGTTCGACGTCGAGGACTCCGGCGCCGATGGTCGGCTAGAGGCCGAGGCCAAGGCGAAGGGACTCAACTACGTCAAGCTCGACGGCGAGGTCGGCATCATCGGCAACGGCGCCGGCCTGGTGATGTCCACGCTCGACGTCGTGGCGTACGCCGGGGAGAGGCACTCCGGCGTCAAGCCGGCGAACTTCCTCGACATCGGCGGCGGCGCCTCGGCCGAGGTGATGGCCAACGGCCTGCAGGTCATCCTCAACGACCCGCAGGTCAAGGCCGTGTTCGTGAACGTGTTCGGCGGCATCACGGCCTGCGACGCGGTGGCGGACGGCATCGTCCAGGCGCTCGGCATGCTCGGCGAGGAGGCGAACAAGCCGCTGGTCGTGCGGCTCGACGGTCACAACGTCGACGCGGGCCGCCGGATCCTGAACGAGGCCGACCACCCGCTGGTGACCATGGTGGACACGATGGACGGTGCCGCCGACCGGGCCGCCGAGCTGGCCGCGAGCTGACGGCCGCCGAGACGAGAGGGAGCGAACAATGGCTATTTTCCTCAACGAGGACAGCAGGGTCATCGTCCAGGGGATGACCGGATCCGAGGGCCAGAAGCACACCGGCAAGATGATCGCCGCGGGCACCACCGTCGTCGGCGGTGTCAACCCGAGGAAGGCCGGCCAGAGCGTCGACTTCGACGGCACCGAGGTCCCGGTGTACAGCAGCGTCAAGGAGGCGATGCACGCCACCGGCGCCGACGTGTCGGTGGTGTTCGTGCCACCGGCCGGCACCAAGGGCGCGGTCGTCGAGGCGGTCGACGCGGGCATGCCCCTCGTCGTGGTGATCACCGAGGGCGTCCCGGTGCACGACACCGCGGAGTTCTTCTCCTACGCGCGGGCCGAGGGCACCACCCGGATCATCGGGCCGAACTGCCCGGGGCTGATCAGCCCCGGCACGTCGAACGCCGGGATCATCCCGGCCGACATCACCAAGGCCGGCCGGATCGGGCTGGTGTCGAAGTCCGGCACGCTGACCTACCAGATGATGTACGAGCTGCGCGACTTCGGCTTCTCCACCTGCGTGGGCATCGGCGGTGACCCGATCATCGGGACCACGCACATCGACTGTCTGGAGGCGTTCCAGGACGACCCGGACACCGACGCGATCGTGATGATCGGCGAGATCGGCGGCGACGCCGAGGAGCGCGCGGCCGCCTACATCAAGGACAACGTCACCAAGCCGGTGATCGGCTACGTCGCAGGCTTCACCGCTCCGGAGGGCAAGACGATGGGCCACGCCGGCGCGATCGTGTCCGGCTCGTCGGGCACCGCCCAGGCCAAGAAGGAGGCCCTCGAGGCCGCCGGGGTCAAGGTCGGCAAGACGCCCTCCGAGGCCGCCGAGCTCATGCGTAGCGCGCTCGTCGACCTGGGCGTGATGCAGCCGGCATGACGCCGCCGCCTTCCCGCCCGGGACGGTCGCCAGAAAGCAACGAAAGGAGGCACATCATGCAGAAGATCGGATTCATCGGACTAGGCATCATGGGCTCGCCCATGGCCGCCAACCTGGTCAAGGCTGGCTTCGAGGTGTCGGGGTACGACGTCAGCTCCGCGTCCGTGGACACGCTGGTCCGCGCCGGAGGCAAGCCCGCATCCAGCGTCCAGGAGGCCACGGTGGGCGCGGATGTCGTGATCACCATGCTTCCCGACTCCCCGCAGGTCGCGGAGGTCGTTCTCGGCCCGGAGGGGCTGCTCGGGTCCGCCGAGCCGGGATCCGTGCTCATCGACATGAGCACGATCGCGCCGGAGACGTCGCTGGCGGTCGCGCAGGCCGGCAGCGAGCGAGGGATCAGCGTCCTCGACGCCCCGGTGAGCGGTGGCGAGCAGGGCGCCATCGAAGGGTCGCTGTCCATCATGGTCGGTGGCGACGCCGCCGTCTTCGAGGCCAACCGCGGCCTGCTCGAGAAGCTCGGCACGACGATCGTGCACGTCGGGGGGCACGGCGCGGGACAGACCGTCAAGGCGGCCAACCAGCTCCTCGTCGCCGGCACCATCGCGCTGGTGAGCGAGGCGATCGTGCTCCTCGAGGCGTCCGGCGTCGACGGCGAGCGCGGCCTCGAGGTCCTGGCCGGCGGGCTCGCCGGCAACCGGATCCTGGACCGCAAGGCGGCCAGCATGCTCGCCCGGCAGTTCCAGCCGGGGTTCCGGATCGACCTGCACCACAAGGACATGGGGATCGCCCAGTCGGCGGCTCGGGCGGCCGGCGTCTCCCTGCCGGTCACCGGCCTGGTCGCGCAGCTCGTGGCCGCGGCCCGCGCCATGGGCCACGGGTCGCTCGACCACTCGGCCCTGCTGACCGTGATCGAGACCCTCTCGGGACAGGAGACTCCCTGACATGACGTTCATGCTCAAACCCGGAACCGGGTGGCAGGACACCTACGACCGCTGCGCCGCCGTGGCGCCCGAGGCGTTCCACGACGACCGCACGCTCAACCTGTGGGGAGGCCGGTGGCGACGCGACGGGATCGCGTCGACGAACATCACCCCCGTCGACGGGACGCCGATCATCGGTCCCCCCCGGGTCTCCTCCGACATCGCGGACTTCGCGGTGGCCGGCGCCGTCGACCAGCACGGTGCCTGGCGCACCGTGCCGCTGGCCGAGCGGAAGGCACGGGTGCTCGCGACCCTCGAGGCCCTCACCGAGCACCGCGACCTGCTCTCCATGCTCCTGGTGTGGGAGATCGGCAAGCCGTGGCGGCTCGCCACGGCGGACGTGGACCGATGCATCGAGGGCGTCCGCTGGTACGTCGAGGAGATCGACTCGATGCTGGACGGTCGCTCGCCGCTCGACGGACCGGTCAGCAACATCGCCAGCTGGAACTACCCGATGAGTGTGCTCATGCACGCCGTGCTCATCCAGACGCTGGCCGGCAACGCGGCGATCGCCAAGACGCCCACCGACGGCGGGGTCGCGTGCCTCACCCTGGCGTTCGCCCTCGCTGCACGGGAGGGGCTGCCCGTGTCGTTGGTGAGCGGGAGCGGATCCGAGCTCTCCCGCCCTCTGGTGCAGTCCGACAGGATCGGCTGCCTCGCCTTCGTCGGCGGGCGAGACGTCGGTGGCCAGCTGGCCACCGCGCTGGCCAACACCGAGAAGCGCCACATCCTCGAGCAGGAGGGGCTGAACTGCTGGGGAGTCTGGGAGTACGACGACTGGGGGAAGCTCGCGGGGCAGATCCGCAAGACGCACGACTACGCCAAGCAGCGGTGCACCGCGTACCCGAGGTTCGTGGTGCAGCGTGAGCTGTTCAGCGACTTCCTGAAGGCGTACCTGCCGGCCGTCGACTCCGTTCGCTTCGGTCACCCTCTCGCGGTGCGCAAGCCCCACGACGACCTGCCCGCCCTGGACTTCGGGCCGCTCATCAAGCGGCAGAAGGTCGCCGAGCTGCAGGAGCGGGTGGACGAGGCCGTGGCCCGCGGCGGTGTGCCTGTCTACCGCGGAACGCTCGACTCGGGGTCGTTCCTCCCCGGTCAGGACACCCGGGCGTACATGGGTCCCGTCGCGCTCCTGTCGCCGCCGCGCTCGTCGGCGCTGCACCACAGCGAGCCTTTCGGGCCGGTGGACACGATCGTGCTCGTCGACACGGAGGCGGAGCTCCTCGCCGCCATGAACGCGAGCAACGGCTCGCTGGTCTCCACGATCTCCTGCAACGACGAGGAGACCGCGAACCGTCTGGCAGCCGAGGTGCGCGCCTTCAAGGTGGGCGTCAACGGTCCGCGGTCGCGCGGCGACAAGGCCGAGCTGTTCGGTGGGATGGGCGCCTCCTGGCACGGGGCCTTCGTCGGCGGTGAGCTGGCGGTGCGGTCGGTGACCCGGGGCCCCGGTGACGACCGGCTGCCCGGCAACTTCCCGAGCTACTCGCTCTACCCGGCGGCCTGAGCCTGCCGCACACATGACAAGAGCTGGGACCCTCCGGGGTCCCAGCTCTTGTCATGTGTCGCGCGGTCAGTGCCGCATCAGGACGCCGCCCCCGCCAGCGTGGTGGACGGGCCACCCGTCGACGTGCCGTTGCCGATCGCCGGAGCCATGGCCCCGCTGAGCACCTTGGCGGCGAGCAGATCGGTCACGGAGTGGACCGCGTGCAGCGTCGGCGCCGGCGTTTCGGTGATGTCCGCGAGCTCCACGACGGCGGACAGGATGACGTCGAGCTCCAGCGGCTTGCCGCGCTCGACATCCTGGAGCATCGACGTCTTGTGGTCGCCGACCCGCTCCGCGCCGTCGATCCGCTTCTCCACGGAGATGTCGGGGTGGCAGCCGACGGCGGCCGCGATCTCCAGCGTCTCGTTCATCATCTTGCGGATCATCTCGCGCGTCCCTGCGTGGGTGGCGATCTCCACCATGGTTGCGCGCGAGAGCGCGCTGATCGGGTTGAAGGCTGCGTTCCCGAGCAGCTTGATCCAGATGTCCTTGCGGATGTCCTCCTCGACCGGGCACTTCAGGCCGCCGGCCACCATCGCGCGACTGAAGTCCAGGCAGCGGTCGGACACCCCGCCGCTCGGTTCGCCGATGGAGAACCGGGTGCCCTCGATGTGCCGGATCACGCCGGGCGCCTCGATCTCGGTGGAGCAGTAGACGACGCAGCCGATCGCTCGCTCGACCGGCAGGACCTCGGTGACCGCGCCGTCGGGGTCGACGGACTGGATCCGGTGACCCTCGTACGGCCCCGGCAGACCGTGGAAGTACCACCACGGGATGCCGTTCTGGGCAGCCACGACGGCGGTGCTCTCGTGCAGCAGCGGCTGCACGAGGGGTCCGCAGGCCGCGTAGCTGTTGGCCTTCATGCCGAGGAAGACGTAGTCGACCGGCCCCACCTCGGCGGGGTCGTCGGTCGCGGGTGTCATGGCGGTGAAGTCGCCACGGGAGCTACGCACCCGCACGCCGTGCTCCCGGATCGCCTCCAGGTGGGCGCCACGGGCGATGAGGTGCACGTCCGCGCCTCCTCGGTGGAGCGCTGCTCCCACGTAGGCGCCGATGGCCCCTGCCCCCAAGACTGCAACTCGCATGTGCCTTCCTTCCTCTGATCGGTCAGGTTGTGTAGCGATGCGGTACGCACCGGATCGGTGTTCAGCCGGTGTTCTGCAGGCCCGCAGCGACCCCGTTCACGCACAGCAGGAGTAGATGGTCGACGGATGGTCGGTTCCCCGGCTGGCTCCCCTCCCTGAGCGTCCGCAACGCGCGAAGCGCCAGGTAGGACAGGGCGTCCAGATACGGGTTGCGCAGCTGGATCGCCCGTCCGAGGGCGGGCCGGTCGGTGAGCAGCTCCTCCTGTTCGGTCACCAGGCACACCGCGTCCCGGGTGCGCTCGTGCTCGCCCAGGACCGCACGCGTCAGGTCCGGGCGGTCCCCCAGCTCGAGGAAGCGCTGCATGATCCGGACGTCGGTCTTCGCGAGCGACATCTCCGCGTTCTCGACGAGCACCTGGAACAGCGGCCAGTTCCGCCAGGCCTCGCGGAGCAGGTCGACGTCGTCCACCGCCTGCAGAGCGGTTCCCAGCCCGTACCAGCCGGGCAGGTTCACCCGCGCCTGGGACCAGGAGAAGACCCAGGGGATCGCTCGGAGGTCGTCGAGGCCGGCCGGGCCGGTCCGCCGCCGGGCCGGTCTCGAGCCCAGCGGGAGGAGCGCGAGCTCCTCGACCGGCGTGACCGTCGCGAACCACTCCGCGAAGCCGGGGGTTCCCACCAGCTCCAGGTAGGCCCGGCGGGCCGCCGACGACAGCTGCGTCCCGAGCGGACGGTACCGCTCGGCCGAGCCGAGCGCGCGCTCGATGAAGGGCGGCGTGGACGCCCGGACGGCGGCGCCGGTGACCTGCTCGAGGTGCCGCACCGCGACCGCCGGGTTCCCGTAGCGGGCGAAGACGCTCTCACCCTGCTCCGTGACCTTCAGGCGGCCCTGGAGCGACCCCGGCGCCTGACCCAGGATCGCCCGGTGGGCCGGGCCGCCACCGCGCCCGACCGCGCCACCACGGCCGTGGAACAGCGTGAGGCGCACGGATCTGCTGCGTGCCCAGTCCACGAGACCGGCCTGCGCGGCGTCGAGGGCGAACGTCGCCGACACCGGGCCGACCCCCTTGGCGGAGTCGGAGTAGCCCAGCATCACCTCGTAGCGCCTGCCCGACGCGGCCAGCCGGCTCCGGACCTGGGGAAGGGCGAGCGACCGGTCGACCACCTCGACGCAGCGACCGAGGTCCTCCTCGGTCTCGAACAGGGGTACGACGTCGAGCTCGACGGGCTCGCCCGCGAGGGCGATGTCGGCCAGCCGGTACACGGCCGCGATGTCGTCGCTGGAGTGGGTGAACGAGACGACGTAGCGCCTGCAGGCGCGGGGGCCGAACCTCCGCTGGATCCGCGCGACGGTCCTCAGCGTCTCGAGCACCTCACGGGTCTGCTCGCCCGGTTCCGCACCGGAGTCGAGCTCGGCCAGTGCCCGCGCGTGCACGCTGGAGTGCTGGCGCACCTCGAGCTCGGCCAGGTGGAACCCGAAGGTGTCCACCTGCCAGAGCAGCTGCTGGAGACCGCCGTACGCCTGCCGTGCGGCGCCCGCCGCAGCCAGCGACTCCTGCACCCGCACCAGGTCCTGGCGCAGGTCCTCGACATCGGCGTACCCCAGGGAGTCGTCGCCCGTGCGGCGGGCCGCGATCCGGCGCGCGGCCAGCAGGAGGGCCTGCCGGTGCGGCTCGCCCGGAGAGGTCCGCCGCACCTCCTCGAACAGCGCGGGCTGTTCCTCCGCGACGGCGCGCAGGGTCTCATCGAGCGCGACAGACGCAGGCGTGGTGTCCTCGTGGAGAGTCAGCCCCCTGCCCACCCTCGAGGCACGCCCGCTCCAGCGCGCGCAGGACGTGGTCGGCCTGGATCTCCAACGCGGCCCAGCTCACCGCGGCCGTGACGTTGGGGTTCCCGTCCCGGTCCCCACCGACCCAGGACCCGAGCCGGACGAACGCCGGCACCTCGGGGCGGCCGGTCCCCGCCCAGGCCGTCGAAGAGCGCCTCGTCCAGACGCCGGTAGAGCGCGGGCAGCACCTGGAAGAGAGAGTCGTCGAACACGGCCATCGCGGTGCGGACCTCGTCCAGGGGCGTCGGAACGGTCGTCCTCAGCGACGCCGTGCGCCACAGGATGTCGACCTCCTCGTGCAGCCTGCGCAGATTCTCCGTGAGGACGGTCCGGCCGACCCTCGGATCCTGGCGCTCGGCCAGCAGGCCCGCGATCCGCCGCGTCACCGAGACGACCGCCCTGCGCCGCGCCTCGGTCGGGTGCGCGGTGAGCACGGGCCGCACCTCCAGGTCGTCGAGCAGGTGCTCGGCGGCCTCGGGTCCCGCGAGGATCTGCGCCTCGCGCTGGGCCCGGGCGAGGGCCGAGTGCCGGCCCTCGCGGTCCCGCTCCTGGAGCGAGCGCACCCGGTGCCGCTCCTCGGCCAGGTTCGTCAGGTGGAAGTAGCAGGAGAAGGCCCGCGCCACCTCGTGCGCTCTCTCCCAGGTCCAGCCGGCGACCAGCTGCTCGGCCTCGCCCGCGGCCACCTCGGCGAGCATGGGGTCGGCGCCGTGAGCGATGATGGCCAGCTCACGGAGCCGTTCCACGTCGTGGTAGACGGTGGTTCCCGCGTCCTCCTGGATGATCGTGCCGAGGATCCCGCCCAGCAGGCGGACGTCGGCCCGGAGGTCGTCGGGGACCGCGAACCGTGCTCGCTCGCGCGAGGTGGTGCTCATCGAAGACATCTGGCCTCCACACTCAGGCGTCCAGGTGGGCGGCGGCGATCCGCTCGCCGAGCCGTTCGAGCAGCGGAACCGGCCGCGACAGGCACGTCTCCAGGTCCGGCTCCTCGTCGTTGAGCGCGTAGGCGGCCCGGATGCCGACCGCCCGCAGCTCTGCCGGCTCGAGGGTGTTGCGTCCCGCCACCGCCACGACCGGCACGCCGGCCCGGCGGGCGGCGGCGGCCACGCCGACGGGGGCCTTGCCGTGCAGCGTCTGCCGGTCCAGCGCCCCCTCCCCGGTGACGACCAGGCTCGTGCGGGACAGTCGCCGCTCGAACCGCACCAGCTCGAGGACCAGCTCGATGCCGGGCCTCAGGTGTGCGCCCAGCAGGGCGATCGCGGCGAAGCCGACGCCGCCGGCCGCCCCGGCGCCCGGGGCGCCGCGGTGGTCGACGGGCGTGTGCACCGCGACCAGGTCCGCCCAGTGCGCCAGCGCCCGGTCGAGCTCGGCCACCTGGCCGGGGTCGGCGCCCTTCTGCGGTCCGTAGACCGCTGCCGCGCCCCGCTCGCCCGTCAGCGGGTTGTCCACGTCGCAGGCCACGGTAGCGTCACACCGGCCATTCGCCGGCGCAGCCCGGTGAGGTCGACAGCGCGCAGGTCCGCGAGTGCCGCGCCACCCTCGGCGATGTCGCGGCCTCGCGAGTCGAGCAGCCTGCCGCCCAGGGCCCGCACCATCCCGGCTCCCCCGTCGGTGCTCGCACTGCCCGCCGATGCCGAGCACGACATGCCTGCACCCGGCGTCGACAGCGGCCGCGACCACCTCGCCGGTCCCCCGGCTGGTCGCCGTCATGGGAGCCGGGCGACCAGCGGGCAGCCGCACCAGCCCGGACACGTCGGCCATCTCGACGACCGCGGTGCCGTTCCTGCGGGCGTAGCAGGACTCGACCGGCTCACCGGTCGGCCCGGCCGCGCGTCACCGGCACGTCTCGAAGCCGGCCGCGACGGCGGCCGCGAGGGTCCCGTCACCGCCGTCGGCCACCGGCAGCACGTCCGACCTCCGCGTCCGGCCGCACCGCGCCGCAGCCCGGTCGCGACCGCAGCCCCGACCTGCGCTGCGGTGAGCGATCCCTTGAACTTGTCGGGGGCGACGAGCACTGTCGGCATGGCCGGTCCCTCGGCCGTCAGCCGGCGAGCCCGACCGCGGTGGGGGCGTCCTCGGGGCCCTCGGCGGTCGGCTCGAACTCGGTGACGTTGTCGATCTCGGTGCCCATGGAGATGTTGGTGACCCGCTCCAGGATCACCTCGACGACGACCGGCACCCGGTGCTCGACGATCAGCTTCTTCGCCTCCTCCAGGGCCGGCAGGATCGTCGTCGGGCTCGAAGACCCGGATCGCCTTGCAGCCCAGCCCCTCGGCGACCTTGACGTGGTCGACGCCGTACCCACCGATCTCGGGGCTGTTGATGTTGTCGAAGGACAGCTGCACGAAGTAGTCCATGTCGAAGCCGCGCTGCGACTGCCGGATCAGGCCGAGGTAGGAGTTGTTCACCAGCACGTGGATGTAGGGAATGTTGAACTGCGCCCCGACCGCGAGCTCCTCGATCAGGAACTGGAAGTCGTAGTCGCCAGAGAGCGCCACCACCGTCGCCTCCGGATCCGCGGTGGCCACCCCCAGCGCCGCCGGCACCGTCCAGCCCAGCGGACCCGCCTGCCCGGCGTTGATCCAGTGCCGCGGCTTGTAGACGTGCAGCATCTGCGCCGCCTGGATCTGCGAGAGCCCGATGGTGGAGACGTAGCGGGTGTCCGGCCCGAAGGCCTTGTTCATCTCCTGGAAGACCCGCTGCGGCTTGACCGGCACCTTGTCGAAGTTCGTCTTGCGCAGCATCGTGCGCCTTGCGCTCCCGGCACGTGCTCGGCCCACGCGCCGCGGTCCGGCAGCTGCCCGGCGGCCTTCCGCTCCCGCGCCACCTCGCACGAACAGCTCCAGCGCCGCCCTGGCGTCAGAGACGATGCCGAAGTCGGGGGCGAAGACCCGGCCGATCTGGGTCGGCTCGATGTCGACGTGGACGAAGGTGCGGCCCGCGGCGTGTAGGTCTCCACGCCGCCGGTGTGCCGGTTCGCCCAGCGGTTGCCGATGCCGAGGACGAAGTCGCTGGCCGAGCATCGTCGCGTTGCCGTAGCGGTGCGAGGTCTGCAGCCCCACCATGCCGGCCGTCAGCGGATGGTCGTCGGGGATCGCACCCCAGCCCATCAACGTCGGCACCACCGGCACCCCGGTCAGCTCGGCGAACTCCACGAGCAGGTCCGCCGCGTCGGCGTTGATGACGCCCGCCGCCTGCGACGATCAGCGGCCGCTGCGACGCCGCCAGCATGTCCATAGCCTTCTCCGCCTGCGCGCGGGTCGCCGCCGGGCGCGGACCTCAGCCGGCTCGTAGGTGTCGATGTCGAACTCGATCTCGGCCTGCTGCACGTCGATCGGCAGATCCATCAGCACCGGGCCCGGCCGACCCTCACGCATCAGCCAGAACGCCTTCTGGAACGTGCCCGGCACCTGCGCGGCTCCAGCACCGTCACCGCCCTCTTCGTCACCGGCGCAGCGATGATCGGCGATGTTGACCGCCTGGAAATCCTCCTTGTGCAGCTTCGCCACCGGCGCCTGGCCGGTGATGCACAGGATCGGGATCGAGTCCGCGGAGGCGGAGTAGAGCCCGGTGATCATGTCGGTCCCCGCCGGACCCGAGGTACCGACACAGACGCCGATATTGCCCGGCCGCCGCCCGGGTGTACCCCTCAGCCATGTGCGAGGCCGCCTCGACATGCCGGGCGAGCACGTGACGCGATGCCGCCGTGTGCGCGCATCGCCGAGTAGAACGGGTTGATCGCCGCCCCCGGCAACCCGAACGCCTGAGTCGCCCCCTCCTTCTCCAGGATCAAGACCGCAGCATCCACCGCGCGCATACGTGCCATCTCACTTCTCCTTACGGGACAGGTCGGTGCCGCGCTTCTCCGGGCTCAGCCAGTCGAAGCAGCGGACCGTGTCGGGGGTGCTGGACTTGTACTCGAGACCGATCCAGCCGTCGTAGCCGGCCGCCGCCAGGTCGTCGAGCAGGTCGTCGAACGGGACGCTGCCGGTCCCGGCTCGTTGCGTCCGGGTACGTCGGCGACCTGCACGTGCGCGATCCGGTCGCCGTAGGCCTCGACGACCTTGTGCGGGTCGTCGCCGTTGACCGTGAGGTGGTAGAGGTCCGCCAGGAGGCCGATGTTGGCGACGCCGGCGGCCTCGACCTGCTCGATCACGGTGACCGCGTCGGCTGCGGTGAGCAGGGGGTACCGGTCCGCACCGCTCAACGGCTCGACGAGCACCGTTCCACCGACGTCGGCTGCGGCGTGGGCGGCCAGCGCCAGGTTCTCCAGGGCCAGGGCATCCTGCTCCGCCGGGTCGACGCCGGCAACACGGTTGCCGTACAGCGCGTTGAAGGCCGTGCAGCCCAGCCGCTGGCCGATCGCGAGAGCCACCGGGATGTTGTCCCGGAACTCCTTGGAGCGTTGCGGCCAGGACACCAGGCCGCGGTCACCGCCGGGCATGTCGCCGGCGGCGAAGTTCAGGCCGACCAGGGCCACCCCGGCGTCCCGGATGGCCGCCACGAGCGCGTCCACCTCGGCGTCGTCGGGGACGACCGAGTCGAAGGGCCACCACAGCTCGATCGCGTCGAAGCCGGCCGCCTTCGCGGCCGCGGGCCTCTCCCGCAGGGGCAGCTCGGTGAAGAGGATGGAGCAGTTGACGGCATAACGCGGGCGCCGGTTCGTCATGGAGCCATCCTTCCGTGTATACGGCATACAGTAGGCAGGGAGTCTAGGGGTAACGACCGCCCACCTCAACCCCCTGTGCCACCCGGATGCTGCGGGTCGCCGGCACCGGCATGGAGGGGATGGCGACTGCAACAACGTTGGTATACAGTCGACAGCGCAATGCGGGAGCTCGAGGGATCGGGCTGAGAGGGTGCCTGGAGAACGGCACCGACCGCTTGAACCTGACCGGGTAATGCCGGCGTAGGGAGAGTGCACCATGAGCGGTTCCGTCGACGTCCGCGCCGTCCCCACGGCGGCCGGGGAAGCCCCGATCACCCTGGCCGAGCCGGTCACCGGCACCCTCGGGCCCTGGGACTCGCTGGGCCTGTGGGGGAACTTCGGGATCAGCCTGCTGCTCCCGGTCGCGGCCGGCTACGTGGTGCTGGCCGGCCGGCCCCTGGCGGCGACCGTGGCGGCCATCGTGGTCGGCGCCGTCATCGGCGCCGCCCTGCTGGGCCTGGGCGCGGCTCCCGGTGCCCGGGAGGGCGTACCGGCGATGGTGCTGCTGCGGGGCGTGGTCGGCCGGCGCGCGTCCGCGGTGCCGACGGTGCTCAACCTCGTCCAGTGCGTCGGCTGGGCGACCTTCGAGATCGTGGTCATCGCCGAGGCCGCCTCGCGGGCGCTGGGCGCGCCGCGCTGGCCGTTCGTGCTGGGCGCCGGCGCCGTGGCCACCGCGATGGCGGTGCGCCCGATCGGCGCGATGAGGGTGCTCGGCCGCTACGCGGTGTGGGCGGCGCTGGCCGCGGTCGGCTACCTGTTCGCCCAGGTCCTGGCCCACCCCCTGCCGCCGGTCGCCCACGGCGGCGCGTCGTCGTTCTGGACCGCGGCCGACCTCGTCATCGCACTGCCGGTCTCGTGGTTCCCGCTCGCGGCGGACTACACCCGCCACGTCCGCGTCGGGCCGGGCGGCGTTCGTCGGCGCGGCGGTCGGCTACGGAGCGGCGACCGTCGCGTTCTTCACCCTCGGCGTGCTGGCCCTCGCGGCGTACGGCGCCGCCGGGCTCGACGTGATCGACGCGCTGCTCGCCGTGCCGCTGGGAGCGCTGGCCGTGGTGGTGCTCGTCGTCGTCGAGGTGGACGAGGCGTTCGCCAACATCTACTCGACCGCCATCTCGACGCAGAACCTGGTCGCGAGGCTCGACCGGCGGGTGCTGGCCGGGGTCGTCGGCGTGGTCGTCCACCCTGCTGGCGCTGGGCTTCGACATCGCCGCCTACGAGTCCTTCCTGTTCCTCATCGGCGCGGTGTTCGTACCGCTCGTCGGCGTCTTCGTGGTGGCCTACTACCTCCTCCCCCGGGGCAGCTGGGACGTCTCCGAGACCGCGCCGGCCCGCCCCTGGCTGCTGCTGCGCTGGGCGGCCGGCTTCGTGGCCTACCAGCTCACCCTGCCGACGTACTTCAGCGGCACCGGACACGGGTGGACCACCTGGTGGACGGCCCGCCAGAGCTCGCTGGGCATCGATCCGGCGAACGGATGGTCGGCCTCGCTGGTCAGCCTCGGCGTGGCGGCGGTGCTCACGGCGCTGGTGGCGCTGCCGTCGGCCCTGGCGCGCCCGCCGGAGGGCGCGCGCGCGTGAGCCCGGCCGGAGCAGGTCACCGGGCTGCACGTGCTGACCGACGCGCGCGAGGGTCGCGACGTGCTGGGCGTGGTGGACGCAGCGGTCGCTGCCGGCGCGCCGGTCGTCCAGGTGCGCGCCAAGGGCTGCACCGGACCGGGCGCTGTACGAGCTTCGCGAGGCAGGTCGTCGCGATCTGCCGCCCGTACGGCGCCACCTGCATCGTCGACGACCGGGTCGACGTCGCGCTCGCCGCGGGGGCGTCCGGCACCCACCTCGGCGCCGACGACCTCCCGCGTCGCCGCGGCACGCTCGCGTCGCGGGCCCGCACCACCTCCTCGGGCGGCACCGCCCGCACGCCGGACGCCGCCCGGGACCTGGTCGCCGCCGGGGCGGACTACCTCGGCGTCGGGCCCGCGTTCGCCGACGACGACCAAGCCAGGGCTGCCGGACGCGCTCGGACCCGACCGGCATCGCGGCGGTCGCGGCCGCGGTGGACGTGCCCGTGATCGCCATCGGAGGGATCACCGCCGACCGGGTGCGGCGGCTGCTGGAGGCGGGCGCGTCGCGGCGTCGCGGTGGTCACGGCGGTGTCGGACGCCGCCGAGCCGGGCGCCGCCACCCGGGCGCTGCTCGCCGCCCTGGCAGCGACGTCGGGCGGGCCGAGCGGGATGCCGCAGGCGTCGCGGTGACCGGGCCGGTCGTGGTCGCCGGTGGCGGCCTGATCGGGCTCGTCGTGGCCTGGAGGTCGGCGCAGGCGGGGCTGTCGGCGACGGTCGTCGACGAGGCGCCGGGCACCGGCGCCTCGTTCGCGGCCGCCGGGATGCTGGCTCCGGTCGCCGAGGCCGGCTACGGCGAGGAGGCCCTGCTGGCGCTCTGCCGGGCCTCGCTGCGACCGGTTCCCCCGGTTCGTCGACGAGGTCCAGGCGGCCGGCGGCGTCGAGGTCGGGCTGCGGACCACAGGCACGCTGCTGGTCGGCTTCGACGCGGACGACATGCGCGCCCTGGAGGACCTGCACGCCTTCCAGCACGAGCTGGGACTGCCCTCCGAGCGGCTGACCCCTCGCGAGGCCCGCCGGCGGGAGCCCGCGCTGTCGCCCCGGATCCGCGGGGCGCTCGCCGTCGCCGGGGACCACTCCGTCGACGTGCGCTCGCTGCACGCGGCGCTGCTGGGCGCCGCCGAGGCCGCGGGCGTCGCGGGTCGTGCGCTCGCGGATCGCCGCGCTGGCCGTGGCCGCGGGCCGGGCCACCGGTGTGCGGCTGGCGGACGGCAGCGAGGCTGCCGGCGGACACGGTCGTGCTCGCGCTGGGCGCCCGGTCGGCCGGACTCCCGGGCGTTCCGCCCCTGGAGGTCCGGCCGGTGAAGGGACAGATCCTGCGCCTGAGCGGAGCCGCCGGCCTGCTGCACGGCACGGTCCGCGGCCTGGTCCGTGGCCGGCAGGTCTACCTGGTCCCGTACGGCGCCGGACCGGCTCGTCGTCGGCGCCACGGTGGAGGAGCGCGGGTTCGACGCCACGGTGACGGCAGGAGGCGTGCACGACCTGCTCCGCGACGCGATCGACGTCGTCCCGGGCGTCAGCGAGCTCGAGCTCGTCGAGACGCTGGCCCGGTGGCGCCCCGGGACCCCCGACAACGCCCCGCTGCTCGGGCCGAGCGTGCTTCCCGGGCTGGTGCTGGCCACCGGCCACTACCGCAACGGGGCGCTCCTCACGCCGGTCACCGGCGAGGTCGATCGCGGAGCTGTTGGTCACCGGGCGGCTGCCCGAGCTGGCCGCCCCGTTCTCGGTGGACCGGTTCACGCCGGCAGACAGGAAGTAGGTGAGGCACGTGCGACTGACGGTCAACGGCACGACCGCGGAGCTGGTCGACGGCGCCACGGTGGCGACGCTGGTCGCCACGCGCGCAGACCGGCGAACGCCGCGTCGCGGTGGCGCGTCAACAGCCAGGTGGTCCCGCGAAGCGCCTGGGCGAGCACCGCGCTCAGCCGCGGGCGACGCCGTCGAGCTGCTCGCGGCCGTGGCAGGAGGGTGAACGACGATGACGACCCCAGCCGTGCTCTCCGCCCACGATGCGCAGCAGTGCACCGACCCGTTCGTCCTCGCCGGCGAGACCTTCTCCTCGCGGCTGCTGCTGGGCACCGGCGGCGTGCCCAGCCTGGACGTCCTGGAACGGGCCGTCCACGCCTCGGGGACCCAGCTGGTGACCGTGGCGCTGCGACGTGTGGAGTCCTCCGCCCGCGGCGCGCTGACGCGAGGTGCTGGACCGGTGCGGCGTGCGCCTGCTGCCCAACACGGCCGGCTGCCGCACGGCCCACGAGGCGGTGCTCACCGCGCACCTGGCCCGGGAGGCGTTCGAGACCGCCTGGGTCAAGCTCGAGGTCATCGGCGACGAGGACACGCTGCTGCCCGATCCGGTCGAGCTGCTCGACGCCGCCGAACGGCTCGTCGCCGACGGGTTCCACGTGCTGGCCTACACCAGCTGACGACCCGATCGTGGCGCGCCGGCTGGCCGACGTCGGCTGCGCGGCGGTGATGCCCCTCGGCTCCCCCATCGGGAGCGGCCTGGGCATCCGCAACCCGCACAACATCGCGCTGATGCGCGAGCAGGTGACGGTGCCGGTGGTGCTCGACGCGGGGATCGGCACCGCCTCCGACGCGGCGCTGGCGATGGAGCTCGGCTGCGACGCGGTGCTGCTCGCCTCCGCGGTGACCCGTGCGCGCGAGCCGGTGAGCATGGCACTCGCCATGCGGCACGCGGTCGAGGCCGGCCGGCTCGCGCGCGGGGCGGGCCGGATCCCGCGACGCTGGCACGCGCAGGCGTCGACCCCGGACGACGGGCTGCCCCGGCTGTGACGCTTCCTCCGCTCCTCGTGCTGACCGACCGGTCCCAGTGCGGGCGGCCGCTGCCGGATGTCGTGGCGACCGCGGTCGACGGCGGCGCACGCGCGGTCGTGCTCCGGGAGAAGGACCTCCCGGCCGTGGAGCGGCTGCGGCTGGCCGAGCGAGCTGCGGGCGGTTCTGGAGCCGGTGGGCGGACTGCTCGTGCTCGCGGGTCCGGCGACGGCGACGCGCGTGCACCTGTCCGCCGCCGACCCCTTCCCGGCACCGCGTCCGGCGCTGGTCGGGCGGTCCTGCCACGGCGGCGCGCGAGGTGCTGGCCGCGAGCGCCGAGGGCTGCGACTACGTGACCGTCTCCCCGGTCTTCCCCAGCGCGTCCAAGCCCGGCTACGGGCCGGCCCTGGGCGCCTCGGGTCTCGCCGCGCTGACGCGGCTCGGCGCCACCGGCGTACGCGCTCGGCGGCGTGCGGCCGGCCGACGTGGCGACCTGCCGGGCGGCCGGCGCCCGCGGGTCGCCGTCATGGGCCCGCTGATGCGCGACCCGCGGCTCGCCGTCGACTACCTCACCGCCCTCGAGAAGGAGTGCCGATGAACCCGCCCGTGGCGCTCACCATCGCCGGATCGGACTCCGGTGGCTGCGCCGGCATCCAGGCCGACCTGAAGACCTTCGCCGCGCACGGCGTCTTCGGCACCTCGGCCGTCACCGCGCTGACGGCGCAGAACACCCAGGGCGTACGCGCCGTGCAGGCGGTCCCGCCCGGCTCGTCGCCGAGCAGGCAGAGGCGGTGCTCGACGACCTTCCGGTCGCGGCGGTGAAGACCGGGATGCTGGCCACCGCGGAGATCGTCGGCGCGGTGGCCGCGCTCGCCGCGGCCGGCCGCCTGCCACGACTCGTCGTGGACCCGGTCATGGTGGCCTCCAGCGGTGACCGGCTGCTGGAGGCCCGGCGCGGAGCGGCTCTACTGCAGCGAGCTGCTGCCGCACGCGACGGTTGCCACCCCGAACCTGCTCGAGGCCGAGGTGCTGCTCGGCGAGCCGATCCGCACCCTGGCCGACCAGCACGAGGCGGCCCGGGCCCTGGCGACGGCTCGGACCGCGCGCGGTGGTCCTGAAGGGAGGGCACGCCGTGGCGGACGCCGACGGCGAGGCCGTCGACGTGGTCTGGGACGGGAGGGCGACGCACGAGCTGCGCGCCCCACGCGTCGAGACGGAGAACAACCACGGCAGTGGGTGCACCTTCGCCTCGGCGATCGCGGCCGGGCTGGCGCGCCGGCTCGACGTCGCGGCGGCCCTCGACACGGCGAAGGAGTACGTATCGCGGGCGATCGCGGCGGGCGCTGCCTGGGACCTGGGCAAGGTCACGGGCCCCTGAACCGCTTCGGGCCGGCGGCCGGAGCGCCAGCGAGGCAGCCGCTCAGGTGATGACCTGCAGCAGCAGACCCGCGGCCAGGCCGCCGACGGCGACGGATCCGGCCAGTACCGCGGTCAGCCGCACGGAGACCGACCGCGCGACCATCACCATCGAGGGAAGGCTGAGAGCCGGCAGGGTCACCAGGAGCACGCCAAGGGTCCCGAGGCCGGCCCCCGCTGCGGAGAGCGCCAGAAGGACCGGGATCTCGCCGCCGGTCGGCACGACCAGGAGCACGCCCACGACGGCGGCGACGACGACGGCCAGGACACCCAGCCGCTGGTCCAGCACCGCGAACTGCGACAGCCAGCCACTGAACCCGCCGATGAGCAGGACCACCGCTGCGTACTCGGGCACCAGCACCGCGCCCAGCCGGACGAGGGATCTCAGGAACCGGCCGGGAAGCGCGGTGACCCGCTCCGCGGGCACGTCCTCGTCCGGGAGAACGACGTCGCTCGACATCTGCTCGGCACCGCTGCGCCGTTGCAGCGTGCCGGCGAGGATCGCGGCGCCGAGCACGACGACCAGTCCCACCGCGAGACGGATGACGCCCCACTGCCAGGGCCCGACCAGGAAGAGGAAGACCAGGACGGCCGGGTTGAGCAGCGGGTTCCCGAGCCAGTACGCCGCCGCCGCGGGAAGCGGCACGCCCGCGCGACGCATGCTGACGGTGATCGGTGCCGTGCAGCAGGTGCACATCATGCTCGGCAGAGACATCAGCCCTCCGGCGCCGGCCTGACGCCAGAGCCCCCCGCGGCCCAGCACCGCCCGCAGCCGCCGCCGCGGCAGGAGCGCATCGACACCCGCGGCGACCAGGAGGCTCACGACCAGCGCCTTCCAGATGGACTTGCCGTAGGTCAGGGCGAACGCCCACGCACCGGCCACGCTCGGGGAGGTCCCCCCGGCGTCGAGCACGGACGCGCCCTCCCACTGGTGCGTGCCGAACAGGCCCGCCGCCTTCGTGGTGTAGGGCAGCCACTTCGCCCAGGCCAGACCGACGGCGAGGACGAGGGCGAGAACGGCCATCCCGACCACCGCCGGCCACGGGTTGCCCTTGCCCACCGAACCACGACGCTCGATCGGTTCCGCTGCGTCATGCAGTCCCCTCAGCCGCTCGAGCGCCGTCAGCGACCCGCACCCCAGCCGGTGTCCGCCCGAGTACACGTTCATCGATCGGCCGCGCACGAACCCCAGCAGGGTGATGCCGACCTCCTCCGCAAGATCCACCGCGAGCGAGGACGGCGCCGAGACGGCGGCCATCGCCGGGATGCCCGCCATCGCAGCCTTCTGCACCAGCTCGAACGAGGCCCTCCCCGACAGCATGAGCAGGTGCCCGACGAAGCGGCAGCCGCCCGGCGAGCAGCCCCTCCCCGACGAGCTTGTCCACCGCGTTGTGACGCCCCACGTCCTCACGCACGGAGACCAGGTCGCCCTCGGGGGAGAACAGTCCCGCTGCATGCAGGCCCCCGGTCCGGTCGAAGATCTTCTGCGCCGCCCGCAGCCGGTCCGGGTACGTCGCGACGAGGTCCGGCTCGACGACCAGCGGGTCGTCACGCACGGACCAGGCGGCCGTCGTGCGCACGGCCTCCAGGCTCGCCTTGCCGCACAGCCCGCAGGACGAGGTCGTGTAGAAGTTCCGCTGCAGCGCGAAGTCCGGGAGCTCCACGGCCGGGTCGAGGTCGACGTCCACGACGTTGTAGGAGTTGCCCTGGTCCGCACTCGCGCCGGCGCAGTACCGGATCGAGCGCACGTCCTCCTGTCGGGTCACCACCCCCTCGCTCACCAGGAATCCGGCCGCGAGCTCGAAGTCGTGGCCTGGGGTGCGCATGGTGACCGCCACGGAGTGGCCGCGGAGCCTGATCTCCAGGGGCTCCTCGACCACCATGACGTCGCTGCGAGGGGTCGTCACACCGTCCGCGACCTTGTGGATGCGGCGCCTGCGGGTCATCCGGGACACGACTAGGAGCCGCCCTTGTCACGGCTCTGCACGTGCTGGAAGCCGAAGCGGCCCTTGATGCACAGGTTGCCGTGACCGACCGAGCTGTCGTGCGGCGAGCTCACCTTGACGATGGAGTTGTCCTGCACGTGCAGCGTGAGGTTGCAGCCCACCCCGCAGAACGTGCACACGGTCGTCGTCTCGGTCTGCTTCGACTCGTCCCAGCTCCCCGCCTGGCGCATGTCGTACTCGCTCTTGAACGAGAGCGCGCCGGTCGGGCAGACCTCGATGCAGTTCCCGCAGAAGACACATGCGGAGTCGGGGAGCTCCGCGGCGTACTCGGTGGAGATCTGCGAGTCGAACCCGCGGCCCGCCACGTTGATCGCGAAGGTGTTCTGCCACTGGTCGCCACAGGCGTCGACGCACTTGTAGCAGAGGATGCACTTGCTGTACTCGCGGACGTAGAGGTCGTTGTCGATCTTGTCCGGCTGGTGCACCGTCGCCGTCAGGCCCTCCTCGCCCGCCTCGTGCTCGCCGGGCAGGTAGCGTGTCCCGCTCCCCGGGAGCCGCGGGCGGCGCCTGCTCACCGAACCGGGCCGGCACCGCGCCGTACTCTGCGAGCCAGTCGGGCACCCGAGGGGTGGTCGACAGGTCCACCGACGACGCCAGCAGCTCGAGCACCAGCTTGCGGCTGTGCCGGACCCGCTCGGTGTCGGTCTTGACGACCATGTCCTGCTGCACCCGGCGCGAGCAAGAAGGCACCAGGGTGCGCGAGCCCTCCACCTCCACCATGCACACCCGGCAGGCGTTCTTGGGGGTCAGGGTGTCCCCGTAGCACAGCGTGGGGATGTCCTCGCCGGTGGCGCGGCAGGCGTCGAGGATGGTGGCGCCCTCCCCGACGGAGACGGTCCGACCGTCGACGGTCATCTCCACGAGGCGGGCGGGCATCCCGAGTTCGACTGTGGTCATGAGACCTCCGAAAAGGTGCCGAGGCGGTCGATGGCGGACTCGATGGCGTTCCAGGCGGTCTGGCCGAGGCCGCAGATGGATGCGTCGCGCATGACCTGGCCGACGTCGCGGAGCAGGGTCATGTTGGCGGCGTGCGCGTCGCGGTCGTGGCCGTTGTTCGTGATCCGGAGCAGGGCCTCCTCCTGGCGCACCGTGCCGACCCGGCACGGCACGCACTGCCCGCAGGACTCGTCGCGGAAGAAGGCCGGCGATGCGCAGCAGGATGCCGGCCAGGTCGACGGTGTCGTCGAACGCGAGCAGCACCCCGGAGCCCACCGTGCCGCCGGCGGCGCGGGCGCCCTCGAACGTCAGGGGGATGTCCAGCTCGTCGGCCCGCACGAACCCGCCAGCAGCGCCGCCGAGCAGGATGGCCCGGAGCCGCCGGCCGTCCGGCACGCCGCCGGCCAGCTCGAGCAGGTCGCCCAGCGTGATCCCGAACGGCACCTCGTAGACGCCGGGCCTGCACGACGTTGCCCGAGACGCAGAACAGCTTGGTCCCCGTCGACTGCTCGGTCCCGGTCTTGGCGTACTCGGCGCCGCCCGAGGTCAGGATCGGCAGCACGTTGACGAGGGTCTCCACGTTGTTGACCACCGTCGGCTTGCCGAACAGACCCACCTCGACCGGGAACGGCGGCTTGCTCCGAGGCTCTCCGCGGTAGCCCTCGATCGAGTTGAAGATCGCCGTCTCCTCGCCGCAGATGTAGGCCCCGGCGCCGCGGCGGATCTCGATGTCGAAGGACCAGCCACTGCCGAGGACGTCGGCGCCGAGGTAGCCCGCACGGCGGCACTCCGCCAGGGCGTTGCGCAGCAGCCGCAGCGCCCGCGGGTACTCCCCGCGCAGGTAGATGAACGCGTGGGAGCAACCGGTGGCGTACGCCGCCACGGTCATCGCCTCGACCAGGGAGAACGGGTCGCCTTCGAGGATGACCCGGTCCTTGAACGTTCCCGGCTCGCTCTCGTCCGCGTTGCACACGAGGTAGTGCGGCTCGGCGGGCTGCTTGGCCGTGGCCCCCCACTTCAGGCCGGTGGGGAACGCTGCGCCACCCCGGCCCACGAGTCGGGAGTCGACCACCTCCTGCACGACGCGCTCCGGGCCGAGCGACATGGCGCGGGCCAGGGCGTCGTACCCGCCGTGGGCGACGTAGTCGTCGAGGCTCTCCGGGTCCACCCGGCCGACCCGGCCGAGCAGCATCAGGCCCTCCTCGCCGGCCTGGGGCACCGACATCGCAGGCTCGGGCTCCTCGGCGACGGTCACCGGGCCCTCCCGCACGGCCTCGCCGACCTGCGCGGCGGTCGCCGGCGCGAGGACCCGCTCGACGGGCGGCTCGCCCGCCTCGATGACCAGCGCGGCAGGTGCCCGCTCGCACAGCCCGAGGCAGGGGCTCTCCTTCCAGCCGGACGCGGCGCCCGCGGGACCGATCCGCTCCTCGAGCGTCCGGCACAGCTCCTTGGACCCCTGGGTCTGGCACGCGATGTCGGTGCACACGTGCACCACCCGCGACGGGCTCGGCCGGGTGGAGAACAGCGCGTAGAAGGTGGCCACGCTGTACACGTCGGCGGGCGCCATGGTGAGCCGCTGCCCGATGTAGTTGAGCGCCCCCGGGCTGATCCAGCCGACGCGGTCGTTCACCGCGTGCAGCGCCTCCAGCACCAGGTGCCGCTGCGCCCGCGCGTCGTGACCTCCTGTGGCGGACCGCAGGTCGCCGAGGTCGCGGTCACCGCCCCGCCAGGCACTCTCCGCCTCGCCCAGCCGACGGTCGACCGCGTCTCGCTCGACCGCGCTCGGCTCGTCGTTGGTGAACTTCAGATCCACTTCTACGACTCCTGACTGACGAGCTCGGCGGCCACGGGCCGCCGGCCCTCGAGAACGCCGTCGACGCTCTCGATCTTCTCGATCTTCACGGCAGTGGCCTTGAACTCCGCGGTCCCCGACGCCGGGTCGATGGACTCGATGGTGAGCAGGTTGGCGTCCGCCTCGTCCGGGAAGTTGCACGACATGAACACCAGCCCCGGTCGCAGCGAATTGTCGAGTCGCGCCTTGATCTCGAGCGCCCCCCGTCGCGAGCTGACCCGGACCCGCTCTCCGTCCTCGACGCCGAGGGTGACCAGGTCCTCGGGGGAGAGGTCCACCGACGCCCCCGTCCTGATCGGGGAGCTGAAGCCGCCCGACTGGACGCCGGTGTTGTAGTCGGTCAGCCGCCGCCCGGTGCTCAGCCGGAAGGCGTACTCCTCGTCGAGCACGTCGGTCGGCAGCTCGTGCATCACGGCCGCGAACGGGGCCCGGGGACCACGCTTGACCGGGTCCTTCTCCCACAGCCGTCCGTGCAGGAACGGCGACTCCTCGCCGTCCTCGTCGGGGAACGGCCACTGGAGGCCGCCGCGCTCCTCCAGGAGGCGGTAGCTCATGCCCGCGTGCATGGGCGAGAGCGACCGCAGCTCGTCCCAGATCTCCTCGGCCGTCGCGGACGGCCAGTCGTGCCCCAGCCGGGCGGCGATGTCGCGGATGATCTCGATGTCGTCGCGGGCGCCCTCCGGCGGGTCCAGCGCCTTGCGGGTGCGCTGCACCCGCCGCTCGCTGTTGGTGACCGTGCCGTCGCTCTCGCACCACGCTGCCGCTGCCGGGAGGACGACGTCGGCGAGCTCGGCCGTCTTGGTCAGGAAGATGTCCTGGACGACCAGGTGGTCGAGGCCGCGCAGCCGGCGAACCACGGCAGCGGAGTCGGCGTCGGACTGCACCGGGTTCTCACCGACGATGTAGAGGCTCGTCAGATGACCCTCGTCCATCGCCTCCAGCATCTCCGAGAGGTGCATGCCGCGCCGCGGCGGGAGCGTGACGCCCCAGGTCCGGTCGAACTTCGACCGCGCCTCGTCGTCCTCGACGTCCTGGAAGCCCGGAAGCTTGTTGGGGATCGCCCCCATGTCGCCGCCGCCCTGGACGTTGTTCTGGCCACGAAGCGGGCTGAGACCGGAGCCCCACCTGCCGATGTGACCGGTGAGCAGGGAGAGGTTGATCAGCGCGCGCACGTTGTCGGTCGCGTTGTGGTGCTCGGTGATGCCCAGCGTCCAGCACAGCTGGGCCTTCCCCGCGCCGGCGTAGGCATGCGCCAGCTCGCGGATCGCCTCCGCGGGCACACCCGTCTCCTGCTCGGCCGCCTCCAGGGTCCACGGCTCCACACCGGCCACGAGCTCGTCGTAGCCGCTGGTGGCGTTCTCGACGAACTCCCGGTCGACCAGGCCCGCGTGGATGATCTCGCGCGCCACGGCCAACGCCAGCGGGATGTCGGTGCCGACGTCGAGCCCCAGCCACCTGTCGGCCCACTGGGCCGAGGTGCTTCGCCGCGGGTCGATCACGAACAGCCGGGCGCCACGGTGGACCGCCTTGAGCACGTGATGGAAGAAGATCGGGTGCGTCTCCCGGGCGTTCGAGCCCCACAGGACGATCACGTCCGCTTCCTCGACCTCACCGTACGACGAGGTGCCGCCGCCGGCACCGAACACAGTCGCCAGACCGGCGACGCTGGGAGCGTGTCAAGTGCGGTTGCAGGAGTCGATGTTGTTGGCGCCGATCACCGAACGGGCGAACTTCTGAGCCACGAAGTTCATCTCGTTGGTCGCCCGGGAGCAGGAGAACATCCCGAACGCGTCGGAGCCGTGCGCCTCGAGGTTGCGCCGGAACCCCTCCGCCGCGCGGTCGAGCGCCTCGTCCCAACTGGCCGGCCGCAGCTCTCCGGCCTCTCGGACCAGTGGCTGGGTGAGCCTGGTGTACGTCAGCGTCTTCCTCATTGCTGCCTCCTGCACGACCGCAAGCGAGTAGGTGTTCCGAAGAGATGTCTACTGTATGCACCACGTCGTGTCAATGCTGGCGCGGCGGCCGGGACCACCTGGGCGCCACGAGCCTCGGCGCACGACGCGACGCCACCGGCACAGCGCTCACCGGCCAGTGTCGCACGACCGGTTCCGGGCGACGTACCGTCGATGTCGCACTACTGGTTCTGGGCGACGTAGCGCTTCGGATCCTTGTCGGAGGAGTCGATGCCGCCGGCGTGCTGGGCCTCGAAGACCAGGAACCTGACGGCGAGCTCGTGCCGCGCCGACAGGTCGGCGTGGCGACGGAAGTCCGCCAGGTCCTCCCGCTCCTCCTCGGCCATGTGGTCGCTGTTGGCCAGGCGGGCGTCGATCACGGCCTTCCACCACGGATCCGTGCCCGGCTGCTCGGCGTTCGCCCGCGCCACGGCGTCCCGGATGTCGTTGTGGTCGCTGATCGCGTCCTCGGTCTCCTCCGCTGCGTCGTCAGCCCCGCCGGCACCGCGGCCGACCCGCAGGACCTCCGGGTAGAAGATCTGCTCCTCGGCCGCCGCATGCACCTCCAGGAAGGCCGCCAGCCGCTTCCACACGGCGCCGAGCGCGTCGGTGTCCTTCGGATCGATCTCGTCCAGCAGCGCGAACATCCGGCGCTGCTGGTGATGCTGGGACAAGATGTGCTCGGTGATGTCCATGGCGCTCCCTGGTGGTTCGAGTGGGTCTCTCCTGAGCACATGGTCCCCGGTTCGTCGATCGCCATACCGTTCGACGCTCCAGAGCTCTCATCGCCGCGGGGGCCAGTGCAGCAGCACGGGCTGCGCAACAGGTGGTCGGGCAGCCGCTGCCGGCCCTGCGACCGGGGACGTCGAGGTGAGGGCAGTGTCTGGGCGCGGGGTGTCGGGCGTCGGCGCGCACGGCTGTCCACGGTCGCCCTGCTCGGGCCGGAGGCGAAGCCGGTCGGGCGCTCGCCGCCGGGAGGCTCTCCGACGGAGACGGCCGAGCTCCACAGCGTGTCGCTTGTCTGCCGGTCCGGGCTCGGCGAGCCGCGAGCGCGACGACGACCGGACCCGCGCCCGGGAGCCATCGCCGGTCGGGGCCGACGCCGTGCGACGGCGCCAGGCCCTCACTTCGTGGCGGCGGGCCCGGCCAACGCCTCGGTGAGCAGCTCCACCATGGTCTCGACCCGGACGTCGGCGGCGGAGGTGTCGACGTCGGATCCGTCGAGGGCGCGCGCGGCCAGCCCGGCCTTGCTGTCGATGAGCTGGGCGATCTTCGCATCGATGGTCTGCGCCGCGATGATCCGCCAGGCGGTGACGGGCTCGAGCTGGCCGATCCGGTGCACCCTGTCGATGGCCTGGGACTGTTCGGCGTTCGTCCACGACAGCTCCGCCAGGACGACGTTCGAGGCGACCTGGAGGTTGATCCCGACGCCGGCCGCGGTCAGCGAGCAGACGATGACCGCGCAGTCGGGATCGTTGACGAAGGCGTCGAGCGCCTTCTGGCGGGCCGTGGCCGTCTGGTCGCCGCGGATGGACACCGAGCGGATCTCGCGCTTGGCGAACAGCTCCTCGGCCGCGTCCATCACGTCGAGGTGCTTGGCGAAGAAGACCACCTTGCCGGCGCTGCGGGCCAGCTGCGCGGCGTAGTCGGCAGCGAGCTGCGCCTTGGCCTGACCGATCCTGCGGACCATGGTGAAGACGTTGTCGCCGGTGCTCGTCTCACTGGCCTCGGCGACCTCGCGCTCGGCCACCCGGCGGGCCAGGGCGTGGTCGATGCCCCCGGTCTCCTCGACGGTCGAGCCGCTCCGCCGATGCTCGAGAGCCGCCTGGTAGCGACTGACCAGACGCTTGGCGAGCTGCCGCTCGGCATCGCGGATCGACCGGCCGGCCGCGCCCTCGAGCTCGACCGGCAGGTCGGCCACCCGCCGGGCCGGGATGTCGGCGGCCACGTCGACCTTGCGCCGGCGCACGATGCCGAGGTCGATGACCGCGGCGCGGGCCGCCGGGTAGAAGGCGTGGTCGGCCGGGGTCAGCCCGGTCTGCTCCAGGGCGGCCATCAACGCGTCGCCCGGCTTGCGCTCGTCGATCCAGCCCAGAAGCTGCCAGATGGCCCGGAAGTCGTCGATGTCGTTGATCAGCGGCGTGCCGGTCAGCGCCATCAGCAACGGCCGCGCGACCCGCCTTCGGATCCGTTGGGAGACCTCGATGACGTGCTGGGAGCGTTGGGACTTCTTGTTCTTGATGTAGTGCGCCTCGTCGACGACCATGCCGCGGAAGCCGTGCTCGCCGATCCAGTCGACGTGCCGGTCGAGAACCTCGTAGTTGATCACCACGACGTCGGCGAAGCCGTCGACCGTCGCACCGTCGCCATGGATCACCGTGACGGACCGCGAGGGGGTCCACTGCTTCACCTCGCGTGCCCAGTTCGTCTTGACGACGTTGGGCACCACCGCGAGCAGCGGATAGGCACCTGCCACCTGCGCGGCCAGCAGGGCCTGCGCGGTCTTTCCCAGCCCCGGCTCGTCGGCCAGCAGGAAGGTCCGGTGGCCGGCTGCCGCGGCAGCGAGCAGTCGGGCCTGGTGGGCCATCAGGTGCATGCCGTTGGGGACGGCGGTCGCGCGGGGCCGGGGGAGCTCCATGCAGGCCGAGGCCCCCGGCGTGGGGAGCTCGAAGGAGTTGATCAACGGCCCGATCAGCTCCCACCCGGCCAGCAGGCCGCGAGCCCTGGGCGCGGGCTTGCTGAAGTCAGGGGTCATGAACGGGTTGGCGAGCTGGGCCGCGACGACCGACTGGGGGACCGCCTTGCGCTCGGCGCGTCCGTCGGACGCCGGGGGCGGTCGGGACACGTCGGTGTCCGGGGTCGGCTCGAGTCCCGCCGCGAGCTGCATCTCGCGCTCGAGGCGGCGGGTGCCGTCGGTGACCTCGGCGTCCTCGTCGAGCAGCGAGATCAGGGACGGCTCGCGCGCCGAGGTCTGCGCCAGCACGGTGGCCACCCCGTCCAGGCGCTTCAGCATGGTGTCTCGCTGCGCCTCCGAGACGGCCGTGTCCGAGCGCACCCGGGCGCGCTCCTTGCGAGCGAGCAGCGCGACGGCCTGGAAGCGGGCACGCTGCGCGCCGTCGAGCCGGCCGCGCTCGACGGCGCGCTCGACCTCGCGAACAGCCCTGGCGAGGACCGGGAGGATCCCCTCGTTGTCGCGGCTCCGCCTGTTCGGACGCTGAGTCGTCCGGTTGGGACGCTGGGCCCGGCTGTCGCCGGAGCGGCGTCCACCTCGTGTGGTCAACCAGCAGCTCTCTTCCTCGTGCGCACGCTCCGCTGCAGGCGAGTCGAAGCCCTGCAGCGCCCGCCGAGCCGTCGGCAGGTCTGAGACCGGCGAGCGGTGCCGCTCGCCCCGCCCGGGACGGTCGTCCGCGGCGCGATTGCGACCAGCATTCTACTCAACTGCGGGTGGCCAGGCGAGCCGACGTCGAGACCGGTGGTGCGAGCCGCGAGGGGTGGTCCCCGCTCGCCGACGGCATCGGGGCCGTCGTGGGGCGACGACCTCCAGGTCTACGCGGCCCGGCTCGCCGGGTGGTCGGTTCCGACCGGACGCGGGAGGAGCTCCTGCGCGGCCGCTGCCTGGGGCAGTGACCCCCTCTCAGCCGGCTCCGGCGTGCTGCCCGGGCCACGTCGCCGTCGTACCGTAGGACCGGTCCATTCGGAGCAGCCCTGGTTCGTCACGGCAGCCTGACTCGCCCGCGACCAGGGCGGAGACCACGATCTGCTCCCCCACCGGCATGCTCCGTTCGACGAGACACTCCAGCCACGCCACCGCACCGTCGAGAAGCGGTGCCCCCGTCGCGCGACCGGTGCGGCAGGTCCGACCCGCGAACTGCCCCTGTCCCGTGCCGCGTCGTCGGCTCGCGAACCACCGGGCGCAGTCCTCCTGACCGGCCGCCAGCACGGAGACCGCGAAGCCGCCGGAGGCGGAGGCGACCCGCCACCATCGGGAGCCCGACCTCGCCGCCAGCACGACGCGTGGCGGGTCCGCGCAGGCACTGGTCAGCGAGTCCACCGTCATGGCATGCACGTCGGTGCCGTGTCGCGCCGTGACCACGCAGACGGCGCGCGCGATCCGTCCCAGGACCACCCCGACGGCTGGGTCCTCTGGTGGCGACGGCGCGAGGAGGCTCATCGGAGCACGACCCGGGCGTGGTTGCTCGCAGTGCTCGCAGTGCTCAAGGGCGCTCACGGTGCTCACGGTGCTCACGGTGGGATGAGGCGCCCGAGCGCGCGTTGATACCCCGTGTATCACCGAGCCGTCTCCGCGCGTCCTCTCTCCGTTGGACCGAACCGGCGGCCGCCTCGGTCGCCGGACACGGGGAGAGCTCGTCCACGAGAGGGGGGTGAACACAGTGAACAAGCAGGACACGAAGGCTCCGGCCCTGAAGAAGATCGTCGTCCGCAAGCCGGGCTCCGTCCGGCTCACGGCTCGCTGCAGCAACTACTGCTACGGCAACTGCTGCTGTCTCTGACACCGGCCCGGGGAGCCCGAGCCGGTCGCCCGGGCTCCCCATCGACGTACCCACGACCAGGGAGGACACCGGAATGACCGCGGCACTCGAGCGCGCCGGCGCGGTGCGGCTGCGCCCGCTGACGTACCTGCCCGAGACGGACGGCGTCATGGTCGGCTGCGCGCAGACCGACTCCTACGCGCTGCTGCCGCCGGACGGCGCGGCACTCCTGGAGCAGCTCACGTTGCGGCCGCCCGACGAGGCGGGCCGATGGTACGAGTCGACGTACGGCGAGCCGGTCGACGTCTCCGACTTCCTGGACACCGTCGCCGAGCTCGGCTTCGTCGACGACGGCCCACTCGGCCCGAGGCACCGGCTCGACCGACGCGCCGTCGGGCTCCGTTGGCAGCGCACCGGGCGGGTGCTCTACTCCCCGCTCGCCGGGGTGGTCGCGGCAGCGGTCGTGGTCGCCACCCTCGTCGCCGTGGTGCACGACCCGGCTCTGCTGCCCCGCACCGACCACGTGTTCTTCTCCGACTACCTGCTGCTCATCGAGCTCACCGTCGCCTTCGGCCAGGTGCCCCTGATCCTGCTGCACGAGGTCTGTCACGTGCTGGCGGCTCGGCGGCTCGGCGTCCCGGCGCGGATCAGGGTCAGCCACCGCATGTACTTCGTCGTCTTCGAGACGGTGATGGACGGGCTGGTGATGGTCCCTCGGCGCAGGCGATACCTGCCGATGCTCGCCGGGATGCTCTGCGATCTGCTGGTGGTCTGCGTGCTGACGCTGGTCGCCGGGGTGGCGGGCACACCGTCCGCGGTCGCCGGCGTCTGCCTGGCCCTCGCGTTCTCCACGGTGGTCCGCTTCGCGCTGGAGTTCCTGCTCTTCCTGCGCACCGACGTCTACTACCTGATCTGCACCGTCGTCGGCACCGTCGACCTGCACACCACGTCCAGTGAGATCCTCGCCGACGCGTGGTGGCGCCTGGTCCGCCGACGGGACAAGTTGCACGACCCGGTGCGCTGGCACCCGACCGACGTGCGTGCCGCCCGCTGGTACACCCCGGTGCACGCCGCCGGGTACCTCCTGGCCGCCGCGCTGCTGGCTCTGGTGCTGCTGCCGGTCTCCTGGCGGTTCCTGGAGAGCGCCGCCACCCAGCTGCTCCACCCGAACCTCGGCTCGGTCCACTTCTGGGACGCCCTCGGGCTCCTGCTGCTCAACGCCGCCCAGCCGGCAGCAGCCGCGCTGCTGTGGCTGCGCGAACGAGCCGTCCGCTCGGTCCGACCCTTCACACCCTCACGAGGAACGCCATGAACACCAGCCACCTGCTGCTCGACGGCCAAGACTCCCTCCGCTCCTGGCTCGCCGGCTCGGCGCTGCCGACCTTCGGTGTGGTGGCCGGCCACCGCCGCCGACGCGGCGCCTTCACCGCGGCCGGCAGCGTGATGCGAGCCGTCGTTCCGGCACTGCTCGCCGAGCACGCGGACCTCGTGCAGCGCTACGACATCGAGGTGCTCGCCGCCGCGCCCGAGCTGGCCGACCGAGTCCGGAACCTGCGCACCACGCTGACGTCCGAGGCGGATCCGAGGACACGCACCCGCTACTACCCGCACGACCGTTCGGCCTGGATCGGCAACGGGCTCACCGACCTCACGCTCGAGGCGGCGCGGCTGCCGGGGTTCGGGCAGACCCTTCTCGTGTCCGAGGCGGACCACCTCGACGCCACCGACAACACCTGGTTGGCCGGTCTGCTTCGCCGCGCCGACCCGAGCGTCCTTCAGGTCGTGGTCGCCACCGGTGCCGGCCCGGTGTCCGAACCGCTCGGCACGGCGCTCACCCGCCACGCCGTACGACAGACGGCGCAGCCGGACGCGGCGGCCGACGCTCCGGCGTACGACGGGGACGACCTCCTGCTGGCCCGCGACTACGTCCGGGAGCTCTGCCTGCCCGACGTCGAGGTCCTGAGCCAGGCGTACGCCCGGCTGACCGCCCGGGAGCGGGAGCAGCTGCACGACGCGGAGGCCGCCCGGTTGGAGGAGTCGGCAGAGCCGTCGCTCGGTCGCGGCGCGATCCCCTACCACCGCGAGCACGGCTCCGACCGGGCGCTCGCGGCGCGCAGCCTGTCCGAGGCCATGCAGCAGGCCCTGATGGCCGGCTTCTACGACCAGGTCGTCGAGCTCGGCGCCCGGGTGCGTGCCCTGGTCCCCTGGAGCGACGACGACGAGACCTGCTGGCTGGCGACGGTGAAGATGACGATCGCCTACCAGGCGATGGGGCTGCCCGACGAGGCGATGGAGCTGTTCGACGACGCCTGCGCCAGCTCGTCGCTGCCGAGCGTGCACATGCAGTCGGCCTACGGCCGGGCGATGGTCTACACCCGGTACTACGACCCGGCGCGGCGCGACCTGCGCAAGGCGAAGGGGCTGGTGAACACCGCAGTGGTGCTCGCTGGGCTGAGCTCCGACGTCCAGCGCCGGGCCTACAACCGGACCTTCAACGAGAACGGGCTGGCGCTCGTGCAGATGCATCTCGGGAACGTCGACGAGGCCGTCGAGCTCATCGAGGACGGCATCGAGCGGCTCGACCGGGAGGTGGAGGCCGGTCGGTTCCTGCTGCACCGCTCGGTGCTGCGCTACAACCACGCGCAGCTGATGGTGCGCACCGGGCAGGTCGACCGTGCGGTGCAGGAGTACACCCAGGTGCTCGCCGAGGACCCGCACCACCCCGACTACTGGTTCGAGCGTGCGGCGCTGCTCGAGCGGCAGGGGCGGCTCGAGGAGGCGGTCGAGGACTACGCCGAGGCGATCCGGGTCGGGCCGCCGTACCCCGAGCCGATCTACAACCGCGGCGAGCTGCGGATGCGCACCGGCGACCTGGAGGGGGCGCTGGCAGACCTCGGCCGGGTCCTGGACCTCGAGCCGGGGTTCGTCGACGCCTATCTGAACCGTGCCTCGCTGCTGCTCGAGCTCGGGGACCTCGAGGGCGCCGCCCGAGACGTGGAGGCGGGTCTGGACCTGGCACCACGGCAGCCGCACCTGCTCTGCCTGAAGGGGCTGCTGCTCCAGGAGGCCGGACGCCTCGAGGCGGCACGAGTGGCCCTCGAGGCGGCGACGCAGGCCGAGCCGGACCTCGCCGGCGCCTGGGCGAACCTCGGCGGCGTGCTCTTCGAGCTCGGCGAGCCGGAGGAGAGCCTGGCCTGCCTCGAGCGCTCCTTGGAGCTGCAGGACGACCCGGACGTGCGTGCCAACCTGACCACCGTGCGTGGCGAGTAGCCCCCGGCCGGATGCTGCGAGGTCTCTCGGCGTCTCCTGGCTCGAGGCCCCGAGTGACGGCTGCCGAAGGCGACCGCGTGAGGCGTCCGCCGTGGCCGGCCCTCCAGGCTCGAGCGCGTCTCGGACACCGGTGGTCCGGTGACCGCGGTGGCAAGAACATCCGACGCGCCGTGCCAAGGCGACCCCGAACACCTGCGACCCGACAGCGGCACCTACGCCGGCACCGACCCATCGTCGAACGCTCGATCGCCCGGCTCACCAGGGGCGCTGGTCGGGTGCCCTACCGAGCTCTATGGGACTGGCGCATGCCTGAGCGGTGTCCACCCATCGACCCTGCGGCCGGTCAGGCTGGTGGGCCGGTGGTCGAGCGGACCACCAGCGACGGGGGGACCACCTCTTCCCGGGTCGGCGCCTCGGCCTCCTCCACTCGCGCGACGGCCCGCTCGAGCGCCCGGTGTCCCAGTGTCGCCGCATCCTGCGCCACCGTGGTCAGGCCGATCCCGGTCAGCCCGGCGACCGGCGAGTCGTCGTATCCGATCAGGGAAACCTCGCCAGGGACTCGAAGACCACGGTCGCGGAGGGCGGAGAGCAGCCCGGCGGCGACGGTGTCGTTGAACGCGGTGACCGACCTGAACCCGTGCGCGGCCACGCCGGCGGCCACCTCGGACGCAGCCCTGGCTCCGTCCGCGTCCGTCGTCCCTCCACGGAGGATCCTGCCCTGGAGTTCGAACGCTGCGACAGCGTCGCGAAACCCGCGGCGCCGCTGTGCGGCGCCCGGCGCCCGTCCGCCATCCACGTGCAGCACCGACCGGTGGCCGAGATGTGCGAGGTGCTCGACCGCCAGGCGTGCTCCGGCGACGTCATCGGTGCGGACCACGTCGACTCCCTTCGCCCGCACCGCACGGGCCACCACGACCACAGGTACGCGGGCAGCGAGCTCGGACAGCTCGCGAGCAGACAGTGTCGGGCCGAGCAGCACCAACGCCTCGCAACGCTGCTCCAGCAGGGTGTGAACGGCCGTCCGCTCCAGACGGGTAGGTGCGCAGGCAGCGAGGGCGAGGTCCCATCCGGCGGTGTCCGCGGCGGCGTAGAGGTGCTCCACGAGGGCTCCGTGGAACTCCCGGTTCAGCCCGAAGACGACGCCGACCGTGCGGCTGCGGCCCCTGCCGAGCAGGCGCGCGCGGTGGTCGGGCCGGTAGTCCAGCTCGGCAGCCGCCCGCATGACCAGGTCTCGGTTCTCCTGGCTCGCGCCCGCCGCGCCGCGGAAGACGATCGAGACCAGGGCGCGGGAGACGCCCGCACGGGCGGCGACGTCGGCCATCGTCACCATCGCCCCCGCCTCCGGTCGGTCGTCCGGATGCCGGCTCCCCCTACGGCCGGTGGCACGCTGCCGTCACGCGGCCGGAGCGGTGAACGCATCGCGGAATCTCTCCAGCGCGAGGACGCTGTCCTCAGAGGCGTAAGCCTCCAGTGCTACAACACCGGTGTAGCCGACGTCGTGCAGCGCCCGGGCTATCGCGGGGTAGTTGATCTCGCCGGTCGACGGCTCCGTGCGACCGGGCACGTCGGCCACCTGCACCTCTCCCAGGTACGGCGCCGAGGTCCGGAGGAGCTCTATCAGGTTCCCCTCTCCGATCTGGGCGTGGTACAGGTCCAGGTTCATGCGAAGGTGCGGACTGTCCACGGAGGCCACCAGCGCGCGGGTGTCCGAGGCGAGCGCGAACGGCGTGCCCGGATGGTCCACGGGAAGGTTGAGGTTCTCCAGGCAGAACACCACGCCCTCGCGCTCCCCCAGGGTGGCGAGCCGGCTCAGTGTCTTCTCGGCGGCCAGCCACATCGGGCCCGTGACCACGGAGACCGGTCTGACCGGCAGTCCCCGGGCATCGAGCCCGGTGCCGTGCAGGTTCAGGTTGGGTGCGCCGAGCAGGCGGGACGCTTCGACCGACTCCTCGGCCGTTCGCAGCAGTGCATCTGCGCCGGCGCGGTCGACGAGGTCGCCTTCCACGTAGCCGGTCATCGAGGTGAAGACCGCCCCCGTCTCCGCAAGGCCGGACAGGTCTTTGGAGGTCCAGTCCCAGATCTCGACCGCGAAACCGAGGTCCTCGATGAGGCTGACGCGGTCCAGGAACGGTTCGTCGGTGAACACCATCTCGGCGCACACCGACAGTGTGAACTCGTATCCGGTCACTGGCCGGTCTCCAGGCTGAGCCGGACCGGGCTACCCGTCGCTGCCGACTCGACGGCGGCCAGCGCCACCCGTAGGGCCCGGCGGGCGTCCTGCCCCGTGGCGGCCGGCTCGGCTCCCGAGCGCACCGTCTCGGCGAAGGCAGCCAGCTCGCCGACGTACGTGCTTCGGAGCAGCTCCACATCTCCCCGCGCAGTGGTTGCAGTCCGGCCGCGGGCATCCCAAAGGCGCATGGTCGACGTGGCGCCATCGCCCATGGTGACCATGCCGCGCGATCCGAACACCTCACCTCGGACGTCGTAGCCGTACGCTGCCGAGAAGCTCGCCTCGGCGACGGCGATGGCGCCGTTGTCGAAGGTGAGGACGACGACCGCGGTGTCCAGCAGGCCGTGATCCTTGAACTCCGGCGCGACAAGGGCGTCCGCCGTGGCGTGCACGCTCACCACGTCGGCGTGGGGGTTGAGCCACAGCAGCGTGTCGAAATCGTGGATGAGGGTCTGGGTGAAGATCGTCCCCGGAGGTACGGCGCCGGGGTTCGCCAGACCCGGGTCGCGAGTGACCGAGCGGAGCATCTGCGGGGTGCCAACGCCACCCTCGTCGACGACCCGCCGGGCCTGGGCGAACTCGGGGGCGAACCGCCGGTTGAAGCCGACCTGGAAGGGCACCCCGGCATCCCGCGTGGCCTCGATGCCGCGATCGACCTCCGCCACCGACATGCCGGCGGGCTTCTCGCAGAAGACTGCCTTCCCGGCGGCGGCAGCGGCAGCCACCAGGTCGGCATGGGAGGTCGTCGATGCGGCGATCACCACAGCCTCGACCCTCTCGTCAGCCATCAGCTGCTCCGGCGACGAGGCAGCGCCGCAACGGAGACTCCGCGCGAGCGACTCTGCCGACCCGGCCCGGACGTCGGCGACGGAGACCAGCCTCGCGCCCGGGACCTCGCGACGGAGCAGGGTGGCGTGCGACGTGCCGATTCGGCCTGCACCGACGACACCCACGCGCACAGGATCGAGTATCGCTTCGGTTACTGATGGCATGGGGTGGCTCCCGAACTGTTGGCCGATGTTCCCGTCCGCAACTACGCCGGACACTCTAGATCGATCTAGGGTGCAGGACGCCAGCCCGTGTCGTCAACCTGTGGAAGCTAGATCGCTCTAGTTCGGCGGCCGCTCGCACCGCCAGCAGGTCGGGTGTCGGCCGCATCCGACTTGTGGACCGGTCGGATGGCGGCCGAAGAGCTCGGGTCAGCCCTAGGGAGTGAGAAGGTCGATCTCGAAGCTGTACCGGCTGGCGGCATAGAGGTGGTCGCCGAACTCCACCGTGGCACCCCTGTCGTCGTAGGTGCGGCGCTGCATGGTCAGCAGTGCGGCGTTGCGCCGCTCGTCGAGCATCCGTGCCTCGCTAGCGGTCGCGTTGCGGGCGCCGACCACCTGCGAGGCCGCGTGCAGATGGATCCCGCGACCTCGCATGATCTCGTAGAGCCCGTGCTCCTGAAGCTCATCAGCGTCGAACTCGCCCACGTTCTGGGGAAGGAAGTTGGTCAGCTTGGCGATCGGCTGCGTGCGTGCACTGCGCAGTCGAACCACCTTCGTGACATCGGTGCCGATCGCCACATCGAGCCGCGAGGCGACGATCTCGTCGCAGGGCACGACGGTGAGCTCAAGGACGTCGGTGGTCGGCGACTGACCCGACCCGGCCAGGTCCTCGTACAGACTCGACAGCTCCAGAGGCCGGCGGACCTTGGGCTGCACCACGCGCGTCCCGATGCCCCGACGTCGGACGATCAGGCCTTTGTCGACGAGGTCCTGCATCGCCCGCCTCATGGTCGGGCGTGACAGCCCCAGCTGCTCCGCGAGCTCGATCTCGTTGCGGAACACAGTCCCGTTCGGGATCGCGCCCGACTCGATGGCCTGCTCGAGGTGCTGAGAGAGCTGGAAGTAGAGCGGGATGGGGCTGGACCTGTTGACCCTGAAACCGCGGAACGCGTCCAGGGCTTCGATCTCTGAGGGGACTGCGTCCATCAGGTCAGTATGTCAGAATCATTGGTCAATCGGACCCTAAGCCGGCTCGAAGGTCACAGCATGAGCAGCCCCGCGGCCAACGCGCTGAACGCCAGGGCGATGACCTCGAAGTGGCGTTGGCCCAGTCGGGCGACCAACAGCATCCCAGCGCCCGCGCCGACCAGCATGGCAGGAACGAGCAGTGCGTCGAGGACCATGCTCCTGCTCGTGATGAGACCGAGGCCGGCGCTCAATGGGACCTTGGCCACGTTGACGACGAGATAGAACCAGGCGCCGGTGCCGAGCATGGCCCTCATCGGGAGTCCCGCCCTGATCAGGTACACGGTCGTGACAGGACCGGCAGCGTTAGCGGTCATCGTCGCGAACCCGGCAGTGGCCCCGATTCCCAGCGTCCTGAGCCCGGGAGCTCTCCTGGTGCGGGCGGCGGGCCTGTCGAGCCTTCGGCGTCGGACGATCTGGAGTGCCGACATGACCAGCAGGGTGCAGCCGATGACGTATCGCATGACGGTGTCGTCTGCGAAGCTGAGGAACCCACGCCGAGCAGGAGGCCTGGCAGCACGCCCGGCAGCAGCCGAGCCAGGACGGCCCGGTCCGCGTGCCGTCGGTAGGTGGCGATGGCGACGACGTCACCGCAGAGCAGCAGCGGGAGGATGGCTCCGGTGGACTCCCGGGTCGGCAGGACCGCGGCGAAGATCACCACGGCGAGGGAGCCCACGCTGCTGACCGCGGTCTTGGCCACACCGACCAAGACCGCGGCAACAGCCAACAGCAACCAGCCCGCGAGGGACGTATGGCTCGGATCCACCGACCGTCTCCGTCCGAGGAGGCCCTACGAGGTCTTGACCACCAGTACCGGCACATGGACCTCCAGGATGAGGGTCTGAGCCACACTGCCCATCAGGGCCTTTCCGACCCGGAGACCTCCGGCGCGCCCCGATGACGAGCAGTTCCGGGCGGACTTGGTCGACCAGGCTCAGCAGTGTCCTGCTCACGTCACCACCTGAGGTCCTGAGCTCCAGCTCGCAGGCAAGACCGGGCGCCTGACTGGCCACCTTCGCAATCTCGTCGGAGATGCCGAGGCGGTACGCCTCTGCCTTGTCGGCGTCGAGCGACTCGACCACGTGGAGTACCACCAGGTCGGTCGAGCGCAGAACCGCCTCCCGCACAGCGTGGGAGAGCGCGATCCGGCTCGTGTCTGACACCTGATGCGCTACTGCGACACTCATGTTCGCTGTCCCTCTCCCCTGCCTCGTGTCAACGCTCGAGCTCGTGCGAGAGCTCGGTCAGCTCGTCGCCGCCGGCCATCTGCCTCGTCAGCTCGTCGAGCGAGACCTCGGACCGGCTCTTGTCCAGGACGGCCTCGTCCGAGCTTCAGGATGACGAAGTGGTCCCCGACCAGGTAGGCGTGGTGCGGGTTGTGGGTGATGAACACGACGCCGAGGCCGGCGTCGCGTGCGGCCGCTATGTACTTGAGCACGACCCCGGACTGCTTGACGCCGAGCGCGGCGGTCGGCTCGTCGAGGATCAGCACGCGGGCGCCGAAGTAGACCGCGCGGGCGATCGCCACGCACTGTCGCTGACCGCCGGAGAGCTGCCGATGGGCTGGTCGATGTCCTTGACGACGATGCCCATCTTGCGCAGCTCCTCGTCGGCGATCGCGCTTCATGTCGTTGATCTTCATGCCGGCCAGCGGGACTTGCCGCTGAGGTCAGCTCCGAGCCGAGGAAGAAGTTGCGCCACACCTGCATCAGCGGCGACCACCGCGAGGTCCTGGTAGACGGTGGCGATGCCGTGGGCCAGGGCCTCGCGCGGTGAGGAGAACTGGACGGCCTTGCCGTCGACCTTCACGCTGCCCTCGTTGTGTGGGTGCAGCCCGGAGATGATCTTGATCAGCGTGGACTTGCCGGCGCCGTTGTCGCCGAGGACGCAGGTGACCTCGCCCGCGCGGACGGTCAGGTTGATGCCCTTGAGGGCGCGGATCGCGCCGTAGGACTTGCCGACGTCCTTCATCTCGACCAGCGGCTCGCCCTCGGTGCAGCGTGCGGTCGGCGTGATCGGTGATGGTGTCGGTCATGACTCAGCCCACCTTCCGGGTGGTCGAGAGTCGCTTGACGTAGAGGTTCACCAGGACCGCGAGCAGGAGCATCACGCCGAGGAACGCGCGGAACCAGTTCGGGTCCCAGCCGGCGTAGACGATGCACAGGCTGGTCATGCCGAAGATGAAGGAGCCGATGGCCACGCCGATCGCGTTGCCGTAGCCGCCGGTGAGCAGGGTGCCACCGACGACCGCGGCGATGATGTAGAGGAACTCGTTGCCGACGCCGTTGCCGGCCTGGAGGGTGTTGAAGTTGTAGAGGGTGTGCATGCCCATGAACCAGGCCGAGGAACGACACCGTCATGAACAGGCCGATCTTCACCCGGACCACCGGGACGCCGACCGGCGCGGGCAGGGCGGCGTTGCCGCCGACGGCGAAGATCCAGTTGCCGATCCTGGTGCGCTGCAGGACCTAGGCCGGCGAGGGCGACGAACAGCGAACCACCACATCGACCGTAGATCGAGATCTCGCACGAGACCGATCGAGAAGTGGTGGGCGAAGACCCAGCTCAGGGAGCCGAAACCGTCCATCTGGTTGATGTTCGGGGTGGACACCGAGCCCGGTGACGAGCTTGGTGACCCCGAGGTTGACGCCCTGGAGGACGAAGAACGTTCCGAGGGTGATCAGGAAGCTGGCGATGCCGGTCTTCATCACGAGGTAGCCGTTGAGGAACCCGACGGCCAGCGCGAAGACCAGCGACAGGGCCGCACCGACCCACAGGTTGATGCCGAGCTGATAGCAGAACATCGCGTTGAACAGGCCGGCTCGTGACGATGACGCCGGCGGAGAGGTCGAACTCGCCGCCGATCATCAGCATCCCCACGCCGACGGCGACGATCCCGATCGTCGAGCTCTGGTAGAGGACGGTGAACAGGGACTCCGGCAGAGCGGAAGGGCGGCGCGACGATCAGGAAGAAGATGCCGATCACGATCGCCGCCACGAGGGCGCCGACCTCGGGCCGGGCCAGCAGGCGGTTGAGCAGCCCGAGCTGGACGCGGTTGGAGGCCTCGGCGTGGCGCCCCCAGTGCGGGTTTCCTGTCGGTTGTACTCATGAGACTCCTGTGCTCAGTGGTGCGGGGGCCGCCGTTCCAGGCACGGCCACCGCCCGGGCTCCGTCAGCGGGTGTTCTGCTTCGCGAACGGGAGGATCTGTGTCGATGTTGGACTTGTCGACGAACGACGGACCGGTCAGCACCGGGCCGCCACCGCCGATGTCGTTGCCGTTCTTCAGGTTGAGGTACAGCTGCGGTGATGCCATGTAGCCCTGGACGTAGGGCTGCTGGTCGACGGAGAACTCGATCTTGCCGTCCTTGATGGCCTGGGCGGCGTCGAGGTTGAGTGTCGAACGTGACCGATCTTGGCGTTGCCCCCGGCCGCTTCGACGCCTTGAGCGCGTCGAGCGCGATCGGGCGCCGAGGGTGACGATCTGTCGATCGACTTGTCCTGCGGACAGCTCGGCCTGGAGAGAGGAGATCGACGGCGGAGTCGTCGGCGCCGTTGACCTGGATGTTCTCGGTGTCGGGGAACGCGTCCTTCACACCGGCGCAACGGTCTTCCAGCGCCACGGACCCGGCCTGCTGGATGATGCACAGGACCTTCTTGGCGCCCGTCGGCGGCGATCCGCTTGCCGGCCGCCTTGCCGGCCGAGGCCTCGTCGGAGCCGAAGTACATCAGTGACCCGGCCTGCTTGTACTGGTCGATGCCGGAGTTGAACGCGTCCACCGGGATGCCCGCGGCGCGCGGCCTTCTTGACCGCGCCGGTCAGTGCGTCCGGGGTGACCAGGGTGGTGGCGATGCCGTCGACCTTGGAGTCGATGGCGTTCTGGATCAGGGTGGCCTGCTTGTCGGCGTCCGGGTCGTTGGAGTACTTCAGCGTCGACCGCCGTAGTCCTTGGCGGCCTGCTGGGCGCCGGCCTTGATCTTGTCCCAGAAGGTGTCACCCGGGGATCTCGTGGGTGACCATGGCGAAGGTGTAGCCGGAGTTGCCTCCGCCGCCACTGCCTCGTCGCTGGTGTCGCGGGTCCGGCTTGCCGCCGCCGCTGCAGGCGGCGGCGAAGATGCGAGCGCGGCGACGCCGCGAGGCTCCGCCCAACTTCGGGTGTCCACTTCATCCTCGGTGTTCCTTTCCTCGTGCACCGGTTCGCGGGCTCGTCGATGAGCAAGCGATGGCGGATGGGCGACAGGGAGGCCGAGAGCTCGACGCCCTGCGCGCCGATCATGGTGCCCGGCGGTCACACAACCTCGTTCTTTCTAACCATCCGTGGATTCTCAATAGTTTGTTCTAACATTTGCAAGTAGAATTAGCCAGCACGGATACCTCTTCTGCAGCGACCTGCGAGGACAGAATGTAAGCACAAAGCCTTGACATGATCGATGTGCGACGGCTTACATGGTCACCACTGCGTGGCCGCCGCCCCCTGTTCCCAGCGAGTGTGCCACCGGCCCTCACCGAACCCACCGCAACCTCGGAGGCATCCCTCGTGAAGACGATCCAGCACTGGATTTCCGGGAGGAGCCCTCGGCACGGAGCGACCGCACGGCACCGGTCTTCAACCCGGCCCACGAACACGTGCGCTTGCAGATGACGTCGAGTCCGCCGGCCCCGCGACGGGTCGAGCCGTGGTCTCAGACCTCGCTCTCGAAGTGAGTGCAAGGTGCGTCTTCGCGTTCCGGGAACGGTGAACGCACACGCGCAGGATGTCGCGGACCCATCACCGACGAGCACGGCAAGGTGCTCTCGGATGGGCGCTCGGCGAGGTGCAGTGCAAGTCGCCCGAAACCGCGTCCGAGAGCACCTTGCCGTGCTCGTCGGTGATCAGCTCCGCGATCTCCTGCGCGTGTGCGTTCACCAGCTCCCGGAACGCGAACAGCACCTTCGTCCGCTTCGAGAGCGAGGTTGAGACCACGGCTCGAACGCATCGCGGGCGGCCGTGATCGCGGACTCGACGTCGTCTGCCGACGCCAGCAGTACCTCAGCCTGTTGGGTGCCCAGGGCCGGGTTGAAGACCGGTGCCGCGCGGGTCGCTCGTGCCCGAGGTGGACCTCCCGGAAATCCAGTGCTGGATCGTCTTCACGAGGGATGCCTCCGAGGTTGCGGTGGGTTCGGTGAGGGCCGGTGGCGCGCCTCGCTGGGAACGGGGGCGGGCGGCCACGCAGTGGCTGACCATGTAAGCCGTCGCACATCGATCATGTCAAGGCTTTGTGCTTACATTCTGTCCTCGCAGCGTGGCTGCAGGAGGAGTATCCGTGCTGGCTAGGTACCTACTTGCAAATGTTAGAACAAACTCTTGACAATCCACGGATGGCTGGACGAGGCTGTGTGACCGCCGGCACATCGTCGGCGCGCAGGGCGTCGGACTCCTCGGCCTCCCTGTGGTCGCCATCCGCATCGCTTGCTCATCGACGAGCCCGCGAACCGGTGCACGAGGAAAGGAACACCGAGGATGAAGTGGACACCAGCGCCGCCGGGGCGGAGCCCTCGCGGTCGTCGCAGCGCTGGCTTGTCCTCGCCTCCGCCTGCAGCGGCGGCGGCAAGCCGGACACCACGAGCACCTCCAGTGGAGGCAGTGGCGCCGGGGACAACTCTGGCTACACCATCGCCATGGTGACCCACGAGACCCCGGGTGACACCTTCTGGGACAAGATCAAGGCAGGAGCGCAGCAGGCCTCTCAGAACTACGGCATCACGCTGAAGTACTCCAACGACCCGGACCCGGCCAAGCAGGCGACTCTCATTCAGAACGCCATCGACTCCAAGGTCGACGGCATCGCCACCACGCTGGCCACCCCCGACGCGCTGGCGTCGTCGGTCAAGGCTGCCGACAAGGCGGGCATCCCGGTGGTCGCGTTCAACTCAGGCATCGACCAGTACAAGCAGGCGGGTGCCTCCATGTACTTCGGGTCCGACGAGAACCTCGCCGGCGAGACTGCCGGCAAGCGGATCGCGCAGGACGGCGGCAAGCACGTCCTCTGCGTCATCCAGGCTGCGGGATCAGTGGCACTGGAGGCTCGGTGTGCGGGTGTCAAGAAGGGCGTGCCCAACACCCAGAACCTCCAGGTCAACGGTGCGGCGACTCAGCGGTCGTCTCCTCTCTTCAGGCCAAGCTGGCGCAGGACAAGTCCATCGACTACATCGTCACCCTGGGTGCCCCGATCGCACTCGACGCTCTCCAGGCGATGAAGCAGGCCGGCAGCAAAGCGAAGCTGATCACGTTCGACCTCAATGCCGACGCCGCCCAGGCCATCAAGGACGGCAAGATCGAGTTCTCGATCGACCAGCAGCCGTACGTCCAGGGGTACCTGGCAGTCACGGCGCTGTACCTGAAGCTGAAGAACGGCAACGACATGGGCGGTGGCGGCCCCGTGCTCACCGGCCCGTCGTTCGTCGACAAGTCGAACATCGACACCATCCTCCCGTTCGCGAAGCAGGGCACTCGCTGACGGAGCAGGTGGGTGGCCGTCCTGGAACGGGCGGCCACCCGCACCATCTGGAGCCGTGGAGGTTCTCATGAGTCAAACGACACAGAAGCCCGCACTGGGGGCGCACGCCGAGGCCGGCAACCGCGTCCAGCTGGGGCTGCTCAACCGCCTTCTGGCCCGGCCAGAGGTCGGCGCCCTCGTGGCAGCGGTGGTGATCGGCATCTTCTTCCTGATCGTCGCGCCGCCCTTCCGCTCTGCGGAGTCCCTCGCCACCGTCCTCTACCAGAGCGCGACCATCGGCATCGTGGCCGTCGGCGTCGGGATGCTGATGATCGGCGGCGAGTTCGACCTCTCCGCCGGCGTGATGGTCACGAGCACGGGCCTGTTCAACGCGATGTTCTGCTGGGGAGCCGGCATGAACCTGTGGGTCGGTGCGGCCCTGTCGCTGGTCTTCGCGCTGGCCGTCGGGTTCCTGAACGGCTACCTCGTGATGAAGACCGGCATCGCCAGCTTCCTCGTCACACTCGGAACGTTCTTCGTGCTCCAGGGTGTGAACCTCGGGGTCACCAAGCTCGTCGACCGGGTCGCGTGTCCAGCCCGAACATCAACCAGATGGACGGTTTCGGCTCGCTGAACAAGGTCTTGGCCTCGACGTTCTCGATCGGATCGTGAGACTCGATCGTCGTCGGCTGGTGGTTCCTGTTCGTCGCCCTCTCCGGCTGGGTCCTGCTGCGGACCCGGGCCGGCAACTGGATCTTCGCCGTCGGCGGCGCCCAGGTCAGCGCCCGCCAGGTCGGCGTACCGGTGTTCAAGACCAAGGTGGGTCTCTTCATGACCACCGCCTTCGCCGGCTGGCTGGTCGGCATGCTCCAGCTCTTCAAGACGACGCCGGTGCAGAGCACCACCGGCGTGGGCCAGGAGTTCATCTTCATCATCTGCGCCGTGGTCGGTGGCTGCCTGCTGACCGGCGGCTACGGATCGGCGATCGGCGCCGCCTTCGGCGCCCTGATCTACGGCATGGTCCAGCAGGGCATCCCCTAGGCCGGCTGGGACAACGACTGGCTCTACGCCTTCCTGGGCGTGATGCTCCTCGGCGCCGTGCTGGTCAACAACTGGGTCAAGACGAGCGAGTCTCGATGACCACCACCAGGGGCACCACCGGCAGCAACACGGAGAGCCCGCGCGACGCGCGGGCGGCACCGACAGGCGCGACCCTCATCGAGGTCCGCGACATCGGCAAGTCCTACGGCTCGGTCATCGCGCTGCGCGACGTGACCACCACCGTCAACGCCGGCGAGGTCACCTGCGTCCTGGGCGACAACGGTGCCGGCAAGTCGACGTTCATCAAGATCCTGGCCGGCGCCCACACCCACACCAACGGGGCGCTGGTCGTCGACGGCGAGGAGCGGCACTTCTCCTCCCCGCGCGAGGCGCTGAACCTCGGCATCGCCACCGTCTACCAGGACCTCGCGGTCGTGCCGCTGATGCCGGTGTGGCGCAACTTCTTCCTGGGCTCGGAGCTCACCAAAGGCGTGGGCCCGCTGAAGCGGCTCGACATCGCGGGGATGAAGAAGGTCACCAAGGCGGAGCTGTCCGCGATGGGCATCGACCTGCGCGACGTCGACCAGCCCATCGGCACGCTCTCCGGTGGTGAGCGCCAGTGCGTCGCGATCGCCCGCGCGGTCTACTTCGGTGCGCGCGTGCTGATCCTCGACGAGCCCACCGCGGCGCTCGGCGTTCGCCAGTCCGGGCGTCGTGCTGAAGTACGTCGCCAAGGCGCGCGACCGGGGCCTCGGCGTCATCTTCATCACCCACAACCCCCACCACGCCTATCCGGTGGGAGACCGCTTCGTCATCCTGAAACTCGGAGAGGCCGTCCTGGACAAGAGCCGGTCCGAGGTCTCGCTCGACGAGCTGACGAGGCAGATGGCCGGCGGCGACGAGCTGACCGAGGCCTCTACGCGCGAGCTCGAGCGTTGACACGAGGCAGGGGAGAGGGACAGCGAACATGAGTGTCGCAGTAGCGCATCAGGTGTCAGACACGAGCCGGATCGCGCTCTCCCACGCTGTGCGGGAGGCGGTTCTGCGCTCGACCGACCTGGTGGTACTCCACGTGGTCGAGTCGCTCGACGCCGACAAGGCAGAGGCGTACCGCCTCGGCATCTCCGACGAGATTGCGAAGGTGGCCAGTCAGGCGCCCGGTCTTGCCTGCGAGGTGCTCAGGACCTCAGGTGGTGACGTGAGCAGGACACTGCTGAGCCTGGTCGACCAAGTCCGCCCGGAACTGCTCGTCATCGGGGCGCGCCGGAGGTCTCCGGTCGGAAAGGCCCTGATGGGCAGTGTGGCTCAGACCCTCATCCTGGAGGTCCATGTGCCGGTACTGGTGGTCAAGACCTCGTAGGGCCTCCTCGGACGGAGACGGTCGGTGGATCCGAGCCATACGTCCCTCGCGGGCTGGTTGCTGTCGGCGTCTGCCGCGGTCTTGGTCGGTGTGGCCAAGACCGCGGTCAGCAGCGTGGGCTCCCTCGCCGTGGTGATCTTCGCCGCGGTCCTGCCGACCCGGGAGTCCACCGGAGCCATCCTCCCGCTGCTGCTCTGCGGTGACGTCGTCGCCATCGCCACCTACCGACGGCACGCGGACCGGGCCGTCCTGGCTCGGCTGCTGCCGGGCGTGCTGCCAGGCCTCCTGCTCGGCGTGGGGTTCCTCAGCTTCGCAGACGACACCGTCATGCGGTACGTCATCGGCTGCACCCTGCTGGTCATGTCGGCACTCCAGATCGTCCGAC
>CAWEQW010000001.1:0-65669 GCA_963811365.1 uncultured Actinomycetota bacterium | reverse complement strand
CGTGGCCCCGTCTCGATGCGGATCAAGAACGCCGAAAAGTCGCCGACGTACCTCATGGCCCCTGTCGATGTTGTCGCGAGCTATCAGACCTTCAACCTGAACGTCGTAAAGTTCGAGAACCTCCTGCACCGCGTCTTCGCGGACGTCCGCCTCGACATCACCCAGATCGACCGAAAGGGCCGCGACTACGACCCGTCAGAATGGTTCGTCGTGCCCCGTTCCGTGATCGATCAGGCTGTCGAGCTTCATCGTGTCGGGGGAGATCGTCGACTACGTCTACGACAGAGACGAGCGTGCTCTCCGGGAACGTTCGTGAACGAGGGTGAGGAGGGGGCAGCGGACGCGGCGCAGAATCCTGCTGGTGAAGACGACCTGATCCGCGCCGCATCCGCTTGGGCCCAGGACGCCCTGGCAGCTTCTTCACGACGGCACCGACCACCGGGGTGCCGTTGCTGGGCCGATGGCGGTGGACTTCTCGGCAAGGCTGCACTCTGGCGAACAAACCCGCTCCTCGTGCTGGCGCCCGAGGTCGTCAAGGACTCCGCGTCTATCGTCAAGCTCGCATCCGGGCCCGATCTCCGGGCGCCGCGTATGAAAACGATCTACCTCGCCGAGGTTCTCAAGCGGATCGCGATCCTGCTCAGCGGGCTGCCGCTCGACCAGGCTCAGCAGGACCGCCTCTGCGACGTACGCAACGGCGGCGCCCATGCCGGTCTGCCCGGCCCCTCGCGACAAGTGATCGAAGACAGCCTTGCAGTTCTTGACGTCCTGTTATCTCACCTCGGCCTCGAAGTCGACGCGTTCTACGGCGACCTCAGTGGAACAGCAGCGGCACTTAGAGCCAGCTATCGGGATGCTATCGAGGCGCGGGTCCAATTGGACATCGTTGGGGCGTGGGTCGCTCTGCAAGCGCTGAAGAAGTCACTCGGTGACGCCGACTTCGAAGGCTTTCCGGTCGTCGGTACGCGACGACGGATGACGAGCTTGATCCAGCGGATTTCGGCCCAGGATTCTTCCGGACCGCTCACGAATGTCCGGCTTGCTCCGAGCAAGGCCGGTTGTTCGGGTGGGTCGAGGTCGACGACCGAGTCGACTTCGATCGCGAGAAGATCGGACCGGGCGAATACGAGCTATCCCGTACGGGTACTGGGTTCCCAGCCTGATCCCCGAGGCCTTCGCGTGCAACGTCTGCAAGCTGGTCCTGCGTTCGGCGGCCGAACTCGCTGCTGCAGCCCTTCCTGACAGGGGGTTTGAGGTGTCGGAGGATGCTCTCGGCCCCGACTTTGACTTGACCGAGGCGGCAGCCGCGACGTATGGCTTGCGAGATTGACGCGGTTGCGGGCTACCCATTTCGTCGGGCATGGCGACTACCGGGTCGCCAGCTTGCTGACCGAGTCGCGGAGGGCGTCCTCGCCGGCGCGGACGTAGTGGTTGAGGACGGTGGTGAGCTTGTCGCCGAGGTACTGGGCGACGACCTCCCAGGGCTCGCCGAGCTCCTCGTGGAACCACTTGGTCGCGGCGTGGTGGCGGAGGTTGCGGTAGACGATCGTGCGGGGCCAGGCGTTGTCGGGGTCGTTCTCCTCGACCCACGCGCGCACGCGGTGCCAGCGCTCGTTGTGCATCTCGGGCTTCACCGGCAGGCCGGTGACGGTGTCGACGAAGAGCCACAGCTCGTCCTCGGGCGGGACGGGGTAGTTCCACCAGGCGAGGTTCTTGTCCTTCTCCCGCGCGGCCAGCGACGCCCGGCGCTGGCGCTCGGCCTCCTGGGCGTTGATGACCTGCTGGAGCGACGCCTTCGCGGGCAGGTCGAGCAGCTCCTTGACGCGGGGGAGGAGCTCGTCGTGCATGAGCGACCTCGGGAGCGGCACCTCGTGGAGGCGTGTGGTTCTTCACCGGGCCGCGGAACCCGGCCTGCCCGCGCGGGGTGATCCAGGAGCCGTTGACGTGGACGTAGCCGCGGTCGAAGAAGACGTCGATCGCGCGCAGCGCGTTCTGCTCGCCGAGGCGCAGGCCGCCGAAGCCGGCGACGCGGATCTTGGTGCCGAACAGCGGGAGGCGAGTCATCAGCGGGTCGGTGCCCTCGGGGCCGCACAGCTTGTCGGCGGCAGCGGCCATCGCCTTCACCTGGCGGGTCTCCGGGCGCAGGCGCGGGTCGACGTACTGCGCCGTCGCTCCGTGCAGCACGTTGGCGCGTCCGATCTCCAAGCCGTCCAGCGGGTCGATGCTCCGGTCGAGCCAGCCCAGGCGCCAGGCGAGCTTGCGCATCGCGGCGAGCTGGCCGCGCAGGTCCTCGCGGCCGCGCTGGGAGAAGAGCGTCTTGCTGCCCTTCTCCATCACCTTGACGGCTGTGCTCGACCCGCCACTTCGTCACCGGCACGTCGCCGATGGTCGGCAGGATGTGGGCGTTGAGCCGGGACTCGCGCCCCTCCATCGTCCGCGGCTGCTTGCCGCGCTCGATGCTGTCCTTGAGGTACTCCTCGCCGAGCATCCGGATCGTCCGCGAGGCGCGCACGTCGGCGCCGACGGGCGTCTCCTGCTCGGTGTCGAGCGCGGCCTCGGCCTGGGCGAAGATCTTGCGGGCCTCCTCCTCGGAGGCAGCGCGGCGCAGCACCCGCTTCCACGGCTCGCCCTCGCCGGCAGGCGCCCGGAAGTAGCACCTGGTACTTGTTGGTGCCCGGCGCCGGGGGCGTAGAGGCGCACCCGCCACGGCCGCGTGCTGCCGCCGAGCGTGCGCGGCTTGCCCTGCGCGAGCAGCTTCGGCTGAGAACGCGTCGCCACGAGACCTCCTACGCTGGAGGAACCATCGTACGCTGGTTTCGTGCATCACTCTCGTGCATCACTCAAGGAAAAGTGATGCACGTGCCACTCGTTAGGAGTCATAGGAAATGGCCAACCGCCTCGCCAACGCAACCAGCCCCTACCTGCTCCAACACGCGGAGAATCCGGTGGATTGGTGGGAGTGGGGACCCGAGGCGTTCGCCGAGGCGAAGCGCCGTGATGCACCAATCCTGCTGTCGGTCGGGTACGCCGCCTGCCACTGGTGCCACGTGATGGCGCACGAGTCCTTCGAGGACGCGGCGACCGCGGCCTACCTCAACGAGCACTTCGTCAGCGTCAAGGTCGACCGCGAGGAGCGCCCCGACGTCGACGCGGTCTACATGCAGGCCACCGTCGCGATGACCGGCCAGGGCGGCTGGCCGATGACCTGCGTGCTCGACCACGAGGGCGAGCCGTTCTTCGCCGGCACCTACTTCCCCGACCGGCCCCGGCACGGGCAGCCGGCTTCCGGCAGGTGCTCGAGGCGCTCGCCGACGCCTGGCGCGAGCGCCGCGACGAGGTCGCGCGGTGGCCGCGGACGATTCGCCGAGCACCTGCCGCCAGGAGGCGTCGCTCGCGCGGTGAGCGAGCCGATCGACGCGCGCGGTGCTGCGAGGCGGCCGTGCAGCGGCTGGCCGGCGAGTTTCGACGCGACCGACGGCGGCTTCGGCGGGCGCCGAAGTTCCCGCCGTCGATGGTGCTGGAGTTCCTGCTGCGGCACGCCGCCGCGGCCGGCTCGCCCGCGGCGGCTGGAGATGGCTGGACGCGACCTGCGAGGCGATGGCGCGCGGCGGGATCTACGACCAGCTCGGCGGCGGCTTCGCGCGCTACTCGCGTCGACGCGGGCTGGGTGGTGCCGCACTTCGAGAAGATGCTCTACGACAACGCGCTGCTGCTCGGCGTCTACGCCCACTGGTGGCGGCGCACCGGGACCCCGCTCGCCGAGCGGGTGGCGCGCGAGACCGCCGACTTCCTGCTGGCCGAGCTGCGCACCGCCGAGGGCGGCTTCGCCTCCGCGCTCGACGCCGACTCCGAGGGCGAGGAGGGCAGGTACTACGTCTGGACGCCCGCCCAGCTCGTCGACGTGCTCGGCGAGGAGGACGGGGCCTGGGCCGCGGCCCGCTGCTCGGTCACCGAGCCGGGCACCTTCGAGCACGGCGCCTCGACCCTGCAGCTGCGCGCCGGACCCCGACGACGCCGCGCGGTGGGCCGGCGTCGCGCGCGCCGGCTGCTGCGAGGCCGCGCGAGCAGCGGGTGCGCCCGGCCCGCGACGACAAGGTGGTGGCGGCCTGGAACGGACTGGCGATCGCGGCGCTGGCCGAGGCCGGGGCGTGCTCGACGAGCCGCGCTACTCGACGCGGCGGTCGCGCGCGGCCCGGCTGCTGGTGGGACCTGCACCGTGGACGGACGACTCGGCTGCGTCGGGTCTCCCGCGACGGCGTCGCCGGTCGCGCACGCCGGGCGTGCTCGAGGACTACGGCTGCGTGGCCGACGGCTTCCTCGCGCTGCGCCGAGGCGACCGGCGACCGGTCTGGCTCGACCGTGCCGGCGCGCTGCTCGACGCAGGCGCTGAGCGCTTCGCCGGCCGACGACGGCGGGTTCCACGACACCGCCGAGGACGCCGAGCCGCTGGTCGCCCGGCCGCGCGACCCCTCGGACAACGCCAGCCCGTCGGGGCACTCCGCGCTGGTGCACGCGCTGCTGGCCGGTACGCCGCGCTCACCGGCTCCGGTCGGCACCGCGAGCGCGGCCGAGGCGGCGCTCGCAACGGTGCGCACGCTGGCCGAGCAGGCGCCCCGCTTCGCCGGCTGGTCGCTGGCCGCGGCCGAGGCGGTGCTCGACGGGCCGCGCGAGGTCGCGGTGGTCGGCCCGCCCGGGCGACCCGGCGCGGCGCGCGCTGGAGCACGCCGCGCGGCGCGGCAGCCCGGGCGCGGTGGTGGTGCCGGTCGCCGGCCTGGCCGAGGAGTCGACGCCGCATCCCGCTGCTGCGCGGCCGCGGCCTCGTGGACGGCGCGCGGCGGCGTACGTGTGCCGCGGGATGGTCTGCGAGCGGCCGGTGACCACCGTCGCGCAGCTGGCGGAGAGCCTCGGCGCCGAGGGGGAGCGCCGGCCCGGGGGTCAGCGCAGGGAGTAGGTGGCGAGCGACACGCCGACGTAGTGGCGCGGCGAACGCCGCGATCGTCAGGCTGTGGAACACCTCGTGGAAGCCGAACCAGCTCGGCGACGGGTCGGGCGCCGGCAGCCGTAGACCAGCCGCCGAGCGTGTAGATCAGCCCGCCGGCCACCATCAGCACGATGGCACCGCGGCGCTGGCGCTGCGCAGAAGTCGCCGAATAGAAGACCGCCGCCCAGCCCAGCGCGATGTAGATCGGCGCGTGCAGCCAGCGCGGGGCGTCGGTCCAGAAGACCCGGAACAGCACCCCGAGCAGCGCGCCGCCCCACACCACGCGAGCAGCACCACGCGCGGCGTGCCCTGCAGCAGCAGCAGCGTGAACGGCGTGTAGGAGCCGGCGATCAGCAGGAAGATGTTGGCGTGGTCGAAGCGGCGCAGGAACGCCCACCCGCGGTGACCAGGTCCCGCGGTGGTAGATCGCGGAGACCGTGAACAGCACCAGCGCGGAGGCCGCGAAGACGGCCGACCCGACCCGGGTGGCGGCGGTCGGGGAGAGCACGATCAGCACGACGCCGGCGGCCAGGGTCAGCGGCGCGCCGCCGCGTGCAGCCAGCCGCGGAGCCTCGGCTTGACCTCGTCGAGCTTCTCCCGGACGTGCTCACCGAGGCGCTCGGTGGCCCCGTGCACGCCCCCGTGGAACGTCCCGTGGACCGCATCGGTGCCGCGTTCGCCTGCCCGGTGTCATGGCCCCACCGTAGCCACGACCGGCCAAGCGGCGAACCGGGATCTCCCGGGTCGGTGGCGAGTAAGGTTGGTCGTTGTGGCGGACTGGAAGAACGGGCTTCGCAAGGTCCTCTACCCGGCGTACGAAGCCCGCCTGGTGCGGCGGCTTCCGGCCGACCGGTTGCCCAAGCACGTCGGCGTGATGCTCGACGGCAACCGCCGCTGGGCCAGGGCGGTCGGCCAGGACGCCGCGCACGGCCACCGCGCCGGCGCCGCCAACATCCTGCCTCTGCTCGAGTGGTGCGAGGAGCTCGGCGTCGAGGTGGTGACCCTGTGGCTGCTGTCCACCGACAACCTCAACCGCCCCCCGCAGGAGCTGCACGAGCTGCTCTCGATCATCGAGGAGGCCGTGCACGGGCTCGCCGAGGCGCACCGGTGGCGGCTGCACCCGGTCGGCGCGCTGGACCTGCTCCCGGCCGAGACCTCGCGGGTGCTCAAGGAGGCCGGCGACGCGACCCGTGACGTCGACGGGATGATCGTCAACGTCGCCGTCGGGTACGGCGGGCGCCGCGAGATCGCCGACGCGGTCCGGTCGCTGCTCCAGGAGCACGCCTCCAAGGGCACCTCGATCGAGACGCTCGCGGAGATCCTCGACGTCGAGCACATCGCCGAGCACCTCTACACCAAGGGGCAGCCCGACCCCGACCTGGTGATCCGCACCTCCGGCGAGCAGCGCCTCGGGGGCTTCCTGCTGTGGCAGAGCGCGCAGAGCGAGTTCTACTTCTGTGAGGCGTACTGGCCCGACTTCCGCCGGGTGGACTTCCTGCGGGCGCTGCGCGCCTACGCACAGCGCGAGCGCCGCTTCGGCTCCTGAGCCACCCCTCCCGGCCACCTCGCGTTCGGGCGTGTCTTCACCGGCAGGCAACCTGCTGGCCGTAGCGTCGGTCCCGACGTCGAGTGGGGAAGCTCGTCGTCTCGGGAGGCCCGTTCGTGAGCAGTCACGACCACGCGAGATCCGGAGGTCCGCACTCGGACTTTCGGGCCCGGTCCCGGCCCGCTGCTGTCATCGAGAGAGGGCCGGGGCGCCGAGTGCACGCGTCGGTCTGCGAGGGGACGAACTGTGGCTCCAAGCAAGAGCACGACTCGCCGCGTGACGTCGACACCCGTCCGTGAGGGCGTCCGGACCTACGTGCTGGACACCAGCGTCCTGCTGGCCGACCCGGCCTCGCTGCGCAGGTTCGAGGAGCACGAGGTGGTCCTGCCGGTCGTCGTGATCACCGAGCTCGAGGGCAAGCGGCACCACCCCGAGCTCGGGTACTTCGCCCGCGCAGCGCTGCGCATGCTCGACGAGCTCCGGGTCCTGCACGGCCGTCTCGACGAGCCGGTGCCGGTGGGCGAGGCCGGTGGCACCATCCGTGTCGAGCTCAACCACACCGACGCCGAGTCGCTGCCGTCCGGCTTCCGGCTCGGCGACAACGACACCCGGATCCTCGCGGTGGCCCGCAACCTCGCCAACGACGGACATCAGGTGACCCTGGTCTCCAAGGACCTGCCGATGCGGATCAAGGCCTCTGCGGTGGGGCTCGACGCCGAGGAGTACCGCGCCGAGCTCGCGGTGGAGTCGGGCTGGACCGGGATGACCGAGGTCGAGGTGCCGGCCGGCGACCTCGACGACCTGTACGCCGAGGGGGTCCTCGACCTCGAGGAGGCGCGCGAGCTGCCCTGCCACACCGGGCTGGTGATGCTCTCCGACCGCGGGAGCGCGCTCGGCAGGGTCAAGGCCGACAAGCGCGTGCACCTCGTCCGCGGGGACCGCGAGGCGTTCGGCGTGCACGGCCGCTCGGCGGAGCAGCGGGTGGCTCTCGACCTGCTGCTGGACCCCGACGTCGGCATCGTCTCGCTCGGCGGCCGGGCCGGCACGGGCAAGTCGGCGATGGCGTTGTGCGCGGGCCTCGAGGCGGTCATGGAGCGCCGTCAGCACAAGAAGGTCGTGGTCTTCCGGCCGCTGTTCGCGGTGGGCGGGCAGGAGCTCGGCTACCTTCCCGGCAGCGAGTCCGAGAAGATGTCGCCCTGGGCGCAGGCGGTGTTCGACACGCTGGGCGCGCTGACCGGGCCCGAGGTGATCGACGAGGTCCTGGACCGGGGAATGCTCGAGGTGATGCCGCTGACCCACATCCGCGGCCGCTCGCTGCACGACGCCTTCGTGATCGTCGACGAGGCCCAGTCGCTCGAGCGCAACGTGCTGCTGACCGTGCTCTCGCGCATCGGCGCCAACTCCAAGGTCGTGCTGACCCACGACGTCGCCCAGCGCGACAACCTCAGGGTCGGCCGGCACGACGGGGTGGTGGCCGTCGTGGAGCGGCTGAAGGGGCATCCGCTCTTCGCGCACATCACGCTCACCCGCTCCGAGCGCTCCCCGATCGCGGCCCTGGTCACGGAGATGCTGGAGCACGCGGTGGTGTGAGCCTGTCCCGGAAACCTGGTTCGGGGAAGATGTGCCGGTTCAGACCGATTGCCGTCTGTGTGGACCGCCGATTTGCATGTCCTCGGGAGATCGTGGAAGGTGGAACTACTTTCCGCGCTGTGGCGTAAGGGTCGCACAGGGGTCCGCCCGGACTCCTCGCAGACCCCTCGGGCGCCCGCGTGACATCCCTGCAGTCGACCGTCTGTGAGTTCCCCCTTGCCTGGACGTGTTGCCAGACACGACAAGTACGTTTCGAGGCACCGTGGTGCCGGCTCCGAGCCTGCCCTGAAGAGGGGCCTCCGGAGGTCGGTGCTGTTCTCGGTGGTGGCCGTCGCAGCCACCGGGCTCGCGGTGTCCTCCGGCGTGGTGCTGAAGAACGACACCGCGTCCGGCGACGCCGCCTCCGCCGGACGGGTCGCCGCCGACCCCGCAGCCGCCGCGCTGTCCGCGGCGAAGACCGCCACGAAGAACGGCTCGCGGGTGCAGGCCCAGTCCCGGCTCGTCAGCATGCTTCGAGCGCGGTCCGGGGAGGTCGCCTCCCGCTCGGACCGCCGCACCGCCGTCGACGCCACCAAGGCGACGCACCTCGACCAGGGCTCCGGCGGCCAGGCCACCCGCACCGAGGACCTCGCCAGCCAGGACCCGCGCACGATCGCCCGGGCGTTGCTGCCGAAGTACGGCTTCTCGAGCTCGGAGTTCTCCTGCCTCGACGCGCTCTACATGAGCGAGAGCGGCTGGGACGTGCACGCCGACAACCCGACCTCGGACGCCTACGGCATCCCGCAGGCGCTGCCCGGTGGCAAGATGGCCTCGGTGGGGTCGGACTGGGCGAACAACCCGGTCACCCAGATCCGGTGGGGCCTGCAGTACATCCGCAGCAGCTACGGCAACCCGTGCAGCGCCTGGTCCTTCAAGCAGGGCCACGGCTGGTACTGAGCCCCCGCCCGGCCCCTGAGCGCCCTTGACGGTCCGCGCGGTCAGCCGCTCCCGGCGGCGTCCAGCACGGCGTCGAGCACCGACATCGCGCGTGCGGCGTTCGTCGGCTTGGAAGGGGTCCGGTCGTGGGTCGCCGCGTCGACCAGCAGCTCTGCGAGCCTGCGCACCTTGATGTTGCCGCGCTGCGAGTAGGTGCTCAGCAGGGCGAACGCCTCGTCCGCGTCGATCGAGAGCATCTGCAGCAGCACTCCCTTGGCCTGCTCGATGACCGCTCGGTGCTCGGCGAAGTCGGTGACCGCCCGGTCCACGTCACGGCGGCCGTACTCGCGCCGGGCCGCGGTCAGGTCGACGAGATGGCCGCGCAGCTGGTGGACCGTGCCGGCCTCGTCGACCAGCCCGTGCCCGGCCACCAGCACCGTGCGCTCCTGCCTGCGGGCATCGAGAATCCGCTGGTGGACGCTGAACGGCTCGCCGTGCTCCTTCAGCAGCCGCCGAGCCAGCGAGTTCAGGGACTCCTGGTCTTCGGGGTGACGGTGCGCGTCGATCAGGGCCGTCGACGGCACCACCTCGCCGGGCCGGAAGCCGTGGATCAGGTAGACGCCGTCGGACCACCACCAGGTGTCGGTCGGGACGTCGTACACGAACCGTCCGACCATCTCCTCAGCAGGGCCTGGGATCCTGTCCGCAGCACCGTCTCTTCGCACACCGAGCTCCCTGAAGCACCAATCCGCGACACCTTCTCCCGAGAAGCGGACCGGCGGGGCCGGGAGCCCTCGTCCGGTCCTCTTCCCATTTATCCCCCGGCCGGCGGGCCTGTCAAACGTCGGCGGGTGGCGACGTGTTGACCGGGGCGCGCCGGCACAGCAGACTCGGCGGGCACCACCTGGTGCGACGTCGGTCTCGGGGGCGCCCTCGCGCCGGGCTGGAGGACACGTGAACATCCGTCGCAGGTCTGCGTTGCTCGGTGCGGCCGTGGCCGTCAGCACCGTGTCGGTCCTGGGTGCCACGCCGGGGCTCGCCGAGGCCGGGGTGCCGTCGGTCACGCGGGCGGCCTCGTTCACCCCGGGCTCCTCCGGCCTGGGCGACCCGTACTTCCCCAAGGAGGGCAACGGCGGGTACGACGTGCGGCACTACGCGCTCGACCTGTCCTACGACCCGGCGCCCTCCTCGCACCGGCTCTCCGGTACGGCGACGATCCTCGCGCGGGCCACCAAGGACCTGTCCCGCTTCGACCTCGACCTGACCGGCTACACCGTGTCGGGGGTGAGCGTGAACGGCGCGGCGGCGACGTTCACCCGCAGCGGCCAGGAGCTCGTCGTGACCCCGGCGGGCGGTCTGCCGCGCGGCAGCGCGTTCACCACGGTGGTCTCCTACGCAGGGGTGCCGAGAACCGTCACCGGGTCGCCGATCGTGTTCGGGGCGCCGTACGGCTGGATCTACACCGACGACGGCGCGTTCGTCGGTTGCGAGCCGAACGCCGCGCACACCTGGTTCCCCAGCAACGACCACCCGTCCGACAAGGCGACGTTCTCCTTCGCCGTCACCGTCCCGCAGGGCACGAAGGCGGTCGCCAACGGCAGCTACCTCGGCCACGCGGTCACCGCGGACGGCGACACCTACCGGTTCGCGGAGACCCGGCCGATGGCCACCTACCTGGCCACCGTCGACATCGGGCGCTGGAACCTCCACCGGACCACCACGCCCGGCGGGATCCCGCAGCTCACCGCCATCGACCCTGCGCTGGCCGCCGAGGCGTCGCGGCAGCACACCATCGGGCTCACTGCGCGGATCACCGACTACTGGGCCAAGCGGTTCGGCCGCTACCCGTTCTCCTCCACGGGCGCGATCGTCGACAACGTCCCGGACATCGGCTTCTCTCTCGAGACCCAGACCCGCCCGCTGTACGGGTTCGTGCCGGACCCCGGGACGGCTTCGCACGAGCTGTCCCACCAGTGGTTCGGCGACGCGGTCTCGGTGCGCAGCTGGCGGCACATCTGGCTCAACGAGGGGTTCGCGACGTTCAGCTCCTGGCTGTGGAACGAGCACACCCACGGCGTCTCGACGTACCGCCAGGCCCGCAGGATCTTCCGGCAGGTCCCGGCCGGCAGCGGGTTCTGGAAGCAGTCGATCGCCGACCCGAAGCGCAACGAGATGTTCTCCGGGGCGGTCTACTACCGCGGCGGGATGGCGCTGGCCGCGCTTCGGCACAAGATCGGCCGGGGGCACTTCGACCGGCTGCTGCGCACCTGGGTCCGGCAGCACCGGTACGCCACCGCCACCACGGGTGAGCTCACCCGGCTCGCGCAGCACGTCTCGGGGATGCCGCTGCACCACTTCTTCCACGTGTGGCTGTGGCGCCAGGCGAAGCCCGACCACCTGTGAGGCGGGTCAGGGGTGCGTCATCCGCGCGACGTCGAGCGCCTCGTCGAGCTGCTCCTCGGTGAGGTCGCCGCGCTCGACGTAGCCGGACTCCAGCACCACCTGCTTGATGGTCCGCTCCTCGCGCAGCGCCTGCTTGGCCACCTTCGCCGCGTTCTCGTAGCCGATGTAGCGGTTCAGCGGGGTGACCACGGAAGGGGAGGACTCCGCGTAGGTGCGCATCCGCTCGACGTTCGCGGTGATCCCCGCGACGCAGCGGTCGGCGAGCACCCGGCTGCTGGTGGCGAGCAGCCGCACGGACTCGAGCAGGTTGCGCGCGAGCACGGGCATCATCACGTTCAGCTCGAAGCTGCCGGAGGCCCCGGCCACGGTGACCGCCGTGTCGTTGCCGATCACCTGCGCGCACACCATCAGCGTCGCCTCCGGCAGCACCGGGTTCACCTTGCCGGGCATGATGCTGGAGCCCGGCTGGAGGTCCGGGAGGTTGATCTCCGCCAGGCCGGTGCGCGGCCCCGACGACATCCACCGCAGGTCGTTGCAGATCTTCGTCAGGCTCACCGCCACGGTCTTCAGCTGTCCGGACAGCTCCACGAGCGCGTCGCGGGCGCCCTGCGCCTCGAAGTGGTTCGGGGCCTCGGTGAAGGGCAGCCCCGTCGTGTCGGCGAGCTCCTCGATGACCTTCGCGGCGAACCCGGGCGGGGTGTTGATGCCGGTGCCCACAGCCGTGCCGCCGAGCGGGAGCTGCGCCACCCGGGGGAGCACCGCCTCGAGCCGGTCGATGCCGAGGCGCACGGCCGCCGCGTAGCCGCCCAGCTCCTGGCCCAGCATCACCGGAGTGGCGTCCATGAGATGGGTGCGGCCGGACTTCACCACGTCGGCGAACTCCTCGGCCTTGCCCTCGAGGGTGCCGGCGAGGTGGTCGAGGGCCGGCGACAGGTCGTGGGTGGTCGAGGCCGTCGCGGCGACGTGGATCGACGTCGGGAAGGTGTCGTTGCTGGACTGGCTGGCGTTGACGTGGTCGTTGGGGTGCACCTCGACGCCGCGCCGGCCGGCGAGCGAGGCGAGCACCTCGTTCATGTTCATGTTCGACGACGTCCCGGACCCGGTCTGGAAGACGTCGACGGGGAACTGGTCGAGGTGCTCACCGGCCACGATCTCGGCGGCGGCGCCCCGGATCGCCTCGGCCATCTCGGGGGCGACCACCCCCAGCGCTTCGTTGACCTTCGCGGCGGCGGCCTTCACCTGAGCCATCGCCTTGAGGTGCTCGGCCTCGAGGGTCGAGCCGCTGATCGGGAAGTTCTGCACCGCCCGCTGGGTCTGTGCGCGCCACAGCGCGTCCTCGGGGACCTCGATCTCACCCATGCTGTCGTGTTCGGTACGGAAGCCGCTCATGCTGGCGAGGCTACCCACGCCACCCCGAGCGCATGCGGTCCGCAGGTCAGCGCCGAGCCAGGTAGAGCCAGTACTGCTCGGCCCGGCCCTGAAGCGTGACGTCGTAGGGGATCGGCGTGACGTTGCCGAACACCGGATGTCAGCGTCGAGCGCAGCGCCGAGGACTCCGCGGCCGACCAGATCACCAGCGCGCCGCCGTCGCGCAGGGCGGTCCGGGCCTGGCCGAGGAACGCCGGCTCGTACAGCTCGGCGTTGTCCTCGTAGACCAGGAAGTCCGGGCCGTTGTCCACGTCGAGCAGGATCAGGTCGTAGGCGTCGGGCGTCGCCTCCGCCATCGCGACGCGGATGTCGGCGATCATCACGGTCAGCCGTTCGTCGGCGAGCAGTGCGGGGCCGTGCCGCACCGTGCCGTCGCGCATCCACCCGACGAGCGACTCCTCGGCCTCGACCACGACGAGCCGTTCGACCCGCCGGTCGGCCAGCACCTCGTGGGCGGTGAAGCCGAGCCCGAGCCCGCCGACCACGACCGCGCGCGGCTGCTCGACGCGGGCCAGGGCGGCGCTGGCCAGCCGGCGCTCGGTCATCGTGTCCTGGCTGTCCATCACGAAGACGCCGTTGACCCGCAGCTCCAGGACGCTCGGCGCGCTGTCACCGGCCTCGTCGTCGCGCCGCTGGCGGAGCACCACCTCGCCCCGGGGCGACTCGGCGCGGGCGAGCTCGACGTACGGCACCCCGGCTACACCGGCTCGGCGGAGCGGGTGCGCACGGTCAGCGCGATCGGCTTCCGGGTCTCGGCGAAGAAGTCGTTGCCCTTGTCGTCGACGACGACGAAAGCCGGGAAGTCCTCGACCTCGATCCGCCAGACCGCCTCCATGCCCGAGCTCGGGATACTCCAGGACCTCGACGCGCTTGATGCAGTCCTGGGCGAGCCGGGCGGCCGGACCGCCGATCGAGCCGAGGTAGAAGCCGCCGTGCTCCCGGCAGGCGCGGGTCACCTGCGCCGAGCGGTTGCCCTTGGCGAGCATCACCATCGAGCCGCCGGCGGCCTGGAACTGGTCGACGTAGGAGTCCATCCGGCCGGCGGTCGTCGGACCGAACGAGCCCGAGGCGTAGCCCTCCGGCGTCTTGGCGGGACCGGCGTAGTAGACCGCGTGGTCGCGGAGGTACTGCGGCATCGGCTCGCCGGCGTCGAGCCGCTCCTTGATCGCGGCGTGCGCGATGTCCCGGGCCACGACCAGCGGGCCCGCTGAGCGACAGCCGGGTGCGCACCGGGTACTTCGTCAGCTCGGCGCGGATCTCGTCCATCGGCCGGTTGAGGTCGACCCGGACCACGTCGCCGTCGAGCCGGTCGTCGGTGGTCTCCGGAAGGTAGTGCGCCGGGTCCCGCTCGAGCTCCTCGAGGAAGACCCCCTCCGCGGTGATCTTCCCGAGCGCCTGGCGGTCGGCCGAGCAGGACACGGCGATCGCGACGGGCAGCGAGGCGCCGTGCCGCGGCAGCCGCACGACCCGGACGTCGTGGCAGAAGTACTTGCCGCCGAACTGCGCGCCGATGCCGAAGGACTGGGTGAGCTCGAACACCCTCTGCTCGAGCTCGACGTCGCGGAACCCGTGGCCGGTGAGGTCGCCCGAGGTCGGCAGCCCGTCGAGGTAGTGCGCCGAGGCGTACTTGGCGGTCTTGAGCGCGAACTCCGCGCTCGTGCCGCCGACGACGACCGCGAGATGGTACGGCGGGCAGGCCGCGGTGCCGAGCGAGCGGATCTTCTCGTCGAGGAACTCCAGCAACCGCGTGGGGTTCAGGATCGCCTTGGTCTCCTGGTAGAGGAAGGACTTGTTCGCCGAGCCGCCGCCCTTGGCCATGAACAGGAACGTGTACGCCGGCTCGCCCTTGTCCGCGGCGGCGTACAGCTCGACCTGCGCGGGCAGGTTGGAGCCGGTGTTGGCCTCCTCCCACATCGTCAGCGGAGCCATCTGGGAGTAGCGCAGGTTCAGCCGCGTGTACGCGTCGTACACCCCGCGGCTGATCCACTCCGCGTCGTCGGCGCCCGTGAGCACGCGCTCGGACTTCTTGCCCATCACGATGGCGGTGCCGGTGTCCTGGCACATCGGCAGCACGCCGCCGGCCGAGATGTTGACGTTCTTGAGCAGGTCGAGCGCCACGAAGCGGTCGTTCCCGCTGGCCTCCGGGTCGTCGATGATCCGCCGGAGGGAGGCGAGGTGCGCGGGCCGCAGGTAGTGCGCGATGTCGTGCATCGCCTCGGCGGTCAGCAGCCGGAGCGCCTCGGGCGCCACGGTGAGGAACCGGCGCCCGGCGGCCTGCAGGCTGCCGACGCCGTCGGTGGTCAGGAGGCGGTACGGGGTCTCGTCCGGCCCGAGCGGGAGCAGGTCGCGATAACGGAACTCGGGGTCGGCGCTCACCCGTCGAGGGTAGTGCACCACTAGGCTGGCTCCATGGGAGGACGTGCAGAGGACCGGCGCGACGACGGCCTCGTCCCGCAGGACCCGGCCCGGCTCCGGATCTCGGACGAGGAGCGTCACCAGGTCGCGGAGCTGCTGCGCACGGCGGCCGGCGAGGGGCGCATCGACCTCGACGAGCTCGAGGAGCGGCTCGAGGCGACCTACGCGGCGAAGACCTACGCCGACCTCGTGCCGATCACCGCCGACCTGCCCGCCCAGGCGCCGGGCAGCGGCCTCGCCCCGCGGACGGGCTCCTCGCCGGCGCCGTACGTGGCTCCCGACCTGCTGGGCCCGATCCCGACGTACGGCGGCTCACTGGCGGTCATGTCGGAGACCTCGCGCGTCGGGCAGTGGCGGATCGAGGACGGCCACAGCGCCTTCGCGCTGATGGGCAGTGTCCGGCTCGACCTGCGCGAGGCGACGTTCGGCTCCGCGGACGTCACCATCAACGCCTCGGCGGTGATGGGCGAGGTGTCGGTGATCGTGAACGCGACCACCACGGTGGTGGTCGACGGGATCGGCGTGATGGGGGAGTTCACCGAGCAGCGGCAGAAGGTGCCGTTCGAGCCCACGCCCGGCGCGCCCGTGGTCCGGGTTCGGGGCTTCGCGCTGATGGCCTCGGTGCACGTCCAGCGCCGTCCGATGCCCGGGGAGTCGCGCCAGAAGCGGCTCGGCCGGCCCCGCCCGTAGGCGGGACCGGCCGGAGCGCCGGGGCTGCTCGTCTCGAGGTCAGAGGCCGACCGTCAGGTTGTCGCCGCTGCCCGGGTCGAACAGGTGCATCTTCGAGGCGTCGACGAAGATCTCCGCCTCCTCGCCCTCGCGGATCCGGCTGGCGGAGTCGAGCGCCACGACCAGCTGGGTGTGCAGCGCCTCGCCGTCGAGCTCCTTCTCGAGCTGGTTGAGCTGCTCCTGCACCTCCGGCGGTGCCTCGAACGGGATGTAGGCGAACGCCTCGCTGCCGAGCCACTCGGTGACGTCCACCGTTGCGCGGAACGTGGAGCCCTTGGCCAGCTTGTGCTCCTCCACGACGCTGGCGTCGTCGAAGTACTCCGGGCGGATGCCGGCGATCAGCAGGCCCTTGCCCTGCGCCTTCTCGGCCTTCGCCGCCGGGATGGTGACCGTGCCGAACGGCAGATCGACCTTGTCCCCCTCGACGGTGGCCGGCATGAAGTTCATCGGCGGGGAGCCGATGAAGCCCGCGACGAACAGGTTCTGCGGGTGCTCGTAGAGCTCCCTTGGGGTGTCGAGCTGCTGGAGAACGCCGCGGCGGAGCACCGCCACCCGGTCACCGAGCGTCATCGCCTCGGTCTGGTCGTGGGTGACGTAGACCGTGGTGATCCCCAGCCGCTTCTGCAGCCGGCTGATCTCGGTGCGCATCTGGCCGCGCAGCTTGGCGTCGAGGTTCGACAGCGGCTCGTCGAAGAGGAACGCCTTGGCGTCCCGGACGATCGCGCGGCCCATCGCCACGCGCTGCCGCTGGCCGCCGGACAGGTTGCCCGGCTTGCGCTCGAGGTGCTCGTCGAGCTCGAGCGTGCTGCTCGCCTGCCGCACCTTCCGGTCGATCTCCTCGTCGCTGAACTGCTTGCTGAGCCGCAGCGGGAAGGCGATGTTCTCGTAGACCGTGAGGTGCGGGTAGAGCGCGTAGTTCTGGAACACCATGGACAGGTTCCGGTCACGCGGAGCCTTGTCGTTGACCCGCTCGCCGGCGATGACCATGTCGCCCGAGGTGATGTCCTCGAGGCCCACGATCATCCGCAGCAGGGTCGACTTCCCGCACCCCGACGGCCCGACGAGGATCATGAACTCCCCGTCCGAGACGTCGATGGTGACGTCGTTCACGGCGGGGAAGCCGTCGCCGTACTTCTTGACGATGTTCTTCATCTCGATGGCAGCCATGGATCAACCCTTCACTGCGCCGGAGGTCAGGCCGGCGACGATTCTGCGCTGGAACAGCAGGACGATGAGCACCACTGGGATCGTGACCACCACGGAGGCGGTGGCCAGCTGGGAGTACGGCGGGTTGAACGGGTCCGGACCCACGAAGTACGCCATCTGGGCCGGCACCGTGCGCGAGGCCGTGGTGGAGGTGAGCGAGATCGCCAGCACGAACTCGTTCCACGCGAAGAAGAAGGTCAGGATCGCCGCGGTGAAGACACCGGGCGCCGCCAGCGGCACGATCACCTTGCGGAACGCCTGCCACGACGTGGCGCCGTCCACCTGCGCGGCCTGCTCCATCTCCCACGGGATCTCCCGGAAGAACGCCGAGAGCGTCCAGATCGCGAGCGGCAGCGTGAAGGACATGTAGGGGATGATCAGGCCGGGCCAGGTGTTGAACAGGCCGAGCGCACGCCACATGTCGAACAGCGGACCGACCAGCGCCACCACCGGGAACATCGCGATCGCGAGCGCCAGCGACAGCACGAGCCGCTTGCCGCGGAACTCGAGCCGGGCGATGGCGTAGGCCGCCAGGGTGGCGAAGATGACCGCCAGCACCGTCGAGATGATCGCGATGCCGAAGGAGTTGAACAGCGCGTGACCGAAGTCGGGGTTCGAGAGGATGTCCTTGTAGTTCTGGATCGTCCACGTCTTCGGCAGGAACTGGGGGCTCCCGACCGAGGTCTCGGTGACCGGCTTGAACGACAGGGACAGGATCCACACCACGGGCAGCAGGCACCAGACCAGGATCGCGGCGAACCCGACCCAGTGGTACCACGACACCTTGCGGTTCATCACGCCTCACCCCTTGCCTGCGCCAGGTCGACCCGGAACAGCCTGACGATCAGCCAGGCCAGGATCAGCACCATCAGGAACAGCAGCACCGACAGCGCCGAGCCCATCCCGAGCTGGAACTGCTCGATAACTTGACGGTAGGTCAGGAACGACGAGGACTCGGTGTCCTGCGCGCCCTTGGTCATGATGAAGATGTTGTCGAAGATCCGGAACGCGTCCAGCGCCCGGAAGAGGATCGCCACCATGATGGCGGCCCGCATGTTCGGCAGGATCACCTTGACCAGGCGCTGCGTCCACGTGGCGCCGTCCACCTTCGCGGCCTCCAGCATGTCCTCGGAGACCTGCGAGAGGCCGGCGAGCAGCAGCAGCGCCATGAACGGCGTTGTCTTCCAGATCTCGGAGACCATGATCGCGAACATCGCCGGCCAGTGGGAGCCGAACCAGTTGGTGTCCGCGTTGATCCAGGGCAGCCAGGAGAACCAGTTGTTCACCCAGCCGTTGTTGAGGCTGAACGCGAACTGCCAGGCGAACGCCGAGACGACGGTGATGATCCCGTAGGGGATCAGGATCGAGGTCCGGATGGCGCCGCGCGCGACGATGACCCGGTGCATCACCATCGCGAAGGTGAAGCCGATCACGAGCTCGACCCCCACGCTGACCACCATGATCACCACGGTGTTCCACAGGTCGCCCCAGAACAGCGAGTCGGTCAACGCGGTCCAGTAGTTGCCGAGACCGACGAAGGTCTTCTCGCCCGGCGTCGTCAGCCGGTAGCGGAACAGCGACAGGTAGAGCGCCTGCAGCATGGGGTAGGCGGTGACGATCAGCATCATGATCACCGCCGGGGCGACCAGCCTCATGCCGAGGCGGTTCTCCGCCCGGGACCGGTCGGTGGACGGTGTTCGGGTGGTGGCGGGGGGAGCCACGCTTGCGGTGGACGTGGTCACAGCAGCGCCTTTCCTTGGAGGACGTTCTCGATGAACTGCGCCGACTTCTTCGGCGTTTTGTCGTTGACGCTGTTCGTGGGGTGCCAGGTGCTCTGGATCGCGCTGGAGATGTCGCTCCAGTACGGGGTCAGCGAGCGGGGCGCCGCGGCGTCCACGCTCTCCTGGAACAGCCTCATCAGCGAGGGCGGGTAGATCTTGGCCAACGGCGGGTACTTGTAGCCGGCCGGACTGGACGGCATGTTGCCGGTCAGCTCGGCGTTGATGCCCTGCTGCTTGGGCGAGGTGATGCAGTCGAGCGCCTGCATGGCGTCGTCGACGTGGTTCGAGTAGGCGCTGACGCCGACGCCGATGCCGCCGTACGGCGGTCGCGAGGGCTTGCCCTGGACGGTCTCGGGATACCGGGTGTAGCCGATGTCCTTCGCGACGTCGGGAGCGCTCTCGTCGTAGTTGTGCCAGATGTAGGTCCAGTTCACCATGAAGGCGCCCTTGGGCCCACCGAACGTCGAGCCCGCGGTGCCCTCCGTGGAGACCGAGATGTCCGGAGGCGCCGCCTTGGACCCCGACAGCTCCTGGATCACCTTCGCGGCCTGGTCGCCGGCCGGAGAGTCGATCGTGATCGTGGCGTCGATGCCCTTCTGGGCGTCCTTGATGATGGTCCCGCCGGCGCCGGCGATGAGCGCGTTGATCCAGACGACGTACCCCTCGTACTTGTTGGCCTGCACCGCGACGGTGCCGCCGTTCTGGTCGGCGTTCGAGATGATCTGCGACCAGGTGACCGGCTTGTTCATGTCGATGCCGGACTTCTGGACGAAGGACTTGCGGTACCACAGCACCTGCGTGTTCGACCAGAACGGCGCCACCACGAGGTGGCCGTTCCAGGTGGCCGCGGCGGTGGCGCCCTTGAACGCCTGGTCGGACCACTTGGTCTGCAGGTTCTGCGGGATCTTGGCCAGGTAGCCGGCGTTGGCCATCTCGGCGGTGTACGGCGGGTCGATGCTCATCAGGTCGATGCTGCTGTCCCGCGCTGCGAGCCGGCGGGCCAGCTGGATCCGCTGCTGGCCGGCGTCCTGCGGCAGCACCTGGGTCGAGATCGTGTACTTGTCGGTGCTGCAGTTCTTGGCAACCGCGTCCTGGCCGCCGTTGTCGGGGTTGATGTACCAGTAGAGAGTCGGCGTCGCCGACGCGCTGCTGCAGGCGGCGAGACCACCTGCAGCGAGGGCCAGGACGAGTGGGAGAACGAGCCGGCGGCGTCTCAGCGACCGCGCCCTTGCGGTCAAGCGATGTGTCATCGGTGCCCCTCCGTGGACTGAGTTGTGGGTCACATCTTTCCCCTCCGCAAGAAATGCGCAAGTACCCCGGAATTCACCCGCCCGAAAGGGACCACCGAATCGATATCCGACTGCGATCGACACGGGCACCTTCGGGACCGGCTTTCCGATACGGTCGGCTCACGGTCCGACCTCCGGCCGGACGCGAAGAAGGAGGAGCTGTGAATCGATACCGAGCCCTGGGCTCGTCGCTGGCCGCCGCGCTCGCACTCGCCGCGGTCGCCGCCTGCTCACCCCCCTCGGACAACGGCAGCAGCGGTTCCGGCGGTGGTTCCGGCAAGGACGCCGCGACCGCCACGTCGGCGCAGGACCTCGGTGGGATGAGCGCCCTGGTGAAGGCGGCCAAGAAGGAGGGCACGCTCAACGTGATCGCCCTGCCGCCGACCTGGGCCAACTACGGCACGATCATCAAGCAGTTCTCAGACAAGTACGGCATCACGGTCAAGTCGGCGCAGCCCGACGCCGCCAGCCAGGACGAGATCAACGCGGCGAAGTCCCTGAAGGGCACCGACCGGGCCCCCGACGTCTTCGACCTGAGCCAGTCCGTCGCGCTCGCCAACACGAGCATGTTCGCGCCGTACAAGGTGGCGAGCTTCGACAAGATCCCCAGCCAGTTCAAGGACCCGAACGGCACCTGGGTCAACGACTACGGCGGCTACATGTCGATCGGGTACGACTCGAAGAAGGTGCCGGCGGTCAGCAACCTGAACGACCTGCTCAAGCCGGCTTTCAAGGGCAAGGTGGCGCTCAACGGGGACCCGACCACGGCTGGTGCGGCGTTCAGCGGCGTGATGATGGCGTCGGTGGCCAACGGCGGGTCCGCCAACAACATCGCTCCGGGGGTCACCTACTTCGAGAACCTCGACAAGGCCGGGAACTTCCTGCCGGTCGACCCGACCCCGGCGACGATCGAGTCCGGGCAGACCCCGGTCGTCATCGACTGGGACTACCTGAACGCCGCGGAGACCGCCAAGCTGCCGAGCTGGAAGGTGGTCGTGCCGAGCAACGCGCTCATCGCGGGCTACTACTTCCAGGCGGTCAACAGCGACGCCCCGCACCCGGCCGCGGCCCGGCTGTGGGAGGAGTTCCTCTACTCCGACCAGGGACAGAACCTCTGGCTGGCCGGCGGCGCCCGCCCGGTGCTGGCTGACTCGATGGTCAAGGCGGGGACGATCGACAAGGCGAAGTACGACGCCTTGCCCGCGGTGAGCGGGACACCGGTCATCCCGACCAACGCCCAGACTGAGAAGGCCGCCACCTACCTGAGCAACAACTGGTCCAAGGTGACCGGCTGAGCATGGCCCGCGACTCGGGACCGGAACCCGAACCGGCGGGAGTGAGCCGCGTCGCGCGGCTCACTCCCGCCGTCGGGCTGCTGCCGTTCCTCCTCTACCTGGTGATCTTCCTGCTGATCCCCACGGTCACCGTGGTGGTCGGCGCGTTCGTCGACAAGGGCTCGTTCAGCCTGACGAACATCTCGGCGCTCGGCACCTCGACGCTGCTGCACACGCTGTGGCGCAGCGTCGTGCTGTCCGGGACCACCGCCGTGATCGGCGCGGTCCTCGGCGCGCTGCTCGCCTACCTCGTCGTCACCCGGCCGGCGACCAGCCTGCTGCGCCGCGTGGTCACCGCACTGTCCGGCGTGCTCGCGCAGGTCGGCGGTGTCTTCCTGGCCTTCGCGTTCATCGCCACCCTCGGGTTCAGCGGGGTGCTGACCGTCGCGATGCGGGACGCGTTCGGGATCGACCTGTTCGGCTCCGGCTGGCTGTTCGGCCTGCGGGGGCTGATCCTGGTCTATACCTACTTCCAGATCCCGCTCATGGTGATCGTCTTCCTGCCCGCGCTGGAGGGGATCCGCCCGCAGTGGCGCGAGGCGGCGGTCAACCTGGGCGCCACCACCTGGCAGTACTGGACCCGGGTGGCGGTCCCGCTGCTGCGGCCGGCGTTCCTCGGCGCGATGCTGCTGCTGTTCGCCAACGCCTTCGCGGCGTATGCCACGGCCGCCGCGCTGGTCAGCCAGGGCAACCCGATCGTGCCGCTGTTCATCCGGGCGGCGCTGACGAGCGAGGTCATCCTGGGTCGCCAGAACCTCGCCTTCGCGCTGGCGTTCGAGATGATCATCGTGGTCGCCGTGCTGATGACGGCGTACGCACTGCTGCTGCGCCGCACCTCCCGGTGGCTGCGATGAGGGAGTCGACGACCTGGCGGGTCACCCGGGTGGCGCTCCTGGTGCTGTTCGGGCTGTTCTTCGCGGTCCCGATGCTCTCGATGCTCGACTTCAGCACCCGGTTGATCAGCGGGAGCGGCCGGACGCTGACGGCATGGCGCAACCTGGTCACGGACCCGCAGGTCTCGGCGGCCATCGTCACCTCCCTGCTGCTCGCGGTCCTCACCGTGGGGCTGATGCTGGCGCTGCTCGTGCCGACGATGATCTGGGTGCGGCTCCGGGTGCCGCAGGCCTCCCGGCTCGTGGAGTTCCTCTGCCTGCTGCCGCTGACCATCCCGCCGCTGGTGATCGTCGTCGGCATCAAGAACGTCTACGCGTGGGTCACCTACCTGCTCGGCGACTCCGCGCTGACCCTCACCTTCGCGTACGTCGTGCTGGTCCTGCCCTACTCGTACCGGGCGATCGACGCCGCGCTCGCCGCGATCGACACCGTCACGCTCTCGGAGGCCGCCCGCTCGCTGGGCGCGGGCTGGGCCACGGTGATCACCCGGATCGTCGTGCCGAACATCTGGTCGGGCATCATGTCGGCGGCGTTCGTCTCCGTGGCGCTGGTGCTGGGCGAGTACACCTTCGCCTCGCTGCTGAACTTCGAGACGCTGCCGGTCGTCATCGCGCTGCTCGGCAAGAGCGACGCCCCGACCTCCGTGGCGGCCTCGCTCGCGGCACTCGTGTTCGCCTTCGTGCTGCTCCTGCTGCTGTCGTTCGTGGGCCGACGCTCGCGGGCCCGGAAAGGACTTCCCTCGTGACCGCCACCGGCACCCGTGTCGAGCTCGACTCGCTGCGTCGCCACTACGGCCCCGTGCACGCGCTCGACGGCCTCAGCCTCGACATCAGCCCGGGCGAGATGGTCGTGCTGCTCGGGCCGTCGGGCTGCGGCAAGACCACCGCCCTGCGGATCCTGGCCGGTCTCGAGCAGGCCGACGGCGGCAGCGTCCGGGTCGGTGGCCGCGACCTGACGCGCGTGCCGGCCAACAAGCGGGACATGGGCATGGTGTTCCAGGCCTACAGCCTCTTCCCGCACATGACCGTGGCCGAGAACGTCGCCTTCGGGCTCCGGCTGCGCGGGCAGGCCCGCGGCGACCGGGCGGGCCGGGCCGCGGAGGTGCTGGAGCTGGTCGGGCTGTCCACCCAGGCCGACCGCTACGCCCACCAGCTGTCGGGCGGCCAGCAGCAGCGGGTGGCGCTCGCCCGCGCCCTGGCGATCCAGCCGGCGGTGCTGCTGCTCGACGAGCCGCTGTCCGCGCTCGACGCCAAGGTCCGGGTGCAGCTGCGCGACGAGATCCGGCGGGTCCAGGTGGAGGTCGGCACCACCACCTTGTTCGTCACCCACGACCAGGAGGAGGCGCTCGCAGTGGCCGACCGGGTCGGGGTGATGCGCGAGGGCCGGCTCGAGCAGATCGCGCCGCCCACCGAGCTCTACTCGCGCCCGGCGACCCCGTTCGTGGCCGAGTTCGTCGGGCTGACCAACCGGCTGCGCGCCGACGTCGACGGGGACGGGGCCGCGGTGCTCGGCTCCCGGGTCCCCACGCTGGCCGGGTCGGTCGCCTCCGGTCACGGCATCGCGCTGGTCCGCCCCGAGGCGGTGCACGTCGACGTGGTACCCGCGGAGCAGGCGAACGCCCACGTGGTCTCGGTGGCGTTCCTGGGCTCCGTGTCCCGGCTGCACTGCCGCGCCGACAACGGCGAGCAGGTGCTCGCGCAGGCGCCCAGCAGCCTGGCCGAGCGGCTCGCGGCCGACGCGCCGGTGCGGCTGACCCTGGAGCAGTCCCCGGCGCTCGTGGTGGCGGCCGAGGCCACCTGACCGCCACGTGACCCGCGCGTGAATCTGCGCCGACCACGCGACAGACTGGCGGGCATGAAGCAGCTGACCGCCCTCGACGCCCAGTTCCTCAACGTCGAGTCCCCGACGACGGTGGGCCATGTCGGAAGCCTGATCCTGCTCGACCCCGCCACCGCGCCGGGCGGCGAGTGGAACATCGACACCGTCCGCGACGTCTTCGAGTCCCGGCTGCACCTCGCCGCCCCGCTGCGGCAGCGCCTGGTGGAGGTGCCGCTCGGCCTCGGGCGGCCCTACTGGGTCGACGACCCGCACTTCGACCTCGAGTTCCACCTGCGGGAGATCGCGCTGCCTGCGCCCGGCACCGACGAGCAGCTCGGCGAGCAGGTCGCCCGGATCCACTCCCGGCAGCTGGACCGCACCCGGCCGCTGTGGGAGGCCTACGTCATCACCGGCCTGCAGGGTGGCCGCGCCGCGTTCTACTCGAAGATCCACCACGCCGCCATCGACGGGGTGTCCGGCGCGGAGATCATCGAGACGATCATGGACGTCGGCCCGCAGCCGCGCGAGGTGGATCCCGAGTCCGACGAGTACGTGCCGCGGCGGCTGCCCTCCCGCGTCGACCTCGTGCGCCGCGGGCTGACCGCGATGGCGCTCAACCCCGTCGAGCTCGCCCGGACCGTGCCGAAGTCGCTGTCCTACCTCGACGAGCTGCCCGGGGCCGCGAACTTCCCCGGGGTGCACCTGGTCAGCGAGGCCGCCTCTCTGGTCTCCCGCGCGCTGGGGGCGCCGCGGGCCGACGTCGGGTCCCGCGACCTGAAGGCCCCGCGGACACCGCTGAACGGCCCGATCACCGCGCACCGGCGGTTCGCCTTCGGCTCGATCCCGCTCGCCGAGGTCAAGCGGGTCAAGAACCACACCGGGATGACCGTCAACGACGTGGTGATGGCGCTGACGGCCTCCGCGCTGCGGCGCTGGCTGCTCGACCACGACGCGCTGCCGGCCGTCCCGCTCGTCGCCGCCGTCCCGGTCTCGGTGCGCACGTCCGACCAGCGCGGCACGCACGGCAACCAGGTGTCGGTCATGCTGGCCGAGCTGCCGACCCAGATCGCCGACGTGGAGGAGCGGCTGTCGTACATGGCCGACTCCATGAACGAGGCGAAGCGGCACTTCCAGGCGGTGCCGGCCTCCTTGCTGCAGGACCTCTCGGCGCTGATCCCGACCGCGCTGTCCGGCCTCGCCGCCCGCGCGCTGTTCCGGCTGGCGACCGTGCCCGGTGTGCTGTTCAACCTGTTCGTGAGCAACGTCCCAGGACCCCAGCTGCCGCTCTACATCGGCGGAGCCCGGGTGCAGGGGATCTACCCGGTGTCGGCGGTGACCGACATGACCGGAGGGCTGAACATCACGCTGTTCTCCTACAACGGCAACCTCGACTTCGGCCTGATCGCCTGCCGGGAGATGGTGCCCGACGTGTGGCACCTCATCGGCTACCTCCAGGACGCGATGGCCGAGATGCTCGCCGTCCTGCCGGAGGGCGAGCCCGACGCCTGATCCGTCGCTCGGTCAGGAGGAGGCGGCGCGCCGGGCCTTCACGGCGGTGCGGTGGATGGCGTCGACGAACGTGTCGTACAGCGGCGCCGGGAGGTCGTGGCCCATCCCCGGCACCAGCAGCAGCTCGGCCCCCGCGACGGCGTGCGAGGTGGCCCGCCCACCGGAGACGTGCACCATCTTGTCGCTCATCCCGTGGATCACCAGCGTGGGGACCCGCAGGCTGCGCAGCAGGACGGTGCGGTCCGGCTGGGTGAGGATCGCCGCCATCTGCCGGGCGACCCCCGAGGCGCTGACCCCTCGGTCCCAGGTCTCGCCGGCGCGATCGGCGATCTGCTCCGGCGTGTCCGGGTAGTGCGGGGAGCCGATCAGCTTCCACAGCCGCGCGGAGGTGGCGACGTACGCCTCCCGGGTGGAGGTACGGCGGGCGAGCAGGAGCGGCAGCAGCCGCGGGTCCTGCCATCCGACGCTGCGCCGGCCGGTGGTCGACATGACCGACGTCATCGACAGCACCCGCCCCGGCTGCGCGAGAGCCATCGTCTGCACGATCATCCCGCCCATCGAGATGCCGCAGACATGTGCGGCGTCGAAGCCGAGGTGGTCGAGCAGCGCGAAGCCGTCGGCGGCCATGTCGTCCAGGGTGTACGGCGGGCGGGCGCCGGCCCCGACGAAGCCGCGGACCAGAAGCCGGCGCGACACTCGCCCCGGCACGCGCGAGGACCGGCCGGTGTCCCGGTTGTCGTAGCGGATCACGAAGAACCCGCGGTCGGCGAGCATCTGGCAGAACAGCGGGTCCCACCACGTCATCGGACCGCCCAGCCCCATCACCAGCAGGAGCGGCTCGCCGTCCCGCTCGCCGAACGTCTGGTAGCAGATGTCCACGCCGGTGGACAGTGCGACGATCTCCTCGGCCGACGGGCGTGGGCAGGTCCTGCTCATCGGTGTCCTTCCACGCTGGCTGGCAGTGCTGTCGGTTCTGGCGGTTCTGGCGGTGCTGACGGTTCGTGGCCGGGCCGTTCCCTGCCGTCGCCTCACGTTACCGGCGGGTTCGGTTCCGAAACCCGGATGCCGCCTCGGGACGGCTCTGCGAGATAACGATTCGAGACGCGACCGTACTGAATCATGTTTCAGTTCCCTAAATGTGGTTAGAGTCACATTCGTGTCCGCGCCGCTCGCAACCTTCCTCTGCCCGCCGGGGTACGCCGGGCCCCGCGGGCTGCGTGCGATCGCCCGCGAGGGCAGCGCCCTGAGCGAGGCCGCCAGGCTGGTGCGCAATGAGGCGGCGGCGCGGCGGCAACGCCGGGACACGCCGTACGCGATGCGGTCGCCGGTCCCCGGGCAGGATCCCGTCGTGCTGGTGCCGGGCTTCATGGCCGGGGACGCCAGCCTGCTGATGCTCGCGCGGCACCTCCGTCGCGAGGGCTACCGCACCTACCGGTCGCTGATGCACGCCAACGTCGGCTGCACCCAGGCCGCCTCCACCGCGCTGGAGCACCGCATCGAGGCGATCGCGATCAAGCGCGAGCGCAAGGTGACCGTCGTGGGTCACAGCCTCGGCGGGCTGCTCGCCCGGGGGGTCGCGAGCCGCCGGCCGGACCTCGTCGAGGGCATCGTGACGCTGGGCAGCCCGATCCTGGCGCCCGGAGCGGCACACCCGCTGCTGCTGCTGGACCTGGCGCTCGTCGTCGCGCTCCGTCGGGTCGGGCTCAGCTCGGTGATGGGTCGCGACTGCACCTCGGGCGACTGCGCGCGGCTCAGCTGGGAGCAGTCCCGCGCGCCGCTGGAGAGCTCGGTCGCCTTCACGTCGGTGTTCTCCCGCCGGGACGGCGTCGTGGACTGGCGGTCCTGCCTGGACCCGGGCGCGCGCACGGTCGAGGTCTCGAGCAGCCACATCGGGATGGCGCTGGACCCGACGGTGTTCGCCGTGGTCACCGACGCGCTGGCCCGGAACCGGGAGCGCAGGCAGGCCGAGCTCAGCCGACGGGCCAGGTTGGTGGCAGTTCCCGACGCGTCGGCGGGTTAGCGCCCCGGCGCGAGCAGGTCACGGCCGCCGCCACCGCTGCGGCCGAGAGAGCCAGGCGAAGGTGCCCGTCGTCCAGCGCGGACACCGCTCCCGGGCCGTCCACGGTGATGTCCCAGTCGACCAGCACGGCGACGAGCGCGGCCATGAACGAGTCGCCCGCGCCCACCGTGTCGACGACCGTGACGCGGGGCGCCGGCGCCGTCACCGAGCCGCTCTCGGTGTAGCCGGTGGAACCGCCCGGGCCTGCGGTCACCACCACCAGCTCGGTGGTCGACGACCCGAGCAGGTCATGGGCCACCTCCTCCACCGAGCTGTCCGGCCGCAGCACGGCGGCGTCCTCGTCGCTCAGCTTCACCACCCGGGCACCGCCCGCCACCTCGAGCACGTCACGCCACGCCTGCTCCCGGTCGGTCAGGAAGGCCGGCCGGACGTTCAGGTCGTAGCTGACGAACGTGTCGTCGTCACAGGCCTGGCGTACGAGCTCGACGACCGACGCACGACCCGGGGAGAGGCTGGCGCCGAGCGACCCGACGTGCAGGCCGAGGATGTCCGACGGCAGCGACTGGGGCGGCAGGTCCCAGGTGAGGTCGAAGTCGTACTCCGCGATGTGCCGCTCGTCCAGCGTCGCCTTCGCGGTGCTGGTGCGGCGGCCGGGTTGGATCGTGGAGTCCGAGAGCTGGACGCCGCTCGCGTAGAGATGGTTGGCGACCAGCGCGCCGTGCGCGTCGTCACCGAGCTCGGAGACGAGCAGCGCGGCCACGTCGAGCCGCGCCAGCCCCACGGCGACGTTCATCGGAGACCCGCCGGGCGCCTCCACCACCTCTCCCTGGTGGGGGACGACGATGTCCACCAAGGACTCGCCGACGACGACGAAGGGCCTGCGCACCATGACGGCTCCGGAAGGTGAGAGGGTCGGACGAGGTCAGTGCTGGAAGTCCACGGCGGCGTAGGACATCAGCTTCTGCAGCTTGTGCTCGGAGCTGATCGAGCGGATGGTACCGCTGCGCGAGCGCATCACCAGCGAGTGGGTCCGGGCGCCGCCCGCCCGGTAGCGGACCCCCCGCATCAGCTCGCCGTCGGTGATCCCCGTCGCCACGAAGAAGACGTCGTCGCCGGTCACCAGGTCGTCGGTCGAGAGCACGTGGCTGGGGTCGAGGTCGTGCCCGGCGTCGAGGGCGCGCTGCCGCTCGGCATCGTCGCGCGGCCACAGCCGGCCCTGGATGACGCCGTCCAGGCACTTCATCGCGCAGGCCGCGATGATCCCCTCGGGCGTGCCGCCGACGCCGAGCAGCAGGTCGACGCCGGTGTCCGCACGGGCGGCCATGATCGCCCCGGCCACGTCGCCGTCGGTGATGAACTTGATCCGCGCGCCGGTGGCCCGGATCGCGTCGACGAGCCGCTGGTGCCGCGGGCGGTCGAGCAGCACCACGGTGACGTCCTCGGGCGCGCTGCCCTTGGCCTTGGCGACCTGGTGGATGTTCTCCGCCACGGGGTAGCGGATGTCCACCACGCCGGCGGCCTCCGGGCCGGTGACCAGCTTCTCCATGTAGAAGACCGCGGACGGGTCGTACATCGAGCCTCGCGGCGCGACGGCCATCACGGCGATCGAGTTGGCCATCCCCTTGGCGGTCAGCGTCGTACCGTCGATCGGGTCCACGGCGACGTCGCACTCCGGGCCGCTGCCGTCGCCGACCTCCTCGCCGTTGTACAGCATCGGCGCGTTGTCCTTCTCGCCCTCGCCGATGACCACGACGCCGCGCATCCCGACCGTGGAGATGAGCTTGCGCATCGCGTTCACGGCCACCCCGTCGGCGCCGAGCTTGTCGCCGCGGCCGACCCAGCGTCCGGCGGCCATCGCGGCCGCCTCGGTGACCCGGACCAGCTCCAGCGCGAGGTTCCTGTCGGGCGCGTCACGCGCGGCGGACAGCTCGGGAGGCAGCACGTCGGACATGGCGCGATCGTAACCGAGGAGTGCCGTTGCGCATCGCGCTCGCGTGCATCACCGCGTCGGAGCCGGGTACGTCAGGGGGGTCCGCACCCACTGTCCCCGGGAGGCTCCATGACCCGCTACGGCTACACGCTGATGACCGAGCAGTCCGGACCCCGCGAGCTGGTCCGGTACGCCGCGGGGGCCGAGCAGGCCGGCTTCGAGTTCGAGGTGATGAGCGACCACTACTTCCCGTGGCTCGACGAGATGGGGCATGCCGGCTACGCGTGGAGCATGCTCGGCGCGGTCAGCCAGACCACCGAGCAGGTGGAGCTGATGACGTACGTCACCGCACCGATCATGCGCTACCACCCGGCGCTCGTCGCGCAGAAGGCCGCGACGGTCGGAGTGCTCACCGGTGGCCGGTTCACCCTGGGGCTCGGCGCCGGCGAGAACCTCAACGAGCACGTCGTCGGCCGGGGCTGGCCGCCGGTCAACGTGCGCCACGAGATGCTGCACGAGGCCGTGCAGATCATCCGCTCGCTGCTCGACGGCGGCTACGTCAGCTTCGCCGGTGAGCACTTCCGGGTGGACTCGGCGAAGATCTGGGACCTGCCCGACGAGCGGGTCGAGATCGGCGCCGCGGTCTCGGGCGAGCAGTCCGTGAAGACGCTCGCCCCGCTGGTCGACCACCTCATCGCCGTGGAGCCCCAGGCGGACCTCGTCTCGTCGTGGGACACCGCCCGCGGTGACACGTCCTCGCGGAAGATCGGCCAGATCCCGATCAGCTGGGACCCGGACCGCGACACCGCGGTGAAGCGGGCGCACAGCCTGTTCCGCTGGTTCGGCGGCGGCTGGAAGGTGAACGCGGAGCTTCCCGGGACGGCGGGGTTCGACGGCGCCACCCAGTTCGTCCGTCCCGAGGACGTCGCGGAGTCCATCCCGTGCGGGCCGGACGTCGACCAGATCGTCGAGGCGGTGCGCGCCTACGAGCAGGCCGGCTTCACCGACGTGGCCGTCGTGCAGATCGGCGACGAGCGGCAGAGCGACTTCCTCGAGTTCGCCGAGCGCGAGCTGCTGCCGGCGCTCCGGTCCTGACCGGCGGGTCAGAGCCGGCTGCTCAGACACCGACCAGGCCGGCCCACCACCACAGCACCACCACGCTCACCGCCAGGGCCGGGAGCGTCAGCGCGGCCGAGAGCGCGTGGAACGTCCGCCCGGACGGGAGCGTCCCGTGCCGGTCGAGCGAGCGACGCCAGAGCAGGTTGGCCAGCGAGCCGGTGTAGGTGAGCCCAGAGCCGACGTTGAGGCCGACGAGCATCGCCAGCAGCGCGGTGGTGCCGAGCGGTGCGACCAGGGGGACCAGGAGCAGCGTCGCGGGCAGATTGTTGACCAGGTTCGCGAGCCCGGTCGCGAGCAGGGCGAGGCCGATCAGTGCGGGCAACCCGTGCCCGCTCGGTACGACGTCCCGCACCACGTCGCCGAGGAAGGTGCCGGACAGCCCGGCGACGACCACGCCGAGACACAGCACGAACATCGCGAAGCCCAGATGCGCCGCGTCCAGGACCCGGCGCGGCGTCACCATCCGGCGCCGCAGCGAGCGGGTGGCCAGTACGACGGCGGCCGCGGCGGCCACCCAGGCGGGTGCGATGCCCAGCGGCGAGGCGACCGCGAACCCCACCAGCATCACCGCCACCGTCACCAGCGGGAAGCGGGGGAGGCCGCCGTCGTGCTCCGAGGTCTGCGCCCGTCGTACCTCTCGCAGGTCGGAGGCGAAGAACGCCCGATGGCCGGCGTACTCCACCGCGATCACGACGGCCCAGACGGGCGCCATCACGACCGCGAAGCGGGTGAACGACAGGTGCAGGGAGGGCAGCGCCAGCAGGTTGGTCAGGTTCGAGACCGGCAGCAGCAGCGAGGCGGAGTTGGCCAGCCGGACGCAGGCGTACACCAGCGGCCGCCCCCGGACTCCGCTGCCGACCGCCGCCGCGGCCACCACGGGGGTGAGCAGCACGACAGTGGCGTCGAGGCTCAGCGTCGCGGTGATGAGCGCCGCGGCGAGGAACGTCCAGCCCAGCATCGAGACCGCCCGGCCCCGGCTCCGGCGGGCCACCGTGCGGCCCACCGCGGCGAACAAGCCCTCGGCCGCGCAGATCTCGGCGACCACCAGGATCGCCGACAGGAACGCGACGACCGGCAGCAGGTGAGCGACCTCCCGGCCGGCCGCCGTGCGGGAGACCGCGCCGACCACGGCGACCGCCCCCGCGGCGCCCAGCCCGACCAGCGCCTCCACCCGACCGCGGGGATGCGCGTAGGCGACGACGAGCATGACCACCAGCGCGACCACACAGACGGCGTCGGCCAGGACGGTGGGCACCGGCGCAGCCTAGCCGCGCGTGGCGCACCACCGGCCGGCTGCGACCATGGAGGAGTGAGCGAGCAGTCCGGCAGATACCAGCGGTCGGCGTCCGGGCTGGTCGGGGCGCTGGTCGTGCTGCTGATGGTGATCGGCGGCTACATGCTCCTGCGGGCGCTCAACCACACCGACCCCGCCTCGCCGACTCCGTCCGTCGGCTACCACCAGGCTGCCCGCTACGCGCGGCAGCAGGCGGCCTTCACCGTCCTGGCGCCGCCCCGGCTGCCGCACGGCTGGCGCGCGACCACGGTGGGGTTCACCCCGAAGCCCGACCAGCACTGGCACCTCGGTGTGCTGACGGACCAGAACCGGTACGTCGGACTCGAGCAGGGCGACCAGTCCGTGCACAGCATGGTCCGCGCGTACGTCGCCCCGCACCCCCGCCCGGGCCGACCCGCGACCGTCGGCGGGGACACCTGGGCGACCTGGACCGACCAGCGCGGGGACCTGGCGCTCGTGCGTCGCGCCGGGAACACCACGACGCTGGTCATCGGGCACGACGTGCCGCGTGCCCGGCTCGCGGCCTACGTCGCGTCGCTGCGCTGAGCCGTCGCCCGCTGAGCCGTCGCCCGCTGAGCCGTCGCCCGCTGAGCCCCGGCCGCGGCTCACTCAGTGCGCGTCGCGCTCCGCCAGCACCTCGTCGAGCCGCCGACGGGCACCGTCGAGGAACGCCTGGCAGCGCTGCGCCAAGCGCTCGCCCCGCTCCCAGAGCGCGAGCGACTCCTCGAGGGTCGTGCCGCCCGCCTCGAGCTGACGGACGACCTCGACGAGCTCCTCGCGGGCCTGTTCGTAGGTCAGCTGGTCCTCGGGGTCGCTCATCGGCTGCCCTTCCTAAGGGTGGGTGCGTCGGACCTGTCCGGGTCCTCGGCCGGACGGTCGGCCCGGTCGTGCGCCGTGCCGGTCACGACCGCGTCGACCCGCCCGTCGGCCACCCGGACCCGGACGGCCTGCTCGGGGCGGAGCGCCGCCACGCTCGTCACGACGTGACCGCGGTCGTCCTGGAGCACGGCGTACCCCCGCTCGAGCGTGGCCAGGGGGGAGAGCCCGCGGACCCGGGCCAGCTGGTGGCCGAGGTCGTCGGACGCACGGTGCAGCCGGTTGTCCAGGCACCGCCTGCTCCGGTCGCGCAGGTCGTCGACCTCGCGGCCACGGTCCGCGAGGCCACCTCGCGGGTCGGCGAGACTCGGCCGGCCGCGCACGCCGTCGAGCTGTGCCTGCTGGTGCGTCAGCCAGGTGACCAGCAGCTGCCGGCCGCGGTCACGCAGCCGCAGCACCCGGTCCAGCTCCTCGCGGACGTCGGGAACGACCAGCTTGGCTGCGTCAGTGGGCGTGGACGCGCGAACGTCGGCCACCAGGTCCAGCAACGGTGCGTCCGGCTCGTGGCCGATCGCCGAGACGACCGGCGTGCGCAGCGCATGCACGGCGCGCAGCAGCCCCTCGTCGGAGAACGGCAGGAGGTCCTCCACCGAGCCTCCGCCGCGCGCGACCACGATCACGTCCACGTCGGGGTCGCGCTCGAGGGTCCGCAGCGCCTCGGCGACCTCCGCGGCGGCGTTCGGCCCCTGCACGGCGGTGTTCTGCACCCGGAAGCGCACCGCCGGCCAGCGCCTGCGGGCGTTCTCCAGCACGTCGCGCTCGGCCGCGGACTCGCGCCCGGTCACCAGACCGACGCAGCCCGGCAGGAACGGCAGCCGGCGCTTCAGCTCGCGCGCGAACAGCCCCTCGGCTGCCAGCAGCTGGCGGCGCCGCTCGATGCGGGCGAGCAGCTCCCCGAGCCCGACCATCCGGATGTCGCCGGCCCGCAGGCTCAAGGTGCCGCGGTTGGCGTAGTAGGTGGGCTTGGCGTGCACCACGACGCTGGCGCCCTCGACGACCGGCGGGTTCAGCGAGTCGAACAGCTGGCGCGAACAGGTCACCGGCACGGAGACGTCGGCCACCGGGTCGCGCAGGGTGAGGAAGACCGTGCTCATCCCCTGGCGACGGCTGAGCTGGGCGACCTGGCCCTCGACCCACACCGCACCCAGCCGGTCGATCCAGCCCGCGACCAGGTTCGCGATCTGCCGGACCGGCGCCGGTCGCTCCGGGGACGTCTCGAGTGCCACGCCAGCACCCTATGGGAGACCACCTACGATGGAGTCCATGAGCACTTCGGACCTGGGGATCCCGCCCGTCCTGGACGCCTCCGAGGCGGAGCGTCGGTCGGTCCTGCTCGCCGCGCCGCGTGGCTACTGCGCCGGCGTCGACCGGGCCGTGATCACCGTGGAGAAGGCGCTCGACCTGTACGGCGCGCCGGTGTACGTCCGCAAGCAGATCGTGCACAACCGGCACGTCGTGGCCACGCTGGAGGGCCGCGGCGCCGTGTTCGTCGAGGAGCTCGGCGAGGTGCCCGAGGGCGGCACCGTGGTCTTCTCGGCGCACGGCGTGTCACCGGAGGTCCATCAGCAGGCGGAGGCCCGGTCGCTGAAGACCATCGACGCGACGTGCCCGCTGGTGACCAAGGTGCACCACGAGGCCAAGCGGTTCGCCACCGAGGACTACGACATCCTCCTGATCGGGCACGCCGGCCACGAAGAGGTCGAGGGCACCGCCGGCGAGGCACCGGGGAACATCCAGCTCGTCCAGGGGCCCGCGGACGTGGCGGACATCCAGGTCCGCGACCCCGCGAAGGTGGCGTGGCTGTCCCAGACGACGCTGTCCGTCGACGAGACCCTGGAGACCGTCGCGGCGATCCGCGAGCGGTTCCCGCAGCTGCTGGACCCGCCCTCGGACGACATCTGCTACGCCACCCAGAACCGCCAGACGGCGATCAAGGAGATCTCCCGTGAGGCGGACCTGGTCGTCGTGGTCGGCTCCGGCAACTCGTCGAACTCGGTGCGGCTGGTCGAGGTGGCGCTGGAGGCCGGCGCGCGGGCCGCGCACCGTGTCGACGACGCCTCGGAGATCCAGGAGACGTGGCTCGACGGGGTGCGCACGGTCAGTGTCACCTCGGGCGCGTCCGTGCCGGAGGAGCTGGTGCAGGGTGTCGTGGACTTCCTCGCCGACCGCGGCTACCCGGACGCCCGCGCGGTGCACAGCGCCGAGGAGTCGCTGATCTTCGCGCTGCCTCCGGAGCTCCGCCGCGACCTCCGCGCCGCCGAGGCCCGGGCGGCCGAGGCCGCACGGGTCTGATCCCGCACCCGACGCTGCGGATGCTCAGCCGCGCCGACCGGCGCCGACCGGCTGACGCCGGCGCGGCTGCCGGATCGTGCCGGAGTTCTTGATCGCCACCTGGCGCAGAGCCAGCACACCGAGGGTCAGGAGGTACCCGGCCACCAGCGCCCCCGCGTGGTGCGCCAGCCCGGACACAAGCGCCTGCACGAGCCCGTCGTCCGCCCCGGCCACCGCACCGCGGTCGAGCACCGCCAGCACCAGGACCGTGGCCGCCATCAACAGCGGCGGGAACACGCCGATCACGAAGAAGTCCTGCGCTCGGACCCCGAGCGCCGCGCCGACGCAGGCAGCCACGAACACCAGATCGAAGAACCAGCCCAGCCGGTTGTGCACGAGCAGCTCGAGAAGCACCGCCACGACCACGACCAGCGCCGCGGCGGCGGTGACCACCCGACCGGGGCGTCGGCCCTCGGTCCACAGCGTGCGCCTGCCGCTCACGCTGCCAAGGTAGAGGCTCGTCAACGCCTCGTCGCGGCGCCGCGCCGGTCACGCTCACGCACTGTCGGTCCTGCCCGCCACCCCCTCGTCCCCGCTCCGTCCGCCCGGGAGCTCGAAGTCGAGCTCCGCGCGGGGCTCCGCGACGGACTCCAGCAGCTCCGGCGCGGTCAGCGGCCGCACCGACTCGAGCACCGGTTCGGCGCTGCCGAGCTCGTCGCGGCTGACCTCCAGCTCGGAGAACCGCCGGGCCGCGACCAGCACCCGGGTCTCCAGCGAGCCGACCGCCCGGTTGTAGGAGCCCACCGCCGTGGTGAGCGCACGCCCCAGGCGGTCCAGGTGGCCGCCGAGGGTGCCGAGCCTCTCGTAGAGCTCGCGGCCGAGCAGATGGATCTCGCGGGCCTTGTCGGCGAGGGTCTGCTGGGTCCAGGCGTGCGCCACGGTGCGCAGCAGGGCGATCAGCGTCGTGGGGGTGGCGAGGATGACGTCCTGCGCGGCTGCGTCACCGAGCAGTGACGGGTCCGCCTCGAGCGCCGCGGACAGGAAGGACTCGCCGGGCACGAACAGCACCACGAACTCCGGCGTCGCAGGCAGCGCCCGCCAGTAGGCCTTGGCCGAGAGGGTGTCGACGTGCTGCCGGAGCTGTCGGGCGTGCCGTCGGAGGTGGTGGTCACGTTCCTCGTCCCCGTCGGCCGCCGTCGCGTCGAGGAACGCGTCGAGCGGCACCTTCGCGTCGACGACCACCTGCTTGCCGCCGGCGAGGTGCACCACCAGGTCGGGCCGCAGCGTCCGCCGGTCGCCGGCCGGGCCGTCCTGGGTGAGCGACACCTGCTCGTCGAAGTCGCAGCGTGCCACCAGCCCGGCGATCTCCACGGCTCGGCGGAGGTGCAGCTCGCCCCACCGGCCACGGACCTGCGGCCGTCGCAGCGCCGTCGACAGGCTCGCGGTCTCGCGCCGGAGTGTCTCGGTCGAGGAGCGCATGTCGTCGACCTGCTGGCGGAGCTGGCCCTGCCACGCCACTCGCTGCTGCTCGAGGTCGCGCATCTGGTCGTGCAGCCGGTCGAGGCTGTCCTTGACCACGGCGTGGTCGGCCGCGCGCGACTCGACCGCGCGCAGCGCCGTGGCGCGCCCGAGACCGGAGCGGGCCCAGAGCACGCCGACGGCGCCTCCGAGGGCGAGCCCGACGAGCAGCACCAGCAGCAGGATGAGCGTCGTACCGATGTCCATGCCCCTGAGGATGCCGGGCGGCACCGACATTTAGGTTGAGGTCAGGCCCGCGGGCGCGTCAGTCCGCCAGGTCGACGATCACCGGGGCATGGTCGCTGGCGCCCTTGCCGGCCCGTTCCTCCCGGTCGATGAGGGCGCCGGACACCCGCGCGGCCAGGGCCGGCGACCCGAGCAGGAAGTCGATGCGCATCCCGCGGTTCCGCTCGAACCGCTGGCGGTAGTAGTCCCAGTAGGTGAACACCTCGGGGCCGGGGAGGACCGGCCGGACGAGGTCGGCGTACCCGGCCTCGACGACCGCCTGGAAAGCCGCTCGTTCGGGCGGCGTCACGTGCGTCGAGCGCGCGAAGCGGGTGATGTCGAAGACGTCCTCGTCGAGCGGGGCGATGTTCCAGTCGCCGACCAGCGCGACCTGGGCCTGCGGGTCGTCGAGCAGCCAGCCGCGCGCCGCGTCCCGCAGCGCGCCGAGCCAGGCCAGCTTGTAGTCGAGGTGCGGGTCGCCGACTGCCCTCCCGTTCGGGACGTAGAGGGACCAGACCCGGACTCCGCCGCACGTCGCGCCCAGCGCCCGGGCCTCGACGGCCGGGGGCTCGCCGTACCCGGGCATGCCCTCGAAGCCCTGCTGGACGTCCTCGACGCCGACCCGCGACGCGATCGCGACCCCGTTCCACTGGTCGACGCCGTAGGTGGCGACCTCGTAGCCCATCGCCTCGAGGCCCATCACCGGCCACTGGTCGTCGCGAGCCTTGGTCTCCTGGAGCGCGAGCACGTCGATCTCGTGACGTCGCAGCAGCGCCTCCACCCGGTCGATCCGGGACCGGACGGAGTTCACGTTCCAGGTGGCGATCCGCATGACCGGTCACCCTAGCCACCCGGTCTCCGCCGATTCGGCTCGCGGTACCCGTCCCCCGTAGACTCCTCGCACGTGGCTCTCACCATCGGAATCGTCGGCCTGCCCAACGCGGGCAAGTCGACCCTCTTCAACGCCCTCACCAAGAACGACGTGCTCGCGGCGAACTACCCGTTCGCCACGATCGAGCCGAACGTGGGGGTGGTGGGCGTGCCGGACCCGCGGCTGGCGAGGCTCGCGGAGATGTTCGGCTCCGCGAAGATCCTGCCGGCCACGGTGGAGTTCGTCGACATCGCCGGGATCGTGCGCGGTGCCTCGGAGGGGGAGGGACTCGGCAACAAGTTCCTGTCCCACATCCGTGAGTCGTCGGCGATCTGCCAGGTGACCCGGGTGTTCCGCGACGAGGACGTGACTCACGTCGAGGGTGCGCTCAACCCGGCCGACGACATCTCGACGATCCAGACCGAGCTGATCCTCGCCGACCTGCAGACTCTCGAGAAGGCGCTGCCACGGCTGGAGAAGGAGGCGAGGGGCAGGAAGGAGCTCGGCCCGGTCGTGGCCGCCGCCAAGGAGGCAACGGAGGCCCTCGAAGCCGGTACGCCGGTGATCGCCACGGCGATCGACAAGGCACTGCTGCGCGAGCTGATGCTGCTGACCGCCAAGCCGTCCATCTTCGTGTTCAACTGCGACGGCGACGAGCTCGGCGACGAGGAGCTCAAGAAGCGGATGCGCGATCTGGTCGCGCCGTCGGAGGCGATCTTCCTCGACGCCAAGTTCGAGGCGGAGCTCGTCGAGCTGGACGACGACGACGAGGCGCGGGAGATGCTGGCCGAGATGGGCATCGACGAGCCCGGGCTCGACGTCCTCGCGAGGGTCGGCTTCGACACTCTCGGGCTGCAGACCTACCTCACCGCCGGTCCCAAGGAGACCCGCGCCTGGACGATCCCCAAGGGCGCCACGGCCCCTGAGGCGGCCGGCGTGATCCACACCGACTTCCAGCGCGGCTTCATCAAGGCCGAGATCGTCACCTACGACGACCTGATGGAGGCCGGGTCGATGAACGCCGCCAAGTCGGCAGGCCGGGTGCGGATCGAGGGCAAGGACTACGTGATGCAGGACGGTGACGTGGTCGAGTTCCGCTTCAACGTGTGAATCGGCGTAAGACCGCAGGTCCTCAGAGGGGTGTGACCCCTGCCAGTCCGCACAGACCCGACTTCCGCAGATGATGGGCATATGTGGCTCTCTCTGAGGCCAAACGTGCAGGTCAGCGGCTGCGGCCATCGCCTCTCAGGACACGCCGCCTCGCGACCCCGCCGGATTCAGCGCTTGGCTCGCCGGCGAGCTCAGCGTCCCTGTGCGGTGGCCACCGCCCCGCGCGCGTAAGCGCCGCCGCTGACGTCAGATGCCGATTCCACCGACGTACTTCGAGACCGGCGGCCGCGGTTCCTCGACGGGCTGACGCCGCTGCTGGCTCCCATAGCGGTCGGCGGCGTTCTATATGAGAACTGAGGCGCCGCTCCTCGCACCGATCTTCCGCTCGGACGGTCAAGCGCGACTCCTCTCCACACTGTTGCTCACCGGCGATGAGCTGAGCGTCACCGACCTGGCTGAGCGGGCCGGCCTGGCCTACCCGACCGTGCACCGAGAGGTCGCGCGCTTGCTGGACGCCGGCATCCTGAGCGAGCGCCAGGTGGGCCGCACACGGCTGGTCCGGGCCAACGATGAGAGCCCGCTGGTGGGCCCCTTGCGCGAGATCCTCATGGTCGCGACGGGTACGGTGGTGATGCTGGCCGAGGAGCTTGGCCGTATCGACGGGATCGAGTCGGCGTTCCTCTACGGCTCCTTCGCCGCGCGGATGCTCGGGGATGCCGGTCCGGCACCGCACGACATCGACGTCATGGTGCTCGGCGAGCCCGACGTGGACGCGGTCTACGAGGCGTGCACGCGGGTCGAGGCCGCGGTGCACCGTCCCGTGAACCCGACGATCCTCACCCCTGAGGAGTTCGCGGCGCCGTCCGGGTTCATGGACAACGTGCGCAGCGGCCCGGCGGTCGCGGTGATCGGGGAGCTGCCGTGGCGCTGACCCCGCTCACCCGCGTCCAGCAGGCGACGGTCCTCGCGCTCGTCGAGGCGCGACGTCTCGATGTCGCGCCCGCAGACCTCGCGCGTGCGAGATCGTTCCTGCGCCAGCCTCGGTGCTCGGAGTAACCTGACGTCATGTCGCTGAGCGAATCGGAGTTCTACGAGGCAGGGATGTCACTGCCTCCTGACGTGCGCAAGCACGTCGCTCTCCGATTGCTCGAATCGGTCGACCCGGACGAGGCCTTCGACCTGGCATCGGAGTCGTGGCTGCGCACCGAAGCCGCCGCCGCTTACGACGCTCTCAAGGCCGAGCCATCCCAGGCGATCCCGGCTGAGGACGTCCGCGCCGGCTTCGAGGCCAAGTGGGCCGCCCGTCCATGACGGGCCGAATCAACTACACCCCCGAGGCACAGCAGCAGCTGAACGCTCTCGACGACTGGATCACCGAGAAGGTGTCGCGGATGTCGCGCAGCGCTTCGTCTCGGCGATCCTCGATTGCATCGACGGCATCCTCGTCTTCCCTTGCGCTGGCCGAGCACGCGACGACGTCCGGCCGGGCATGCGGACGACCACCTTCAGGAAGCGAACGCTGATCGCCTACGAGGTCGACGAGTCCTACGGTGAGCTCGTGGTGAACATCCTCGGCGTCTTCCATGGCGGTCAGGACTGGGAGGCCGCGCTCCGCGACGAATGACCGCGATGGCCGCTGACCTTCGACCAGATGCAGAGGGTGTCCGACCGTCCAGCGGTCCGCAAATAGTCCGCAAGAAGTCCGGCCGAGACCGATGCTCGCCAACGACGTCCAACGTCCCACGGGCGCATTTCCGCAGGTCAATTCACGTTCTCCGGCCTCAACCAACGGTGACCGTCAACACCCGAAACCAGGGGTTTTCGTTCCGCTTCAATGTTTAGGCTCGTTGAGAATCGCTTGTCACCGTTGAGCATCGCCGATTATGAGGCGGCCGCAGTCCGCACTCGGTCCGCAAAGGGACCGGTTGGTCACCGTGAGCGATCCTCTGCGGCTCCTTCGCCGCGGACACCGAGCGACGCGCTGCTGGCGGCGTGCTGCTTCCGGATGACCAGCGGGCACGGCCGGACACGAGGTGTTCGGTTTCTATCGGCGCAGCGCGGAGCGACCGCGTCGAGGACAGCAGCGGAAGAGTGGCCGCCAACAACCGCCGGTGGGTTGCCAGCTGCTATGCGAAGATTCGTGCCAGCCCCAGTCGCAGCGCAGAAACGTCGGTGTCGACGGCGACGAGGTCGGCGTCGGACGCCACGGCGAGGAGCTCAGGTCTCCCGGCCATGAACCCGGCGATCTTGTCGGCTGCGCGGGCGAGACTGATGACGTCTCGGAGTGCCTGGATGGTCTGAGGTGAGCTCGCCGTGGTGTAGCCGGCCGAGATCGTGAGGTCGTACGGGCCGAAGAACACGCCGTCGACTCCGGGGACGGCGAGGATGTCTTCGGCGTGGTCGAGGCTTGTTGCGGTTTCCACCATCGGCAGCACGAGCTGTTGGGCGGGCGCTCGGGTGACACCGAGCGTCGATCGACACCCGCCGGTGCTGCGGGCACCGAACGGTGGAGTGCGGCACGCCGAGACGAGGGCTCGGGCTTGATCGGAGGACTCCACCATGGGAACGATGACCCCGCTCACCCCTGCGTCCAGGATCCGGCCGAGTGTTGCGGGGTCGTGGGAGGGCGTGCGGGCCAGGAGGGGTAGTCCGGCGGATTCGGCAACGCGCAGGAGTCCGGGGAGATCGTGCGGTTCGATGTTTCCGTGTTGCAGGTCGACGCCGACCCAATCGACGCCGCACTCGGTGGCGACCTCCAGGCCGTAGGGGTCCAGGTAGCTGAGCCACAGACCGCGCCGTAGTCCCTCACCTTCGCCGGCGGCAGCTGACTGGAGCGTTGTCCGGAGGTCTTGGGTCACGGTGCTGCCGGGTTCGACCATGGCGGGATCGTCCTCCTGTTGTGGTGTGCGGGCCCGTGCCGCGTCAGTCGGTGGGGAGGCCGGCGACCAGTTCGATCTCGACTGCGATCCCGAGCGGCAGCCCGGCGACCCCGATCGTGGTACGGGCGGGGTAGGGCTCGGTGAAGTGCTCGGCGTAGATGGCGTTCACAGCCTGGAAGTCGTCGAGATTCGTGAGGTAGATGTTTGCCTTGAGCACGTCGTCGAACGTCGCGCCAGCCGAGCTGAGGACGGCGTCGAGGTTGGCGAGCACCTGACGGGTCTGCGCTTCGATGCCGCTCTCGACAACGGTCCCGGTCTCTGGGTGGAGTGGGGCCTGTCCGGAGAGGAAGAGCAGTTCCCCGTGCCGGGCTGCGTGGGAGTAGGGGCCGACAGCGGCGGGTGCGGCGGGTGCGTGGACAGGGTCTCGAGTCATGTCCAGATCGTAGGCTAGCCTTCATTTGATGTCTATACAGCCCACGTGACCCACCACATCGTTGACGAATGGAGGGTTGGCGCCATTCGATGTAAGGTTTGGGATCATGAGTGGGTTTGCTTCGGAGGCACCGGTCGGGTCGTGGTCCTTGGACGCGGTGGACGTGCAGCTGCTCGCGTTGCTCGCTGCCGATGCCCGGACCTCGCTGAGGAGTCTGGGCGCGGCGGTTGGTCTGTCCGGGCCGTCGATCGCGGATCGGATCGCTCGGCTGTCGGAGCGAGGGGTGGTCCGCGGGTTCACGGTGGACATCGACTGGGCCCGTCTGGGGTTGCCGACGCTGGCCCACATCTCGCTCTTGACCGACAAGTCGAGCCACATCGAGCAGATCGTCGACGAGCTGCGTGGCATCGACCGGGTCGAGGAGATCTCGATCGTCACCGGTTCGACCGACCTGCTGGTGCGCGCACGCGTCGCTGACCTGACCGAGCTGCGCCAGCTCCTGGTCGAGCACATCTGGCCGATCGCAGGAATCCAGCGGGTCGAGACCACGCTCGCAGTCGAGACCGTCCGGGCGCCGCGTTTCGTCGCCGGGCTGCTCGAACATGCCCCGGCAACCCGAACGGCCCGACCACCTGCCTCACGGGCGGACGCCGGTCCCGCAGGACCTTTCCCAGAGGACTCCCATGACCACGCACATTGAGGTCCAGCGCTACGCGGCGTTCAGTGATGACCCAGCCGGTGGCAACCCGGCGGGCGTGGTGCTCGACGCCTCGCACCTGACGGAGCGGGACATGCAGCGGGTTGCCGCCGAGGTCGGCTACAGCGAGACCGCGTTCGTGACCGGACCCATCGAAGGCGACGGCGCAGGTGCGATCCCCATCCGCTACTTTGCGCCGGAGGGCGAAGTCGACTTCTGCGGCCACGCAACGATCGCCACCGCGGTGGCCATCGGCCAGCTCGCCGGCGCCGGCACCTACACCCTGCAGACCAAGGTCGGTCCGATCGAGATCACCGCCGGCCTCAAAGGCGACCGGGCAGTCGGGGCGTTGCGCAGCCCCGCCGTCGACTGCTTCCCTCTGGCCGAGGAGCTGCTCGCCGAGCTGCTGGCGGCGCTGGGATGGTCCGCCCACGACCTCGACCCCGACCTGCCGCCGGCCGTCGGCTTCGGCGGAAACCACCACCCGGTTTTGGTCGCCCGCGACCTGCACAGGCTCGCCACCCTGTCCTACGACTTCGATGCAGTCCAACGGCTCTGCCGCGCCCACGACTGGGTGACGGTGCAACTGGTGGCCTCGACTGGCCCCGGGGCCTGGCGAGCGAGAGACCCCTTCCCCTGGGGCGGCGTCGTCGAGGACCCCGCCACCGGTGCCGCCGCCGCAGCCTTCGCCGGCTACCTGCGCGCACACGGCCGCGCAGCCACAGGCGACACCTTCGTCATCACCCAGGGCGTCGAGATGGGGCGCCCCAGCCGCATCGAGGTCGAGCTGCTCGACCGGGCAGCCCTGATCAGTGGATCCGCTGTCCCCATCGAAGACGACGCGACCACCAGTCGCTAGCCGCACGCCCTGGGGTTCGGCTGACCACCAGACTCACTCCGGGGCCGCTCGGCTTCCGGCGAGTAGGCCGACCGAGTTGACCCCTATCTCCTCGCCCTCCTGGCGCGTTCCGGAGGGGGAGCGCCCGGGTTCGCTGGTCCCTTCGGAGGTGGCCTGGGGGTTCTGGGAAGAGCCGGATAACCTCAATCATATGAGAACTGAGGCGCCGCTCCTCGCTCCGGTCTTCCGGTCGGACGGTCAGGCGCGCCTGCTCTCGACCTTGTTGCTCACCGGTGACGAGCGGAGCGTCACCGACCTGGCCGAGCGGGCCGGCCTGGCCTACCCGACCGTGCATCGCGAGGTCGCGCGCTTGCTGGACGCCGGCATCCTGAGTGAGCGACTGGTCGGCCGCACACGGCTGGTCCGCGCCAACGACGAGAGCCCGCTGGTGGGCCCCTTGCGCGAGATCCTCACGGTCGCCAACGGCCCGGTGGTGGTCCTGGCCGAGGAGCTTGCCCGCATCGACGGGATCGAGTCGGCGTTCCTCTACGGCTCCATCGCCGCGCGGATGCTCGGGGATGCCGGCCCTGCGCCGCACGATATCGATGTCATGGTGCTCGGTGAGCCCGACGTGGACGCGGTCTACGAGGCGTGCACCCGAGTCGAGGCCGCGGTGCGCCGTCCCGTGAACTCGACGATCCTGACCTCTGAGGAGTTCGCCGCGCCCTCCGGGCTCCTGGACAACGTGCGCAGCGGCCCGGCGGTCGCCGTGATCGGGGAGCTGCCGTGGCGCTGACTCCGCTCACCCGCGTCCAGCAGGCAACGGTCCTGGTCGAGGCACGACGGCCTGGTCGATGAGTTGCCGGAAGATCAGGTTGCCGTCGTCCTTGCTGACGTGCGTCGTCGACCGGCACGCCCGGCGAACAAGGGCTGGGCGAACAAGGGCTGGGCGAACAAGGGCTGGGCGCCGGAGTTCTTCGGGATCGTGGAGGGCTCAGACCTTCCGGAAGACCGGGGAACGAATACTGACCACCACCGTCGAGGCAGCCGCGCCAGCGAGTCCCGGACCGCCGCGATCAACGCTGCGCTCGGCGATCTCGACGGCACCGACGCGGCTGCTGTGTCACGCATGACCGGCGGCGACGCCGACGACACCGGCCCGCTCGTTGCGCTGTCGAACGAACGGGACGAGCACCACGTCACCGCTAACAACCTCTTCCGCGACCTCCACATGGCAGGGGAGACCCTCTTGGGCCGTTGCTGACGATGATCCCCGCGGTGGCGTCGTTCGGTTCAGCTCACAGCCAACTGCCGGCCTTGCCCCAACCACAGCTGGCTGGGCGGCGTCCGGCCGTGTCGGCTGCTTGTGAGTACCGGCCGCGGCAGAGGGAGTGCCAGAATCGTGCGCATGTCCCAGACGCAGACACTGAAGGACCTGGTGGTGGCGTTCAACGCTCACGACCTCGACCGAGTGATGAGCTTCTTCAGCGATGACTGTGTGCTCGAGATGCCTCGTGGGCCCGAGCCTTGGGGCACCCGCTACCGAGGTCGGGCTGCGGTGCGCGAGGGACTCGCCCAACGGTTCAAGGGGCTGCCGGACGTCCATTACGCCGACGACGAGCACTGGCTCTGTGGTGACCATGCCGTCTCCAAGTGGCTGCTGACCGGGACGAGCGTCTCGGGCGAGCACGTGACCGTGCGTGGCTGCGACCTCTTCGACCTGGCTCCGGATGGTCGCATCGCTCGTAAGGACTCCTACTGGAAGATCGTCGAGTGACCTGGCGTCGCTGGTAGTCAATCTGGGCTATCAGAGACGTCCTGCAGGATCGGTGTCCGGCCAGACTCGATCTCAGGCGCCCGACGGGTTGTCTCTCTCTTCTGGGCTGCCTCCCAGGTCTCGGTGTGGCTCACTTTCGGTTTGCAGCCCGCCGGGCGCCGTTGACGAGGCGTGGCGCCAGAGGGGACTGCCCTGCTCGTAGCAGCACTGCCCACCACGCCGTCCCTTTTGGTGCGAGCGCAGGCAGGAGCAAGGCGCATGGAGCAGGTCGTCATCGGGGTCGATCCGCACAAGCTGTCGGCCACGATCGAGGTCTTATCTAAGCCACCTGGACCCCTCGCGCCGTACGTCGTGAGCTTCAGATTGCCCACCACCGGCGAGATGACTCGCGTGGCCGACGTACTGACAGGGGTGTTCAGCCGAGTCGCCAAGTGACACAGTGAGGAGATTACGGACCGGAGGCCTGTCATGGTCTGGCTAGTCGTCGCCCTTGTCATCATCGTCTTCGCGTACTTCGAGTGGCGGTCGCGGAACAAGCCGCTGTCGCATGGTTTGGATGGCCAGGTTCACGCGCCCGGTGAGGGCGGCGAGAATCACTACTCGGGCTGGGAGTGACCTCGCACATCGCCTGGGGCGACGCTGGCTCGGCATTGACGCCGCCGGGCGGCGCGGCGGGGCCGACGGGGCCTCGGGGAGAGGTTCGGTGAGGAAGTGACGGGTGACGGTGTGACCGGTACCCGGATCGAGGAACTGCTGATGGCCTGTATCGATGCGGTGGCGGTGGACGGGGGTGGGATGTCGCTGCTGGCCGGAACCGGGCAACGTCAGCCGCTGTTCGGCTCCGACGACACCGCCGCAGCGATGGAGCGTCTGCAGTTCACGCTCGGGGAGGGTCCGTGCGTGGACGCGTCTGCCTCGGGGTCCCCGGTGCTGGTGCCCGACCTGGACGGGCCCAGCAGTGGAGTGCAGAGCCGGTGGCCGGTCTTCTTGGCCGAGGCCGTTCGACTTCGACATTCGTGCTGTGTTCGCCTTCCCGGTGCGCATGGGCGCGATCGCGCTGGGCGCGGTCGACCTGTATCGATGTCCCCGGGACCGTTGCGCCGCGAGGAGGTCGACCTGGGACTCTGACGACGGTGCGACACGATCGCTGCGGCGCTGCTCGATATGGAAGGCACCGTCGGCAGCGGGCTCGACAAGGATCGTTGGACCACATGGAGTGCATCGGGCCGCCGGGATGGTGATGGAGCAGGTCGGACGAGCATCGAGGAGGCGCCCATGCCGGCTGCGCGCCACCGCCTACGCCGAGGGTGTGCCCGTTGACCTGTTGGCCAACGACGTCGATCATCCGCGCGGAGGCGGTTCACGGAGGGCGGGACGATGAAAGACAACCGCCAGGGGCAGGAGCGGAGTGCGGAGCGGGAGGGTCTGCTCGCGCGAAGCTTCGTGACGCTTGCCGACACGCTGGTCGACGACTACGACGTCGTCGACCTGCTGGATCGCCTGGTCCACATCTCGTCGACCTCCTGGGCGTCTCCCACGCAGGTCTGATGCTGCTCGACCAGCGCGGCGACCTTCATCTGATGGCTGCCACCAACGAGGCCACCCGCCTCGTGGAGCTCTTCCAGCTGCAAAGCACCGAGGGCGGCCCCTGCGTCGAGGCCTCCCACACCGGTGCGCCCGTGACCGCCGATGACCTCACCGCCCACACCGCCTGGCCCCATTTCGCCGAGACCGCACTCAGTGTCGGGTTCGGCTCGGTGCACGCGGTGCCGATGCGGCTGCGCGAGGAGACGATCGGGGCGCTCAACCTGTTCAGCGACCCTGGGGCGTCGCTGACTCGGCAGACCAACGGCTGGCCCGCGCGCTGACCGACGTGGCCACCATCGGCATCCTCCAGCAGCGCTTCATCGACCGATCCTCGCTTCTGGCCGAGCAACTTCAGACAGCACTCAACTCCCGCATCGTCATCGAGCAGGCCAAGGGTGTCCTGGCCGAGTACGGCAGGATGGATATGGGCAGCGCCTTCGCGACCCTGCGCACCTTCGCCCGCAGCAACAACCTCAAACTCGGGCTGGCCGCCCAGTCGCTGGTGGAACGCAACCTCAGCGCCGAAGAAGTCGTTTCCTTCGCGTCCCGTCGCAGCCGCTAGCAGGAATGATTCGCGGTTGCTGCGGCGAGAAGCAGCGACCGTTCAGCGGTCGGCGTTCTCAAGGAGCGGCATGGCGCAATCGGTCAGTGCACGGTGACTGAGAAGGTGGTCCGAGCGGTGCTGATGGTGGCCGAGTCGGGCACACCCACCGCGCGGAGCTGCCGCTCGCCTTTCAGGTGCAAGATGACGCGCATGACGTACCGGTTGTCCCGGTTAGTGTGCATCACGGCGCCCTTCAGTTGCACCCATTGACCGTTCTCCCAGTCCTTCATGCGGATCGTGGCCGGGACCCGGACGCCTTCGGACCAGACCGCGCCCCGGACGCGGAACGTCTCGCCTGCGGCCGGCGTGGTGTCGCTTGGATGGGCGGTGATGCGGCTGGGTGCGAGCGTCGTAGCGTTGGCCGGTAAGGCCATCAGGCCTGCAGTGGCGACGACCGAGCTCATGGCGACGGCTACGCGGCGTGTGGTGCGGCTGTTCATCCCATCCTCCTGGAGCAGTGCGGGTGATTCGACGATGATGCGGCCTTCCACTTCTCACTCTGCGCCCGCGTGCGGGGTGGGGGTGGGGGGTACATAGTCCCCTACCGCTCGCCGACCGGCCCCCGCTCGCTCCCCGCCGCACACGGTCGCGCGACCGCTGCAGCGCCGACTTGAGCAGTCCCACCAGCACGCCGATGTCAGTCCGGCTGCAGGCGTTGAAGTCCGGGATCCGGCGGACCACCAGTCGTCCCGGCACCTGGTCGGCCTTCTTCTGCGCGGCGAACGCGGTGAACGGCACCTCGGCGACCTCGGCCCGGGAGATCCACTGCTGTGTCTCTTCGTCGAAGATGGCGTCGGTGTACTCGATGGTGGTCCACGCAGCCTCGTCAATGGTGGCGATCGCCTTCTTGACCGCGGGATCCATCCGCACGGTCACCGACACCGCGGCACCGCCGGCCTGGGCCGCGCGGACCGGGCCGCGGCCGTAGAACGCCGAGTCCATCCGCACCAGCACCAGCGGGGTCTTCCCAAGCAGCCGCCGGGTGGTCCGGACCGCGTCGCCGACCAGTCGCTTCGCGCCGCGTGGTGACCCGGTCGAGCCCTTGCGGAGCCGTTGAGCCACGATCACCGGCGCCGTGGATGCGGTCGTGAGCGTGGCGAGCAGTGCGTTGAGTCCACGGACACCGGAGTAGCCGAACCCTGCGCCCTGCTTGGCGTAGCCGTGGACCTCGATGATCGTGTCATCGACATCGAGCAGCGCATACCCGGCAACGGCGTCTGGAACGGTGTTGCTGGCCGCCGAACCCGCGGACGCGTCGAGCAGTCGGGTGAGCCCGGCCAGCGCGATCAGGAACCTCGATGCGATCGCGTCGAGCTGGCGGATGTGACCGAAGGTGAACGCTCGCAGGAACGAACCCAGCGTCGAGGGCGCGCACGCCCTCGCGAAGACCCGGCTCATCCCGCCGTGCCGACGCAACGCCATGTCGTCGATCGAATCGGCGCCGGCGACCATCCCACCGACCAGTGAGGCGACCTTCAACCCGGCGTTTGCGCCCTTGTCGGTCGACACCTCAGATGCTCATCGGCCAGATCCCGCAACCCCGCGGCCTCAGCCAACCCGAGCACCGGAATCAGACCGCCGGCCGACACGAGATTCGGAGCATCGAACGCCACCGACGACCCTCGAAGCGTGTGAGAGAGTTTCACCCCAGAGATGCCCTTGCCTTGCGAGCGAATCGTTGCCTGAAGGACTCCGATTCTCCCGCCCCGCAAGGACATTCTCGTTCTACGCCACGCTCACCCCACGCGGCTCACCGGTGGATCGAGGCTTATGCCATAGCGAGGAACTGAGGGCTTGGCGCTGACTCTGCTCACCCGCGTCCAGCAGGCGACGGTGCTCGCGCTGGTCGAGGCTCGACGTCTCGATGTGGTGCCCGGGGACCTCGCCCGTGGGACCTCGTTCCTGCGCCAAGCCGAGGAGCGCCTGTACCAACCGCCGCTGCTCACCAGCGTCGTCGTCAGACACTGGCTTGCGTACCACACCTGTGACGGCACGGTGCGAGGCGCTGCGCGCGGCGTACGGCATCCGGACGACCAACAAGCCGGCCAGCACGAGGCGCTCGGCCGATACTGCATGCCGCCTTCGACAAGCCGCCAGCGGAGAAGGCAACGCGAGAGTCCGACCGCCTGCGACGCGCTCGCAACCGTGACCGCTATGAGGCGAAGCCGGTGGGTGCCGCGGCGACCGAGAAGGCCGAGCAGGTCGCCCGGGCGCTGCTCGACGCCGCCTTCGCTCGAGGAATCTCGCCGCGACCCAGCGGTCCGCAGTTGGAACGCAGGAGCCCGACGATCGCCGACGGGGCCCAATGTCCCGTGATCGCGTTCCGCAGCTCAGACGGCGTTTCCGCGGCCAGTCGACGATGACCGACAACCACCGGGACTCCGCGCGGTCGCTCCGCATCCGAAGCGGTGCCACCTCCCTCCGGGAGCCGGGAGTGGCCGGCGACCGCGAGAGAAGGCGGACGTCGGCGAACGTCGAATCGCTGAGTGGCTCACTGCGGGCGACGTGCTCACTCCACCCGCTTCGCATGGGCACACGGTGCCGAAAGGCAGGGGAAGGCAGGGGAAGGCCGCGGGAAGGCAGTCGCACGACGATCAGGGCAGCTCGCTATCCCCCTGGAGGCTCTCATGTCCCACCCGTTGCCCGTGCTCCGGCAGCCTGCAGAATCCGAGGCTCGGCGGTGGCCGTCCACGAGCTGCGCAGTTGACCGGCTTCACTCCGCCCCCCTGGTTGACGAGGCAGACGCTCACCTCGGGCACCTCCTCCACGGAGTCCAGAACGATCGCTCTGATCCGGTGACCTTTCTCGACCACCAGTACCTACCTCGGAGGGCAGGGGGTGCCGCCGCGTTCACCCGTTATCCGGCCGTGGTTCTCTCCCACGAGAGGATCAGGCTGCTGACCTGTGCATCGTGGGCCTTCGGGCAGGACGAACGGCTGGGACGCGCGACCAACACATCACGCTCGAGAGGGGGCGCGCGGTGAAGGCGATCATCTGTGGTGCCGGCATTGCCGGGCTGACGCTGGCATGGTGGCTCGAGCGCGATGGCTGGGAGGTGATGCTGGTCGAGCGCGCCTCTGGGCCCACGAGACGAGGGCTACATGGTCGACTTCGTCGGCTCCGGCTACGACGTGGCCGAGCTGATGGGACTGCTACCGCAGCTCGCCGACATCCACACCAGGAACGCGGTGGTGCGCTACGTCGCTCCCGACGGGACCGGGCGGGGCCGCATTGACTACGACCGGATGGCGCAGGCGTTCGACGGGCGAGCGTTCACGTTCATGCGTCCCGATCTGGAGCGGGTGCTGCTCGGTCAGCTCGGCGGGGCAGTCACGATCCGATACGGGCTCACCATCGATGCGGTCGAGGAGGTGGGCAGCGGGGTCGTTGCGACGTTGAGTGACGGCCGATCCGAGGCGGCGGACCTGCTGGTGGGCGCCGATGGCATCCACTCCCGGGTTCGTGAACTCGTGTTCGGCCCCGAGGAGCCGCTGGTGCGTTACCTGGGCTACCACACGGCTTCCTACGTCTTCACCGACGACGCACTGCGGGCCGAGGTAGGCGAGCAGTTCATGCTCGTCGCCGCGCCGGACCGGCAGGCCGGCATCTATCCCACCAACGACGGCCGACTGGCGGCTTGGCTGGTGCACCGTTCGCCCGACCCGACTCTGCCGGCCGATCCAGCCGCGACGATCAGGTCGGTCTATCAGGGCCTGGGAGACCTGGTCGGCCGTGCACTCCTCCACTGCCCGTCCGAGGGTGGTCTCTACTACGACCAGGTCGCGCAGATCGAGATGGACGGCTGGACGCGGGGGCACGTCACGCTGGTCGGCGATGCCTGCCAGGCGGTGTCCTTGATGGCGGGGCAGGGCGCGTCGATGGCTCTCGGCGGTGCGTACGTCTTGGCGGAGGAGTTGCACGGCGACGGATCGATCGCCGACGCGGCGTTGCGGTACGAGCAGCGGATGCGCCCGATCATCCGGGACAAGCAGCGAGCGGGTCGACGGACCGCGCTGTGGCTGGTGCCGGACAGCCAGTGGCGGATGCGTGTTCGGGGTCTGATCTTCGCCGCCGCGCGCCTGCCTGGGCTGCCCAAGCTGATGCGCCCGGTGTTGAAGGCGACCCGTGGCAGCGTCGTGCCCCCACAGGCTCTGGCAGAGTCACGTCACGCCCACCGTTCCGGAGCGCAGCGTGGCCGCGTCGTACCATGAGTCTGGCTGAGGTCGCCGGTCCTCCGAGCCCGTGATCGTCGGAGCGGAACGCCGGGGTCAGTCCGGGTGGAGATCGGCCCAGCCGCGGTCGAGGACGTGGTTCGAGGGCCGGACGCCGGGGCAGCCGCAGGCGCCCCGGGCGTCCGCTGGTGATGGCCCGGCCGGGGACGCCGAACCGGCGAGTCGTAGGCGTTCGGGTTCTCACCGGCGACGCGGGTGGTGGTCGCCCTGCACTTCACGGACGCAGCATCGGTCTACCTGTCGGTGTTGGCTCAGCCCGCGACTGCCTGAACGCTAGGATGCGCAGGTGGCTCCGACGGTCGTCGAGGACGACCGAGGCGAGCGCGGGACCGGACGTGCGGGGCTTGGGGATGCCGGGCAGTCGGCCGGTCGCGCGCGCGATCCGCTGCGCGGCAGCGCCGTACTCGCGGCCCGACCCGGTCGCCGGCGTGACGTCGACTGCCTCCCACTGGCCGAGGAGCTCCTCGACCAGCTGCTGGCGGGGCTGGGATCGTCCGCTCAGGACCTCGACCCGGACCTGCCGCCGGCCGTCGGCTTCGCCGGGAACCGCCACCCCGTTCTGGTCACCGGCGACCTGCACAGACTCGCCACACTGCTGCGCCTCCGCCGCGCGCACCAGACCGGGTGACGGCGCAACTGGTGGCCTCGGGTCGCGGGGCCTGGCGGCCAGAGACCCGTTCCCTGGCGCGGGGTCGTCGAAGACCCCGCCACCGGTGCAGCCGCCGCAGCCTTCCCCGGCTACCTCCGCGCACACGGCCGCGCCGTCATCGCGACATGCTCGTCATCGTCCAGGACGAGGAGACGGGGCGGCCCCTGAACCGCCCCATCGACCACAACGTGGCCACCAGCCCGCAGCGGTGACCAACCCGGGAGTCGACCGGCCAGTTGGCTGGCTCGCCGCACAGGGAGCGGGCCTGTGGCCACAGCCCCTCGTCGACGCTGTCGGTTTCGTACGGCGACGTACCAGTTGGCCGTCTCGCGGCGCACAAGCGCCTGAACGGGCCCGACTGGTACGTCGGTGTACGCGACGGCCTGCGGGCGACGATCGCGCGGCTGTCTCGAACATGGGTCTGCACGCCGCGACGGGGCAGCCGGGTCCCGGACCGCACTCCCCGGCCAGAGGCCCCGCGACGGACCACCGGCGCCGTGCCCCCCGAACCGTCGACAGCTCCCGGTCAGCCCGAGGCGGGGCCTGCTGGGCTCACCGCCGCGAGCGGCCCGCTCCTGAGCGGCTGCGTGAAGGTCAACCAGGCAGGCGACCACGCAGGTCGCGGCACCGGCGCCATGACGGGCTCAGGCGGTGCGGCCACGGGATGCGGTTCGCACACACTGGGTGCGCCGCGCCTCGAGACAGCGGCGAACCGGTCGCCGCCCGCGTAGCGCGGCCATCCTGCCGAACATGGCCTAACGGCACGCCGCTCTGTCCGACTCGCCGGCGTGGCCGAGAGGCTGCGGCGGCTCAACGGCGAAGGCACCTCGTGGGTGGCGAGCCGGTCCTGCGGGAGACCTGGAGGCGGGGCCGTGACCGGTGTACCACGTCGGACATGCCCGACTCGCCGCGCAGACCACCCATCCGCTCTCCCGAATAGACCGACTGGGCCCTTGTGGAGCGCCACCCCGCCGCGCCAGAGTCCCCCGTGGGGCTCAGGCGGTCGGCCGGAGTCTCGTCATGGAGCGAGAGGGCGGGCGGAATGAGAAGACACCTGGTGTGGGGAGCCGTCGGCGCTGTGGTCAGCGCGGGTCTGCTGGTCCCCGCTGCAGCGGCACCGGCGAGCGCCGGCAGCTCCGGCAGCATCCGGACAATCACTCCCTCCGGGACGTCGTCTCCACAGACGGGCGCGTTCACCCCGTCCGGCACCGGTGACCAGACCCAGGGCGAGTTCCCGGGACAGGAGACCGAGCCGAACGGCCCCGGCCCCTACCAGGGCACGATCACCGACCGGAGCCTGTCCGGGGGCACCGGTCACGGCGCCTCGGTCGCCAGCGGCAAGAAGGCGAAGTCCCACCCCGAGTTCGTCAACGGCTTCGAGGGGCTGAACCTGTACCAGCAGCGGTACGCCCGCGGCGGCAACCAGTTCACGGTGGAGCCCCCGGACCAGGCGCTCTGCGCCGGCGGGGGTTACGTCCTCGAGGCCACCAACGACGTGCTGAACGTCTTCAGCTCCAACGGCACGTCCCTGCTGCCCGACAACACCGCGACCAACGTCGTCGGCGGGTTCCCGCGCGACGTGAACCACGCGGTGGACCTCAACTCGTTCTTCGGCTACCCGGCGGCGATCGACCGGAGCACCGGAACGTACGGCCCGTCGATCACCGACCCCTCGTGCCTGTACGACGCAGCCACGAAGCGCTGGTTCGTCACGGTACTGACCCTCGAGAGCACCCCGGGCGGCGATCTCACCGAGGTCAACCACCTCGACACCGCGGTGAGCAAGACGTCGGACCCGACCGGCGCCTGGACGATCTACCAGCTCGACGTGACGAACGACGGCTCCAACCCCAGCCCGGACAACGCCTGCCCCTGCATCGGTGACTACCCGCACATCGGGGCGGACGCGAACGGCTTCTACATCACCACGAACGCCTATCCCTGGGAGGGACCGGGCTTCGACGGTGCGCAGATCTACGCCTTCTCCAAGGCGCAGCTCGCGGCGAGTGCGGCTCACATCAACGTCGTGCACCTCGACACGTTCGGCGCGGTGAACGCTCCCAGCGACGCCGGCGCGACCCAGCCCGGCTTCACCGTCTGGCCGGCCCAGTCGCCCGGCGCCAAGCAGTTCGCGACGGCCAACGGCGGCACGGAGTACTTCCTGAGCTCCAACGCGGCCGACGAGGCGACGCACCCGGTGGCAGGCACCGGCGGGGACTACGTGTCGAAGCAGGTCGTGTCCTGGACGCTCGCCAACACGGCGTCCCTGAACACCGCGTCGCCCTCGCTCAGGTTGACGAACAAGGTGGTCCCGGTGGGGACCTACGCGATCCCGCCGAAGCAGCAGCAGCCCGGGTCCGGAACACCTCCCGGGGTCGACGTCCCGCAGGGCCATTGCATCAACGACACCACCACCCTGACCGTCGCCGGAACCGGCTGCTGGCGGCTCCTCCTCAACGGACAGCCCGCGCACGACGAGGTGGTGTCCAGGCCCGACTCCAACGACACCCGGATGCAGCAGGTCAGCTATGCCAACGGCAAGCTGTGGGGAGCGCTCGACACGGCACTGAGCCCGGGCGGCACCGCCCAGCGGGCCGGGATCGCCTACTACGTGCTCAACCCCTCGTCGAGCAAGGTCATGAAGCAGGGCTACCTCGGCGCAGCGGGCCACGACTTCACCTACCCGGCGATCGGGGTCACCGCGAGCGGCCGTGGCGTGATCGGCTTCACCGCCACGGGCGACACCCTCAACCCCAGCGCGGCGTACGCCCCGATCGACGCCCTCGCCGGCGCCGGCGCCTGGAGCGTCGTGCCCGGCGGCACGGGGGCCGCCCCGGACGACGGCTTCACCAGCTACAAGGCGCTGGTCGGCAACCCGCCGCGCACCCGGTGGGGCGACTACGGCGCCGCGGCCGTCGACGGCGGCTCGGTCTGGATCGCGAGCGAGTACGTGGCGCACGCCTGCGACTACACCGCGTGGGGCGGTCCGTACTTCGCCGGCGGCAGTGGCGACAACCTGCTGGGCACCTGTGCCGGGTCGCCGCAGGGAGTCGGCGTGCGTACGGCGCTCGGCAACTGGTCGACCCGGGTCAGCAGACTCACGCCCTGACGAGGGGCGGGCACACCCAGGGGGCACATCCGATCACAGAGGAGTACACCGTTGAAGTTCCTGTTCGTGGTGCTGTCGACCTGCCTGGCCGTCCTCGTCGCCGCCCCGGCGATGGCGCTGCAGCCGATCGCCCACCGGGGGGAGCACGTCTTCCACCAGGAGGACACGCTGAGCAGCCTCGAGGCCGCCTACGCCCTGGCACCGAGAGGCACCTCGGAGTCCGACGTCTGGCAGGTCGCCGACGGGGTGTTCATGATCAACCACGACGCCACCCTCGGGCGCAGCACGAACTGCACCGGCTACGTGTACGACTACACCTCCACATGGCTGAGGAAGCACTGCCTCGTCGACGTCAACAAGGCGGCGGCGCCGCAGCCGATGGCCACGCTGGCCCGGGAGCTGGGTGCGCTCGAGCACAACCCGGGCCAGCAGATGCACCTCGACCTGAGGCAGACCTGGCCGCGGGCGAAGGTCGTCAAGCTGCGGAACATGATCGTCGCGCACCACGTGCGGGCCCGGGTGAGCGTGATGGCGGCCGGAGACTTCGTGCTCCGGCAGTTCCGCAGGTACGCCCCCGACGTGAAGACCGCCTGGCGCCATCACAGGAGCGACCTGTCCTGGGCGATCTCCGTGGCGGACGCCCGGGCACTCGGCGTGAAGATCGTGATGATCCGGAACACGTCGCACTACGACGCGGCGTACGTCGCGGCGATGCACCGGGCGGGCATCGAGGTCTGGAACCAGGACTGCGACAAGCTCGGTAGGACGTGCTGGCCGTTGCTCAAGAGCTGGCGGGTGGACCGCGTCATGACCAACGACCTGAACGCCTACAAGCAGGTCATCGGCTGAGCTGTGAACCGGCACCCCCTCTCACCCCATGAGGGGGATGCCGGGTGCTCCGCGCAGTCGTTCGATGGCAGATGTGCCCGTGATTCGTGCGGCCGAGCCCGCCCCTGAGGGCGGGGCCCGGCCCGAGACCCCTCCCGACCGTGCTCCACAGGCCCAGCCCGACCAGAGACGGCCGCGGTGGGGCACGCGGTGGGTGCACTCTCTGACGCTGCCCGGGCTCTGGGGCGCTCTGGTCTTCTCGTGCCTGTCGTTCACGCCGTCCCTGCTCCCGCGCAGCGGCGTCACCCAGGGCCTGGTGTGGGGGATCACCGGGGCGATCGGCTACGGCCTCGGCGTTCTCGCGGCCGCGATCTGGCGGGCGTTCCCGGACCGGCCGCCGCGCACCCCGAGGACCTGGGCATGGCGGACGTTCGCGATCGCGGGCGCGGTGCTGCTGGTGGCCTCGTTCGCCCTCGGGCAGTACTGGCAGGTGCAGGTCCGCGACCGGATGGGGGTGAGCGACTACAGCATCCCCCTGGTCATCGCCTCGCCGCTCGTGGCGGCTCTGGTCTTCTGGCTGCTGCTGATGGTCAGCCGGGGGCTCCGCCGGGCCTACCACGCGGTCGCTCGACTGCTCGCCCGCTGGATGGGACGCCGGGCGGCCAACGCCGTCGGCTGGATCCTCGTCGCCGGGGTGGTCTACCTGCTGGTCACCGGCCTGCTGCTCGACGGACTGGTGAACGCCGCCAACTCGGCCTTCTCGGTGAAGAACGGCACCACCCCCGCGGGGGTGCACCAGCCGACGTCGAGCCTCCGGTCCGGCGGTCCGGGTTCGCTCATCCCGTGGAGCACACTCGGCCTCCAGGGCCGCAAGTTCACCGGTCTCGGCCCCACCAGCCACCAGATCGAGGCCGTGACCGGCAAGCCGGCCGTGGAGCCGGTCCGGACGTACGCGGGGCTGGAGTCGGCGGGCTCCGCAGAGGCGCGGGCGCGGCTTGCGGTGCAGGACCTGGAACGGGCGGGCGGCTTCCAGCGCAAGAACCTGCTCGTGGTGACCACCACCGGAAGCGGCTGGGTCGACCCGGCGATGGTGGACTCCTTCGAGTACCTCACCGGCGGCGACGCGGCCACCGTGTCGATCCAGTACTCCTACCTGCCCTCGTGGATCTCCTTCCTCGTGGACCAGTCGAACGCACGCGACGCCGGGCGGGCGCTGTTCGACGCGATCTACGGCTCCTGGCTGAAGCTGCCCCCGAAGCACCGGCCGCGGGTCTTCGTGGCCGGGGAGAGCCTCGGGTCCTTCGGAGGCGAGACCGCGTTCAGCGGCGAGTACTCGATGTCGAACCTCACCAGCGGCGTGCTGTTCACGGGGCCACCGAACTTCAACACGCTGTTCCGGCAGTTCGTCGACAACCGCCAGCCGGGCAGCCCCGAGGTGCAGCCGGTCTACCAGCACGGCCGGATCGTGCGCTTCGCCAACGACCCGCAGCGCCCCGTGGTGCCGACGAACAGACCGTGGTCCGGCACTCGGGTGCTCTACCTGCTGCACCCCTCCGACCCCATCGTCTGGTGGACCCCGCGGCTCGTCTTCGGAGAGCCGGACTGGATCGGCGAACAGCCGGGAAGCGACGTCCTCGTCCTGCACGGCATGGTGTGGATGCCGTTCGTCACGTTCTGGCAGGTGACCGCGGACCTGCCGTTCGCCACGGGCGTCCCGGCCGGCCACGGCCACAACTACGTGGGGGAGTACGTCGACGGGTGGAACGCCGTGCTGCGGCCCGCGGGCGCGACGCCACAGGAGCTGACCGAGGTGCGCAAGGTCGTCAGCGCTCTGCCGCGCTAGTGCACCGCGAACCAGGCGACCGCGAGGCCGAGCCCGTTGGTGGCGACGTGGGCCAGCACCGGGGCCAGCAGGCTGCGCGACCGCAGCCGTAGCCAGCAGAACACCAGCCCCGCCGCTGCCGTGGCGGCGACCGCGCCGAGCACGATGCCGACCTGGCCCGGGAGGGACGTCGAGGCGCTGCTGACGGCGGCGTTGCCGCCCATGGTGCGCAGCGTCGGCGCGACGTGCCAGAGCCCGAAGAGCAACGATGTCACGACGCTGGCGCGGACGGGACCCCAGAGCCGTAGCGCCGAGCCCAGCAGCACGCCCCGGAACGCGAGCTCCTCCGGGACCGCGGTCACGAGGGTGACCGAGACGATGAGCTCGCCGAACAACCGGCTTGAGGAGATGTCGGCGCGGGAGTCGTGCAGGAAGGCGTTCGTGGTCGGGACGGCCGCGGCGGCAACCAGCACGACGAGCACCAGGCCGAACGCTGCAGCGCCCCAGCGCAGCCCGGACGCCCAGCTTCCCCGCGCCAGGCCGAGATCGCCCAGGCTCGCCCCGGACGTCCAGGCGAGGAGCACCATCGCCAGCGTGAGCAGGGTCGCCGACACGACGGGCGGGCCGAGCAGCCCCAGCGCCCGCGCCACGTTGAACAGCGCCAGGACCGCCACGGCCAGGACGAAGGACCGCCGCGCGTCCAGGAGCCGTCGAGCACGCGCCGAGAGCTGTGGCGTCACTTCGGAGGCAGGGAGCGGGCGTACGTCACACCCCGGGACGTCCACGACTCCAGCTCCTCGCGCGTGCCGACGACGTCGGCCCCGACGTGCAGCCAGCCATCCATTTCGCGGTCCCGCATCACGAAGCGGCTGACTCCCGCGTGCTCCACGAGCGAGGACGTCTCCGCGGGGTCGACGCGCAGCAGCAGACCGCCCCGGTTGCTCGCGCTCACCGCCATGTTCCCGTGGAGCAGGAACGCCAGCCCGCCGAACATGCGCTGCTCGGTCAGCCCGTCCTCGTCCTCGACCAGCTCTCGGACGCGGTCGGCGAGCTCCTCGTCGTACGCCATGCCTGAGCGTAGCCGCTCGGCAGCCGGCGCTCGCGCGTCCAGAGGCACCTAGCGGGGGACAGCTCACCGGCTCTGCGTGTGATGGGCCGTGCGAGGATCGGCTTGCGGAGTTCGCCCGACGCCGTCGAGGGTCTGGTCTAGTCTTGTCAGCGGGGGGTTTCGCCAGTGCGGTCTATCCCCCGTCCCGCGCTGTCGGAGCCTCCGGACGACTTCCCAGCAAGATCCTTGACTGCTGGGAAGTCGTCGCCTTCAACCCGCAGCCGCTCGAGCAGCCTGCGGTTCTGCGGCCGGGCGGCGTAGGCCCCGGCCGCGAGGAACGACCGCTGCACGACCTCGTCGAGCCGCTCCGCGCTCATGAAGTCGTTGCCCATGACCTCCTGCTCCCACGCGCCCGGGCGGAACGTCACGACGCGGATGCCGCGGGCGCGGAGCGCGGCCACCTCGCGCCGGGCGTGGCGGGCAGCGTTCCAGCGGGTGACTCCGTAGGGGTCCAGCGGCAGCCTGGCCGGGCCGGACATCGGCGAGACGACGATCACCAGGTCGAGGTCCTGGCTGCGCAGCACGGCGGCGTTCGTCGGAGAGTGGGCGCCACCGTCGACGTACTGCTGGCCGCCGATGGTCACCGGCGCGAAGTAGCCGGGGATCGCACACGAGGCGGCGACGGCAAGGTGCAGCGGCGCGCGGGGTGTGCCCGGCCGGCCGAACACCACGCGCCGGCCGTCCTGACGCCGCACGGCACAGATCCACAGCGGGTCCTCGGGCCGGGAGCGGTCCTCGATCTCGCGCAAGGCGCCGAGCTGCTCGGTGATCTGCAGGTCTCCGGACCCCAGCAGGGCGACCGCCGCCGCCGAGGGGCGGAACTTCCACGGCCGCGCGAGCGCCGAGGCGATCATCGGCGGACCTGGGAGGCGGGGCAGGTGCCGGATGACGTGGCGGAAGCGGAAGGGGCGGAAGTCGGGGCTCTCGTCGCCGAACAGGTCGTGCAGCAGCTCCCCCTCGGCGGTCACTGGCGCCCTGACGGTCCAGGCTGCGAGCTCGCTGGCAGGGACGCCGCTGCGGAGCAGGGTCCCGGTGACCGATCCGGCCGACGTCCCCACGATCACGTCGGCAGCGCGCGGGTCCCATCCGAGGTCGTGCTCCAGGGCGGCGAGCACGCCGGTGTGGTACGCCTGCCCGACGACCCCGCCGGCGCCGAGGACAAGGCCGACGCGGGTCATCGGGCGCCGGCCGGACGCGGGTGGGGACGCGGGGGCACGACTTGAGGTATCCCGCAGTCCGGAACGTGATACAGGCTGGGTGCACGGCCCTGTTCCGGGATACAAGCGGGCGAACCGAACTTGTCCGACAAGGGGTGGCTCGACGACGAGTCGTTTACCCCCCATCGCGTCATGCGGCCGGACCGACCGGGCTTCGACAATGGGACAAGGGGACAGGGAGGAATGCTGAGCGATGTTCGGTGTCTCGAAGGGGATCGCCACGGCCCTTCTGCTGGCGGCCTCTGTGATGTTCGCTCTGGCGCTCGCGTCCGGCTCGCTCTTCTACCAGATCTATGCCGTCGCCAGCGTCCTGATTGCCGGTCAGCTCTACGCCAGCGCGACCCGGAGCCGGTAAGAGCCGGCACGTCGCGTCGCGACTGTGCGGTCGGCCGACTCAGCCTGTGCTACCCCGATCCACCACTGACTGACGGGGGCAGGCTGCGGCCGTTGCGGTCGCGTGCGCGCTCAACGATGACGGGTGGCTCCCGTTGAGGCGTGGGTCGTGCCGCGCAACCTCGCGTCCCAGCGACTGCCGGCGTCCGCCGGCTTCACTCGAGAGGGCATTGCGCTCCTTCCTGAGCCTCGGGGCAGGCCGCGAGACGTGCACCCGATCATGTGGGTGGTGTCCGCGCTGTTCGTCGTGTACTTCGCGATCGACCCGATCCGCGAGGTGCTCGGGGTCTGAGCTTGAGCGCCGGCCAGTGGCACCGGCGGGCCGCACGCCGTACGGTCTCAGCGCAGGGCCCCGGCGGTGGGCCGCAACACGGACGTCACATGACGCCGGTACTCTGCGGCTGATCCGGAACCCCTCCTGCTTGAAAGGCAGGTCCATGACGTCGACAGACAACGGGCTCGGTACCCCGGGGAGCGTGCTGGCAGAGGTCCGCGAGGGCGACTACGGTGCGAAGGTCGCGGCGATCGAGCCCGGCGGTGCCGAGTTCATCCCGCTGGCGGACCGGCACGGCACCCCCGACAAGCTCTTCTGGACGTGGATGTCGCCGAACCTGGAGTTCGCCACCGTCTTCGTCGGCGTGATCTCGGTGCTCTACTTCGGCCTCACGGTCTGGCAGGCCGTGGCCGCGATCGTGCTCGGCAACCTCCTGGGCAGCCTGTCCACGGACTGCTCGGCGTCCGGGGCCCGCTCTTCGGCGTGCCGCAGATGGTGCTCTCGCGGATCCCGTTCGGCTTCCGCGGCAACATCCTCCCCGCCGGCCTGAACGCGGTCATCGCCGGTGTGGGCTGGTTCGCGGTGAACAGCGTGAGCGGCGCGTTCGCGCTCGCCAGCCTCACCGGGATGAGCGCGAGGCTCGCCCTGCTCATCGTCGTGGTCGCGCAGATCATCATCGCGTTCTTCGGCCACAACTTCGTGCACGCCTTCGAGCGGATCGCCTTCCCGCTGCTCGCGGTGGCGTTCCTGGCCGCCCTGGTCGTGGTGGTCCCCAAGGCCGACCCGGGCGCCGCGGCCGGCGACGGTGGCATCGGTGGCTTCCTGGTCACCCTCGGCGCCGCCTTCGGCTACGCCGCGGGCTGGAACCCGTACGCCTCCGACTACACCCGGTACCTCCCGGTGGACGTCGACAAGAAGGCGACGGCGCTGTGGGCGGGGCTGGGCGTGTTCGTCTCCTGCTCGGTGCTCGAGGTGCTGGGTGCGCTCTCCGCCACCATCGCGGCCCCCGAGAACGCCACACCGACCGACGCGTTCATCCACTCGATGCCGACCTTCGTCGGCAAGCTCGTGCTGCTGGCCATCGTGATCGGCGCCATCTCGGCCAACGCGATCAACGTCTACTCCGGGACGATGTCGTTCCTCGCGCTGGGCATCCGGCTGCCGCTGGCGCTGCGGCGGGCGATCGTCGCGGTCGTCTTCGGGGTGCTCGGCGGGTTCGTGGCATGGAACGGGCTCGCGGACGTGTCGAAGTACGAGAACTTCCTGCTCGTCATCGCGTACTGGATCGGTCCCTGGCTCGGCGTGTACTTCGCCGACGTAGCCCTGCGCCGCAGGCACCGGGTCGACGGCTTCCTCTTCGACAAGAGGCACAACCCGTGGGCGGGTTTCGTGGCGATGGTCGTGGCGATGGTCGTCTCGATCTGGCTGTTCGCCAACCAGGTGCAGTACGTCGGCGTGGTGCCCAAGGCGCACCCTGCCTTCGGCGACATCGCCTTCGAGGTGGGCTTCGTGCTGGCCGGACTGCTCTACACGGTGTTCTTCCGGCTCCAGGGGGACACCCGCGACGAGTCGATGGTGATCCCGGCCTGAGGCGTCACGGGCGGCGGAACTCCACGCGCCGGGTCTGCCCGCCCACGGTGACGGTCGTCCGGGCCGGCTCGGTCCGGGCGACCACCTGGCCGCCGCGCATCACCAGGTAGCGCGGGGACACCAGCCGGATCGCGTCCTCGGGAGTGCGGGCGTCGAACACGACGAGGTCCGCGGGGCCGCCCAGCCGTACGCCGCCCGCGTCCACGCCGAGCGCCCTCGCCGGGTTGGTCGTCACCATCTCGAGCAGGTACGGCAGCTCCTCCGCGCCGCTCATGTGCCCGAGGTGGGCCAGCACGAACGCAGCCTGCACCGGGTCGCCGTACCCCAGCGGGTACCACGGGTCCATCACCGAGTCGTGTCCGACCGCCACGTTGACCCCAGCCGCCAGCAGCTGCTTCACGCGGGTGTGGCCGCGGCGTACCGGACCGGTGTCGAACCGACCTTGCAGCACGGCGTTGTCGAGCGGGTTGGTGACCATGTGCAGGCCGGCTCGGGCGATGTTGCCGATCAGCCGCCCGGCGTAGGCGTTGTTGTAGGAGTGCATCGCCGTGGTGTGGCTGGCGGTGACCCGGCCGGCCATGTCGCGCTTGATGGTCTCGGCGGCCATCACCTCCACGAACCGGGCGTGGTCGTCGTCGGTCTCGTCGCAGTGGATGTCGATGCGGAGGCCCGCCTCCTCGGCGAGGTCGAAGACGAAGCGAACCGACTCCACCCCGTCCTCGCGGGTCAGCTCGAAGTGCGGGATCCCGCCGACGACGTCCGCGCCACGCTCGACCGCCCGGCGCATCAGCTCTGGTCCGCCGTCGAACCCGAAGATCCCCTGCTGCGGGAACGCGACCAGCTGGAGGTCGACCAGCCCGTGCAGCTCGGCGCGCAACGCGGTGAGCGCCTCGAGCGCGCGCAGGTCGGGGTCGCAGACGTCCACGTGGCTGCGGACGTGCTGGACGCCGCAGGCGAGCTGCCACATCAGGACCTCGCGGGCCCGCGAGGTCACGTCCTCCACGGTCAGCGTCTTGACCCGCTCGGCCCAGACCGCGATGCCCTCGAACAGCGAGCCCGAGGTGTTCGGACGCGGCTGGCCGACGGTGAGTACGGCGTCGAGGTGGATGTGCGGCTCGACGAGCGGCGGCGTCACGAGCCTGCCCTCGAGGTCGATCTCCTCGGTCGCGGTGGCGCCGGGTTCGACGGCCACCAGCAGACCGTCCGCGATCCCGAGGTCGACGGGGGAGTCGCTGCCGAGCAGCCGGGCGGTGCGCAGGATCAGGTCCACGCGCGCATCATGCCCTGCCACGACCGCCACCGACGAGTGGACGTGCCGGGGGCGAACCGGGCAGCGTGTGCGCTGTGCCGGCGGCTCCGGCCGGCCAGCGGGGCTCAGCCGGGCGACCCGGTCACGGCGCAGCGCGGCCAGGAGTGGTTCACGTAGCCCTTCGGGTTCCACACCGACGCAGCCCGCTCCGGCTGCACCGCCCCGGTGTCGTCCCAGGCGCGGGCCAGGATCGTGACCTCGGCGCCCGACGGCACCTTCACCGAGCTACTCCACAGCCGCCAGGCGAACGGCCCGAGGGACTCCTCGAGCGTCGCCTGCTGCCAGGTCCGACCGCCGTCGCCGGAGACGTCCACCCGAGCCACCGACCGGTGGTCCCCGGCCAGCGCGTAGCCGCGGACGGTCAGCCGCCCCGGCGCGACGACGGCGCCGTCCTCGGGCTCGAGAATGGCCGAGCTCAGGGCCACCGGCCCGAGTGCGAAGCCCGGTCCGGCGGTGGGCGGGTGGGCGTCGGCCGGCAGCAGCCGGTACGCCGTCGACTGGAAGTGACTGGCCGACTCCACGGCCTGGGCGGTCACCTGCTGGACCCACTTGACGCTGCGGGCACCGACGTATCCGGGGACGAGCACCCGCACGGGCCCGCCGTGCACGCCGGGGAGCGGCTCGCCGTTCATCTCCCAGGCGAGCAGCGCCTCGTCGGCGAGCGCCTTCTGCGCCGGCACCGAGCTGCCGTACGGCTCCGCGGGCTCGTCCGGGGAGGAGCACACGTCAGAGGCCGCGAAGGCGACGTGGCGGGCCTCCTCGGCGATTCCCGCCCGGCGCAGCACGTCGCCGAGCCGTACGCCGGTCCAGCGCGCGGTCGAGGTCGCGCCGTCGCGCCAGGGGGCCTGACCCGGGATGTCGCGGACCCGCATCAGCCCCGCCCGCCGGTTGCCCGCGCACTGGAGGGTCGCGACCACGGTGTGGGCCGGGTGCTCGCTGCGGAGCTCTGCGAGGGAGAGCTCGAGGGGTGTGCGGACCATCCCGTCGACCCGCAGTCGCCAGTCGTCACGGGCGATGTCCGGCACCGGCCCGTGGTTGCGGCTGTAGAACGCGTCGACCGGCGTGAGGACCGCGGTGCCGAGCACCGCGGGTGGCGGCTCGGCGTTGTACGGGTCCTGGTCGTGCACCAGCATGTCCGCGCGCTTGCGCCACATCCGGTCGGGAGTACGGGACGGGCCAGGCCCGGCCTGTGGCGGTCGGTCGGACCAGGTGGCCGGCCCCGCATGCCCGTCTCGTAGCGGCGACCAGGAG